>NZ_PNCI01000059.1 GCF_005887095.1 Pseudoalteromonas rubra | reverse complement strand
CGCATTATAGGGAAATCGAAAAACGATGCAACCCCTTTTTTCATTTTTTTGGATCTTTTTGATCATTTATCTTTAAACCCTCAATACTGACGGTAAATCCATCAAGAAGGTGCAATCTTTTCAACAGGTTCTATATTTAATTATTGCGATATTTGATTAAGTCGTTAATATAGCAACCTTTCTTGTTAAATTAATGTGTATTCAACGTTTTTTGGTAGATCCTTATGAATATTCTCGATCGTAAGACACTGTTTACTGTACTTCTCCTGGCAATATTGAGTTATGCGCTTGGCCATTTTGTACTACTAAACAGTCAAATTGATCCCGCCTTATTGTTGGCGCTAGGTATCATCATCGGAGGCATAGCATCAGCTTTCGCTTCCTCAACAGGAAATACGGGCAGTGACGTCAGTGGAACAGTAGAAACAACCACACTGTATGTCGGTAATTTACCTTACAGAGCAAATGAACAGGTCGTCAGAGATTTGTTTGAAGAAAAAGGGCAAGTTTTTTCGGTTCGTTTGCTTAAAGATAAGAATACAGGTAAACGCCGCGGGTTCGGATTTGTTGAAATGCCGCAGCCAGATGCCCTCAAAGCCATCAACGAGCTCAATGAATCTGAGTTTCAGCAACGCACGTTAAAAGTCAGAGAAGCGAAACAAAAACAAGAATCGCTGACTACTAACGATCAGGACTGATCTTTAATTTGATAACAGCTCGTTGTACACACTAACAGGGGTAGTACCAGTCAGGTTACTACCCCTTTTTCATGGCCGCATTTCAGCATGCTCCTGGATTTGAGCATGCTGAAATGCGTCCTCCAACCAGCTGCTTCAATTATTCCTGATCAAGATTGATCAGTCTGATTTCAGGCCGCCCAGCCAGGCGTGCTTGTTGTGCTGTTGCATACCAGTTCAGTGTTCCTTGCTTTATTCCTATACACTCAGCCTGAACCTCATCTTCCTTAACAACACTATCTTGTGCAAGTAATGTATACACCCGCCTCGCAATCGCTGTACCTGAATCAATCAAAGTTACCGACTCCGGAAGAGACTCACTCAGGGGTTTGCCAATGATAGGAAAGTGCGTGCAACCAAGTACCAGATGATCTAACTCAGGTGAGAAGTTAAGCTGGTTGATCTCAGCGACAAGCTGTTTCCGATCAATGTCACCGGACCAGTAAAACTGCTCGGCCAGTTCAACCAGCTTAGTCGACTGATAAAGGTCAACCCGGCATTCATTGGCGAATTGCTGGATCAGTTGCTGCGTATAGATATTCCGGGAGGTTGCTGGTGTCGCCAGTAACCCAATGTGCTTTGCGCGACTGGCTGATGCCGCGGGCTTAATCGCAGGAACTACTCCGACAATCGGAATAGAGGTTAATTGGCGAGTTGCTCCCAACGCATAGGTTGAGGCGGTATTGCATGCAATCACGATAATATCGACAGAGTGCAGGTCACGGTCAATCCACTTGATGAGCGCAGCCAAACGCTGCTGGATCGTCTGCTGGGATTGCAAGCCATAAGGCAGCAGCTGATTATCCATCACATAACTGTAGTCGGCATGAGGCAAAGCGTTACGAATGTGCGTAAGCACACTGGTTCCGCCAATACCAGAATCAAAGACAAGAATATGTGGCACATGCGCTCCTTAATTACAGTTCGCGCGCAGTGTGCCACGGTCAGGGTTTAAAATAAATACTTACGTCAAATCCTAAACTGGGAGAAATTGAGCTCCTTTTTATACTTGCTGATCTTGCTTATCAGCCTGACGAGATTCAAGTGCACTAAAGAACCCTTGAGCATAATCAAGAAACTCATTCAGACGCGCCTGGCCTTCGTTTATCCAGGCCATGATATCCGGCAACTGAGCTTCTATGCCCAGTCCTTTCGCTTCATCATGGATCCCTTCAAGACGTTGATCCAATGGCTGCAGTGCTTTTTCCAGATCTTTCATAGGATTACTCTGTTGATACTGGGCAATCGCAGCGGAAGTTTTGGTCTGGCGCAGATCCATAGTGAAATTGACGATTTGCTCACTGTTAATTCCCAGTTCCTGCACTTTGGCAAACGCATCATCATAGTCACCGGCGAAAAAGGTATCGCTCACATCGCGGATGTCTTTCATCATCTCATTAATCGCAGCCTGCTCATCTTCGTTGAGGTCGCCATTCACACTGATGGAAAAATTAAGCTCATGACTGCTTTGCTCACCATACGCAAACCCTTCGCCGTCGCCATTACGTGCATAGCTTGCCGCTTTCGACTGACTCATCGCATCACTGAAAGAAATCACCACTTCGTCGCCTTCAGCTGTGGTGAAGGCATACTCAGCTTGATTAGATAAACTGGCAAACTGTGCAGCACTCACTGATACTTGCTGCGGTTTAGGATCAAACAGCTCTTTTTCAAACTCATCCAACCCTTTAAAAATCCCTTCGCGGGACTTTTCTATGCCTTCCTCAATTTCATCATTAAACAGGCCTGTGCCTTTTAAATCTTCAGACGCTTCATCAATACCCATCTGCACGCCCTTACGTGCTTGATCAAGCATACTTTTGAGTGTGTCGTCGTCTTCTCCGGCGGCCTTGGCTTTTTTAACTGCCCCCTGGACAAACCCCAGCACATTTTTGACTATTTCTTCAAAATCAAACAGGGGCTTGTCTTTTTCTTCTTTTTTCTCGATCCCCAACGCCTGCGCCAGTTTATCATCGAGGATCTTTGCCGCTGCCTGAGATTTGTTTCCGTGGTAACTATCCGTATTAATTGACATATTAGGGATAAGCGATTTGGCTTTACCCGCGTTATGCTGCATCGCCGGATTCAACAGCTGATTCAACTGTCCGATTTTCATGTCTGCTCTCCGCTTTACTTGATAGTTGGTTATCGGCCAAAACGCCTTAAGCTTAAGTCTATTGTACAATAAAAGAGCAAAATATTTTGCTCTTTGCTGGACAAATCGAAAGTGCATCCTAAAATAGCGCCTCTTTGCATTAACTATGGTGGTTTTAATATGGCGGTGATCACGATTGACACTTCGACCTACGAGCAACAGTTGACAGAAAAACAACAGCGGATCAGTGCGCAATTTGCCCGCTTCGATGCGCCACAACTGGAAGTGTACGACTCCCCAAAAAGCCACTATCGCCAGCGTTGCGAATTCCGCGTCTGGCATGATGGAGACGATCTGTTCCATATCATGTTCGATCAACAAACCAAGGAGAAGATCCGCGTTGATCAATTCGATCCGGGCGCACCGCTGGTAAACGAAATGATGCAGGTCATGATGGATAAGCTGCGCCATAACGAGATCCTGCGCCGTAAACTGTTCCAGATTGACTATCTCACCACCCTTAGCGGTGAAGTGCTGATCAGCCTGCTTTATCACAAAGCTCTGGACGACGCATGGCAAGAGGCCATGCAGGTTTTGCGTCAGGAGCTACAACAAAGTTATAAAGTCGACTTTATTGGTCGCGCCAGAAAACAAAAAGTGGTGTTTGGCGATGACTTTGTAACTGAACAGCTGACCGTCAATGGCAAACAATACACCTATCAGCAGGTTGAAAACAGTTTCACTCAGCCTAATGCAGCAGTAAATGAAAAGATGTTGGCCTGGGCACAAGACCTGTGCGCACCACTGCAAAATGATTTGCTGGAGCTGTACTGTGGTAATGGTAACTTTTCTATTGCCCTGGCCGGGCAATTTAACCGAGTACTCGCCACAGAGATCTCTAAATCGTCTGTTCATTCGGCACAATACAATATTGCAGCCAATAAGGTGGATAACCTGGATATCATTCGTATGTCGAGTGAAGAATTCACGGCAGCCATGAAAGGCGAAAAGCAGTTCTCCCGCCTTAAAGGCATAGATCTGCAAAGTTACAACTGCCAAACTATTTTGGTCGATCCGCCCCGTGCAGGTATGGACGAGCTGACCTGTAAGCTGGTCAGTCAGTACGACAACATCATTTATATTTCCTGCAACCCGGATACGCTGGAGCGCGATTTGGACATGCTGTGCAACACCCACCAGGTATCGCGTATTGCTATCTTCGATCAGTTCCCTTATACCCACCATGTGGAGTCAGGCGTTTTTCTGACCAGAAAATAATAGCTGACTGCAGGCAATAAAAAACCCGCGTTCATCGCGGGTTTTTTTTCATCTTAAAGATTAGGACTTTTTCGCCAGATAATTGATCAGAGCAGCAATGTCATCCGGTGAAGTCACACCAGATTCACGCGACAAGATCAGCTTGTATTTACCGTTGACAATAAAAGTCGGCACACCCGTCAGCGCGCCTCTGTCTTGCATCTGCTCTTGTGAACGCTTCATTTTCTTCGCTTTAGTGCGTACAGAGAAGCTCTTGTACAGTTTATCAAACTTCTCTGCAGACACGCCCTGAGCCACAAACAAATCTTTAATGTCAGCAACCTCGTTGAACTTACCACGCTTGCCGTGTAAGTGGGCAAACATCGCCGCAACGATCTTATCCTTTTGAGGTAATACTGACGCCGTCGCTAGTGCATTACTCATCATCTGCTGGATTTCAGGATCACGTACACCAACAAAGTCAACGTGGCTTTTTTTGAATTTCACGTCGCTGTCGAGTTTTGGTTTGAACTCACCAATTAAGGACTCAAAGTTGTTACAGGCCGGACAATAAAATGAGAAGTATTCGGTTACTTCTGGCTTCTTAGTGCCTCGCTCAGCAACGACCTCATAGTGCTTGCCTTCCTGGAAATTGGCAGCGTTTGCCATCAAAGGTAGGAATAGTGCCAATGCTGCGGCGCAAATTGATTTAAACATGGTCTGCTCCCATTATTTTTCTAGTAAGTGTTTAACCAGCTCATCCAGCTCAGCCTGACTGCTCAGCTCTCTCAGGTTAATTTTGTATTTGTCATTCACAACGAAAGTCGGTACACCTGTCAGTGCCCCCGCTTTGCTGAAAGTATTCTGCTTTTCAACCATGGCTTTTTCCGCGCTAATAACTGGCATGCTGGCCATAGCAGCATCAAACTGCTCGCCACTGATCCCATTGGCTTCCAGCAGCTTTTTGATGTCTTTAAGATCTTTAAGTTGTACCTGCTGCACATGAATGGTGTTGAAGATCTGATCGCTTACCTGCTGCGCTTTACCATGGTGTTTGGCAATGATGTAGGCATAGCTCAGGTAACTTTGCACTTCAGGTGACAGCCCGTTCAGAAAATTAACGTGGCTTTTTTCAAATACGGCACCCGCTGGCAGGTTTTTCTCTAGCGCTTTTGCTACCGGCTCGAACTGAAAGCAGTGCGGGCAGTAAAAGGAAAAGAATTCAGTGACCTTGGCCGACTCACTCTTTGTCGTTGTTAATGTCTGGTAGTGTTTACCATCCGTGAAATCGGCAGCCATTGCCAGCACAGGCATACACAACGCAATTAGCGCAACCTTAATCGATTTTAACATTACTCTTCTCTCTAAATTTTTATGGATAAAGACTGATCGCCGCTTCATCCAGTGCGGCAAGTTGTTCTTTTAACGCCAGGATCTGTTGTTCCCAGTATTTGTCTGTTGCAAACCACGAAAAGTTCCGGGGAAACGCCGGATCATGCCAACGTTTGGCCAGCCACCCCATATAATGCACCATACGCATTGCTCTTAGCGGCTCAATTAACGCCAGTTCGCATGTATCGAACGAGGCAAACTCTTCGTAGCCGGATAACAGGGTATCAAGCTGCATGACCTGATTTTGCCTGTCACCACTTAACATCATCCAGAGATCCTGAACAGCGGGCCCCTGACGGCAATCATCAAGGTCCACAATCATTAACTGTTCCTGAGACCATAGAATATTGCCAGCATGACAATCACCATGCAAACGGATCTGCTGGGTTGGTGTAAATTTTTCTTCTGCCTTGTTAATTACCTGATCAAGCACTGTGGTAAACGCCAGCCGCAATGTATCAGGCAAACACTCAGACGCCAGAATGTCCTTGCGTGGTTGATGCAGGTAACCAGTAACATTAATCGCGGGACGGTGCACAAACGCACTCTGCTGTGCAACGCTGTGTAAACGACCAATGTAGCGCCCCAACATTTCCAGGTGATCCAGATTATCCATCTCGAACTGGCGACCACCGACGCTGGGAAATAAACAAAATCGATAGCCCTGATGCTCAAACAAACTTTGTCCGTCAACACGCAAGGGAGCGACAACGGGCACTTCGGCTTCTTGCAGGGCCCGTGTGAAATCGTGCTCTTCCTGGATCTGTTCTGACTGCCAACGCTCGGGGCGATAAAACTTGGCAACGTAACGACGGTTATCATCAGCACGAAACTGATAAACCCGATTTTCATAGCTATTGAGTGGTAGTAATCCAGATTCGGGGTAAATACCTACACTTTCAACAGCATCGAGGATCAGATCGGGCGTTAAGTTCTGAAAACTGAAATCTGTCATAATTTTTACCTTTCACAGCCCGACACCTCAATGGCGGTGGGCCAAGTAACAAAAAAGCGGGCTAACCCGCTTTTGTGATGTATATGAGTTACCCTATTGTACCCTATCTATGCTAACGACCTTTAAAAAAGTTCGTTGGCTGTGCGATGAACTCTTCAGGTTCGTCTTTCACTGTAATGACAAATTCAAACTCAGTCACCGGCAGCGTCAAATCGTACGGGTCAATCACAACCGATAAAGGCTGGTCTACGGTTGAGCCTGCCGCGATTTGAATTTCCTGTTTACCAATGATTGTGAAGTCAGACAAACCGCGAATACTGATCAGGAAAGTCTGAGGTACCTGTGCCTTGTTGATCATTTTCAGCGTGTAGGTATTTTCCACCAGGCCCTCTACATTGACCCGGTAAAGTTGATTTCTGTCTCTGATAATATCCAGATCGAGTGTCTTACGCATCGCAACATTAGCAACCAAAGCGCCACTTAATACAATCAATATCAGTAAGTAACCGATCAATTTCCCGCGCACCGCTTTGGTTTTGTCGCTGCCACTTTCCAGGTTACGCTCAGTTGTATACGAGATGAGGCCTTTTGGATAGTTCATTTTATCCATCACACCATCACACGCATCGATACAGGCACCGCAGTTTATACACTCGTATTGCAGTCCATTACGGATGTCGATGCCTGTCGGGCACACCTGTACACACAACTTACAGTCGATACAGTCCCCTAGCCCCAGCGCTTTGGGATCTTCCTTACGACTACGCGGACCACGACTTTCACCACGTTCGGTGTCATAGCTCACCGTAAAGGTATCTTTGTCGAACATCGCTGACTGGAAACGTGAGTAAGGACAAATATGCAGACACATGATCTCACGCATCCAGCCAGCATTGCCATAAGTACACAAAGTGAAAACCACCACGCTCAATGCCGCATATCCGGAGGCCGAGAACATCAGCAGATCGGGGAGTAACGTACGGATAGGCGTGAAATAGCCTACAAACGAAATGGCCGTATACAAGGAAAACAGCATCCAACTTAAATGCTTGGCTGATTTACGCCAGAACTTATCAAAGTCCATAGGTCGCTGATCAAGCTTCTTGCGCTGATTGGCAGTCCCCTCTAACTTTTCTTCAAACCAGATAAAAATAAAGGTCCAGACCGTTTGCGGACAGGTGTAACCGCACCACACCCTGCCATAGAAAGTAGTCACCAAAAACAAGGCGAAGGCCGCAATCATCAGAATAAAAGCCAGAATGGTTAAATCCTGAGGCCACAGCGTCAGACCAAAAATGTTGAACTTTTGCTCAAAGATATCGAACAGCACCGCCTGTTCGCCGTTGAAATTGATCCAGGGTAACAGCATGAAGGCCAGCATGCCGATAAAACCTATCTGTTTTCTGAGTTTCTGATGCAACCCGGTGACGGCCCTGACATAAATGCGGTTGCGGGGGTTAAACCTGTCTGGTTGTAAATCGTCGGGTTTATGGATTTTGACGTCGACGGGGATATTCTTGACCTTAATTTGCTTGTCCATCACAGCTCCTTACGCGCCTGGGACAGGTACTTGCTACAGTGACCTCTATTTTATATGTGTAGTATATCAATCTGGATTAGATCTTGCTCATTTTAAAGGGAAAAGCCGACATAAAACAGCATTGCAACTAAACTAAGTAATAAAAAATTCCTAGCACTAAACTTGCTTTTATTTCCCTCATTTTATTACACTGGCGACATCTTTTGGCTGTTTAGATCAAAGTAGTTGCAGTTATGAAAAAGTACCTGATTTTAGTTGTGGTGATCCTGGCCCTGTTCACCATAGACCATCCGAGCATCAAAGAGCCACGCGAGCAAATGATCCAGTATGGTGTAGACCTGCTTGGAGATACCAGCAAAGCTCAGTACAGTATGGCCGCGAAACTGGCCCGCCAGCAGATCAACAAAGAGCTGACTTTGACGGAGTCAGAGCAGTCTTACATCATGTCTGCACTGTCAACCAATGAAAAAATGAAGGTGTTTCACCTGAAATTTTGTGAAGGCAATGAGCTGAATATGTATTTCTACGGTCCAAAGCTTCTGACAGTGTGTGAGATTGCAGCCAGTTCATTGAAACAGGCGGGTTTGTAATGGATTTTTCTCAACTCAACAAAGCCAGGGCTAAGTCTTTTAATGACCAAAAGGCCCTGTTGAAAAAATTAAGCAAAGGTCAGACGGTATTATGCACACACTGCAATCAGCCTGTGTTACTCGACCTGACCGGTGCTGAGGGGACTAAAGGCAGTGCCCATTGCGCGAAAGGCTGCACCCACATCGCACTTGATTTGATGTAATTGAGTTACTCGTTATACAGGCCGCTGGCCAGAGCAACTTGCTCTATCAGGGCGGCATACCCCTGCGCAAAGTCGTTGGCAAGGCTTAGTTGTTCAGCACAAAAAGCAGCCATATCATGCCCACCCTGTTGACAAAACTGCGCAACTTGCTGTTCTTCCAGACTGAAAAAAGCCAGCTGTTCAGTGGCCATTTGCAACGCCTGGAGCAGCTCTTGTGATACACCTGGGGCACTCATCAGGCGTTCATAATACTGCTGGCTGGCCAGTAAAAACCCCTGGCTCCACTGTTGCTTCTCAGCCCACAGAGAGTCTGCCTGCACAGGCACAGTGAACTGGCCAGAAAAAACCTGCTCACTGATATGATGATGTAATGCTAAAAAAGCAAACACAGTATGCTCTTCTAACGCCGCGTCATTCAGGCTCAACTCACTCAGCCATTGTTCTGGCTCTATCCCATCCGGACCACAAATAAGCGCAAACAGGTAGCCTTCAACGCCGCGCAGGCTCAGAGCTCCGGGACGCTGCTCAAGATACTCGCTGAGCGCAGCCTGATGCTGCGCCTCGTAACTAAAGGTCATCATAGTTTATAGGCTTACCGGGTAACGCCCTTCGCTATCCGGACGTCCTAAGAATTTAACTGCATCATGGACTTCTTTAGGTAAAGAAGCTTCCGGTTTGATATTGCCCGCAACGCGAAACTGCATGTTGGCAGCCAGGGTTGCATCAGCACGCAGCCCAAGGCGATTTTCCGGATCCACCGTCACGGCGATATCACCAGACTTACAGGTCAATGTGCCACTCATATCACCGATACTAAACCAACCCGTAAGACCTTTGATATCAATATTCGGGCTACTGATCTCACCATTAAGCGCTTCACAATAAGGCTGTCCGGTATAGTATTCATCAATACTCAAAATCACACGACCTTTGGCATCCACGGGCAAAGGCAGGGTAACCTGCTGCATAGCCTGCTCAACACTAAAGCGCAGTATCGCATCATCCAGCTTGGCCGACTTATCCAACAGTGACATAGAGAAATTGCTGTTGCCTGAGATTTCATCCAGTGTTCTGGGTGAGCCAAAGCGGACTTTACCCTGCACCTGGCCGGTCAGCAATCCCCAACCATTGAGCTGCCAAGTAACGTCATTGAGCTGAACGTTTTCATAGCGCACCTCGCTGATCCGCCCTTCCCAAATAGAGCCAGACACGGCGCCCACAGACAAGGCTCGTGGCAGCGATCCTTGTGACAATTGTAAAACGATACTGGCAGGCATAGTGATTGCGACAAACACGCTAAACGCCAGCAAAAAAACCAGTACCAGACTGATGATCTTTTTCATACTTATTTCTCTAATACCAGACGACTAACTCGAACATATCCGGGGGCGTCTTCTTTGCCCAAATCCAGGTTAGCCACTTTAACACCATGCTGATTGGTCAACTCGTCCAGCCAGGCAATCAATTGGTTAAACTCTACATTATCGATATTCACACGTAGTGAGTTATCGCTGGGTTGCATTTTGCTGATGGCAATTTTATATCTACCGCGAGTACGGTTGACCAGCTGAGTCAAGTTCACATTGCCCGCAGAAGCGCGACTTGAACTCTGACTTTTCAATTGCGTCACACTTTTGCTTACCCAGGAAACCAATGCCTGTTGTTTATCAACTTCTTTTTCTGCTTTTTCAACCGCATTGTTCAACGGGCGAATTATCCCCATTACCAATACAAATACGCAGAACACAACCCCAGCAACAATCAGTAACTTTTGCTCCTGTTCTTTGAGGGACTGCCAATAATTGATCACTTGCTGTTTCATGCTGCACCTCGAATGCGGATCTCACCGATCACGTAATCGCCATCATTATTAAGGGCACCTTGCTGTACTGTCATACCACGCTGCTCGAGGATACTCTTCACCTGACCAAATACCTGGAAGCCATTTGCTTTAGCACGGATCCTTAATTCATTACGGCGTTGATCATAACGCAAGGTCTCAGGTTCAAAATTTTTCACCTCGTCAAAAACCGTCACAAAGTGGTTTGTCAGCTCCAGAAATCCGCCTTGCTGTTCACCAGATAAACTGTTCAGCTCATTCTGGATCTGTTTCTTTAACAGGTGTGGGCGTACGACTTTATTCGGAAATGCCTGCTTGTAACTCGCAACAGCCTGAGCACTGAGTTCATCGGCCTGATTCTGTAGCAAGAGAAGCTGAGTCGATTTGACTGCAATAAAACACACTAATGCGACCGAGGCCGCAATCAAGCCACTGCGCCAGTCACGCCACCATTGGGGCTGCTTCTTCTTCGCGGCAAATTTACCCTGACGTAGATTAAACGCTTCATGTTCCAGCTGCTTGGCGAACAGCGCAAGGGGTAAGTCATACTCACTTTCCATTGCTTCTAATGTCTTTTCAGACTCCAGTGCCTCACCCGGGCTAAAATGCTGTATGCGCTCAGCAGGCAATAAGCTCAGATAACCCGCCAGCCAGTCCGGTTCAACACCGCTTACCTGCCATTCAGCTGTGCGGAACAACCACTGTGTACCCAGCTCAATGGCACTGACAGCACTTTCCGCTGGTACTGGTAGCAATAACGCATCAGGTATCAAACGCTGCACACTGATATCAAAGTCATCGAATAACGCCATCCAGCCGGTAAGCCAGGTTTTGTCACACAGGGCAACATCTATGGTGTGCTGCTCATCACGCTGACCCGCTTTGCCGACCGCAATAAAGGCCTTATCGATGTCACAGGCAATTTGCTCTTCCAGCATAAAGGGCAGAGCCTGCTCCAGCTTCCTGTTCCATTTTGCCGGTAAATCAATCGTTTTTAACTGCACGCTAGAGGCAGGCAGCAACACGGCAACCGAGCGGCTTTGTGCTTTTTCGCTTAGCTCACCGAGCAGTCCGGCATGTTCCAGCTCACCGCTGGCAATGATCTGCGCATCTTGCGCCGACCAGACCAACCAATGAACCGGCTCTTGTTGTGAGTGACCCACACGGATCATCAATTTTTCTGACACTAAACGCCTCCAAATTTACGCGCTAGGATGCTCGCCCGACCCTCTTTTATTTCGATTATTGAGGTCAGGCGAAACAAACGCTCATCGAACTGAGCCTTTGCTCGTAACTTAAAATAATTGCTTGAAATAGTAAAAATTTTCTCGTTCTTTTGCTTATCTGAAGCACCTTGATTCGCAGCTTCAGCGTAAAATTCCTGAATCGAGTCAAAGCCTTTTTCCGGTCGTGCAGAAATAATCGCCTCCGCACCAGACTGACTCAACCCGTCCATCAACGCACTCAGTAACAACGCTTGCTCAGGCTGTATCGTATTGACGTTAATAGCCAGCTCAGTGTTACCTGGAATAACACACACATAGGGCAATAGCTTTTCCATCACCAGCGGATTAAATCCTTTGATGATCCTCAGCTCACTAACCGATGCAAACAAGTTATTCGCCGTCAGATACGGTGTTCTGAGTGACATATATTCATCTTCTTCTGCCCCAGAGCGGAACGTGATGCTGTCATCATCCAGCCAGTCATACACGCTGTCTGCCATCGCCTCTTCGCTTTCTTCACTTGGCAAGTCTTCGATGTTCTTTAACAGCTCAAGCAGCGCTTTATGTGCCGGGTTTGTGTCATTTCGGCCACCGCTATTTTTTTGCGGTTTATTGCGTAACGCATTGAGGTTTAAACATGCCTGCAAATCGGTGATCTGCCCGCTTAATGTGCCATGGTCGACCGGATAGGGCACTTCTTCCAGTGCCCAGGGCTGGCCTAGATGCACTTTATCTGGCTCATCTTTTCGACTGTCCAGTAAGACCTTCTTTACTAACTCTTCTGCGCCGTAGCTATACCACTTTGCCTGTTGGTGGGTTTGCAGATTGGTCGCTTTTTGCACCTGAACCATCAGGTTCATGGTCATTTCCGTCGCAATCGTCGCCGCCAGAGCCACAATGAATAAAACAATGACTAACGCTGCACCACGTTGAGATCTCACGCTAGCCCCTCCTTTGTCCATCATCATTCTTATCGCCGCTATTATTGTTCCCGTTGCGATTATCATCATCGCTGCTGGCCTGCTTAACCTTACCGTCCCCGGGGGTTAAGAAAATACGCCTGATAGGCTCTGCATCTTTTTGTTGCACTGTGACGGCGACTGCCAACGGCAGGGCTTTAATATCCCAGTTATTTTGCCACTTTTGCTTGTCGTCAAGGAATTCAAACTTGAGTTCCTCTACATTTTCAAGGATCACCTGGCTACGGGGCTCTGTACCGTCCAGCTGATCAACATAAATTCGATAAATACGCTCCAGGTTGTCATCTACAACCCGGTACCCGACAGCCTGCAACTCAGAGCGTGGAAGCAGACTGATGGGGTTCGTCCAGCCGTCCCGAACAAAGGCAATACCATCGTACTGGCTGTTTAAATTATAACGACCATGAAGAATGTAAGTTGGGCTGAAGTCTCCGGCCTCATTACGCACCTCTCGCTTGGTCATCTGATTGAAATCCTGGTCCATCAAACGAAACATCGTCTGTAAAGACTCCAGCTCGGCCACAGTTTCCTCGGATGCCTCTTTCGCTCTGAGTGTGGTATCAAGGATCTGATGTGTTGCCGTCACCACCATGGCGAGAATAGCCAGTGCCAGTAATACTTCAATCAGGGTGAATCCACCTTGCCGGGCAGTGTTCTGCAACTGCATTACCGCTTCCCTTTCTTGTAGATAAAGGTGGTCAGGTCATACACCGAGTGTTCACGTTTTTCATCAGAAAAGACTTCAATCGTGACCTTTACAAAAGTCGGATCTGCTGTTGCAAGAGTGGACTGAGACCAATACCAGGTAACCCCCCCCATTTCCTCGTCGCCCTTAAGGCCATTTCTGACAGCCCCTTCTTTGGCACCTGCACGCATCATGACGAGGCGGTTTTCTGCAACCCAGGATGCGTAAGCCTGCTGCTCCAGCGTACCAATGTGGTTAATGTGCTCACCCGTTGCCTGCATCGCAGCAATACCGGCAACAGCACAAATACTGAGCGCCACCATTACCTCAAGCAGTGTAAAACCTGCCTGTCTAGTTCTTGCAATCAGACCGTTCATGAGTCTTCCGGCTCCTTGCGTAAATTCACCGGCGCCATAAACTCGCCCTCAATAAAATACACGGGCTCGCTTTGTTCCTCTAGCTCCAGGCTGACCTGAAACGCACTCACTTCGCCTGACGAGAGCAGCAATACCTGAGGGATTTTTAATTTCTTAAGTTCCAGTAAGCTTTCTTCGTCACCGGAGCCCATCAGCTCACGCCAGTTCGCCTGCTCCAGCATATTATCTTGTGCCCAGGCGAGATCTTCGGTAGTGAGTTCAATTTTATACTCATCCGGATAGTCTATGGCCTGGTAAAGTTCTTCCGCATCAAATGTGGCCCACTTCTCACCATCAAACACCAGAAACTCAAGCTTTTTCTTGTCCAGATGAAAGCCCAGCTCAATTTGGTTTAGAATAGCGAATTCAGAGGCCATGTTAATCACACTGTGCAGTCGAAGCGCTTCGCGCTCCAGTTCTTCTTCCATATCATCTGACAAGGTGTAAGTGACCAGATTGACTGAAAAGCCAATGATCACCAGTACCATCAGAATTTCGATAAGGCTGAACCCGGCCTGACGACCGAACTTCGGCGAGTGTGCTTGTTGCACACTCGGCTGAACGTCTACTGCTGTGCGCATAAGAATTAACGGTCTTCTTCGCTGTCCCAGTTACCCAGGTCGTCATCTGTACCAACTTCACCATCTGGTCCCATAGAGAAGATGTCGATCTTACCCATCTCACCCGGGCTAACCAGCTGATAAGGGTTACCCCATGGGTCTTCAGGCAATTTAGAAATGAAGCCGCCCTCAGGGAAACGCTTAGGCACCGGATCAATGGTGGTTTGTGTCACCAGCGCTTCCAAACCTTGCTCTGTAGTTGGGTATTTTTTGTTTTTAAGCTTATACATTTTCATTGCGTCTTCAATCTGACGAATGTCCAGCATCGCTTTTTCTTTCGCTGCTTCTTCTTGCTGACCCATGATGTTAGGTGCCACGATTGACATAATCATACCGATGATCACCAGAACCACCATGACTTCTAATAATGAGAAACCGGATTGTTTATTCACGTTATTTACCTCAATGCTGTTGGCGCATGGCAAAAAGCCAAGACGCTGATGTTGTATATGCAATTAATTTGACTACAGACCAATTGCTTTGTTCATCGCCATGATTGGCTGTAGGATAGCCATTACGATAAACAGCACGATAACAGCCATGCTTGCAATCATGGCGGGTTCGAGCAGTTTTAACGAAACGCTGACCATACTTTCGAATTCCCTGTCCTGGTTGTTGGCGGCACGCTCAAGCATTTGCTCCAGTTCACCGGACTTTTCACCACTTGCAATCATATGAAGCATCATGGGCGGAAATAGCTTTGTTTGTGCCAGTGCAGCCCGCAGGCTTGCACCTTCACTCACATGAGTTGCCGCATCTGTGACAGCGGCTTTGATTTTTTCATTTTCGAGTACCTGGCCAGAGATTTTCATACCCTCTAACAATGGCACCGAGCTTGAAGACAAAATACTTAAAGTACGGGCAAAACGGGCCGTGTTAATGCCTCGGCTGATTTTGCCAATGCCGGGAAGCTGCAAAAGCTTAGCGTCGTACCAAAAACGGACTTTGGGCCTTTTCAGGGCTTGTTTGCTCAAAAACACACTGCCAAATATCACCACCAGTGAAATCATCCAGTACGCCTGAACGAAATTACTGGCAGCCATTACCCACTCAGTAGTCCAGGGCAGTACCTGCTTGGACTTTTCGAAGGTTTTAAGGATTTTCGGTACCACGGTGCCCAACAAAACCGAGACGATGGCAATAGCAAAAATCACCAGAATGGTTGGATACACCATCGCCTGAGTGATCTGGCTGCGCATGTGCTGTCGCTGTTCGGTGTAATCCGCCAGGCGATTCAGTACCTGATCCAAATGACCAGACTTTTCGCCCGCCGCGACCATAGCACGATAAAGATTATCAAAGACATGCGGAAACTCAGACATACCATCGGCCAGCGTGTAACCTTCCACCACCTTGGAACGCACAGCCATCAGCATACGTTTCAGGCGCGGCTTTTCACATTGCTCAGCAACGGCCATTACCGCCGCTTCTACTGGGAGAGAGGACTGTATCAGGGTTGCGAGCTGGCGCGTGATAAGGGCGATATCGGATACCGAAGGCTTGTAACCTCGCGTTAAGGTAAAGCCGCCTGAGCTGGCCGACTTTTCCTTTTCCGCAGCCGGAGACACCTCCAGCGGCATCATGGCTTTTTCGCGCAACATCTGGCGGACCTGTTTGGCGGTGTCCGCCTCCAGAATGCCTTTTTTCTCTTTTCCTTTGCCATCTAAAGCACGATACTCAAACGCAGCCATTAGCCTTCCTCACGGGTGACCCGCATCACCTCTTCCAGCGTCGTCTGGCCTTTTAGTACCCGCGCACACCCATCCTGACGAATACTCGGACTGAAAGTACGAATGTACTTTTCTACCGACTGCTCACCTTTACCGTTGTGGATCAGCTCACGAATATGCTCGTCTACTATCAGTAGTTCATGAATACCGGTTCGACCCTTGTAGCCATTGAAATTACATTCTTCACACCCTACTGCACGATAAATGGTCGTTTGCGACCCTTTCTCAACACCTAATAGTTCACACTCGCGATCGTCCGCCAGATGGGCTTCTTTACAGTTAGGGCATAAGGTTCGTACCAGTCGTTGTGACAGTACACCTAACAGTGATGAAGACAACAGGAAAGGTTCAACACCCATATCTTCCATCCGGGTAATCGCACCCGAGGCCGTGTTCGTGTGCAGCGTTGACATTACTAAGTGACCAGTCAGAGATGCCTGAACACCGATTTGTGCAGTTTCCAGATCCCGGATTTCACCGACCATCACCACATCGGGATCCTGACGCAAAATAGCGCGCAGACCACGGGCGAAGGTCATATCTACTTTCGGGTTAACCTGAGTCTGGCCAATCCCCGGAATTTCATATTCAATGGGATCTTCTACGGTCAGTATGTTGCGATCGCGGGAGTTGATCTGCGTCATACCTGCGTACAAAGTGGTACTTTTACCAGAACCCGTCGGGCCGGTAACCAGAATTATACCGTGTGGCTTGGCGATGATCTCAGCAAACAGCTCACGGTTGCGCTCTGTCATACCCAAGTCTTCCAGATTCAGGCGTGCATTGTTCTTATCTAACAGACGCAATACAACACGCTCGCCAAAGCTTGATGGCATGGTCGATACCCGCACATCAACCGCACGGCCTGCAATTCGCAGACTGATACGGCCATCTTGCGGCACCCGTTTTTCAGCGATGTCGAGCTTAGCCATTACTTTGATACGTGACACCAGCAATGAAGACAACTTACGATTCGGCTTGAGGACTTCTTTTAGCACACCATCCACCCTGAAGCGGATCACCAGTTCCTGCTCGAAGGTTTCGATGTGAATATCCGACGCGCCCTCTTTGATCGCTTCACTGAGCATGGCATTGATTAATTTAATGATCGGTGCATCATCATCAGCTGCCAGCAGATCTTCCGTTTGTGGCATTTCTTCAGCTAATGAGAACAAGTCAACTTCGTTTCCGATGTCTTCCATCATTTGCTGTGTTTCAGAGCTGTCGCGCTGATAAGACGCTTCCAGTAGCAGTTCAAACTTATCGTCATCCAGCTGCTCTAGGGTAAAGCCAGCCTGGGCAATACGACGCACTTCGAGCAGTGCATCCAGCGAGGGCTGACCTTTGTAGTAAACTTTCAATCCGTCTGGCTGTTGACTCAGCAACAGGCTCTGACGTCTGGCATAGGCAAAGGGCAAACGCACATGCGACGCAGCTTCTGGTTCCATTGCCTCGTCCAGCGCAAGCGCCGTCTCATCATGGCCGTCAATCAGTTCCTGTACCGCCTCAGTCATTGTTCTTCTCGTTTTGCTCGTTCAGAAACTCTTCGTACGTTGGCGGTAGCACCATCGCATCGTCCCACTGCGGCAGAATTGGCGCATCCTGTAACGGCATCAGATCAATACCATCTTCACGCTGCTTAGTCTGCTCACTACGGATAAACTTGTACTTAGCATGGCTCAGTTCGTTCATACTGCGGCTGTCACGAACAATCGTCGGACGAATAAATACCAACAGGTTACGCTTACGCTTGGTCGTGTTGGTTGACTTGAACAAATGTCCCAGGAATGGAATATCACCCAACAATGGTACTTTAGAAACACTTTCCTGTACGTCTTCGTCAATCAGACCACCCAGGATGACCATGCCGCCGTCATCAGCAATTACGGTCGTGTTGATAGCGCGTTTATTCACTGAGATATCAACCGCAGTTGCTCCACTGACGCTGGAAACTTCCTGCTCAATGGTCAGCTGAACCGCTGTACCGTCATTAATTTGTGGGGTGACTTTCAGTTTTACACCCACTTCCTGACGGTCAACTGTCTGGAATGGATTCGAGTTATTCTCACTGGCAGTTGAGCCGGTAATAATAGGCACTTCCTGACCAACAATCATGGACGCTTCTTCATTGTCCATGGTTGTAATAGAAGGTGTTGCAAGGATATTCGAGTTGGTATCGGTTGATACCGCCTGGATGATCGCGCCCCAGTCGTTTTTCACAACGCCCATTGCCAGACCATTGATGCCGCCCAGCAAGGAACCCAGCCCGCCTAAATCACCTTCAACGGTTTCGTTGTATTCGGTTATCTTAGTCGGATCTTCTGTACCAGCCTGAGTACGAACAACCGTCTTATCACGAGCCTGCTCAGCCGCCACGGCCAGTGCCCCAACCGGCACGGTGGTGCCATTATTGAACTGCAACATGCCGCCTTTTTCGGTGATCCATTGCAGGCCAAAGTTGATACCATCGCCTTCCTGTACTTCTACGACAATGGCTTCAACCAGAACCTGAGCACGACGCACATCCAGTTTTTCGATGACGCTGGCCAGTGAACGCATGGTATCCGGCTGTGCCGTGATCACCAGTGAGTTAGAATCTTCATGCGCTTCAATGCTGGTCTCATTCTGATTGCTACGAGAGCGAGTTTTACTGCCGCCCTGCGCTTCTTCCTGCAGGGTTTTACTCACCCCTTGCAGCACTTTAACCAGCTCTTCAGCCTTCGCATAATCAAGATAGAAAACCTGGGTATTACCCTGGTTTTCCAACTCTTCATCCAGGCGCTTAATTAATTCAATCGCGCGAGTACGGGCTTGCACTTCACCACTGACCACGACGCTGTTAGTACGGTTATCTGAAACGATCTTAGGTATTAAAAACTGTGGCACCTGATTTTTACCACCGTCTTTATAAATTTTTTCGACGACCTGAACGACATCATCGGCCGTTGCATGCTTCAGGCGAACTATATCAACTCGCTGGTCACCGGCCTGGTCCACCGACTTGATAATGCTAACTAACCGATTTACCGAGGCAGCATGACCTGTCAGCATCATTACGTTGGCTGAGTTAAAGTTGGTGACGTGACCGCCATCTTTTTGGTCACTGAACTGCCGAATAAGTGGACCCAGCTCTTGCACGCTGACGTTCTTAACCTCAACAACCCGAGTGATCATCACATCGCCGTTATCAATGTCACCGTCACCCACTAAAGGTACGTTGGCTTTTTTACCATCTGAGCTACGCACAACTTTGAGCACCCCAGTTTCCATCTCTACGACTGCATAGCCATATACTTCCAGTACGTTGAGGAAAAACTGATAGTACAGCGCTTCGTCCATCAGCTCATAGCTGCGGACATTAATATTACCCCGAACGTTAGGGTCGATGATGATGGTCTTGTTGAGGTTTTTACTGATGATATTAATGAATTCGTTAATATCAGTGCCTTTAAAGTTGGCCGCATACTCAACCGCAGAAACAGACAAGGACAATCCAGCCGCAAATAACAGAGCTGCATACTTAGCTAACCCTTTTTTGATTTTTGTGAGGTGTAGCTTTCTACCCATGATTTTTATAACTCCAAAATTATAGTCTTTACAGGCTAAATTGCACATCGACAGTCTGGCCGTCACGTTCAATCGTGATATTGGCATCAGTACTATTTCTCAGCTCATTCATTGCTGACATAGCCTGTTTCATATCCGTGAGTTGGAAGCCATTTATAGCAATGGCGAGATCGTTATTTTTAAGCCCCATCTTCTTAAACAGTTCGGGGTCTTTGCCCGGACGTAAGCGATAGCCAACCAACTGGCCATTACGTCGCTCAGGCGAAATACGAATGTAGTCGAACAATTTGCCCGGCTCGGCCAGCAACTCATCACGGCGCTGTTTTAGCTCTTCACGGGCTTTGTCACTGATCTGTTTTGGCTGGTTGCGGTTAGCAGTGCGACGAGATTGTACCGGCGTGGCAACCTGACGACTAAACTCAATACCGTCCAGCATCAGGGTTTCAAACCGGCCACTGACGTCGAGAATGACTCGATCAGGCAGTACCTGAGCCAGTTTTGCACGCGTTCCCTTGATGGGGTCCTGCACCACATAGGTTTCCTGGCGACCCTGAGATTCAATAATAGCAAGACCCGCTGCATCATCCTGGCTAACCGCCACGATGCCGGTCAGACGCACATTCAATTGCGTTTCAGGCGCATCAGAAATCACTGGCTTGGGCGCTTCAACAACAGGTTTTTCGTTTGCCTTGCCAAATATGTTGTGGCCAAGAATGGTTTGACTGCTTACCGCAGCTGAAGTTTGCGCGTACATCTGAGATTGGGTGGGCAAAGGCTGAGTCTGAGGGACAGGCCAGAGCAGCCAAAATAACTTAGCACAAAGAAATGCGATATACACAACAGCCAAATACACCACCAGGCGGCTAAGCTTCGCATGGGGTAAGTCATGTATTAATTTTTGCAACTGTTGTAGCTGTAATTCCATATGTCATATTCTTATTCTGTTGAGCGCCTCAGTGTACCGCCTCGAATTCGATTCAACAAGCACGCGTATATGAAACTTTAAAGTAAATAGGTACAACTTAGGATACCTACCTGAACACAGTATTAACAGTGCTTGTGGCTGAGATATAACCACATCAGAGCGTGTCCAGATGCTTTTTTTGCCTCATCAAATGTGTTAAATTTCACCGATTAAATTAGCTTTGGGCATTAGTTAACGAATTGTGACAAAAGTCAATCAAGAAAACAACCTAAGCGAAGTGAAAGTACGCCTGGACAAATGGCTCTGGGCGGCACGCTTTTATAAAACTCGTACCATAGCCCGAGAAATGATCCAGGGTGGCAAGGTACACTACAACGGCCAGCGCTGTAAACCCAGCCGAATGGTTGATGTTGGTGCGGTGATAAAGTTGGCACAGGGCTTCGATGAGAAGGAGATCACCGTGCTGAAGTTAATGGAAAAGCGCCAGAGTGCGCCTATCGCTCAGACACTCTATGAGGAGTCCGCAGCCAGCCTTGAAAAACGGGCGCAAAACGCCATAGCGCGCAAAAACAATAGCTTTTTTGCTCCGCGCCCCGAGCATAAACCGGATAAAAAGCAGCGTCGCGAACTGCTTAAATTGAAATCTAGCTAGGATCTGAATTGATGCAACAAGATTTACTTCATCGATATATTTTCGATCAACTCGATGTACGTGGTGAGCTCGTACAAATTGAACACACCTTTAATGACATTATCAGCGGTCATGACTACCCAAAGGAAGTACAAACCCTGTTGGGCGAGCTACTACTTGCGTCCAGCCTGCTGACCGCCACATTAAAGTTTGAAGGCGACATCACAGTGCAATTGCAGGGAGATGGGCCGGTCAAATATGCTGCCATCAATGGTGACCACAAACAAAATATGCGTGGCATTGCCCGAGTGCAAGGTGAGGTTGCAGGTAGCAGTGTTCAGGATCTGATGGGCAAAGGCTATATGGTGATCACCATTACTCCTGATAAGGGCGAGCGCTATCAGGGCGTGGTACCGCTAAGTGGCGAGACCCTGGCTGCCTGCCTGGAAGACTACTTTGTTCAGTCTGAACAATTAAAAACTCGCTTGTGGTTTGCCACCGATGTCAGTGGTGAGCGCGCTAAAGCAGCCGGACTGTTTTTACAGGTGCTGCCGGTAGACAAAGCCAAATCGGAACAAGATTTTGCCCATCTGGAAGCACTCAGCAACACCATTAAAGATGAGGAACTGCTCGAGCTTGACGCGCAAACAGTGCTGACACGCTTATATCACGAAGATAACCCACAACTATTCGAACCTCAGGCGATTAATTTTGTCTGTGGGTGTAGCCGCGATAAAACCATCAGCGCTTTGGTTAACATTGGTCGTGATGCGTTACTTGATGACGTTAAAAAGCAGGGCGAGATCAATATTAGCTGTCATTACTGCCTGAAAAATTACCGGTTTGAGGAGCAAGATATTAAGGCAATTTTTAATTAGCCAGGCTACTTTTATCAAACCGGAGACAAGCCGCCATTTTGGCGGCTTTTTTGTCGCTAAAAATTGATACCGGTGTCATTTTAAGGTCTCATTTCATGACACCGGTATCATTGAAATTATTCGATTTTTTTGACAAATTTATGGCGTTTTACCTAGTTTCAGGGCTCGAATATCTGAATTTCATCTGTTACTATGATTTCAGCTTTTGGTGAAACTTCTCCAGAGCTATCCCGTTCAATTCTCACATTTAGGTATAAACATGACTTCAAGCGCTACTCGTTTTGTCGATTTAACTGCAGCTGAACTTGTCGAACACGCCATCCGCCGTGGTGAAGGGACTTTGGCCGCAAATGGAGCTTTTGTAGCAAAAACTGGCCGCCGCACAGGGCGTTCACCTAACGACCGTTTTATCGTTAAAGAGCCAAGCACAGAAAATGACATCCAATGGGGTAACGTTAACCGCCCATTCGATGCAGACAAATTCAACGCGCTGTGGGCCCGTGTAGAAGCACACGTGAACAGCAACGACCACTTCGTCTCTCACCTTGAAGTGGGTTCAGATCCTGAACACTATCTACCCGTTGTTGTAACAACAGAAACAGCCTGGCACCATATTTTTGCCAAGAACATGTTTATCGAGCCTGAAAAATATAATGCAGCTGATTTGCCCCAATGGCAGGTGATGAATGTACCCTCTTTCGTTTGCGACCCAGAGCGCGACGGAACAAACAGTGACGGTACGGTTATCATCAACTTTGCAGAGCGCAAAGTGCTTATCGCAGGTATGCATTACGCCGGTGAAATGAAAAAGTCTATGTTCTCTGTACAGAACTTCCTGTTACCAGCGAAGGGCGTACTGCCAATGCACTGTAGTGCAAACGTAGGCGAAGCAGGCGACACCACATTATTCTTCGGTTTGTCTGGCACAGGTAAAACAACCTTGTCGGCTGATCCTAAACGCTTCCTGATCGGTGATGACGAGCACGGCTGGGCACCTGGCAGTGTTTTCAACATTGAAGGCGGTTGTTACGCAAAATGTATCGACCTGTCGCAAAAGAACGAGCCAGTTATCTGGAACGCAATCAAGTTCGGCACCATCCTTGAAAACGTGGTACTGGACGAAGCACGCGTACCTGACTTCAATGACACCAGCCTGACGCAAAACACCCGTGCAGCTTACCCGCTTGAGCACGTTGAAAAGCGTAAAGTAGAAAACCGTGCTGGTGAGCCTCGTGCAGTCGTCTTCCTGACGTGTGACGTGAGCGGTGTACTGCCTCCAGTGTCTATTCTGTCTGAAGAAGCAGCAGCTTATCACTTCCTGAGCGGTTATACGGCCAAAGTGGGCTCAACAGAAATTGGTTCTACGTCAGACATCGAGTCAACCTTCTCGACTTGTTTCGGCGCACCTTTCTTCCCACGCCCTGCCGGCGTTTATGCTGAGCTTCTGATGAAGCGTGTACGTGAGTTCAACTCAAAAGTTTACCTGGTTAACACTGGCTGGACTGGCGGTCCTTACGGCATTGGTAAGCGTTTCGATATCCCAACCACACGTGCTGTGATTGATGCTATCGTTAACGACACACTGGAAGGCGTAGAAACACAACACATTGACGCGCTAAACCTGGACGTACCAGTTGCTGTACCAGGCGTAGACAGCAAACTGCTTAACCCAATCAACACTTGGGAAGACAAAGCAAAATATGCTGAGTATGCGTCTAAGCTGGCTGCAGATTTCGAAGCGAACTTCGCAAAATACGATGTCTCTGAAGCCATCAAATCAGCAGGTCCTCGCGGCTAAGCTGATTTAGAATCAGATTCCTTTATCAAAAGCGCCCCTCGTTGGGCGTTTTTTTGTGCCTGAATTTAAGCTAGAACTGAAATCGAGTGCAGCCCGACTAAAACAGATTTTTAAGCTGCTTCCAGGCTGTGGCGAGAAGTTGTCTTAAGGTTACCGGGATCACGGCAAGTAATGCCACCCCTTCATCAAAGTTGGGGTTCACAGTACAGTAATGGGCTATTTCTGCTTTGTTACTGGCTTTAAACTGAGCCACTTCCGCAGCTGAATAACGTGTTTTTCTTCCCACCAGTTTAAGACACAACATCCCATTCACGTCACTCTCAAGCCCAGTCGGATTTAACACCTGATACAATTGAGACTCCGTCGATGAGCCTGTCGCGGTTGGATAAACTGTGGCAATGTTTTTTGCCATAGCCCGGAACATGGCAGGACTGAGCATGGTATCTGCATATATCAAAGTGCGCCAGGGCCGGCGCAGATACGCCTTGGTCACCTCAAGAATAGAAAAAGAAAAGGTGTTGTTTTTGCCGCGAAATTGCGGCAAAAAGCCGGCCGATGCGCCGATGACACAAAAGGCCTGATGGCTGTCGTCAAAAGTGAGCAAACAGTACCCTGCCAGCTCGCCCGCCTGCGTGTAATACAAGCGCAGCCGCCGAATAATGGGCCCGTCTTGCTCAAAGTAGTAAGCAAAATAGGCCTCGGGCTCTATTCCCTCAAAGCACTGCCCAATGATACTAAGCAGCTGAGCTCTGGTTACTGCACTCAAACAGCCGGGCAGATAAGATAAGTCGCGTTTATTCACTGGGCTTTGACTGCTCAGGTGCAGTATTCATGGTGCCGAATTTTTTCGCTACCGGCAGCATAACTTCGGCGCTCAGACCGCCTTCTTTACGATTGCGCAGGCGCACTTTTCCGCCGTGGGTGGACACGATCCGCTTGATAATAGCAAGGCCTAAACCACTACCTTCACTCCCTCGGGCCTGATCGCCTTGCTTAAACGGCTCAAAGAGCGATTCTAACTCCTCTTCCGGGATCCCAGGGCCGCGGTCCTTCACTTTGATAAAAACCGCTTTGTGACGAGCACTGAACTCTGTCATCACCTCTATCTTATCCTCAGAGTAGCGGATGGCATTCTCAATCATATTGGTTACCACACGCTTTAGTGCAACATGATTCATCATGACCGCGGGGATATTTGCCGTCGTTGTCAGGACGATTTCTCTTTGATGCTGTTGTTCAGCATGTACAACTTCTTCAACAACCGCATTGACATCATCCAGCACCATTTCTCCGCTGTTATGATGTCTCAGGTACTCAATAAACTGATCGATGATGGCATTCATGTCTTCAATGTCGTCGATTATTCCTTCTTTTAAATAGGCTTCCTCATCCGACATCATCTCCGTCGCTAGACGGATACGCGTCAATGGCGTTCTTAAATCATGGGATACACCCGCCATCAACAAACGTCGATCATTCTCAAGTTCTGCGATCCCTTTGGACATTTTATTAAATGCACGAGTTACTTCGATAACCTCCGTGGAACCATGTTCAATCAGACGAGTAGAAAAATCACCGACTCCAACCCGACTGGCCGCAATCTGTAAGGCCTTAAGCGGCCGATTCAGATGCCGAGCAAACAACCAGCCTCCGAGTACGCTTAAAAAGCCGATACTGGAGAGATAGAATACGAGAAATTCCATTTTTGTTTCAGAAAAACCCGTGAGGGGCACCCGCACCCAATAACCCGGTGCCTGAGGTGCTTCTACCCAGTAAACAACAGGGTCACCCTGACTGATCCGCACCCGGGCAGACCCATTAAGCTGCTCAGACATACTGCGTGATAGCAGAGTATATTCCTTTGCCTGTCCAAGCCCGCTGCGGTAGGCCTCGCGCTGAGCCATGACCTGAATGCCTGTGATCTCAAAAAACTTTTCCGATAAAGCAGAGTCGACCTCAACGCCTTCTTCCCAATCAATGAACACCGTTTTGACCTGCTTGGCGAGCATCAGGTTAACCTGCTCAAAGGTCGGCTTAAACACGTACAGGGTCACCGTAATGTAGGAAACAATCTGGTTGATCAGCAGCAGCGCACCGACAAAAAATACCGTCTGTCCAAATGCGCTGCGAGGCAGGATACTCATTTACTTCTCGCCATCTGGGACAAAAACATAACCCAGACCCCAGACAGTCTGAATATAACGGGGGTTAGAGGCATCTTCTTCTATCATTCTGCGCAAGCGCGAAACCTGAACATCAATGCTGCGCTCCAGTGCGCTGTAATCTCTGCCACGGGCCAGGTTCATCAGCTTGTCACGACTCAGTGGCTCTCTGGGGTGGCTCACCAGCGCCTTCAGCACAGCAAATTCTCCACTGGTCAGGGCGATGGTTTCATCGCCTTTTTGCATTTCCCGGGTTGCCAGATTGAGTTTGAAGGCTCCGAATTCGACTTCATTTTCTTCGACCGCTGGCGCACCAGGTACCTCTTTAGCGCGGCGGCGTAACACCGCCTTGATCCGTGCTAGTAACTCACGTGGATTAAATGGCTTTGGTAAATAATCGTCCGCCCCCAGCTCCAGGCCAATGATCCGGTCAACTTCATCTCCCTTTGCCGTCAACATGACAATGGGTATTTCATTTTCTTTTTGCCTGAGTCGACGGCAGATAGACAAACCATCCTCACCTGGCAACATGAGATCCAACACCATCAGATGAAAGTTTTCACGTTCAAGCAATCTGTCCATTTGTTCAGAATTAGCAGCACTGCGAACAATAAAGCCCTGCTCAACCAAATATCGCTCCAGCAGGCTGCGTAAACGCATATCATCGTCAACGACTAACACTTTAGTGGTTTCATTCCCCATTGGCATTCTTCTTATTTTTTCTCTAGTTGACCTAAATATAATTGAAATTAAAACGCTTAGACACCATAAACACAGAATAAGATTGTTACCGAACATTACAAGTGTTTACCTGGTTTGGCCTTACAGATTTCAAGTTTTGTGGAATTGGTATGCACCCGGATCCGGAGTACACTAAACACATGTAGTCGTTTCACCCTAGTATGCAAAAGATGAAAACCAACCTAATTACACCTGAGGGCTATCGAAAGCTTCAGCAGGAGCACGATCACTTATGGTTTGAAAAGCGCCCGGAAGTAACAAAGATCGTTAACTGGGCAGCAAGTTTAGGCGATCGCTCAGAAAACGCCGACTATACTTTTAACAAGCGCTTGCTACGCCAAATAGACCGTCGCGTCCGCTATTTACGTAAACGCCTGCCAGACTTGAAAATTGTAGAGTACTCACCGCAGCAACAAGGTAAGGTCTATTTTGGTGCCTGGGTCGAAATAGAGAATGACGATGGTGAGGTTAAGCGCTTTCGCATTGTAGGGCCAGATGAAATCTATGAGCGAAATGATTACATTTCAATCGATTCTCCCATGGCAAGAGCGCTACTCGGAAAGTCAGTTGATGAAGAATACAGTGTGAAAACCCCGCAAGGGGAAATGCTTTGGTACGTCAATAAGATCGATTACACGGCCTGACCACATCCGTTCCAGATATGATATGATGACCGCAAATGCTGGCCAAGAAATAGAGCTAGCCAATTGAACTATATAAGGATTTTGCATGAGCAATATCTCAGCCCGTTTAGCTGCTGAGCTAAACGCATCACAACAGCAAGTGGATGCTGCTACCGCACTACTGGATGAAGGTGCGACCGTTCCGTTTATTGCCCGTTACCGTAAAGAGGTAACCGGTGGCCTGGATGATACTCAGCTGCGCTTGCTTGAACAGCGCCTGGGCTATTTACGGGAATTGGAGGAACGCCGAGCTTTCATTATTAAGACCATTGATGAGCAGGGCAAACTCACCGAACAGCTTGCGTCAGAACTCAACCAGGTACAAAGTAAAACCGAACTGGAAGATTTATACTTACCCTACAAGCCTAAGCGCCGTACCAAGGGCCAGATTGCCATTGAAGCTGGGCTTGAGCCACTGGCCGATTTACTATTCAGCGATCCGGATCAAGCACCAGAACTGGCGGCTGAAGCCTATATCAATGCAGACAAAGGCATTGAGGATTGCAAAGCCGCACTGGATGGTGCCAAGTTTATCCTGATGGAGCGCTTTGCAGAAGACGCAAAATTACTCAGCAAGTTCAGAAACCAGTTAAAACAACATGGCTATTTACAGAGCCGTGTTGTTGCGGGGCAAGAAGATGCTGGCAGTAAATATCGTGACTACTTTGAACACGATGAAAAACTGGCTGGGGTCCCGTCTCACCGTGCACTCGCCATGCTCAGGGCCCGTAATGAAGGGATTCTGCAGTTGTCTATCAACCCGGAACCACAGGCAGAAGACCCCCAACAATATTGTGCTCAGATGATAGCGGACCACTACGGTCTGGATGTATCGGGCCGTGCAGCAAGTAGCTGGTTGATGACGGTTGTGCAGTGGGCCTGGAAGATCAAGCTGGCCACGCATCTTGAAAATGAAATGCTGGGTGCGACTCGGGAATTTGCTGAGCAAGGCGCCATTGATGTTTTTGCCAAAAACCTCAAAGATCTGCTGATGGCGGCCCCAGCGGGACCGCGTGTGACAATGGGGATCGATCCAGGCCTCAGAACCGGATGTAAGGTTGCCATTGTCGACAAGACGGGCAAGTTACTGGCAACCACTACAATTTACCCACATGCGCCGCAAAATCATTGGGATAAATCACTGCGCACCCTGGAACAACAGTGTCGTCAACACAAAGTGGAGCTGATTGCCATTGGCAATGGCACGGCCTCTCGCGAGACAGACAAACTAGCCGCCGAGCTGCTGAAAGCCGCCAGTGAGCTGAAGCTCACTAAAGTCATGGTCAGTGAAGCAGGCGCGTCGGTCTACTCCGCTTCGGAGTTTGCTGCCAATGAATTTCCGGATCTGGATGTCTCGTTACGTGGTGCCGTGTCGATCGCTCGCCGATTACAGGACCCACTTGCTGAACTGGTTAAAATTGAGCCTAAGTCGATTGGTGTAGGCCAGTATCAACATGATGTATCACAAAGTCAGCTGGGCCAGACACTAACGACCGTTGTAGAAGACTGCGTAAACTCGGTTGGTGTCGATGTCAACACAGCCTCAGTGCCTCTATTAACGCGTGTGTCAGGGTTAAATAAAACATTGGCCACCAACATCGTTAAATTTCGGGATACCAATGGCTCATTTAGCAACCGTAAACAGCTGAAACAGGTAGAGCGTCTGGGGCCAAAAGCGTTTGAACAGGCTGCGGGTTTCTTGCGTATTGCCAATGGTGATGACCCTCTGGATGCCTCAGCGGTTCACCCCGAGGCTTACCCTGTGGTGAAAAAAATCTGCGGTAGTAGATCACTGGATGTCACCGCACTGATAGGTAACAGTGATGTACTGGGCAAACTGGATCCTGCCGATTATGTCGATGACAAGTTTGGTGTGCCAACCATCACTGATATTCTGGGTGAACTGGACAAGCCAGGTCGCGATCCTCGCCCCGAGTTTAAAACGGCTCAGTTCAAAGCTGGGGTAGAGACCATTTCCGACCTAAAGGTTGGCATGACCCTTGAAGGCGTCGTCTCTAATGTTGCTAACTTCGGTGCCTTTGTCGATGTTGGCGTACATCAGGATGGACTCGTCCATATTTCAGCACTGACAGACAAGTTTATCTCCGATCCACGAGAAGTGGTTAAGGCAGGTGACATTGTTAAAGTTAAAGTCATTGAAGTAGACGTAGCCCGTAAGCGGATCAGCTTTACCATGCGACTAAACGATGAGATCCCGGCAAGTGCAGGACAAAAACAGAGTAAGCCCGCCGCGCAAAAGCCCGGTGGCAAGTCTCAACGAACAGCACAGCGCAAAGACACTCGGCGTGACAATCGTCGCGACAACGGCAACGCTGCAATGGGCAATGCCTTTGCTGAAGCCTTTGCCAAGCTGAAAAAGTAATTGCTGATAAACACAACGACACAGGCCCGCATAAGCGGGCCTGTGTCGTTTAACTGATTGGGCTTATTTGCTATTTAAATTACCACCGATAGCTGAGATGCTTCTTTGGGCTTGGCAACATGGCCGTAAAAGCCCTCTATTCTCAATGCCCGTGACGCTATTTCAGGATCCCTGTCGATAGGCAGCGCTACCGCAAATGGGTCTACCTCTTCTTCCAGGCGCGCAGACTCAGGTTGCTGCTCGTTTAACTCATCTTCATTCAGGCGACGAGTCTGATACCCCACAACCCGGTTGCCGTTTTCATCCGCGTCTTCACCGCTGATGGATTGTTTGGCAAGGTCAGCCTGAGCCTGTGCAATTTTGGCCGTTGCATCTGCTGCGATAGCTCTGTCTGCACCCGAAGGCTCTGCCGGCGCTAACGCTGCTGCACGAACTGTTTGCATTTTGTCTATGGTTTCACGCGGATCCCCAGTCGGCGCTACGTCTATCATCACTTCGCCGCCAACAGCGTAATTGTTGCCGTCCGGACCGCGCTGATATTCATAGCTGGGCGACCCTGCATACTGACCACCCACTCTGGCATGCGCTTCTTCGTGCAGGCGCACTTCCCGATCCCGCTCTTTCAGTTCTTGTATCTGGGCTTGCTCAGCTTCCAGTTCAGCCTGTTCACGATCGCTTAGTTCTTGCGGGTCTTGCTGATCCTGTTGATTGCCCTGCTCACCTTGTTCTCCTTCCTGACGCTCTTCAATCGTCTTACCATCTTTAAGCTGACCTGTACTGTCGTACAGGCCGGAATCATCGGCAGAAAAGGTTTTTTGTTTTTCACCGTCAGACAGCGGCTTGTTTTCCGTAAACGCAGGAGAAACCGGCGCAGGTTTAGGAATAACCTCGCGGAGCTGATTGTCACGTTGCGCCGTCTCAGTGTAGACGTTCGCCGTGTTTAGGTTCATCGCCGGGGGTGGCGTTACTATATTCATTACACTTTAATATCAATCAAAGTACCCAATACTTCGTCGGCTGTGCGAATGGTCTGCGCGTTCGCTTTGGCGTTAAATTCTGCTACTTTTAGGTCAACCACAGCTTCGTCTAACCTGGGGGGTTGTCCCACAGGCGCAGTGACGCCTTCATTACTGGATGCGCCCTGGAGTTGACGTTGCTGAGCAACCTGTTGCTCACTTTGCTGGTCCAGTGTTGCCTTGTTAATATCGGCTGCGGCTTGCTCGGCACTTTGGCGGGCAAACTCAAAACCCTGAACACCTGCATTGAGGATATCATTGACTGCCATATTTCGCCCTAAAGTTAGAAAATCTCACATTAATTATTGCTCAATTTATAGACGAAATAAAGTAAAGGCGGCAAAAAATTGCCGCTTTTTCCATTGTAGAAAACTAAAGAATTGATTTTAAATGAGTAACAAACTCATCTTTATGGGAAATAAACGGCGCGTGTGATGCTCTGGGGAAAGTAAACGCCTTAAACTGCGGATTAAGTGTAGCCATTCTCTCAATCACATCACTCGGTATCAGTGTATCGAGACGACCAAAAAAACCAAAGACAGGCTGACGGAGTGCACCTAAATAAGCGCGGTAGTCACAGCCCTGCAATGCATCCAGCCCAAGGCTGAGTGCTTTAGGGTGCGGGGCTGGTAGCAGGCTTAACAGCTGACGCAATTGTTTGATGTCATCCCGGGCATGTTCGCTGCCCATCGCCTGAATCGCGAGAAACCGCTCTATGGTTTTGGCGCTGTCATCGGCCAGTGCTTGTTTAAACCCTGCCAGTACTTTCGGTTTTATCCCAGGCCAGTCTGGTTGCTCAACGAAGAAGGGATTAGATGCCACCAGCACAAGTTTAGCGACTTTTTCCGGATATCGATGCGCCAGGTTGAGGGCCACAAGTCCACCCAACGACCAACCTACCAGCACTGAGCCATTACCCAACTGAGCTGCAATGTCATCCGCAACCTCATCTAAGGTGGAGATGTGCTCAGGAAACGCCGCACCGCCAAAGCCAGGTAAATTCACCGCACGGACAGGCAAAGCTTGTGCTTGCTGAAGCGCTTCAACGCTCAGCTGCCATACCTGTTTATTCATTCCCCAGCCGTGCAATAAGACAATTTCGCTTTGCATTAACTCACTTCCTCAACCAAACTTGTCGCTATGATAGCGATTCAAGGATGGAAAGCAATGTCATTATCCCGTGTAATCACGCAGACTCTGTTCCCCTGCCAGTGCGCCTGTTGCCGCAGTCCAATGGAAACCACTGGCCTGTGCGCATCATGCCTGGAGGCCCTGCCACTTTTCTCGCCTGCAGAGGGGAACCTGCTATTTCGCCCGGATATACAAGCGCAGTTTAGCTTACCTTGCTGTGATGGGCTGATCGCCTGTGGGTGGTATCGTGGCGCACTGAAACGTTGGCTGTGTGAGTTAAAACTGCATCAGAGAAACCATGCAGCCTGCTTGCTACGTCAGGTCATTGCGCACCAGTGGCAGTGCTACTGTGAGGAGCAACTGATTGATGTTGATGCCGCTATTATTATCCCTTTGCCCAGACACCGTTTGATCAACCGTGGTTTTAATCAGGTGATGCAGACCTGGGGCCAAGTACTTGAACCCCAGCTATCGATTCTACCTGTATTATCAAAACGTATGACCCGACCCCAGCAATCGATGAATCGCAGGGCAAGATTGCAAAACCAGCGCCAGGCTTTTACCTTATCGGGAACACTGGTTGGCAGGCGTGTTGTGTTGGTTGATGATGTGATCACCACTGGGGCAACCCTAAATGCAGCTGCCCAGCTCTGCCAACGCGCTGGCGCTGAACAGATCTGGGCATGTGCTACATGTCTGACGCCAGCCTAATGAACTGCTTGTGCGAAAAAGAGCGCATTATTAAACAGTCGGCTGCTGCCATACCAGAAACCACGAAACACAGGGTTGTCCGTCATCGCTATTACCACCCCATTTCCATAGCTGTCAGCGACCAGTGCTGCTGATTTTGCGATTTGTGAGACATTCCGCTCGTCAGCATAACCCGCAAGTAGCGGCTGTTGTTGATACACAGCCACATCGAGGAACGGGGCTTCATTGGGCTCAATCACCCAGGTGCTGTTTTTGAATACTGGCAAGATGTGATTGTCAAAACCAAAGGCCAGTGGATGGGACAGATCTAAGCGTGTCTCAAAAATGGCACCTGCAATTCTTTGTTGTGCAGCCAGTTGCTCTTTGTCTTCAAAACGCAGTCCCTTGGTATCAAACGCCTCGCGCATTTCTTTACTGCCGATGACCTTGGCATTGAGCAACTGGTGCTCGATCAGCCACTGCGCACCGCGCTTATGACCCCAGATAACACCGCCTTTATGGACCCAACTGATAATAGCAGCTTGCGCTTTTTTACTCAGCGCTGAATAGCGCCCATCGGCCAGCACAATGTGGCTATAGCGACTCAGGTCAACCCGTTCAAGACGATTTAGTTCAATGATGCTGGGGGCAATCCCCACATGCCTGTCGAGATGGTACCAGACTTCGCCCACCTCATACTGACTGGTACCCTGACCACCCACCAATAATACTTCAGGCTTGTGCAGTGGCATCATACGACGGGAACCTAAATCGATCCCCTGGGGCGTCAGACCCGAGCTGATAGTTGTAAGGGGAATACCGAGTTCCCTTGCCTGCTTTGTCAGCAAGTGCTGCCAGTCATGCTGGTGTTGCAGCCCCGCAGGGATCACAACCGTGCCGGCATCAAAATGTTGCTCTCCGTTTGCCAGTTTGGCAGTGAATGACTGCAATGCGACCCGCGCTTCCAGCCCTTGTGTCAATAGCTGGTTAAGTAACTTAGGTGCCAGATAATGCTGCCATGAAAAGGCATAAGCGTACGCTTTATCAGACATCGGCTCTGGTTCACTCAAGGCGGCCGGCTGCCACTGAGTGTCACTGACATTCAGACCCCAACTACTGGCGACCTGCGCAAAGTCCAGGTCATAGGCATATGGCAAGGTCCATCCCGATACATCGTAAAATGTATTGTCCTTAAAATGCGTTTGTTCGCTGAACATGGCCAGGATGAGGCGAACCTGAGGCTGCGCCAGTGGGATGTAAAGATCCCCAGCCTTAAATTGATGTGTTTTAACCTTTAATGGTTTTTCCAGCCGATACGCCTTCACCTGATGCTGGTTCAATAACGCAACAAACTGCTTTAACCGATATAGATCTTTACCAGCCGACACCACATATCCCTGAAAGTCTTGTTGTTTTGCTTCTTTGAGCGCACTTGAATAAAAGTGCTGCTGGTAATCAAGTAGTGCCTGACGGTTAGCAGCCGCTCCCTGAATTGTTGAAAATGAAGTAATAAGCTGGTTCTTGATCGTCTGTGGAAAGGTCAGCAAGCCATTAATGGTCTCCTGTGCATGGCCACGGCTACTGGCTTGCTCAAACAAAATACCCACAGAGCCATTAATATCCGGGTAGGTTGATCCTTTGCCATAGTAAAAGTCGTCAAAACTCTCCTGAGTAAAATACAGCTGACCGGTCTGGTCCAGTGCATCTGCATGAAACTGACCAATGGCCGCAGTTAAACTTTGGTTACGCTCGGGCGTCAGTGGATGCGTGCGCGATGGGATCCCAGGCTGGAAAAAGTAGCTTGAGTTAGGTCCCATTTCGTGAAAATCAGCCAAGACATTAGGCTTCCACTCATGAAATGCCGCGATCCGTGCCTGTGACTCGGGATGTTGCAGCAACAGCCAGTCCCGATTTAAATCAAACCAATAGTGATTGGTTCTGCCAGAGGGCCAGCCTTCAACATGCTCTCTGTGTTGCGGGTCGCTTGACAGTACCTGGCCGCGATGACTATTCGCCCAATTAGCAAAACGCGCCAATCCGTCCGGATTCAGTGATGGGTCTAGCAATATCACAGTATCGCGCAATAGGGCCTCTATTTTCTCCCCCTGAGCAGCCGCCAGATAGTAAGCCACCAGCATGGCCGTGTTACTGCCCGACGGTTCATTGCCGTGAACACTATAACCGAGCCAGACAATGGCCGGCGCCTCTTTACGGGGCTGTGACTGTTGCAGCGCAGTGAGGTGTGCACTTTTTACTGCTTCTATGTCTTTAAGCCGTTTTTCATTGGTGATCGTCAGTAATACCAGTGGCCGGTGTTCATGGCTGTGACCTATGGTCTTTATCGTTACCCGCGGGCTGGCCTCTGCCAACTTGCTTAAGTAGTGTACCAATTGCTCCGGGCGCACATGCCACTCTCCGACTTCATACCCCAGCACCTCATGTGGTTTTGGAATGAGTGGGTCAAATTGTTGTGTGTCATCAAAATAAAAACTCAGTGGCTTGGCGCTGAGTTGCAAACTCAACACACACAGCGCGATTAACAGGCGATACATAGTTACTCCATCTACTCCGGCAATTTTTAACCAGCCAGTACGCTAGCAATGAGGCTCGAGTTGCTGCAAATTTTTACGCCCAACACTAGCTACAACAAGATGAGGGGAGTATCATAGGGATTAACCGAGTAATTTAGTCAAGTATAGCGTAGATTATGATCACAATTTCAGAGACAGCTCAGTCACACTTTGCCAAGCTATTGGCCGACCAAGCCGATGGTACAAACATTCGCGTATTCGTCGTAAACCCAGGTACAGCTCAGGCTGAATGTGGCGTTTCATATTGTCCAGCCGATGCCGTTGAAGACAGCGATATCCGCTTACCATTCAATGGATTTGATGCCGTTGTCGACGCAGAAAGTGCACCATTCCTTGAAGAAGCAGAGATCGACTTTGTCACTGATAAAATGGGCAGCCAGCTGACCCTTAAAGCGCCTAACGCTAAAGCGAAAAAGCTCAGCAACAATGCGTCACTGGAAGAGCGTGTCGAGCATATGCTGGTGACCGAAGTAAACCCTCAATTAGCCAATCACGGTGGCCAGGTCAGCCTGGTTGAAATCACGGCCGAGGGCATTGCCGTATTACAATTTGGCGGCGGTTGTAACGGCTGCTCTATGATCGATGTCACACTCAAAGAGGGTATCGAAAAAGAAATGATCGCTAAGTTCGAGGAAATCACCGGTGTCCGTGACATCACCGAACACTCACGGGGCGATCACTCCTACTATTAAATCCGTATGCGGTATTTAATATATCGCTTAGGGTCGCACCCTAAGCGTAGCCTGCGATTCTTCCTCTCAGGGCTGGCGTTATTTGTTCTGAGTATGGTGCTCATTGCCTTAGGCTATTTTTATCAGCCCTGGCTGCAACTGCCTGGAGTGATGGTTCTGATACCCGCGCTGGGTGTTGCAGGTTATGGTTACCTGGGAATTTTCGCCAACCGTTTTTCTCAGGTGCTATCGGCACGCGAAGCAGCCAAAGCGGCAGCCAAAAAAGCCTTTGAGGAGTAACCCACCTCCTCATTAGATTACCTACTCCAGTAACTGCTGTCTGACACTCAACTGCCGGAACTTGAGTATCAGGGTCAGCCCCCTCAGTGCCATAAAGCAGCTCATGGCAAACCATAAGCCATGATTCCCCCAATGCTGAACCAGCCAGAACGGCACGAAGAACCCAAGCACAGCAGACAATAACATACTGTTGCGCATTTCTTTTGCGCGGGTCAGACCTACGAAAACACCATCAAACAAAAAGCAGCTTGTTGCAATCAATGGAAGCACTATCAACCAGGGCAAATATATTTGCGCAGTATCGATAACAGCAGGAATATCGGTCAATAAGCCAATTACAAACGGACCAAAAAGGGTAAATACCCCCGTGTATAACAGTGCAAAGCAACCAGCCCAGAAGCAGCTGATCCGGACCCAGCGCCTTAACATAGTCAGATCCCGGGCTCCTTTTGCCTGCCCGACTTTAGCTTCGACCGCATAGGCAATGCCATCCATCGCAAAGCTCACCAGCATCAGGAAATTCAGCAATACCGCATTGGCAGCCAGAATATCTTCGCCCAGTCTTGCACCATAAAAGGTCATAAAGCTGAAACACAGCTGCAGCATGAGTGAACGAATGAAGATATCACGATTCAGATGCAGCAGACGCTGTACTTCTTGTCGGTGAGGAACTTTGAGCTGCCACTGCCAGCCAGCGTCGTTCAGCACCTTGCGAAGCAAACAACAAGACAACACCAGCGCCGAATAGTCTGCAATCACTGATGCCCAGGCGGCACCTGCAACGGCAAAATCCAGCACCACCACAAACAATACATCCAGCACTATATTAACGATATTAGTAAACAGCACCACATAGAAAGGACCACGCCCGTATTGCATCCCCAACATAAACCCAAGCATCACCAGGTTTAGCATGGCCGCTGGCGCACTATAAATTCTAATGGAGAAGTATACCTCGGCTTGCTCAAGCACCTGAGACGTTGCACCGGACAACACCGCTATGAGCTCAAGCAACCAAGGCGTACACCCTATCAGCAACAAAGAAAATACCAGAGCAAAACTCATACTGGCTGAGAGTGACTGCAGCGCCCGGCCTGAATCCTGCTGACCATGTGCCTGAGCAATCTCCCCCGTGGTACTCATTCGCAGAAAACTGGCCAGCCAGAACAGCAAAGCAATACTGCCAGAGCCCAGCGCTATCCCGGCAAGGTAATATGCATCACTCAAATGACCAATCACAGCAGTATCAACTAACCCTAACAGGGGCACCGAAATATTTGATAAAATCATCGGAGCAGCAATAGCAAGCAACTGAAAATGGTGGGAAGTATGCGCTCGATTAAGTGGTTTCATGTTTTAGTTCTTATACTCGTTTTATTTAATACCCGAACAGGCCTGGCCGCGGTCATTCTACAATATCATCATGTCAGTGAAAAACTGCCGGCGGTGACCAGTGTCAGTGAAGCTACTTTTCGCCAGCACCTGAATTTTCTTAAGTCGGAGCAGTTCTCAGTCATCGCGCTAGATGAACTGATTCAGCAGCTACAAGCAGGAAAAACCCTGCCACCTAAAACAGTCGCCATCACCTTTGATGATGGCTATCTAAACAATATGGAAGCCGCCGCACCGATACTTGAACAGTTTGGCTACCCTTACACAATTTTCGTAAATCCTAAGCTTATCGATGAAAAGAAAGGCTACGTTATGAGCTGGCCACAGCTACGACAACTGTCAAAACGCGGCGCATTAATCGCCAATCACAGTGCGCAACATGACTATTTACACCTCAAAAAGGCAGGAGAAAGCCAGGCACAATGGCGTAGCCGGATCCGTCAGGATTTGGTCTGGTCACAGGCCAGGATCAAAGAAGAAATAGGTCATGACTTACCTTACATAGCTTATCCCTACGGCGAGTTCGATCGCCCTTTACAGGATCTGGTCGCGGAACTTGGCCTGGTCGGGATTGGCCAACATTCTGGTGCTGTGGGGCCAGACTCAGACTTTACCCGGCTGCCACGGTTTCCTGCATCCGGCATTTATGCCAATCTCAGCACCTTAAAAACCAAACTGTATTCACTGGCATTTTCACTTGCAAAAGCTGACTACCAGGACTCGGTCACGGATAATCGAACCCCATCAATCACGCTGACTTTTAAAGAAATGGATTTCTACCAAAACCAGTTTGCTTGTTTTGTTTCAGGGTTAGGCAAAGCCGATTTGACTTGGCAGGGAGAAAAGACCGTGACCATTACAACCCCCAAACCTTTGTCTAGTGGCCGTTCGAGATACAACTGTACTGCGCCGTCTAAACGCTTTAGCGGACAGTTCTATTGGTACTCACAACCTTGGGTCGTTACTGACGCTTCACAGCATTAAGCAACTCCATTGTCACTTTAGACAAGGGGACCACTTTCTCAGCCGCCTGCAGTTCAACGGCGGCTCGGGGCATGCCCCACACAACCGATGTGGCTTCATCCTGAGCCAACGTTTTTGCTCCGCCCTCTCTCAGACGTAATAAAGCTGCAGCACCATCACTGCCCATACCGGTTAGCAGGCCTGCACTCACTTGTTTTGCCCACGGCATCAAAGAATCGAACAACACATCAACAGATGGCCGATGACGATTAACTTTCTCGCTCTGACAGAGCTGGCATTGCAAGCGCCCGCCTTTTTGAACGATTTTGAGGTGCATGTCTCCCGGTGCAATAAACACATGGCCGGGCATAAGGACATCACCATCCTCGGCTTCTTTCACATGTACATCACAACAACGGTCCATACGCAGCGCAAACGAGGTACTAAACACCGGTGGTATATGCTGTGCTATAACGACGGGGGGGCAATGCTTGGGTAAGCGCACCAACACTTCACGCAGCGCTTCGGTACCACCGGTAGATGCCCCTAGTGCCAATACGGCACTGCTTTTAAACTGTGTATGCTGAGACACCGGCATTTGACTGGTATCTTTTTCTGCACGAAATGCGTAGAGATTGGCCTGGCGAGCAATTCTTATTTTCTGATGTAGCGTTTCTGCGTAGGCAGTGAGCTTTTCAGCGACATTTGAGGTGGGTTTGGCAATAAAGTCGATTGCACCCAATTCAAGCGCTTCCAGTGTGGCGGGCGATCCTTGTTGCGTTAAAGTCGACAGCATAATCACGGGCATGGGGCGTAATCGCATAAGATTTTTAAGAAAACTCAGCCCGTTCATTTTTGGCATTTCTATATCGAGTGTTAACACATCTGGGTTCAGCTGCTTAATCATGTCTCGTGCCTGATAGGGGTCTTCTGCTGCGCCAACCACCTTAATGTCATCGGCAGCCTCCAAAACCGCCGTTAATATCGCTCTGAGTGATGGGGAGTCGTCAACTATCAATACCTTAATCATGCATTCCCTCTAAAACAGCTCAATATCAGTTTGTTTGCCTTGCTCTTCAATATCATGCAGATATTTGACCTCACGTTTTTCAATGGTGTCATTATGCATCTGACGTAACTTTTTAACCTGAGCTTTGCCGGTTTGGGGGTGGAATACCACTTTGCGTGGCCACGGACCACCAACATCGTGAGAAACCAGCGCGAGCTGTTCTTCCTCAACATAGGCTTCCGCAAACCGAATATTGCCAATGCCTATGTCAGTCATCGAACTGATGATTTTACCTCCACCAAACAATTTTATTTTCAGGTTTTCACGTCTGGCGCCATTTTTAATCACTTCGTTAATCAGATATTCCATCGCCCAGTTACCATAGCGGCAATTGAGATCATCGGCATGAATTGAGGAGGTACCCTTTACGCCAGGTAACATAAAGTGGTTCATACCTCCAACACCTTGTTTTTCATCATAAATGCATGCGGCAATGCAAGAGCCCAAGACAGTCGAAATCAGTTCGTCGCTTTTAGACACATAAAACTCTCCTGGCAGTACTTTGGCCACTACAGCTCCCCGGCCAGAATCCCAGAACCGTTTTACATGCTCAAAACCGTGTAGTACTGGCTGAAACTGATTCATATCTGTGCTGCCTTTTGATACATAGTTTTCCCCAGGTTCTTAAACTCCAGATGCTCCTTGCCCATTGTCTCAGAATGGCCAATAAACAAATAACCGTGCTCTGCCAGCAATTGATAGAAGTTCTCAAACAACCTGTCCTTTGTTGTCTTGTCAAAATAGATCAGCACATTGCGACAAAAAATCACATCGAAAGGCCCTTTCATAGGCCAGGGCTCAAGCAAGTTAAGGCGTTTAAAGTACACACTTGCCCGCAACTTATCTTTTACTCTGTATTGGCTTCCATCAGGGCTGCACATAAACCACTTTTTTAGGTGTTCATCGGTCAGGCCGGTCACTGAAGCGCTGTTATAGATACCTTCTTGCCCTTTGTGCAAGACGTTGGAGTCTAGGTCAGTTGCCAGTACCTTGACATCCCAGTCAGCTGGAAACGCATTACTGATTGTCATAGCAATACTGTATGCTTCTTCTCCGGTAGAACAACCCGCTGACCATATCCTGATGCGTCTATCTGTTTTATGCCTCTCCTTGAGCTGAGGGATCACTTGTTGGTGCAAAAAATCAAAATGATGTGACTCACGAAAAAAAGAGGTCAGATTTGTCGTGATGGCATTAATAAAGTGGCTAAACTCTGCGTCTGTATCTTCATTTAGAAATTCAAGATAGTCAGAAAAAGAGCTTAACCCGTTTGCTCTCACCCTGCGTGCAAGCCGCGAGTACACCATATCGCGTTTGTGAGGCCCAAGCACAATGCCACATGTTTCGTAAACGCGTCGAGAGATACTGCTGAAGTCCTCGTCGGTCATCAAAAATTCTTTCATATCTCTGCTCACTCATACGCAGTGAAGTCTCAACTCCCGTGGCTTGCTGTGCCATATGCTACTTCTGAATATTACTCCGGGTGACAAAGACCTATTTCCAAGGCGGAGCCGCACCCGTTACAGCATCGCGGCTCCGTAAAAATTGTAACGAACTCCAAGCAGTTAAAATTCTTCCCACTCCTCAGAGTCGTCTGCAAAGCGGTTGGCAGCTGGCTCCAGCGGTTGCCGCACTGGACGATTTTGGGGAGCCGACAAGCCAATCGGCGTATGGGCTTGGCCATTGGTCGTTTTAGTTTGTTCCGGTATTGCTTGGCGAGCAACAGGCGCTTCACTCACTTTGAAAAAGTTCAACATATTACGCATATCATTGGCCTGCTCAGCCATCGATTCTCCAGCAGCAGACGCTTGCTCAACCAGGGCCGCGTTTTGCTGAGTCATTTCATCCATCTGAGTGACCGCTTTGTTAACCTGTTCAATCCCTGAGCTCTGCTCCACCGACGCATCAGCTATATCGGAGATCATGTTCGTTACCCGTCTGACTGACGCAACTATCTCTTTAAGGGTCTCACCCGATTCATTCACTAACAGCGTACCATCTTCAACCTTGCTTACACTGTCTCGGATCAAATCTTTGATTTCTTTTGCCGCACCAGCTGAACGCTGGGCCAAGTTACGTACTTCGCCCGCGACTACAGCGAAACCGCGCCCCTGCTCACCGGCACGCGCAGCCTCAACTGCCGCATTGAGAGCCAGCAGGTTTGTCTGGAAAGCAATTTCGTCGATCACACTGATGATGTCAGCAATTTTCTTACTCGCATCATTGATAGCGGACATGCTTTCAACCGCTCGATTGACCACTTCACCACCGCGCGTTGCTTTCTCACTGGTTTCTTCGGCCAGTTCATTTGCGACTTTAGCATTGTCTGCATTCTGACGAACCGTACTCGTCATTTGCTCCATGCTTGAAGCTGTTTCTTCAAGAGAAGAAGCCTGCTCTTCTGTACGCTGGCTCAAGTCAGCATTACCTTGTGATATTTCTTCTGCACCACTGGCTACCAGCCCAGCTGAGGCACTGATCCGCTCTAACACATTGGTTAGCTTGTCGGCCGTACTGTTGGCGTCTTGCTTCAATTTATCAAACGCCCCCTGATACTCAGCTTCAATTCGCTGCGTCAGATCTCCCCTGGCAAGCGCATCAAGCATGTTGCCGGTATCGGCTACAGCACAATCGACACTTTCCAGTAAGCCATTCAGGCCTTGTGTTAAGCGTAAATAGAAGCCCTGCTTATCACCTACCTCCAATCTGGCGGACAGGTTACCTGCCCGGGCCGATTCAACAACAGCGTTCACTTCCTGTTCAATGGCGACTTCACCGGTTCTGTCTTCCCACTCTACGACGGTACCCGTACGTTCACCTGTGTCTGTAATGATCGGATTAGCAACCAATCCAAAAGTCCGCCCCCCCACTTTAATCTCTGTTTTGTAGGGTTTAGACAAGGTTTCCAATAGGCGTCTCTGATGCGCAGGATTACGGTGGAATACATCAATATTTTGTCCGACTAACTGACTGCTATCGAAGTTAGGTAAGTCTTTACGAATATCAGACTCAGCGTTTCTCATCATCTCGAGCACAGCCTGATTCATGTATATAATCGTATTGGACGAGTCCGCAATCATGGTATTGGTTTGCACATTGTCGAGTGCCCGCCGCACCCGCAGGTTTTCATTGGCAACCTGGCGCGCTTTTTTCTCTGTGGTCAGTCGCTCTGTTTTATCCTCCCACTCCACCACTGTACCGATGCGTATCCCTGTTTGATCAAACACCGGCGTGGCAATCAAGCCAAAGTTAAAGCCCGCTATAACTATATCTGTGTTGTACACGTCCGATAATTTGTTCAGTATGCCGCGTTGATGTTGCGGATTAGCATGAAATACATCAATGTTGGTTCCTATCAGGGTATCTGCATCAAAGTTAGGTAGTGCCGTGCGAAGCTGCTCTTGATTTTTTCTGAGCATCGCCAGCACAGACTCGTTGACATAAACAATATTAAGGTGCTCATCTGCTAGCATCACATTGGCCTGACACACGTCCAGTGCACGCGAAATACGTGCATTTTTCTCTGCTAAGCTTCTATGCTTTTCTTCCACCGCCAGCCACTCAGTTTGGTCTTTCCACTCCACCAGCGTCGCGATTCGCTGCCCTTCTTCAAATACAGGCGTTGCAATCAGCTCGAACGTTAAACCGGCAACTTTTATCTGGGTTTGATATGTTTCTCGCAGATTAGCCAGAATATTGCGTTGATGACTTGGGTTTTTATGGAAAGAGTCAATGTTGGTACCAATCAGGCTCGCAACGTTAAACCCAGGCAGGTCAGCTTGTAATTGACGTTCATTCGCGCTTAACATGGATTTGACTGAATCATTCAAATACACAATATTCAGGTCTTTATCCGCAACCATGATATTGGCTTGGCATCCCTTTAAAGCCAGTAACAGGCCCTGTGTGTGGTCAGAGTGTTGTTCTTCATGAGCCACATTTAAGGCTTGAAATAATTCAGGGAAATCTGTGAGATCCATTGCATGCAAAACACTCTGGTCATCCATAGACATATGGGGGAGAACACGATATACACAGCCAAGTTGAGCGCCCAGCACTGACAGCGCCATTTTGAGATAGCCCAGCGCAATTACAACGCCGAATACAGGTAGGGCTATCGATAACATCTTCATTTGCTCAGAGCCTGTGCCCCCAAGTTGGAGCCCAAGTATGATACTGACGATCAGGATCACACCCGCAATTAAGATTTTATTGTTTAAACTACTTTGAATACTCTGACTACTCATCTCAGCCCCCGCTGCTCTTAACACTGCTCTTGTCGTGTAAATCGAGCACTTTTTTCAGATTTAGTAACACCACCATTTTTTCCCCAACATTGACCAACCCATGAACAAACTGGGCGTTCTCAGAATCCTGAAAGTCCGGTACGTCTTTGGCTTTTTCTTCGGAGATGCTGTACACATCAGACACGGCATCAACGACAATCCCCATCAATTTGGTCTGTTCTTTTAGTTTTACCGACACCACTATGACGACCGTTAACGGGCCGTAGTCGATATGCGTTATGCCAAAACGCTGCCGCAAGTCAATAATAGGGACTATGGTTCCACGTAAGTTCATTGCTCCCTTCACGTAAGATGGTGAGTTGGGGATGACAGTGACAGGCTCCCAACCCCGAATTTCCTGAACCGCTAATATATCAATGCCGTATTCTTCTTGGTCCATCATGAATGTCAGAAACTGTTTTTCATCACTCTCGGTGTCCAGTACCAATTGTTGATTTAATTTTGTATGCTCTGTCATGCTGTAACCGCCTCATCCGCCTTCAGATCTACAAGCAATTCTGAAGAGCCAGGCCGCCTTAGGCCGCTCAGTTTGATTAATCCACTAATATCTATGATCAAAGACACCGTTCCATCACCCAAAATGGTTGCGCCTGATATACCATCAACACGTTGGTAGTTGGCCTCTAAACTTTTTATGACAACCTGCTGTTGCGCAAGCAAATCATCCACCAGAATTCCAACCTTATAATTGTCGTTTTCAACAACCACCAGTAAGGTTTTATCGAGCTCTTCTCTCGCCCCTCTGTGATTGAAAATATCGTACAAACGCAATATCGGGATATATTCGTCACGCAAACGCAGCACCTGTAACCCTTTGCCAACGTTACTCACTTTGGCAATATCAATTTGTAGTGACTCAACAATAGAGATCAGGGGGATAATATAAGTATGGTCAGCAACCTGTACGAGCTGACCGTCCAAAATGGCTAAGGTGAGAGGAAGACGAATTGTAAACGTTGAACCAACACCCGCCTCTGAGCTCACCTCGACCGAGCCATTTAAAGCCTGGATGTTTTTGCGAACCACATCCATTCCGACACCGCGCCCGGAGATTTCACTGACATTGTCGGCAGTGGAAAATCCAGGCATGAATATCAGCTCATTAATTTCGTCAACTGTGAGCTCATCCATTTCCTGGATCAGCCCGTTTTGAACGGCTTTATTACGAATTTTCTCTGTATCCAGACCTTTGCCATCGTCCATAATTTCGATAACAATATTACCGCCCTGATGAAATGCGTTTAACGTAACGGTCCCAACGGGGTCTTTGCCTTGCGCGATACGTTGCTCTGGGGTCTCTAGCCCATGATCCAGAGAGTTGCGCACCAAGTGCACCATAGGATCCGAGAGCTTTTCCATCACCGTTTTGTCCAGCTCAGTTTGCTCTCCAATCAACTTAAGCTCAACTTGCTTGTTCAGTTTTTGTGAGATGTCTCGTACCAGCCTGGGAAAGCGACTAAAAACAAAGCTTATCGGTAGCATACGAATACGCATCACATTTTCCTGAAGGTCACGCGTATTGTGCGCCAACTGTGCCAGACCTTCCTGTAATGCGGCAATACTGGATTCCGTTATTTCCTGCTCGCCAATCTGGCTAAGCATTGCCTGTGTGATGACCAGCTCACCGACCATGTTAATCAATGAATCGACTTTATCGATACCCACCCGAATGGAAGTCGTACTGGGATCGGCGTTTTTTCGGGCATCTTTAACTTGTGGTGATTCTTTCTTTATTTCCTGAACAGGTTTTGTAAGGGCTGAGCTATCAGCCTGCGATTCGGGCTCACCAGGGGGATGTTGCGTATCGCTTTCAGAGGGCTCACTGGCGGGTTCTTCGAACAAACCTCCACATTGAACTATGGTGATCTCGGCATCATCCTCAACCCATTCGAATATTTCCCGAATGGCGCTCTCCCCGCGCGTCGTTGTCAGAAAAAACCGCCAATATAAATAACAATCCTCGGGGTTGAGTTGTTTAAATTTAGGCAGTTCATCATGTAATACTTGCGTTTCTAATTCACCAAGTTCAGCTAATTCCGCAATCATAAACAAGGGTTCATTACCTGTTTTGAACAGATAAGGCAATGGCTTGAAGTCGATCTGAAAGGTGATAGGGAGACTCGAACTTTCTCCGGGTTCGCTGACTTCTTCAGCCTGACTGCTTGAGGCATTGTCGCCATTGAGGATGGCTTCAAACCGCAACTTTAGCTCATTCGCTTCCTCTTGCTCGGGCTCCTGCTGTGCTTGTAACGCCGTCAACATAGCACGCAAGCAGTCTACGGCCTTGAGCAGCAAGTTTACATGCTCTGCGGTGAGCTGGCGTTCTCCATTGCGAATTTGATCAAGCAACGTCTCAAGTACATGAGTGAAGTCAGAGACAGCCGTAAAGCCAAAGGTACCGCTGCCTCCCTTTATCGAATGTGCAGCCCGAAATATGGTGTTGATGGTTTCCTGATCTTCTTTCCCCGGCTCGAGACTTAGTAGCTCGGACTCCATCGCATCAAGCCCTTCAAAGCTTTCTTCAAAAAAAACGTCGAAAAACTGACTTAAGTCGATACTCATGGCAGCACCTCGTAAGGGTTAACGAATTACTTTTTTCAGTACAGCCAGTAGTTGTTCCGGATTAAATGGTTTCACAATCCATCCTGTCGCACCTGCTGCTTTACCTTCGCTTTTTTTGTCCAACCCAGACTCAGTGGTCAGCATCAGAAGTGGCGTGAATTTATAGTCTGGCAGATTACGCAACTCTCGTATTAATGTAATACCGTCCATCACCGGCATATTCACATCTGAGATCACAGCATCAAACCCTTGTTGCTTAGCCAGATTGAGTGCTTCACTGCCATCCTTAGCTTCTACCACATCAAAGCCTGCTTTTTTCAATGTAAAGCCAACCATCTGACGCATCGAAGCAGAATCATCCACAGCTAAAATCTTTTTCATAATGACCTCTTAATTCGTACTACTGATAGATAAAAGTTCGGTTAACCCTAGTTTCTCAACAGATAAAGACAATGCAGCACTTTCGCCTACCCACATGATCTGCTGCTCAATATCCCATAAATACTTTTGCAGCGCGCACAACAGTTGAATTGAAGCCGTGTCCGCATGCTGTACTTCACTAATGTCTAAAGAAATGGCATGACCAGCTTCGAGCTCTAGCAACAACTGTTGATGCAACTCTTCAACCTGGTTTATCACAAGCTCTGAGGGGAGTTTAATCATGTGCCTTGCACATTCCTTGCAAATCTTATTGATATGAATAGATTAGACCGTGACCGTGAAATTGCCATATTTATAACGGAAAAGAAATAATTAATTATTAAATTCAGTGACTTTACTCAGCTCACTAGTACTTGGACACGATTACTTTAAAGTCGTCTATGAGCTGTTCGGCATTGATAACGGGCACTTCTCCGGCCTTGAACTCTGGTTTAAATATTGCCTCCAACTGTGCCTTTGGATTAACCAATGCAATGGATGCACTATGGTCAACATAATACTCGGGTTCATCACTGTTATTAATGGCATAGATCAAACCAATGTCTCTAACAAATGGAAATAAGACGTTATGCGGTGCAGACGCTGCGACAAACCGAGGGTTGAAATAGTCTATATACTGTTTGCGCTTTTCCTGAGTATCACGTTGTGGATCAACAGCAACGAACCAAACATTGACAGCCTGGACAGACTCCAGCGATGCAGCAATATTTGTCAGCTTAGCCAAGGTCATAGGGCATATATCGGGGCAGTGTGTGTAGCCGAGAAACAGCAAGCTCCATTGTCCAGTTAGCTGTTCAGTCGTCACCTGCTGGCCATGTTGATCTTCCAGAACGAACGGCTTTAGTGTCCGACTTTGCTCGTAATGTACGGCAAATTCAGATACTTTCGGTGCTGGCTGACACCCACTTAACATTGCCAGCACCACAAAAAGAATAAAAAGGGTTTTCATACCAGTGCTCTGTCTACGAATAATAAGATAAAGAGTAACAGCAAATACCAGATAGAAAAACGAAAAACCCCCATCGCCTGTTGCGCTGTATGATCCACGTACAGGCGCACAACTAAAAATGTAAAAACCCCATTGAGGATGCAAGCCGAAACCAGATACACAAGTCCCACCATACCAATCAAATATGGCAACACACATACCAGGGATAGCAACACCGTATAGACGACCATACATAGCTTGGTAAACTGTATCCCATGTGTGACGGGCAGCATGGGGATCCCTGCTCTTGCATAATCCGCTTTGCGAGCGATCGCCAGTGCCCAAAAATGAGGCGGCGTCCAGGCAAAAATAATCATAACCAACAACCAGGGCTCTGCTGCCAAAGTACCCGTCTCGCTAACCCAACCGAGCAATGGTGGTAACGCACCTGCGAGCCCACCAATCACAATGTTTTGTGGTGTCATATGCTTGAGAAACACAGTATATACAACGGCATAGCCAAGTAATGCCAGCAAAGTCAGTACCGCGCATAACCAATTACTAAACCATAAAAGACCTATGGTCCCAGTAACGGCCAGGCAGGCAGCAAAGAGTAGCGCTTTAGATACAGAGAGTTGTTGCATGGCAAGAGGCCGATGGCGCGTCCTTGCCATTTTACTGTCTCTGTTACGGTCTACGACATGATTGATGGCCGCTGCCGACGCAGAGATCAGGCCAATTGATATTAAGCTCATTAATTGCTGGCCATAACTACGCCCTAAATCAGGTGCAAGTGCGAGACCCACCCAGGCCGTCAGCACCAGCATCAAAACCACCTTGGCTTTGGTAATCGCCAGGTAAGGCTTCATACCGGAAAAGAAATCAGGAAAAACAGAGCCGAGTTGTTGTACGCTCATCGCCATACCTTACCCCCTGGATTGATAAAACAGTAGATAACACACCCGAACCAGTGACAGTAACAAAAGTGCAGCCATCACGTTGTGGAACAACGTCAGCAACAAGGGGAACTGCCAATGTACAATTGCCCCCCCTAAAAGAACTTGGCACAGCACCAAAATAGCCGGGAACAAAATAACAGGCCTTACACGTATGTCAGGAATACGCACATAAAGTCTCCAGCAAAGAAACAAAATAGCGGCCAGCGTTACCATGGCCCAAATCCGATGAACCAGGTGGATAGAAAGACGAGTTTCAAAAGGTAAGACACCGAACTCATAGCTGGCAGAGGAGTGTGGTAACTGAAACAAGCTACTCAGCGAGAACAGCTCACCATTTTCACACAGCGGCAATCCTCGGCAGTGTGGTGCAGCGTAATTTGCAGCCAGCCATCCTCCCAGTGCAATTTGTATTATCAAAACCATGAGTACACTGAGTGCTATCACTCTCAGGCCTGATAAATGCGTAATAGTGACGGCAGGCGGCTTACTGGCTTTAAGCCACAGCAGGGTCAACAGGCTGAGTATGGTAAACCCACCCAGCAAATGGCCCATGACAATCAATGGCTGCAAGTTCATCGTCACTGTCCACATACCCAGCAGCGCCTGAAACACGATTAATACGACAAGCAAAGTAGACAAGCCTTTGATCCCTTTACTATAGCTAGGATGACGCAGTGCTAAAATGAAAATCGCGGCAACGACTAACCCTAACCCACCGGCAAAATACCTGTGTACCATTTCAATCCAGGCCTTCTTTTGATGGACTTCGCTACCGGGAAACTTTTGTTGTGCAGATTTCAGTTCATGTGCTTCATTAGGCACCGTCAAAAAACCATAACAGCCGGGCCAGTCCGGACATCCCAGACCTGCATTACTTAGCCGGGTGTAGGCACCTAAGGATACAACCAGTGCTGCGAGCAACGCTGACATCAAAACCAGCTTTTTAAATCCCTGCGTCATTGACTACCTCCAGAACTGCTTCGTTCATAAGACAAGAGTTTTTTTAGATCTTTCAGCAGGCCTTTGAGCAATACTCTGTTTGCAGTTTGGTCCTGCTGTGGTAAATATTCCAGTACGACCAGACCACGCTTGTCGACCAAATAAAACGCCCCCGGTGACAATACTGGTGCTTCCGGTATTACGCTGGCCACTTCGCTCTGACCTTCCCCCAGCAACAAAAGACCAACTTGCTGACGATGCTTTCCCAAAGCAACAACTAACTGGTCCATTAATTCTGACTGACCCAGGCATGCCTGATTACAGTCTCTTGGTTGATTCAATGCAATAAACCAAGCTTTGTGCGCTTGTTCTGGTACACCCAGTATGATTTCCTGACTTAAAAACCGCCCCTGATTGGTCGTCGTGTCTGGTTGCCATCCAGACCTGAGTACGAGCCAGGCAGCAAGCAAAGGTATGATACAACACGCTAAAAATAATCCTGGAACCTTACTCATCATGCTTCCTTTTAAAGGCAAAATAGGGAATGATCATCGCCGCAACGGCCAGTAAAAACCATTGCAATGCATAGGCTCTATGCTTTTCCGGTCCCATCACCACCGCCTCATAATGAGGTAGAATTGCCGTAGTAACGGGACGAGAAACATACGCGAGTGTGGGCGCAACAGAGCGCTGTGTCTGAGAAATAAAAAATGCATGATCTAGATACTGGAGCAGCTGTGGCTGCGTAGCATTTAAGTCAGGCTGAGTTGCCAGAGTAAATCCCGCCCACTTACCGATTTTGAACTCAACGTCGATTGTTTGTTGTAAGGCAGGTAGCTCAACTTTTGGTAATACCGTACGACTTTGTGTTGCAGGTACAAATCCCAAATTAACGACAAGCCATTCGTCACGATATTCAGGGCGAAACAGAGCCACCACGTCATAGCCTGGTAATCCATCGACTATCTGGTTGTCGAGCAACCAGTAGCGTGATTCGTCAAAGTATCCACGTATCCGAAACTGTTTTCCCTCTAATGCCGCCTGGTTTTGCAGATCTGTAAGCGCATTAAACTCATGTGGTGCCTGGTCGCTTTGCCGCTTCTCAATCAGGTAAGATTTTTGGGCTGCTCTTTGCCATTGCCACACAGAGAGAGCCAAGCATGTACATACCACAACACTCACTGCCAAAAATGTGCAATATGCGCTAACCTTTGATCTACTTATACTTATCTGCGTCATATGCCATGCTACTCAAGTTAATTATTATTGTTTTGCTTTTCAGCATCATTTATAACCTGTTTCGAGCTTTGTTCATTATGCTCAAAGGAGATCACTCTGGTGAATCTATGTCTCGGCTCCTCGGTAAAAGGGTATTTTTCTCTGCAAGCGTGTTACTGCTTATTCTCATTGCGAAAGGGTTGGGCTGGCTCAACTTCAATCCAGCCCCGAACGCTATAACACATACACAAACACAAACAAGCACAGCCAAACCACGTCCACAAAATGCCAGTACCACGCGCCAGCCTGAAACGCAAAGTGGTTATGTGCGCTAAAATGGCCTTTCATCACCCTTAACCACACCACAGCTAAAATAATGGCTCCGAGCGTGACATGCATGCCGTGAAAGCCTGTGAGCATAAAGAAGGTGTTGCCGTAAATCCCTGCATCTAGAGTTAACCCCAGATCCTGATAAGCATGTATGTACTCCTCTACCTGAAGTACAAGAAACGCAAAGCCCAAAAGAATGGTGAGCCCCAAAAATACTTTTACTTTGTTTCTTTGGTCCTGCTCCATTGCACTGTGCGCAAAATGCAAAGTGACGGAAGAGATGAGGAGAATAATGGTGTTTATAAGGGGTAACCCCTGCCAGCCCATCGCCTGTGTTGTATCTCCACCTGGTGTACTCAGTAGCGGCCACACTGCCTCGAAGCTGGGCCACAGTATTTCGTGCGTCATAGCATTGTTACTTGCCCCACCAAGCCAGGGAACAGCAAACATTCGGGCATAAAATAAAGCACCAAAAAATGCAGCAAAAAACATCACTTCCGAAAAAATAAACCAAGCCATGCCCTGACGAAAAGAGCGGTCCATTTGCGCCGAATATAAGCCTTCTTGTGACTCATGAATGACGTGCCGAAACCACCCAGCCAGCATAAACAACAGCAGGCCAATTCCCGCATACAAGATGAACTGACCACTGGGACTCTCCATTACTGTTAACCCACCTCCTACGGCTACACCAAACAGCGCAATTGCCCCCACTATGGGCCACGGACTTTGCTCTGGTACATAGTATTTTTCGTAACCACTAGCCATGACTTATTCCTCGTATTTGTTGATACACTGCGGCCTGTATGCTCTGAGCATAGTCTTCGCTTACCGTGCCATCCATGAGATTCATTGCTGGCCCGTTATGAGCGGCCGCTTTTCTGTCTGTGATGTCATAGAGCGTATATGCGAGTGTCAGCTCTGCAATGTCATTGGGCAGTTCAGTATCTACATAGAAGCGCAACGTAAATGACATTTTCTGGCGAGCCTGCATACTCTGCTGGTCAAAGCAAAAACAAGCGAGTTTATGCAGATACTTAGCTGCCATACCGGGCGAAACCGAGGGAATAGCCTGCATAATCCGAGCATCACTACTTAGATTCTCGGCTGTGAAGTTCACCTCGGTTAACGTGCCAGGTGTTACTGTTACCTGATAAGTCGCCGCTTTCACCTTGAAAGGTGCCTGCCCTTGAGTGTGGGTCGTGAAACTGACATCAACTCGTCTTGCCAAATCTTGCTCTTCGCTTGCTTCAGCCGCTGTCAGCTCTACTTTGCCATTCAAACCGGTTATATCGCAAAACACGTCGTAAAGCGGTACCAGTGCAAATGCAAATGCAAACATACCCAAAACCAACAGCACAAGTTTTCTAAGCAACGGGGTATGCATCACTTCACCTCAGGGGGGGTACTGAAAGTGTGGTAAGGCGCAGGCGAAGCAACCTCCCACTCTAGCCCTTCAGCGCCATCCCATACTTTAGCAGGCGCACGCTGACCACCTGCGATACACTTAAAGACCACAGCCACGAACAGTAATTGTGACAAACCAAATGCAAACCCCCCGATACTGATCAAAGCATTAAAATCCGCAAACTGCAGAGCATAGTCAGGGATCCGCCTTGGCATCCCCGCCAATCCGACAAAATGCATAGGGAAAAAGAGGATATTTACACTGATAAGAGACAGCCAAAAGTGCCATTTGGCCAATGTCTCGCTATACATGTAACCCGTCCACTTGGGTAACCAGTAATAAGCGGCAGCCATGATAGAGAAAACTGCGCCTGTCACCAGTACATAGTGAAAATGAGCGACCACAAAATAGGTATCGTGATACTGAAAATCAGCGGGGGTAATCGCCAGCATCAGCCCGGAGAAGCCGCCAAGCGTAAACAACACGATAAATGCGATAGCAAAGAGCATGGGAACTTCAAAACTAATTGAGCCACGCCACATTGTGGCCACCCAATTGAAGACCTTTACACCCGTAGGCACGGAAATAAGCATGGTCGCGTACATAAAGAAGAGTTCACCCGCCAGCGGCATACCTGTGGTAAACATATGATGTGCCCACACGATAAACGACAAAAGCGCAATGGAAGATGTCGCATAGACCATAGACGCATAACCAAACAGTTTCTTTCTCGAGAATGTCGGCACGATTGTAGAAATCACCCCAAAAGCAGGCAAAATCATGATATATACCTCAGGGTGGCCGAAGAACCAGAAGATATGTTGAAACATGACCGGATCACCACCACCGGCAGCATCAAAAAAACTTGTACCAAAGTACTTATCTGTCAGCACCATAGTCACCGCACCAGCAAGCACAGGCATTACCGCAATCAACAGGAAGGCGGTAATCAGCCAAGTCCATACAAACAGTGGTAGCTTCATCCATGTCATACCCGGAGCGCGCATGTTGACTATAGTCACAATGACGTTGATTGCACCCATGATTGAACTAACACCCATAATATGAACAGCAAAGACAAATAATGCGGTGTTATCGTTGCTATAAGTCGTGGAGAGTGGCGCATAGAATGTCCATCCGAACGCAGGGCCACCGCCTTCCATAAATAACGAGGCAAGCAAAATAAGAAATGCAAATGGCAGGATCCAAAAGCTCCAGTTATTCATGCGTGGTAGTGCCATATCGGGAGCGCCGATCATCATGGGCACCATCCAGTTTGCAAGGCCTGTAAAAGCAGGCATGACAGCACCAAATACCATGATCAAACCATGCACTGTAGTCATTTGATTAAAAAAGTGTGGATCAACAAGCTGCAAGCCTGGCTGGAACAATTCAGCCCGAATGACCATAGCCATGCCGCCACCGATCAGGAACATCAACAACGAAAACAGTAAATACAAGGAACCTATGTCTTTGTGGTTAGTCGTAAAAAGCCAACGCTTAATTCCGGTAGCCGGACCATGGTGGTCATGCTCATGCTCTTGATCAAGAGCAGCCTGCTGTGTACTAGAAGTCATTTGGCTTCCTCCTGTTTACCGTCAAGGTAGGCTTGTATTTGACTAGGTTGGATGACTTCCCCGGTATCATTCCCCCAGCTATTTCTTTTATAAGTGATAACTCCCGCGACTTCTTTTAACGATAGTTGCTTCGCAAACGCTTGCATTGCGGTGCCAGGACGCCCTTCCATAATAATTTCAATATGAGCCTGTAAATCCCCGGTTACCATTGCGCTCCCTTTTAATGCAGGAAACACACCTTGTAGACCGAGCCCTGTAGGTTGATGACACGCCGCACAATAGGCCATGTAAACACGCTCCCCTGTAGCCATAAGCTCTTCTTTACTGAGCGTTTGGTCAAGTAAGGCAGCCTCTTGCTGAGCAGCAAGTGCTCTTTGTGCTTTTTCATTGGCAAGCCATTCCTGAAACTCTGCTTCAGGTTTGGCTTCTACAACGACAGGCATGAAGCCATGATCTTTACCGCACAACTCAGCACACTGACCACGATAGGTTCCGGGCTCATTTACATTCGTCCAGGCTTCGTTGATAAACCCTGGGTTAGCGTCTTTTTTAACTGCAAAATCAGGTACCCACCAAGAGTGAATTACATCATCAGAGGTCAATAAAAAACGTACTTTCTTGCCAGTAGGAATGACCAGAGGTTTATCAACCTCAAGCAAATAATTTTCTGTTTTGTTCTGCTTATTATCGATCTGCGCTCTCGGCGTAGACATAAGAGAATAGAAGTCCACATCATGGCCTAAATACTCATAGTGCCACTTCCATTGTGAGCCGGTTACTTTAATGGTTAGATCGGCCTTATCGGTATCTTCCATCGCAATTAATGTTTTTGTTGCAGGCACCGCCATTGCAACCAAAATTAAAAAAGGAATAGCTGTCCAGAGGATTTCGACTTTAGTGCTTTCGTGAAATTGTGCAGGTTCAGCACCTTTAGAGCGTCGATGATGGATCAGAGCCCAAAACATGACGGAGAAGACAATCAGCCCAATCACACAGCAGATCCAGAATATGGTCATGTGCAATTGATATACCTGATTGCTAATGTCAGTAACACCTGTGCGCATGTTATAGTCACTTGCGAACGTAAACGTACTGACAAGTAAACACATCGCAATTGTGATGAGTTTGGCTATTTTCATTAGACGTCTCCCTCAATTGCTTCAAGTGTGAGAAGCAACGGTTCTTATTATCGGATGACTGTCATTTCACTTGGGTTATCCCATGAGTACTGCACGACCACTTAACAACTAGTCAAAATTTAACCGTTTAGCAAGTTTTTATCTGACGCTGATTTTGATTTCTATGGTAGGGAAATATTTGAAAAATAGCTGTTTGTTAGGATTCACTCATACGCTGCAGCACTTGGGATGGCTGAGTATAAGTGTTTACAAGACGTAAAATTCGCCCGACTTATGTTGCGCCGGGCGGTAGGAAATATTTAAATATCACTGCGAATCACGCCGACGGCCAGGCCTTCGACAGAGAAGTTCTGTTGCTCTAGATCCACTTCAATAGGAGAGAAATCTTCATTTTCAGCATGTAAGTATACTTTCTTACCTAGCTTCTCAAAACGCTTAACTGTTACATCTTCCTCAACCCGAGCAACGACAACCTGGCCGTTATTCACAACCTGAGTACGGTGCACTGCCAATAGATCTCCATCCATAATCCCAATGTTCTTCATACTCATACCATTGACTCTTAATAGGTAGTCTGCGGCAGGATGAAACATAGCAGGGTCAACTGAGCAATGACTTTCAATATGTTCTTGCGCAAGTATCGGCTCGCCTGCGGCAACTCGACCAATTAAAGGCAAACCCAGTTGCTCAGGTTCGTCCTCAACCAAACGAATGCCTCGACTTGCACCAGGTACCATTTCGATTACGCCTTTTTTGGCCAATGCTTTCAAGTGCTCTTCTGCAGCATTTGCACTGCGAAACCCAAGCGAATCCGCGATCTCTGCTCGAGTCGGCGGCATGCCAGTATCCTTAATGAAAACTTTTATAAGTTCAAAAACTTGCTCTTGTCGTTTTGTAAGTGGTCGCATATAACTGGTTTTCCATACAGTGCATTTACTGTGAGTATATACAGTTATCATTTTTTCGCAATGGTTAATCGTCTCTAACCTGAAAACGAAGTTTAGTCATTCATTTAAATCTGTTTGTTATTAGATACAATCCTGTTCTTCGTTCATTGTGCGCCGTCAATGATTCAGCTGCCAGCCTGAACGAGCAACGTTTGCAACAACAACTCCTCCGTCATCCCGCACCCGATGCGAGAGCTGTTTAAACCGGTTTTTCAGTGCTGAGTAGGTTTGCTCCGGTGTATTTGTCATGCCTACGAAATAGCCTTGCAGCAGTGGCTTCAGGCTCACCCTGCTCTGCCACACTTCCAACAACTCCGTCGTCATCCCGCACGCGATGCGGGATCCATTTAAACCTGTT
>NZ_PNCI01000058.1 GCF_005887095.1 Pseudoalteromonas rubra | reverse complement strand
CCCCCCCCCGCCCCCCCCCCCCCTCCCGTTGTTTTATTCAGCCGCAGCCCGGCTCCCGAGCGGCGCAGTCGTGACTTGGAGTGCCGCCGGGGGCTCTTCCGATCTCAGAAGAAGCGACATTAAGCGATGAAGCCCTGGCCGACGAAGACTTCCCGGAGTTTGACGAAGAAGACGCGCTGAGCGCGATGGATGCCGAGCCTGAGGCAGAAGAGCCTGCAGCGGAACAAGCCCCAGAAGAAGCGACATTAAGCGATGCAGCTCTGGCCGACGAAGACTTCCCGGAGTTTGACGAAGCAGACGCGCTGAGCGCGATGGATGCCGAGCCTGAGGCAGAAGAGCCAGCAGCGGAACAAGCCCCAGAAGAAGCGACACTAAACGATGAAGCCCTGGCCGACGAAGACTTCCCTGAGTTTGACGAAGAAGACGCGTTGAGCGCGATGGACGCTGAGCCGGATGGCGAAATAGCGCTGGAAGATCTGGAAGATGATTTATCGGATCTCATGTTGTCTGATGAAGACCTGGCAGGACTTGCCGACAGTAGTCCTCAGGCAGAGGAAGACTTGCAGGGAGCTGAACTGGCCTTAGAACCGGACGCATTTTTAGATGAATTAACGGACCTGGCGGAAGACGATGATGATGTGCTGGAACCAGAGATCAACATAGATGAAGCTGCCATTGAAGATGAGTTTCTGGCAGAGCTGAACGAAACAGATTTCAGTGCTTTACTCGATGATTCTGCTGAGCCGGATACGTCGGAAGTTAATTTGTCAGAAGACACCGAGCTGGACTTTGATGCGCTGTTAAGCGAGGAACTGGCACAGGACCTCGAAATTGAAGATATTGACGAGCCTGCAAAAGAAAGCCTGTCAGGGGACGAAGCAAGTGCCGATGACGCAACAGCGGGTGAAGGGGATTTCCTTGAGATAGATGATCTTCTCTCACAAAGTGAAGATGAGCCGACCCAGGAAGAACCCTATCAGTCGCCAGATATGGATGTTGGGCTAGGCGATTTTGAAGAACTACTGGCCGGTGAAAATGCCACGGATGTCGATCTGGAAGAAGACGGATACGCCGCCAAACTGGATCTGGTTCGTGCATATATTGAAATTGGAGACTTTGACTCGGCAGAAAATGCCGTTGAAGAAATCCTGAGTAATGGTCCTGAGTCGGTACAGTCAGAAGCACAGGCACTCAAACAGCAGATCAAATAGACCATCGATGCCAACGAGACAATGATGTTGGTATTATTGGCGGTGATCGCATAAAATGCGCGGCTAAGTTCGAAATGAGAGTTTGAGTAGTTTATGCGTGTAGCTTTGGGTATTGAATACAATGGTGGCAATTACAGTGGCTGGCAACGTCAGTGTAATGTAAATAGTGTTCAGGAGGAGCTGGAAACAGCCCTGTCTAGCATCTGTAACCATAAGGTCGATGTGGTCTGTGCCGGGCGCACTGATGCGGGCGTACATGCCACCGGTCAGGTCATCCATTTTGATACCCATTCTGATCGGGACATGAAAGCATTTACACTCGGTGTCAACTCTCAGCTGCCTGACGATATTGCTGTGCGCTACGCGACGCCGGTCCATGACGAGTTTAGTGCACGTTTTAGTGCAACGGCCAGACGCTATCGTTATGTGATTTATAACAGTGTCAATCGCCCGGGCATTTTACGCAGTGGGGTAACCCATTACTATCATCCGCTGGATGCTGAGCTTATGCAGGCAGCGTGTCCGGTGATGATTGGTGAGCATGACTTTTCTTCTTTTCGTGCTGTACATTGCCAGTCAAATTCTCCTTGTCGTAACATTCACCACTTGCAGGTTGACCGGTTTGGTGATTACATTGTCATTGATGTTAAAGCCAATGCATTTTTACACCATATGGTACGTAATATCACCGGGTGCCTGATGGACATTGGGGTGGGTAAATACCCACCAGAGTGGATGGCTGAGCTACTAAGTATTAAAGACCGCACACAAGCCAGCGCTACCGCTAAGCCGAATGGTTTATATCTGGTAGATGTCGATTATCCTGAGCGCTGGCAGATCCCCACAACGCCAGCTGGTCCTCTGTTTCTGCCCGAGGTAACGATTCGTTAATCACGCTGAGCGATGACTAAAGCAAACCTGAGCGCGAGCGTCTTAATCGTAAGAGACAACTAAGACCAGTTTTTTATATCACTGATGTCTTAATCATGTTTTAATTGAGAAAATCTGTCTGCTTTTTGCAGATCGCGACACAGAATGAGCACTAAGAGAGTTGCAAATGAGTTGGTTAGAAAAAATCTTACCTAAAACGGCTAAATCAACGGGTAAAAAAGAGATCCCGGAAGGCGTTTGGGCAAAATGTACGGACTGTGATTCAATCCTGTACAAAGCGGAATTGGAAAAGTCACTGCACGTCTGCCCTAAGTGTGGTCATCACATGCGGATCAGCGCACGTAAGCGTTTGGAAAGCTTTTTAGACGAGGGTGGCCGCGTTGAGTTAGGTACTCAGCACGAACCAAAGGATGTACTCAAGTTCAAAGATTCCAAAAAGTACTCTGATCGTATCACTGCTGCGCAAAAAGTCAGTGGCGAGAAAGATGCGCTGGTAGCCATGAAAGGCTCCCTGAAAGGGATCCCGGTTGCCGCGGTGGCGTTTGAATTCTCCTTTATGGGTGGCTCAATGGCCTCTGTCGTGGGTGCACGCTTCGTCGATGCCGTGAATGAGTGTTTAGAACACAATATGCCACTGGTGTGTTTCTCTGCATCAGGTGGTGCACGGATGCAAGAAGCTTTAATGTCTTTGATGCAGATGGCTAAAACCAGTGCAGCTCTGGCTAAAATGAGCGAGCGTGGCTTGCCGTTTATCTCTGTGATGACTGACCCGACAATGGGTGGTGTTTCTGCTTCACTTGCTATGCTGGGCGACATTAATGTGGCAGAACCTAAAGCTCTGATTGGTTTTGCAGGTCCTCGTGTTATCGAACAAACAGTACGTGAAACTTTACCAGAAGGCTTCCAGCGTAGTGAATTTCTGCTGGAACACGGTGCAATTGACATGATAATCGACCGTCGTGAAATGCGTGACTCTTTGGCACGTATCCTGGCTAAGTTCATGAACTTGCCTTCTACCGAACAAGAGCATAGAGTAGCGTAAAATTTTCTAATTTGAGCGCACTATGTCAAAGACTACACCAAGCCAATCATCTTCACTGAATGATTGGCTTTGTTATTTAGAGCAGTTACACCCAGCCAACATCGCGATGGGCCTGGAGCGCGTTGCTAAGGCTGCGAACAATATCCACTTGCTTGATAGCCCCAGTAAAATTATTCTGATTGGCGGCACTAATGGTAAAGGCACCACGGCCCGTTGTCTGGAAGCCATGCTGCTGGCACAGGGCTACAGCGTCGGCACTTATGCTTCTCCGCATCTTATTCACTACAACGAACGTGTTAGGATCAATGGTAAAACCTTGCCCGATCAGTCTCATGTCGACGCTTTTTATGCGTTAGATCAGGGGCGCGGCGACGTTGAATTGACGTTTTTTGAGTACGGTACTTTGGGTGCCTTGTGGTTATTCAAACAGCATGCGGTAGATTATGTGTTGTTAGAAGTGGGTCTGGGTGGCCGCTTTGATGCAACCAATATTGTGACGCCTTATGCAAGTGTGATCACCACCATAGACCTTGACCATAAAGAGTTCCTGGGTGATACCCGAGAGCTAGTGGGCTACGATAAAGCAGGGATTTTCCGCACAGACACACCTGCTATCGTAGGCGACCTAGATATTCCACATACCGTGACCGAGTATGGTGAGGAAATTAAGGCAGAATTGATCCTGTCAAAACGTGATTTCCATTTTACGCCTTTGGCCGATGGGTTACGCTGGCAATATGGTGAGCACGACCTGACGTTGGCACAGCCTGCCATCCCTGCGCAAAACGTGGCAACAGCGTTAACGCTTCTGGCCAGGCTTAACTTATTACCTGATGCAGAGCAGATAAAGCAAATTCTGTCCGGGTTACAAGTGGAAGGGCGGTTTATGCAGCTCAGTCAACAGCCATTAATTTACACCGATGTGGCGCATAACCCTGAATCGGCACGCTACCTGAGAACGCAATTAATGCGTTTGAAAAATCAGGGCTTTAAAATTCATGCCTTAGTCGCTATGCTTGCTGATAAGGATAAAGCGAGCGTGATTGATGCCCTGTCAGATGTGGTTGAAAAGTGGAGCTGTGCGTCTTTGGAAGGTCCCCGTGGCGAACGAGCAGAGCAGCTGCTGACATTGTTGCCAGCACCGCACCGTGAGCACAGTCAGGTATTTGCGAGTGTTGACTCGGCCCTGCAAAGTCTGCTTCCTCAGCAACACCAAGACACAGCGCTGATTATATTCGGCTCGTTTGTGACCGTGGCCGCGGCCATGCAGTACTGGCAAAAGTAGAGAGCAATAGTTGTGAACTCAGGATTTATTAACCGACTGGTCGGCACCAGCATCGTAGTGATTGCGGCGGTGGTGTTTATACCTAATATTTTGGATGGCGAAAAAGTCCACTATAAGGAAGGATTTAAGCCTATCCCGGAGCGTCCTGAGTTCTCGACCATAGAGTTAAAAAACCGCATAGACGAACGCGCATCGCTGGCGACAGAGCCAATGGAAGAGGTGGTGGAAGAGATCAGTGCGGATGATGATCAACTCAGTGCTGAACTGACATCTGCCGAGCAACAGAGTGACATACAAGGGCAGCAACAACCAGAGTCACCAGTGGTCGACGTTGCGGACAGTAAGGTCGCAGATAAGCCCGAATTAGTCCAACCAGTAAGCGAACTGCCGGCTAAGCCCAACACTACTGCACCTGAGGTGAAAAGTGAGCCGTTGACACGTCCCGAGTCTTCTAACTTTACGCAAATGGCCTATGTCATTCAGCTTGGTAGCTTCTCACATAAATCAAATGTTAAAGCACTGACTAAAAAACTGACCGAGAATGGCTTTAAGACGTTTACCCGCCCGGTAAAAACACCCAATGGTACCCTGACCAAAGTGTTCGTCGGACCAGATTTAAATAAAGCTAAACTGGAAGCTAAGCTCCCAGAATTAAAGAAATTAACTAAGTTAAACGGCCGCCTTACTCAATTTACCGTGGTAAAATGATCTGGTAATTGATGGGCGTGTCTTATAGAATGCGCCCCAAATTAACGACTTATTGGTTTATATGATCTGGGTTGATTACGCCATCTTTGCAATTGTCGGTATCTCGACACTGTTTGGCCTGATGAGAGGTTTTGTGAAAGAAACCATGTCACTCGTGGTTTGGATCGGCGCCTTTTTCATATCCAGTTTATTCTACCAATACCTTGCAACCTTCCTGACCTTCATTTCAGAACCCCTTTTAAGAAATGCCGCCGCAATCGCCATACTTTTTATTGCGACACTTGTGTTAGGTGGGTTTGTCAATTATATCTTAGGTGAACTCGTACAGCGTACGGGCTTGTCTGGTACCGATCGCCTGGTTGGCATAGTGTTCGGTGCGATGCGGGGCGTGCTGGTCGTTAGCGCCGCGTTGTTTTTCCTGGATGCCTTCACCAAAGCCCCCGAGACATCGTGGTGGCAGGCATCCCAAGTAATCCCTGAATTTGGCTTTGTAATAGAATGGTTTTTTTCCTATCTAGAACATAACTCAAGCTTTTTGAATTCAGCAAACCGTTAATCGGCGAGGAAATTTTTAATGTGTGGTATCGTTGGGATAGTCGGAACATCTTCTGTTAATCAGGCGATTTATGACGGCTTAACTGTTTTGCAACACCGTGGCCAAGATGCAGCCGGCATCATTACCATTGACAACAATACGTTCAGCTTACGCAAGGCCAATGGCCTGGTCAAAGACGTGTTTCATACCCGTCACATGAAGCGTCTGCAGGGTAACATTGGCATCGGTCATGTGCGTTATCCGACAGCCGGTTCTTCCAGCTCAGCGGAGGCACAGCCTTTTTATGTAAATTCACCGTTTGGTATCGCCATGGCGCACAACGGTAATTTAACCAATGCGGAAGAGCTGAAAGAGCGTCTGTTCACTAAGGCACGCCGTCACGTCAACACGACGTCTGACTCAGAAGTGCTGCTGAATATCCTGGCGTATGAGCTGGGACGTAGCGACAAAATGAAGCTGGAACCTGCTGATATGTTTAACGCCATCAGCGAAGTGAATCAGCAAGTGTCGGGTGGATATGCCACCATTGCTATGATCATCGGCCATGGTATTCTGGCGTTTCGTGACCCGCACGGTATTCGTCCTTTGGTATTCGGTAAGCGTGAAACTAAACGTGGCGTTGAATACATGTTTGCGTCTGAGAGCGTGGCATTGTCTATCGACGGGTTTGAATTCGTTCGAGATGTGGCACCAGGCGAAGCCATCTATGTGACTGAAGACGGTCAGTTCCATTCGCAGATCTGTGCCAACAAAACCATGCACGCGCCGTGTATTTTTGAGTTTGTTTACTTTGCACGTCCGGATTCGAACATCGACAATATGTCGGTCTATGCCACCCGTGTCAATATGGGTACTAAGCTGGGTGAGAAGATAAAACGCGAATGGGCCGACAAAGACATTGACGTAGTTATCCCAATTCCGGAGACATCTTGCGATATCGCACTGGAAATCGCATCGGTGCTTGAACTCCCTTATCGTCAGGGTTTTGTTAAAAACCGCTATATCGGCCGTACTTTCATCATGCCTGGTCAGGAACAGCGTAAAAAGTCGGTACGTCGTAAGCTAAATGCCATCGACCGAGAGTTTGCCGGCAAAAACGTACTACTGGTTGACGATTCTATCGTTCGTGGTACGACATCGGCGCAAATCGTTGAAATGGCGCGTGATGCGGGTGCAAAGAATGTCTACTTCGCTTCGGCAGCACCAGAAGTACGCTTCCCGAATGTGTACGGTATCGATATGCCATCGGCTGCAGAGCTGATAGCCCACGGCCGTGATGTAGAAGACATCAATGCCAGCATCGGCTCAGACGGCCTGATCTATCAGTCAATCTCTGATCTGAAAGACGCGGTGGCACTGGAAAACCCAGAGATCACACGCTTTGAAACCTCTGTGTTTGATGGCCAGTACATTACCGGTGATGTAAATCAGGATTACCTGAATCGGATTGATGCACTGCGTAATGACTCGGCAAAATCGACACGTGAAAAAGCCATGTCGGCAAGCCTTGAGCTGCACAATCAGGAAACGGGTGAAGGTGAGTAATTTAGCCTAAGGTGTTTAAAAAAAGGGCCGCGATTGCGGCCCTTTTTGTTAGATTTCTATAGGATAAAAGCAAAGGAAGCGAGCTGACCTACGCACCATTGAGGGGCATAAGCGCGCTCCCTAGGTAAATGTAGGACTGATTATCCCATTCGTCCACAATATCGCTGTTGCAGCCAAAATAATTACCAATAATACCAAACCACAAGTGACCACTGAGCTGGCATAGATAAAGCCACGCTCCTCAGGTATGTGCATCAGAATAGGAACACCGGTGTAAAGCAGGTAGACCGAGTAGGCAAGGGCTGCCAGCCCTACCGAGACCACAAACCACAATTCCGGATAGAAAGCAGCAAAGGCCGACATAAAGACCGGTGTGGCCGTATAGGCTGAGAGTTCCAGCGTTTGTGTATAAGTGGGTTTAGCACCGAATGTCACCGCCATCCAGTGAGCCAGATAAGACAGGGCAAACACGCCGATGATCAGCGCAAAGTACATGGCAATGCCTATCAGCATGGCACTGTTATGGGTGAGAAATACATCGTCGCCAGTGCCGATTTTCCAGCCCAGATAGACAGAGGAATAGTAGCCCATTAAACTGGGGATCAGGGCAATCAAGGCAATGTGAGATAAACTGTACGTAGCGCTTTCGTGGCGATTGTCTATGGTTTGCCACTCTTCGATTGGGTGGGCATATAAGCCCCACAGATGATTTAAAATCATAACGAGCCCCTCAAAAAAGATTGTTGTCTGACGCGTTCAGATTACCCGGCGATCACGGGTGCAGTCCTTGTCTTATATAACAGCTCAGTAACATCAGAGTGCGATGAGGCTAAGCTGCGTAATCACCATAAAAACGGGGCCACTGGCGACGCCTGTAAGTATGAAATTTATACAACATCATTTAAGTTATGAAAGATTGGTTAATTTTTGTCAAGAAACAATTCTGAAATCCCAGCGTCTTTGATCTGGCACAAACTTGTGGTAAACGGCGGGCGTTCATAGTGCCACTTGGCACGCTTGTGGTAGAATAGGAATAATTTTTTTGCGAATGATTATCTGAGACATGTTAGAGAAGTATGCCGACCTGTTGGCGCCTATTTATCAGTTTCTGGGTTGTGAAACCCCCGACAGCTGGATCGACGAAGCGAAAAAGCCGGAGCATCTGCAAGCCTTGTTGGTCGACCATATGCACTGTGAGCTTAAAGCGGCCCAGAGCGCGGCATTTTTAATCCGTAAATATGCGGTAGACAATGCCTCAGCGAAAACTCTGCTTGGCTGGATCAAACCCTATGAAGACTTTGTCTATCGTAAAATTGGCGATGGTCAGTTTAGTGCCAGCAAGAATGAACTCATCGGTAGCTTAACCGCTAAGCCCGAGTACGCCTATAACCAGGATATACTGGATAAAATGGTACGGTTAATCAAAGAAGAGCTGCATCACTTTGAGCAGGTGCTGGATATCATTAACGAGAAAGGGTTACGGGTTCAGAGCCTCAATGCCTCTCGTTATGCGTCTGGGATGATCAAGCATGTGCGCACCTTTGAGCCAGCCGCGTTGATTGATAAGTTGATCATAGGTGCCTTTATCGAGGCCCGCTCCTGTGAGCGCTTTGCGAAACTGGCCCCTTACCTGGAGCCGGACATTGGGCGCTTTTATGTCTCGCTGTTGCGCTCGGAAGCACGTCATTATCAGGATTATCTGGAGCTGGCACAGCAGGTGGCTGATGCGACTGATCCGCAGCGATTTGATATCGCAGCACGCGTGGCCGAGTTCAAAGCCATTGAAAATGATCTGATCTTAACGCCAGACAGCGACTTTAAATTTCATAGTGGTGCGCCGCTACAGGCTGCATGAACTGACAGGTTTAGTCTGAAAAAGGATGCTGAGTGAGGGTTTGGCCTTGCTCAGTGACCACCAGATAGGAGCTCTGGCTATACCAGTCTCCCAACACGGTACGTGTTTTGTCGTTGTAGTGGTGGACATTTGGCCTATGTGTATGGCCATGGATCATATTGCTGACCTGATGGCGGTCGAACATTGCCAGTACGGCTTCTTCGGTTACATCTAAGATTTCAGGGGCTTTGCCCATCTGACTTTGTTTGCTCTTTTCTCTGGCATTGCGCGCCACCCGGCGGCGATACCACAGCGGCATAGACAACATCAGCCTTGGCCACCACCAGCCACGGCTTTTCTTACGAAACTTCTGATAGACCTCGTCCTGGGTACACATTTCATCGCCGTGTAAAATAACGGTTGGAGTGCCATACAGGTTGATCACCGCTTGCTCAGGCAACAAAGTCATACCGCTCAGTTCGGCGTAGCGCTGACCAACCAGAAAATCTCGATTGCCATGAATAAAGAACAGTTGAATACCACGCTCGGAGATCGCACGCAGTTTAGTGGCTATCTCAAGTGCCAGCGGATTACCTTCATCGTCCCCAATCCAGACCTCGAAAAAGTCGCCTAAGATATACAAGGCATCCACATCATCTTGCATATGCTGCTCAAGAAAACGATAAAAAGCGGCGGTGATATCAGGGCGATGTTCGGTTAAATGCAGATCAGAAATAAAGTAGCTTTTGCGCATGGAGACAACTTCAGATTAGAGCGAGGGAAAGGGACAGAGGCATGTACAGCTCATACAAGCGTTAAGTGCACACACCTCACAATCAATAAAGCGGTCGCTTATTCGGCAACAAACGCTTTTTCGATCACAACGTCTTCCAGTGGAACGTCCTGATGGAAGCCTGCAGATCCCGTTGCAACACCTTTGATCTTGTTAACGATGTCCATGCCTTCGGCCACTTCACCGAATACACAGTAACCCCAGCCTTGTGCGGTTTCACTGCTGAAGTTCAAAAAGTCGTTATCGTTTACATTGATAAAGAATTGTGCCGTGGCAGAATGAGGATCTGGCGTACGTGCCATCGCCAGCGTGCCTGTTTTATTGGCAACGCCATTGTTGGCTTCGTTTTTAACCGGCGCACCCACTTCTTTTTGGTCCATGCCCGGCTCGAAGCCGCCGCCCTGAACCATAAAGCCGTCGATAACACGGTGGAAGATAGTGCCGTTATAAAAACCAGATTCAACGTACTTTAAAAAGTTCTCAACCGTTGCCGGCGCTTTGTCAGCAAACAGGTTAATTTTGATGTCGCCAAAGTTTGTTTGTAAAACAACCATAACAGGTCCTTGATTTACATATTTCATAGTAGGAGCCTATTTTATAGCACAAATTCATAACTACAAAGTCCCTCAGGGGGTGAGCGGCTAAATTGTCAACTAACTGTTACTTTTTCATTCTATTTGGACGGGATTTTCTATAGAGCCAAAGCGGTGCAAGTGATATGATTGCTGGGAATTTGGATAAATTTTAGGAATAAAGCTACATGTTGCAGATCTACAACACACTAACACGTCAAAAGACTGAGTTTAAACCGCTTGTGGAAGGCAAAGTAGACATGTACGTGTGTGGTATCACTATTTATGACTTCTGCCATGTAGGCCACGCCCGTACTTATGTCTCTTTCGACGTGATGAACCGTTACCTGCGCCACTTAGGCTATCAGGTTACTTATGTACGTAATATTACGGATGTGGACGACAAAATTATCAAGCGTGCTGCTGAGAACAACGAAGAGATCGATGCGCTGACAGTGCGTATGACCAAGGCCATGCACGAGGACTTCGAGGCACTGAATATCCTGCCTGCGGACATTGAGCCGACTGTAACCGGTCATATGGACGAAATCATCGTGATGATTGAACGTCTGATCGAAAAAGGCCATGCCTATGTGGCAAAAAATGGCGATGTATTATTTGATGTGTCGACCTTTGAAGCATATGGTCAGCTGTCTCAGCAGGACCTGGATATGCTTCAGGCGGGCGCGCGCGTTGAAGTGGCTGAAGGCAAAGATGATCCGCTGGACTTTGTATTGTGGAAAAAAGCCAAAGCCGGTGAGCCCAGCTGGACATCACCTTGGGGTGAAGGTCGTCCGGGCTGGCACATTGAATGTAGCGCGATGAGCTCTAAGCACCTGGGTGAATTTTTCGATATTCACGGCGGTGGCTCAGACCTACAATTCCCGCACCACGAAAACGAAATTGCCCAGTCATGCTGTGCCAACAATGGTCGTTACGTCAATACCTGGATCCACACCGGCATGGTGCAGGTCAATAAAGAGAAGATGTCTAAATCTTTGGGCAACTTCTTTACGGTACGCGAAGTTCTTAAAGCCTACGATCGCGAAACCGTACGTTATTTCCTGATCAACGGTCATTACCGCAGTCAGCTAAACTACTCACAGGAAAACCTGGAGCAGGCTCGTTCGTCATTAGAGCGTATTTACACGGCTCTGCGTGGTGTCGAACTGGTTGAGACAGAACTGGCGGGCAACCCATTTGTGGCACGTTTTGAAGCGGCTATGAACGATGACTTCAATACTCCAGAAGCGTTGCCTGTGATTTTTGAACTGGCCAAAGAAGTCAACCTGCTGAAAGACTCAGATGCCAAAGCGGCGGGCGAACATGCCTTTATTCTGGTGAAGCTGGCGGAAGTTCTGGGTATTGCTCAGCAAGATCCGGAAGCCTTTTTGCATGGTGATCAGGGCGAAGACGAAGTGGCAAAAATCGAAGCCCTGATCGAGCAGCGCAAAACTGCCCGTGAGAATAAAGACTGGGCCGCAGCCGACGCTGCCCGCGATGCCTTAACAGCCATGGGCGTGGTGCTGGAAGACAGCGCCGGTAAAACCACCTGGCGTAAAGCTTAACGCTATTCGCGCTTAACAGCGCGGTCAAAAAAGGCATATGCATTTTGCATGTGCCTTTTTGTTTTTATCAGCCTTATATCCACTAAGCCGGGTTCTGCGCACTTAAAAAGCGCTTAAGGATATAGACAGCTAGCTTGCAAGGTCGCCCATCACGGTGACTTGCTTGGTATTTAAATTTGAGCCCCACGCAGTGGGGCTTTTTATATCAAGATGTGTATATGGGTGTGTTACAGGTGGTTGTTTGAGCGCATTATTTTCAGGGCGTAGGCATCATCTGCATATAAGCGATATGTTACTTGAACAGTGCTCGGAGCCAACAGCGACTAATGCACGGAAGGGCAAACAACCCAAACACTTAAGACGCTTTGCAGGGAACTCCAGAGCAAACATACCAAGTGGTCTCCCGTTTGAGCTGGCCTACTACATTCAGCTGGTTGAACTAACAGGCCGGTGTATGCGGGCAGATAAACGGGGTTACATCAGCGACAGTCAACCACTACTGACCAGATTGCAAATAGAGCCAGACAACTGGCTTAAACTTGCCACTCGATTTACCAAGGCGTTTCATGGTGCTGTAAGACGAAAACAGGCAATGACAGATTATTGTGAGCACCTGGCGAAAAAGCGACGGGCCAATCTGATGCAGTGCGAGCGCCTACTGGGCTAACATCTATCCTTTTTCAGTATCATTTCAATTTATCCCAACTTAGACTTGGGTGTGTTTTCATAATGTATGACACCGATTCTTTCCAAGATTCAGAGCTTAGATTTACGAATTTTACTACTCAGAGCTCATAAAAAGCTTGATATTCAATAGTCTTACATTTCCAAGTTGAAGCAGCCCTATCATCCAAACGCCAATTTAGGTTGGGTGTCTTTTCACTTTCTGCTGGGTGTCTTTTCACTTTTTTGGAAAGTTTAGTGGAGATATAATGAAGCAATATGTAAATGAAAGCCACAAAGAGGCGCAGGAAAAGCTGAAAGCTTCTGCTCAAGACGAAAACCAGAAATCATAAAGATCCTGAGTTGCCGACCGGTCATGGGTTTAGGTCAATGAGAATATACTAATTAATATATTAACGGAATCATTCTTTTGGAAGGCGCTTGATTTTACGCCTTCCTTTTAATGCGGTAATTTACTATGTTGAATTTCAAGGTTGTTTTAAAGTTTTTATTTGTTATATATTTCTTTAATTTTGTTTCCGGAGTTCCTCTTGGCTATTTTATGGCGATGAACGAAGAAGCAGGTTTGGAGTATTTAGCTATTTCCTCAGAGGTTTATAATGTTGTTTCATTATTTTTAATATGCTTCTTTGGGTTTTTTTATATGTCTAATCAATGCACGGTGAGGCCATTTTTACATGGTTTTTTTGTCGTGTTACTTTTGCTCTTTATATCATTAATTTTAGAAGCCATTTTTCTTCAAGAAGTATTCGTGTTTGGTCTACTTTTAGACCTTTTGATTATGCTTTCATCACTTAAGCTAGGTATAGCTTTTTCCTTGTCTCGGCAAAATAGAAATTAGAAAGCATAGAGCGTCAAAATTGCAGGGTGAGAGCATACTTCGTTAATGACCGTTAACCGAAGATAAGCTTTACCCTGAATTCATCGTCAAAACTGAGTCTGGGGTGACATCCACTCTAAAATTGGCATGCTTCAGGGAGGCATTTTCATAGGCCAGTTATGATGGCTGTTATCGTTTGTTTATCATTAAATTTAAATATTAAAATGCCCATACTGCACTCAGTGTATATACCTTACAGCACTCATTAATTTAGATGTTGCAGCATCTCTTATAATTAACCCTCTCCCTGAGGGCAATGTCAACGCAGCTTTTGGTGATATTATGTCGTTTCTCGACGAGCGGGATAAGCAAGAGCTGGGCAATGCCTATATGAGTATGGATCTCACTCCCCAGTCATTAAAAGAGCTAAATTCATTGGCATTTGACCTTGTGCACCAGAGACAAGTGCAAGCCAAACAACGCAACGGTACAATATACGCTGTATACGATCCAATAAAAGCGCAGCAAAACGAAGCCTCCGAAGCTGGCGCAGTTACATGACTCACTAGGCAGGCTTGATAATCAGTTTATTAATAACCTGCTGGCACAGCTGCTGGACGATTCCCATTTATACGACTAAGCATGAGATTTACCTAAAACCATAAGTTAACATCTAACGAGACAGTGCTTTTGTGGCTATTTTGGAATGAAAAAAGGGATTGCTCGTTCTAAGCCAAAAAACCAGGAACGAGCCGTATCGATTAGCACTATCTTGGGGTATAAGTTGATAAAGCTTTTAAAGTCATGGCGATGGAAGAGATAGTCGCTGCCTGCCATGATTAGTGTATCGTCCGGCTGTGTGACTTCTTTAGTAAAAAATTTGAAAAAATGTCAGATTGATGGCAAACCAATCAATAAGGTGTTGTTTTGGGTGGTTTGTTTTGGTTTGTATGGCTGTTTTAGGTAGTTAAAGCGCTAAAAACGAGGCTTTGCTGGTTAGGAGGCTGCCAGTAGATACTGGCAGCCTGCGTATATTACTGAATAATCAGGGTGCCGACAGGGGAAGCATCTGACCGATTGCCAGCCAGGTCGACGGCGATAACCTGATAGCTGACTTCCCCTTTGGGTGGCCAGGGGTCCTCAAAGCGCGCCTCACTACTCAGTGTATAGGGCTGGCCGTTGCGCATAATCTTGTAAAAACGAATGCCCTGATTATCCGCGCTCGGTTGCCATTGCAATGTTGCGCCATAAGCGCCATCCGACTGCACACTGAACTGAGCGGGTGTCGTAGGTGGCTCGCTGTCACCGGCTTTGGTATTCAGGCTTGCCTCTGCCACCACTGTGCCCGTTTCGCTGTGTACAGCACGAACCTGGTAGTGGTAGGCCTGATTAAGCGGGAGCCAGTGATCTTCGTAGTTGTTGGCGGTGGTTTGCCAGATCAGTTGCGCATCGCGATAGACCTGAAACTTCACCGGTATCTCGGCAACATCATTGAATTGCCAGCTCAGACCAACGCCATTGCTGCCAAACAAGGCTGAAGAGCTTAGGTTCAACATCGTGGCCTGAGGTGAGCCCTCACCTGCGGGTAAGCTGTCTGTGTTATCGCCACTTTGTACGCTTTGCTCGCACCCAGTCCACCAGCAGGGCGTCTGCTCAATAAAGCTTAGAACTGCATCGTATTTATGCGCCTGCTCACGGGTCTGTGTCTGATATTCCTTAAGTGGAAATGCGCCCCAGCTGTCCCAGCGGCCGATGCTTTCAAATACCACATACAAACCTGCACCGGAGTTTCGCCAGTCATTCAGGTGACTGGTAAAGGCTGTAGCCATGCGCGGATCGCGATTGGCGCTTAGGAATAATGCCTCGCTGATGGTATCGCGGCCATCGCGAATATCCCCGGCATAGGTGAGGTGCTGGCCGCCCTCATAGGCTGCCAGCATCAGGCCATCCTGCTGGGCCAGTGCCAGGTTGCCCTGAATATTGTCTCTGGCCTGTGCCAGCGCGCCATGCTCAGGTGCCTGCCACCAGGGTGGCTCATCGGGGTTATAGGTCAGGCCATACAGTACCCCCGAGTCCATTTCCTCAAACAGCTTGTTGAGACCTTCAGCCCCTTCAGTGGCCCAGCCCTGTAAAATGGGCAGGTACTTTTGATCGGCAAAATATCCGGCAAAGTAGCTGCCCACCGCCAGTACATCCATGTTGTCAGCACAGCGTTGACCGACACCTGCTGCATGGATCGGGCAGTTCAGTGCCTGCTCGCTGATCCAGGGCACACCGGTCTGGCCGCCCATCACGCATTGTATCCGGCCCGCTTCCTCGGCAAACTCTGCTTTGATGATGTCGCACATCTGCGTGCTGCGCAGCCCGTAATAGTTCATGCGATATTCAATATCGTGGTAACTGGTGTCGGGCCAAAGGGCTTTACCTTGTTCTTCGAGATACAGGCCATCGAAAATATACGGCCAGGCGTTGTTCCAAAGCTCGTTACCAAACTCCACATAAATCGCAGAATCCCCCTCGCTTTGCGTTTTCAGTAGTCGGGCAAACTGGCGCATATAGTCGTCATCTACCCGAACCGGGAGTGTGTACCAGGGCTCGGCACCCAGCTTGTTACTCATGGCAATGGCCACTTCATAGGGGCTACCACCATTGAGGGCCCAGCTGGCGTAATCGTACTGGTTTCTTTGCGCCCAGTGCTGAACCGGGTTATCTATGGTGCTCAGCAGCTGCATAAAACGCAAAGTACGGAACTGGCGCATATCATCCAAAAAGAGTGGATGGAATATCCGTGCCTGATAGCTGTGCTCGAACGAGACAAACTGCTCAGGGCTGGCGCAGTCCGCCGCGCTGGCTGCGTAATCAGTAGCCGCGTCACTACAACTGCCGCCCGGGGCTATGATACGGATATTGCGCAGATGGTTGCCGGTATTGTTTGGGTCGGTGGCGTGGATCTGCAAATGGAAGAAACTGTTTGCAGTCATGCGTACCACGTCGCGTCCGGGCGCGGAGCTGATAAGTTCCGGGCCGGAATAATAGAGCTCACCTTCACCCTCGTACAAGATCACAAACTCGCCGACCGGATGGTGCGGGTTATCGTGATAGATAATGGTGGTGACATAGTGAAATGGCGAGTCGGGTGAATCCGCAGGTAAAGATCGGGGCCAGCCTTGCTCGTCCAGATCCAGCAATGCCTGATCGCCGGTGTTAAATTCCCAGGTATGAGCATTACTGGTTGCCCACAGCTGGCCACTGCCGTTAGAAGCATGCTTCATCACATCCAGCGTGGTCCACTGACTTGACCAGTAATTAATACCAGTGAGATTAATCCCCACGCCGGAGTTGGCGTTGTCGCTGCTTGCTGCCAGCAGAGGAAGTGATAAACCGAGCGCCATCGCCCCGGCAGTGAGAGTTGCGTAAATAGGTGTTTTCATAAGCTTGACCATTCCAATTGACCAAAGAGACGTCATCCATTTTTTCGCAGTGATGTGCGTTTGTTTATTCAGTTTGTTGCTGGGTACGACACATCATTCTGCTTCCTTGCTAAGGGCTATTCCCTGAAAGAACTCGCCAAAAGCACCGAAATAAGTTAGCAGTGATAGGCAAAAAAGAGGATACGAAAAAGGCATGGTTCGGTTGTTTTTTTGCACGGAATTTTTGTGTTAAAAGCAACAAAATACCGCGCTTCAGGAGTGAGTATTTTTACCCCATAGCCTGCTTGTGCCCAACAAGTAAAAGGCCCCATAAACGCAACATATCAGTGAACTGACCAGCCAGAAGGTAATGGAATTTTGCTGTATCATTGGCGAGGTGGTCACAAAGGGCGCAAACAACCCCGCGACGCCACGCAGCAGGTAAACACTGGTGATAAGTACCAGAACGGTTTTTAGAAACAGGAGTTTAATAATAGCGCCTGCACCGGAGAAAGCATACACGCCCCACAGTGCAAGCACGACAGCGATAAATGCAGTGACCAGCGTAGGATAAAGATCGCCCGCTGCGGCCATGTCCGCCATGGCCTGGCCGGCACCCATTGCAAGATACCAATCCGGACCACCCCAAATACATACTAAATGCAGCATCGATGCCAGCATACTTAAACAGCCTGCGATGATGAAAAGGATATTTATACTTAATTTAATATTTACGCTTTTAACTTTTTCTCGATATAATCAGATGCTTTGTTTCCAAATTTTATGGAAATCTCTTTACAGAGAGCCATAACTTTAAACCCAAAAAGTAAGTTAAATATAGTTATTATAGTCAATGTGATAAAAATTACGCTGTTAAGTGTGAGAAGTTCATTAAAAACAATTGACTTAGGAGACGTTTCTAAAAGACCAAAAGCAAGTAGAGACGTCCAGAGTAAAAGTAGCGAATAATATGCTGTCGTCTTTGTTATTTCACCAATTTTATTAGAGAAGCTGATAATTCTTTTTATTTGGCAATCATTTTTCTCTTTTTCATCATGTAATTCTTTTGTTATGTCATTTATGTAATGTTGTTTTGCTGTGTTAAGTACGTCTTCCACAGTACCTTGAACTATTTCATTTTCCCCCAATGTTAAATACATGAGCCGATTTCTTGCTTCTAGGCTATGAATTAATACAGCAAAATCCTCTTCTTTTATGCTTCCTTTTTCCTTCAATCTTTCAGCTTCTGCAACATACTTATCCCATAATTTTTCTGAGGGCCTAGTAGCTGCATAACACGTAGCAACCAGTCTATCTTTTGGCATGTCAGGAGCCTTTTTAACAGTTTTTAGCCATATCAAGGTAGTGAAGACTTGATCTGCCATACAAATTGATGCATTTGATGCTCCGTATTCCTTGTTAAAAAAAGACGTAGATGCTCTAGATATAGCTGCATTTGTCGTTATGAAAATTGCAATACATGACTCTAAATAGTCTTGCTTTTTACCGCATCTAAGGCGAAAAATTGATGCAAGGCAATCAATGTCATGATTTCTAGATTCTTCAGACTGGTTAGGTATTTCTTTTTGAATTTCTTCTGCTAGCTTTTTTTCATCAATAGAGTGCTTTTCATTATGAGGTGGTTTATCTTCAATAAAAACGCCTATATCGTTTAGATTTCTCTCTAATTTTGCAAGTTCTAACTCTACATCTGAAGTCGACCAATTTAATCGGTTAAAATAGTCAAATACATCTCCAGGTCGGCTTGATTTTAATCTTCCATGTTGTCTGAGTCTCGAAGCAGCGGCGTATAGAATTTTATGAATTTCATCATAGGTATGTTTAAAGCAATGCATTTTTACAGACATAGTACTGAGCATTTCAATCAATTCTTTACATGGCGTAACGATTGCAGAATCAGCATATCCAAGTGCCCTAAGAAGAAATTGAGTGTCAAAAAAAACTTGCACTTTCCTCATCTTGTTTTTAATTTCTGATGGATGAGAATAAAAAAATGTTTCGGTCAACATTGCTCCTCTTACAAAAGAGATAATTGATTCAAAAGAGGTTTGATCTGCTTTGTTTACATGTGAAATGAAGCTACTTACCAAGTATTTTTTCTGTTCGCTTACTTCAACTTTAATGTTTTCAATGTTAGAGACGCTAGAGAATAACTGAGGGGATATTTCAAATAAAACGTCGAAGAAGTATTCGTCTGCTTCTTCTTTATTTATATCTACATTTAGATTTTCTTTGCAGTATTTTATAAATTTTTCTTTTAGTTGATTGAATTTTCTTTGCTCAGAGTCTCTTTTCTGAACAAAATCATTGTTATCAATTTTTCCTTTGTCTATATTGAATGTTCCCTGATCACTTGATTTAAGATATTTATGCTTTCTTGCTGCTCTCTTTAGCAAAGTAATAATTGCTCCAGTGGGGATTGTGAAGTCAACTGATTCTTGAAATTTAACTTTAAATTCTTCAATGGAAACTATGTCACCTTTCATTTGGCCAAGTGTGTATGCTATTAAAGGTATGTAATTATCTAGAATGTCGCCTTGAGATTCATCCCAATTAACCTTTACTACGGCCATGTTTACTAAGAATTTATCCATTTTTACTAGCCTTTATTAAATCTAATTGCTTAGTTTTTTAAATTAAGGTCTGTCACTTGATGTTTTTGAAAGGCTTGTGATTTTCCCTTTCACAATCTAATGATTTTTTAATTTATGGAGTGCCTCTGGTTTTAATATTGGCAAAGAAAATACTAAAATCTTGCTGACTCACTACACATTTAGCAATAGAGGTGAAACTTTTAATACTACAATAAATTTAGCCTATTTCACCAAGGTGGCAAGCCTTCTCAGAAGAATCAATGTTTTTACCGATTTCGAAAAATGAGCTATCAAGATCAAGGTTTCAAAATGTAACATTACAATCTCAATGCTAGATTTTTAGGAAACAGGTTAGCAAAACAAAAAAGCGCCCGCAGGCGCTTCAAATTATTTGTGGCGAATGGCCCATAGATGGAGCAATTCGTAGGCGATGGTGGCTGCGGCAATAGACGTCAGCTCGCTCTGATCGTATGAGGGCGAGACTTCCACCACATCCATACCAACGATATTAATCCCTTGCAGTGCACGCAGGATCTTCAGCACTTTGTCGCTGCTCAGGCCACCACACACCGGCGTGCCGGTGCCGGGTGCAAAAGCCGGGTCCAGGCAGTCGATATCAAAGGTCAGATAGACCGGAAGCTCACCGACTCTGGCCTTGATCTGCTCGGCAATGGTCTGGGCATCCATATCATTGGCCTGCATCGCATCGACCACGGCAAAGCCATGATTACTTTGCTCGAACTCAGTACGGATCCCCAGCTGAATGGAGTGCTCCGGGCAGATCAGCCCTTCTCTGGGGGCATGAAAGAACATAGTGCCATGATCATAGCGCGAGCCCTGACTGTAAGTATCAGTATGGGCATCAAAATGCACCAATGCCATTTTGCCATGTATCTTCTGGTGTGCCCGTAACAAGGGCAGGGTGACGAAGTGGTCGCCGCCCAGCCCAAGCAAGGCTTTACCCTGATGGAGGATCTGCTCTGCCGCCAATTCCAGCTGCGCGGTAAAGTATTCCGGATCCCCCACCGGATAAGTAAAGTCGCCGGCATCGTGCAGGCTAATTTTGTCCCATAAAGCAAACTGCCATGGATAGCGTTTACCTTCCCAGGCTAAGTGAACCGAGGCGCGACGGATCGCATCCGGGCCCAGGCGGGCACCGGGACGACCTGAGGTGGCCAAATCAAATGGCAACCCCAATACCACGACGTCGGACTCAATATGGGCGATGTCTCGCACCATGGGCTGACGTAAAAACGTCATGCCGTTTGAGTATAACGAGTGGTCACAATGGTCGAACAACTGCTTCACTTAGCACTCCTCCAGATAGGTGTAGCCTTCCAGGCCCGATGCCAGTTCGGTCAGGCACATGGCCCGATCAGCCTCTTCCAGTCGGGTATTCACCTGGGCAATAAAGTTCTCTTTAAATGCCGCTACGTCCAGATGTACGTATCGCATCATATCTGCCACGCTGTCGCCTGCGTCGACGTCGTCCATTTGCAGCTGACCCTGTGCATCCAACCGGGCAACCACGCTGTGGGTGTCGCCAAACAGGTTGTGCATGTCACCCAGGATCTCCTGATATGCACCGACCAGGAAAAAGCCTAACAAGTAGGGCGCATCGGCCGTGTACTCAGGCACAGGCAGGGTGCTTTCAATGCCCTGACCATCGACATAATGATCCACCGCACCATCAGAGTCGCAGGTGATGTCGAGCAGCACCGCACGCTTTTTCGGCGCCTGTGTCAGGCCACTCAGCGGCAGCACAGGAAACACCTGATCTATGCCCCAGGCATCGGGCAGTGACTGGAACAAAGAGAAGTTCACAAAGAACTTGTCGGCCAGTTTGGTGCCCAGCTCATCGATGATCGGACGATGAAAACGGTTTTTGTTGTCCATTCTTTGTTGCAATTCGTAGCAAATACGCAAGTTTACCTGCTCAGCCCAGGCGCGTTGCTCCAGCGACAGCAAGCCCATGGCAAACTGCCCGTGCACTTCTGCCAGGTCGCCCTGCGTATCGTGATAGAGCTCAATCAGGGCTCTGTCGTCGCTTTGCTCGCTCAGTGCCTGCCACGAACGCCACATGTTACGCAGCAGCTGTGGTGCATCGCTGGCAACCGCAGTCAGTTGCTCCGGCTGGTAGCTCTCGGTGCCTACTACATCGGTGATCAACACCGCATGATGTGCCGTCAGCGCCCGGCCCGATTCCGAAATAATGGTCGGCATCGGCTGGTTATACTGCTGACAGGTATCACCTATGGTGTACACCACATTGTTGGCATACTCAGCCAGGCTATAATTCATCGAGTTATGCGACTGGCTACGTGTACCGTCATAGTCCACCGCCAGGCCACCGCCCACGTCCAGGTTGATCAGGTTAGCGCCCAGTCTGCGCAGCTCGCAGTAAAAGCGTGCCGCTTCGCTTACGCCTAAACGTACATCCCGGATGTTGGCCATTTGCGACCCCAGGTGAAAATGCACCAATTGCAATGCGCTCAGCATGTCAGCTTGCTTTAGCTGCTCAATCACAGTTAATACCTGAGAGGCGGACAAACCAAATTTAGACTTTTCACCGCCGCTTGCCTGCCATTTGCCTTTGCCCTGCGAAGCCAGACGAACACGCAGCCCCAGCCTTGGCGTGACATTCAGCGCTTTGGCCTCAGCCAGTACCAGATCCAGCTCGGAGCGTTTTTCCAGTACGATATACACCCGATGGCCGAGCTTTTCGCCGATCAGTGCCAATCGGATGTATTCACGGTCTTTGTAGCCGTTACAGACGATCACGGCGCTGGTTTTTTCGCTCAATGCCAGTACCGTCAATAGCTCGGCTTTGCTGCCTGCTTCAAGGCCCAGTTGCTTTTTCTCTTTGCCGTCCTGACTGGCGATCAGTCCTTCAACCACTTCCCGTTGCTGGTTCACTTTAATGGGGTAAACCAACAGATAGTCTTTGGGGTACTGGTAGTCAGCAATCGCTGTATTAAACGCCTGACAGATGTCATTGACGCGTTGCTCTAGGATCTGTGGGAACCGCACTAAAGCCGGTAAGCCATAGCCCTGCGCTTTAATCTGCGCGGCAATGTGTGTCAAAGTAACGGCGTGCCCTGGGTTATCTACTGTCGGCATGGCGGTTACCTCTCCCTGATCATTGATACCAAAGAAGCCCTGGCTCCAGTGGCGCACGTTGTAGCATTCACGTGCCTGCTCAGAAGAGATCAAATCTGTCATTAACGTTCCTTAACGGGTAAAAAGTAATTTAAATAGGTATTGTGTATAGGGCGCATTAAACGAGCAATCGACAGCTGTGTCTAACAAGAAATTTTGCTCTTAACGAGTGAGCTTTTCACTGGATGAAGCAGGGCCTGAGTCAGGCCCCAAAACAGGCTATCAGGACAACACGGTCCAGTTTACAGCCATGGCCATAGCGGTGGCATCGCTGTTACGCAGGTTATCTGTGTAGATGATGTTAGGGTAGGCCTGTGGCGTGATTGCCGGATAGAGCAGGTAGGCCAGATTTTGATTGGCTTCATCGGCCAGCGCTTTGATGCTGGAGGTTACCCCCAGCGCGCAAGTCGTGGCCTGAGCGGCGTCTTGTGTTAGCGTCCAGGACAGTAAAAAATAGTCCTCTGGTGCATGTTGCTGCATTTTTTCTAGCTGATTGTCAGCCATAGCTGCAACGGTGTTTTTGTCTGCATAGCGGTTGTACACAGGTAAGCTGCTGGCCGGGAAGAACCCTTTGCCTGCATGTGTGCCGAGCTCTACATTACTGTCTTCTACAATCAGTAACACGGCAGCACTGCCTGAAATAAACTGATTGAGTGTGAGTTGAGTCAGATCGCTGCTGGCATCTGCCACGTAAAGGTGAGTCAGACCCGAGAGGGCGTCAAACAGGCCATCCCACTCAGTTTGAGTGAATGGACGATAATGTGCGTTCCCCACATCTGTATTTAAAGCATGGGAGAGGTTCAGGATCACCAGCTCGTTGTTGTGGGCAACAAACGCGTTAATGTCCGAGACAACCGATGCAATAGACTGACCATTGGCACCTTGCCAGGAACCAATCTGGCTAATCTCACTATAGTGTCCGGTGTAGTAGTCACCATCACTTATCACCGGGCGAATATCAAAATAACGTGCACCCAGAATAAGCTGGCCCTGAAGGTTAGCACTTTGCGTCAGTGTATTACAGCTATGGGCAAATGCAGTGCCTGAGGTATACACACTCATCCCCGAATCATGAGAGCCACTAATGCATAGGTCGCGCAGCTCTTTATCGCCAAGCAAGGCCAGGTGCTGACTCATCCAGTCCGCACTTTGCAAGTTAGAACCCGTGTAGTCGCCGTAGCGCCCGGCAAGAATAAAGCTCACCATGCCGTTGTGCTGCCAACCCAGCCTGAGCGTTGACCCAGTCGGATTGCCACTGGAGACCAGATTATCGAACACCACCTGAAGCTCAAAGCCCTGCTTCGCCCGGGCCTGAATCTGAAAACACGAGTGATGGCCATCGTTGATGGTATAATAGACTTCTGCTGCGTCATCTTGCTGATCATGGAAAATACCCTGATCCCATTCTACATAGACTCTGGTACTGGTTTTGGCCGCAATGGTGTCGGGAAACTCCCAGGCATTCATCTGGTATGCGTGTTGGCCCGTACGAGTCCAGTCCGAATCGGTACTATTGACGAGCGTAATAAATCCGCCTTGCCCCATAATTAGCTCCCTACGCTGTTGGTTATGTTGCGAGAAAGTCTAGTGCTTCGGGCTCTGTTGACCATTACAGTGCATTACAAGTGGGCCTGATATGATATGGTAGACTGAGAGATGCTCAGGAGGGGTCATGCGGATATTAATAGGTGCCTTACTATTGTGCTCACCCGGGTGGGCCACAGAACTGGTTTATCAGCAGCTTGAGCAACTGAGTGAAAAACGACAAGCCGTTGTGATCAGTTGGCTGACCCAGGGCCTTGAAGCCACCGAAAAGACCTTGGGCCCAGTTGCGCAATCCCGGCTCCCCGTCAGGCTTCAAAACGTCTATTTGAGTAGTGAGCCCGTACCCTGGGGAGCGGTTAACCGCGGAAATGTGGATGGTATCGAGCTACATGTCAGTGCATTTGCGACAGAGCAGCAATTGATCCGTGACTGGACCTTGTATCATGAACTGGCGCATTTATATCATCCATTGTTTGATTACCCCGATTTCTGGCTGGCGGAAGGGCTGGCTACTTATTTGCAAAACGTCATTATGCTGCATTCTGGAGTCATTGATGGCGATGAATATGTGCAGCGGATTATGGCCGGGCTGGAGCGTGGCCGCCTGGGTACCTGGGATACGCCGGGCCCTCTGGCCAGAGTCAGTGAAGATATGTGGCGGCGCAGGGCACATGCCCGGGTATATTGGAGTGGGGCGGCATTTTTTATCGAAGCAGAGCTGGCTCTGCGACAAAAAGATCCCAGCCTGACCCTGGTCAGTCTGCTCAAGCGCTATCAGGCATGTTGCAGAGCGAATGCTCCGGATGGTCAGCCCGACAGTGCAAAAGTGTTTCTCGCCCAACTAGACAGCTTGTCTCGCAGCAGTATTTTCAGCAACCTATATCACAGTTATAAATTGAGAAAGGACTTTCCAAGGTTAAGTAAACAGGCCGTCAGGTTGAGTGGTTTACACATGGTATCGGCCAAACACAGTGTGTTCACCCGGCAAAAGTAAGTGGTATTAGCCACCAGCTAGTCGCGGATGGCTATTATCGTGAGAGACTGCCCGAGGGCAGTCCGGATTGGTACTAGATCTTAACTTTGACGTACTCGCCAGGTGCAGCATAGATACCTGGATTGTCTTTTTTGCTGGTGGCCCGTTTAGGGATTTTTTCATCCACGTACTGGCTTAACCATTTGCCCCAGTGAGGCCACCAGGAGCCGCTCTGATGTTTGGCTTTGTCGAGCCAGGCATTGGCGTCACCGGTTGCGTCCGGACCATACCAGAAACCATACTTTTCAGCGGCTGGAGGGTTGATAACCCCGGCGATATGACCTGATTCACCCAGAACAAAAGTGGTTTTGGCACTGGTGTGTTGAATGCCCTGAAAGGTCGCCTGCCACAGCGCAATATGGTCGTCCCGGGTCGATAACATATAGACCGGTTGTTTCACTTTGCTCAGGTCGATTTTTGTGCCTCTGACTTCTACCTCGCGTGGTTGTACAAGGCGGTTCTCCAGATACAGATCGCGCAGCATAAAGTTATGGCACTTCGCGGTGAGGTTGGTGCTGTCGCCATTCCAGTAAAGCAGATCCAGGTCCATGGGCGCTTCACCTTTGAGGTAATTATTAACGTAGTAATTCCAGTACAGGCTGTTTTCGCGCAACATACTGAAAGACACGCCAAGCAGGTGGCCATGCATGATGCCATTTTGCAGGTTGTATTTCTCCAGCGCAGAAATGGTCGGCTCATTGACGAACACCCCAATTTCGCCGGGCTGTGAGAAATCCAGCAGGGTTGTCAATAAGGTGGCGCTTTTAATACGATGCTTCATGCGCTTTGAGACAAAGTAAGCCATTGCTGTGGTTACCAAAGTGCCAGCAATACAGTAACCTACCGCATTGACATAGGCCTCACCGGTTTGTTTCTCAATGGCATCTAGCGCAGCAATTACCCCATCGACTATGTAGTCCTCAAAGCCGATTTCAGCCATGCTGGCATCCGGGTTTTTCCATGAGATCATAAACACGGTATGGCCCTGGTCGACAGACCATTTTACCAGCGAGTTTTGTTGTTTCAGGTCGAGAATATAGTACTTGTTAACATACGGCGGTACTATCAGCAGCGGTGTTTTAAACACCTCTTTAGTGGTTGCTTCGTATTGGATCAATTCGAACAGATGATTCTGGAATACCACTCTACCCGGGGTCGTGGCAATGTCTTTACCTAACTCAAAAGCGTGTTCATCAGTCATGCTGATACGCAACATATCACCACTTTTAGCCAGATCTTTTTTAAACATTTCCAACCCTTTAATAAGGTTTTCGCCTTTGGAATCCAAAGTGAGCTTAAGCAACTCAGGGTTGGTGGAGATAAAGTTACTGGGGGAGATTGAGTTGACGACCTGACGGGCAAAAAATTCAAGGCGTTCCTTGAGCTTATCATCCAGCCCTGGCGTTTCACGAATAGAAGACAGCAGGGACTGACCAAACAGCAGGTAGCTTTGTTTAATGTAATTAAACCAGGGGTTATCACGCCACTCGTCGGCCTTAAAACGGCGGTCACCACGCTCTGTTTCGATGACATCTGGTTGCTCAGTGTCGAATCCCTGACCCCAGGTTTGTTGCATGATTTTGATTTGTTCCTGCCACCAGTCAAACTGATGTTGAACAAAGGTTTCTGGCTGCTTCGCTATTTCGTTCAACCAGACACCAAAATCCCGGGCACTTTGCTCGTTCAGGGCTTGTTGAACGGGGTTTTCTTTGAGCAGGTTATTACTGAATATGGTGTAGAGATCTTGATTGTACTGCCACCAGGCAGTCAGCGTTTTATTAAGATCTGTGTTATCGGTATCCATTACTCGTGTCCTAATAGGCAAATTGATTGCACGTGTCTTGTGTCGTGTTTGGTATAGCGGATCAGCCACTACAAAAAACAGGCTAAAAAAATGCCCCCGCAACAGGCAGGGGCAGACGACAGCGATTAAGCTTTAGCAGTGGCTTTAACACTGTCTTTAGAGATAGCGTCAAGGTGCTCTTTGAATTCGTTGCCAAGTTGAGTCAGCTTTTGACCGTCGTCGATCATTTGCTGGCTTAGCTTGTTCATCGCAGTAAGCTGGCTGGCATTGAAGTCGATGAAAGACTTAACATCTTTTACTTCAGCAGCCGTTTTTAGTTGCTCAACAGAGGTTTTAGTGAAGTTTTCTGTTGCATCAAGCTGGATTTGTGCCAGTTGCTCAATGTTTTTAGCAACCAGTTGGTTGAACTTGATAGCCGGAGAGAAAAACTGCTCGCTTTGCTCAGTAAAAGTTTTCATTAGATCGTTGTACATGGTGTGCTTCCTGTTTATCAAAAAAGTCCGTATAGGTAACGTTACTGCCCAGGTACTTCAGAGCGCATGCTCAATCCTGATATACGCCGCTTAGTTCATATAAAGTCCGCCGTTGATCGCCAGCGTTTCACCTGTGATATAGCCCGCCTGATCAGACGCCAGATAAGCGACCGACTGAGCCACTTCACGTGGCGTGGCTAAGCGCTGCATCGGCACTTGTGCCTTGATGCTTTCAAGCACATCTTCGCGCATTTTTTCGACCATAGGTGTTGCCGTATAACCCGGGGCAACTACGTTTACGGTCACGCCTGCGCGGGCGCCTTCGTAAGCCAGTGCTTTGCTAAATCCGATCATACCGGCCTTAGCTGCTGAATAGTTCGCCTGACCAAACTGACCTTTCTGGCCGTTTACGCTCGAAATGTTGATGATGCGACCTGATTTGTTACCACACATGTGTGCAAAAACCGGGTGGGTCATGTTGAACATGGAATTGAAGTTAGTGTCGATGACTTCCTGCCACTGTGCCAGGGTCATCTTTTTGAATGAGGTATCCCGTGTGATGCCTGCATTGTTAACCAGAATATCAATGCGACCAAACTGGTCGATGACGTCATCTAGCTGTTCCTGGCACGCCTGATGATCAGTTACATCCAGGAATATGCCATGTACCGCAGCTGGGTTGATTGACTGCTCATTGAGCCAGGCGTCAATATCCGCTGAGGTACGTCGCGGGCTGGCAACAGCCACAACAAAACAGTTTGCATTTACCAGCTCTTTGACGATAGCTGAACCGATGCCACCCAGTGCACCAGTGACGACTGCGATTTTTTTGCTTTCCATATTGCTCTTCCGAACTTAAGGCGGCTCAACTATCGCACTTCTAAGCCACGTTTTCGGTTGTTTTTACACTAACCGAAAGGTTTACGAACTGAGGTTATTGTCATCCGTCATTGTGACGAATTAATAACCGATATATTTAATTCTCAAGACAAATTTGCACCTGTTTATTCGTCGTTATTAGCGCGTCCCTTCTAGAGGTTCAATGTACACCATCATCAAGCATGATAAAAAATATAGCAAAATAGAGTAAAAGCTCAAGTTTTTGGTTGGTGTTCCTTTTTCCATACAACCGGAGCAAACACTCTCACCTAAACACTAGTAATAGATGCAATCCCTGATACTGAGTATTAGACTATAGCCGTAGTTGTCTGACCAATGAGCCAGATCAAATAAATAAGTGATTGTAAAATAAATGGTAAGTTTTAAAAGTGAAAAATTACCAAGTTGAACAGTGTCTCTGATGTAGAGAATAATTTTTGTTAAGCGATACTTATTCCTTTTAATTGGTTCGTTGTGGGTACAATATTCCTGGGGCAAACGTGCCGTGGCTTTGCTATGCTAGCGGCTAGTAGAAAGTCTAAAAGGCAGAAGGTGTTATATGATTAAACAAGGTCTATATTTGCTGTTTGGTCTGGTGAGTCTGTTTGCTCAGGCAGCCACTGAGATCATCAGTCAGCAGGCGTTATTACGAAATCAGATGTCGGCTCAGCCCCACGTCATTGTGGATGTCAGAAGCGAAAAAGAGTTCGAGGCCGGTCACCTTAAAGGCGCGATTAACATTCCTTTTGATCAGATCACTCAGCACCAGTCTTTGCTGGAGACACTAAAACCTCAGACGCTGGTGGTTTATTGCCGCTCCGGACGCCGGGCAGCTATTTTTGAGCAAGCACTGACGGAGCAGGGGTTCAGCTTGCTGCACCTAAGCGGCGATTATCTGAGCTGGCAGGCTGAGCAACTTCCGGTGATAACACAGACAAAACCTGTCGGGCAGTAGTGCTCACCAGAGAAAGCGTGCGGGTGTCTTTCACCCGCAGCGAATTTAGAGGGTATTATACCAGGCTTGTCAGCATGTCTTCGGAATAAGGGGTCAGCGCGTCACCTTGTCTGACTTTTTCCACATAGTCCGGGTTGGCAATGAAAGGTCTGCCAATTGCCAGCAAGTCAAAGCGATTGTCACGTAGCGCCTGCTCGCCAGTTTGTGGGGTAAAGCCGCCTACGCCGACCAGGGTTTTACTGTAATTTGCTCTGACATAGTCAGAAACTCGGCCACCCAGAAAATCGAACTCCATGGCGTCGTCAAAAATACCGATATGCACATAAGCCAGTGTGCGCTGTTCCAGTTGTGCCAGCAAATAGTCAAAGACCGGTTTGTCGCGTGGATCGGCCTGCATGTTAAAGTAAGCACCCGGTGTCAGTCTGACGGCCGTTCGCTCAGCACCAATGCGGCCGCTGATGGCGTCAATCACCTCCAGTGCAAAGCGGCTCATGTTCTGCGGCGTTTCACCATACTCATCGGTACGCTTATTGCTGTCATGGTGCAAAAATTGGTCAATCAGGTAACCATTGGCGGCATGCAGCTCGATACCATCAAATCCAGCATCAATGGCGTTGCTGGCTGCCTGTGCATAATCTGCGACAAGCACCGAGATCTCTTCAACCGTGGCTGGTGTGGGGGTGATATAACTCAAATCGCGCATACGTGGCACTGTACCTTCTACTTTTTCTGCACTGGGAGCCAACACTTTGTCACCATCAAAGAAGTGCGGGTGCGCAACCCGGCCGGTATGCCATAGCTGGGCAAATATTTTGCCGCCATTGGCGTGAACGGCATCCGTCACTTTGCGCCATCCAGTTATTTGCTCAGGCGTAAACAGGCCCGGTGTATTTGGGTGGCCTTGCCCGTCAGGTCGAATAATTGTGGCTTCAGATATGATTAAACCAGCCTCTGAGCGACGCGCATAATATTGCGCCATGGCGTCGGTCGGCACCAATTGATCATCAGCCATACAGCGGGTGAGTGGTGCCATTAGAATGCGGTTTTTCAGCGAAATTTGCTCATTTAATGCATAAGTTTCAAACAGTTTGCTCGTCATAGTAGGACCCGGTTAGTTTTTGAATGCTTATTCAAGATATGATCATTTGAACAAGCGTTCAAGTATATTTTGAACATTTATTCAAAAATGAGTAAAATGCACTATGCCTGAACAGGAGAAGAATGACATGCGCAGTGCAGAATTTGACAAAGAGCAGGTGCTCAGAGCCGCAATGACGGCATTTATGGAAAAGGGGTATGCAAAAACCAGTATGCAGGACCTCAAAGCTGCAACCGGTTTGCATCCGGGGTCGATTTACTGCGCGTTTCAGAATAAGCGCGGTCTGCTGCTGGCTGCTTTGGAGCAGTACAACCGGGATCGTGGTGATGAATTACAGACGCTGTTTTCACAACACCCATCGGCCAGAGCCGGGCTGGCAGCCTACCTGGCTCATGTCGTGGCTGAATGTGTGAGCTGCGATCCGCAAAAGCTCTGTCTGACGCAAAAAGCGCTGAACGAACTGGCCGAGCAGGACGCGGAAGCCCAGGCTATTCTCAGTGAGCAATGTGCCATGTGGCGTAATGCTCTGTGTGCGGTGTTTGAACGTATTGCCGAGCAAGGTGAGCTGACAGGCACACGCTCTCCTTTGGACAGAGCACGTGGCCTGATTGTCAGTATTTATGGGTTACGCACCTTCGCTCATACGCACCCTGAGCCTCAGGTCATGCGTGATCTGGGTGCGCAAATACTCAAAGACGTTTGTCAGTAAAGTAAAGTGTACGTGTCCGTTTTCGTTGGCTCTGTGCCATGTTGGATAAAATATCAGCAAGTATGTTAGTCTCAAATCTCATTACTTTTTCTTACTTTTTATGAGTGAACTAAGGGGAAGTTAGATCCCCAGGGAGATGAATATGAGACAGCTGGACGACAATATTTGGATCTTCGATGGTGAAGCGGTATCTTTTTTCACCATGCCTTTCACTACCCGAATGACGATAGTGCGCCTACCTTGCGGCGGGTTGTGGGTACATAGCCCAATCCGCCTGACACCAGAGCTGCGAGAGCAGGTAGATACACTGGGGCCTGTGACTTATCTGATCGCACCCAATCATCTCCACCATCTGTTTATGGCGCCGTGGCAGGAGGCCTATCCACAAGCGCAAACCTTTGGTACGCAGGAAGTCAAAGACAAGTGCGAGACACTTAGCTTTGATGAGATCCTAGACAATGACCATCATTACCCCTGGGATAATACACTGAAAACGTTGCTTTTTACTGGCTCTCCGGCGATGGAAGAAGCGGTGTTCTATCATCCACAAAGTCGCACTTTACTGGTCACCGATCTGATTGAAAATTTTGACCCACAAAGTCTGAATACCTTTCAGCGCTTTGTGGCAAAAGGCGCGGGTGTGGTTGCACCTGAAGGCCAGACACCACTAGACTGGCGGCTGAGTTTTATTTTCCATCACGATACGGCGCGGGCGCATTTGAACAAGATGTTAAGTTGGTCGCCACAACGGTTGGTGATGGCACATGGTCTGATCATCGAAGAAGACGCGGTTGCTTTTTTGCAACGCGCATTTGATTGGCTGGGTAAATAAGTTTAATTGTTTGATTTTATTATTTATAAATCAAAAAATCGAAACGAAATATTGCACCAGTACGACCAAAGTTGATAAGTATTCAAGTGTTTGTATCTGGTATGTGAATAAAAAATCCGCTACGCTGGTGCGATAATAACAAGAATATTGTCAGAATTATGGAATTTCAATTCGCCAATGCGCGTTTGAATATCGCGACGCAATGCGTCATCATCAATGAGCGGTCAACGCAGCTGGATGACCGCGCCTTTTTGCTTATCAACTACCTATTACAGCGTCGGCCTCAGGTGTGTTCGCATGCCGAGTTGGTAAAATTACTGTGGCCAAATACTGTGGTCTCAGATTGGTCACTGCCTAAACTGGTTTCAGATCTGCGCAGCCAGTTAAACCGTGCAGGGCTGCAACAAAACTGCATCGTCACTGTGCGTGGTCAGGGTTATCGCTTTGCGCCTGCCATCGAGGTCACTGAGCATCAGGCCACTGGTTCCTTAATAGGCGCAATGGGCAGCTCCGATCCCTCTGCGATGACGACTCAGCCGATGCAAATGATGTCTGTGAGAGAGCACAATGCCTTGCCTGCCCGATACTGGTTACCTGTATTGGTGATCGCCTGTCTTTGCTTTGTTGGCCTGATGACTCATAGCACCGAGCAAGCACCGGTATTACGCCATGGTGAACCGCTGGATGCTATCGGGCGGATACTCTGGGTGGACGACAACCCCCAGAATAACCTGCAGGAAAAACGCTACTTTGAGCGTCACCATATTGGTGTTTATCCCGTGAGAACCACTGAAGAAGCCCTGTTGTTGTTGCAAATGTATGAGTACAACCTGATTATTTCCGATATGGGCAGGGCGCAGGAGCCTTTGGCGGGATTGAAATTGTTGCAGCAGCTCAGGGCGAATGGCGATCAAACCCCCTATTATTTCTACACGTTGATCGACAGTGCGGAGATGTTACAGATCATCGAAAACAGCGGTGGTCAGGGGGTCGCGACTAAGCGACCACAGTTGTACGGTAAAATATTGTCTCATTTTGCCACAAAGAATATAGACTTAAGTGATTGAAAATAATGCTTTTCAAAATGATTCAAAGGACAGTTGATGACTTTTTCACTGCGCTGTGCCACGTTTAAATCGTTGCTCTCCCGACCTTTGGCATTGACATACGTCCGCTGAGCAATGTGGGTGTATGACGACAGGATTAAAGACCTGAACACATGTCTCGGCCCTGGCACTGGATTATAGGTGCCAGGGTCTTTTTTTATGGCTATTTTTACCTTCAAATCGTGTGATGGTATTGCATCATTAAGTGTGTATACCTGCCAAGTGAGGCGTAGGGCTCTTGCTGATTATATTTGAGTTCTAGCGCTAGTAGCGCGTCAAACTGACTATTTGCTTTGTCTGGTTCTCGCAAATAATCATGAAAGCAACGAACACCTGACTGACTCAATTTTTGCAGTGGCAAAGCACTGAGCCAACTGTTTACATCGTCCGGTTCAAGTGGGCGGTTGGGGCTTAGCCCGACTTTCTGCTTGACCTGCAAACCATTAAGCACATAATCAAAATTGCCATACACCATGTTGGCCATGCGCTGAGCTGCACGATTGTAGTACATTAATGACAGATAGCCCTCAGTGGTTAACCTGTCTGACAACAGCTTTAACGCCTGTTGTTGTTCAGTCAGCCATTCCAGCACAGCATGGCACAGTACCAAATCAAACTGACCCAGGTTCAGATCCGGCAGTGCCTGTAACGGGGCATGGATCAGGGTAATACGGTCGCTGACCCCCAGGGCTTCGGCTTGCGTTTGCGCCTGAACCAGCATCTCCTTTGAGATATCTATCAGCGTGACGTGATGACCCTGCTGTGCCAAAAACATTGCCAGCTGGCCCTGACCGCCACCAACATCAAGCACGGTTTTCTCGCAGTCGACACCCAGCCAGGACACATGTTGGATGAGGTCTCGCTGAAGTACCGCTTCTCTCAGTTTGCCCTTTGATGTGCCATAAATATTGTTCTTAAATTTACCGGTTAACTCGCTGAAATTACGATCCTCATTTCTGTTGAGGGTGCGTTGTATGTGTTTGGCCATGGTGCGATTATACCGGGTTGTCGATATCAACGAATTCAACGTCCAGATCGAACTGCGCAGCCAGATATTCACCCAAAGCTTTGGCACCGTAGCGCTCGGTTGCATGGTGTCCTGCAGCGAAGAAGTGGATCTGTTGCTCATTTGACGAATGGATGGTTTGTTCCGATGCCTCTCCTGTCAGATACGCATCGATCCCCTGACTTGCCGCCAGGTCGATAAAGCTTTGTCCACCACCAGTGCACCAGGCAATGGTCTTTATCAGGTGGTCACCTGCCTGATTGAGAAGTGGCTTACGGCCCAGCTTTTGTTCAATCAAAGCGGCAAAGTCGGTTGCAGCCATGGGCTCGCTCAGCTTGCCTTTTACTGCCACACTGTTGCTGTTCCAGGGCTCTAACGGACGCTCAATAGTCAGGCCCAGCAGTTTACCCAGTTGTGCGTTGTTGCCCACTTCAGGATGGACATCCAGCGGCAGATGATAGGCCAACAGGTTTATGTCGTGTGCCAGTAAGCTTTGCAGGCGGCGCTTTTTCATACCGGTTACGGTCTGGTCTTCGCCTTTCCAGAAGTAGCCATGGTGCACCAGTATGGCATCGGCTTGCCTGTCGATCGCTGCGTCAATAAGCGCCTGGCTGGCTGTGACACCTGTGATCACCTTGCGGATCTCAGTTTTGCCCTCGACCTGTAAGCCGTTTGGGCAATAGTCTTTGATTTGAAAAGGCTTTAGATATTCATTGAGGTGATTTACCAGCTTTTTACGTTGCATCATGCTCTCACTGTCGGACATCAAAAAGCCTTAGTTTAGCGTTTTTTACAGTGACGAAAAAGCACTAACCAAAATTCGCTGGCATCGCTTTGATGCCTGGCACTCGACATTTGACCGAACTGAACTAGCTTTAAGAGATGCAAATGCCTGACGGGCAGTACCACTTTAAGGGAGGGCATGTATCTATGCCGTTGTTAAGGGTGGCGCTGCCTGCAATCTGTGAGGAAATCACCATGACAGTATCAGCGATACCCGATGGCTACCATGCCCTGACGCCTTATCTAATCACCGAAAATGCCGCACAAGCAATTGAGTTCTATCGCAAGGCTTTTGCCGCCGAGCTGGTTATGCAGCTGCCCATGCCAGACGGTGGTGTGGCACATGCAGAGCTGAAAATTGGTGATTCTCACTTGATGTTATCTGATATGTGCCCCGATATGCACTTTAAGAGTCCGCAGCAGTTAGGCGGGACACCAGTCAGTCTGATGCTGTATGTGCCCGATGTTGATAGCACGTTTGCTCAGGCTGTTGCCGCGGGGGCTACCGAGCTTCGCCCTGTCGTTGACCAGTTTTATGGTGACAGAGCCGGGACGCTGCAAGACCCGTTTGGTCATGTCTGGACAATTGGTACGCACCTTGAAGACTTAAGCGAGGATGAAATTATGGCGAGAATGTCGGAATGGATGACGGACGATTCTTAATTAAAGTAAAATAATTGTTGATTTATTGTTTTTGAAATGGCAGGTTATTCTTGTTGATTTATTCAACTATCATAAAAAATTCAACTCAAGGAAAAGAAAATGAAACTTCAAATCAAGAAAACGTCATTAAAACGTCTGGCAGAGTCACAGCAGCTTGCTAATCAACAGACCCCTAATGTAGCAGGCGGTGCACCTTATACCTATCGTTGTCGCCCTGCTGAATCAGAAACTGGCAACCGTTTCTGGGAGTGCATGTGCTAACGTCAGCTGTATAGTGCACTTAGCTCTGAGCCTGCAATGTCAGGCTCTTACCGACCCTACCAACTCACAAACATACTCTACTGAATACGCTATACTTATCCTATCCTGCGTATGAGTTGGCTGACTGAATACTGCAAGCCAGCCTCTGTTATTTGGATAAGCGATATGAATTTATCACCCGTGCCGGCAAGTTCACTTAGGTTCAACCCAGACAAGGGAAAGCCCCTGCATGTTTTTACTGACGCATTGTTAGGGTGCCTTGCAATTGCTGAGCAAAACCGGCGTGTGTTTTTATGTAGTCATGACCCTGAAGCGGTTCACCAGTATCGTATTGTCTTACGACAAGCCCGGTCGCTTATCAAAGTACATAGTGACTGGCTGACTAAACCCGTTCGTCACCAGCTCACTCTTTGTATAAAGCAATTGACGAGACCGACGGATATTCCCAGAGACTTTCAGGTTCTGGGTGAACAGATAGCCCAGATGCCTGTGACTGAGCGTTTTTGTCCTGCTTTGGCATCCGCCTTGAATGAAGTGAGCCGCGAGGTAAATCGGCTGCGTTATTCGCAATGTGTGCGACTGCGCCGATACTGGCATAGCCGCGACTATCAACATCAGTTTGCTGCAGCCGAAGCAAAAATCAAGGAAGTCCATTTCTCGATAAAACGTAAGACGTATCGCAGCACATTGCGCCAGATCGCTGTCAGACAATTGAATAAACTTAAGAAACGGATTAAGCATTTACCTGAGCTTGACCTGATACACCAACATCGTGTCCGTATCAGAGTGAAAGTACTGCGGTATGTGGTTTCTCTTTATCGTCCCTGGCTCAGGCGCATCAAGCTTAAGCCACTACGTAAAAGCCAAAAAAATCTGGGTAAGTTGCATGATCTTGAAACCCATAGCGAGCTACTGCAAAGCTATCTGGCCCGAAAACACGAGACAACGGCCAATTATTCACTGTGTGCACTTGGCGTCGGGGCGTTAATACAACAGTGGGCACGTCATTATGAACGGACATTGACAAGTTTGTCTGCACAAAAGCAGATTTAAAGGCGTTGACTAGCTTCTTTTATTTTAGACGGTTGGTAACGGGCGTAGTTTAAAACTCGGTTTGGTCAGCAATCTGCACATTTCGTACACACTGTCTGGCTACAGTGAAAGTAGTGATTGAACGAGTTTGGTGTTTAGCTGCATCAGAAGTGAAGCCAGCTAGGAGATAGGGATATGATAGGACGACTTATAGCAATGTGCCTGGCTGCGTTAAGCTATGGTTTTGTAAGCAGCGCGGCTGCATCAGACGGTGTGTGTACCGGTCTTAGCGGGGGAGCCGTGGTGGAGTTAAAGCGCATGTCACTGCGCACCGCTAAATCTGCAAATCATATTGTCGTGTTAAATATCACTGGCACTGAAGAGGCTGAAACATATCGTCTCACAGGGGATGGACGGCGCATTAAAATCATGCGGGCAACCTCTGATAATGCCAGCTGTGCGTTTATTTATGCCAGTCAGGTTGAGCAAATTCATGTGTACCTGAAGTCGGGGGACGATAGCTTCGATGGTCGTACCATGACGAACGAACTGCATGTGTGGGCGGGTGATGGTGATGATGAGGTAATGGGAGGACGAGGCAAAGACAGGCTCTTTGGTGGGCCAGGAAACGATGAACTGAGAGGCTTTTCAGGCCGTGACAAGCTTGTTGGTGGTACTGGTAATGATGTTCTGATCGGTGGTGATGATAAAGATGTGCTCGAGGGCAGAGACGGGGATGATATTCTGGCCGGTGGTACGGGTTATGACATACTCAATGGTGGCAGCGGGCGCAATCAGCTCTTTCAGGGAGACATAGTGACCAGCGCAAAAGAGCAGGGGGCCCAGTACTGAGCTCCGGCACCTCAATAAGCCTGGTAACGCCACCTGTTAAAATATGGGTCGCTAAAAAATCCGCTTTTAAGCCAGATCTTTGCCAATCCACACCACTTTGCCGATAATTTCTAACTGCTCCAGCTCGTCAGCGCGCACCACCTGTTCGACGTATTCTTTATTGTCACTGATCAATCTGACAGAGCCATCCAGATACTGTTGTAGCCGCTTTGCATATAACTCTTCACCGAGCCTGACTACGTAGATCAGGCCTTCACTGAGTTTCTTGTCACTCAAGTCAACCAAAATGGTGTTGTTGTTGTGGATGGTGGGCTCCATCGAGTCGCCTTTTGCAAACACCACTGCCAGCTCACTCTTATCGAGGTTTTTATAGTCTATCCACTTCTTTCTAAATGCGAGGTGGCGGGCAACCTGAGCGTTGTCATTGAAGGCGCCGTGGCCGGTACTGACGGATACATGATAGCCAGGTACTAACACAAAGGCTTCGTTAAATTCATCCAGTTTAACCAGAGGCTGAGTGATGATGGGTGATTGCGGGCAATCTGTGGTAGTTTCACCCTGGATAAGCCACATCAGATCGACATTCGCAACCTGAGCAATGCGTGCAACAATACTGAGCTTAGGATCCTCTCCTTTCAATATGCGTCGTAAAGTTCCTTCAGAAATATCAATTTTTGACGCGAAAGCACGAATGCTATGCGGCTTAATTGCATATTCAACGCGTTCTGCAAATGCTGAGATGTCAGCTTCGGTATTATGTTGTTTTTCCATTGTTTGATACCACGCCCTTGGATGTCCCATTTTTAAGCAATACGGCATTATAGGAACTTGGCTGGTAAAAGGCAATTCAAATTTTTACGCAAAAATTTGAAAGTTACGCATTGATCTGCGTAAATAATTGCACTATCATCTTTCATAAATTACGCATTGGCGGTGTTTTAAGGATTCAGTCCGCGTTAACAGCCTTTGCTGATAGTAGATAATGACCCAATTGCCTTAAGGTGGTTGGGTAACATGACAAGATTGCGTAAAAAAGTAAGGAAGTGGATATGACCAGTACAGTAACCTGCAACATCCCAACAGAAACAGTGATCAACCCGTTTGCCATGGGAGGGTCCATGCCGCCTCAGCACGCAGACAATGCCGGGCAGCTTGATCTTTTAAGAGCGCCGCGCGGTGCCCAGCTATTAAAGTATGCCCGCAAATTACGGGGTTATACTCAGGCCGAATCAGCTGCGAGTTATGGTATCGAGGAGCGCACCTTAAGGCGCTGGGAGAACAATGAGTTTAACCCAAGGTGGAATGACGTCATTTCTTTGCTGGAGGATGTCTACTTTATGGATATTATGCAGGCGATTGCCGGTGTCAGGTCAATGCAAGCGCAGGGAAGAACGGTTTAATATAGTCAATTATCGCTGCCGACCACAGGGGGTTGGCAGCAGGTCAGTGCAGAGACCGAACCACTGCCTGTCATTTATAAATGCACTACACTGTCGGCATTGCCATCCGGATCACCGGATGCGCGGCCATCTGTTCTGGGGTTGCCATTGCTCATCATAATTAGGGCACACGCGGCAGGTGATGCCATTTAGGTGCCTGATATTGTGGTTGTGCCGCCGCCACTGCGCGTTGATAAAACACTGACTCCAGGTGTCGCGTAGTCCACCGGAGGGTTGCCCTAGTTTGAAAAACTCGCGAAGCGATCATTGGCATCTGTGGCCGAGATGGTATAAATACGCTGGCATTCTTGCCTTTACTGAGTGCGCTGACCCGTCTGCTGTCCACTATGAAAAAGCCTGCGTAAATTATTGCGCGTTTAGTGTTAGTGTCTATCGGTCAAGCTATCAGGCACGTCTTATCGAGTTCAGCGCGGCGTTTTGTTGCGTAAATTAGTGAAGTAATGAGGAGCAGAGGCCCGGGTGGACCTCTGTATGGTGGGCGGTTAGCTGCCGAATTCGGCCTGGTGAAGTTGGATCACTTCATTGAGTACCACAGTCGTAGCACGTTTGAAGAAATTGAAGTCGGTGGCTGTCGCACTGGTGTAGGCACCCATCATGCGGGTGATAACCAGGTCGCCATCTTCCAGTTTCGGCAGTTCAACGGCATCACAGATCACGTCTATGCTGTCGCAGGTTGGGCCCGCCAGTACGCTTGGGTAGACCACATCAGCGGTTTTCAGCGTACGTAACGGGTAACATGCCATGTCGAACATTAACCCACTGAAAGAGCCATAAATTCCATCGTCCAGATAATACCAGGTACGGCCTTCACGCTGTGCCTGGCCCATTACCGACGCAACACATGTCATCGCACCGGCAACAATAAACCGACCTGGCTCGGCAATGCGCTGTACCGTCTCTGGTAGCTCGGCCAGTGCTGCGTTGATTGGCGCACAAAAAGCACGAATATCCACCTGGTTGCTCGCGTACGATACCGGAAAACCTCCGCCGATATCCAGGCAACTTAGCGCAGGCAGTCCAGCAGCCACGACGTCGTCCATCAGCTGTTTGCATGCCTGAATAGCCGTGACATATTTGTCGGCATTGGCGGTTTGCGAACCAACATGAAATGACAGACCTTTCACTCGAATACCCCATTGCTGCGCCTGACGGATCAGGTTCATTGCATCTGCTGGGCTGCAACCGAATTTTTTCGACAGGTCGGCATAGGCCTCACTGTTGCGAAAGCTCAGCCGGATCAGCACTTCAGCTTGTTCGGCAAACTCGCGAAACTTAGCCAGCTCATTGAGGTTGTCGACCACAAACACCTGGCAGCCATACTCAAGTGCATCAGCAATGTCGCTGCGGCGCTTGATTGGGTGCGTATGGATCGTGCACTCAGCCGGAACCCCCTGCTCACGAACCAGGTCGACTTCACCGCTGGTTGCCAGATCAAAACAGGCACCCAGTTGCAGCAAAGTGCGCACCACTGCCGGATGAGGCAAAGGCTTTAATGCATAGTGTAAACGTACGCCGGGTAACGCATCGGCAAGTGCCAGGTATTGGTTGCGTACTTGCTCGCAGTCGAGCATCAACAGGGGTGAGCCATACTGCGCAACTAAATCGGTAACAAGGGTAGCGTCGATATCAAAATTTTGTACTTGAGGCTGAATAGGCATAGCGACTCCAAATAGTATCAGCGAATTACGACCTGCAGGCTCTATGTGTGATCCATGCTTGTTTGTGGTGCACGGGATCACCCCTTCAGGTCTTGAGCAAAGCGACTCAGGTATTGACGACGCATCAGCGTATTACCTTTACCCGAACCAGTTACAGATCCTGGATAGTTGCTCTATCGCCTTGCCACGGGGTGACCACATCATGACCGGCTCATTGACCCGTCATGCTAAACACACCACCGCGATGTACTCGGATTGGCTATCTTCAGAAAACACGCAAATAGTAGGGCGCTTGGTGCTGTTGTGCAAGCCACATTTCGACGAGAAATTTTGCTTTTGAGTGACAAATTTACTTGTCGTAGATCAAGCTTTGCCCGCTTATGAAAGAGAGAAAAAACCTCCCATGATGAAGTTTCATTATTTTTTGAACAGAATAAAACAGGGTCTATTAGGGGTGAGTTTTGAAATGCTAAGCAAAACTGTGTAATGCTTAGGGTGTTTATCATAATGTTTTTTATCACATTGAAATTAATGGGTATTTTTTGTGTTTCAACAAGTAATCCTACTTGTTTTTGAAATTTGTCCGGGGCGAATTTCTCTTGCTATGGTGACCTCAGTTAGCCAGTAAGGGTCAGGCATGATTGTCAATCTGTTGACCCGCGTTGCACAGTTTAACCATTAACATTTTTTACTCTTAACCATTAGCATTTTTTACTCGTTACTTTCTAAAAGGACATAAACATGAAAACCTTATCTTTGTCATTTGCTGCAGTCGCTTTGTTCAGTGCATTTGGTAGCCATGCTACGGCTTATCAAAACGTGTTTGATACTGATGGATACGAGCGTTTGACTAACTACACCTCAGGCCCGGTAAGCTCAGCATTGCTAACCGGTGAGTTTGCGCACAACTTTGAAGCGCAACTTGTACTGCGTGGTGAAGGTGCTTACTGTGAATCTGCAAACCTGTATTCTGCAAATGATGGTCGTCATATTGTTAACCTGGGTGTGAAGACGATTGCGGATCGCAATACAGTTGAAATGGGTGTTGCGATCCCTGAAGCGACACTGACCGAAAAGAAAGTTCTGCATGTCAGCTGTTATGATGCGGCGGGTGACTGGTACAAGGTACTGGTTAACGTGCCGGGTGCACCAGTTGTCGACTGGCAGGTTGAACTGACACCAGCAGGTGACTTTGTTTATCAACCTTATTCATATGGTTATCATACGGCGTATCACATCAGCAGCCGATTGACAGTGGACAACCAGAATAATGATGCACGCTGCAGCGTCCTGGCAGATCGCGGTGTATCTCTGGGCTTGTTCCATGGTGAAGACCGCAAGGGTCCATTCCATTCAGACGTGTTTACTCTGGATACCGTCATTGACAACAAGGCGAAGCATCCAGTGCTGTATCAAATCCTGGAATGTGAAAACGCAGTGGGTAAAACCATGGCGGTGAAGGTCTTTAATCTGACGGATCCAAACAGCATCTACACCTATGAAGATCAGCTGATTGTAAAATAATACCACTTTGCTCCCCCCAAACGAGCAAATACAAAAATGGACAGGTATTTAAAAAGGACTTGAATTGCGAACCTCACGCCGAGCTCAACTGAACTCGGCGTTTTTGTGTATCTGGCGACGTTGCCAGTAAGGTGAGTCAGGCCAGCGTCGTTCCTGAGCGTAATAATGCGCACGATGGCTCAGATAGTGCTGCCAGACAGACTTGATCTGTGCCTGATGCAGGCGGGTGACTTCAATGGCGGCGTCGGCGTTGCTCAGGCCAAACTCATCCAGGCTATTGGCTAGTTGCATGGCGGTTGCCATGGCATTGAACATACCTTGTGACGATAAAGGATCAAAGCTGCAGGCGGCATCACCCAGCGCGGCCCAGCGATGCCCTGCAGCCTGAGTCAGGCAAGTACTGTTGGCAGACACTACCCCGTGCAGCTGTATGGTGCCCGATTGCTCAATACCTTGTGGGAGTAGTGACTGCAGTCCGGGCTGCGTGCGGGCATGGCGGCAAAATAGAGCCAGGTCATGCTGCAGACCTTTTTCGAGCAGATCGCTGTCGGTTTGTAGCGCTAATACGCGGCGTTGTTCAGGTAACTTAGCGCTATACCACCAACCATCTGGGCTGGTTTCTATGCGTGCGAGTTGATGTGCTTCATGACATGCCATACTTGCCCATAGCGCTATTTGTTTATCCAGGACTTTGCGTTTCAGGCCAAGTTTAGTGGCAAACGCGCTGTGGCGTCCGGTTGCGTCAATAACGAAGTGACAGGGGACCGCGATGCTTTGCTGGTTGTCTTGTGCACGCCCTGATTCATGGGTTGCCAGATACAGCAGCCAGCCGTCGCTGCCTGGCTGCGCATCCAGTAATCTGGCAGGCCAGAGTGTCTCAATGCCTTGCGCGACGACCTGCTCGCGTAACCAGTTTTCAAATCCGGCCCGGTTCAGTTGCCAGCCGAGACCATCGGGATTACTGAGGTTGTCGTTGATAAGGCTTTGTTCGCTCCCCCAGCGGCTTTGAATACCATAGTTTGGAATATGCAAATCCTGGCGCTGCTCAAACTCCTTGAGCAGGTTTAAGTTTCGCAAGATCCGCGCCGCAGCCGGCGGCAGGCATTCCCCCACTTTGTCGGGGCAGGCCGATTGCTTGTCAATCAACAATACCTGAAAGTGGCGACTCAGCGCCAGGGCGGCAATACAGCCTGCTATCCCGGCGCCAATGATCGCAATCTGACAGTGTTTTACCTGTGTCATTGCGTTTGGCCTTATTTAAAGTCCTTAGGGAAATTTACGGCAAAGCGGCTGACCTTTTCAATGACCCCCAGGTCGACCCGAGAACGCGAAGTTGCCATCACAGGTCGTGCCGCATCTCGGCCATCCGGGCTGGGTACCAGGTTGGCTGCCAGCTCCGCAATGGTTTGCAGCTTGCCCTGCGCTGTGGTTTCGGTTTCACTGGCCAGGCCTTTACGGTGATCTTCAGCTGTGATCCCAACTTGCATGGTATCCGGCAGATCTGCATCGTCTGCTGCGCCCGGTCGGCCTTGTACCACAGCCAGCTTATCGAAGTTGGTGATCATGCTGTTGATCTGTGCGGTATAGGTGGCGGGTTGACCATACAAGGGCAGGGCATCGAGCCAGTCGGTGCGGTAATTGAATGCCTCAACGCGGGTTTGCGGATCCAGTGCCGGGTTGATGGCTTCTTCATACCGTGCCACATTCAGGATGTTGTTCGGCACTCGTGCCGGCCAGAAGGTAGGCAGATACGGGTCGTAATCAGGCGTGTAGCCATCTCGGCAGCTGGCTGTGTCGGTTTGCCAGGGGATTGCCATCCAGCGTGTAATGCCACCGGCCACCTGACCTCCGAGGATCGGGCCCTGTGCCAGCGTAATGGTATCGCCGTTGATCTAGGCGCCATAATAGGTGGTGTCTTTACAGATCCCTTTATCGGCATGTTTGATCCTAAACGGAGCCATATACATGCCGGCAGTACGCATTGGCCAGGTCATTTCACAGCCAGGGTGGAAAGCGTCGGCCAGACAGAAATCTAATGCACCCCGGGTTAACATATCCGGTTGCTCCGCCACTGGCACTTTATCTATGTCGTCTGGCTCAGCGGCATGTGGGCAAATTGCAGGGTCTATGTAATCGGCGGTAAAGTCGCCCTCAACCCACTGGTCCAGGAAAGACAGTTGCAGTGCTGACAGCGTCGAGTGCTGACGCTCCGAACCCGTTGGTGGAATAGACAGTGCATCGCCATACAACCAGGGCCAAAGCTGTGCGGCCTGTGCACCAGGCTGACCATAACGGCGAAAATTGTTCGACAGGGTACGGCGCAGCTCTTTATAGGCGGGGGAGGGGTTACCCAGTTTTGCTTTCCACTCTTCGCTGGTGTAGTTAAAAGGTGCTTTAAATCCAAATCCGGCGGCAAAACCAGCGTTGACCCATTGCAAGTCGGTCATTCGCTCGAAAATGGGTAAAATATCGTGCTTAAAAGACGGACGTGCCGGGCGAGTCAGCATACCAGCGTTAACGGCAACAGAGCGCATAAGGTCCCACATAGTGCGCACGGATTTTTGCATTGGTGCATAATCAGGTGGTGCACAAACTACCCAGGCCGGGTCAACCTGCAATTTAACGCCTTCATACTCAACCTCGGCGGTAACCGGACCATCAGAAATGTCGTCGTGCCAGCCCTGGTTATTAGCAAAGGTAATGGCAATGTCACCATTAATATTACGCGATACGCCATTGCCGCCAAGTACAATCAGGCGGCCCTGTTTATCTGACTTAAGCTCACCCAGGTAGACTTCCTCGCCCATAAACTCGCCCTGGAATTGCGGGCCCTCTTTCACTTTGGCTTTATTCAGCTTGTGCGTACCACCATCAATTAGCAGACGGTTGCGATCTGCTACATTATTGTTGCGCAGCAGGCTGGGCGGCGCGTCGGCGGCTTCCGGCACATCCAGCGCCAACTGAAATTCATACCAGGATGACTTCTGATTGGCCAGGTGCACCTGCCATTGAATCTTGGCGTTATCCATAGTTAGCTCTTTTACGGGCTTGCCCGCCGCGTTAAAGCCGTATATACGAAACTCAGCCGCCTGACGCTTAAGCAGGCCCTGGTCATCGCGATAGGCATCTTCTTCAAGTCGCGGCTTGGGGTTAGGTACCTGTGGGCCAATAAAGTACTCTTTACTGCTGCCTACTCGCATTACGCCAATGGGCGGGTAAATACCGGCACGGACAATACAAGTGCTGTCTTCATCGCTGTTCGGGGTAAACTTTGGGTCGATGGCATTGGGTTCGTTCATCTGCTGGCCGTTGGCCTGGTGGCGGGTATTGGCACTGGCCTGATAAACGACTTTTCGGGCCTGAGCAATAGATCCCAGTGGCTCGTTTTCGGCCAGGGTTCGCCAGATATTGAAAGCCAGGTTGCGACCAAACTCGGCCTGGCCGATGGCACAGATATCTTGCTGCGGCAGTGTCAGGGTTGCAACTGGTTCGAACGGTGCATCCTGTTCTGGCCACACCACCATGGCGTTGTCGATTGGGAAGTCTTCCTCGGAAGCATTGGGTGGGCGACGTTGGATTTCAAACACAAACTTGGCTTCTCCCTGACGCAAGCGAATTTGCAAGTCCTCCGCCAGATAGTCATTCCCTTGTGCAGGTGCGCCCCGATAGGTATCAACCGGACGAATACGGTATTTAACGACATTCTGCTCGCCAAGTTTAAACGGCAGTATCGCCCAGTAATGAGTACTCAGGCAACTGGCCTCGGGTTTGGTCATCTCGTCCAGTATGTCGGCTGTTTCTTTATTTTCGCTAAGGTAAGCCGGGTAGTCGCGGTCGATGACGCCGGCAGTGGTAAAGGCACACATTTGTGAGGCGTCGCGAACAAAGAAGCGGTCGATGTTCTGCATAATAAAGTCGACATTGTCGCTGTCACCCAGCAACTTTTTGCCTTTCACACCGAACAATTTGATCCCGACCCCTAAAGTGGTATGCAGATCTGGACTATTCGGCGTGGTATCGCTGGAAAAGCGCACCACACAGTCGTAACTGGCGGGGTTGGCAAATACGCCGGCCTGAAGCGCTTTATCGAGTTTGCTGTGGATCTCGAATGTACCATAGGCTATGCCGTGCTGCTTACGAAATACAGCGCGCTCTGCGGGCTGCTGCCCGCGTTCAATACGGGTTTTCTGGCCCATTTCCACGAACATTTCTTTCAGGCGTTGGGTTGCCAGCTCAATGGGTTGGAAGTCATCATCACCTGTCCAGCATTTTACATTATTGGCCGTCGGTGCATTCTTCATATTCTTTTTCAAATACTTAGGGTTTACCAGTTCACCTTGTTGTTGCTTATTACGTTTTTTCTTATCGCTCATAACGGTTTCCGCTTAAAGTGTTTCCTTGTCAGGTAACTGCAATGACGTATGCGTTGAGCATCCGTCGTTTACCTGTCCCGACCGGGCAGGGGGATTTTGTGCCTGCCCTGTCTGAGTATAGCTGCGCCGATCAAGGCCCGCATAAACTCTAGATGCAAAGCTGCACGGTGACTATTACAGGGTGTTACGCGCGGAGGAAGGAGTTGATGAGTGCTGAATAAAGGGAGAGCAGGTATCGTGTGACAGCAGCGGTAAGCAGGAAGTGTCATTACCTGGCTGTTTGGCTGGCAATGACACGAGATGTAAGGGTGTCGAATTACCCCAGAATTGCACCTGTTTTGGCGTTGATGGTTAAAATGGCTTCTGTTTTTGGATCTTTGATTTTGGCAATGTCTTTGTTCACCAGTGCACTTCTGGGTACCTGAATTTTGCTGCCTGTATCTGGGTTATGCACAATCAGGAATCGAGAGGCCTGCTGGGCGATTTCTTTAGCACCCTGATTCTTCACAAAGTGAATATCCAGCGTCATACCTGCGGTGACCCCTGCGGTGGCCGATACGCGGAAGTTATTGATTTCGTACTGTGAGTTACTGCTTATTATTTCCAGTTATTCCATATTTAAAGCGCAATTATATGAATTGCGACACTTAATAAAGCATACAAATTATACAGATGCAACGCCTAGCATGTTGTTTTTTAGGTGTTTGATAGAACAATTTAATGCAACAAATATCACAGAGATATCGCGGCTTTTGCCCTTGTTTGGTAGCCAGGTGTCAGCTGTGCCTGAGCCTTTGGGAACAGCGATGGATAACAGTGTATGTGGGCTGTAACTAAGTGGTTTGAATTGTTGACGTTCCAAGTGCAGACCAATTACAGGGCTTATTATTTTTGTTTAGCCTAAAATAAAATAGCTGAAGCCACTCACTAAGAGTATTACAGATGGGTACTGGCCCAGGGCTGGTATGACGAAGTTGAGTTCGATACAACGGTCAATATTACCGTACACCCGATGGCTATCAGATCTTGGCTAAAATGCGCACCTCACGGGCGCGTGTTATTGAGATGATAGCGGCTTGGTATCAGAGCTATACAGTTTTATAGCTTAGGTCTTAATTGCTCAATGATGTGCGCATCCACCCAGTAGGGACTTCCCACAACATAGCGGCTGCCGTCTTGTTCTGTTTTTACATCACCGCGCCAGAAGAATAGGTATTTACCATCCGGCGTCACCTTTGGGCGCTGTTCGTACAGTGGGGTATTTATTTTGTCGCCCATATTGATGGCTTCTCCCCAGCTGCCATCTGGTTGGCGGAAGCTTATAAATATATCGGGCGTGTTTTCGCCGTCTTTTTCAGCATCCCACATGAGATAGGATTCATCAGGAGCAATAAAAGGGTGGGCAATGTACTTACCTTTATTAACGGTGTTGCTCATTTTTACCGGTGTTTCATATCTGCCATTGATTTTGCGTGAGTAGCTTAAATGTCCGCTACCGTCATCAAAGTTCAACACATAGAAATAAATAGTATCGGCGGCAGAACGAGTGTAGCCAATGACAGGAATATCTTTGAATGGCGCGAATTTCTTGATTTCAGAGACAGGCGGGCTAAAGCGTGATTGGTAGGCATTTGTCTTGCCTGCAGGAATTGACTTCCAGTGCCAGGTATCATTTTTGTATTGCATGGCAAGCCGGGTGCTTTGTCCGTATTCTCCCCCAGAGCGAGTAAATGTGAGTTCAGTCATATCTGGTAAAAACAACACTTCTGTTTCGAGGTGAGTATCTGTTGCAATCACGCCTGGCGCAAAGGCACGCGGTGTTAGCCCGGGAGAAGGTTGACCTAGATATGGCCCTTTGAAAGCAGGTGCCTGATTGTGTGCGTTACTGCTGTGGCTGGTTGTTAACCCGACGAGTAACAGAGGAAATATGCGATAGACAGCGTGCATGATTGTTCCTTATTTTTCTGATGCTATGTGGTCTGAGTAAGGTGAAGCCGTCTCACAGTACCGTGTTTTGTGTGTGATGCCTGACTTTGCACTGATTTTTTATTGATTTAGCGCTGACAGCAGACTGCTTTTGGTTTTCGACAGAGTCAGAGTGGGTAAGGAAACACCCATTTAAAAGAATGAAAGGTACTTCTAAAAGTTTGAAAAATATGCTTATTGCTGATTTAAAGCTGGTTTTTATGTGTATAGCGGTATGTGCTTTGAAATTGGCAGGGATGGGCTGCTTACATGAATAAAAAACGCGACACTCAGGTCGCGCTTTTCTTGTTTGTATTGAGGGGTTACTTAACCTCTTTACCCGCAGCTTGCTGATCTGCGTGGTAGCTGGAGCGTACGAACGGGCCGCAGGCGGCGTGGCTGAAGCCTATTTCGTCGGCGTACTCTTTCAGCGCATCGAATTCTGCGGGTGGCACGTAGCGTTTTACCGGCAGGTGGTGCTTAGACGGTGCCAGGTATTGGCCAACGGTCAGCATGTCGACGTTGTGCTCACGCAGGTCGCGCAGTACTTCTTCGATTTCTGACATCTCTTCACCCAGACCGACCATCAGGCCAGACTTGGTTTTCACTTCAGGGTGCGCTTCTTTAAAGCGACGTAACAGTTCCAGTGACCATTTATAGTCGGCACCCGGACGGGCCATTTTGTACAGACGTGGCGCGGTTTCCAGGTTGTGGTTAAACACATCAGGTGGCGTCTCGGTTAAGATCTCCAGTGCGCGGTCCATCCGGCCACGGAAATCCGGTACCAGGATCTCAATGGTAATGCCCGGGTTGTGTTTGCGAATTTCGCGAATACAGTCGGCAAAGTGCTGGGCACCACCGTCACGCAGGTCATCCCGGTCAACCGAAGTGATCACCACGTATTTCAGCTTCATGTCTTTGATGGTCAGTGCCAGCTTTTCTGGCTCTGCGGCATCTGGCTTGAGCGGACGACCGTGTGCCACGTCACAGAACGGGCAACGACGGGTACAGATGGCACCTAAAATCATAAAGGTGGCAGTACCGTGGTTAAAACACTCAGACAGGTTAGGGCATGAGGCTTCTTCACAGACGGAGTGCAGACCGTGCTTGCGCATTGCCTGTTTGATGCCATCAATACGCTCGCTGGATTTTGGCAGACGGATCTTCAGCCAGTCCGGCTTGCGGAGCATTTCATCGCGCTCGGTTGGCATTACTTTAACCGGGATCAACGCCATTTTTTCTGCGTCGCGGAGCTTTACCCCTGGCTCAATTTTCACTGGTTTACTCATTCGTTTTCAAACCCCTGGGTGTGTATAACCTGCTCGGCCGAGAGGCGCTTGAGCATATGTTCTACCAGGCCATTGCCCGCATCAGTAAGCGTAGCAGGGCCATTAAGTTGACTGGTTTGCACCATTTCCATGCCGGCATAGCCACACGGGTTGATGCGTAAAAATGGACTCATATCCATGTTGACGTTCAGAGCCAGACCATGAAATGAGCAACCCCGGCGGACCCGCAGCCCTAAAGAGGCGATTTTGGCATCACTGACATAAACGCCGGGCGCATCTGGTTTAGCATAGGCTTCAATGCCATAGTCCTGAAGCATATCTATGATGATTTCTTCGAGCCAGGTGACTAGCTCGCGCACTCCAATCTTTAGCCGACGCAGGTTAAACAGCACATACATCATTTGCTGACCCGGGCCATGGTAGGTGACCTGGCCACCTCTATCGACTTTGACGACCGGAATGTCGCCAGGTGCCAACAGGTGCTCAGCTTTGCCTGCCTGACCCTGAGTAAATACCGGTTCGTGCTCAACCAGCCAGATCTCATCCGGGCTGTGGTCGTCACGGGTGTCGGTAAAGGACTGCATTTTTTGCCAGATTGGCTCATAGGCCTGACGGCCCAGCTGACGAACTATGATACTGCGGTTGCTCATATCTGGTTTGCGCCTTATAGCACGTATCGGACGTCTGGCAGTGAACCTATCTCAGTGTAGATCTGCTCGATGTGCTCTTTAGACGTCACAGTGGCAACCAGGGTGACGGATTCATAGTTGCCTTTGCTGCTTGGCTTAGTTTTAGGTGCATAGTCACCAGGTGCCAAAGTTTGCATCTTTGCCACAACCTGATCGGTCAGGTTGACGTTCGCCAGGCCCATGATCTTAAAAGTAAACGGGCAAGGGAACTCTAAGTACTCGTCAAACTTAGTATTTTTTACAGGTGTTACCACAACGGTATCCTCACTACTTGGCTGGGCCTGAACAGACCCCGGCACACTACATATCTTGGCGGGCATTCTAGCATTTTTGCGACAAAAAAAAACGCCTCCGGTGGGAGGCGTCTGTGATTATAAGCCCACTAATAACGGGGTTATTGCATGATCTGTAAACGTAAGTAGTCGTAGATCTTGCTGAAGAAGCTGCCTTCTTCGATTTCTTCAAGCGTGACCAGCGGGTACTGAGCGATGTCTTCGCCTTCCAGTTGCAAGAATAAAGTACCGACCTTGCTGCCTTTTGCCAGCGGCGCTTCGAGGGTTTTATCCAGCTCGAAGTGCGCCTTCAGGTTTTTACGCTGACCACGCGGAATGGTAATTGGCGTGTCCTGAGCAATACCCAGAGAGACGGTTTCTTTGTTACCCATCCAGATACGTTGATCCGCAAAGCTGTCGCCTGCTTTATAAGGGGTAATGGTTTCGAAGAAGCGGAAACCGTAGTTCAGGAGCTTTTTACTTTCTACCTTACGGGCACGCTCACTGGCTGTGCCCATCACTACGGCTATCAAACGCATGTCGCCTTTGGTTGCTGAGGTAACTAAGCTATAGCCCGCTTCTGAGGTGTGACCGGTTTTGATGCCATCGACATCCAGGCTGGCATCCCACAGCAGGGAGTTACGGTTGTACTGTTTAATGCCGTTAAAGGTGAACGACTTCTCTTTGTAGATGGCGTACTCTTCCGGTACATCACGGATCAGTGCCGCGCCCAGCGTAGCCATGTCTCTTGGTGTGGTGTACTGCTCTGTGCTGTCCAGGCCGTGGCTGTTAGCAAAATGAGAGTTGCTCATGCCCAGTTTCTCAGCATGGGCGTTCATCAGGTCAGTAAACGCGCTTTCACTGCCTGCGATGTGCTCTGCCATAGCGACACAAGCGTCGTTGCCCGACTGGATGATCACACCGTAATTGAGGTCTTTAACACTGACCTGCTTACCCACTTCGATAAACATCTTGGAAGATTCTGGGAAATTCTTCGCCCAGGCCTTTTCACTGATGGTGACCATATCGTCATTGGAAATGTTACCGGCCAGCAGCTCGGTACCAATCACATAGCTGGTCATCATTTTGGTTAAGCTTGCCGGGGCCAGTTTGGTATCCGGATTCCCTTCGGCAATGACTTTACCCGTAGTAAAGTCGACCAGAAAATAACCTTTGGCGCCAATCTGAGGCGGTGAAGGTAAGATCTGCGCACTGGCCGAAAACAGGGTGAACGAACACACGGCACCCACTAAGTGTTTAATAAATTTAGGTTTGAAAACTGTCATTATGCTCGCTTTTTGGTTGTTGATCGGCATGTTTAAATGTCATTACTGAATATTTTAAAGTTCATGTTCTGTGTAAAGCAAGAAGGCGCGATTAAATTCACCCTGGCGCAACGTTTCTAAGAGTTTCTGCGCCGTATTATCGTCGGTGATCGGGCCTAGCCTCAGCTTGTATAAATTGTCCTCAAAGGCAATGGGTGTGCCAAGCTGAAATTGCTGCGACAAGGTGCTGGCCAGCGCCTGTACATTTTCAATGTTGCTGGCGGCGGCAACCTGCACATAGGTTAGCCTGGGTGTATCGCGCGCCATGGTAAGGGCTTCTATCTTAACCTGTGCTGTACCCTGACGGTGAAAGCCCAGTTTATAGGCCGCAGCGTAGGATAAATCAATCAGGCGGTCATCGTGAAAGGGTCCACGGTCATTCACCCTGACAATGGCGCTCTTGCCATTTTCGACGTTGGTAACACGGACAAAGCTCGGCAACGGCAGTGTTTTGTGTGCGGCGGTCATATCAAACATGTTGAACACCTCGCCATTAGAGGTGTAGTAGCCATGGAATTTATGCCCATACCAGGACGCAGTGCCTTGCGCCTGATAGCCTTTTTCATCCGACATCGGTGTGTAACGCTTGCCCAGTACTTCGTACGGGCGACCCGCACTGACACTTTTGGCTTCGCTGGTCACCAGAGCATCTTGCATCTCCAGCTCTGTGGGCGCGCGCAATGGTGCTTTATCCTGCTTCACATGATAGCGACTGCTACAGGCGCTTAATACGACAACGAAACCGAGCAGTGCGGCTCGTTTAAACGTCCTCTTCATCACTTCAATAACATCCTCTTATCTGTGGCTATCGACATGATAATGCCAAATCCGGCCATCAGGGTCACCATGGAGGTGCCGCCGTAACTGATCAAGGGGAGCGGTACTCCCACAACAGGGAGCAGACCCGATACCATGCCAATATTAACAAAAATATATACGAAAAAGGTGAGCGTCAGTGCGCCAGCCAGCAGTTTACTGAAGGCATCTTGCGCGTTTACTGCAATGTATAGGCCACGGCCAATAATAAACAAATACAGGCTCAGTAAAATGACTACACCGGTGAGCCCGAACTCCTCACTTAACACCGAAAAGATGAAGTCAGTATGACGCTCGGGCAGAAACTCCAATTGCGACTGGGTACCTTGCAGCCAGCCTTTGCCTTCTATGCCGCCAGAGCCGATAGCAATTTTTGATTGAATAATATGGTAGCCAGAACCAAGTGGGTCGCTCTCAGGGTCTAAGAAGGTCAGTACCCGCTGCTTCTGGTAGGCATGCATGCCAAAATGCCACAGCGCAAAGCCGCCGGGCACGGCGAGTAGCATGCCAGAGCCAATCAGTTTCCAGCTGAGACCGCCAAGAAACAGCACAAATATCCCTGAGCTGGCGATGAGTATAGAGGTGCCCAGATCGGGCTGCTCTTTTATCAGCAAGGTCGGTACCAGAACAATCGCAAAGCCCACGATAATATGCATAAAACGTGGTGGCATATGGTGGCGTCCAATATACCAGGCGACCATCATAGGCACAGCGACTTTCATGATTTCAGACGGCTGGAAACGAGTAATACCCAGATCCAGCCAGCGCTGGGCCCCTTTGCTGCTGACACCGACAAACAAGACCGCGACCAGCATCAGCAGGCCAACGGTGTACATGGGAAACACCAGTCTTTTTAAGGTATTTGGCGACAGCTGGGCCACCAACAGCATGGCCGCAAAGGCGGCAAACATACGTTTGCTGTGACGCACCACCATATCCATATCCTGGCCACTGGCACTGTAGACAATGGTGATACTGCCGACCATCATCGCCAGCATAGCGAGCAGCAGCGGCAAGTCGATATGCAGTCTTTGCCAGATAGTACGCTGTTGATTCAACGGGCTCATTGTCCCTCCGTATCACTGGGGTAAGTGGCAAAATAATAATCCATCAGACGCCGCGCGATGGGGGCCGCGATGGCTGAACCACCACCTTGGTTTTCAACCACAATGGCGACCACAATACGTGGGTCATTATAGGGGGCGAATCCGGTGTAAATGGCATTGTCCCGGTGTCGTTCTTGCAATTTTTCAGCGTCATATTCTTCGCCCTGGGCAATACTGACGATTTGTGCCGTACCCGTTTTTCCTGCCGGGTCATAGGTTGCGCCTTTGAATGCTTTATGCGCCGTACCTGTGGTTTTGTAAACCGTGTTGTGCATGGCCTCTAGCGCAATACGCCAGTGATCCGGGTTTTTTAATACCACGGGTGGCTTTTCATCGGTGTACATTTGTGTGACTTCATTGTCATGGCGGGCAACCTGTGCCAGATGTGGCGGTCTGTGTGTCCCTTTATTTACCAAAATGGATACTGCATTGGCAATTTGGATTGGTGTGGCAGTCCAGTAACCCTGGCCAATGCCGACTGAAATGGTATCACCAGGCCACCAGTTCTCCTTAAAGCGCTGACGCTTCCAGTCTGTGGTGGGCATAATGGCACCTGTTTCTTCGTAGATATCAATGCCGGACAGGTCGCCAAAACCAAACTGACTCATAAAGTTACTGATCTTGGTGATGCCAAGTTGATAAGCCGTATGATAAAAATAAGTATCACAGGATTCTTCGATGGCTTTATATACGTCGACATGGCCATGACCCCAGCGTTTCCAGTCGCGCCAGCGGTGATCGACATTGGGGATCTGAAAAAAGCCCGGATCCCAGAGTTTGGTTTGCTCCGTCACCAGCTCTTCTTCCAGTGCCAGAATGGCCAGATGTGGCTTAACCGTGGAGGCCGGTGCATAGCGACCCTGAGTAACTCGGTTAATCAGGGGTCTGTCGGGATTAAGTAGCTCACGATATTCTTTGCTGCTGATGCCATGGACAAACAGGTTAGGGTCATAGCTGGGGTTGGAATACATGGCCAGCACCCCGCCGTCTTTGGGGTCGAGCACCACAATGGCGCCACGGACACCTTCGAGCTCTTTTTGGGCTATTTGCTGTAAGCCGATATCCATGGTCAGGACCAGATCTTCACCGGGCTGCGGTGGCTCAACGCCCAAAGTGCGAATGATCCGGCCACGATTGTTGACCTCAACGCGCTGTGAGCCGACCACGCCATGCAGGCGTGACTCGTAAAACTTTTCAATGCCCAGTTTACCGATATCCCGGGTTGCACGATAGTTGCTGGCATTGCCTTCAGACTCGAGCTCGTCGAGCTCCTTTTTGTTCAGTTTGGCAACATAACCCAACGCATGGGTTAGGGTATCGCCATAGGGATAGTAGCGCGCCAGTCGGGCCTCAATACTGAAGCCGGGAAACTTATGTTGATTGACCGAGAAAATGGCCACTTCTTCTTCGTTCAAGCGGCCTTTGAGGATCTGGCTTTTGAAGCGACGATTATGACGTATGTCTTTACGAAACTCTTCCACTTGCTGATCGCTGATGTCGATCAGGGCCCGGACCTGAGTTAATGCCGTGTCGAGATCATCGACGTCTTCGGGGATCACTTCCAGGTTATAGACAGGGCGGTTTTCGGCCAGGATGATGCCATTGCGGTCGTAAATTAACCCTCGGTTAGGTGCGACTGGAATGACTTTTATACGGTTATCGTTGGAGCGGGTCTGATAAGTTTCGTGCTCAGTAACCTGTAACTTGTACACATTGTGCAGCAAGATACCGATCAGAGTAACCACGAATACAAAGCCAATAAAGGCGCGACGCGCAAACAGGTTTGCTTCTGCGCTATGGTCGCGGATCGTCGGCCTGTGATTGAGCATAATGGTGACTATTCCCTGTGATAAGGATGGTTATTGTTCAAACTCCAGCCTCGATACAGGCTTTCCGCTACCACAATGCGCACCAGGGGGTGCGGCAGTGTCAGATTGGACAGCGACCACTTTTGCTCGGAAGCGGCGATACATTCCGGCGCCAGGCCTTCAGGTCCGCCTATCAGCAAGCTAACATCGCGGCCATCGAGTTGCCACTTTTCCATATTACCGGCCAGCTGGTGGGTGTCCCAGGGTTTACCCGTCACTTCTAGTGTCACTATGCGGTTACCTTTGGGGATCGCGGCCAGAGTTTTTTCACCCTCTTGCTGTAAAATGCGTTTAATATCTGCATTTTTACCTCGCTTACCGGCGGAGATTTCAATCAGCTCCAGCGGCATGTCCTTGGGAAAGCGCCGTTGATATTCCTTAAAGCCGGTCTCGACCCAGCCAGGCATTTTAGTACCGACTGCAATGAGCTGGATCTTCACATTAACCCCAGAGCTTTTCTAGGTCATAGAAGTCACGCGTCTGATCTTGCATGACGTGGACAACCACATCGCCCAGATCGACCAACACCCACTCGCCTGTGTCCTGACCTTCCTGGCCCAGCGGTGTTTCACCAGCATGGCGTGCTTCTTTTGCGACATGATCGGCAATTGATTGCACATGGCGTTTGGAGTTACCAGAGCAGATAACCATATAATCAGTGACGGAAGAGGTATTTCTTACATCAAGGTGAACAATATCGCGGGCTTTCATGTCATCGACTTTGTCTAAGGCAAAATCTAGTAATTGTTTTGAATCCAAATCTCTGTCTCTTTGCTACAAATAAGCGGCAATTGTAACACGGTTAGCGGGGGGAAACTCAAGTCTGTAACTGGGGTTACACGTCCATCTCTGCCGGGTTTATGTATTGTCGCGATTGCTTAGGTACAATTGATGTGCCTGAATATACTCTAGGACTGTATTATTCAGCCAAGGTTCAACTACTTGGCGTCGTTTTATCGCGTTTCTGATGGTACTGGACGCAGCGTCAAATGGCTGACCCGGCAAAAAATAGCACAGGCCGCTGAATTGAGCGCTAAGTTGGGCAGGCTCAGTGCAACGCGCTCTTGTCAGGTAGTCCTGTAATGCCTTTGACGGGGCAAAGTCGTCCCCCGGCCTTTGGTATACCACGATATGACACAGCGTGATGATTTCCTGCCATCGATACCATTTGTCCAGGCTATTGAAAGAATCCATCCCCATCAAAAACACGATGGCACGTTGCGGATATTCGGCTTTTATCTCCTGCAGTGTGAGCAGAGAGTATGAAGGCGTATCACGTTCCAGTTCACGACGGTCTATGGTAAATCTTGGGTCATGGGCTGTGGCCAGCTGCAACATGGCCAGCCTGTCGTCTGTGCTGACGTCCGGACCCTGTTTATGTACAGGCACGGCGTTGGGCAGAAAACGTAACTCAGACAAGCCCAGCGTGTTGGCACACTGTGTGGCCATATTGATGTGACCCAGGTGGATCGGGTCAAAGGTGCCACCAAACAGCGCTATCATAACTGCTCCTGATAGGGCAGAGAAAACGGTAACGACTGACAAAAGCTCAATGCGATGTGTGCCAGCGCCTGGTAAGGCGCAACCAGAATATTACGCTTGTAGGCAGAGTCGAATTCAGCCAGCAGCACCAGCAGTTGCTCAAGCTGAGCCGTATTGAGTCTGTCGAGTGCCTGTTGGGTGTTTTGTTGCTGATTTTTCCAGACGTTGTGCTTTTTGAACGCATCGGGTGTTGGCGTACCTGCTTGGATCAGGTGTTTGAGGTTTAACAGCAACTGGGCTTGATTGTTTAGCGTCCAGGCAATACTTGCGGGCTCTACGTTATCGTGTGCCAGCTTGTTTAATACCTTGATCAACGTACGAGGGTTACCGCGCAGTAATCCATCGTTGAGGTCAAAGATGTCAAATTTTGCCTGATTAAGCAGGCCGCTGAGCAGTTTTTCCTGATCTATAGGCGCGTTCTTATACAGCAGCGATAGTTTTTCCAGCTCCTGATACGTTGCGAGCAGGTTCCCTTCGGTTGCCTGCAGCAGGCTGCGTTTTGCATCATTATGCAAGTTCAGCTTAAGCCGTTTACACTCATCATCCAGCCAGCGCTGTAAATGATATCCGGTCAGTGCATAGCAGGGCACAAACAAGCCTTGCTTATCCAATGCTTTAAACCAGGCGCTGCGCTGAATCTCCTGAGCGGCTTTAGCCCCTTTGAGAATGAGGATCACGTCTGGATTTGGATGCGCAGCCAGTTCTTTCAGAATGGTTGCGCCCTGCGTCGGCGGCTTTTGCTGGTTGAGATCAAATTCGATGAGTGTTTTGGCACTGAACAGTGACATGCTGTTATATTGATTTACCAGCTCCTGCCAGTCGAAACCGGGTAGCAGGCTGAATTTGATGACTTCATCGAATCCCTGATTTTTGGCAACCTGGCGCACAGAGGTAACACACTGGGCTTCCTGAAAAGGCTCCTCACCAAAAATCAGATAGAATGGGTGCAGGCCCTGTTTTAGCTGGCCTGCTAATTGGTTTGCATAACAACGCATTAGAGTTGAGATAATTCGCGAATAATACGGCGGCTGGCCAACTGACGCAGCTCACTGAGAATGATCTCTCGCTCCTGAGATTTGCCCAGTGCATTGTCCGGGTCGTCCTGATAGGTGCGGTAAAGCTCAAATTCCTGCTCGACAGGCTCTGAACCCGGGCGAGTGAGGCGATATCGGACGCTATAGGCCAACTCATACTGCGCTACCTGACCATTTTTGAACAGGCTGAGTGTCTGACGTTCGAGCGAGTCCTGGTACAGGTGCAGCTCTACTGCATCCTGGCCATTGCCGAGCTTCGGCGAGGGCAGGAGTGTGATCTGAGCACGTCTGAGTTCTTGCTTAAGGCTGGTATACAAAGCCGACTTGCTGTCATTACCACTCAGATACAAGGTTCTGAGATCTTCAGGTAAATAAGAGGCCTTCTTTAACTGAAACCCACAGCCTGACAAGGCCACACAGGCAAACAGCGCCAGCATGATAACATGCCAGCGTCTTGTCATACTGAATAAAGGTGTATTCAGCAGGGTAGCCATTAGTTGGCTACCACATTGAACAGTTTACCCGGTACGTAGATTTTCTTACGTATGGTTTTACCGTCGGTAAACTTCAGTACGTTCTCATCGGCAAAGGCCAGCGCTTCAATCTGCTCCTGAGTTGCGTCTGCTGCTACAGTTAACTTAGTACGCAATTTACCGTTGACCTGAACAACGATCAGTTTCTCGTCTTCAACCAAGGCTGCCGCGTCAACCTGTGGCCAGCGTGCATCCAACACATCGCCTTGCTTACCAAGTTGTTCCCACAGCTCATGAGACAAGTGCGGCGTGATAGGGGCCAGCATGATGATCATGGCTTCCAGCGCTTCATTGGCCAGTGCGATGTCTTGCGTGTCTTTCAGTGGCGCTTTGGCCAGTTTGTTCGACAGCTCCATAATCGCCGCAATGGCGGTGTTGAAGGTTTGACGACGTTCAACATCATCAGTCACTTTAGCGATGGTTTTGTGGATTTCACGGCGCAGTGTCTTTTGCGCGCTGTTCAGTGCGCTCAGGTCCAGTTCGGCGGTGCCGGCGGCTTTCACATCGACAGCAAATTTCCAGACACGACGTAAGAAACGGTGCGCGCCTTCTACACCTGAGTCAGACCATTCCAGAGTCTGCTCTGGCGGTGCAGTAAACATCATAAACAAGCGTACGGTGTCAGCGCCGTATTGCTTGATAACGACTTGTGGGTCGATACCATTGTTCTTTGACTTAGACATCTTGCTCATGCCCGCAGAGAACACTGGCTCACCGTCGTCTTTATGCCATGCTTTAGTGATACGACCTTTGTCGTCAGTTTCTGTTTCAACGTCGGTTGGTGAGATCCAGATGTCACCGCCTTTTTCATCTTTGCGGTAGTAAGTTTCTGCCAGTACCATGCCCTGACACAACAGACGTTCAAAAGGCTCGCTGGAATTGACCAGACCAAAGTCACGCAATAGCTTGTGGAAGAAACGCGCGTACAACAGGTGCAGGATAGCGTGCTCAATACCACCAATGTACTGGTTAACCGGCAGCCAGTAATTTGCTGCGCCCGGCTCCAGCATGCCTTCATCGTAACGTGGGCTACAGTAGCGCGCATAGTACCAGGATGACTCCATAAAGGTGTCAAAGGTATCTGTTTCGTGGAAAACCTGCTCGCCATTGACGGTTGCTTTGGCCCACTCAGGGTCTGATTTAATTGGTGAGGTCACGCCATCCATTACTACGTCTTCTGGCAGACGGACCGGTAACATGTCTTCGCTCGCAGCAAGTTCACTACCGTCTGCTTTGTTCAGCATTGGAATTGGCGAGCCCCAGTAACGCTGGCGGCTTACACCCCAGTCACGCAGGCGGAAATTGACCTTGCGCTTACCGGCATTAATGCCTTCCAGTTTGTCGGCAATGGCGTTGAAGGCACCTTCAAAATCCAGACCATCAAACTCACCTGAGTTGATTAACACGCCTTTTTCGGTAAACGCCGCTTCACTTAAATCAGCTTGTAGTTCGCTGTCGGCAGCCGGAGCAATAACCTGTTTGATTTCCAGGCCATAAGCACTGGCAAATTCGTAGTCGCGCTGGTCGTGACCTGGTACGGCCATGACAGCACCTGAGCCGTAATCCATCAGGACAAAGTTAGCAACCCAGATAGGCACCTGCTTACCGGTTAGCGGATGGATAGCGTAAAAGCCAGTCGCGATGCCTTTTTTGTCCATGGTGGCCATGTCGGCTTCTGCTACTTTGGTGTTTTTGCATTCTTCAACGAACGCAGCGATGTCTGCATTGTTTTTTGCCGCTTCCTGAGCAATCGGGTGCCCGGCAGCCACAGCGACGTAAGTTACACCCATAAAGGTATCCGGGCGGGTAGTGTAAACAGTGAACTGCTCATCGTTGTCGGCGCGCTTAAAGTCGATTTCCAGACCCTCTGAGCGACCGATCCAGTTACGCTGCATGGTTTTTACCTGCTCAGGCCAGTGTTCAAGCTGGTCCAGATCGTCCAATAGTTCCTGCGCGTAGTCGGTGATCTTGATAAACCACTGTGGAATTTCTTTTTGTTCAACGATGGCACCTGAACGCCAGCCACGGCCGTCAATCACCTGCTCGTTGGCCAGTACCGTCTGGTCAACCGGGTCCCAGTTTACCGTTGACATTTTTTTGTAGACCAGGCCCTTTTCGTACAATTTAGTGAAGAACCATTGTTCCCACTTGTAGTAATCCGGGTGACAGGTCGCGATTTCACGGTCCCAGTCATAACCAAAGCCAAGCAGCTTCAACTGATTACGCATGTAATCAATGTTTTCGTAGGTCCATTTTGCTGGCGCCGTGTTGTTTTTGATGGCGGCATTTTCCGCAGGCAGGCCGAATGCGTCCCAACCCATTGGTTGCATGACGTTTTTGCCTTGGAGTCGTTGGAAACGCGAGACCACATCACCTATGGTGTAGTTACGAACGTGACCCATGTGTAGACGACCACTTGGGTAAGGGAACATAGACAGACAGTAGTATTTTTCTTTTGATTCGTCTTCAACAACTTTGAAGCTGTTGTTTTGTTCCCAATGGGATTGAACTTTAGGTTCGATTTCTTGCGGGTTATATTGCTCTTGCATTGACGTTTCCAGACTTCTTGCAAACTAATTTGAAAATTGCCGATAGCATACCCGAAAAAACGCGCTGATCACAGCGCTTCACAGCGGAATTATTACAGCACATTGGCGCTATGGCAGTGATTTGTTTCAGGACTGTGACGTCAGCTGAACTATACTGAGAAAGTGGTAAGTTAAAAGTGCTGTAAAATAGCGTGAGTCGGGAGGTAAACATGGCGGATTACAAGCGCTGGCTGGATGACTTTTCAGTGTGGCTAAAAGATGTCAAAGAGCATGAGCTAAAAAAATGGGTGCAGGAGTTTATGGACGCACAGGCGGCAATTAAGCAGCTCTCAAAGGATAAACTGGCGGATTATCGCTATTACCTGAAGCGCGATCTGGCTCACCTGAGTGAACATAAAGACCATTATGATGACGTGGCCTGGGAAGAGCTCAAAGCCAGTGTGATGTATGAACTGGCTCAGCTGGAAGACCGAACTCAGCTTGAGTGGCAAGCATTAGTGCAAGACTTTCAACACGATGGCATCTACAAACAGGGGGAATGGATAGCATTGGGGCAATTAGTATGTAAAAATTGCGGCCATAAAACGAATGTCTATTATGCGTTGGAAATTCCGTCGTGCAGCGAGTGTGGGCACGGTGAGTTTGCTCGTAAGGCACTTACCCCTTAATCACAGCCCTGCGCGACACAGTTGTGCGGCCGGCCAAGAGAAAGAAGTTAGGAATGACGAAAACCATTAAGCCTTTGAGCAGCGAACAGCTGGCTCCGAGTGTGTCTTTGCCACACATCTCCACCTGCATGCAAAACCCTTATCCGGATCCTTTGCCTTTTATCGGTCAAAACCGGGCGCAAAGTGCGCTGGATTTTGCGCTGGGTATGGAACTGCCGGGTTATAACGTGTTTGTGATGGGTGAAGCGGCAACGGGTCGTTTTACTATGGTCAAAGACAAACTCGAGGCACATTGCAAAACCCGTCCGACCCCCAAAGAGTGGTTATACGTCAATAACTACGACGACCACAGAGAGCCCATAGCCTTGTTTATGCAGGCCGGTGAGAGCAAAGTACTGGCTGATGACATTGACTCCTTCCTTGATGAAGTGGTGGACACGTTTCCTGCGGCATTTGATAACCCGGGTTATCAGCGCAAGAAGAAATCGCTGGACAGAGACTTTGATAATAAATACAACGCGGCATTGAGCGCGGTGGAAGAGCTGGCGGCTAAGAAAAGCGTTGCCATGATGGAAGAAAAAGGGGTGGTGAGTTTTGCGCCTGTGGTGGATGGCAAAGCGCTTGATGACGCAGAATTTATGGCACTGGAAGAAGCGATACAGGAGCACTTTTTTGATGCCATTGAAAAACTTGAAGACTGTCTGATAGAAGCGCTGATTGAGTTGCCGCGCTGGAAGCGGGAATCTTCTGAAAAGCTCCGGGAACTGAAAAAAACCACCATTGAATTAGCAACCAAACCACTGCTAAAGGCACTGGAACATAAGTATGCCAGTCACATTGGTGTCATTCGTTATCTTAAAGATCTGCGGGTCGAAATTGTTGATGCGGTGCTCGACTGGCTGGACGACGACAGTGCAGCAGGAGACGAAAATAAAGATGACTTTGATGCCAAGGGCATGTTGAGCGACTTCTTTGCCCCGAATATTCTGGTGGAGTTCAAAGAAGGGCAGGCCGCGCCTGTGGTGTACGAGCCTAACCCGACCTTTGGCAACATCTTTGGCAAAATTGAGTATGCCAACGCCCATGGCACCCTGATCACCAGTTATCGCTCTATTCAGCCGGGTGCCCTGCACCGCGCTAACGGCGGTTACCTGATCATGGACGCCGACAAAGTGCTGGCCAATGCACAGGTCTGGGATGGACTCAAGCTGTCTTTGAAAACGCACCAGATTAAAAATGATTTGCCCTATCAGGACAGCTCGGTAGGCAGCAGTTTTACCCTGAAACCTCAGCTGATCCCGCTGGATGTGAAGATCATCCTGCTGGGCTCCCGTGATTTGTATTACACCATAGGTGAGTACGACGAAGAGTTCGGTGAATTGTTCCGGGTGCTGGCCGACTTCGACTACTATTTGCCAGACAGTGACCGACTACAATATCAGTTTGTGACCAAGGTGCAGGAGTACTGTGAGCAGACACTTAAGTGTACCTTAACGGGCGAAGCACTTGCGCGGTTACTGAAATTCAGTTATCGCCAGGCAGAGCATCAGAACAAGCTGTCGGCACGCTTTGCCGATGTACTTGAGCTTGTGGCGGAGGCGAGTTATTACGCCAAGCAGGACGGGCTCAGCGAAATCGACGCGCCGCATATCGACGAAGCCATTGTGGGCAAGCAATATCGCACCGGTCAGCTGAGTGAGAACATGCTCAGCGACATAGAAGAAGGTCATACCCTGATCGCCACAGACGGTGAAGCGGTCGGTAAAGTGAACGGCCTGACGGTGCTACACATAGGCGACACTGCCTTTGGTACACCAGCGCGGATCACCGCGACTGTGTATGCCGGTGCCGATGGGGTGATAGACGTGGAACGCGAGGCCGAATTAGGCAAGTCGATCCACTCGAAAGGGGTCATGCTGCTGACCGGTTACCTGGGCAATAAATATGCGCAAAACTTTAGCCTGACGCTGAGCGCCAACATTGCCATCGAACAAAGTTATGGCTTTATTGACGGAGACAGCGCGTCGCTGGCTGAGCTGTGTGGCCTTATTTCTGCCATTACTCAGCTTCCTATCGACCAGTCACTGGCGCTGACGGGCTCCATTAACCAGCACGGTGAGGTGCAGGCTGTCGGCGGAGTGAATGAGAAAATCGAAGGTTTCTTTAAGCTGTGTAAAATGCGCGGCCTGACGGGGCGTCAGGGTGTGATCATCCCTCGCTCAAATCTGATCAACCTGGTACTGGATGACGAGGTGCTGGCTGCAGCCCAGCAAGGCCGATTCCATATTTATGCCGTGGCAACCGTGGATGAGGCGCTGTCCTTGCTGATGCAACGTGAAGCCGGGGCGCTTGCCAATGGTCAGTATCCGGATCAGAGTATTAATGCGCTGGCATTGGCGCGCTTGCAGCAAATCGCCGATGTGGTGAATGGCGATGATAAAGACGCCGAGGGCGAAGCAGCCAGCGAACAAGAAAAAGATCATTCATAATTTAGGTAGTCACTATGTCAACAACCAATATTATTCTCGTGCTGGTCATCGTCGTGCTGGGCTGGCTCATTTTTAAAAATGGTAAACAGCAAAAACAGGCGGCGGCAGGTAACCGTATTGAGGCGGCTGAATTTCTGGCGCAAAACGGGCAAAAGAGTGGAGTCACAACAACCGACTCTGGTTTGCAATATGAAGTGTTAAACAAAGGCGACGGGACTGAGCATCCGAGCGCGACAGACAAAGTAACCGTACATTATCATGGTACTTTGCTGGATGGCTCAGTGTTCGACAGCTCCGTGGTGCGCGGTGAGTCTATTAGTTTTGGCCTGAACCAGGTCATACCGGGCTGGACTGAGGGCGTTCAGCTGATGACTGTGGGTGATAAGTTTCGCTTTTTTATCGGCCCGGATCTGGGCTACGGAGACAGGGCGGCCGGGAAAATTGCACCGGGCTCGTTGCTCATATTTGAAGTTGAGTTACTCGCCATCGCAGGCAAGTAATACCAATTTCACTTAATGCCTGTTCAATTTGAAGGAGCAAATATGGCACTAACGGCGTTGAAAACTTCTCATTTAGAATAACTAAATAGCAAAGTTTTCGCCTGGTTATCGACCCTATTTTCTCGCCTCAAAATAGAACACTTAATTAAGCAAATTGGTATAAAAAAAGGCCGAAAGGCCTTTTTTTATGCGTATATTGTATTGCGACTTTTACGCCCAGCCGTCGTAGCGCTTGCGCCTTGACAGCACCAGCGTGAGTATCACGCCAATTAAAATACCTGCGATCCCAATTCCGCCACCATAGCTTAGCAACATATGTTGCTCTGTTTGTGATTTGTTCAGGCTTGCCTGTACCTGAGCTTCCAGCGCTTGCTCCAGTTCGGTGATGTTGCTTTTGAGCGCTGTGTTGTCTTGCTGCAGCTGTAAGTTGGCCTGCTCAAGCTGTGGAATTCTGCTCTGTAAGGCATTGAGCTGCGCGTTGTTATCGCTCAGTGCCTGATTAGCACTTGCGAGTCTCTGACGTAACCCCGGTTCAGAAGTGACAAACTGACTTTGGACCCAGCCTTCGCGGTCTTTGTCATCTTTTATCTGGATATAATCATCCTGCTCTGAGTTTAGGATAGTGATCGGGGTACCCGCTTCGACCGAGCCCAGGATTCGATAATTCTTGCCGGGACCGGTGTGCATGAACAGGTATAAGTCGTCGACAATATAACCGTTATTGTCGGTTGCTGACTGCGCCACTGTGGGCTCATCTTGCAGGTCGGTTTGCTCCGCCATTGCGCTCAGAGACAGCACAGACAGCAGCAGCGGCAAAGCGATATTTTTCAGCATTCGCAGGCCTTAAATATTGATATCTTTATAAAGTTACCAAAATAGTAGGGATTTCCCAGCACAAAGGCAAGGGGCAGGTTTTGTCCGGAATTCGCTTGCAGGTCGTTTTTGGCGTATATCATGTGTCGCGGCGAGACGTCGTGTGCGCGCTCGTTTACACCTGTAATTCACGGAACCGGTTGGTAATGGTGGTGATAATGCGCTAATAATTACTAAAAGGTTTGCAAAGTGCGGACCCTTTGTATATTTTGTGGGTTCTAAAATTACATAGGTAAATCACACTCCTGATGGACACTGAGATAGAACTGAAATTTTTGGTTTCAGACAATGAAGTTCCGCTGATCCCAGCCCTAATTACCCAGTTTGCTAAAAAAGTCAGCAATAAACCTGCTAAGAACCTAAAAAATGCTTATTTTGACACACCCAGTCGGGAGTTGCGTGCATTAGATATAGGTTTGCGAACACGCTGTAATGACGACGAGTGCGAACAGACGATAAAGCTGGCCGGTGAAGTGGTGGGTGGGTTACATCAACGTCCTGAATACAATTTACCAATCAAGGGGAGTCGACCTGATATTCATGCCTTTGACAGCAGTATTTGGCCTATGGGTGTGCAGCTTGAATCGATTGCCAGTAATTTATTCCCGATCTTCAGTACTAATTTTATCCGCCGTACCTGGCTGATTGAAACCGAAGCAGGCAGTGAAATTGAAGTCGTCCTTGATAAAGGCGAGATCAGTGCGCAAGGTTCGGTTGAGCCTATTTCTGAGCTTGAGATAGAGCTTGTGGAAGGCGATAAAAATGACCTGTTTTTGCTGGCTGATCACTTGTTACAGCACATAGGTTTGCGTCTTGGATTGTATTCCAAAGCGGCCAGAGGTTATCGTCTTGCTGACGATAAGCCACTAAAGGCCAATAAAACACTGGGTGTCATCAAATTGCCCAGAGGCTGCTCACAGGAGCAGGCGCTAATAGCAACGGTCAACCATGGTATTCAGTTTGTCCAAAAGCATGAGCAGTGTTACCTGGACGCACCAAGTCTTAAAACACTCAAGCGTGTGATAGATGGGATCAGCCTGATCCGGCACGCATTCTGGCTCTTTGAAGAGTTTGTCGACAAGTCTTCAACAGAATTTTTGCGTAAAGAGCTTAAGTGGCTTTTATCAGAATTAGGCTGGGTGGAGAATGCTATACACCTGAAAACCTATACGTCGAAGCGGCACGCCTATTATAAGCGGATCTCCAATGCGCCTGAACTGGCTCAGGTGATCACGGACATGAAAGACGTTCAGCCAACGGTGACTGACATTGAAGACTTGTTCCATTGCTCGCGATATAACCGTTTGATTTTGGCGCTGACCCGTTGGTTACTGGACAAATCATGGCGTAAAAACTGGGATCAGAATGCCATCACGGCAGCGCAAAGCCCGGTTGGGGCATTGGCAAAGCGAGCTTATGATCATGACTGGAATAAACTCACTACGCTGTTCCCTGCGGACAGTGCTATGACAGTCAAAGAGTACCTGGCGTGTCGTCAGCCGCTGGAAAATATGCTACTGAGTGGCCATTGTCTGGGAAAATTGTACGACAAAGAAACCCGTCAGGCGTTCAGAGCGCCATGGGTTGATATTGTTTATGGCATATATGAACTTGAAACCTTGTTCTATTTGCGCCAGCTGTGTGAGGGCCAGTCCAGTGAAGCGTTGCAGGACATTTTGGTCTGGTTGCAACAAAAAGCCGACTTTCTCGTCAGTGCAATGGAGCAAAGTCGTCAGGCATCGTTAAACAGTGAACCCTACTGGTGATAAGCAAGGTTTAGCCTGTTTGTGTTTGCTACTGTGGCTTGTCGTTTATGCTATGCGGGGTCACAGTACACAGACGTCAGAGCGATGGCAACCCTGGCATCAATCGGAGTTGCTGTCGATCACCTACCATAAGCCATTTGATCAACCCCTGAAAATACGTGTAACCGGCAGATGGCCCGGGATCAGTGCAAAATCTGTGGTCAATCTGCTAAATGATACCGAGCGCGTTCCTTTATGGGTGAAACATGTCAGCACAGTGACGATTTTATCTCGCCCTGCAGCTAATCAGACGCGCGTTCTGACCCAATTTGATTTACCCTGGCCGCTTCGTAAACGAGACATGGTGACACACGCCTGCTTGCTGCAATTGTCCAAAGAAAGCTATGTATTAAAGATACGTTCTGTCTCAGATTACCCAACTGAGCAGGGTGTTATTCGTATTCAGCCTGTCATGGTGCAATGGGTACTGACGGAGCAAGACAACGCAGTTTATATCGATTACCACATCTCAGCTGACATTCAGGGCGAGGCACCACAATGGTTTACTGATAAAGTTGCACTGCGCAATACCCGGGCTTCGTTTAATGCGCTATATAACTTATTGAAGACGCATCCGGACAGCATGGAGCCCTGGGCCCTTATACCCACAAATACCTGCCCGTTCGAATGATCATCGCGAATTCATCGTCTACACTAAAAGCAAACTAGTCTGACGTATTTACTGTTATGGTCAATATCGATGAAAAAACACTGGCGGAGTTGCGTTCCGGATTTAACCTGCCAGCAAAGCCTGAAATTCTGGAGCATATTCAGAGTGAACTCAACAGTGAAGAGCCCGAGCTCAATCGCGTTGCGAACATCATTTCTCAGGATGTTGCGACGTCCGCTGCTGTGTTAAAAGTTATTAACTCTCCTGCCTACGGCATGTCCAGAACGGTGTCAGACATCAAACAGGCCGTGATGTTTTTGGGCCTTAATAGTATCACCCAGATTGTGACGGGCTATTTGTTGAAAGAAGCATTCGATCAAAGCCTGTGCTGTATCTCGTTAGAGCGATTCTGGGACAATGCCATTGATATTTCTCAGATAGCCATGCTAATCGGTAAGCGGGTACGCGCCAATGTGCCGGTCGAAAACTTACAGCTGCTTGGCTTGTTTCATGATGCCGGTATACCCGCGATGGCTATGCGCTATGACAACTATAAGGAAGTCATGACTCGTGCCATACAGCGGCCGGAGTATACGCTAGCCTGCTATGAAGAGCTGCTATACCCAACTAATCATGCTGTGGTGGGTTATTATCTGGCCAGCTCATGGAATATTCCCAAGGCCATGTGTCAGATCATATTGCGTCATCATGATCCCCTGTACCTGGATGAAGAGCACGACGATAGCGAGCAGCAAGCTTTCGCTATTCTAAAATTGGCTGAAAATCTGGTCTTTGAAGGTAAATACTTTCGTAACTGTGCTGATTGGCATGCTTTTAAAGATAAGGTGATGATTATATTAAATATTCATGACGATGAATATGTAGATATTAAAGAAGATATTGAGGAATTTTTGATCTCAGGGAATTAACTATTCTGATTTCTTAAACAAAAGGCGCCTTAAGGCGCCTTTTCTGTAAATCAAGGTTTACAATTATAAGCCAGCAGCTGCTTTTAGTGCTTCAGCTTTGTCTGTTGCTTCCCATGGGAACTCGTTACGACCGAAGTGACCGTAAGCCGCAGTAGGCTGGTAGATTGGACGCTCAAGGTCCAGCATAGTGATCAGACCGTACGGGCGCAGATCAAAATGTTCACGGATTAAGTCGATCAGGCGAGTTTCTTCCAGTTTACCTGTGCCGAAGGTTTCCACACTGATAGAGGTTGGCTCTGCAACACCAATGGCATAAGACACCTGGATCTCACACTTGTCAGCAAGACCTGCTGCAACAATGTTCTTTGCAACATAGCGCGCTGCATACGCGGCTGAACGGTCAACTTTTGATGGATCTTTACCAGAGAACGCGCCACCACCGTGACGAGCCATACCACCGTAGGTATCTACGATGATTTTACGACCAGTCAGACCACAGTCACCCATAGGGCCACCGATAACAAAACGGCCAGTTGGGTTGATGAAGAACTTAGTGGCTTCAGTGATAAGCTCTGCTGGCAATACTGGCTTGATGATGGTTTCCATTACTGCTTCTACCAGGTCATCCTGAGACACAGAGTCACAGTGTTGAGTCGACAAAACCACGGCATCAATACCAACCGCTTTGCCATTCTCATAGGCAAAAGTAACCTGAGACTTAGCATCAGGGCGTAACCAAGGCAAAGTGCCATCTTTACGTACTTGTGCCTGGCGTTGAACCAGACGGTGTGAATAGGTAATTGGTGCAGGCATTAAAACGTCTGTTTCGTTACAAGCGTAACCAAACATCAGACCCTGGTCACCCGCACCTTGTTCTTCTGGGCGAGTACGGTCAACACCCTGATTGATATCAGGAGACTGCTTACCAATGGTGTTCAGGATTGCACACGAGTCAGCATCAAAGCCCATATCTGAATGGGTGTAGCCGATTTCACGTACCGTTTTACGCGTTAATTCTTCGATATCAACCCAGGCGCTGGTAGTGATTTCACCACCGACCATGACCATACCGGTTTTAACGTAAGTTTCACACGCAACACGTGCTTTTGGATCTTGCTCAAGGATAGCATCTAGTACCGCATCAGAGATCTGATCGGCGATTTTATCCGGATGACCCTCAGAAACAGATTCAGAAGTAAATAAATGTTTTGCCATTGTATTTATGCTCACAAATATTGCGCTTCACAAACTACAGGAATAGCGCGAAAAAATCAGAGCGATATATTATCGAAAACACGCTCGGCTGCATAGCTTTTTTACGCCTAGACGTCTAATTTTAAACCTTTGCAAAAAACGCAGTAAAAAAGTCCGCGAGTAGCCCGATATTTCATTGATTTTTAATTGCAGTGGTTACCCTAATAGGTAAGAATGGGGACCAATTTTCTAATCGAGTTACCTGCAGCTTTGACGTGTCACACTTTAAGTTGCCTTACATCCGGCATACATGACAACGTCGCTACACGGGTATTATAGGTACAGATTTGCCACTCAAAAGACATAAAAGGTAGGAGACTTCATGCCATCTCGCAAAGAACTTGCAAATGCCATACGCGTTCTGTCCATGGACGCAGTTCAAAAGGCCAAATCCGGTCACCCGGGTGCCCCTATGGGTATGGCCGATATCGCAGAGGTATTGTGGCGCGATTATTTAAAGCACAACCCAAATAATCCTGACTGGGTTGATCGTGACCGCTTTGTATTATCAAATGGTCATGGCTCCATGCTCATTTATTCTCTGTTGCATTTGTCTGGCTATGATCTATCTATTGATGAACTGAAAAACTTCCGCCAGATGCATTCCAAAACACCAGGTCACCCTGAATATGGCTACGCGCCTGGTATTGAAACGACCACAGGCCCGCTGGGGCAGGGCATCACTAATGCCGTCGGTATGGCAATTGCGGAAAAAGCGCTGGCAGCTCAGTTCAACCGCGACGAGTACGATATTGTAAATCACTACACGTATGCTTTCCTTGGCGATGGCTGTTTAATGGAAGGTATTTCTCACGAGGCCTGTTCACTGGCTGGTACGCTGGGTCTGGGTAAACTGATCGCATTTTGGGATGACAATGGCATCTCAATCGACGGTGAAGTAGAAGGTTGGTTCAGCGACGACACGCCGAAGCGTTTTGAAGCATATGGTTGGCACGTAATTGCGGGTGTCGACGGCCATGATAGTGACGCAATCACAGCGGCTATCGAGGCTGCACGTGCAGAATCAGACAAGCCAACGCTTATCTGTTGTAAAACAGTCATTGGATACGGCTCACCAAACAAGTCGGGCAGCCATGATTGCCATGGTGCACCTCTGGGTGATGACGAAATCAAAGCAGCTCGTGAATTCCTTGGCTGGGAGCATGAGGCGTTTGAAATTCCTGAGTCTGTTTACGGCAAATGGGATGCTTCTGCACATGGTCAGCAAATTCAGAGTGAGTGGCTGGTTAAGTTCACAGAATACCAGATGCATTATCCTGAACTGGCAGCGGAATTTGAGCGTCGTACTAAAGGCGAGTTACCTGCTGACTGGGCACAGAAAAGTGCTGAGTACATTGCACAGCTCCAGGCTAATCCGGCCAACCCTGCAACCCGTAAAGCATCACAAAATGCACTGAATGCATTTGGCCCGCTGTTGCCTGAGTTTATGGGTGGCTCCGCAGATCTCGCAGGTTCTAACCTGACACTGTGGGATGGCTCCAAAGGCCTAACGGCAGACGACGCCTCAGGCAACTACATTTTCTACGGTGTACGTGAATTCGGTATGTCGGCCATTATGAATGGTATTGCTCTGCACAAAGGCTTTATCCCTTACGGCGCAACCTTCCTGATGTTCATGGAATACGCACGCAACGCAGTACGTATGGCTGCTTTGATGAAGCAACCTAGCATCTTTGTTTACACCCACGATTCAATTGGTCTGGGTGAAGATGGCCCAACTCACCAGCCGGTTGAACAGCTGGCAAGCATGCGTATGACCCCAAATCTGGTTAACTGGCGCCCGTGTGACCAGGTTGAATCTGCGGTTGCCTGGCAGCAGGCTATCGAGCGTAAAGACGGCCCGACGTCACTGGTATTTACCCGTCAAGGGCTTGAGCAACAGGCGCGCAGCGATGAGCAGGTAGCAGCCATTAAGCAAGGTGGTTATGTACTGAGCTGTGATGGTGAGCCAGAACTTATCCTGATCGCAACTGGTTCAGAAGTTCAACTGGCTGTGGAAGCAGCTGCACAACTTCGTGACAGCGGCAAACGTGTACGCGTAGTGTCTATGCCATCTACTGATGTATTTGATGCACAGTCTGCTGAGTACAAAGAGTCTGTATTGCCAGCTGCGGTAACACGTCGTGTGGCGATTGAAGCGGGTATCGAAGACTACTGGTACAAGTATGTTGGCCTGAACGGTGCGGTAGTTGGCATGAGCACCTTTGGTGAGTCGGCACCAGCGGCTGAGCTGTTTAAACACTTCGGCTTCACCGTTGAGAACGTAGTTGCCAAGGCGACTGCCCTGTTCAACTAAGCTCAAAGTTTGCATTGAAAAAGCCGTTTAGGGAAACCTAAGCGGCTTTTTTGTGCTCTGAATTGGCTTGAGCCTTTGATGAGCTGATGATAGGTTATTGTTCTTTGTGATAATTAAGTGTTTTGGAGTGAGGGGGCTACTACTTCGGGTATGGCCTGAACCTCGTGCTCTTATCATTAAACGATTACTGGTCATCAGGAGTCATAGGTTGAGAATATTATTTACCACCCTAATGCTAATTTCTCTTAATGTGTTTGCCACTGCGAGTATAAAGAGTGAAAGTGGTATTTTTGCATTTGTTGGGGAGCAGGTGGACTTTTATCAGTTTGAGCCCACTGTGAGCGACGATGTGATCCTAATGGACGAGGCATTCAAAGCGAAATACAAAATCCTGGAGCAGGTCCATGGAGAGTTTAATTCCGATGTAATCTCGTTTGAAGTCTACGATCACTACGGCACCCCTGCGTTTTCAAGGTATAAGTATGTACTGTTATTTGTCTCAGAGCATGACGGAAAGATATACCACGAAAAGTACCAGTTCTTTGATGTTTATAAGACAAAGTCGGGTGGCTGGGCCTATTGCGGTACCCCCTTTGAATACGAAGAAGCAGTGAAACCTAAGCCATTAGAGAATATAGAATTCAGCCCGAGAATCGAATATAGCACAGTGATGTACAATGAGGCGTATGCAAAGGAAGTGTTTCCGGAGCCTGCTTTTGAACACGCTAATGGCAAAGCTATTTGCCGACAGGGCGTCTATGTGGATGAGCTTTTTAGGATAAAGCAAGCAGGGGTTTTGAAAAATCGGGGTCATTCAGCGAAACCAGCTAGCAAAACTTTATCTCGCTGAATGTATCTAGATGCACTTTAATATAAGCACATAGGGTTTGGTTAGAACCGATAGGCGAGGCTTACATTGATGCCCATTTCGTTGCTGTTACGGTCAAACCAGCTGGAGCGGTGGTAGATTGTCTCTAATGTGCCATACCAATTGGGCGAGAAGGCATGTTCTATGGCTAAGCTCAGGCCGTAGTTATGTCCATCATAGTCGAGTACTTTATTGGCCACATCTGTACTGCAGCCCTCTCGCTTTGCACAGTAAATAATTTCCATATCACCAGATTGATAAAAGACACTGCCATAGGCTAAAAGCTGTGGTGTAATTCTGTACCCGCTTATAAAGGACACATCCAGCAGTTGCTTATCAAGTCTCCAGTGTCGGTAGGTATTCTCTGTGTCGGTGGTACCGTCGTCCTTATTGGTGACAAAACCAAGCCGTACTGCATGACTCCAGTCACCACTTTGCGCATGTTCACGATGTTTACCATAAAATTGATATTTGAGCCCATAGCTGACATCGCTGGCAATGATGGCGTCAAGCTCAAATCCGAAACCCAGCGACAGTTTGGCAGAACTCAGCCCTTTCGACTCGCTATCCGCGTCTAAGCCACCTTCATGAGGCATTACATGTGTGGTTGCCTTGCCGAAAGCAAGCTCAAGCTTGAGCGCCTCTTCGTTGACCTCTGAGCTGTTCAATCTGACCATATCATTGTGTGCTTTGGGTGTGGAATAGCATCCAGCCAGAACGGTCATTGCTACGGGTATTAAGATTACTTTTTTCATGCGTTTTATTCTATTCCGTTAAAAATGGCGCAAGTGTGCAGCACTGTCCCTTAAATTGCAACTTTTTGTTTGCAATACAAAGACAAAGGCGCCCTGGCAGCGAACATGAGAAAAGAATTGCTCATCTTAAGCATCAAAATTGATCGTTTGTCTCTGGCGTGCTTTTTACATACAAATAGCGTTATACCGGTTGAAAAAAACCATCATAAACAGGTGGCCTGTTGCACTGTGTTAAAAGCATATAAGCTCGGCCACACTAAGGACTAAAATGTTGTCTACGCTATTTGTTGTTGATCAAAATGCAGATATCTTGCCACTGAATGACAATGTGGTGACTTTCGAAACTTACCTGCAAGAGTATCCTAAACTCGGCGAATCTAAGCTCAGAGTGATAAACCTGTGCGACTGTCGCAGGTACTTAAGTCAGGGCTATTATTGCTCCTTACTGGCTGAGGCACGCAATCACCAGGCGCTGCCGAGTGTCAAAGTGATCAATGAGCTGGGAGATGAAGGCTGCACAATATATTTGTCTCAAGCCTGGTGCACTCAACAGGGCATCGAGGTATTACAGCCTCTGTCATTGTTGGTCTGCATGGGTGAAACGCAACAGGCGGACTATACCAAGCTGGCAGCACAGGTGTTTGCGCAGTTTCAGGCCCCCTTGCTAAGAGTGGATGTCCAGCCTCTGGGCGCAGGGGTACAGATACAGGTGCTGCGTGGTGATTTTTCGTCTGTTGATGCAGACGAGCTAGCATTTTGCGCTCAGGTGCTAAGCCGGGTCCACGCAATGCAGTGGAAGAAACGAAAAAGTAGTAAAAAACACCGCTGGGATCTGGCTATGCTGATCGACCATCAGGAGCAGCTACCACCGAGTAACAAAAATGCAGTCAGTCGTTTTGTTAAGGCTGGGGCTAAACTGGGTATCAAAGTGCACCTGGTCGAGGCGGCTGAGTTATATAACTTAAGTCAGTTCGATGGGTTGTTTATCCGCGAGACCACAGCCATTGACCATCATACTTATCGCCTTGCTCAGGAAGCTGAGCAAAAAGACTTGGTGGTGATTGATGACCCAAGCTCTATTTTACGCTGCTGCAATAAAGTGTTTTTGCACGATGCGTTTAACTATAAAAAAGTGCCGTCTCTGGAGACGCGTTTTGTCAGCCAGTGCTCAGAAGCGGTAATAGAAGAGCTGGTCGCACAGTTGTCATTACCTATGGTGCTTAAAATGCCGGAAAGTGCCTTTTCTAAGGGCGTATACAAGGTAAAAACCAAAGAGGAGCTACAATTTCGGTTGAATCTCTTACTGGGCGAGTCGGCCATTGTGCTGGCTCAGGCCTATCTGTATACCGACTATGACTGGCGTATAGGGGTACTGAATGGACGTGCCATCTATGCGTGCCGGTATCATATGGCACGTAATCATTGGCAGATCTACAACCACAGCTCAAAGCGTAACTTCTCGGGTGGATTTGATACTTTGCCCACCTTTGAAGTGCCTAAGGCGGTATTGGGCGCGGCGCTGAAAGCGGCTGCTGTGGTGGGCAATGGCCTGTATGGCATCGACATCAAAGAGCATGAAGGCAAGGCTTATGTGCTGGAAGTGAACGATAACCCCAGCATTGATCAGGGTGTGGAAGATAAGTATCTGGGCGATGAGCTTTACATGCAGATCATGTCTGAGTTTTTACGTCGTCTTGAAGCGAGGGGTAAAAAGTAATGTTGCAGGCCGCTATGGTGGTAGAAAAAGCCCAGCCAGAGGACTTGGCCGAGCTGGTTGAGCTGGAAGCGCGTTGCTTTAGCAGTGACAGGCTCAGTCGTCGTCAGTTTAAGCATCATATCGGGTTCGAGCACAGCCTGTTGCTGACTGCCCGACTGGCAGGTGAGCTGGTGGGGTATGGACTGCTGTGGTTGCATCAGGGAACACGACTTGCTCGTCTATATTCACTGGCTGTATCGCAACAGCAACAGGGTAAAGGTATTGCCAGTCAGTTGATGACTGAACTGGAATCTCAGGCAGCTCAGTTTGGCTGGTTTTACATGCGACTGGAAGTCGCTAAGCGTAACACCGCAGCCATTGCTCTGTACAAGAAGCTGGGATATCGGGTGTTTGGTGAATATCATAATTATTACGAAGATCACGATGATGCGCTGAGAATGCAAAAGTGTATTCGCAAGCGCGCTGAACAGGCAACTTTGCAGGTGGCACCCTGGTATCAACAAACCACGGAGTTTACCTGCGGGCCTGCGTCTTTGATGATGGCGATGGCCAGCATAGACGCAAGTTGCATGGGAGATCAGAGTCTTGAACTGGAGATTTGGCGAGAAGCCACAACCATTTTTATGACCTCAGGGCATGGTGGTTGCCATCCGTTTGGCTTGGCACTGGCTGCTGAAAGGCGTGGCTTTGCCACCGAAGTGGTGGTTAATACGGCGCAGCCTTTGTTTATTGATGGAGTGCGCAGCGAGCAGAAAAAACAGGTAATGACGCTGGTACACGAGCAGTTTAAACAAGAGTGTGAATATCGGGATATTCCCGTTCATTGCGCGAGCCTTCAACTTGAACAGGTGGAGCTGTGGCTGTCTCAGGGAAGTTCGATCTTGGCCTTGATAAGCACTTACCGGTTAAACGGCAAGAAAGCACCGCACTGGGTTTTAATCACTGGCATCGATGCACTTTGCTTGTATGTCAATGACCCAGATGTGGAAGATGAGCAGCAGGCAATTGACTGTCAGCAGGTACCAATTGCACGGGAAGACTTTGAAAGAATGGCCTCGTTTGGTGCCAGTAAGCTCAGTGCGCTGGTAGTACTACATGAGTCATTCTGACGATATTATACCAATTTCACTTAATACCTGTTCAATTTGAAGGAGCAAAT
>NZ_PNCI01000057.1 GCF_005887095.1 Pseudoalteromonas rubra | reverse complement strand
CAAAATCACTATGCCACTACACAATTCCAGTAACACCTCAAAACCCCAAAAAGAAAGACATTGCTACTCCACCCAACCCAATACAACTTATTCGTAGATTAGCAAAACCAGCGTTTTAGTCAGGTTATCGTTGTTTTAGTGATCCAGTATTCAAGCTTTTCGGCAACTTTGGCAGATTCTATGGGCTTGGTTATGTAATCATCCATACCTGCATCCAGGCATTTTTGTTTGTCGCCTTGCATGGCATTGGCGGTCATGGCGATGATGGGAATATCTGCCTGAAGACTTCCTGCTTGTGCCGAACGTATACAGCGGGTTGCCTCATAGCCGTCCATTTTCGGCATCTGACAATCCATTAGTACAATAGTGTATGGAGTTGAGTCATCAGCATCGCGCAATTTATCTAATGCTTCATACCCGTTTTCGGCAATGTCAGTTGATACCCCTAAATGCTCTAAGATCCGTACCGCTACAATCTGATTTACTTTATTGTCTTCAACAAGTAAAACGCGGGTGTGTTTTGCCCAAAAAGGGGCTGAGGTATCGCTACCCGCACGGGCACTATGATTGGTCACAGTGTCAGAGTCTGCATTAATGTTGGCCTGTACAGTAGAAAGAGCCTTGATGAGGTCGCTTTGAGTTGCTGGTTTGGTGAAATATCCGTCCAGCTGTTCAGAGCTGGATTCAATGGCTTCGAATTGCTCATCCAGCAGCGTCATCATGATCAATTTTAATCGGCTGTGCTGATCATTACGCTTTATCTCTCTGACCATCAGCTCACTATTCATAGTTGGTAGTGAGCGATTAAAAAAGACAATGTCTATGGTATTGTCTGCCAGTATTTGCAATGCTATTTCTGCGTTCGTTGCCACACTCACCTTAACCTGCCAAAGTTCCAGTTGCTTTCTGATGGCTTGATTACTCGATGTATCCGGGTCGACCACCAGCGCACGAATATTCATTGAATCAAATGTCGGTACATTTTGCCGGGGCTGATGGCTTTTGGATACCAGACAAGTAAATTCAAAGCAGCTACCAATGCCAACTTTACTAGAAACGTAAACATCTCCCCCTAACAGCTGACAAAGCCTTCTCGTTATGCTCAGCCCAAGCCCGGTACCGCCATATTTTCTGGTGGTTGACGCATCAACCTGAGTGAAGGAATCAAACAGGCTCGAGAGCATGTCTTCTGGAATGCCTATTCCGGTGTCCTGGATCTGACAGCTAAGTGTGTATTGGCCATCGCTGACTGATGGGTTAAGTGAGGCAGAGATGATGATTTCGCCTTCCTCTGTAAATTTAATGGCGTTACTGAGGATATTCGCTGCAATTTGCCTGATCCTGCCAGGGTCGGAATTAATAATGTTGACGTCAATGCCCGTCAGGTCCAAAACAAGGCCGATCCCCTTTGTTTGCGCCGCAAGAGCCATGGACTCTGCTAGCTGTTCAAACAGCTGCCTGACATCAAAGTCAATGAATTCCAGTTCCAGTTTATCGGCCTCAATTTTTGAAAAATCCAGAATGTCGTTAATGAGGCTGAGTAAGGAGTGTGCACTGTTGCTGGCAATTCCCACAGAATGTTCCTGCTCGGGTGTTAACTCGCTGTGTTTAAGTAGCTCTAACATACCCAGTACGCCATTCATGGGCGTTCTGATCTCGTGACTCATATTGGCCAAAAACTCAGATTTAAGCCGGGTGGCTTCTTCCGCTTTTTTCAGTGCTGCCTCAAGCTCCGTGGCTTGCGATTTTAATGAGGCGGTTTTCTCAGAGACCTGCTCCTCAAGCTGGATCACAAACTGCTTCTGGCGGTCTATCTCAGCTTTTTGAAATCTGGTACGTAAGTAGATCACGCTAAAGATAACCAGTGCGCACGCCAATGCATACAAAGTGTAAGCCCACCAAGTTTTCCACGGAGGCGGGGACACGTGCAGATTAACAGACAGAATGCTTGAGCCCCATTCACCACGGCTGTTGGTTGCTTTTACCTGAAAGGTATAATGCCCGCCATCTAAGTTAGTGAAAGTTGCGCTATTGCGGTTGCCTATTTCTATCCAGTTGTCATCGTAACCTTCAAGCTTATAGGCATACAGGTTCTTATTAGGTGAGACAAAGTCCAGTACTGAGAACTCCAGAGAAAAAATGTAATCGAGGTATGTAAGATAAATATCTGTGACATAGGAATAGGGTTTATCCAGCTTAATGGGCTGCCCCATTTTGTTAAAGCCGGTCAGGATCAGCGCAGGATCTTTTTGGTTTGCCTGCAAAGGGCGTGTACTGAAATATTCAATGCCACGCTGGCTACTGGTAAATAAGAGGTCGTGCTTACCTTTAACCAGGCTATCCGGATAATAGTTTAGTCCGAGCAGCCCATTGTGGCTGTCAAAATTAGTGACTTTACCATCTGCTGGAGAAAACTTGGTGATGCCTCTGTTGGTGGTGAGCCATAAATTCCCCCGCATGTCATCCGAAATCGCACGGATCAGGTTGCTGGGCAGGCCATTTTGCATACTAAAATGCGCAAAGTTATTGGTCTGAGCCTGATAGAGGTTAAGTCCCTGCTGGGTGGCAATCCAGATCTGCCCGTCCTGAGTCTGATGAATGTCGTGAACGATACTCCCCAGCAGGCTGTCTTCCCGGTAAATATTGTTTGTAAAGGGCTGAAAAATTTGTTCTTTTTCCAGCCACAGATTAACGCCATTGCCGGTGCCGACCCACATATTATGTGAATTATCTTTATAGATTGTCAGTACTTCCGGATGAGATAAGCCATAGGAGGGATCAAGGTGTCTGAAGGTGCTTGTATCGGGGCTGTAAATATAGACGCCATTTTTGTATGTGCCTATCCACAGATCGCCTTGCTTATCGACAGCGAGTGCTCTGATTTCTCTAAATTCTCGGTGGTTAGGGTCATCCTTGGGGTACCGAATGAGCTCAGCTTCATGCGAGTCTAAATCAAATTTTGCCAGCCCTTCATCTTGTGCAATCCACAAATTACCCAGTGTGTCGAGATGCAAAACCGGACGCTCTAACAGCCTGTTTTCGTCAAACCCATTAGACTCGTTAAAAATTGGGCCAGACAGGGTTCGTAGAGTTTGTGAGGACACGTCCCATTTAAGCAGGTGTGATTTGGAGTTAACCACAAGCAAATCACCGTTACTGTCTGCGGTAATGCCATTGGGTGCCTGTAGTTTTGAGCTGTTAATTGACTTAAATTTGCGATGAGGCACCAGTTTGAAAATGCCATGCACCTCGTTGGTTATCCAGAGCGTTCTGGCATTGTCTTCAAAGATAATTCTCATGCCATGACTATGTTCAAGGTCTAGCTGAACTAACTCATCAGTTGAAGGGGTTTTTCTGAATACGCCTTTACTGGTAACAAACCAGATGTAGCCTTCCTGATCTTCAATCATAGAGTTTACCTGGCCAAGGTGACTACCATCTGACGGTCCGATTTCGGTAAAGTCGGCACTTTCTGGGTCAAATAGGAATGGTCCTTGCTGTGTGCCAACATAAAGCTGGTTGTCAGAGGCCTTTAAGATGTGGCGTATTTCATTCGTACCGGTTGGGGTGATATTGGCAGAGTCGGGAAAAAAGTAATGAAAGCTTTTGGTCGCTTTATCGTACAAATTTAGTCCATAGCTGGTCGCAATCCAGATGCGGTTCTTGCCGTCATTTTCTATATCCCAGATCCGGTTATGGGAAAGGCCAGTAGCCGATTCAGAAGTTTTCCTGATGTGTTCAAACTTACCTTGCCCTAAGTATCGGTTGAGACCGCTATCATATGATCCCAGCCAGATAGAGCCATCCAGATCGTGATATAAAGACTGGATCCTGTTTGCGGAAATAGAGTCGGTTTGTTTGGGGTCATGGATAAAATTCTCAAACTTTCCTGTTCTTGGATCATAACGGTTCGCACCGCCACCCCAGGTCCCGATCCAAATGTTTCCATTCCTGTCCAGCATCAGATTACCGGCGTCATTATGAGAGAGACCTTCTACACTCTTACCATCAAACTCAAACAGGGTGACCTTGCGACCATCGTAACGCATGACCCCGTTTTCAGCCGTACCAAACCAGAGTAACCCTTGTTGATCTTGAATAATGGAATAAATCTCTGAGGAGACAAACCCGTCTTCAGCGGTCAGTTTTTTCAATGAGTATTGATTGGCAAGCAAGGGAATGTTGCCAAAGCAAAGCACAGGTATGACGGCCATCAAGACCAGGAGTGTATGTATTACAATTAACCGTCTACCCAAATGCATGATTGGCAACCATGAAAAATATTTTAAAAGTGGAGCTCATGTTAATAGGCTAGTTGAATTTGTGAACGATTTCTATGTATTTAGCTGTTTATGCAGTTAAAATTTTATTGTGTGAGTAAGTCTTTTTTGATTAAAAACCCTTTTGCTTTAACCAATAAGGCGACTGCAAATGACTGAGCTTCAGTTATCAGGTATGTATTGCTCGTTGGTAAAGGGCGACTTGTCGCCCTTGCTTATACCGGCTCGCTGAGAGAGTGTTCCATCGCTTCGCGCATTTTAAATTTTTGCAGCTTCCCGGTGACTGTCATAGGATAAGTGTCGACAATACGTATGTGTTTGGGGACTTTAAAGTAGGAGAGTTTGTCTTTTAGGTAATCCCGTACTGTTTCTTCATCTATGTAATGCCCGGGTTTGAGTTGTAGCCAGGCACACACTTCCTCACCGTATTTTTCATCGTGGATCCCAAATACTGCGGCATCCTGAATGTCAGGATGATGATACAGCACTTCTTCTATCTCTCTTGGGTAGATGTTTTCGCCGCCACGGATGATCATGTCTTTGATGCGTCCGACGATGGCAACATAACCCTCGTCATCCATCACGCCCAAATCGCCCGAGTGCAGCCAGCCATCAGCATCTATGGTTGCCTGAGTTTTTGTATCATCCTGCCAATAGCCCAGCATGACACTGTATCCGCGAGCACAGACTTCGCCTGGTACTCCCTTGGGGGTAAGTTCGCCACTTTCATCGACAATTTTAACCTCTGTATGGGCAATGGCCCGACCGACTGTGGTCACCCGTTTTACCAAAGGGGCTGACACGTCAGTAATATGGTTAATAGGGCTGCATTCAGTCTGGCCATAACCAATTAAGATGTCGGTCATATGCATTTTGGTCTGAACGTCACGCATGACCTTTTCCGGGCAGGTGGCACCGGCCATAACCCCGGTTCTGAGAGAGCTCAGGTCGAACTGATTGAACTGCTCGTGCTCCAGTTGCGCGATAAACATGGTGGGTACGCCATGCAGCGCAGTACATTGCTCTGCCTCGATGGTTTGTAGTGTGAGAAGCGGATCAAAAGCATCATTGGGGAACACCGCACAGGCTCCCTGACTGAGACATACCAGGTTACCCAGCACCATGCCAAAGCAGTGATATAACGGCACCGGGATACAGAGTCTATCTCGCTCTGTCAATTGCATAGCCTGCGCGACCAGGTTGGCATTATTGAGAATATTTCGGTGAGTTAATGCTGCGCCTTTGGGGTTGCCGGTTGTCCCCGACGTAAACTGGATATTAATGGCATCGTTGGGGTTTAGTCTGGGCCCGATAGTGCGCAGGGTGTCATAATCTTGTTCTGAGGCGAGTGTAAGCAACCGCTTGAAATCAAACAGCCCTGGCGGGGCCGATTCTCCAGGTTGTGGAATAACCACTACATGGGTCAGATCTGGTAGTCTGGGTGCGTATAGATCACCAAAAGAGCAATCTTCCAGTCCCGGGGCAAGTTCTTTGAGCATATCGACATAGTTACTATGTTTGAATTGGGAGGCCATAATGAGCATTTTGCAGCCGACATTATTGAGCGCAAACTCCAGCTCGGCAGGGCGGTAAGCGGGGTTCAGACACACCATAATGGCGCCAATCCGCGCGGTAGCAAATTGCACCAGCGACCATTCAAGGTTATTGGGTGACCAGAGTCCAACTCTGTCGCCTGGCTGGATCCCACAGTGCAATAGTGCAGCAGCCAGCTCATCAATACGAGCCAGATACTCACGATAGTTAAGACGCTGTTGCTGGTGGCACACAACAATCGCTTCATGGTCCCCAAACTGCTCGACTATACGCTCCAGATAGCCGCCAATGGTTTGCTCAAGCAAAGGCGTGTCAGAGGCGCCACGATGATAGCTGAGAGTTGGCTTGATTGCTGATGTTGTCATGATCTTTTCCTTGTTGTTGTCATTGCCTGCGGACACACCCTTGAAATCACTAAAGGTGCTTAAAACGTAATAAGCTATAACCCAAAGAAATAGTAAAGTTTACCCCATTGCAAGCCAGAGCCGACGAAATGACATGAAATTAGACTAAAGGCTAAAGGCTAAGGGGTTGGAATTAATATCTAACAAAAGAAACAATCACCAAAAATGATCTAATCTGCAGAAGAGAGTATCGCGTTGCATAAACAAAAGCGCCGGTGCTCTTTGAGTCACCGGCGCTTTTATGCCTTGTGGCAGCTTATGCCAAATCTTCTTTAGTATCTACGTGCTCAGCTTTATGTTGCTGCGCAATTTCTTCGCAAAGCTCGTGTTTGGAGCGTTTCTCTGCCACACGTCTTGCCGTCAACCAGTAGAAGAATAGGGGCAGGAAGAACACGGCCAGGAATGTGGCTGCGAGCATACCACCCATTACCCCGGTGCCGACACTATGACGCGCACCCGCACCTGCACCTGAGCTAAGTACCAGCGGCACTACGCCCAGAATAAAGGCCAGTGAGGTCATAATAATGGGGCGGAATCTCAGTCTTGCGGCTTCCAGCGCGGCTGCAGCCGGGCTCCAGCCCTGCTGTGTCTTCATCAGCGCGTACTCAACGATTAGAATGGCATTTTTACTGGCCAGGCCAAGTAAAGTAACCAGACCAATCTGGAAGTAAACGTCGTTGGTTAGACCTGCAACCCAGATTGAGATAAGCGCACCAAAAGTACCAAAGGGCAGTGCCAGCAACACCGAAATAGGCAGTGACCAGCGTTCATACAGCGCCGCCAGGATCAAAAATACCATCACAACGGCCAGTCCCAGTGCCAACCCGGTTGTGCCTGAACTGCGCTTTTCCTGGTAGGCGGATGCCGTCCACTCAAAGGTCATATCCGGTGGCAAAACCTGCTTAGCGATGCGCTCAAATTCAGCAATGGCCTGGCCGGAGCTGTAACCGGGCGCGGCATTACCCATCAACTTAACGGCCGACAAGTTATTGTATCTTTGCAGAGTTTCAGGACCCCGGCTGTACTCAATGTCAGTGAACGCTGAAATAGGGACCATCTCACCCCGGTTGTTTTTCACGTAAATGCGGCCAACGTCTTCGGGTGACATACGGAACTCAGCTTCAGCTGACAACAGCACCTGCCAGGCACGGCCAAACTTATTAAAGTCATTGACGTAGTAATTACCGAGGTTAGCGGCAAGTGCATTGAACGCCGAGTTGATGTTCACGCCCATGGCACGCGCCTGCTCTCTGTCCATATGAACTTTCAGCTGCGGTGCATCTGGTCGCCAAAGCGTCTGAATACCGGCCAGGATTGGGCTCTTTTGCGCTTCGCCCATCAGCATCTGCATGCCTTGTTTGAGGCGCTCAGGATCGGTACCAGCTTTATTTTGCAGGTATACCTCAAAGCCGCCGGTGGTGCCCAGGCCAAAGATGGCAGGGGGGTTGAAAGCCAGCACCAGCGCTTCGTTGATCCCTGCGGTCTTCATAAACAGCTCACCAACCAGAGATTTAGTGTCGATTTCGCGCTCATCCCAGTGTTTCTGTGTAATAAACAAGGTGGCTGCACTGTTTTTGTAACCGCCACCGATAAAGTCAAAACCGGTAAAGGCCACCACGTTTTCATTGGCCGGGTTAGACTGCGCAGCTGCAACCACTTCTTCCACTACTGCAGCGGTGCGCTCCAGTGATGAGCCGTCAGGCAGAAACACGGCGGCAATGTAAAAGCCCTGATCTTCATCCGGAACCAAAGATCCCGGGGTTTTTTGCCAGATAAACACGGTTGCGCCAACCATGGAGGCCATAAGCACCAGGCCAAGCAGGCCGCGGCGGATCATAAAGCTGACAGAGCCAACATAACGGCCTGTGACGCGTTGGAACCAGTTATTGAACCACAAGAAGAACCCTGCGGTCTGTTTGTGCTCATGTTTGAGTATCATTACGCATAGCGCCGGTGTCATGGTCAGTGCGACTACACCCGACAGGCTCACCGAAATCGAGATGGTAATGGCAAATTGTCGGAATAACTCACCGGTTAATCCACCCAGGAATGCGATGGGTACGAACACCGAGCACAGTACCAGTACAATTGCGACCACAGGTCCACTGACTTCCTGCATTGCCTTGATAGCCGCTTCACGGGCACTTAGGTGTTGCTCGTGCATGATCCGTTCAACGTTTTCCAGAACAACGATGGCATCATCGACTACGATACCAATAGACAACACCATGCCAAAGAGTGTCAGGGTATTGATGGAATAACCAAGCATATACAGGCCGGCAAAAGTACCAAGCAGAGAAACCGGGACAGCCAGAGTCGGAATTAAAGTTGCACGCCAGTTTTGCAGGAACAAATAAACCACCAGAAATACCAGTACCATGGCTTCAACCAGGGTGATCAGTACCTCGCGAATAGACACCTCTACAAAGCGGGTTGTATCGTATGGGATACCGTGGTCCAGCCCGACCGGAAATTGCTGGCGTAGCTCAGCAATCACTGATTCAACTTCGTTTGCTACATCCAGTGCATTGGCACCTGGTTGCAGGAAAACACCCAGTAATACCGCTTCTTTACCGTTAAAAGTACCGGCAAAATTGTAATCTTTTGAGCCCAGCTCGACACGTGCCACGTCTTTAAGGTGCAGGGTTGAACCGTCCGGGTTGGCGCGAATAATAATCGCTTCAAACTCTTCAGGCGTAGACAAACGACCCTTGGCTGTCACACTGTACACCAGCTCCTGGGGCTGGCTGCTGGTTGGTGTGGCACCGATGGTTCCCGCTGCATACTGTGAGTTTTGCTCACGGATGGCTGCGGTGATCTCCTCGACCGTTACCCCTAACTGACTCATTAAATCAGGGCGGATCCACACACGCATGGCGTAGTCTTTGGCACCAAAGATTTGTACACTGGTGGTGCCGGGAATACGCTTAATGCGGTCAAGAATATTCATGGTGACATAGTTCGACGTCCACAGACTGGAACGCGTACCGTCAGGCGAGTAAAAGGCATGAACCTGTAAGAAACTGGATGAGCCTTTCGCCACCACAACGCCCTGACGGCGAGTCTCTTCAGGCAAACGCGCTTCCACTTGTTTGACCCGATTGTTGACGTCGACCGCGGCCTGATCAATATCGGTACCTATCTCGAAGGTCACTGTGATAGTGGTTGTGCCGGAGCTGGTACTGGTTGACTCCATATACATCATGCCTTCAACCCCTGTGATGGCATTTTCTATCGGTGCTGCAACCGTTTGTTCCAATACATCAGCCGACGCACCTGGGTAAAAGGCGGTTACCTGAACCTGAGGTGGAGCTATCTCCGGATACTGCGCAATGGGCAGGGTGCGCATTGCTGCCAGACCTGCCAGTACAATGACAATGGAGATCACAAAAGCAAAGATCGGGCGATCAATAAAATACTTAGAGAACATACAATTATTCTCCTTCGTCGCTCACGCTAACCGGCATACCTGGGAAGAAGATCCTAGCCATACCTTCAACGATCACGGGTTGGCCGGGCGTCAGGCCTTGTCGTATCACCCACATATTTTTACCATCTAAGTTCACCCATTCACCTACCTCAACAGGGGCGGGTAAAGCAACCGTCATACCTTGTTCATTCTCGGTTGCAATATAGACAAACTTGCCTGTGCCGTTATCCAACACCGCTCGCTGTGGCAACACGATGGCATTATTGCGTACTGCGCCTGACAGGCGAACGCGAACAAACTGACCCGGGCGTAGTTCACCGTCGGGGTTATTGATGCGGGCTTGGAGTTCACTGGTACCGGTAAAGCGATTGACTCGCACATCCGAGAAATCGACTTTGCCTGAATGAGCATAGACAGAGCCGTCCTGCAGCACTATGGTGGCGTTGAACTCGTTGTTTTTGGGCAAGCTGAGCGTGCCATTTTCGACATCCTGGCGCATAGCCAGCTGCTCTCGCTCGGAAAAACCAAAGCGGGCGCGCATCATGCTGGTGTCAGTCAACTCACTCAGTAGTACGGTGGGGCCAGAGACATAGCTCCCTTGCGAGACAAACTCCCGACCCATGATACCTGAAACGGGCGCTTTAACCTGAGCATATTCCAGGTCCAGCTTTGCTTCACTGAGTGCTACTTTGGCGGAGTCGAGGTTTGCGATGGCCACTTCGTACGCAGATACGGCATTATCGAAATCGCGCTTCGACACTGAGCGCTCGTCTTTCAGGCGTTCCAGGCGATTTTTCTCGCGCTTAGCCTGTGCCACATTGGCCTTGGCGGCATTGAGTTCTGCTTCGGCTTTTTCAAGCTCCAGCTCAAGTGGGCGAAGCTCAATGGTAAATAGAGAGCGCCCGGCTTTAACATACTGACCTTCTTCAAAGTTTCTGGACTCAATCAGTCCTGACACGCGCGCCCTGATCTCCACTTCTTTATCGCCGGCCAGGGTTGCTGGTAGCTCGATATTAAATGGCACACTCTGGGTCGTGACTTTGTTGATACTTACCTGCGCGGGGGGCATAGACGGGCCACCTTGGCTTTGCGGTGCCTCGGAGCAGGCGGAAATTACGAGTGCAGACAATACCGCTGTTGCCAGGTGTACTACACGACTGCTTTTATGGGCTGGATACATGTATACTCCAAATCCTGATTAAAATTTTTTATTCCTGAAAAGAGACGAATTGGCCTCTCATTTATTGGGTTTACTTTTGCATTTATTCGCTGACGTGTTCACAAACCAATCGAATAAGTGTAGCACTGCTTTTATATTTACGTGTGCCGATTTAGTAACTCTCGATCTAGCCCTGAAATCAGTGAATAAGTTGTCGTGCGGTGGGCTGTCTACACCATAACAGGCCAAACCGCGTCACTATTAAAGCACCAACAGCTGCTTATCTTATGTGGTTTAAGTCAGCGATATAGTGCTGAGATGAATCGACAATATTGCAAGTATACGCAAGTGTATACCTAATCTTTTATTAGGTAAACGGTATCGTGTACTTTTTTGATAAGGTGATATACGGAAGCGTTTACTTTCACATTAGCCCTTTTTAAGTTAAACTACTGTTAATTTTACACAGATGTCCGAGTCGATGACCGAGCTTACTGAAAAACAACAAGCAATACTAAGCGCAGCGGTAGAGGAGTTTGCACAGCGAGGGCTACAGGCCACCACCATGGAAGCAATTTGTGCCGCCGCAATGGTATCCAAACGCACTTTATATAAACATTACGCGACCAAAGAAGCCTTGTTTGATGCTGTGGTTGTTTCTCTAATCGAAAGAATACAGCCTATTACGACCATTCAGTTTATTCCAAACTACGACTTTGAAATTCAGCTACGTCATTTGGCAGACAGCGCCGTTTCTTTGCTGGCGGATGAAGACTACATCAAGCTGTCACGTATCGTAATGATCGAGTCCATGCGTTGTCAGGCACAGGCTGACAGGCTCAATCGTAAATTCAGCCAGTGCGAGTCTGCAATGAGCCTGTGGTTTGAAGAGGCTTCCCGTGCAGGGTGTCTGGGCACATTCTCAGCACCATTTGCTGCTGCTTTTTTTTGGGGAGCATTGAAGCGGCTGACGTTTTGGGATCAGGCTACCCGCTGGCAGGCCCCCCTTGCTGAGGCAGATCTGGATGCTTTTGTGGATCAAGCCTGTCAGTTGTTTTGTGGGGGCATAAAATACGCAACGCAACAACCGACCTGAGCCACATGAGCGACACTATTCAACACCAATAAATCCACCGGTTTGATGTGTCCATAATTTCGCATAGATACCATTTTGTTCTAGCAGGGCATCGTGTGTGCCTTGTTCAACAATCTGGCCCTGATCCATTACTATCAGCCGGTCCATTTGTGCAATGGTCGATAAGCGGTGCGCAATCGCAATCACGGTTTTTCCCGTCATCAGACTGTCTAAACTATCCTGAATCGCCGCTTCTACTTCAGAGTCCAGTGCTGCGGTTGCCTCATCCAAAATCAGAATGGGGGCATTCTTTAGTAATACCCGTGCTATGGCAATACGCTGGCGTTGTCCGCCTGAAAGCTTTACACCGCGCTCACCCACCTGGGCATCCAGTCCGGTATTGCCCTGACTGTCTTCAAGTCCTTCGATAAACTGACTCGCTTCGGCTTTGTTTATTGCGTCCAGCAACTCAGTTTCGCTGGCATCGGGTCGACCATAGAGCACGTTATCTCTAACGCTACGGTGAAGCAGTGCAGTATCTTGTGTAACCATGGCGATGTGTGCGCGCAAGCTTTCCTGGTCAATCTGAGCAATGTTTTGCCCATCAATTTCAATGCTGCCTTGCTGAACATCGTAAAAACGCAGCAGCAGATTAACCAGGGTCGATTTGCCCGCGCCGGAGCGACCGACAATACCGATTTTTTCGCCCGGGGCGATTGTCAGGTTAAGCCCCTGAATGACGGCATGCTGATCGGATTGCTTTTGCCGTCTGTATGCAAAGTGCAGGTCGGTAAATTTTATTTCACCCCGGGTGACGTTTAACGGCGGGGCGTTGGGCAGATCTTGCACGTCTAATGGTCTGGCCAATGTGTTTTTACCATCAATGGCGGTGCCTATATTTTCAAACAAACTGGAAACTTCCCACATAATCCACTGCGACATGCCATTGAGGCGCAAAGCAAGGGCTATTGTGATTGCGATGGCACCGCTGGTGATGGCGCTGAGTGACCAGAGGTAAAGTGAGCCTGCGGCGACACTGAACACCAAAAGAAAGTTAAGAGTCTGGATACTGACGTTTAACTGGGTTGCCAGTCGCATCTGGGCATAGACTGGTTGAATGAACAGGTCCATGCTTTCCCGGGCATAGACCTCTTCACGCTTATTATATGAGAACAGCTTCACTGTGGTGATATTCGTGTAGCTGTCGACCACGCGACCTGTCATCTGAGAGCGGGCATCGGCTTGTTTACTGGCAACCTGTTTGAGCCGGGGGACAAAATAAAACTGCATGCCTATGTACAACGCCAGCCAAATCAGCAGTGGGATCATTAGTCTCATGTCATTGTCGCTCACCAGCGCAAGCATAGCGCCAAAGTACACAATAACGTAAACCAGTACATCCAGCAGCTTCATCACCGCTTCTCGGATGGCCAGGGCCGTTTGCATGACCTTGGTTGCAATTCGCCCTGCAAATTCATCCTGATAGAAGGAGATGCTTTGTTTTAACAAATAGCGATGCGCCAGCCAGCGAATGGCCATAGGGTAGTTTCCCAGCAGGCTTTGGTGCAGTATCGCACTGTGGAAAAACACCAGGCAGGGCAGACCGACCAAAGTGATCACGGCCATAACCGTGAGCTCCTGGCGCTTGACTTCGAACAACTCAGCGGGCGTGTAAGCCTGCATCCAGTCAACCAGCGTGCCCATAAAGCCGAACAACATCACTTCGAGCGTGGCCAGGATGGCAGCCGACAGCGACATCAACAACAGTGGCCACTCCATGCCTTTGGTATAAAACCGGCAAAACGCCAGTAAGCCTTGTGGGGGTTGTGTCGCTGGTCGCGCTGGGAATGGGTCGGTGAATCGTTCGAAAAACTTAAGCATATTGCCTCCTGCATGGTAACAGTGCCGGATTGACCCTGCGCGTTGATGTGGGGTGTGTTCGTCAGTTTGCTCAGAAAAAGCGTACACGCCAAGCGTACTTATAACGCAGAACACGAATGAAAACCAAGTGACAATTTGGAAAAAGTGAAATATGAGAAAGTGTTAGCTGTGTATAGTGGGATCAAAAAGCCCGGCATGTGAGCCGGGCGAGATGGCTATTCTGCCTGTTCGGCTTCTTCATGACCATAGGTTTTACGCATGATGTAGACGTAGGCGTTGTGAAACGCTTGTTCCTGATATTTTTTTAAGCCGGTATCGGCGAAATCGACAGGTACCGGGTTGCGTTTCAGCTGCTCTTTGACTTCGGTAGAAGACAATAACTTAACGTCTGTGCCTTCGATAAGCTGCATCGCTGTTTCCATTTTAAAGCCGGCCGCGCTGCCCGCGAACTTGCCTTTATGGGCACGCTGACGAATGGCAATAGAGTCAATTTTGTAATCTTCTACCAGCTTAGCAAAATCGAAGTGGAATTTGCGCATCGCATCTGTGTCCTGGCCAATATTACCAAGCGTGAAGCGCGTCTGGCGAATATCACGGATATCAAAAACGTCTTCTTCTTTGCTCAACAGGCACAGCAGGGCCTCGCTGCCGGTAATCTCTACACCGAGTGTTCTCATTGTTGGTTTCCCATTAACTGGTCAAATAAATCGTTACAGGTAAAGATCATACCACAGCTCGCCAACGCCGAGAACTTATTGCAGCATCATTTCTATGGCAATGGCGGCATGATCGGAATAGCGAATGTCTTCTTCATCCCGTTTGGGGTCCAGGTGCGACGCATAATTGTGATAGGTGAGGCGCCTCACTTTACTCTGTTCAAGATTGGGGTTGAACTCTTTGGAAGCTAAAATATAGTCGAGCGTGTTGCCTGTACCCTGATAGTAGTGAGTAGGTGGCTTCTGACCAAAGCTGAGTTGATTGTCCGCCAGGCAAAAGCTATCGAATAGTCCGACGCTGTTAAAGTCCTGATGGATAGCACTGGTCGGAAACTGCTGAGTCATAAAAGACAGTGCAGGGCTGGCAATATGGTCGTTAAAATCACCCATGACGAGTGTTGCGGCGCCTTTCTCGCGCTGTGTTTTGAGGGCATCGTAGTAAACAATAGAGGCCTCCAGCGAGCGGGATATCTGTGACTGCATGGTGCCGACGGTCTGGTGTAATAAAGTGAGCAAGGGATCTTCCACAGAAGCATTACCCAGCATGTGGGCCATCGAATGGACACGTTGGGATTTAAAATGCACTGCATAAACGGTTGTCAGGCCAAAATCGGGTAGCTCAAAACTGCATTTGATCGGAGTTCGGTTGAACTTAAACTGGTGCTGGTTATTGAGGTACTCCAGTAACTCGGGGCAGGGCTCCAGCGGGGTAAAGCTTTTAAAGGGGAATTTGCTGGCAATGGCAACAATGGGGTTAAACAGCACATTGGGATAGACCAGATCCGGTTTAGGCGTATCTACGGTGGCAAAATACGGTAGACCCAAATCTTCACATAAGGTAGCCAGCGTTTCGGGGCTAAACACTTCCTGAAACACAATGACGCTTGGGTCCATATGCTGGATTAGACCCGTGATAAACTGGGTTTTGGTGAGCCACTGAGTGTCGTTGTAGGATTCATCAAGCTGGTAAAAGGAATAAGGGGGCGCAGCAAAGTTCAGCAAATTAAAGGATGCAAACTTGTATGTGTGTTTCTGTGCCATGGTTTTCCTCGTCATTTTACCCAAATCCCTGCTTAATCTTAGTCTTTTCCTTGCAACTCGTCACGTGAGCGGTCACAATGATCGCTGCGTTTGAAAGTCCCCGGACACTGACAGTATATCACTGTTCAATCAATGCTTATTCGTGAAAGCGTTGATGGGCATCAAATTTAAAAGAATTAACTTTAACTAATACATGTGATGCGTTGTAGGTGTCACCACTGTAAATAGGAATTATCATGCCAGTAATTACTCTCCCTGACGGCAGTCAGCGTATTTTCGAAAACCCGGTCACTACTTTAGAAGTTGCTCAAGACATCGGCCCAGGCCTGGCGAAAGCCACCATTGCAGGTCGTGTTAACGGTGTGCGTGTTGATGCATGCGACGTGATTGAACAGGACGCACAATTAGAGATCATCACCGCAAAAGATGAAGACGGATTAGAGATCATTCGTCACTCTTGTGCGCACCTGATTGGCCATGCGGTGAAACAGCTTTTCCCTGAGGCCAAAATGGCAATCGGGCCAACCATTGATAACGGTTTCTACTATGACATCGACATGGAGCATTCGCTGACTCAGGAAGACCTCGATGCCATTGAAAAGCGCATGCTTGAACTAGCTAAAACTAATTATGACGTTGTTAAAAAGAAAGTAAGCTGGCAAGAAGCACGCGACGCATTTGAAGCGCGCGGCGAAACCTACAAAATGGAAATCCTGGATGAAAACATCGACAAAGATGATCGTCCAGGTCTGTACCACCATGAAGAATATGTGGATATGTGTCGTGGTCCGCATGTGCCAAACATGAAGTTCTGCCATCACTTTAAGATCATGAAGGTTGCAGGGGCTTACTGGCGCGGTAATGCAGAAAATAAAATGCTTCAGCGTATCTACGGTACTGCGTGGGCAGATAAGAAACAGCTTAAGGCTTACCTGAAGCGTCTGGAAGAAGCTGAAAAACGCGATCACCGTAAAATCGGTAAAGCGCTTGATCTGTGGCACTGGCAGGAAGAAGCGCCGGGCATGGTTTTCTGGCACAACGATGGCTGGACTATTTACACCGCGCTTGAGAACTACATGCGTTCTCAGCTTCACAAGTTTGGCTACGAAGAAGTTAAAGCACCGCTTATCCTAGACGTCAGCATGTGGGAGAAATCAGGCCACTGGGACAAATACGGCGATATGATTTTTTCTACTGAGTCAGAAAAGCGTACCTACGCCGTAAAACCGATGAACTGCCCGGGTCACTTGCAGATTTTTAATCAAGGTCTTAAATCTTATCGAGATTTACCTTATCGCATGGCTGAGTTTGGTTTAGTACACCGTAATGAGCCTTCTGGATCATTGCACGGCTTAATGCGTGTGCGTTCATTCACACAGGATGATGCGCATGTTTTCTGTACGGAAGAGCAAATTTTACAAGAAGTTTCTTCTTGTATAGAAATGGTTTTCGATACATATAAAACGTTTGGCTTTGAAGAGGTTGAAGTCAAGCTATCTACTCGACCTGAGCAACGTGTAGGGTCTGATGAAATATGGGATAAAGCAGAAAGCGCTTTAGAGGATGCATTAAAAGCCAATGACCTAAAATTTGACCTTCAGCCTGGTGAAGGTGCGTTTTACGGCCCTAAAATTGAATTTACTTTGCACGATTGTTTGGGAAGAGCGTGGCAGTGTGGCACAATTCAGCTAGACTTCTCTATGCCGGGTCGATTAGGTGCGACGTATGTTGCGGAAAATGGCGAACGCCAAACACCTGTTATGATCCACCGTGCGATTTTGGGTTCACTGGAGCGTTTCATCGGTATTCTTACCGAAGAGTATGCGGGTTTATTCCCGACCTGGCTTGCCCCTAAGCAAGTGGTGATTATGAATATCACCGACAAACAGGCGGACTATGTGCACGAAGTTGTACAAAAACTGAATAAACTTGGAATAAGAGCCTGTGCTGACTTGAGAAATGAAAAGATTGGCTTTAAAATCCGCGAGCATACTTTAAAACGTATCCCTTATCTCCTTGTTGTTGGTGACAAAGAAGTAGAACAACAAGAAGTTGCGGTAAGAACACGCAAAGGTGAAGACCTGGGCAAGTTCTCTGTTGATGACTTCATTGCTAAGATCAGCGAAGAGATCAAAGACAGACGTTAAATTAACAAACCTGTGCGAAGGGCTTATCAACTAACATAAAACGCTTTTCGCACAATATATTTTTGACTTTTTGGAGGAACGTACCATTAGAGGCGGCAAAAAAGGGCAAACTACTGCTCAGAAAAATCGTATCAATGAAGAAATCACAGCGAAAGAAGTTCGCTTAATTGACGCTGAAGGCGAACAGGCAGGCGTAGTTTCAATTAGAGAAGCAAGAACGCTTGCAGAAGAAGCCGGCCTGGACCTGGTTGAGATCAGTCCGAATGCAGAGCCACCAGTCTGTAAAGTAATGGACTACGGTAAGTTCCTTTTTGAAAAAGCAAAACTACAAAAAGAACAAAAGAAAAAGCAAAAACAGATCCAGGTTAAAGAAATCAAATTCCGTCCTGGCACGGACGAAGGCGATTATCAGGTCAAACTGCGTAACCTTCGCAAATTCCTTGAAGCGGGCGATAAAGCGAAAATCACCATTCGTTTCCGTGGCCGTGAAATGGCCCACCAGGAAATTGCCATTGAAATGCTTAATCGTTTGAAGGCTGATCTGGAAGAGGTGGCTCAGGTTGAGTCATTCCCGAACCGGGTTGAAGGCCGTCAAATGATTATGATGATGGCGCCTGTTGCGAAAAAGTCTTAATCAAGGCATAATACGCGCCGATTTAACGATCGACAGAATTTAACTCAGGTTTCAAGTGCGTAAGCCACCTGAGTTAACCGGTACCTAAGTAAAGGTCACGTGTGGCTTTTCACCGGAATTAGGGTGCATACCAGGCCAAAAAAGTGATGTTTATCATCCGCCTGCTTGCATAATGTTAACGCAATATCATTTGGAGTTATTGCAATGTCTTACAAACTAAAGACACACAGAGGTGCTGCTAAGCGCTTCAAAAAGACTGCTTCTGGCGGTTTCAAGCGTAAACAGTCGCATCTTCGTCACATTCTGACTAAGAAATCTTCTAAGCGTAAGCTTCACCTACGTAATAAGACTATGGTTCATAAGAATGACCTTGGTCTTATCAATCGTATGTTACCATTCGCTTAATAGAGGATATCAGAAATGGCAAGAGTTAAACGCGGTGTTATCGCACGTGCACGTCACAAAAAAGTATTAAAGCAAGCTAAAGGTTACTACGGAGCACGTTCACGTGTTTATCGCGTAGCTTTCCAGGCAGTAACTAAAGCAGGTCAATACGCTTACCGTGACCGTCGCGCTAAGAAACGTACTTTCCGTCAACTATGGATCGCACGTATCAACGCTGCTGCACGTCAAAACGGCCTTTCTTACAGCCGTTTCATCAATGGCCTTAAAAAGTCATCTGTTGAAATCGATCGTAAGATCCTAGCTGATATCGCAGTATACGACCAGGTAGCTTTCGCAGCACTAGTTGCTAAAGCAAAAGAAGGTCTTGCAGCTTAATTCTCTTAAGCTAAGCGATTGAAAAGAAAAGGAGCCAATGGCTCCTTTTTTTGATCCTGCCTGTTTAAAACAAAGCGTTACTACCTATTTTTTAGCAAAACCTTGTCCAGCCATGCTGAGCTGAGCAGGCGTTTAAGATACCCCATCAGATAAGTCGGGAAGGTCACATAGTATCTTGGCTTAGCGCGTTTCGCGGTGAGCGCATGCAAGAGTTTTTCATAAACGGCTTCTGGCCCCAGCGTGAATTTTTGTGGTGCAGATTGGGCATTCAGACGAGTCAACTGAGCTTCATATTCGGCCTGGTGTGCGCTGTTTCCTATTTCAATATGTTGTTCAAATGCAATGCGTGCATTACTGCGGAACTCAGACAGAATTGGACCCGGTTCAATCAGACTGACCTGAATATTCGACCCATTTAGCTCCATCCGGAGAGTATCAGTTAATCCTTCCAGTGCGAATTTACTTGCATTGTAAGCACCCCGATAGGGTAAGGCTACCAGCCCCAGAACCGAAGAGTTCTGTATTATGCGGCTGTCACCGCCGTGCTGTCTCATATGGGCGACAGCCAGGCGTGTCAGTGTATGCCAGCCAAACAAATTAGTTTCAAACTGAGCGCGTAGTGCATCGGTGGGCAAATCCTCGACTGCACCAGGCTGACCATATGCCCCATTGTTGAATAGCGCATCCAACTGACCATCGCATAGAGCAACAGCTTCATCAAACCCATTTTTGATGGAAGATTCATCAGCCAGATCTAAAATGACACAGGGGATCCCAGCGACTCTAAAGCGCTCTAAATGTTGAGGATTGCGCACCGATGCGACGACGCGAAATCCAGCTGTTTGGAGTGTCTGGGCGCAGTAATAGCCAATCCCGGTGGAACACCCAGTGATTAAAATCGATTTTGACATGTGTTTATCCGTGTTTTGTTGCTTAGCCAGAAGTACGCTCGCGATTAACTGTGAATTTTTGTAGAATCACCGCACATTGTAAGTTGTTAATTTAAATATTGATATAATCATCATATCGATAGATAGAAATAAAGATTGTTTATGAATTTAGGCATTGTTTTGCTAAGTGCAACAGTAAATCTGAATAGTCATTTACCACCGTTACAAGACTGGCAAGGGAAAAGTGTTGGCCTTATGCAGGAGCAGGGGCCACTCACCACAGATTTTGAACTGAGCAAGGGCCTGGAAAGCCCTGACTATGCAAAAACGATGGCATTTATCGACCGTTTGGTTGCCGCCAATCCAACCCAGTTTAAAGCGGTAAAGATAGGCCAGAGTGATGCTGGCCGAGATATCAAGATGCTGGTCGCTTCGCAGGTGAATCAGTTCACCCCCGCGATGTTAAAGAATAATAACAAGCCGACTTTGCTTATTCAGGCTGGGATCCATGCAGGCGAAATAGATGGCAAAGATGCCATGTTTATGTTGCTGCGGGATATTGCCACAGGTAAACGTCGCGATATTCTGAACAAAGTCAATATTCTGTTTATTCCCATCCTTAACGTAGATGGACACGAAAGACGCAGTGCTTATAACCGTATTAACCAGCGCGGTCCGAAGGAAATGGGGTATCGTACGAACGGGCTGAATTTAAACTTAAATCGTGACTATACCAAGCTAGATACTCCAGGCGTCCGTGCTGTTATGAATGTCATTAATCAGTATCAACCTGCCATGTATTTAGACCTGCATGTAACGGACGGTGCTGATTATCAGTATGACATTACCTATGGCTTTAATCCGAGCTTCGCCAGTGAATCTCCTGCGGTTGCAAAGGTGCTGGAGCAACACTTTACGCCGATGATTGACGAAAAATTGCGTCAACAAGGTCATGAGCCTGGACCGCTGGTATTTGTGATGGACAAGCGGGATTTCAAAAAAGGGCTTGCTGGTTGGGTTGCCAGCCCCCGCTTTTCTAATGGCTGGGCAGACATTAAGGCTTTACCTAGCATTTTATTAGAAAATCATTCTCTTAAGCCCTACAAACAGCGTGTACTGGGGACTTACGTATTTGTTGACGGTGTGATAGATGCGCTGACAGAGCATCAACAGGCACTCGCAAAGGCCGTTGAGACCGAGAAACACTTTGTGCCAGATGAGTTGGTAGTAGAGCGTAGCTATAGTGAAAAGCCGGACTTGATCACCTTTAAAGGCATCAACTATAAACGCTTTAAAAGTGCTTTGTCAGGTCAAATGGAAGCAAAGTATCTCGGGAAGCCAGAGCTTTATGAGCAGTTACCCGTATACTGGCAGAAAGTAGAAAAGCGCAAGGTAAAAGTGCCAAGTGCATTTTATATCCCTCCAGCATATTCAGGCACGGTTGAAAAACTCAAACTACATGGAATTGCCGTTGAGCAGTTGAATACGGATGTTTTGGCAGATGAGCTGGTGCAACTCTCTATCAATTCTTACGAATTTGCTAAATCACCATTTGAGGGCCGTTTTCGTGTCAGCGCCCAGTTTGAACAGCAGGCCGTATCATCGTCTCTGAGTCTGTCTGGGTGGTACAAGGTGTCTACACAGCAGGCTGGTGGGGAGCTGGCAACGCATCTATTGCACCCAGAAGCGCCAGATTCATTGTTTGCATGGGGCGACTTTCCGGGGGTATTCCAGCGCACAGAGTACGTTGAAAATTATGCACTTGAACCATTTGCTCGGAAAATGTTAAAAGACAACCCAGCTATGGCGCTGGCGTTTGATAAAAAAATCAGCGAGGATAAAGCCTTTGCAGATGATCCTAAAGCCAGAATGGAGTGGCTTTACAAGCGTACGCCTTATTATGATCAGGCCTACCTTAAGTACCCGATCCTCATGTCCTTTAAGGAAAAGTAGATGCAGGTAATTACGATACCCGTCACACCATTTATGCAGAATTGCCGTATCATTTGTTGTCCAAGCACAGGCGTGTGTGCAGTGGTTGACCCGGGAGGTGATGTTGATAAAATATTGTCCGCTATAGAGGAACACAAACTCAATGTTGAAATGATTTTGCTTACTCATGGCCATTTGGATCATGTTGGTGCGAGCGAATCACTATCAAATGCATTGGGGGTTGAAATTGTTGGACCACAGCGCGATGATAAGTTTTGGTTCGACGCATTGCCTATGCAGGCTCAGATGTTTGGTTTTGCACCACACGCGACGTTTTTTCCTGCGCGTTGGCTTGAACATGGTGAATGTGTTGAACTCGGCCAGTTAAAACTGGAAGTTCGCCATTGCCCGGGACATACGCCGGGACATGTCGTGTTTTATGAGCCGCAAAGTGCTTCTGTGCTGGTTGGGGATGTTTTATTTAAAGGATCTGTAGGTAGAACGGATTTTCCGAAAGGAGATGCCGCGCTATTAAAACAGTCAATAGAAACTCAGTTATTCACTTTGCCAGAGGCGACGCGGGTAATGAGCGGTCACGGGGAAGACACCTCGGTAGGCTATGAACAGCGCCATAATCCTTTTATGAGCGGACGGTTTGGCTGATAACTGAGGCTATCAGCACTGTATTCATTTAACTAATTAAAAATTAAGAAAAATATGTCATTAAATCAGGTTGATCGTCAAATACTAGCGTTGCTACAGCAAGATGCAAGTTTATCTACGGCAGAGATTGCCGATAAAGTCGGGTTATCGCAATCGCCTTGCTGGCGCCGAATTGCCAAACTGGAGCAGGATGGATACATCAAAGGTAAAGTTGCTTTGCTCGATGAGAAACAGCTTGGTTTTGATATGCTCGTTTATGCTCACGTAAAGTTGTCTAATCACGGCCGAAATAACCTTTCTGAGTTTGAAAAACTGATCATGAGTTACGATGAAGTCACAGAGTGCTATACCATGGCTGGTACTATGGACTTTATGCTGCGTATTATTTCTCGTGGTATAGAAGGCTATGAGCAATTTGTCAGAGATAATCTGCTTAACCTTGAATATGTCCAGGAAGTACATTCAAACGTCACGATGACGTGTGTTAAGCGGACTACAGCCCTGCCAATCTGATTGTCACACATCAGACCTGAAACTCATCTATAATGTATCACATTTGTTAAAAGCGCTGGATTTTGCTAGGATCCAGCGCTTTTCTGTCGTAGTAATAATCTTGGGGATTTAAATGTTTAATCTAATAGGCAAAGCGCCCAGCTCTGCCAAGAACGACATACTGTCAGGATTGACCGTCGCTCTGGCGTTGGTACCTGAAGCTGTCGCATTTGCGTTTGTCGCGCATGTCGACCCATTAGTTGGCTTATACGCTGCATTCATCGTGGGTTTAATCACTTCTATTTTTGGTGGTCGTCCGGGCATGATATCTGGTGCAACCGGTGCGCTTGCTGTGGTTATGGTCAGCCTGGTGATTGAACATGGTGTCGAATACCTGTTTGCAACTGTGCTGCTTATGGGGGTTTTACAGATCCTTGCGGGTGTGTTTAAGCTAGGTAAATTTATTCGCATGGTACCGCATCCCGTAATGCTGGGCTTTGTGAATGGCCTGGCCATCGTTATCTTTTTGGCTCAGCTCGGCCAATTTAAGATTATGGATGAGTCTGGCACATTGCAATGGATGCAAGGGCAGCAACTTTATATTATGGCCGGCCTGGTGGCACTGACGATGGCAATCATCCATTTTCTACCAAAACTAACAACCGCAGTGCCTTCAAGCCTGGCGGCAATTTTGGTGGTGACAGGCTTAGTGATTGGTCTTGATCTGGATACTCGAAATGTACTGGATTATCTTAAAGATATGAGCGGTAACGTGAATGCAACCATTGCCGGTGGCTTCCCTGAGTTTCACATTCCTCAGGTTCCCTGGACCTGGGAAACGTTTACGATTATCTTCCCGTATGCGCTTATCCTTGCGGCAATTGGTCTGATTGAATCTCTCTTAACACTGACCCTGATTGATGAGATCACGGAAACACGTGGCCACTCAAATAAAGAGTGTATAGGTCAGGGCGCTGCAAATATGACCTGTGGTGTGTTCGGGGCTATGGGCGGATGTGCGATGATTGGCCAGTCCATGATCAACATTAACTCAGGTGGTCGCAGTCGTCTTTCTGGTATTACTGCTGCTGTCTTATTGCTCGCCTTTATTCTGTTTGCGGCAAGTTTAATTGAAATGATCCCACTGGCTGCGTTAGTCGGTGTGATGTTTATGGTGGTACTGGGGACGTTTGAATGGTCAAGCTTCCGCCTGATGAAGCGTATTCCAAAGAGTGATGCGTTTGTAATTGTCCTTGTTTCTGGTGTCACAGTAGTGACTGACCTTGCCATTGCAGTATGTGTTGGTGTGATTGTGTCGGCACTCGTGTTCGCCTGGGAACATGCAAAGCATATCTATACCAGCAACTACATTGATGAGCAGGGCTCAAAAGTCTATGAGCTGCATGGTCCACTGTTCTTTGGCTCCGTTAAAAACTTTGCTGAATTGTTTGATGTCGCGAATGACCCTGCGGATGTGATCATCGAGTTCAAGCACAGCCGCGTTGCTGACCACAGTGCTATTGAAGCGATAGATGTACTGGCAGAAAAATACACTAAGGCGGGTAAAAAGTTACACTTACGTCACTTAAGTCAGGATTGTCAGCAGTTGCTGGCAAAAGCGGCAGATCTGGTGGAAGTGAATGTGATAGAAGATCCAAAGTATAAAGTTGCGTCAGACAAATTAGCGTAACCTGATTTAAAGAAGCCCCTTTCAAGGGGCTTCTCATTTCTTTAATTGAGCTAGTCACGCTTTAATGTTTCTACAGGACGGCTTCGCACTGCGTTGAAAGCAACCATCTGAACTGTTATACCCGCCAGCGCCAAACAGGCAAACGAACTGACTGCAAATACACTAACAGGTAGCTCAATTCGAAAGACATATTGATTGAGCCAGTCGGTGAGCAAAATAAACGCTATGGGCAATGCGATAAGAGTTGCAAGCAGCACCAGAACGCCAAAGCGTAATTGGAACAACCCATAAATTTGCCAGTTTTTTGCGCCCATAATCTGGCGTATTGCTATTTCCTTCAGGCTTTGTAACAGGGTAAACGAAGCCACTGCGTACAATCCGGTAACAGACATGACCATTGCGATGAGTGTAAATAGCTTTAGCAATTGCAGGTGCTGTGTCTGGTTATGGTATTGTGCGTCGAATAAACTTGCCAGCCACTCATACTTAAATGCTTTGCTGCTGTCTAATTCGAGCCAGGTCTGCTCTAGCTGTTGCAGCACATCTGGATTAAACCCTGCTTTCAGTCTGATTGCGATCCACCTAAGTGCCAGATCTTCGGGCTTCTCAGACAAAACATAAATCATAGGTGGAACATGCTGACTCGCATCAACGTGATGTGTATCTTCGACCACACCGATAATCTGATGACGATGCAATCCTTCGCTAACACTGCCGAGTGTCAAATAGCGACCTATTACGTTATTGGGGTCGGCATTCAATCTGGCCGCCAATGTTGCATTGATTATCAGATTCCCGCGAGTATTCGCTGTATTCTGTTCATCTTCAAAGTATGGATCTCCGGGAGACTGGCGCGTAAAAACCCGACCGCTCAGAAGCGCAATACCCATAGTCCTGAAATAATCATAGCTAACCGGGTTATTGCCAACCCATATCTCATTACCAGGCGCTTCATGAGTTCGCACAATCGCCGATGTACGCGTCGCTTTGGTAGGGATCGTGTGTGACATACTCATCGAAACGACATCGTCATGCCTTGATACCTGACGCTTGAAATCCTGATAAACGGTAGCACCGCGGTTGATGATGAGGACATTTTCTCTGTCATAGCCTTGCGCCATTGTACTAAGATGCTCCATCTGTTGACTCACCACTGTGCTGGCGATCAGTAGCAATGTTGCAATGATAAACTGAGTGACCATGAGTATACGGCGAAAGAATGTTGCTCCGTGACCTGTATCTACTACTCCTTTCAATACCAGTGCAGCGTTCATGCGACTAAGAAACAAAGCTGGGTAGCCTCCCGCGAGAAGGGTAACGCAAAGCAAGGTGAGTATCAGCGTAAAAGCATGTTCGAAGGTAAGGGAAAGCATGATTTGCACCCCCATCAATTGGTTAAATGCGCCCAATAGCAGAGCCGTTAAAGCGAGTGCAGCTCCCAGAGCCAACAGCGTTATAAATAAAGACTCAATCAGATAATGTAAAGCCAGCTGGTTTGGACTTGCCCCTAGTGCTTTTTTAACTCCTACTTCTCTTGCTCGTCGCAAAGAAGCGGCAGTGGCCAAATTGGTGAAATTGATACAGGCCAGAGCTAATAACATAAAAGATACCAGCACAAAGGTGTTTACCATTTCTTTGCTGCCGGGTGGGATCAAGCTACGGGTTGCTGTAGCATTTAGATAGACATCCAGTAAAGGTTCGAACATGACTCGGTAGCGCTTATAAGACGATAACCCTTCAACGCGTTGCTGGTAATAGTCACTGATATTTGCAGTAAGTGACGGTATTGCGGTTGCTTGCGTGATTTTTGCAAATGTGATGGTCGCGTTGAAATTCCACAATGTTTGCCAGCGTTCATTTGGCAACTGCTGAAAATAGTTCTGGATCGGCAGAATTATCTCATTCGGGATGGTGGATGGGGCACCTGAGTATCTTATTACAGCGGATACCTGGTAGGGTTTACCGTTAATGTTAAGCTGTTCGCCAATTACCTGAGTACTGCGCGAAAAGTACTTCAGCGCTTGTGCTTCGTGCATAACCACTTTATCAGGAGCCTGCAGTGCCGTGTGAACATCTCCCTCAATCAGGGTGTAGTCAAAGAATGAGAAAAAGTTCTCGTCAACGAATAGCGCACGTTCAGCAAATACACCAGAAGCATTCCTGATAGATATAGTGCTGACTGAAATGCGAGTTGCCTCAGTGACTTCCGGGAAGTTACTGGTAAGCTCCTCGGCGAGCCGAAGAGGAGTGAGCGTTTGTGGACGATTGTCATCTCTAATCAGGTTAATTCGGTAGATATTCTCTGCATTTTTGAAGTGCGCATTAAAGTTGTGTTGATGGGAGACATACAGTTGGATCAACATAAAACAGGTCAGGCCGATGACTAAACTGAGTAACTGAATGACCGCGGTGCGTTTGCTGCGCAACATATTGCGCCATGTCATGGTGAGCAAAAGGCTAATCACTTAATACCTCCAGCTTGTTCACTGTACGCTGAGCAGAAACCGGGTTGTCTTGTTGTATTTTGCCGTCCATAAGTCGAATAACCCGAGTGCCATATTGAACTTGCTCCTGAGCGTGCGTCACCATAACGATGGTTGTGCCCATCATGTTGAGCTGGCGAAGTATTTCCATGACTTGTGTTGAGTTTTGTGAATCCAGGTTACCTGTCGGTTCATCAGCCAGGATCAAATCAGGTTGAGTGACTATCGCACGTGCTATCGCAACTCGCTGTTGCTGGCCCCCTGAGAGCTTTGCCGGCAAGTGAGTGCGACGGTGGGCGATGTCCAGGCGGTGGAGCACCTCTTCGACCCGAGCGGTTCGTTGTGCTTTGTTGAGCTGCTGATAATGTAATGGCAGTGCAATATTCTGCTCTACAGTAAGCTCGTCTATTAGGTTGAAATTCTGAAAAATAAACCCAATATGTTTTTTCCTCAGCTGCGCCTTTGTTATTGAAGATGCGGTGGCAAGTTCAGTGCCATTGAACACAAAGCTACCTTCATCAATGTCATCCAGCATGCCCAGAATATTGAGCAAAGATGACTTGCCGCAACCAGATGGCCCTAAAATCGAGATGAACTCGCCATGGCTGACCGACAGCGAGAGCTTGTCCAGCGCGACGGTTTCGATATGTTCCGCAATAAATGAGCGGCTGACATTATTTAGTTTGATCATATGTGTTCTACCTTAAGGGATAAGAGAAAGGTGCTCTGCGTCGGCAAAGCGGCTATATGAAGACGTTATCAGTCGCTCATTGATACTGATGCCTGATACGATCTCCACCTGAGTAGGGTTACGACGCCCCAGGGTGATTTGGCGCTTGTGTGCACTGCGCCCATCTTCACTCACTACAAACGCCCAAGCGCCAGCTGTGGACTGTATAAATGCGCCATTCTCAACGACCAGCTGAGCCGTCTCAGAGCTCAGGTTTAGCGCCAATGGCAGGCTCTGTCCAAGTCTTAGTGCGGGTAGTTCAGAGGGCGTTTGGACATGAAAGTCGACTTTAAACCGGCCGTTTTCGATGCCCGGATAAATTCTGGCCATGGTCAGCGCAATCGTTGATTGCCCGCTCGTTATCGTAGCGGTATGTGCCATTGAGATTTGATCTATATAGAATTCATCAATATGGGCACTGATTTTGAATTTGTCTATCAGATCGACCTGGCCAAGTCGCTCACCAGGCGTTTTAGATTCACCAACCCGGGCGTTCATAAATGTCAGTTGCCCATCGCGCGGGGCGCGGATAGTAAGCTTGTCCAGGCTGGCTTGCGATATCTTGAGGTTAGATTGCAAGGTAGCAATGCTTTGAGATAGCTGGGTGAGCTGTTGCTGTTGTAACAACGCTTCTTTTTGCTGGCTTTGTTTTACCGTTTCACGGTATGTCATTTGATAGTTAAGTTCATCCCTGAGTATCTCGACTGTGCGTTGTGGCACTAAGGCTAGTTCATATAGCTTTTGCTGGCGCGCTAACTCCTTTTCCAGTTTAATAATGGCAAAATCGAGCTCGATGATGTCTCGTGCTAATGCGAGCTGGTTTTGTTCAACGGCCAGACGCGTGTTGCGCATGTCGTTAATCTGCTCTGATACTTCCGCTTCGCGAGCTAACACCCTGAGTTGCAGATCGGTATTGCTGAGCTTTAGCAATGCCTGACCCTGACGCACCTGCTCACCCTCCCGGACATACAAGGCCTCTACGCGTCCGCCATCAATTGCATCTATAAAGATGGTATCTTGTGGTTCAACAACACCGCGTAAAGGCAGATAGTGGGTAAAGCTGGCGCGATGTGCGGTACTGAATTCAAGTGTGTTCTGACTGATGTCATAGGTTTTCCCCGACGTCTGAAAGTGGCTACTGAATACCTGAATGCTTGTGGCTGATACCGCGATGAAAGCGATTACAAGCGACGTAATAACGGCGCGTCGTCTGCTTAACAATTTGGGTTGGATGGGTTTATCCATACTGGCTCCTGATCCTGTGAATGAAAACGCTGACCAGTATTGTTAAATTGCAAAGGAGAGTCAGGAACAAACCAGGAAAAGGAGTGATAGCGCACGGAAAAGTGATGACCACCAGGAGTGGTCATAACTAAAAGTAATAAAATTAGTTACTTAAGTTGAGTTAAGATACAGGGGTTGTATCTCCTACAAAAAATGTCTCACTGTACATCGAGTGTTCTCATGACATCTGCTGTGGTGCGTTGCAGACGTGTATAGGTTATTCCATGTGCCGAAAGCTGATAATCTGTATTATCAATCTGTTGAGGCCAGATTAGTTTATCCGTTGATGTCATAGAGAGGTGTGCATGACTTCGATCGTCTTTAACACAATGTAAGCCATTTTTGCTACGCTGCAGAGTAAGCCGTCGATTGGGCAGGTGCGTTGTACAATACAATGGCAAAGCTGAGGTCTCTCCACTTGACTCTGTGTGTTTGTATACCTGGCCTGTTTTTCGGTGTAACAAGTAAAAAGCGTCATCGTGTTTACTGTAGATCCCACCCATAAACTCGGGGAAAATAGGCTCTGATTCAAGCGTCGTCAAATCGAAACGTACCAGCTGCCAGCGATTGTTTCTGGTAGTGGAAAACAGCAATTGATTATCAGAATGCCAGCTGACCCCCCTGATAGCCATATCGGTGACGGGCAGAGCGACAGTTTCCAGTGTGGTGATATTTGAGAGGAGAAGCTGATTGTCACCCAGGCTGAGCAACCGATCACCATCGGGAGAAAATGCGAGCTGGTAAAATCGATGAGGGGGGTTACTGGAAGTTAACGGAACAGGCTCCGCCAGCGGTTGCGTTATATCCCCCAGATACACTTGTGCGTGTGTTGAGCGTTTTGAGACAAAGGCATAATGTGATGACGTGTCTGCAATCGTCGGCAGGTAATCCATAACCGATGAATTTGCCAGGGGGAATGTTTGGTTGTCAGAACTACGTTGTAAATAGATATCTCGATCCAGAAGGTAAGACACAAAGGTGAAATCTGTACCATTGTTTATTCTGGCCGGATGTTTTACGCGCGCTGTATTGCTAACGACAGTTGCCAATTTATCGCCTTGCACAGTACTTTGCCACAGCTCATAAGCCGGGTGTGGGGCTGGGTGGATCAAACTTTGACTGTCATGATGCCAGATAGCTGAGCGCATCAGGTAGTCAAGTTGTGCGGTCTGGGTGAGCTTTGACGAGGATAAGTCGAGCGTGTAAATACGTGTTTTTGGGCCAAATTCACTGTTTAACATCACCAACGAACGTCCGTCAGGTGAAAGGTCAAAGGCGTAGTTTCCACGGCCATTGGTAATAGGCTGATTCACGATCGACTTTTGCCTCTGGGTTAAATCAATCTGGAAAACTTGATAGCCGAACTCTTCAGATGTGCGATCATTGAAGTAGAGTTTCGTTCCATCTATTGAAAACGCGAGGTCGGGCTTACTTTCGTTGCCACATGTGCTGAGTTTTTGCCATTGTGATTGCGTACGTAAGTGCGTCACAGGAGTCAGGTAAATACCACATGTTTGCGGTGTATGCATAACAAATGCAAGCTGCTCACTATCAGGTGACCAACTTGGTCGACTAAACCGCGCAAGCGGGATTGATAGCTGCTGCTGGGAATGTGTACTGACATTTTCGACGATGAGCACATTCAGCTGGTTCATCTTTTTGACATATGCGAGCGCTTTGAGATCTGGCGACAGACTGGGGTATAACTCTTCGCCCTGTGCTCGCGTATAGGGTGTAACTTGTTTGTTTTTACTCAGCCCAGGTGACGAATAATGATAGTACAGGAACATTCCTGTCACGAAAATGGCAGCAGCACACAAGGCAATAGCAGATAAAATGGGCCGCTTAATTCTGATTATGCTGGATAGAGGCTGATGTCTGCTTGCATGGGCAGAGAAGGGTTCTGTTTGTATGGGTACCTGATCTGTTTCATGAAATGAAGTGATCATTCGATATCCCTTGCGCGGCACGGTCAAAATGAAATTGGGGGACTTGGGATCATCGCCCAGTGCTTTGCGCACCTTGACCAGGGTTCGGCTAATGGCATTGTCTGTTACTAGTGTGCCTTGCCACACTGTATCCATTAGTTCATCTTTGCTGATCACGCGCTGTTGATTGCACGCCAGGTAGTAGAGCAAATCGAATACCTTTGGTGCCAGCGTCACTGAGACACCATCACGGATCAGTATCTGGTTATGGGTATCTATGATTAGGTTTTCAAATCTCAGGTATCTCAAAATAGGCTCCTGCCTGGCACACAATGGTATTATTGTTATCTTTGTACACGCCAATCTATGAGTTGGAACATTCAGATAGTACGCTAGTTTATAGGTTGGCGTAAATCCGGATACTTTCATCCTCCTCAATTGTGTAATTTTAACCCTTTAAAATATAAAGAAATAAAATCTTGGTCACAGTGGAGTCACAGACTCGTCCTGAGAATTCCTGAATAAATCAGCGTTACTTCATGTGTCATTGAGTACGAGCCGATAAGGTGAGCAGACATTAAACCCAAATAAGGACTTTTATGATGTATAGATTCCATCGTGCTCATTTTCAGGTATTAGTTAAAATGCTTGTTTTGTTTGCCTTGATTATGACTTTTTCTATGCCCGCTTTATCTGCTGACGCGCGCAAAGGTAAAATTCTTTTTGTTATCTCAGGGGATAAACATGGCTTTTGGCTACCTGAAGTTGTGGGTCCATACCGGGTGTTGTACGACGCAGGGTTCGAGATCGAGCTTGTCAGTAGTACCGGTAAGCCAGGATACCCCAGAGGGCGACTGGCAGAGGCACAAAGACGTTGGCTGGATAATTCGCCTCTTAAGCAACAGCTTAGTGAACCAAATGATTTAGAAACACGCGATAGTCGTGATTATCTTGCTGTTTACTACGCAGGCGGAGCTGGACCAATGTTTGATCTGACGGCACATGCCACAGCAAAGAAGCTTACAGAAGCCATATATAAAGCAGGCGGTATTATTGCTGCGGATTGTCACGGCACTGTCGCCTTATTAAACTTACAGGATGAAAGTGGTCACCGGTTGATCTTAAACAAGCGTATTACCGGTAAAGCGAACAGCGAAGAAGGGTGGTTTGCTCGCACACATTATCCATTTTTGATTGAAGATGAGGCAACAAGGCTTGGCGCAATATTTGTTGCTGCAAAAAAAGGTCAGGTGAATGTTGTTGTAGATGGTCAGTTTGTCACAGGCCAGAATCCGGTGTCGGCAATACCTATGGCTGAGGCACTATTGGTTGCATTGAAGAGGTGAGCTGATTGTACTCTTCGCGTAACAGTGCATAGCTGTATTCATCTACCCAGCTTCCCTTGAAATAGAGGCTTTTTATATAGTGGGCTTCACATCGAAAATATAGTGCCTCCAACAACTTTTGAGCAGGTAAGTTTCGGGTATCAGTGAGTGCGCTCACGCGGTGAATGTCGTATTTCGAAAACAAATGGGGTAGTAATAACCGAAGTGCATGTCTAGCTACTCCTTTACGCTGTGATTCAGGCGCCAGCGTAAAACCAATCTCAACCTGCTGTTGTGGTAAAAAGTGCAATGCCAGGTCGCCAAGCAGCTCTGCTGAAACGCGCCGAACGATAGCAACCTGAAACCACAATCCAGGCTCTGCGAAACGGTTATAGTCCATCGCCTGGAAAAGTGCACTGGCATCTTTTAGCGTATAGTTTTCATCCCAGCTTTGAAATCGTGCAACCTCTGGATTAGCTCTGTATCGGACAAAGTCCTTGAGATCTGACTCTTCAAAAGGTCGAAGGAACAGAGTGTCGTCCCCGCATACCATGTTTATCAACGCTCCCTGATGGCTTAGCGCCGTATTAGTTGGTCATTGCTATCTAGTGTTGACGCATCTGACTTAGTGGGATTTTTTTGTGCTTGCTTATCCATAACTCGAGTAACAGTATCAAACAGAGCTTGCATATCAATTGGTTTGGCGACAAAATCGTCAAAGCCGAGTGACAGATACCGGCTGACATCCTCAGAGAGCACATTCGCAGTGATGGCTATCAGAGGTTTGTTAAATTCGGTACTTTTAACCTGTTGGCAAACCTCTATACCATCCATAACTGGCATTTGAATATCAACAAAGAAAAGGTCGGGCTGCGATTCATTGAAACAATCCATGGCCAGCTGACCGTTGTTGGCCAGGGTTATGTTAGCGTGGGTCTTTTTCATCATTGCAGCAAATATTTGTTGATTAATCAGGTTGTCTTCAGCCAGCAATACGTTAACGCCGCGCAAATCTGGGATTTGCGGTTTTACTTCCGTGGTTACGGGTTGTGGTGTTGGCTTGGCACTTAACAGAGGCAGATTAACTCTGAACTGGCTACCTTCGCCCGCGACACTACTGACTGCAACTTCACCTTGCATAAGCTCTACCAGCTGTTTGACAATTGCCAGTCCGAGCCCCGATCCCCCGTATTTGCGCGTGGTTGAACTGTCAGCTTGATGAAAGTGTTTAAACAGGCTGTCTACCTGGGTAGGTGTCATGCCTATCCCAGTATCACAGACCTCAATCGTGAGCGTTTCCTTGTCGCCTAGCACATTCAGTTCAACCTGACCTTGCTCGGTAAACTTGATAGCATTTGACAACAAGTTACGTAATATTTGCTTAAGTCGCAGGGGGTCGGCAAGTCTGACTGATAGGTGTGGTTTTAGCTCAGAGGTGAGCTCTAATACGACTTGTTTGTCACGCGCCAGATGATGGTACTCCTGAATCACTTCCCGACATAGTTGTAGTATGTCCACCTCAAGCACCTCGAGGTTAAGCTTACCCGCCTCCATTTTCGAAAAGTCGAGTATATCATTAACCAGGGCTAGCAGGGTCTGTGAGGAGGTGTAGCCTTGTTCGACGAGCGAGCGTTCTTCTTGCGCATGATTGTGTTGCCGGAGTAGCTGGAACACTCCCAGAATCGCGTTCATGGGCGTGCGGATCTCATGGCTCATGGTAGCCAGAAACTGCGCTTTAGCCAGCTCTGATTGTTCTGCACGCACCTTTTCTTGCTTAAGTTGTGTCACTTGGGTATTAACGGTACTCACTAGCTCGTTCAGCGTTTTTTGTAGTGTTTTGAGCTCTTCATATTCCAGGTTAGCATTATTTTGCTGATAATTACCTGAAGTCAGTGATGTGCAGTATTTCTCAAGCTGCTTCATGGGGCTTGTTACCTTACGACTCACATAGGCCAAATACCAGAAGAGTATGATTAGTACACCCAGTGCAAGTAGTGCGCTTCTTATAATAGCGTACAGGATCTCACGAGTATATGCGCTGTGCTGGTGAGACAGTGAGAGCGTCAAGCTTAATCCGTCGTCACTGCGTTCATAAATCGGATGTGTCGCGCTAAGGCCTCCCTCAAACTCTTGACCTTCACTAAACCACATTTGTCGCTCAGAAAAGGTACTTAAAGATTCGTAATCTGCCAGCTCAATGGCAAGCTGGCTTACATCGAGTTCGAAAAATAATACACTGGTGTAGCGAAAGGGGTCTATGAGAGAGGGCAAGGTTTGGCGTAGTGGTACGGCAATGAATAAGGTGCTTCCGGCTGTGTCGGTAATTCCAAGCTCCTTATTACTGATCAGCAGTTTGCGTACCATCAATTCGCGCGCACTTTCATTGATTACTGAATTAGCGTGCTCAATGATAGAGGGCGTGGCCCAGTGCAGGGTATACAGCGGATACCCTTCGACTATGTAGGGCGAGCCGTCGCTGATCATCACACTTTTTACCAGAGGGGATTGGTATACGAGGTCGCGCATTTCTTTTAGTGCATATTGCGTATATAAAAGATTTAGTGGCAGCTCTGCCAGGATCCTGTGATCGCTGTAATGAGCAACCTGAAATGTAAACTCAGCGAGTCTATTTTTGATATCTAAAGACAGACTAGTTGCACGTTGTACCACCGTATCTGCGGCAATTTTATTGGCTTGTGTCCAGGCACTGTAAGCAAAGTGAGCGAGGGCAATGATCAGCAAGGCAAGGACCATTGCACCGACTTTAAGCTGTAACTCACTGACCAGGCTTTTTTTCTTGCTCATAGCTAATCGACTTTTCGACAATATGTTGCATAAAGTGGGCGGCCTGATGTTCGTCAAGTACACCTGCCAGATGGCGTGTCAGGCCCTTTAACATCGCCTCCCATACAAAGGCCATCTGTGCTTCGTTGGGCATAGGCTGCGCGTGCTCCAGCGTAGATATAAGTGCTTCTACTTGTGCTATTCCTTGTATTTTAAGCATTTCAAGTGCGCGCCTGTCGACAGGTAGCGCATTAATGGAAGACCATAAATTAGTTTGCACTGGCAAAGATTGTAAAAACTCAGACAGTATTCTGAGCTCGGCCCTTTTGCTACCAGATAAAGCGTTGTCGGGAAACGCCATAACGTGAGACGAAAAGTAAGAGCGCATTGGTTCACTATGCAGTCTGGGTAGTTGCGCAACACCTAAATTGTCACCGAAATGCTCTGAGAATCGTTGAAACATCCAGGAGCCGTTAATTGTATAGGCGACGTCCCCAGCTAAAAATCGATTCACGGTACAATCGTAGTCGCACTCCACATCTAACCAGGCCTCGTCTTTAAGAGACTTATACCAGCGCAGTGCGTTCACCATAGCGGGTGTATCTAAGTTAGCGTTGCCATTTACAATCAGTGATGTTCCGAAAGTACCTAAAAACGCTCTATACCAGTACATTTCATAATAGTTCCAACTGATTTTAAGCGCCTGCTTCTTTTGTTGCTCGCGAAGCTGCAGCCAGCTCTTGGCTGGATCGCTGACAAGTGCTCGATTGTAATAAAGCATCAGGTGGTTACCAAATACTATAGGTACACCAAGGGTTGCACCATTGGCTTTGATGTTCGTGCGGACCTGATCGATCAAGTGCGTTGAAAGCCAGTTATCTGGGACTTCGGATAAGTTAAGTGCCGTCAACCCCATATAGTCTGCGGGTACTATGATGCCGTCGGGTAGAGCGTTATTACTGGCTCTCAGCAGAAGCTCAGATTTTAAGGAGTTGTTCTCGAATTCTACGACTTTGACCCGAATACCGGTTTTTCTGGTGAACTCACTAAACAGGGGGTTGAAGTCGTAGTTTTCCAGGCCAATGGCAATGGTCAATGATTGAGGGGGTGACGTCTTGGTATGCGCCATAAAGCTGCACAGGCCTGTTATCAACATGAACAAGAACGTGGAGGATAACCTGCCAAGCATGACCTTCCTTAGAATGGGATTTGCTAACTAATTTATAGCAAATTCTCAGGTCAGAGCAAACCCGTTCAATAAACTCTCGCATAAACATGACTCTTACTATAGGCGAAATGCGCATTGTTACAGGCTGTTGAGGAATAATAAGAGGTATTTTGGAGCCGTGATGGGAGGCTAATAACGGGAGTTGGTACGACCGAGTGGATCCGAATCACTGACTGCTGGACCGGGTCATAGAGAGTGGTGGTGCTCTAACCAACTGAGCTACGGTCGTACAGAGGTGGATATTGTGACTTATCAAATAAGTTGGTACGACCGAGTGGATCCGAATCACTGACTGCTGGATCGGGTCATATAGAGTGGTGGTGTACAGAGGTATTCATTGTGACTTATCAAATAAG
>NZ_PNCI01000056.1 GCF_005887095.1 Pseudoalteromonas rubra | reverse complement strand
AATTATTCAAAATGGTATAAACCTGGAGCCGCTGCAGGAAAGCGACACTTTACGTGTAGTAAATACGCCGGCTCAAACATACTCCTTGCTTTCATGATGTATAGAGCGATTTCTGACGAAGTGTCATGTATTTCTCCATTCATACAGGTCCACACTACCGTCATCCCGCACTTGATGCGGGATCTACCAACAGACCACATCGCAGGCATGACAAATACATCGAAGCAAACCTACTCAGCACTGAAAAGCTGGTTTAAATGGATCCCGCATCGCGTGCGGGATGACGACGGAGTTGTTGGAGGTGTGGTAGAACAGGGTAAGCCAGGAGCAACCGCTGGAAAACTACACTGTACGTATAGCAAATACAACTACTCAAACATGCTCCTTTTTGCAACGCAAGTGGGTCTGTGTTCAATGAAAGTACCTCCTATCACTTTGTCGCATAGATGCGCCTTTACAGCTTGCTCTTAGACTAAGGTCGTAGAACATGTTGGCTGTATGATTTTTGTTCGCTCTGTTACTCTGAGAGGGCAGGCCATCAACTCTTAAAACGTCGGCGCGGCCTGCATTTGCCGGCAAATACAACATGGAAAAGGTAATGAAATATAAAAACTTATTAATGGCTTTGCCATTGCTTGGTGCGATGGAAGTCGCGCTTGCGGTGGACTGTAGCAGCTTAGCTGAATGGCAAGCTCAGAATGTGTATACCAAAGGGGACTCAGTTACTTATCAGTCTGTGAGTTATACCGCAAAATGGTGGACTCAGAATCAAAACCCAGCGAATAACTCAACGACTTATGCTGTGTGGAATAAGGATGGTAATTGCGATGCGACCGATCCGGTACCGCAAGTAACAGTCACCTCTCCGAGCAACAATGCGAGCATTATTATCGGGACGCCGGTCGATCTGGCTGCATCTGTTTCTCATCCGCAGAATGTTGCGATTGAGCGGGCTGAATTCTTTATCGATGGAACGCTGATTGCGACAGACAATACCGCGCCGTATTCTGTACCCTGGCAAGCACAAGGGCTAGGTAGCCATCAGTTACAGGTATTTGCAGTCGATGCCGCAGGCGGCAGAGGGGAGTCCAGCGCAGTAAACTTTACAGTCGCTGCCGATGATTTCCCGCCGGGCGATCCTAATTTTAAAATTGTCGGCTACTTCCCAAGCTGGCAGGGGGCTGTCAGTGATATCCAGTTTGATAAACTGACGCATATCAATTACTCGTTCTTATTACCTAACGCGGATGGCACGCTTCAGCCGCTTGAAAATTTGAACAAAATGACAGCGCTGGTAAATTCTGCGCATGCAAACAATGTAAAAGTTGGCATTGCCATAGGTGGCTGGAATGGTGGCGATGACAGCGCATTCGAAACATTTGCGGCGTCAGCGCAAGGTCGCGCGACGTTTGTACGTGAAGTAATGGCCTTTGTAGAGCTGCATAACCTGGATGGTGTAGATATGGACTGGGAATATCCGGATCCTGGCACCTCTGCTAATAACTATGCATTGTTGATGAAGGAGTTAAGCGTAGAGTTACGTGCTCGTGGTAAGTTCCTGACCGCTGCGGTTGTTGCGTTAGGCTATACAGGCGGTGGGGTTCTGGAGTCTGTATTCCAGGATATCGATTTTCTGAACCTGATGGCTTACGACGCGAACAATGGCAACCATGCGTCGATGCAGTATGCCAAAGACTCTATTGCATACTGGCAGAGCCGTGGTCTGAGCAAAGAGAAAACAGTATTAGGTGTGTCGTTTTATGCGCGCCCAACCTGGAAGGCATATCGGACATTGGTGCAGGAAAACCCAGCGAACGCCTGTCGGGATACAGATAGCAACAGTTATTACAACGGTATTCCAACCATTCGAGCAAAAACTGAGTATGCCAAGCTAAACGCGGGCGGTATTATGAACTGGGAGTTGTCTCATGACAGCAAGGGACCGGCTTCATTGCTCACTGCAAAGTGGGAAGTTGCAAAAGGCCTGGCCCCCAGTTATAGCTGTCAGTAATTCATCAATAATTCATCGGTAATCACAGAGTTCAGCAGCTAATGCAGCTGCTGAACTCATGTGTGCTTAGTAAAATTGTTTTAGCGTGTCCAGATCCGGCAGTAAAGGCAGATCAGATAGCCTGTTTTGCCAGTGCTGGATAACTTCAGGTATGCTCTCGTAATGGGGGTGGAGCAAATAGCTGCCCAGCAGTACCACGGCTAATTGAAGGGTGGATGCCAGCGGAGCACTGGTTGCAATCGGTTTAAGTGCACTGCCAAACGAAGATTTCAGTTCGTTGTTATTAATATCCACCGCGTAACACTCATCCAGGATCAGGTGGGTCAACATGCCGAGCGTGACCATTACACCGCATAGCAGTGAAAAAGGCAGTGCTTTGCCTAAGAATAAGGGAGTGTTAATAGAGATGACGGCAAACATTATCACAGACAATAGTGAGTGGCTTGCGCCGCGGTGAATGGTATAGCTTTCGAAGATAGGCTTCAGGGCGTACATGAAAAGCAAATAGATGCCAATCCCAGACAACCAAATGGTGAGCAATGAATTAAACTCGATGGCCAGGGGCAGGCTGATTGCGGCGCAAAGCGCGAAAATTGAAAACAAACTGTTTAAAGAGCGTGATTTGTCGGCATCAAGGTCGGGGAGTAATCCGGCTAACGAGCCAACGATAAATAACACAAGCATATCGTTGAGGCCTGCTAGGTTGGTTGCCAGTATAACGGATGAAGCGGCGGCGCTCACCACCACGGATGCTTTAAAGTGAGTTGCAAAATTAGCCACTGAATATATTTCCGAATGAATGGAGACTACATCAGCCACAGAAAGTGTCTGTGGCTGCTCTATCAGTCTGATCATAATAGCATTTTCAGCATATGACTAGCCCAAAAACAAAGGGTTACTTAAAGCGATTGGAACAGCAGAGTAAACCAGGCAATGAACAGTGTGATACTGCCAAGGGCAAAAGCCAGTGTGCGCATTTTCAGATTGTGCCCAAGGATGTGCTCGTAGCAGTGCCAGTATCGCGCTGCAACAAAGATAGTGCTGTAAACGTACCAAATTTGGCTTTGAATTCCCTGAACATGCAACAGGAGTAAAAGACAAATAAACAAGACTGGCAGCTGGAATTGATTGTCATAGCTGTTGGTTAATAGCCTTATGCGTTCAGGGAAGCCGTCTTTGCTGATAAAGCGTATGTCTGCCAGAGATATTTTCCGCTGGTAGACTGCCCGAATACGCAAGGTGGCAGTGGTAAACCACAATAAGGTGTAAAGTAACACTAAGAAAAAGATAGGGATATGGATCCACATTGGGTTGTTCCTTCTTTAATTAAGACTGACTTTACTTTATCCGAGGCAAGCGATAAGTTACTGTGTCAACATTGACTAATTTCAGGTTGAAAGTGACATGCAGGTTGTACTTTTGTGTCCTCCTAAAGTATTCGCCAGCGCATTAACTGGCGTAATAGACATCTTCAACGTGGCCAATCAGGTAATGGGCAGGCAATTTTTCACCTGGAAAATTGCAGCACTGAGTAGCGAGCTTCAGGTTACCAGTAGCCAGGGGTTGGCGATCCACTGTGATGCCACTTTGACGGAGCTAAGAGATTACGACGCCATTGTTTGGGTGGGGGCTCAGTATAGCGGGCCTGATACCTTATGGGAGCAATGCAGGCAAGTAAATCAGGCGCTTAATGGGCTTGATAATACACTCAAGGGTTGCCGCTATCATTTAGCGGGCTGTTGCGGTGTTGCTTATCTGGCCGCAACAGGATTGCTTAACGAACACAGGGTTACCGCAAGTTGGTGGTTAGCGCCATTTTTTGCCAAGTACTTTCCACATATAGACTTTAAAGCAGATGAAATAGTGTTTCGTAGTGGTAACGTTTACACAGCCGGGGCGGCACACAGTTACTTACACCTGATCCTGACCTTTATCAGCGATTTGGCAGGAAAAGAGGTCGCGGAGCAAATAGCCTCCTGGCTGGCAATCCCGCAGAAGTCAGCAAATCAAAATCAGTTTATCCGACTTAGCATACTACAGAGGCATTCAGATGAACAAGTCAGAGCGGTACAATCACTGATAGATGAAAAGCTCAACGAGGCATTGAGTCTGAAACGTCTGGCAGGCGAGGTGTATATGTCAGAGCGTACTTTGATCCGGCGTTTCAAGCAACATATTGGCATGACGCCCATGGATTACATTCGCCTGGTACGGCTGGAGAAATCCAAACATCTACTGGCCAGTTCCACTCTTTCTCAGGAGCAGATCGCGTATAAGGTCGGCTACCAGGACCCGCAAGCGCTGGCGAAACAGTTTAAGAAACACTTCCAGATTAGTATGAGGGCGTTCAGAGAATAATAGTAATTTAGTATATGTTTTTTGTTCTGTTACTGTTATAAAAGTACTAAGTGTCATTGTGGACTCTGCAATTATGAACGCACACCTTGGTCTGGTCGCTTTGTGCCTGACAACTCTCGTCGCCTGTGGTGGTGGCTCCTCTGACAGTGGTGGTGCCACTGATAACAATTCATCTAATACGAAAACTAATGCAAACAACGGCCAGCAGCCCTCGGGTGGCACAGATTCGCCTTCAGATGACAATTCTGGTGGTGCAGTCGATCCATCTGGCGATCAGGGAGAGGGGGGCGGCGACTCTGAGCCGCAAAATGCGCCCCCTGAGGTAGAAGTCTCTATTGTTCAACCCGAGATCGTTAAGGGGGCGCCGTTGACTTTATCTGCAAACGTTGCAGACCCTCAGGACACATCATTTAGTTACCTTTGGAAACAACTTACCGGGCCTACTGTAGAGCTGGGCGATGTTACCGGCCCAATTCTCACCGTAACCTTGCCTGAAACCTATCAGGCTCAAGGTGATAACTATCAATTTTCTGTGACCGTTACGGATGCTCAGGGCGCTGAAACAACAACAGAAATCGAGGTTTACGCCAGCAATGCAATGTCTGATATACAGGCAGCCATGCTTCTGCATCAGGGCACGATGGGACCGACACTTGAAGAAGTGAATGCAGCAACTGGCATGAGTGAAGAGCAGTGGTTAGCTGACCAAATGGCCTTGCCGGCAACGTATCACTCGCCATTACTGGAGAACTATCCAGATAGGGATACCCCATATCAAATCAACCGCATAGATGCCTGGTGGAAGGCCTCTTTGCATGCCGACGACCAGCTCAGACAGCGAGTAGCCTTCGCTTTAAGTGAAATATTTGTGGTATCCGATGCAAACAATGCGCTTAAAGGTGAACCGGAAGGGATGCTGGCATACTACGATTTGTTGCTTGAGCATGCGTTCGGTAACTACCGCAGTTTGCTGGAAGCCGTAACCTTGTCTCCTGTGATGGGGACTTACCTGAGTCATCTGGGCAACGAAAAAGCAGATCCTGAACGGAATATCCGCCCTGATGAAAACTACGCGCGTGAAGTCATGCAGCTATTCACTATTGGGCTTGAAATGCTCAACCAGGATGGCACTGTCAAGCTGGACGAAGGTAATCAACCCATTGCTACTTATTCGCAGCAGGAAATCACCGGGTTTGCCCGGGTATTTACTGGCTGGACCTTTGCTTTTTCAGCACGCTGGAATCGCCCGAGCCGAAACTTCTCTCTGCCTATGCAGGCATTTCCGGAATATCACTCCGCACTTGAAAAGACACTGTTAAATGGTGTTGTGATCCCTGCCGGAGTTGGACCTGAAGAGTCTATGCAGATGGCGCTGGATAACTTATTCAACCATCCTAATGTGGGCCCTTTTATCAGCAAGCAACTGATCCAGCGTTTGATCACCTCCAACCCCTCTGCTCAGTATGTTGAACGGGTAGCAGAGGTGTTTAATGACAACGGCAACGGTGTTAGAGGGGATTTGAGCGCGGTGGTCCGCGCAATATACTTGGATGACGAAGCCCGGCGATATGGTTCGGTACTTACCTATCAGGGTAAAATCAAGGAGCCATTGCTAAAAGGTGTTCAGATGTGGCGCACATTGAATGCCCACAGCGAAGAAGGCAACTATTTCACCTGGAACCTCGATGACAGGTATGGTCAGGGTCCGATGTTATCACCATCAGTATTTAACTTTTTCCGGCCTGATCATCAACCAGCAGAGCTCAGTGCCCAGGGGTTATTTGCGCCTGAATTACAGATTGCCAACGATGCAGCTATGATAGGCACTTTAAATCAACAGTATAGTGACCTTATCTGGCGAATGGCTGAGCGCCACACTACCTTGAATCCATCAGCGATTTACCTGTATGGCCACAGCGATATTACTTTGCTGGAGTTAAACGGTCTGAGCGCTTTGCTTAACAGATACAACGTGCTGTATTTTGCCGGTAATATGTCAGAGTCGACTCGCAATGCCTTGATTGAGCTGGACGAATACTTCAGTAATAAGAGTGCCGCAGACAGGGTAGGGCAGCTTTTGTTCATGGTGTCGTTATCACCTGAATTTAATGTGCAGTATTAGGAGGTAAAGAAGATGAACAAAAGCAGAAGAGACTTTTTGTCATTGTGTCTGAAAGGTGGCATGTCTGCGGCAGCGCTAACCAGTTTGCAGCTTCAGGCCCTCTCTGGCAGCGTCCAGGCGCGCAGTTTTTCTGACTATAAAGCGCTGGTGTGTGTGTATCTATATGGTGGCAACGACTCGATGAATATGTTGGTGCCGCTGAGTGGTGAGCCACGTACCTGGTATGAAGCAAGCCGACAGAACCTGGCCGTACAGGGAGCCACGGTTCTCAATACGACAAGTGAATTCGAAGGGGGAGTGGGGTTACATCCGGCATTGAGTGCACTGCATTCACACTTTGAGCAGCAATCGCTCGCTTTCGTTGGTGGGGTCGGTACATTAATTACGCCGACGTCTTTGACACAATACAAAGCTAAAAGCGTTCCACTGCCACAGCATCTTTTTTCTCACAATGATCAGCAAGCGACTTGGATGCATGGTCAGGAAAAGCAGACTCTGAATACCGGCTGGGGTGCCAGGTTGTTAGAGAGGCTGGATCAAGGGACGGTCTTTGGCAGTAATATCACAATTGATGGAGCAAATCCCTGGCAAACAGGTACCAATACCAGTGCTTTTGCGCTAAGTAAAAGTGGGATCAGTAAAATAAATGCATTGAGTGGCTATGAACCGCGTGTTGAACATGTGCGGCGTGTTATGCAAACTTTATTTAGTGAGGCTGCACACCCCCTGGCTGCAGCTTATGCGAGCAGGTTGAATGGCTCTATTGATCACACCTTGCATATGAATACCTTACTTGAGCAGGCACCGACTTTAACCACCGAATTTGGTGAATCTAGCTTGTCTGCGCAACTCGCTGCAGTTGCAAAAACCATCAGCATTCAGTCTCAGCTCGGTGCTAAACGGCAGATTTTCTTCGTATCCATGGGCGGCTTTGATACGCACGACAATCAGGAATCAACCCATCCGGCTTTATTGGAAGGGCTGGCGCAAAGCATGGTTGAATTTCAAAGTGCAATGGCTGAACTTAACTTGGCAGAGCAGGTGACCACATTTACTATGTCTGATTTTGGACGCACTTTGACCTCCAATGGTGATGGGACAGATCATGGCTGGGCGGGCAACCAATTGGTATTGGGTGGCGCGGTGAATGGAGGAGATGTACACGGAGCTATGATGGCACAACGACTTGATGGCAATGAAGATGTTGGTGGCGGGCGTCTGATCCCTGCGTTCAGTAACGAGCAGTATTTTGCGCCGCTTGCACGTTGGTTTGGTCTTGCCGACAGTGAGTTGACAGAACTGTTTCCCAATCTCAGTCATTTTGATGCGCAGGCATTGTCCTTATTTAAGAGTTAGTATTTCGGTTTTTCTTCAACGACTGGCGTGGTAAATTAGCTCGTGAAATGTCACGAGGTAAGCTATGTCTTCAGTAATTGCACAATTTTTGAATGATCCCCGCCTGTTGCTTAATGCCGTGGGCGAAGGGATCTATGGATTCGATCTGTCCGGGAATGCGGTTTTTATTAATCCGGCTGCTGAAAAAATGACCGGCTGGTCAGCGGATGATTTATTGGGCAAGAAGATTCATCAGTATCACCACCACAGCTATGCAGACGGCACACCTTACCCAGCGGATCATTGTCAAATTTATCGCACTATGTTTGACGGTAAAACCCGCCATGTTACTGATGAAGTATTCTGGCGAAAAGACGGCAGTTGCTTTGCCGTTGAATATACCTCAACACCGGTTTTTAAAGATGAGCAGATTATAGGTGCTGTCGCGATATTTCGCGATATATCCAAGCAAGTTGAAGCTGAGCAGGCACTGAGGGACGCACTTGAACAGGTTCAGACGCTCTCGGAACAGCTTAAAGAGGAAAATAGTTACCTGCTTGCAGAGATCAATGAAGACTGGCAAGACTCGGGGCTGGTAGGACAGAGCCATATTTTTCAGACTATGCTGGAGCAGATCAAGCTGGTGAGTCAGACTGATAGTACCGTCCTTATCTTGGGTGAAAATGGCACCGGCAAAGAGCTGGTCGCACGTAACCTGCACCGTCTGAGCCTGCGTAACACACAGCCCTTTGTGCGGGTTAATTGTGCAGCATTTTCGCCTAGTTTGCTGGAATCTGAGTTATTTGGCCATGAAAAAGGGGCTTTCACTGGCGCCAATGAACGTCGAAAGGGGCGTTTTGAATTGGCACATCAGGGAACACTGTTTTTAGATGAAATTGGCGAATTGCCACTGGAAGCGCAAAGTAAGCTACTGAGAGTGCTGCAGGAGCAGGAGTTTGAACGTGTTGGCGGTAGCAAAACGATTTCGGTGGACATTCGTGTCATAGCTGCCACAAACAGAGATTTATGGCACATGGTCGAAAAAGGCGAGTTCAGGATGGACTTATACTATCGGCTGAACGTCTTTCCAATCAAAGTGCCCGCGCTCAGAGAACGCCTGGAGGACATTCCACTACTGTGTGCCAATATGCTATCCCGGCTCAATGCACGTTTGGGCAAGCATTTGCGGGGCATTGCCAAGTCTTCGCTGGCAAAACTACAGGCATATGAGTGGCCCGGTAATATCCGCGAATTGCAAAATATTCTGGAACGCGAAGCCATTTTAACGACTGGCAGAACATTGAGATTGACCCAGGCATTGGCAGCCAACACCGGTGGCGTCGCTGTAGCTCAGGATTTATCCCTTGAACATGCTCAACGTGAGCACATAGTTACGGTGCTTGATCTATGTCAGTGGCGAGTGGCTGGAGAGCAAGGCGCAGCAGCCCTGCTAGGTATGCCAGAAAGCACCCTGAGATCTAAAATGAAAAAGCTAAACATTCAAAGAGATCGCGAAATATAACGTGGTTTCGTGATATTTCGCGACCTTGTTTTTCCGGTTGTTTGAAAGTGTCAATTAAAACAAGAGGTTAAAAGCTTTCAGTTTGGTCTGAAACTTGCAAATTGTATGGTGTGTTTCACTGACAATAAGCAAGTATTATGAAGTTCGATATTAAAGAAGAAGATATGATCATCAAGCCCTATAAGCAGGACGGGCCGATCTATATCCGTGAGCAAAAGGGACCTTTTCAGCAGATCCGTCGCTACCTGGGCTGGTTCCTGATGCTGGTTTTCATTGCTATTCCCTGGATCCCATACAAAGGCCAGCAGGCCGTGTTGCTGGATGTGGCTTCTCAGCAGTTTCGTATTTTCGGCGTGACCTTATTACCCCATGATTTCATGATCCTGGCCTGGGTATTTATGGCTGGCGCGTTTGGCTTGTTTTTTGTAACTAACTGGTTGGGTAGGGTGTGGTGTGGTTACACCTGTCCACAAACGATTTGGATGCTGATGTTCACTTGGGTTGAACATCGGATCGAAGGGACTCGAAACCAAAGGATTAAGCTGGATAAAAGCAATTGGGATAGTAAAAAGGTCACTAAAAAGCTGGCAAAGCATGCCGTATGGGTACTCATCTCCGTCTTTACTGCCACTTCTTTCATGGCCTATTTTGTGCCAGCAAAAACACTCTATACCGAGATGTTTACTCTGCAATGGTCTGGCCTGGTCAGTTTCTGGGTCTTCCTGTTCGCGTTTTGTACTTATGGAAACGCCGGCTTCCTGCGAGAGAAAATGTGCAATGTAGCTTGTCCTTACTCTCGTTTTCAGTCTGTGATGTTTGATAAAGACACCTTAGTCGTTTCATACGATGCGGCACGCGGTGAAAACCGAGGCCCCAGAAAACGTAAGGCAGATCACAAAGCCATGGGATTAGGTGATTGTGTTGATTGTAATTTATGTGTCGAGGTGTGTCCGGCTGGTATAGACATCAGAAACGGATTGCAATATGAGTGCATCAACTGCGGACTCTGTATCGATGCATGTGATGAGACGATGAACAAGTTTGGTTATGACACCGGACTTATCAAGTACACCAGTGAAAATACACTAGCAGGCAAAAAGACCAATCCATTCAGACTTAAGTTGGTTGGCTATGCGGCCTTATTCGCCATGATTGTTGTCACTATGGTGATTTGGGCGATGAACCGTACGCCTATAGAAGCTTCGGTGATCCGTGACCGAAATGCGTTATACCGAGTAAACTATGAAGGACTGGTTGAAAACCCTTATACATTGAGCATTATCAACAAAACGCAGCAGGTTCTGCATTATCGGATCGGTATAAGTGGGATAGAGCATGCGACTCTTTCGGCGCCCGAATCTATTAAGATTGAAGCGGGGCAAATGCTGCTAGTGCCTGTAACTGTTACCGCTGATGGTTACGATCTCAGTCGCACTGCAACGCCCATTAACTTTATCGTGACAGCTGAAGAAGATGCCGGCATCACGATTGAAAAAGAAAGTTACTTCTACAAAAATCGCTAAAGGCGTTTTAATTTCGGTCTTCTCCGATGTACACCTCATTACTGAGTTTATTTGTCTCAGTGATGAGGTGTCTATTCAGTTTGCTCTTCAAATGATCCGGTAGCCATTTTAACATAATGGTTTTGTAATCATCCTCTTTGACCAATCTGATGAGTGCATTGTCAAAGAGCTGAACCAGTTTTTTACCAGCTGCATTGTTAGTACAGCCAATATAGCCTTTGGCGACAAGTGGCACGCCAGACAAGGACAGCTGAGTCAGGTTGTCTGTTCCAAGACGTTTACTCAGATAATAATGCTCACTGGGGTAGCCCAGCACTAAGTCGACACGCTTCTTCAGTAACATGTTGGTCAGGCTTTGTAAGGTGTCCCATCCTGGTCTGACAACAATCTGGTCACGTGGTAATCGTGCAATGAGCTGGTCCAGTGCTTGTCCATATGAGCGACTTTGGGCAACGCCAAGAGTAAGCCCATGCTTGACGACCAGTTCGACCAGGGAGATATCCTGATGGACGTTTAGCCCCAGTGCACGGGCTGTTTCTTTGCGAAGCGCCAAACCGGGTGCCAGGCCCAGCGTTGAATAGTGTTTTGTATAGGTGATGTGCCTTTCCCTGCTTTTTGTCTTGTATAAGGAGACCATACAGTAACCAGAGTGACTGTGGCTAAGCTCATAAATGGCGCGGCTTGCGGGAAACCCCTGGCGCTGATGTTCCAGATTATCAATCAAAGTATGTAAGAGCGTAATCAGTTGCTCATCCCGGCCTTCGCCTTCGTCCCGGTCTGAGTAGATGTAGTAGGGCGGAAAATCTATGGTGATCCAAGATATGGTGTCGTTATCGGTGCGTGCATGACAAAGTAGAGTAAAACATGTTAACAGCAACAGAAAAACTTTCACGCAATACTCCGACAGTGTTACCTGACTAATCAGTGTAGCAGAGGTGATTCAAAACGCAGAAATAGCCTTACAGCTCGGCTCCTTATAAGGGGTGTTTAATAATATTTATTTTTTAAATTATTTTTACAAATTGCAAAGGTTTGCTACATTTTAAAAAGTTCCCCTAAAGTTTTGCGCTAATTAAAGAACATGGACAGTCAAACTCAGTTACGCTGCAATCGGTGCATTTTTCAGTTATGATCAGGGGTTGGCGTAACAATAATAATTTTACTGGAAATAAGAGAAAAAATTATGGTTACGCTCATCGTTGGTGACATATTCGGTCATAGTGACTATCTTGAGGACTTTGCACAGAACCTGGGGTCGGATTACAAAGTCAGTTCGCCCTACGGCGAGTATGAGGCCAAAGTAAATCTTCCAGAAAGCCAGGTATATCAGAGCTTTGTTGATGAAGTTGGGCATGACAAATATATGAGGCAGGTGTTGGATGACATCCTTGCACATCAACCTGATCTCATCATTGCCTTCAGCGCTGGGGCTGTTGCAGCCTGGCGTGCATTGTCAGCAATTGCGCTTAAAAGTTCCGTTAAACTCATTGCTTTTTATCCCGGGCAGATCCGTAACTACCTGCACCTCAATCCAGGTTGTCGAGTCGATATTTTCTTCCCCTATCAGGAAAACCATTTTGACATTGTGCCAATAATGGAAATTTTGCAACAACAACCGAATATCGAATGTTTTCGCACCCGATATGAGCACGGGTTTATGAATAGTCTGTCAGGCCATTATAACAATGATGCTTATGGACATTATCTGGCCAAATGCCAGGAGGAAGTAGCGCAACTGGCAAAGATAAAATTTAACTATCGGCGTATCAAAGATGAACTAGACTTAGTGTCATCTTAATCGTTGTGGGCAACTTAACACACCCCAGTTATCAGTCATGGAAGTACAGCCTAAGGTTGTGAAGTGGTGGTTGCTGATAATGTAAAGGAACAGTGATAGCAAACTGATTTGGTATCGCTGTGTTTCAGTTGCCGCATGTCACCACCGCAATAGAAGGAGTTTTCTATGTCTGAAAAACTAACTGTCCCTTATCGACATTTTCTTGGCAATCCGATTGCTAAACCCCCTTGCAGAATGCTTAATGCAATGATGTACGGATTTTTTGTAAAGGGAAAAATTGAAAAAATACAAGCCTTTTTCGACGCTACGTTGAACTCCGTCCCTAACGAAACCAATACGTATAAAGCCATTTCTTCTCACTGCCTGCTAACGTTCACTGACATCGAAAATATCGCTTCTAAAGTACCGCCGTTTAGCAATTATGGCTATATGCAGGAAACAGACATCATCATTTGGGTCCCTGTTGCTGAGGTATGCAAAAATACCAGCCGTATGACTCACCTATACTGGTATCCGGCATTCATCACAGTTAATAACATTAATGCGCTGATCAATGGCCGTGAGACCTGGGGGTACAATAAGTACTTGTGTCGCTACGAAATGCCTGCGGATCGCCGTCATGCCGATCACTTTTCACTGAGCCTCGAAACATTTCAACCTTATGATCCAAATAAGAAAATGGCCTGGTATGAGCTGTTGTCTATAGATCGTGTCGCTGATGATGATACCTGGTTTGAAGAAGCGGTTGAGATCAGTAAGGAAGTTGCTGAGCTTCTGCACGAGAGTGCCAGCGAAATCGATATTAGTAGTGAGTTTATCAAGCAATTACTCACCGGGTTTACAAACCCAATGTTAGATCAAATCTTCTTTAAGCAGTTTCCAGACGGATTTGCCACAAACAGTGTATATAGTGCCGTTGTTCATTCCCCCTCGGAGGTTAAAAAACTACACAAGCTGGGCTTTTTGAAAGATGAATACAAAGTCACTTTTAACCAGGTTGATGCATTCCCACTTGAAGATATGTTTGGGATCCCAGTCGGGGAGCAATTTGCCAAACTGCCTTATTACTTATGTATGGACTTTGATCAGGATGGTGCACACGAGATCGTTAGGGCTGAGTTGGGGTAGGTGGATGCTATGAGCAAAGAAAAAATAGCAATTTTGGGTGGTGGTGTGTCAGCCATGACCGCAGCGGTCTATTTGACCGAAAAAGAAAACTGGCAGGAAGAATACGACATTACAGTATATCAGTTAGGCTGGCGGCTGGGAGGAAAGGGGGCGAGTGGGCGTAACCCGGATGTGCACGAGCGCATTGAAGAGCATGGCTTACACGTATGGTTTGGGGCGTATGTAAACTCATTTCGGGCTATTGAAACGGTTTATAACAATCTGGACAGGCCCAGCTCAATACCGATTGCAACCTGGCAGCAGGCATTAAAACCACACAGCTTTGTGGTGTTGCAGGAGTACATAGACAATGAATGGGAAACCTGGCCGATTGATTTTCCATTGGTACCAGGCAACCCTGCGGATGGCACGTTAGATCTGCACTTTTGGCAGTTGATCCAGATGACCATTGCCTGGCTACATAAATGGATTGATGGACTGGAAGACGAGGTTGAGGCTGCGCATCGGGAAATCCGCTTACAAACTCGTAAGCGCCGTGACCGTGGTTTGCTCCAACACCTTGCGAGCGAGATCACTACGGCATTTGACAGTTTGGAAGACAAAGTGTCCGATTTTTTTGACAGCGCTCAAGATGAGGCAAAAGAGATCTGGTCTACTCCCAGACTGCTGATCACCCAGCTACATGAGTTACTCAATTTACGGGCGGCAGATAAGAACCTATCAAACAGTCGAGACAGATTGGTGACCTGGTATATTGTCCGTAAGCTCAAGCGCTGGCTCAGAGCAGAAGCTCGAGATTTACTGGACGACCATCCAGTGATCAGGCGTTTATACATTTGCGCCGATCTGGCTATCGCGATGTTAATAGGTCTGCTTAGGGACCATGTCCACTCAGATGGCTTTGAAGCCATAAACAAATATGACTTTAAAGCCTGGTTGAAGCGCAACGGCGCAGATGAAGTGTATGTGGTTGAATCGGCTCCTGTGAGAGGGTTTTACGATTTGGTTTTTGGCTATGAGGATGGTGATTTTGACAAGGGTAATGTAGAAGCGGGTGTTGCTTCGCTGGCGATGTTACGTTTGATGCTGTGCTATCGCGGTGGAGTGATGTGGAAAATGCAAGCGGGCATGGGCGACATCATCTTTTCACCTATATACGAATTACTCTCCAAGCGAGGCGTGAAATTTGAGTATTTCCATCAAGTGGATGAACTGATCCCGGCATCGCAGGGCGGTGAATATGTGGTCGATGAAATTACAATGACGCAGCAAGTTAAGCTGAAAAATGGCCACTATGACCCGTTTGTTGACGTAAACGGGTTACCCTGTTGGCCTGATCGGCCTAACTACGATCAGATAGACGATGCGCAGGCTGTGTTGTTGCAACAGCATAATGTCAATCTGGAATCATTCTGGAGTAATTGGTCGTCACTGTATGAAGCCGAATTTGGTACTCCTTTACCCCGATTATCACTCAAGCGTGGGAGAGACTTCGATAAAGTGATCTTTGGTATCTCAGTGGGCGGGCTGGAACATTTGTGCCCTCAACTGTTGGCATTGGATGATGGGCTCAGATTGCAAAGTAGTGAAGTTAAAACGGTGGCAACGCAAGCGTTTCAGGTTTGGCTAAATCAAACTGACGAACAGCTTGGGTTTGACTACACACCGCCCAGTGAAGAGCGGCCTATACTCAGTGGCTTTTCACAACCATTTGATACCTGGGCTGCGATGTCTTTCTTGTTACCACGCGAAGACTGGCCGGCCAACGGCCCAAAAAATATCGCTTATTTTTGCAGTGCATTTGGCTGTGAGGAATATCCGCCCAGCCATGATCATGATTTTCCCGCTGAGCAAAAGGCCAAAGTTAAAGTCAATGCGATTAACAAACTGGCGACTGAAATGAAACCGCTGTGGCCCAATGCTTACAATGCTGCAGGGCAGTACAATTGGAACACACTCTATGACGATAGCATTGCGCAAGGTGAAGAGCGATTTGACAGCCAGTACTGGCGTGTGAATGTTGACCCCAGTGAGCGCTATGTATTATCGGTTGTCGATAGTAGTCAGTACAGGTTACCAACGGACGGCACTGTGTTTAGAAACTTGTACCTGACAGGAGACTGGATCAGTACGGGCGTAAATGCCGGGTGTGTAGAAGCCGCGGTAATGGCTGGCATGCAAACTTCGCGTGCAATTTGCGGGTTGCCGGAAAACATCAGTGGGGAGGACGGATTTAAACCTGATTGAGTGGGCTCAGGTAACTGGTCAGATAACTGGTCAGGTAACAACGTTAGCTAACTACTGATAGAATATACAAAAGGCCTCCAATTTTGTTGGAGGTCTTTACATTTAGACTATACTCAAACAAGCACAAGCGTGAAGCAGAAAAAGAGCACGGATATGTTTAAACTCTCAGCGATCTCAATATCATTAATTTCAGTTTTTCTCTCTCCCGTATGTGTTTTTGCAAACAGTGATAGTATGGAAGTCATCGAGGTATATGCGCAAAAACGTAAGCAAACACTAGAGGAAGTGAGTATCTCAATCGCCACACTCAATGGCGATAACATGACCCAGCAAGGCATTAAAGATATCAGCGAATTGGGTGGGTATGTCGCCAATTTTAAGGTCAGCCAGAACGCAGCGGAAGGCACTCCACCAGCTTTGAATATTCGTGGTGTAGGGTTGATAGATTACAATACGGCCAATACGTCACCTATAGCTATGTATATAGATGGCAGACCTGTCGGTTCTGCAAACAATCAGATTGCGAACTTGTTTGATGTTGAACAAATTGAAGTATTAAAAGGACCACAGGGCACCCTGTTTGGCCGTAATAGTACCGGTGGTGCATTACTTGTCAGGACCAAGCGGCCAGATGACGGGAATTATGGTTTTATTAAAGCTGGTGTGGGCACTGACGAGTGGCGTCGGGTTCAGGGGGCCTATAACGCACGGGTGAATGACCAAAGCGCGCTGCGATTTTCCTTTAACCACACTGACTATGAATATACTAGCTACAACTTGTTTGAGCCTTCTCCGGAAGCGGGTCTAAAACAGCAAGACCTCCGTCTCAGTTACTTGGCTGAGTGGGATGCGTTTTCACTGTATGCAAAGCTCGAATATGGTCACTGGGATGGCATTGTCCAACCAGTTGGCAGCATAGGTATTTACAAAGACCCTGCAAATGGAGTTCGTTGCACTCCGAGTGAAGCGGGAGGCGCTGGGTGCTACGATGCATTTGGTTTCAATGATGGCAGCTCGGATTATTGGGCTGTTAGTGTGAATAATAATTCACCGCATTTGTCAATTTATAAAGGCTGGACAGTCCAGGGAGACTGGCAGTTATCTGACAGTCAGCAATTGACCTACATAAATGGCTTTAACCGCCTCGACAGGCGCCATGCCTTCAACTGTGATGGAAGCCCAGCCAGATTATGTGAAGGGGAGCTCGGTCTTAAAAATGAAATCCTCTCCAATGAATTAAGGTACAGTCAAACCATAAACAGAGACCACCTGACACTGGGCTTATTTCATATAGAAGAGCGCATATACCAGGACAACTTTAACGACATTTTACGTGACATGCGTGGTCTGTTAGACACCACCCTGACGAATACTTTTTTCTATGATAATGAAATTATTGTGAAGTCAGCGGCCGTATTTGCTCAGTATGAGTGGCAACTAAACGATGCACACCGTATTACAGTGGGCCTTCGTTACAGCGATGAGACTGTCGATTATGACTCTGTTTCCCGGCTAAATACTGTATTAGATGTGGCACAACTTGATGGTGTGACCATTCCTTACTATCGGGTAAATGGAAAAGTGGAGGACGACGGACTGTCTGGTCGTCTGGCCTGGAATTATCAGCTTTCAGATCCATTAATGCTCTATTATAGCTTTGCCAATGGGACTAAAAGTGGCGGCTACAATGGCGGCTTACTCGCGACTGAAGAGCAGGCTCGCCTGGCAGACTATGGTCCGGAAGAGTTATATGCCCATGAAGTGGGGGTAAAGTACAACAATGCCGATAACCTGTCGATCAACGGCGCGTTGTTCTTCTACGATTATAGTGATCAGCAGGTGTTTATGAATCAGGCATCCACTGTGCCTGGTGCTCCGCCATTACAGCTTCTTGAGAATGTTGGTAGTTCCACGATATATGGCGCAGAGTTTGCTGTACAATATAAAATGAGCGAGTCTCTTAAGCTCAGAAGTGCCGCGGGGTACGTGCCCGAAGCGAACTTTGATCAATTCACCGACCCTGTGGGCAATGTATTAACAGACAATCGTTTACCCTTTACCCCAGAGTGGAACATTAATGCGGATCTCACCCATTCTTTACCACTTTGGCAAGGAGAGTTAGTGTCAACAGTTGGGTTTGACTATCAATCAGAATATTACTTCGACCAAAATCAAAACGCCTATGCGATGCAATCAGGATATACTTTATGGCGAGGGAGTGTGCACTTTGAACAAGGCGACTGGCGAGTAGGTATTTGGGGAAAGAACCTATTTGATAAAGAATACAGCCATTTAAGATTCGACTTAAGTGCCTTTCTGGGTATGCTGGAAGACTTTAAAGGAGAGGGGAGACGTCTTGGGGTTGATTTTTCATATCGGTTTTAGCCGGGCTTTTGCCCTGAGTTATCTAAGTTAAGGTCCGAAATGGGTAGTTTTAGGCTATTAACTACAGTGTTGCTGTGCCTGTGCAGTTTTTTTGCCAGCGCAAACGTATATGTGTTCGACGGAACACAACGCGGGCATAATCTGCATGACAAAGGCTTAGTATTATCAGCCGAAAATAACGCACGGTTCCCGGATAGTTTTGCTCAGGTAGAGCAATGGGCAAGTACACAAGCGGAACAGACACAACGTGCGCTGTTTTCCGGCCGATACTGGTTGGTGACAGAAATTGAAAATCACTCCAGATATCAGGATCTGGTGCTTTACCCCTATAATACCGTGTTATCCAATGTAGAGACGCGAATATACTCCGAGGCGGGTGTTGAACGATTCTTTACCGGTGGTATGCATGCCAACGAGTACCCATTTCACTATGGCAATAAAATCCATCTGTTACCTAATCAGAGGTATTACATAGTCACTTTATTTGAAAGTGACTATTTTTATACGCCAATTAAACTGGAGCTTATTCCCGTTAAGGAATTTGAGCGCCAGGTTACAATGGACAACCTTTTGATGTCCCTGTGCTTTAGCGTCGGTATTGTACTTGGTTTGTACAATTTGCTGATTTACATTGGCTCAAAGGACATGACGCATCTTTATTATGCGATGTTTGCTGCAACCTGGGTATTTGCCTGGAGTCATTTCTTCCACATTTCAGATCAACTATTTGGCTTCTACTCAGCCCATTTGCACTGGCTGGGTTTTGCCCTGACGCCGATCACTAACGTATTATTTTATAATCAACTGCTTAAGCTTAAAGAGACGCACCCCGCCTTGTCGACGGCATCGCTCTGGGTTGGTGCAATCGGCGCAATCGGAACTCCATTTTGTATTCTGTTCCCCGGGTTTGGCTTTTTGTGGGCAACGCTGGCCACGGGGTCAGCTTTGTGTATGGGGCTCTATGTTGGCATATTACGGCTGACGGAAGGGTTTAAACCGGCACGCTATTTTGTTCTGGCATACGTGTGTATGGCGATACCAAACATGGTCGGGAATTTCACTAACCTAGGCTTACTCCCTCCTATTGCGGTCAACTTATATCTGATCGGACTGATAGGCACTGCGCTGGATGCCTTACTCTTGGCTTTTGCGGTGGCAGATAAATACCGCCTGACGAATGAAGAAAACATAGAGCTGAATAAAAACCTTGAAGCAAAAGTCCTTAAGCGAACTTATGAATTGGAGCAACTGGCGTCTGAGTTACGTGATGCCAGCGAAGCGAAAAGCCGTTTTCTGGCAAATATGAGCCATGAAATACGTACTCCGATGACGTCAATTATCGGGTATGCAGACGGCATCATGTTAGGGGACATTAAACCTCATGAACGCAATCATGCGATTTCGGTGATCCTGCAAAACTCACGTCATGTTCTGGGTTTGATCAATGATATTCTCGATATGTCTAAAATCGAGGCCAACCGACTCGAAGTTGAGCTCATTGAGGCGAATTTATTTCAATCCATTACTCATGTTGAATCACTACTGGGTAAACAGATCAGAGACAAAGGCCTGGAATTTGAGTTGAACTATCACTTTCCATTACCTGACTATATTGTGATTGATCCGACTCGATTGCGCCAAATATTGCTCAATCTGACTTCCAATGCACTTAAGTTTACCTCGGTAGGCAAAATTTCTATCGATGTCAGCTGTACTCAGGATATTTTGTCTGTTCGGGTTCAGGACACCGGGATTGGGATGACATCTGCGGAGCAAAAAGAGCTGTTTAACGCCTTCCATCAGGCTGACTCGTCGACGACCAGAAAATATGGTGGCACCGGCCTTGGGCTAAATATCTCGAAGAGTTTGGCGCAGAAACTCGACGGGGATATTACCGTTGAAAGTGAAGTTGGTTCTGGGACTGCTTTCACATTGTCTGTAGGCTTGTATACCACCCAGCGTACTAAGTGGTTAAACACGTTCTCGGAAATTCACCAGTCTGAGGAGCCCGGTACAGAGTCGGAGAGTTATGAAACCGAATCGTTAAAAGGCGAAGTATTACTGGCCGAAGACCATGTTGATAATTGTCGTCTGATCACGCGTATTCTGGAGCGAATGGGGCTGAGTGTTACGGCCGTTGAAAATGGCCAACTTGCTGTGCAAGCTGTGCTGGATGACGAATTTGACTTGATCCTAATGGATATACAGATGCCAGTGATGGACGGTGAACAGGCATTTAACTTTATTCAGGCTACAGGTTGCACAGCGCCTGTGATAGCGCTAACGGCAAATACAATGAGCCATGAAGTAGAGCGTTATCTTAAGCTAGGCTTTACCGATCATCTTGCCAAACCCATTGACCGGGCTGAATTTGCAAAGAAGATCAGTCACTACCTGAACATTACGGTTGAAGAAGACCTTGCTTTACCTGACGAAGAGTTTTCTCTACTAAAAACCCAGTATATTGCAGGGCTACATGAACAGCTAGTACAGTTACAAAATCAGCTGAAGTACCACGACTTTGATGGCCTTGCGCGGTCAATTCATGCGCTCAAAGGCACATCTGCTATGTTCGATTGCCATGATATTTATCAGACGGTAACGAAAATTGATGGGCTGCTTAAAGAAAAAGACTATGACAAGGTTGAAGACCCAATGGCTGATTTATTTGAACTGATACATATTGCGATCCAGCAGTCCGAGTGTAATCAGGCCATCTGATTGCTGGCGAATAAGCGGTATGAGTTAAATAACTCACAGCTTCAATTGTAATAAGTTGTTCAATTTATGTTCTTCGACAATTACAGTTTTTTGTTCTGAAAAATTCAATAAACTGTAATGTAATCACTACGCTAGTCTATTCTTTGAAATCTAAATGAGAATACATATTTTTGCTAACTTTGTGTAAAAGCAGAAACATCAAAGCGTTAGCAAAGAAGTACAAAACATATTTTCACACTTCGGTGTGGTTGTTTTTTGAGCTACTGGTCTTTTTGGCTTACCTTTAAAACGGGTTAGACAACAAGGTATGCAACTATGAAAACATATATTCCTTATATTTTAATGGCATTGCTGGCAGGGTGTTCATCATCAGACAACGATGAACCTGGTAACACCAACGCTCAGGATCAACAACAAACCCCTTCGGATGATTCATCCAATGATGATACGGGGGATAATAATAACAGTGCTGACGGAGACAGCCCGGATGATACAGGTTCTGGCGATAATGGCTCGGATGATGGTACTGATCAGAACGAGCCGGATGATTCGCGTGGCGCCTATTTCCCCCGTGAGGTAATGGCATCATCTCCTTTTAGTGACAGCAGTAACGAGGTGGAACGCGGTTTTGGCGCTCGGCCTGCTGTAGAGTACGGGCCATCAGTGCCCACCTATTTATGGTCGACGCAGCGGATTGGTCGCATACTCAATGGCACTGTGCCTTTACTGGATGTGTTTCGAGTTCAGTCGTTCTATCGCAACAGCACGAATGCCAGTTGTTTTGGGCCTCAGGTGGCCTATACAGGACATCCGGATGCGACCGACCCTGCTTCAGCTTCCGGTACTTTACCGGGCGGCGATTTAGGACTCTGGTTGGAAAGTGACAGTGATGGCAATGCTTGTGCAGTGGCTCAGACCAACGCATTGTTGAGTGGTCTGAGAGACCAATCGCGAATGAGCCTGATGACCTTAGCCAGCATGGTTTCAGCGGCGCTTGATTCAGGGATGAGCCTGCCTGCAGATGGCAGCAGTATTGATGTAACCGGTGAAATGAATGCCAAAGGCGTTTCTGGTGTGACGTTCAGTACTGCCGCTATCACTCGTTCTGGCAGTGAATGGCAATATACCATTTCGCTGACTTACACGGTAAGTGGTTCTGACTATGATATTTCACTCTCTATGGCTCATACACCTGGTGTCGATTTGATGAACTACACAGGTCATCTGACTTATCTGGTTGAAGGCGAGCAGGGCGTGAGTGGCATTGAATTTCCCGGCGGAAATTGCGCGCAAAATGAGCGTACCCGGGCGGGCTCATTGGCTTATGAGCGGGCTGGAGACAACATGTCCTTACAAGCCAGAGTGGTCACCCTATGTGGACACGGTAACAGTGGTATGTTCAATACTGATAACCAGGTTGATGTGAACAACAAGTATCACAACGTCGATAATCCCGATGGTTGGAGCGAGAACTTTTCGATATTCGGTGCGAACTTTGACCTGACCACATTGGCTGGGCAATATGCCTATGTTTGGCAGGCCGGAGTTAACGACAGCAACAGCCGAATTTTCAATATCGGGTTTAACTCACCGAGTCTGGATAATGGCGAAGCGCACTTTGGCTATGGGTCGAAAATTGAGGACACCGACGGGCTGATCCAGGGTTTTATTTGTAACTGGGCTGGCCCGGGCAACGATCACAGCATGCAGGCATTCTCGCAACGCCAATTCTTCCAGTATGACACTGCAACGGCTACCTATGATGGCAGCGGTAGCAAAGCGAATATAGAATATGCACCAACTGCTTCATGCAGCTATGACGGCACGGGTAGCTTTGTGTTCGACATAGATGCCAGTGGGGTATTAGGCGATATCGCTCAGGAAGATGCGACGCTGGCGTTCAGTCAGGATCTGTGGGCGCCAACTGATCCAAGCAAGACAGTAGCTGAATCTATAACCGATCGAGGCTTGTCTGTACCTTCTGTCCCTTATACCTGGCCTGTTGATGAATAAATTAATTTAAACCGGGCCCTCGACAGAGGGCCTTTAACTTTTTCGGCTAATCGAAAGTTTGCGACAGATCAAATTCTTTCCTGGCATCGACCAATGTCTAGTGTTGTCTTTATTTCAGTAATTCTATGTTTAATAGGGTATCGGTCGTTAACCGGGTTTCAACCTGCTAAACCCGGCCCAACAGGAAATCATTATGACAACAACTGCATATCAAGCCTATCAACGGGCATACGAACAATTTGAGCAAAATCCAGGGGCATTCTGGCTCAATCAGGCTGGCCGGCTCAACTGGCACACCAGACCTAAAACAGGGGTCAGCATCGATGAGGAATCACTGAGCCATTGGTTTGCAGATGGCAAACTCAATACCAGCTATCTGGCGCTGGATCATCAAATCAATGAGGGCAGAGCGGATCAAATTGCTCTCATCTATGACTCACCCGTGACCGAGCAAAAATACAGCTACACCTACGCGCAACTTTTGCAGGAAGTGAGTCAATTTGCAGGCGCGATGAGCAGTCTTGGCGTGGTAGCCGGCGATCGAGTGGTGATTTATATGCCCATGATCCCGCAGGCCGTCATAGCTATGCTGGCATGTGCACGGATCGGGGCGATTCATTCTGTGGTGTTTGGTGGCTTTGCACCCAAAGAGCTTGCTGTACGTATCGATGACGCAAAACCTAAGCTGGTGCTGAGTGCATCCTGTGGAGTCGAAGTAGGCCGGGTGATTGAATACAAACCTATGCTGGACGAAGCCTTGGCACAGGCTGAACATCAAATTGAGCACGCGATTGTCTGGCAACGTCCTCAGTATCGTGCACAGATGTCTGCGCCGCGTGATCTTGACTGGTGTGAGCTGGTTGCTGCGGCCCCGCAGGCCGATGCTGTGCCATTGAGTGCAACGCACCCTCTTTATATCTTGTACACCTCCGGTACGACCGGCACCCCAAAAGGCGTTGTGCGTGAAAATGGTGGTCATGCTGTAGCGCTGCACTATAGTATGGAAACGGTATATGGTATGAAACCAGGTCAGGTATTTTGGGCCGCGTCTGATATCGGCTGGGTAGTGGGCCACTCTTATATTGTATATGCACCACTTCTGTTTGGTTGTACAACTTTGTTGTACGAGGGCAAGCCGGTCAGAACTCCGGATGCAGGTGCATTTTGGCGGGTAGTTGAGGAATATCAGGTGAATGCGCTCTTCAGTGCGCCGACTGCGTTTCGTGCTATTAAGAAAGAAGACCCTGAAGGTAAATTGTTTTCACAATATGATACCCGCTCATTACAAACCTTGTTTCTCGCAGGTGAGCGCCTGGACCCCGCGACCTATGACTGGCTACAATCTGTCACGCGCCTGCCGGTTATTGACCACTGGTGGCAAACCGAAACGGGCTGGCCCATTGCCGCTAATCCAATGGGGTTATCACCTTTACCGACTAAAGCGGGCAGTTCGTCGGTGCCAACACCGGGTTATCAACTAAGCATACTGGATGCGAACGGCGAGCCTTGTGCGCCTAACGAGCAAGGGTTAATTGCAATTAAGACTCCTTTACCGCCTGGTTGCCTGAGTAACATCTGGCAAAATAGCAGTCGTTTTAAACAAGGCTATTTGTCTGAATTTCCGGGTTATTATTTGTCAGGTGACGGGGGGTACCTGGATGAAGAAGGGTATCTGTTTATTATGGGACGCACGGATGATGTGATAAACGTGGCTGGTCACCGTTTGTCGACCGGAGAGATGGAAGAGGTCGTTGCTGCGCATGGCGCTGTAGCCGAATGTGCCGTATTTGCGGCTAAAGATGAGCTGAAAGGCCAGGTGCCTGTGGCTATGGTGGTGCTTAAAGATGGCGTGGAACTTACCCAGGAACAGTTACGCGAAGCACTCGTTCAGTCTGTTCGGGGCAAAATAGGGGCAATTGCCTGTCTGAAGCAAATTCTGGTTGTGGAGCGGTTACCAAAAACACGTTCCGGAAAGATATTACGCAAAAACTTACGCCAGCTGGTGGATGGTGAAGCGATGACAGTGCCATCGACCATTGACGACCCTGCCACGCTTGATGAAATCAGTGTGCTGTGGCATGCCACACAGCCATAACAATACAAACAACTAGATACATTTGGCCGGTTTTGGCAAACCGGCTATCTTAGTAGCCTGCTTTGCAGGTCCCTTTGGAAACAACTTATACAAGTAGATACTTTTGCCTTTGTCTTCACCCAGCTTTTGACCAATGGCCTTAACCAGCATACGAATGGCCGGGCTGGTATTGTACTCTTCATAAAAGTCACGGACGAAGTTGACGACCTCCCAATGTGCGTCTGTGAGCGTAATATTCTCTTGCTCCGCCAACAATGGCGCCAGTTCTTTATGCCAGTCCTGATGATTTAGCAGGTAGCCTTCTTTATCTGTTTCGATCTGTTTGTCTTGAAAAACGAGCATAGTTACCACGTAATAGTTTTATTGCATTGCTCAACCAGCGTGATCCACTGCTGGTCGCTGAGCGGTTCGATATTATTTTGCGCACTGATACCGCGTGCCAGTGCACAGACATTCAGCATACAAGTACGATTAGTACTCAGTGCGCGCCATGCTGCCTGATCATAACAGGCGTCTCTTGTGAGCAGTATCACATCCTGCTTAGCGAGCAAACCTGCACTGAATACGTCATGATAGTAACTCAGCGGCTTAGAAAAAATATGTAATGTGGAGAGGCTCATAAACTGACTACCTTACTTTGTTGAGACAGCAATACTTGCTGTTCGTCTACAGACAGAAGCTGAGCGTCGATATTCAGGTCGTCAGGGGTAAGCGCAAATCGCTTCATGGCTTCGGCACATACATAGACTTGCTCAACATCATAAATCTCCAGCGTTTTAAGCTGTTTAAAGTAGTTTTTAATTCCCAGTGTGGATGCATTATTGCCTTGTTTTAGGGCTAATACGGCTGGGCCCTTGAAAAGCCAGGAGATGTTCTGATCCAGCGCGGCAAAAATCAGTGCCATGTCTAGCCCTTCGCGGATATGTGCACCATCGAAAGGAGCAGTGTGGTTGATCACCAGAATGTTTTCACTCATTTAAATTGCACCCACTTATCTGCTTTGGTTGCTAACATGGCAAATTCCGCCAACCCTGCAACCTCAAAGGGGCTACATTGCGTGGTGTCCAGTCCGTGCTTTTCTGCCGCTGTAACACATAGCTTGAGCGCAATACCTGCGTCATGCAGGGATTGCCATACCTGAGCTGGCTGAAGTTCATCGCTGGCCAGGCTGAAATGCGTACTGGCAAACAAAACGGCTTGCTGATAAAGAAAGATACATTCAATTTGGTGATCTTGTGCTTGTAAAGCATTGGCAAATCGCAGCAGTTGCTGCAATGCATCGTGGTCACTGACATCGCTGTGCAGGGAAAGTACGTACTGGCTCAAAAGTTACTCATAAAAAAAGCCCCGAATGGGGCTTATTTTAGCAAACTGAGCAGATTAGTCATCACTTGAGCCAAGTAGCGCAAGGATAGACGTGAACAGATTGTAGATGCTCAGGTACAGGCTTACTGTTGCCAGGATGTAGTTTGTTTCACCACCATTTACGATGCGGCTGGTGTCATACAGGATAAAGCCAGACATCAGTAATACAACAGCGGCGTTAATCGCGATAAAGGCAACTGAACTGCCGATAAACAGGTTAACCAGGCTAGAAACAATCACCACCAGCATACCGACAACCAGGAAGCCACCCATAAAGGAGAAGTCTTTTTTGGTTGTTAGTGCGTAAGCAGATAAACCAAAGAACACTAACGCTGTTGAACCCAGCGCTTGTGCAATCAGCAAGCTGCCATTAGGCATCGAGGCATAGTGGTTAAGCAATGGACCCAAGCCAAAGCCAAGTAGACCCGTGAACAGGAAAACCAAACCAATCGCTGAGCTAGAGTTCGCTTTTTTCTGGATCACGAACAAAAGACCAAAAGCAACAAGTGAACAGACAAGACCGGTGAAGCGCGGTAGTGCCATAGTCATAGAGATGGCAGCAGTAATCGCACTAAATGCCAGTGTCATTGCCAGTAGGAAGTAGGTGTTTTTAAGCACCTTGTTAGTTTCGACCGTCGACATAGCCACTTTTTGGCCAGTGTACGAATGATTGAACGCCATTATCAGCTCCTTATTAGAAACACAATGTTCCGAAAATTATTCTAGGCCAAGATTACCAAGAGTTAAATCGCTCGGCAAACCTTTCTGGTTCAGTAGACCCTAAAACTGTGCTAAAAGTTCTCAAACTCCCCATTATTGACCATAAAACCTCTCAATGTGTCCGATGTTTGTACAAATAAAATGAAATTTAACCAATTAAACAAAAAAGCGAAAAAAAAGCTTCACAAGGGCGTCAGGATTCACTAATATTCGCCCCGCTGCGGAGAGATGGCTGAGCGGTTGAAAGCACCGGTCTTGAAAACCGGCATACGTTAATAGCGTATCTAGGGTTCAAATCCCTATCTCTCCGCCA
>NZ_PNCI01000055.1 GCF_005887095.1 Pseudoalteromonas rubra | reverse complement strand
CATGGATACCTCGATGTTTGATGTTATTGTCTCTTATCAATGTGTCCGGATCTATTAAACCACTACACAATGAAGGAAGTTGAGAAAAAAGGATATGTTTCCATACAATGGTTGGGTAAATCTTCACTAAGAGAAGAGAGTTCGCTAGCTTGGGTAGCCGGCGAACCTAAATATAAAAAAGTGAACAACCCGGACTTAAGCAGAATAGTCAAGCCATTTGAAGATTCCGCTATTCATGCTCTCTGGCTACAAAATTATGGGGGGGCGTGGTTAGTTAGGAAAGCTTTTTCATACAAAGGTGAAAACGGCATAGGTGAAGGCATATATGCGTTTGGTAACGTAAACCCCAAAGATGTTTGTTTGCCCAATACTCACTGTGTAGATCACCTTTTTGGCCAGTGGTACGTTATAAAAAATTAGTACGATAAAACTCAACATCTACGCACCTTTTGTGCTCAAATTAGCATAATCGCTATTTCTAACTGAGAAGGCTACGGGATGCTCGATGAAAAAGTTATGATCCATGGGCAGGAATGGCTGTATTCTGATATTGAGAAAGAAGTATCTTGGTGTAAAGCCTTGGTTTGGGATTACCAACAATACCTAAAAGAAAATGACCATGAACACTGTGTAATTTGTTATTGGACTATTTTTAAAACTCACGATGTAGTTTCAGGCTTTGCATATAGTGCAAACGGTCATTGGATCTGCCAAGAGTGCTTTGATTATTTTATAAAGTAAGGCAACCAGAGATGAAGTTAAAGCCTGTGTTGAAGCCATTTGCTCTAAAACCATGGGTACCTGATAAGAAGGAAATAGCCAGGCCTAATAATGTGTAATATAACGGTTGTGTGGCTAAGCCGACTGAACGGTGTTTTCAGGTAAGAGCCGATATGGCTAGAGGCTTACGTAGGTTCGAGGCAGCGAGGCTATAAGCAAGGAAGTATGGACGGAATATTCAAACATAATGTCGCTAATCTAGTAATTTCAACATTGGCTATCTTATGCGCTTACTGCATCGAACTGGGTAGTATTTTGTTTTGGTATGGGGGACTGTTAGTCATTCCAGCAATCGCCGTTTGGTTTCAGTTTAAGTTTGCGCTCGGTTGTCTCAGGCTTCGCCTTAGTGTTGCGGTTGCACCCTGGTTAGTGCTTTGTCTGTCTGGGTTACTTTGGGCTTCAAAAGCGAGTCATGAAGGTCAACGAGCAATGAATATGCTCTTTTTTGAGATGCCCTTGTATTCTATTTTGATTGGAGCTTTGGTCGTAACAATCAGGTTTATTTATAAGAAATTCAGAGAAAGAGGTTAGCTTCTTTATAACGTGCAAAGAAAGGTCAGAACTGAAGAGGCATAGCACAGCGAGTGATTCGTAACTCTATCCCTAAGTTAGAAACTGTTTGCGCTTTTTGACATTAATCTGTGTACTGATTTTTGGTTAATTTACGCAGGGTTGTTCCAATCATAGGTTGGTTTAACTACGCTGTTGTCCACTTCAAACTCGAGGTTTATCTCTTTAGTTTTGCCTGGTGGGTTATCCGCTCTTTTAAAGTGTGGATAAAACTACGTGATACAGGAATTTGCACATCCGTTCCGGCAAGTAGCACAAAATGTTTGCGGGCGTGATATTTAAGCTCTAAAAGCTGTGTGGCATTGATGATATAGCTGCGATGTAAGCGGTAAAATTGTGAGTCAGGCAACTGGGTACAAAATCCATCCAGTGTTTGCTCGGAAATAATGGTGTCTGTGCTGTGGATGCTGGCGCCTTGCGCTGATAAATGTACCCGCCGATAACGGCCAATACTTTCAATATAACTGATATGCTCAAATTCAATGATCTTTTGTTGTGCATGATCGTTGAGGATCAGGCGCTCTGATGAGCGCTGTGGCTGGTTATGTGTTTGCTGGCGAATAATTTTGCCAATGCTTTTGGCGATAAGCACCGGTCTTGCAGGTTTAACTAAGTAGTCTATGGCATTGGTATCAAAGGCCTTCAGCGCATATTGCTCGTATGCCGTCATAAATACCAGCTGATAGGTTAAACTCTGCGTTGCCGTGGCTACGTCAAAGCCATTAAGTTCTGGCATTTCAATATCCAGAAAGACAATATCCGGGCGCCAGTGCATGATCTGCTCTATGGCCGACTTGCCATCCGCGGCCTCTGCAACAATATTTAGCTCATCAAAGCCACTTATTACATCCCTTAAGTGCCGTCTGGCAGCCTGCTCGTCATCGACGATGATCACGGTTTTTTTATTCATTTGGGGCTCGTGTGTTTATCGGGGCAGCGTGATGAATGCGCTGGTGCCCTCGTCAGTAGACACCAGTTTAAACGTCGCTTCATCTTGATAGTGCAGTGCCAGGGTTTCGTGCGTAATGCGCAGGCCTTCGCCCTGACTCACTAGGGTGTCATCGAATGGCGCGCCTGTATCCTGCACTTCAATCAGCAAAGAGCGCGTAGTCGCTTCAACCACGATACTGATGTGACCTGCCTGTGCATAAGGTGCAATGCCATATTTTACTGCGTTTTCTACCACCGGCAGTAACAGCAGAGAAGGAACTGCAAGTTGCTCTAATTCACTTTGGCAATCTAAGTCAAACGTGAGTCTGTCTGCAAATCTTTTTTGTTGTAACACAAGGTAGAGCTCAACCAGTTTTAGTTCTTGTTCAAGTGTTACAAATTGGTGCTTTGTCAGCTCAATGGTTTGGCGCAGCAAGTCGCTCAAATCATAAATTAGCGCCTTAGCCTTGAGGGGGTCCTGGGTGACTTCACTGGCTATCAGGTTGAGGGTATTGAACAAAAAGTGCGGGTTAGACTGCATTTTCAGCATTTGTAATTCGGCTTTTTGCGCCTGGAGCTGAGACCGAAAAAAATAGGTCTGTTGCTTAAACATCAGCATCACCGCAATGTAGACCGACGTCTCGAGCAACATAATGACAATAGGCAAAAATGTAACCTGAGCAGCTGGATTAGTGGTTGGCAGGTTGACGACAGGGCCTATCAGGATGTAAAGCAGAATGATGGAAAAGGGCCTGAGCAACCAAATATTGTGATGAAGCTTTTTTGGCAAATATCGAGAAAAGACAGACTCACACAGGTTAAACAACAGATAACCGGCACAAAATCCCCCCCATATTTTTACGATTACCTGAGCAAACAAGGGCAGTGTGAACAGCTCGAGTAGCAGTAACACACTGGATAACAGCAAGATATTGAACCAGGGCCAGATCAGCAAAAAGATCCAGGCCTGCGTTGTTTTTTTGTTATAAAGCCCGATTTGACTCGGTATTGTCTGCTCTGTATTCACTCGGAGTTTCCGTCGTCACTAAGTTATTAAATGGTACAAGCAATCTTGCCCCGATGATATGTCGCCAAAACACCATTGAGACAGACTTTTACACCATCTGCACACAGCGGGCTACGTTGCACTCCTATGCGGTGTTATTCCTATGCCTCAACACGACAAGCAATTGTTATCTGATATATAAGGAAAACGACTATGGTTCACAACATCCGAGAAACACAATTTACGTTAAAACAGTCGGTTATGAGTTTGCGCAAGGTTATTGGTATCTGTCTGTTCAGTGGTGTTTTAGTGGCATGCAGCGATAGCGATGATGAAGAAATCAGTGTTGAAGATACGGTGAGCTCTGAGACATCAGCAGAGGCAAGGCCCGAAACAGGCCCGCTGAGCGCTGAGTGTCTGGAAGCTGATATCGTGACGTCGACCACAGCAAAAGGCGTAGAGTTTATCCGCACTCCGGATGCGTGTTTTGATGAGTTACCCGGCTATGATTTTGCAGCGAACTATCTCGACATTGAAGGACTTAGACTGCATTACGTCGACGAAGGGCCAAAAGATGGTGAAGTGATACTCATGCTGCATGGTCAGCCGAGCTGGTCATATTTATACCGTAAAATGATCCCCATTCTGGCTGAGGCCGGTTATCGTGTGATTGCGCTGGATAATATGGGCATGGGGAAGTCAGATAAACCGCTTAATGTGGCGGTGCATCAGTACGAACATCATGTCTTCTGGACCAAGGCATTTATTAACCAGTTACAACTCACCGATATCAATTTGTTTGTACAAGACTGGGGCAGCCTGATTGGATTGAGAGTGGCGGGTAATATGTCTGAGCGCTTTGCCAGAATCGTGGTCGCAAATGGGGATATGCCCATTATTCCAACCGGTACTAACCCTTATCACGTGCCCAGCTTTGAGATAGATGAGTCGCAACCAGCAGATGCCAGCACCTTTTTTGATACCCGTTCAAGCGATCGCGTCGAAGGGTTTCAGCAATGGATCGATTATGCCGCCAGTGTACCGGAGCTGATGGCGGGGGATGTGGTACAAAAGCTCTCTGCGATTGAACTGAGTGAGGCAGAAGTCACTGCATACAATGCGCCTTACCCCAATGTGCAGTACAAAGCGGCTATCCGGGCTTTTCCTTCTATGCTCTCTGGTATAGAAATGCAAACTTTACCGGCATGGCAAACGCTGGGCGCTTATCATAACCCGTTTATGTTCAATGCAGGCGAATATGACACAGGGCTCGGCAGCGAGGCCAATCAGCATAAGTGGGTGAACCATGTGCCCGGCTCAGACGAGGTAGACCACAGACGCTTTCAGGCCGGGCATTTTATCCAGGATGATGTAGGAGAGGACCTGGCGCTGCATGTGTTAGATTTTCTGCAAACCACTGCGCCACAGGCACCATTGGTCACGGGTGGGCCAAGCTATAACATGCGGTATTGCGAGATCTTATTGCCTTACCTGCAAGATGACAAAATAGTTGCTCAGGTGTGGGGTACGCCGGGCGTCGATATGTGTCGTCAGGCTCAGTGGGATGCCATCGACTTTGAAGACGTTGCCGCAGAATACGGCGCACTAAGCGCGATCCCTAACGGTCCACGCTTTTTTGTGGTGGACGAAAGCCGCGGTGCGGAGGTGATTGCGCAAGAGGCTGAAACGCAAATTCGCCAGTTCGGAGAGATAAATATGCGTTTACTAACCACCGCTGATCTGAGTGCTGCGCAGGGTGAGCAACTCCCTTATGTTGCCGGTGAGGTGTCAAGAAGCAATACCTGGCACTTCTATAAAGGCAGACGCATTTATGAGCTAACCGATAACACAGGTCAGGTGTTTGTGATGCAGTCATTCAGCCGTATTTCGGACGCCTCATTGCAAATGGATGACCTGGCAAATCTGGGAGACCGGCTCACGCTGCCTGAGGGTTGGACGTTTTCCAGCCGTATCCTGACGGAACCGCTGGATATGATGCCCGTCGAGGGCATTGCTTATGTATTGCAGGATGAATTAGGCAATAGTTATCAGCTGGTGCAGTAGTCACCCTGGTCACCTCTTCGCACGGGGAGGTGACTGCTCTCCTGACTTGTCTGACTTGCTTCTCGCGCTTTAGCGCGGTTGTAGTTTAGGGTAAAGTTCCACATAATGATGTGGCTAATTTTGGAACAATTATGCTGCGCATGTTTGCCAAACGCACAGGTATATAACAGCCAGCTGAGTATTGATGCTTACAAGGGCCATATGAACCGTTTTATTGATTTCAGAGAGCTTAAAGTGCTCATTTTTATTCCGCTTCTTGTTTACTTTTTTTATGCCATTGCTGAGGTTTTCTTCTGGATAGCGGCATTTGACTTTATGTATACCAATAATTTTACAGACGCTGAAATGGATGAGGCAATCATTAGCTCTCCTTTGGTCATTGGTGTCCTTCTGTTCATTCTTGGATTTTTCAATATGCTCACCGCTTATCTAGTGGCAGGCTATTTGAAAGGCAATTTCGTAAAGTCTGCGGTGTTGATAATTATTGTGGTCGAAGTGATTGACTGACTTGTCATGTATGTTTTACCAGCAGACGATACCGTCTATCCCCTCTGGCAAGATATTGTCTTTTTCGCGGTTGGCTGGGGAGCGATTGTAATTGGTGCATGGGCAGCGTGCTACAAGCGTGAACGACAAGCCAAACTGAGTTGAGATGACGCACAGTATTTGGCGTGGCTGACTGCTTGTTTTGTTGTAATTGAGGCTGGCTAGTCTGGACCAGTACTCAGCATTTAAGTGATACCAGTCGGTTATTCTTTTCAGAAAAGGGTTTGGAACAGTCATCGTTTTTTCGTTATTCAGGCAAAAATTAAAGGGTCAGGTCAGGATGGAGCTACTTACTTTAGTTATAGTTATTACCGCATTTATCTGTGTTTTTACTATGGAGGTTATCGCTCCTGCGTCTAAAAACAGCTGCGACCGGCGCTGGATGATCCTTGCCTCGGGTATCAGCTTATTTCAATCGATTAGTACGGTTGGTGCTGGCCTGATTTTTGTTGATGTATTTAGCACTGTGTCTTTACTGAGTTTTAGCAGTGAAAACATGTTCCTGCAGGGTGCACTTGGTTTCTTATTAACCAGCTTTGTTGCCTATTGGTGGCACAGAGCTATGCACAAGTTTGACTTGTTGTGGCGTGTCTTTCACCAGCTGCATCACAGCCCCAGGCGAATTGAAGCCCTCACGTCTTTTTATATGCATCCTTTTGATGGCGTTGCTGCCACGTTTTTGAATGCCTTGTGTTGCTATTTTATTTTGGGCCTGGATGCCTATGGGACTGCCGCCAGCCTGATTATTGCTGCTTTGTACAATATCTACATACACGCAGACCTTAAAACGCCATTTTGGCTGGGCTTTGTGTTACAGCGCCCTGAGATGCACAGAGTTCATCATAAATATATGCATCATAAGCAAAATTACGGGTTAGCTATCTGGGATCTGTTATTCGGCACTTTTTCTAATCCAAAAGCGTATGTTCAGCAGGTTGGCTTTGATGAAACACGTGAAAACAGAGTCTACGACATGCTCAAGACCAAAGATGTCTATAAGTCATGACGCGTGATCGACAGGGTCAATGAACTCAGTGATCCTTGGTGGTTGGTTGAGCACGCGCAGAGCGTGCTTTTTAGTTTCGTTTTTCTCATTGCGATTTTCATCCTGCATTGCGTATTGCAACAATGCAAATGTGAAAAATAAAAAACCTTTAAAATCAGTGTTATAAAATTGGCCTCATGCTTGCAATCTCTCTAACAGCAAATCAAAACGTTGGAGAGTCACATGAAAAAGATATTATTCGGAGCCTGCGTGTTTTCAGCAGGACTATCAGCCGCCCCGTTCGACACGTGCCCGTCAAAAGCCTTTTTGGTGCAGGGCAACACAGCAACTATGTATGGCGTTAACTTGGTCTCGGGTTCGTACACTACGTTCGCTGAAAATGTTGGTACCAATAACAAGCTCAACGGTATCGGGTTTAGTGTCCACGACCGCTACATTTACGGCTGGGATTACAGCAACAAAGACATTGGTCGGGTGGGAAAAGATTACGTGCTCGAGCCCATCATGACGTCGGGATTCCCCGATACCAACTTTTACGTGGGTGATGTCGCTATTCACGAGAATGCATTTTATGTTTACAAGAAAGGTAGTAGTTTAGGCCTTTATCGCGTATCGCTCGACGAAAACAGCGACGACTATTTGCAGGCAGAGCGCATCATTGATGGCAGCGCGCTGAACCTGAATATCTTTGATATGGCGTTTGCGCCCAATGAAAATGCCAGCCTGGCGTACAGTGTAGACAGCAATGGTAATCTGCACCGCATAGACGTTTCAAACGGCACCAGCACCAACCTTGGCAATGTGGGCCAGTCAGGGACATTTGGTGCCGTCTATTTTGATGTGGAGAGCAATTTTTACATCAGCAGAAATCAGGATGGTCATGTTTACAAAATAGATATAACCGACCCAAATAATACCCAGCTTTTCGCCTACGGTCCGGTTTCCAATACTAACGACGGTGCACGCTGTGCAACAGCCCCGATTATTGATGATACAGAAGACCCGACCATAGACTACGGCGACGCACCGGATAGCTATGGCACCTCGCTTAACGCCAATGGCGCCCGTCATAATGTGGGTGACTTATTTTTTGGCCAGAGTGTCAGTGCAGAATATGTACCTAAAGCCACAGACGACGACAATGGCATTAGCTTTTTAACTAACCTGGAAACAGGCTACGAAACGCTGGTTTCATTCACGCTATCAAAGTCCGGGTATGTGAATGCCTGGATTGACTGGAACGGTGATGGCCAGTTCCTGGAGTCGGAGCGCGTGGTCAGCGAGTACCAGGGGGTTGCTGGCGAAAACCGTGTACTTATCCCAGTCCCTGTTGATGCTGTTGCGGGCAGCACTTGGGCTCGGTTCAGGGTATCTAACAACCCAGATATCGCACCTCAGGGCGGGATTGATAATGGTGAGGTGGAAGACTTAAACGTTTCTGTCGCAGCCAGTAGCCTGATCCAGAACTCAACTTCCTGGAAAACAGCGGCATTTGAAGACTTATGGCCGCAAAAAGGTGACTATGATTTTAACGACGTGGTGGTTCGATATCGCGTGACGACCAGTCAGATTGGCAATCAGGTTGTGCGCTACAACATTGAAGGGGCACTGATAGCAGTCGGGGCCGGTTATCACAATGCCTTTGCCATTCGGTTAAAAGACATCGCTCGTAAGGATGTTGATGAAGCCCAAATTGAACTGACCATTGACGGTACGTCGCAGGCTGGCAGTCCGCTGGAAGCCAACCGAAACGAAGCTATAGTCGTTGTGTTTGCCGATACCAGAGAGATGGTGCCGGTTCAGCCAGGCTGCAAATTCTTCAGAACTGAAACAGGCTGCAGTGATATTCAACGCGCGCCTTACCCGTTTGAAATCACGATCCCATTAGCAACCAGCTACAACGCTAATGTCGCGACAAACAGCAAGGTTGATCCGTTTATTTTCGCAGTAGATGGTCATTACCACGGGCCATTCGTAGACCAGAACAACGGTCGTGGCTGGGAAGTCCATCTTAAAAATCATGCGCCAACCGAAGCGTTTGATAGCAGCTATTTGGATCAGGGGGATGACACCTCTTCAACCAACGGCTTCTTCCAAACGTCTACGGGTTTGCCTTGGGCACTTATCATTAATTCTCAGTGGGACCATCCAATGGAGCGCGTTGATATGTCATCAGCGTATCCACAGTTTGCATCGTTTGCTGAGTCTGCAGGCGCTCAAAATGCAACCTGGTTCGAAAATCCAGTACCTGACTACCAGTACACCATCAGCAACGCAGCGCAAAACTAGGAGAGCACCATGAACAAATTAATCGTAACTCTAATCACTCTATTATTAGCGGCTTGTGGTGGTGGTTCTGGTGACTCACAGGGGCAAACTCAGACAAACAATACTGCATCAAGTGCTACCAGCAACGCAGGGCAAAGTAGTGCGGCCAATACCGAGCAAACACAAACAGCTAATGCTGCTGAGCAGGATAGCAATAGCGAAACGCAGGAAGGCTCTGCAGAGGAAGCGCAGAATGACGACACGCAACCAGCGCAAGGCAGTGGCAGTACAGAAGGCATGGAGGCTGTGATCGTTGATGAAGCGTTCGACTTTCGTACTGATGTGCCCGTGGCTGTGTCAATTGCGTCCGATGTTGTGAATAGCCGTGCATTTATTAATATTTGTCAACAGGATGCCTCATTAACGGACGACGACACGTGTTTTTTAAGGGCGCCTGTCGATAGTAACGGTCTGTTTGTTCAAATTGTGTTGCCACACTCAGAGCAAAAGCTCAAAGCCGAAATCTGGTATTACAGCACAGATGTTGAGCCGCTGGTGTATAACTGGGAGTTTGACGGATCGCAACAACAGCAAACATGGGAAATAAACTAATGTGCAATAAGTAATTCATATTGTGGTGACTCACAATAATCCAACGCAAAGCATATCCCTGCCCAGAGATATGCTTTTTTCTTAAATTATTTAAATATCCGCCTTCAGTCATATGCATTAAAAAGTTCATCAATCACAGTCGAGTAGGTGCTTGAGAAGGTAACCATTAGGTGATAGATTTTTGTTAAGTTACTATTTGTTTTTGCCGCACTCGCTTAGCGCATTATAATCAGCCCAACTGAGGCTATACGGGTCGAGTGCACGACTCTGGCGTATGGTTTATTCATATAGTTTATACACTGCGAACATCGCATTGACACTATTCCAGCTTAGAAAATTTAATAAAATAAAAGGAGTTTTTCGGATGAAACAGGGTTTTTTTGTCATTGTTTTCTTTTTTCTGTCTACACTTTTAAATCAGGCCAATGCCGCTTCCGGAGACAGCTCCGGCGTGATCAAAACTATTTTGTGGTACGAAGGCCATACAGGAGTGTTGGTAAAGCAAACCGGTATGTCTGATTTAGGCAAATGTGGCCGTGCAGACTACTATATTTTGGATGATCATCACCCTTTCTTTCAGGAAATATATTCTCTGCTCCTTGCTGCGCATATGGCTTCGCAGCCACTTTCGTTGCATTTAGATGGATGTGTTCAGGGCATTTCGAGAATCAAACACGTCACCAGTAATAAGTAAAAAAAGGGTGCAAATAATATTGACCTGCACCCCAGGTTTTTCTACAGCTTAAAGCTTTCCACCAGTTTGATAGGCTCTCCGTCTACGTCCAATACGGCGACGACCTTCAGTACTCCGTTTTTGAGCTCTCCAGGCTGGCGTAAGTGCGGTTGCCAGCGCTTTTTCTCATAGGGAGAAATGCTGATTTCCTGCTCCCAAAGCGCAGGCTGAGATGCCGGGCTTTGGTAGGGAAGGAACTGTACCGACAGTTTCCCATGGGTGTCGCCGGAATAGGGTCCGGTCAGACTGATCTCCAGATCTGAGTTGCCCTTGCTAAGCTGGGCATATAAATACACGCCATCAAACTGTTGGTTTTCCAAAGTGACCTGACCCGTCTGCGTTAGGCCCTGCCAGCTAAGGGTGTAGTCTGCCTGGTTCTGGGTTAACGATAACGGCAGTTTGTGTCTACCTGGCGGCAAAGAGTAGGATTTGCCGCTCTGAAGCTTAACTTCGGCAGTTTGCTGACTGGGGTTATGTGCTGAAATAAAAGGCTCATCACCGTCAAACCGTAATGCCAGTTCGATGCCGCTGAGCGCATACAAAGCATCATCAGAGAGCTGTCGTTGCCAACTGTCGAGCATGCTTTGTAAGTTCGTGCTCAGTGCTGAGTGCAGGCTCAAATCGGTTTGTTTTGCCAGCTGAGTGTCCAGTTTAGCCATACAATTCGGAAGTTGCGCCGAAAATACAACACACGTATTAAAGGCTCTGTGTGCCAGATCTGCACCTGCAAAATACCAGGGGTTAGCAGTGCTCATCTCCAGCTCTGGTACTTCATAGGTATGACCATACAGATAAGGCGTAACCGTATGATTCATGTTGCGACCCAGCAGGGCAACTTGTTGAAAGTCAATCGCATTCAATACGTTGTCAGGCAACATAAAGGCAACGGTTTGTGTGCTGTCAGCTGATTTAATCTCAACTTCCAGCCCTGAGCTGGTGGTACGCAGATTGAGACCCAGTTGCAAGGTTTGCTCTAAACTTCTGAGCATTGCCGGCGTGAGTGCAACCTCCTGTGTGGTGCCGCGGTTTGTGTCAATGACGGACAGTCGAGTGCCATCATTCAGTAGCACTTGCAACATCTGGTCCTGAGTAAAATCAGCTTTTTCAGTCAATCCAGCACGTTGTGTAAGGCTGTCATTGCTAAGCTTGGTTAGCAAGCCTATCCCAATTTCACCTCGGGTTCGTTGTTCAGGTTGCAGTGTTAATAAGGCCGCGAAAGAATCTTTGCTGAGCGGGTTGATTGCAGGGTGTGGCTGAGGTGCGGGGAAATCCAGTACCGGGTGGTGTGTGCTACGAAACGGCGTAATATCCAGGCGTTGAAGGGCTTTTTCATCGTTGCTGCGCAGCCAGTAGCCCGGGCCATTTTGCTCCCAGGGACCTTGTACAATATAAAAGCTCGGCTTTGCTGATTGAACGAACTGGGCAAAGTCGCGCTCCAGCTGTGGCCAGTCTGAAAAGGTGGTTTTCAGTAGGGCATTGGCGGTTGGCAAGGTAGCGTCAGAATCTGGGTTCAATGCCATCAGGGTGCGCAGATAGCGTTTAAAATACTGATAGCGCAGTGGGTCACTTAACAAAAAATGCACGATGAAAAAGTTAAGGCCACGACGCAGTTGCGGGTCATCATTGATCTGCTCAAAGCTGGGTTGTCCATTCTTATGATACTGCGCCAGTCCCATGATCTGGTAGTTCATAGGGGCACGGTCGAATACCATGACTCTGAGCTGTTTTTTGTCACTGTCATAGGTGTGGCTGGCGATGGCGTCGGCCATACCTTCGGTGATCCAGCTTGGCGCCCAGGTTGCATGACCATTGAGTGCCATATGAAAAGCGTGCATAGTTTCGTGGATCACAATATAGCGTTGATGGTGATGTCGGTGGCTGGGAAAACTGTATCCGGCTCGGTTGTAATACATGGTTTCGCCCCCGGCTGTTTTGTGTACGCCACGCAAAAAGCCGTCGTCCAGCATGGCTTCACGTACACGCTCACGAGAGCTGCCGTAGACGACAGCAATGCGCTGATTATCAATGTTCGCGGGTGCCATACCAAACAGCTCAACGTAGTGGGGGTAAGACATTTCCAGTAACTCAAGATAAAGGCGGACTTTTTCCTCGCTCAGATCGCTTTTGAGCGCAAAGTGTTTGCTGACCCACCAGTGATAGCCTCGGCTATTGGTTATCTTGCCATCGCTGTATGTACGCGGTATTTGTTTACCGACATAGCTAATGTCGATGTGATTAAGCGTGCTGGTTCTACCCGCTACGTCAATATCCACACGCATCTGGGCTGGGCTCGGGATTGTCTGTGCTATCTGGCCAGAAACTCGATCCACCTGACTCTGAGGTGGTTTTTCTAACGACTGGCAGCCGCTCAGGAGTGCCAACGCAATTAAACTCAATCGTAACATTTTGACTTTCTCTTATAGGTGTTTTATGTATATTGTATACAATAATAATCAATAGGATCCAAGTCAATGTCGATAAATACATCAAGCGAGCAACGAGATACAGGGAGGCAAAGTGCAGATGCTTCTGAATCAGGGTTTAGCCGTGCATTTTATGTCGCTAACCTCATGGAGATATTTGAGCGGTTAGCCTGGTATGGCTTTTTTGCGGTGTCTTCTGTGTATATGACCACGCCCAGTGCTCAGGGCGGGGTCGGATTTACCGATCTTGAGCGCGGTGCGGTACAGGGGATCATCCCGTTTTTTCTCTATCTGTTGCCCGTACTGACTGGCGCGCTGGGCGATCAGCTTGGCTATCGCAAAATGTTTCTGCTGTCATTCGCCATTATGGCTCCGGGGTACTTTTTACTGGGTCAGGCGCAAAGCTTTTGGCCGTTTTTTGCTGCACTAAGCCTGGTTGCTCTGGGGGCTGCTTGCTTCAAGCCTGTGGTAGTCGGCACTATTTCTCACAGCACTAACGACAGTAATCGCGGCCTTGGGTTTGGCATTTTCTATACCATGGTTAATATTGGCGGTTTTCTTGGGCCTTTGCTTGCTGGAGCGCTCAGGGCGATAAGCTGGGATGCCGTGTTTATGATGTCGGCATGCTGGATCTTGCTGAATTTTATTCCTGTTTTGTGGTTCTACCGTGATCCACCGAGCCTTAAGCGGGAAAAAGCGTCGCTTCATGATGTTGTGCGAGAAGCTCAGTCCGTGCTTGGCAATGGCCGTTTTGCGTTGACGTTGTTAGTCGCCGTGGTGCTATTGATGTGTTCAGGAATCGAAGCCCTCAGCTATGTTGAGGCGTTTTCACTGATCGGGCTCTGGCTGGGTGTTAATGTGATTTGGGATCGGCTCGCTCAGAGAGTCACGCAGAAGAAAGCTGTCTGGTGGGCACAGCCCATGAGGGTCAGTAACGTGCGATTTGCGGTGTATCTGGCCATTCTTGCTGGGTTCTGGACAGTGTACAACCAGCTGTTTTATACCTTGCCTTTGTTTATCCGTGACTATGTAGATACCCGAGATTTGCTGAACTTTATTGCCTTTTTTGGTGAGGGTGCCGTCGCTTTCTTTGCATATGTAGATAGTGCGCAGCTACAAAATGCAGTTCAGGTATTACATTCACAATTACAAGCCGGCACTGTACCAGCCGTTGAAGTCCTGCGTTTGGAATGGGTTCACCTTAAAGTAAATGTACCAATCCACGAATTGACAACCCTGATGGCTGATTTGAAAGGGTCGGAGACCCTGACGAACGCACAGTTGCAGCAGATCACTCACTCGCTGCTTGAATATCGGCAAGTTAATCCAGAGTATTTGATCAACCTGGACTTTGCGGCCATTGTATTGCTCCAGATCCTGGTCAGTTATTTGTGTCAGCGGATAAAGCCGTTTTATGTGCTGACAGCAGGACTGATTGTCATGTTTGGTGCCTTTTCACTCATGGCTATTGAGCTGACAGCAACGAGCGGGGCATTGATGGTTACCGTGATCTTGTTAATTGCATTGGGAGAAATGCTGACCTCACCTAAAAGTCAGGAGTACGTAGCGAGTATCGCGCCGCCTTCACAGGCTGCCTTGTATATGGGCTACTATTTTGTGTCCATGGCCCTGGGTTTTTTGTTTGCCGGCTTCTTATCTGGGTGGAGTTATGCCACTTTGGTCCAGCAAGATGGCCGACCTGATCTAATGTGGGGGTTATTTGGTGTATTGGCACTGGTGACAGCGATTGCTCTATACCTTTTCAACCGCTTTTTAACTCAAACGCCTATACAGCAGGTCTCAATAGAGGAACAAACGGCTTTATAGCGCTGTTTCCTCTGACGTTCGCCGAAGTTGGTCGCACTTAGGTTGCCTTTGTCGTCTTGCCATGACTAGACTGAGTCGACTAATTACTACAAAAAAGAAGCGAATATGTTGAAAACAACTCTGATCAGTGCCGCAGTGCTTATGGCCTGTGGCAATGCCTTTGCTGATACATTGGTACTTAATGCCGATGCCGCGCTGGACGTTAACACAGGAAAACTCATCCGCCCTGCCACTGTGGTGGTCGAAGACAACACTATCGTGTCGGTATCGCGAAGCAACCGAAAAGCTTACCCGGAAGATGCCACTGTGATTGACCTTAAAGGCCATACTCTGTTGCCGGGGTTGTTTGATATGCATGTGCACCTTACCGGTGATGCACAGGTGCATGGATACAAGCGCTTGCAGCGTACTGCGCCGCGCTCGGCAATCACAGGTGTACGTAACGCCAAACGCACACTGGCAGCAGGGTTTACGTCTGTGCGTAACCTGGGTGCTGGTGGCTATGCTGATCTGGCGCTGCGTGATGCCATCTATGATGGCGACGTACCTGGACCTCGCATCTTCGCATCGGGTCCGGCGCTTGGGATAACGGGTGGCCACTGTGACAATAACCTGTTTACTCATGAACACAAGGTGGTAGCGCAAGGGGTGGCAGACGGCCCCTGGGCAGTCAGACAAAAGGTGCGCGAAAACATCAAATATGGTGTGGACGTTATTAAGTTCTGTGCAACCGGTGGTGTATTATCCAAAGGCACTAAAGTGGGTGCACAGCAATATTCGTTTGAGGAAATGCAAGCGCTGGTGGCAGAAGTGCATCTACGTGGCCTAACCGTGGCTGCTCATGCGCATGGAACAGACGGCATTAAGTCAGCTATCCGTGCCGGGGTGGATTCAGTTGAGCATGTTAGTTTTCTGGATGATGAAGCTATCAAGCTTGCCAAGCAACATGGTACTTATTTCTCAATGGATATTTACAATACCGAATATATCCTGAGTGAGGGAGAAAAAGCCGGTATTTTACCCGAAAGCCTGGATAAAGAACGAAAAGTTGGCGGCACTCAACGAGCCAGTTTTACGAAAGCCGTTAATGCCGGTGTGAACATGGTGTTTGGCTCGGACGGTGGAGTGTACCCTCATGGTCAAAACGGCAAACAATTCAGCCGTATGGTCAAGTTTGGCATGAATGAGCTTCAGGCACTTCAGGCCGCGACTATCAATTCTGCGACCTTGTTAAAGATGCAGGACAAGCTCGGTTCTCTGGAGGCGGGTAAGCTGGCTGATATCATTGCTGTACCGGGTAACCCGTTAAAAGATATTCAGGTGATGGAAACTGTGACCCTGGTGATCAAAGACGGCAAAGTGGAAGTGGATAAACGTCAGTAATTTTTATTACGCTCAATTGAAAGTGGCCTGTGAAGTTTTACCCGCAGGCCGCTTGACCTTACCCCAAATGGGCGATTTAACAGGCTAAGACGCTGTGTTGTGAGGCTGCTTTTTTGCTGTGAGCGGATACAAAGTGAGTAATGGTAGCATGAGTGCCAGCATCCACAGGTAAGCGCCAATATGCAACTGCAACAAGACCACACTTATGGAAGAGCCAATAATGGCAACGGGGTGGACGAAAAACACCACCACGATCACGGCAGTACAGAGCCCCGCAATGCGACCCACTTTTTCCGTATAAGTGACCAGACTTATCAGCCAACTGATATTTGCCAGCCAGGGTAACATCAGCAGTAGTCCGAGTCCGGGCATTTGAGGCAACATAACAAATCCAAAAAAAACCTGTGCAGGTCCCAGTAAGAGTATTTCATAGCCATCGGTGAGATGTTCTGCTGAATATTCCAAAGGAGAAATAGCAGGCAGGCACAGAGAAATAAGGTAAATAGCGATAGAAAGTTTGAGTGTTAGTTTCATAGAATCCTTTGCGATTTAAGGTGGTAAAAGACCACTTGCCCACCAGTAACTGACTATCCTATATTTAATCTAATACTATGTAAAATATACACTTTCATAGTTGTTGAATTCGCCTTGAGCAACATGGCGTCTATATCTGCTCGCTGGTTGCACCCCTTAGTTGTTTCCAATATGCTACCGCTTGTCTTTTTTACATTTTTTGAGAGAGCTTAAATGAGTGCGTTAGGCACACTGATCTACTCTAGTATGCTGGGCATGCTGCTTCTGGCGTTGCTACAGGCGGTTAATAAACCCCGGCAGAGGCAAACTACTTATCTGATAGCGTTACTCGCCTTACTGATAGTTCATGTGTGCGGTGAACTGGTGGTATATTCCGGTGCATATCGTCACGTGCCCTGGCTGGTTGGCGCACAGTTTCCTGTGCGTGTACTGTTAGGTCCGGCACTGTATTTTTACGCCTGTGCGACCATGTCTCCTAATCCTGAATTTTCGAAACGGACTTATGCATGGGCTTTATCAGGACCGATTTTGGTGATGGCGGTGATGGCTCCGTTTGTGTCCGGCCTGAGCTCCGCGGAGAAACTGGCACTGGCGGACCCGGCAACCCGAAATCCTCAGCACTACAAGCTGGCTTTATTCTCTTGCTTTGCCTCAACGCAGATCTTTGTTTTGTACACAGCGGTTTATTTTATTAGCGCTTTAAAACTTCATAGCCGTCACCGGCAGCAATTAATGGAACGTTTTTCTGACATTGAGTCGCGTTCAATCAGTTGGTTTGCCGTCATCTTATTGCTGTGGGGCTTGGTTTGGCTGTGCTATGCCACCGGTTACATTTCGGTGTTTTTAGGTTGGCGCTGGTTTGGGCAGGGGGTGATACTACCCATTTTTGAGGCTTGCGTACTACTTGCCTTCGCCTATCTGGCACTCAAACAACCGATTTTGACTCCGGCCGACAAAGGAGAGCCGAGAGCCCGGCAGCCTCGTACATCGACAGTGAGCCTGGATAGAATGCAGCGTATTGCGGCTAAACTGGAAAAAGCGATGGAGGAAGAGCAACTGTTTATGGAAGAGGATTTGTCTTTGAATAAACTTTCCAGTGCAATTGGCGTAAGCGAAAATCACATTTCAGAAACTCTGTCTCAATTAATGCAGACCAACTTCTTCCAGTTTGTAAATCGCTATCGAATATCACAGGCTGAAAAATTACTCAAAGAAACAAATATGCAGGTGTCGAGCATTCAGTTTGAAGTGGGTTTTAACTCTAAGTCGACCTTTAACACTGCGTTTAAGAAAGCCACGGGATTGACTCCTTCGTTATATCGTAAGCAACAGCATAACTGATTAGAACAGCTGAAATAAATGCCACTAAACATACTCTGGTGCTTTTGAATTGCCAGCTTTGCGCCTGACCGATTCTGTATAGGATTAACCCTGTGATAATCACGGTTGGCTCATAGAAATACCTGGGCGGTAAATCAAACGGGAAGAAAAACAGACCATGGATCAGGCGACCAAGTCCCGGAGGCAGTAGCATTACAGATGCAAGCAATATCCAGTGTGCGTGTTTGTGTGAAGAGCCCGCGCTGAAAATTGCCCGATACATAAAGAATATGAAGAGCGGGAAAAGGGCGATATCAAGGCTCAACACCAACCTGAATATAACGCTGGTGGTGATACGTTCCTGGTATACGGTGGTGTATAAAACCACCGTTGAGACAATAAAAGCCAGCAAGATAAAAGCAAGGCCGCATCCAAGTGTTCGGTGCGGTATCAAGCGCTTTTGGTAAACCAGCGTGGCCTGGCTGAGCATACCGGCCACCCAGACAAAGGACAAAGCGCCGTGCCAGTGGTGCATCGTAGTCAGTGATGAAAACTGCAGAATATAACTGGGGATAAACCCCAGCAAAATTATCAGCCCAATGACCCAAAGCCAGGTAATATAGAATGCAAAGGGTAAGTCAGGGGTCTGCGTCTGTGACGGATATTTATAATCGATTACGGCACCCATTAGTTGTTTTGCTGTGTATGGATATTTATGGTTACTTTACCATCCAATGCCTTGAGCTTGCATTGTCCACCAATGGGAACGGTGAAGATAGGCGTTGTATGACCAAAGTCGAGATTGCACACGACCGGGCAAGATGCCAGTTGCTCATAACTGCTCAGGAGCTCTGCCAGGTCGTTAAGGTCTACTTTGCTGTCGGCTTGAAAGCGGCCGACCACTAAACCGGCAATATGCTCAGCGCCCTGATGAGACAACAAAGATTGCAGGTTGCGTTCAAATTCCGTCAGGGTCAGGTCACCCAGCAGGTTATCTTCTTCGACAAATAAAACCGCTCCGGTTAAATCTGGCATGTAACGGGTACCCTGCAATAAATTGAATGAGCAAAGGTTGCCACCCAAAATGGTGCCTTCACACGTCCCTTTGTTGACAATAATGGGGCCCGGGTTGGGTATAAAAGTGCGGCTGGTTTGATCGATAAACCAAAGATCATCAGACCAAAATTCGCTGACGCCAAGCGCATAGTTTGTGTCATCCTGTAAGGCGCGCTCAAAATGTCTGAGGGTAAACTCGAGACCTTGTTGCATGCCAAAAGAGGAAAAGTGCGGGCCCAAATAGGTGATCTGGCCCGTTATGGCATAGATAGCGTTGAGCAGTACGGTGATGTCTGAGTATCCACACAGAGGCTTTGGGTTGGCCTGGATCATGTCCCAGTTTAGATGGTCGAGCGTCCTGTTCGCATTGTGACCGCCAATGGTACTTAAAATAAGCGTAATTTCTGGGTCCGCAAAGGCGTCATTCAAATCTTTTGCCTTATCGAGTATCAACTGGGCTGTGGTAACCTCTCGGTGTATGTAATTCGCGGCAAAGTCGCAATGGATACCCAGCCCAGCCAGTGTTTCAATGGCGGTGGCCGTTGTTTCTCGGGACAAGATCTCAGCAGATCTGCTGGGGGATACAATGCGTGCCCGTTTTTTATGTTCGTTCATATGTTTCCTTATACCTGATTACACTGCATGTTAGGGTGTCTGATTTGGTTGCAGAAAAAACTGTCGGATGATGGGGCCGACCAGCGCCGGTAACTCCTGATGAGCGGCATGGGTGGTGAAGGGAATATTTGCAAAGCTGACGTCTTTAATACGCGCTTTGAGTGCAACGGCCTCTTCCAGAGAAAAAAGAAAGTCGTTGTCGCCTCGCATGATCAGGGTAGGGCAATCAATTTGTGCCACCAAATCACAAGGGTAGCCAGACTCCCTGGTATCAAGCCAGAGCGTTTTTACTGCCTCAACCAGGGCAGGAAAGTTCGGGGCTGGGTTCGATGCCTGATAATAAGCGACTCCCTCAGGAAACAGCTCAGTCCACATTTCAACGGTTAGGCCGCGCAGTGTTTCAACCGCCGGATCACCTTCTTCCAGACGCCAGGATGATCCCAGTGTCAGTAGTTTTAAAACTTGAGTCGGGTTTTGCGCCGCCAGACGGTAGGCGACTATCCCGCCATCGCTGAAACCAAACAGAAAGTAGCGTGAAATATCCAGCCAATCAAGCAATGCCTGCACGTCGTTTTGATATTGTGCATAGCTCAAAAGTGCATTGCCCAGGCTTGATTTTCCCTGGCCTCGTAAGTCAATGGATATAAGTCGGAAATGAGTACCCAGATACTCAGTGAGTACATCCAGATCCCGGGTTGAGCCCAAACCTCCGTGCAGCATGACCAGAGGAAAACCGTCCGGATTACCACTTTGCTCATAGTGAATCGATATGCCATTGATATCTGCATAGGCTGACTGTTTTGTCATGATAGAGTCCTTTATGTGGGGTATTGATACTGTAGCTTGTGAACAGTTTTATGAGTGGGTTCGATCTTCCACTTCGTCAAAGGTTTCAACGGAAATTCGCTCAGCCAACAGGCGCATCTTATGCATTTGTTCGGGGTTGCTGTTATCCCAAAAGTGTACCCAATCTGCACGCGAACGCCATTTGGCTATAGTTAGCACTTTATTTGGGTCATCAGAGCTTTGTAGCATAAAGCTGCCCAGCGCACCCTGAACGGACTCATGAATTGCATCCGTTGTCGCGCGCCATGTTGCCTGAAACTCGGCGATATTTTCAGTGGGTACTTGCCACCGATAAATTACCCTAAACATAGGTATGTCTCCCTGAGTTAGCCTGCTCATACTAGCGTAATATTGACACTGAAATTGGTTATATCTTTGAGTGTTCAGACTATCATCAGGCGTATTGATGTGCTCGCATTTTTTGTAGGTGTGCCTATATCTGCTGACAGAGTGTGTCACAGGGCGCTCTAAATTTGGCTCGGAGCAGGTTACTCGGCATGCAGGGCGATACAGTTCCCTTCAGAATCTTCAAACTCTGCAACCCAGCCAATTCCGCAAATTGATGTTTTGGGATAGAGGGTTTTACCTCCCAGAGACAGCACCTTGGCCAGCGTAGCATCGATGTCGTCGGTATGAAAATACAGCCGCGGGCCCGCTTTAGATGGAATATAACTGTCTCCTGTAACCAGTGCACCGGTTATGCCGGTAGCTTGATCATTCGAAGGAAATAGCGCCATATCGTGCCCATCGATAACGGCATGTTCGAACTGAAAACCAAATACGGCGTGGTAAAACGCCATAGCACGATCCAGATCTGTGACTGGAATTTCAAAATATCCAACAGGGTTGTTTTGAGGCATTTCTTTTTCCACTTTTTAAAGGGTCAATTTAGTATGGCATGTTTATGCAAAGCTTTTATCTTTAGCGTTCTGAACACGCACTTAGCTGATCTCCTGTCTGACATGCCATTACTTCATGTATACTTGAATGCCACTCTAATTTGGCAGCGTTATTTTACTTTTTGGTGAATGCATAGCCAATATACGTCTCGATTTCACAGTGTGATACTCAGCGTAACAGCTATGTGTTTTTAACGAGTACAAACAAAATGGGTTTCACCTAAATTCCTTATCAAAGGACTTTTTTGGGTACATGATACACAAACTAATGGCAAAAGTGTCTGTTTATTCGACGAATGACGAGTTAGGTCCTGCATCCATGATCTATTACTCATGGATTAAACAGTCGATGTAGGTGAGCAACTTAGCCAACACGACCAGCTAGCCAATCCAGTCGTGTTAAAGGAGAGTCAGTTTTGTGGCGCCTGTTAGCTGCTGAGTTTATCCAACAAGGTAGCAACTGTTTTGTGGTTTCTGGTGGTGGCTCTGACCTTAAGTTTGCGCTCAAAAAAATTGGTGTGTATTTTAGTTCTGCCATACCCGTTGGGGCAATAAACGTAAACCATAGTGCCACAGAGACGGTATTGATCTGGCAAGAAGGCTTGGTCGTCCATCTGCTCAGTCAGTTTGGTATCAGGTATGTCATTGAGGAAGGTAAAATGGCTTTTACTTACATCCTGATCAGAAACAAATGTAGGCATTTCATCGTAAATGGCTTGTAGTGTATCAAAGGTAAACAGGAATAAATCGACATCCTGATAGTCGTAGGCATCACCAAGCAATTGTGTGATCGTGGCTTTGATCTCTGAACTGGTCAGCGAGGTGTCAAAGAGCAGATTACCAGATTGCAGATAATAGCTGACATTATCCATCCCCAGTTCAGCGAGTTGCGTACAGAGCGTTTTCATGTTTACTTTACGCTGGCCGCTGACGTTAATTCCACGCATCAGGCACACATATTTCATACGATTGATCCTTTTTTACTTATTGTTTTTAAATGGCATACCCCAACGCATGCTAACCCCGTGCATCCCTGGAGTAAATAGCCGCTTCCGATGCTGTGAAGTTAGTCTTAAATGTAAAGGCATAGGGAGTATCTCCCTCTTGTCGCAAGTGCATCAGACGCGCCAATGCTTCTTCTTGCGTCGGGATATGATCTTCCTCAATCCACCATAGCACATAGGTATCTTCGGCCAGGCGATGAAACCATTCGCCTTTTCTGCGCATAAAGTCACGATGGTGGGTCCGGAACATGAAGTTTTTAAGCGCATCAACCGACTCCCACACCGACATATTGACAATAATACTGGGGTCGTCAAACTTCTGAATGTGAGTAGCGTCGCCCGATTCGTCTTTTAGTCGCCAGACAAATCCCTCACTGTCTTCAGCAATACCATTGACCAGCTCTAAGTTGTCGATAAAATCTTTTATCTCGGGGGCATCCAGCGAGTATTTTGCTTTAGCTATATTTAACTGGGCCAATTTCATGTGTACGCTCCTTGAGGTTCCTGATGAGTATTTATATGACGGTTGATGTTTTTTTATTCACGACCAATGAAGGATATAAGATTGTTTTTCAGGAACACAAGGGGGCAGCTGTTGGACTATACCAATTCCCGTTTTTGTAGGCTTGTTAAGTGAGGCAATAAAGGGGAGGGGTATGCAGTTTGCGTGTCAACCCTTACGCCAGCCGTACTGGCGCACAGAGTATCGTTTGTTAACTGTCAGATGTTCTTTACTAAAAGCTTAATCCCTTGATGTTCTGTAATGGACGAAAAAGGTTTATCGCCTGCGAACTCAAACTCACTGTACTTAATAAACGCCTTCTCTTCAAAGCCCAGTTTGTTGGCAAAAATATGTTGCGAGATATTGCCTGTGGCTTCTGCCTGTGCAAACTTAGACCCCTGTGCTTTAGCTTCTTGGATACATCTTGAAATAAGGGCTGTCACCATTCCCTTTACTTTAAAGTTGGCGTCTGTGGCAACAAACTTGATGTTTAAATAGGTGCCTGTTTGTATGTCACCTTGAGTAAAGTAAGCACCGTTTAATGCACCAATTAATGCCGCTATCGGATTGGTGTGTACTTCGTTCAGACCTCTATCACCATTAACGGTTTCGGCTAAGTCAGCGGATAGTATCGCACCTATTACCCGATCTGTGTTGGTCTCTCTGGCAATAAAACCCAAGCCTTCTTCTGCACATTTTTTTGATAAAAAAAGCATGTAATCGGCGAACTCTTTGGGGTCAGCGGCGTTCAAATGTGCCAAAGGCTCTCGTTCATTGAACACATTAACAATTAAATGCGCGGCTTGTTGAACACTATTTTTGTCAATTGACTGAATAATAAAGTCTGAGGACATTACGTGATTCCTACTGAGGTGGGGTTGTAATTTTCAATGCATATATCCCCGCTTGATATAGGTCTAAAGCGAGTTGTTTTATATCAGGGGCCATTGTGATGGACTCTCGCCAATCTACAGGAATACCATTGTATCCATAAAATGCGCCGGCAATTTGACCACATATTGCTGCTGTTGTGTCGGCATCATTGCCAATATTCGCAGCAAGTAATATAGATTCCTTAAAATCATTACTATGGTAAAAGCACCAAAGAGCGGATATCAGGCTGTCGATGACATAGCCACTACCTGTCAGCATTGAGTAATCCAGCTCCTTAAAGTGAAAAGTGGTCACTGGGTCCAGTTCGCTACAGAAATGCCCGGGTATCTGTTCGAAGATGTCATTTTTACACTGAGACGTGAACGCTTTGTGGATAAGGAAGCTAAACAGCCTGCATGCATCCAGACATAGTGGGGAGCCATGCGTAGTACGAGAGCTTTCTTGTGCATATAGCATGCAAGTGCTGATATCTGAGAAGTAGTAAATCGGAATAGGTGCCAATCTCATGATTGAACCATTGCCTGACGAATATTTGTCTGTGGCGCCACTGAACGGGATGTTAGTGATCTGGTACTGTCGCAAGGCACGGGATACTGTCATACCAATGTCAAAACACGTGCCAGTGCTGCTCATGTAACCATGGTTATGCCATTTGCAGTAGCGCTCCATTTGATCTTTTGCATCAAATCCTTGTTTTTCCAGCAGGCTGTGGGCGAGACACAGTGCCATTGACGTATCGTCAGTCCATTGCCCTTTATTGAGGTTAAAGGGGCCACCGCCAATCATATCTGTTAATGGTTTAAATGTTCCCTTGGTTGCAAATTCCAATGTAGTCCCTACAGCATCGCCGCACGCTAGACCAACTAGTGAGCCAATGACTCTATCTTGTAAGTTATCTCTTTGTCCCTGCATCAAATTTACTTCCAACCAACGCGAATCCCCTAATCTATATAGGGATTAAATCCACATATACCTAGGCCTTAGCCTCGTCTATTTGATGCTGTTGTAAAATAACCTTGTAGCAAAGTCTTATGTAATGAGTGGCAAGCCTTGCGCCAACATAGCGATAAAAAGTGGCGGACGTAGGTCACTACCTTCACTGGTAGGTGTACTGTAATTAAAACAAAATCCCGGCTCGGTGGCCGGGATGAAAGTACTGCTGGTTATTTGGTTTTGGGTATCACTTTATAGATCCCGCTGCCATCTATCCCCAGGTAAAGATCACCGTTGGGGTGAGTCGCTATGCTACGCACACGGCCGGCGCCTTCGAAGAGCTTACTGTGGCCAACCACTTTGTTGCCGTCAAGTTCAACCAGTACCAGGTGGGCGAATTTCATTGAACCGACAACCAGATGGCCTTGCCATTGTGGGTATTTGTCGCTGGTAATAAATTCCATACCGGATGGTGCGATAGAAGGAACCCATACCCAGTCAGGTTGTTGCATGCCATCTCGGGTGGTTTCGTCGGTGATCTTTGTTCCGTTATAGTTGATTCCGTAGGTGATCACAGGCCAGCCGTAGTTCAGGCCCGGCTTGATGATATTGATCTCATCGCCGCCCCGAGGGCCATGCTCATGGGTCCAGATCTCGCCCGTTTTGGGGTGCATAGCCATACCCTGCGGGTTGCGGTGGCCATAGGAATACACACTTTTACGCGCATCCTTTTGTTTTGCAAATGGGTTTGAATCGGGTATTGTGCCATCGGGATTGATGCGATGAATTTTACCTGCATCATGATCTAAGCGCTGCGGGTGCACGTCCCGGTTGCCCCTGTCTCCAATCGAAAAGTACAGGTAGCCATCTTTGTCGAACTCAATGCGAGAGCCGAAATGAAAAGAAGGCTTGGTATTTGGAAAACCATCAAATATTAACTGCTTATCAACCAGCTTCATATCTTTGAGGCGTGCACGCATGATAGATGTATTGCTGCCTTTTTCTTCGCCTTCAAAGCCGGAATAAGAAAAATAGATCCAACCGTTTTCGCTATAGTCAGGGTCTATCTCGATATCCAGCAGGCCACCCTGGCGCTCAGCATGTACCTCTGGCACACCTTCGATCGGTTTGTCGACCAGCTTACCCTCTTTGATCAGGCGAAGTTGCCCCGATCTGTCGGTGACCAGCAGCTCTTTGTCGTTTAGCCACACCATTCCCCAGGGGATCTGAATACCCCTCGCAACCAGTTCCAGTTGATAGTTATCAGCGCTCTTTGCAACTGGGATAGTTTGAGGCTCAACCGCCTGGATGCTCTGGGCAGAGATAAAAAATAAGCTTAATGCAATGTTGTTTAATGTTTTCTTCATGCTTGCTCAACTTAAGTCGACAGAAAGAGGTTCACAGATTAGCGCGTTTTGGTCAAAAATGTCACCGGGTGCGGTAAGCGGCAGGTTGCCAGCGGTCAGAGCGGGTGAAAATTGTTCGAACAATTCTTCTGGGCTAAAAATGGCTCAGAATTGCCAATAAACCGTTTACTGGTAACTATTCACTAACTTTAATGAGGGCGGTATCTCACGGGGTATATATAAGTAATTGATAATTAGCTTTATTCTTCTTGGTTCTCTTGATGTTTTAGGTAAGAAGATAAAACAGCATAACTGCATTTTCACTACAGAATTTACAAACTGAAACCTCCATTGCACAGTGTTTTACATCCCTTACATTCGGGCGAAATTCTTTAATTTGAACGTGTCAGCGTTGTCATATAGGCTTGCGCGAATTTTTTAGCTTTACCCCGGAATGTGTCTCTATGTCATTTAATTCCCGACGCACTATTTTGTTTTCGAGTGCCCTGATCATTGGCTCTGCCTCCGTTGATACGAACGCGACAGAGTTAGATACGCTGAAGCGTGAACTTGTTAATTTGCAGCAAAAAGTGGTACAGCTTGAAGCACAACAAGAAGCGGACAATAAACCTGCTGAGCAGGGTGTAAAGGTAGGCGGTGCTATTCGCTTTAATTATGGTATGAACTCCTACGATCAGGACAGTGAGCGTCGTGGTGGTGACATCGACTTTGACCTGGCTCGTATTAATTTATCAGGTAAGGTTGCTGATATCGGTATCAATGCGGAAGTGCGATTTCATGACTACATGCGGGTTGTGAAGTTTGCTTACCTGGACTACGACCTCACACCGCAGTGGCAGGCTCAGCTCGGCCTGGTTCCCGTACCATTTGGTAATACGCCGGTTGCATCACACAGCTACTTTATGACACCCAATTATTTCGTTGGTCTGGAAGAGGACTATGATTTAGGTCTGGTGTTCAAACGTACTATGCAGGATAACTGGCAACTGGATCTGGCCTTTTTCAAAAACGACGATCACGGTGGCATAGATGGTGCGGCGGAGGATCGCAAAGACCGGTATTCGGTGGATATCGTAGGTCTGCGCACTGCGGATGAGGGCGTTTACGATACGCCGGAACAAAAGCTGGCTGAGTATAACACTCTGGCAGGGCGATTTGCCTATCAGCTGGATCATGCTTTTGGTACTACCCAGATCGGATTCTCAGTACTGCATGGCGGTCTGGACAATGGCATCTCCCGGGCCGGCAATTATCACGCTTGGGCTATGCATGCGTCTAATCGATATCACCAGTGGTATGTTCATTTTCAACACACCGAGTATGATTATCAGGTCGATGAATTTACCCAGATTGCGGTTGCTGCAAATGCGATGTACGACACCATAGCGGCAAAGGCTTCGTCGACGACCATGGGCGTGTCTTATGATTGGCAGGTTGAGTTTGGACCGCTAACTGAGCTGACCGTTTATAATGACTTTGGCTTGATGCATGGCAAATCTGATGACAGCGCAAACACCTGGATGAACATCACCGGTATGGCTGTGGCGGCAGGCCCTGTATTTGCCTATGTCGATTTGGTACATGCCAAAAATCAACCTTTTGTTGGTGGCACGCTTGTAGGTGACAGTGAGGGTTTTGAGCGCCGTTTTAACATCAATGTAGGCTATTACTTCTAATCCCGAACACTACAGAACCTCTGAGTATTCAGCTCAGAGGTTGTGCCGTGCAGACTGAATTACAGCTTGCAGTAATCCCCAGAGCAAGCCTGTTTTGAGCACTGCTGCGAGCAGTCCACCAGCGATGTAATCACACATAACACGCCTGCAGAAATAGACGCAGGTTGCTGACCGCCAGCAACCTGAGGTGTGGCGTGCTTTGCCAATCCAGCGTGTTTATCCGATAAACGTTTTAGTTGGGTCTTTTTAACCTTTAGTTTCATGATTATTCCTTGTTGATATGGGTATGTAATCGTCTCGGGCAGCGTCTTTTTTTGGGTTGATTGGGTGCGCCGCCCACTGTATTTAATCACTCAATGCCATTTGAAGTGAACCTGTGTTGCGTGCGAAGACGTAAAGCAGGTTGGTTTATGTGGCGCCGTATGGAGCACGGCGCCTGAAGTTGATTAGTTATTTAACCCAAATGGATCGTCGATTGAATGCGCAGGTTGGGTAAACCACTTTGGTCCGTTCGGCGTCATATAAAAATGATCTTCCAGTCGGATGCCAAATTCACCCGGAAGGACCAGCATAGGTTCATTAGAAAAGCACATACCGGCCGCCAGCGGCTGCGGATTGTCTTTTACCAGATACGGCCATTCATGAATGTCCAGACCAATACCATGACCGGTTCGGTGTGGACAGCCAGGTAACTGATAATCCGGTCCCAGTCCTTGTGCTGCGAGGTAGCTGCGTGCGGCAAAATCGACATCGCCACAAGGAGTGCCAATTTGCGCGGCCTCGAATGCGGCGAGCTGGGCATTTTTTTCGTGTTGCCACATGGTGCGTTGATGCGCTGTTGGTTCACCGAATACATAGGTCCGGGTAATATCACTCAGATAGCCATGGAGCTTACAGCCAGTATCTATTAATACAACATCGCCCTGTTTTAGCGTCTGTGGGTCTTTTACACCATGCGGAAAAGAGGTGGCTGTGCCAAATAACACAATGCAAAAATAACTGCCGGTTGCCCCCACTTTACGGTGCGCTTCATTGATAAAGGCTTCCACCTCCGTGGTGGTGATCCCTTCATGAAGTATCGAGGCTGCTGCTTTGTGCACTGCGAGCGTCATGTCCATGGCCCGCTGGATAAGGGCCAGCTCTGAGTCAGACTTATGCATGCGACAGTGGGCTGTGACGCACTTGGCGTTGATCAGGTTGAGCGCCGGTCCGGCCTGACGAATGCCATCGGCGATAAAAAAAGCGGCGCTTTCATCAATGCCCAGCGTCGCATCAGGTGCAATGCCCTGATCAGTCAGCACCTTGGTCAACAGGCTGTAGGGGGGCTGCTCTTCCTGCCAGGTATGCATAGGGCCTTCTATCACCTGGTAGTCCTTGATCGAACCGACTTCAAAAAACGGTACGATAAATTGTACCTCGCCTTGTGCTGGCAAAATAGCGCCGACCATACGTTCGCTCGGATACCACTGTAACCCCGTAAAATACTTTAAGTTAGTGCCAGCATTCAGATAAACAGCAGCTATATTGTGCTGGCGCATATAGGCTTGCGCTGTTTCTATGCGGTGTAAATACTCTTCGGGTTTAATTGCAACCACATCCTGTGTCATATCTGTCAATGCAGCCAGTGCCGCTTCACGATTCTGGTAACCTATGCCTTTCATAGTGATTCCTGTTTGTTATTCGTTATTGAAAACGCGCAATACTGTAGGGGCCAATATCCAGCGTTGTTGGTTGATTTGCAATGCACTGTGCGATGAGCTCACTGGTGATTGCGGCCTGAGTCAGGCCCAGATGCTGATGTCCCAGTGCAAAGTAAATGCTCGGATGATGCGGAGCTTGTCCTATCACCGGCAAAGAGTCGGGTAATGAGGGCCGCGGTCCCATCCAGTGTTCGCCCTGTTGCAAAGTGTCGTTGTCCTTGAGTATGGCCCGGGCATGGGTCAGTAACATCTCTGCACGCTCATAATTAGGGCGGGTGTTCAGGCCTGCAAACTCCACGGTTCCTGCCAGACGCAGACCATGTTGCATGGGGGTCATGATAAACTGGCGCTCGGCAGAAGCCACCGGGCGGCTCAGGCCACAGGCGACCGATAGCATAGTGTGGTAACCACGCTCTGCTTCGATTGGGAGTTTATAGCCAAGCTGAGCACACAGAGTTTTGCTCCATGCCCCGGTGGCCAATACAAGCCGATCAAAAGTGCGGCAACCTTGTGTCAGTGTGGTTAGCTTTACCTGAGCCAGATCAGGGCTGCTTGAACACTCACCCTGGGGGGTGATTGCACATACTTCGGACTTAACGAAGGTTCCTCCCAGTGCTGTAAACTGCTCAAATAAAGCCTGACTTAGCTGATAAGGGTCGGAGGTATGGCCCACTTCGGTAAAATACAGCGCGTAGTGAATACGGCGACTCAGGCCTGGCTCCAGCGCAAAGAGTTGCGTGCGGTCCAGCAACTCAACGGCAACCCCTTGTTGCTGGTATTTATGCTGTATGGCGCGGATCTCTTTGATTCTGTCATGTTCAAAGGTCAGCAGGCTGCCACGCAGGCTGATGTTGCTCTCAAAGTCCTCCTGCAAAAGTTGTCTGAACGCCGGTAAGGCTGCTTCGTTTAGTGCCCGCAAAGCCCGGGTATGGCGTTTAAACCGGCCCGGCAGCATATTCAGGCAAAAGCGGCTCAGCCAGGGAAGTGCTTTAATAAAGTATTTGTGATCAATGCGCAGGGGACTGAGCTTATCGAGCAGCATCATGGGTAAGCGAGGCAGCAGGGCCTTGTCAGCCAACGGAAAGACTTGCTCGGTTGCGAAGTGACCGGCATTACCCCGCGAACATTGCTCACCAATACCTGCCGGGTCATACAGTGTGACACTGTGTCCCTGACGGGCGAGTTGTAAGGCATTACACAAGCCAATTACACCAGCTCCCACAACTGCAATTTGAAGTGAATGTGTCATTGTTATTCTCGTTTGTCAGATTGCATGTTATCAACCAGATGCCACTGTAAAGCTAACCAAAAAATAAACCGTATAATTTTCATTGATTTACTAATTTGTGTGCCGCAATTTTTGACGTTCTGGCAATTTTCTTAAATTTGGATATTGATTATTGTATACAATATACCTATGATGGCAAGCACAAACTAAGCAGAGGACTTATCATGAAAGTAGATTGGCAGGGTGTCTATCCCGCAGTAACGACCCAGTTTAATGACGACGAAAGCATCAACTTTGACACCACCAAAGCGATGATCAACACCCTGATTGAAGAAGGGGTGCACGGTATTATTGTATTAGGCACAGTGGGTGAAAACTGCTCGCTACGTGCTGAGGAAAAACGCGATGTATTGCGTGCAGCAAAAGAAGTGGTTGCAGGACGAGTACCCGTTATTTCGGGTGTGGCCGAAACGACCACAGCACTGGCTGTTGAGTTTGTGCGCGACGCTGAAGAAATCGGTGTTGACGGTTACATGGTACTGCCTGGCATGGTTTATCGTTCTACAGAGCGAGAGGCCATCCACCATTATCAGCAGGTTGCACGCAACACCACCTTGCCTGTCATGATATACAACAACCCGGTGACTTATGGCGTGGATGTCTCAATTGAAGGCATGAAAATCCTTGCTGAAGAAGCCAATATCGTGTCTGTGAAGGAAGCAACAGAAGACACTCGCCGGATCAGCGAATTGTTCTCGGCCTTTGGTGATCGCTATGTGGTGTTCGGCGGGGTAGATGATATCGCACTGGAAAGTTTAATGCTGGGTGCAACCGGGTGGATCTCTGGCCTGACAAACGTATTTCCCCGTGAATCCGTTGCTATCTACAAGCTGGCTCAGCAGGGCCGTTACGAAGAAGCGCGTGAGCTGTGGCGCTGGTTCTTGCCTTTGCTACGTCTGGACACTATCCCAACTTTGGTACAGTGCATCAAATATGCAGAGCAACTGGCTGGACGCGGCAGTGAAGTGACTCGCTCTCCGCGTTTACCGCTGACCGAAGATGAGAAAGCCTATGTTCGTCGTTTGTATGATGAGGCACTGACTAACCGGATTGATTTAAGCAAGTTTAATCTGGATTAAGCCTATGAATAAGGGAACATTTTTCTGCATTGACGGGCACACCTGTGGCAACCCGGTACGGCTGGTAACCAGTGGACATCCACAGCTCCAAGGCGCGACCATGAGTGATAAACGCCAGCACTTTTTGGCCGAATATGACTGGATCCGTCGTGCACTGATGTTTGAGCCCAGAGGGCACGACATGATGTCGGGGTCATTCTTGTATCCACCTACCACAGCAGACGGTGACGTAGCTATTTTGTTCATCGAAACCTCTGGCTGTTTGCCCATGTGCGGGCACGGCACCATAGGTACCGTGACATTTGCGCTGCAGCAGGGGCTGGTAACACCAAAAGAGCCAGGGCGTCTGAGGTTAGATACCCCTGCCGGGCGGGTCGACGCTTATTATTCGATGCGCGATGGCAAGGTGGAATGGGTCAAGCTGTTTAATGTTCCCGCATTTTTGGCACACAGGAATGAGGTGGTCTCAGTTCCCGGAATAGGGGAGCTGCAGATCGACATTGCCTATGGGGGGAATTTTTACATAATTGTTGAACCTCAGGGCAATTTTAAAGGCACGCATGCGACGAGCGCCGCTGAGCTGCTGGCGATGAGCCCTAAAGTCCGTGATGCCGTCAATGCGCAGATTGCCTGTGTACATCCACTCGATCCGACGGTATGCGGTGCCTCTCATGTGTTGTGGACAGGGGACCCCAAACAGCCTGATTCCAGTGCCGCCAACGCGGTGTTTTATGGTGACAAAGCGATAGATCGCTCTCCGTGTGGCACAGGTACCAGTGCGCGTATGGCTCAGCTGTTTGCAAAAGGCGCACTGCAAAGTGGCGAGGACTTTATTCACGAAAGCTACATTGGCAGCCAGTTTATTGGTCGCATCGAGGGCACCACAGAAATTGCCGGTCACAGTGCCATTTTGCCCAGCATTCAGGGCTGGGCCCGTGTGACAGGGCATAACTGTATTACCGTGGATGACGACGACCCATATGCATTCGGGTTTCAGGTGCTTTAACCGTGAACAGGCTGATATCAGCCTGCTCACATCATTTGTCTTAAGGAGACAGCCATGACTTTGACAGGACAGAGTTTTATTGCCGGGCAATGGCGCGGTAATGCAGACAATGGGCAGTTTTTTGCGTTTTGCCCGCAAACCAATGAAAGACATCATCAGGCGTTTTTTAATGCCGATCATGCACAGCTGAACGACGCAATTTCTAAAGCGCAAACCGCATTTAAAACCTATCGCCGAATTGCGTATGCGCAGCGTGCAGCCTTTTTACGTAAAATTGGCGAAGAGATCCTTGTGCTGGGCGATGAGCTGATTGAAACCACTATGCTGGAAACCGGGCTACCCAGAGCCAGGCTGGAAGGCGAGCGCATGCGCACGATAACTCAACTCAACGCATTTGCTGCAGCGCTTGAACAGGATTTGGCACCACTGGCTCTGACACGTCAGGACCCCGCAGATCCAGACCGAGCCCCCTTACCTAAACCTGCTACTGAATTGCGTTATTTGCCTGTCGGCGTGGTGGCGGTTTTTGGTGCATCTAATTTTCCTTACGCTTTTTCGACGTTAGGTGGTGATACGGCAGCTGCACTGGCCGCGGGTTGTCCTGTGATTGTGAAAAGCCACACCGCACATCCGGGTACCAGTGAGTTAATGACGCGTGCCATTGAGCGTGCCATTCGTGATTGCCAAATGCCAGATGGCGTGTTTTCGATGATCCAGGGCGCAGACTACGCACTCTCCCATCAACTGGTTGGTGCTGCGGCGGTTAAAGCGGTTGGATTTACCGGATCGCTGAATGTAGCCAAAGCTTTGCTTGAGACCATCCATCAGCGAGAAGAAGTGATCCCCCTGTATGGTGAATTGGGCAGCGTTAATCCGCAGCTTATTTTGCCTGAGTATGCACAAACGCAGGGCACAACACTGGCCACAGCATTGGTGCAATCTTTGCTGATGGGCAATGGTCAGTTCTGCACCAGTCCGGGCCTGTGGCTGGTTCCTCATGGACAAGCTCAGTTTGAAGCGACGGCCGCAAGGGCAATTGAAGCCGCACCATCGGATACTTTGTTAACGCCCAGAATTTTGGGTAGTTTTGATAAAGCTATGGGTGAATTGAAGCGCAATCCTCGTGTCAGCACACTGGCTTGTGCTCAGCAGAGCCAGCCTTTTCATGCCAACGCCCATTTGTTTGCCTGTGAGGCGGAAGATTTCATCAAAGATGCCAGCTTGCACGAAGAAGTGTTTGGTCCCAGTGCCCTGATCGTTCGATATCGTGATGAAGCACAGCTGTTGCGTGTTGTAGAGCAACTGGAAGGTCAGTTAACAGCCAGTGTGCATGCCACTAAGGCGGAAGCCGCGGTGCAGGAAACGCTTTTGGATGAATTGAGCTACAAAGTAGGCCGCCTCATCTTTGGCCAGATGCCAACTGGTGTTGAGGTGTGCGGGTCGATGAATCATGGCGGACCGTATCCGTCATCGACGGATGTCCGTTCGACTTCTGTTGGGATACAAGCGATGACGCGGTTCTTACGACCATTGTGTGTACAGAGTTAGGCAATCACAGAAGATAGAACGTCTGTAACCCCCGTGGAGTGCGGTTGCATTAGCTTGTTCCTTAGCTTGTGCAACCGCCTATTTGATCATGATATCATCTCATAGAGCGCGAACTATGCGCCTCACAGCGTGCAATTTATGGCAATGCACGTATAATGTATCCCAATGATAATAATTAATTAACCCTATGGCGATTGTACATAAAACCCGAACTCAACTGGTTGCGGAAGCGATCCGAGAAAAAATCCTCTGTGGCGAAATTAAAGCCGGAGAACCTTTACGTCAGGCTGCACTGGCCGATGAACTGAATGTCAGCCGGATCCCTGTCAGAGAAGCGCTGCTGCAGTTAGAAGCGGAGGGTTTGGTAAACTTTGAAGCACACAAAGGGGCTACCGTGACCCGATTGAGCGCTGAGCAAATTGATGAGATTTTTGATTTGCGCGCGATTTTGGAAGCGGAGTTACTGAGCCATTCAATTGAAAATCTAACCAAACGAGACCTGCTTGAAGCTGAAGCGATTTTGGCCGATCTGGAAGAAGCGACCGATGCTGGTGATACGCAGTTGGCAACGGGTAAACTCAATGCCGAATTTCACCGCAAACTGTATAGCCGAGCTGAGCGCCCTCAGACTCGTGAGCTGGTCGACGTGTACAGTAAAAATTCAGAACGGTATGTTCGTATGCATATACTGCTTGCTGGTGGTTTGAAAACGGCGCCGGAAGAGCATCGCACCTTACTTAAGTTGTGCCACGAAAAAGACAAAGCCGGTGCCTGTGAGTTTCTGAAAAAGCATATTATAGGTGCCAAAGACGACATTAAAGCCCTGCTGCTGCGCCTTGAACAGGAAGCGAAGTAAGTCCACAGACATTTAACCCTGCACGTAGCGGGTAAGCAAAAGATGCATTCTAGCCAGAGCACAATGCACGCTGGCTAGCCTTCATATTAAAGTCAGAATAAGATCCCTTGTTCATTAAGAAACACCTTGGCGGCATCAGTATGAGGCGCAAAGCGTTTCCAGCGCCCGATTGCCCGGCGGTTGAGCGGCTCTCGTACTTGTACTTTACTGGCCGTCGATACCGGCGCATCGTTAAGGTGAAAGTGCATACAGCTGTCTTGCCAGGGGAGCTCGCAATAAGCCAAAAGCTTTGAGATTTCTTGCTCAGGATTATCTATCAGCGATTCGTACTGCATCATATAAAACTGCTCGCCATGGAGTTGTTTCCAGTGCTGCATTAAATGATAAAAGTGGGCATAGAATCGCGCCGTATCCATGAGATCCAATGAGTAGGCGTAATAGGGGTTATTGATGGTAAAAAGCTGGCGGAAATTACCAATACAGGTGTCCATAGGGTCACGCATCAGACAGACTATTTTGGCATTAGGCAGTGCCCGGCGGATCAAGTCAACATAGAAAAAATTAAAGGGTAACTTGTCAACAAAATGGGCGTGACTACCCGTGACTACCCGGGTCGCATCCAGATAAGTTTGTCCAAGTTGCTGCGCACAGCATTTATAGGCCTGTTCCAGGGTAGTGGGATCCAGTACGGTCTGGCTGGTGGTTTGAGCCAGACGTTTCACACTGATCCCAAAATCTTGCAGCTCACCGGCTGACATCACCTCACTGTGACTGGACAAGATCCGCTCAACCAGAGTGGTGCCGGAGCGCGGCATACCCAGTACAAAGATGGGCTCACGGCTTGAGTGGTCGGCGTGCTGATCATAGGGCTCAGCCTGACTGAGACTCTGAATGCGCTCAAAGAGTGCTTCATTGCCTTTGTGGTCAAATGGGCGTGCCGCATGCAATGCTGCTTTGCCCTGCTGTAGTGCATGATAGGCGTCATTAAATTTGCCAAGATCCTGATACTCTTTGGCCAGAGCATGACCCAGGTGCAATCGGGATTCAGGGGAGCTTGCCCGCTCAAAGGCTCCCTGTAAACGCCCAATATGATGTGCATCAGGGGTCGCTTTTTTTAGATCTGACAACGCAAAATGGGCTCTGTGGTGATCAACGTCCAGTGCGAGTGCCTGCTCAAAGGCTTGTTCAGCCTCATTAAACAGTCCGACAAATTTCGCACTGACGCCAAAGTTGTAATAATACTGGGGATTATTCTGGGTCAGTTGCAGAGCCTGGCGGAAAAAGGCCAGTGCGTTTTCATGCAACCCCACATGGCTGAGCGCCACGCCAAAGGTGTCGGCATCGAGTGCTCGGGTGAGTGAGCCCGGGTTTGTCTGCTCTGCGGTTTTGCGGGCCAGCGACAGCTCTCCCTGCAAGGCATAACATTTAGTTAATTGCGCACGGTACTCATCGCTGCTGTGCAACCCCAGGGCTTTTTCAAACAGCCTGACTGCCTTTTTTAACTGCCCGACCTGAAGGTTGATCACACCAAGCAGAAAGTAGCCGTCGGCATAGTCGGGCGCATCGCGCAACAGGTGTACAAGGTGCTGATGGGCCGTTTCCAGCTGGCCCTGATTCAGAGCTGCCACGGCGCTTTTATGTCGTTGCTGGATTGATATCATCCTGATTGGTCACTTTTAATAACATAAAGGCTCATCACTATGGATGAGCCTGGGAGTGGGAGAGTTAAATTTACTAAAGTTCAAATTGATAGTCGAACTTAATCCCGACTGTCAGAGGCTTATTGAGGTAATGGCCATAGTTACGCTGGATCTCAGCACCATTGGAGGTGGTGATATCCCGAACATCCCGGCGCACAGAGGTAAACGCATACTTATTGAATAAATTGTTTACGTACAAAGTGGCAGACCACATATCGCCGGTCAGCTTGGCAGAGAGGTTACTGATCCCATAACCAGACAGGGTTTCGCCGCTATCGCGCAAACCTACTTTGGAAATGATATCGCTCTGCGCGGTTAAACCATAGTTGATATCTAAGGTCTTATCACCCATCACTTCTGTAGAGTAGTTTACGCCCAGCGAGAACTGATGTTCCGGAGAACCTGGCAGCCTGTCGCCATCTTTGGCGCCATCTGTGCCGTCGACATTAAACAGGAAAGGTGCATCTGCGGTTAACTCAGCCTTAGTGTAGGCATAGGTTGCATACATACTGATATAATCATTCACAATAGCACGCGTGGATATCTCAACCCCTTTGGCATTGGCAGAACCGGCATTGGATGTATAAGGCAGTTGCCCGATAACAGTGGCACCAGAGATTTGGGCATTGTCCCAGTCAACGTTAAACAGTGCCGCATTAAAGTGTAAGCGGTTTTTTAACCAGGTACTCTTTAGACCCACTTCATAGTTTGTTGTTGTGTCAGCTTCATAGAGCATCTCATTTGGCATGGCACAGCCAACCTGAGTTTTAGAGTCACCTTCTTCACAGGCCGAAATACCATTAGAGCCACCAATTCTAAGCCCTTCGCTGGCGGTAATGTAGGCCATAACAGAATCTGTAAACTGATAGTTCGCATTAAACTTGAACAGGTTACCACTATCATCTTGCGGTTCAACCGGACTAACAACTATCTCGATAGTGTTGGGATCGGCGCCATTAAACAAGGTGTTACTCAGCGGAAAATCAACCCCTGACTCTGCACTGACCTTATATTTATAAGCACGCGCCCCAAGGGTGATTGTTAATTTGTCCGAGACCTGATAGCCAACTTCACCAAACAGTGCTTGTTCGGTTACTTCACTTCGGTCAATAGAAAAGTACTCGAGATTGTCAGGACGGGTTTGCTCACCACCAAAATTGGCAACGGCAAATTCACCAAAACCTGGGGTAAATTCTTTACTGCTGGCATCACTTTCAAATTTGTTGTAGAAACCGCCAACAATCCAGTTCCAGTCGGAGTCGCCCTGTGATACCAGGCGGATTTCCTGAGTGAAGGTATCTTCCTCTTCTTCTTCGCGGGTAAATGCGGAGAAAGAGGGGAATTCTTCATAGCCGTAATCAAGGCGGATCAGCAAGTCAGTTTGATCGCGTTGACCGTCGGCTTCAAAGCTCGACCAGCCCGACGCTGAGACCAGTTCGGCAAAGCCCAGATCGGCTTTTAGCTCCAGGCTAAGCAGATCATCTTCTTTGTCTCTGGGCTCCTCGTAGCGATAACCTGATTCGTACTTACCGATGCGATCATTCAGTCCGTTTGCAGGATTGAGTGCCTGATAATGCACGATAGAACGGCCTTCACTTTCTTGTTTCTGATAAAAGTAGTTGAGCGTGCCGTCAAACCAGTCGTTTGGTTTCCAGCGCACAGAAATGCGCCCTGTGGTGGTGGTTTCGCCATTCGCGTCAGCAACCCGTCGAAGGTTGTTATCTACCGCACTTTTATCTGTCCAGTCGGGATCGGCTTTTGATACACCGGCTTCGCGTACCACATAGTTGTAATCGATAAACCCCGGGTCGTTATAGTGATTCAGGCTGGCACGCAGCGCCAGTTCATCTTCGATGATGGGAGCGTTAAAGACAAAACCGCCTTCGCCGCCTACAGAGTCGCTTTCTTTGTTCTGAAACATATCACCATACAACTGAACCGTGGTGATATCTAACTCAGGTGCTTTAAGCATGTAGCGAATGGCACCACCTAAGGTGCCTGCGCCATACAGGGTACCCTGAGGGCCGATCAATACTTCGACTCGCTCTACATCAGTCAGGCGCATATCCAGTGACACCGGAATTTCATTGATATAGGTAGCAACTGTACCGCCATCAGAGCCGGGGCCTGATGAGTTGGTGTTGAGGCCCCGTACTATGATAGGTGAGCCTGAACGACCCCCCTGATCCGTCACTGTTAGCCCCGGTACCCAGCGTGCAACATCGGCCAGCTCACCGATGTTCTGATCTTTCATTACGTCCGCATCAAGCGCAGTAATGTTGAGCGGAGCATCTTGTACAGAACCACTGCGTCGGGTTGCCGTGATCTGAATAACTTCGAGTGATTTTTCTTGCACACCGGCTTCGTCGGCATTAACTGCGGATGACAGCAGTAGCGAGCCTGGCAGCGCACCGGCGATGGCCAGAGAAATGAGTTTAGGTTTTAGCATTGTAGCGCATCCTGAAATGTACTGGTTGTTGTTTTTATGCAAACTAAGAAAGCATAAAGTGAATCAGGTAACAAGATCATTGAAAAAGGTACGTGAATTAATATTTATTATATTTGCAAATATATTCACTATCAACGGGTTTTTAGGCAAATTCATGCATGAAATTTCAATAAAAAAATTTTCGCGATAATTTGCGGTTTTGTGGGTTCGTTTATCTTTTATCTGGTCATTATATGCAGTTATTTGAATTAATTATGCGAATTGTGTTTTGGTTGATCGTTGCTCAGTATTTTTATCAGCGAAAAAGTATGCACTGAGTGTAAAACCTCACCGTTTCACAGATATTATTGAAAGGCTTGATGTATAGCCATGTCAGCACAAAGGGGCACGGCTGGTTGTTATGGTTAGTTTTATATGAAAGGTGAATAAGTATGCCAATGAGTGCGCCTGCGTGAGCATTGTTACTGAATAGGGTTGCAAAACGACTATGCACGTTAGGATGACTTGGGAGGCGAAGTTGTATTCAGCTGACTTTGCTCCTCTGAAGTCAGCGTATCACGCACATGGGCACTGTCGTAAAAAGAGTGGATCTGACTAATTGTGCCATTTTTAATCGTCAGCCAGTCACAAGAAGGAATAACCCCAGCTGGAGTGTGGTTTTCAAACCAGATGGCAGACTCATCTGGTCCGGCAATCACCGAAACTATGGTTAGCTTTTGCACACTCTTAGCCGCCAGAGGTGCCACTGTGTTCAGGTAGTGTTCGCGACCAGCTAACCGGCCAAATGGACTAATATGCAGAAAGTCTGGTGCAAGATAGGTGTTCAACCATGCCATATCCCAGTCTATCCAGGCTTGTATCCAGCCGCGTGCTAATTGTTCGGACGTAAGCGTGTGTGCCATAGCATGTGCTTATTGTGATTGTGTGCGAAAGTGGTGCCTCAAGTATAGTCGGGTTTTAACGGGTTGCACCAATGGAACATCCATCCGCGCTACTTAGAGAAAAACACTGCAAAGACTTGGTTGTATTGATATTTGTCGGCATACTGAAAGTCCGTGTTGTTATTGATGATCTTACTATGCGACGTCTAGTTTTATGTTTGCTCGTTGTCTGCTCCTTTCATTTAAAAAGCGCCGAGCTTTACCCAGGGCCACCTGCAGCGGCCAGCGACTACGCGTTCTTGATAGGACACTGGCAGTGCCGCTATGAGCAGCTGGATCCGCAAGGGAAGACATTTTTCTCAGCCCCATGTCGCTGGCAAGCCGAATACGCCTTTGACAATAAAATGGTAGTGGACGATTTCAGCCTGCTGGATGCACAGGGCAAGGTAACCTACGCAGGCAGAACACTCAGAACCTTTTCACTTCAGGACAAACGCTGGCATCAGGTGTTCTTACCCGTGCAAATGAGCGCAACCCTGAACCCATTTACTGCACACAGAGATAAAGAAGGTGTTCATCTTGAAGTTGAACAGCGCCTGCCAAACGGCAAGCTACAACCCGCACGTTTTCGCTTTAGTCAGATCAGCGACAAGGGGTTTGTCTGGGAAAGCAGTAAGCACATTGAAGGTAGCGACAACTGGTATGTGGATATGCGGATAAGGGCACATCGACTATCTTTGAATTGAAGAGCGAATAGGTGACAGTCAGAAGTTGAACCGATGTTACTGATATTCATCGCGAGTTAAAGAGACATTGAGTGTTCATGCTCAAATTGAGGGAGAAAGGCAGCGACTGCTGCCCTTGAAAGAACATTGAGGGTATTGCGTGTCAATGTATCACTTGGGTATTACACTTAGCGTTAAATCATCCAGCAGGACAGTTGCATCTTGTTGACTTTGAGTATAAATAAACTTCAAGTTCACCAGTTTCACCGCTCTGGTCTCGTCCAATGGTAAGTGGACGTCAAATGGCGTCACGGCATTACCGTTACCAGATAGCGTTACCCGCTCATAAGTGTAGGGGTACTTACCGTCACGCTGAAAAGTGACATGTGCTTCTGCAATCACAGATTCAGTGTCAAAACCGGAAAGCATTTGTAAAAGCCCACTAAAATTCAAACTCTTTAAATTGGTATTTTCAGGAAATACGTAGGTATAGTAGTAAGGGCTGTATACACTAAAGTTTGTAAATTGAACTTGTACACTTTGTTCACCACTAATGGGAGCTTGGTTTGTTAAATGGGCAACGCCATCACTATTTGATGGAAATATAAATAAATTTTCATTTTCGAAGTCGCCGTGAGGAATTAAATTAAGGCGCTCTTTATGAACGACGTGAAGGGCAAGTTCGTCAAGAAGCACGGACATGTCTTGGCTGTTTTTATAATGCATGAACTTTAAGTGTACCAACTTTATCTTTCTTGTTTCATCCAGTGGCAGGTTAACACTAAATGGCGTAACTGCGCTGCCATTTCCGGATAATGTTACACGCTCATAAGTATAAGGATATTGATCGTCTCTATGATAGGTAACATGAGCTTCTGCAACTATAGACTCAGTATCAAAACCAGCGGTCATTTGTATTAGGCCACTAAAGTGTAAACTTGAAAGCTGTGTGTTTTCTGGGAAAACATATCTGTGGTAGTAAGGGCTATACACACTGGAATCAGTAAAGTGTACTTCTGCACTTTGTTCGCCAATAATAGGGGACTGGTTGGTTATATAAGCTGAACTATTACTATTTGAAGGAAATTTGAATAAGTTTTCACTTTCAAAATCACCGTGAGGGATCAAGTTATCATACCCTTTGGGAACTGTATGAAGTGCCAGATCATCAATAATTACAGACAGGTCGCGTTGATTCCTGTTATGCATGAATTTTAAATGCACTAGTTTGATCTTTCTGGTTTCATCCAGTGGCAAATTAACATTGAAAGGTGTGTTATAGTTATTACCACCGGAGAGTGTTACTCGTTCATAAGTGTAAGGGTATTGTCCATCGCTATGATAAGTGACATGAGCCTCGGCAATTATAGATTCTGTATCGAACCCGGAGATCATTTTTATTAAACCACTGAAGTGTAAGCTCGAGAGCTGAGTATTTTCAGGGAAAACATATCTGTGGTAGTAAGGGCTATAGACGTCAAAGTCTGTAAAGTGAACCTCTACACTTTGTTTTCCGCTGATCGGAGATTGGTCTGTTAAATAAGCAACGTTGCTGCTGTTAGAGGGGAATCTGAATAAATTCTCATTCTCAAAGTTACCATGCTGAATTAAATTGCCCAGAACCTGGGGTTTTAAGATCTCGTTACTACTTTCATTTCCACTTGCATATGAAATGGAGGTAAAAACAGCAAGGATTAGAGTTAGAAACCTAGCTAAAATCATTTAAAACTTTCCTTTTTTTTTTGCGGTTTAAATAACCGTTTACTCAATATAATTTGTACTCTTTATGAAATATTCATTTATCAAATGGGAGTGAATTCCCGCGAACGAGTGTAACCAAATTATGTGAATTTGTAATTAAAAAGTAAGTTAGATTTTTTCAACCTGTAAAGTGATTCGTTTGGTAATTTCGTATATCACTTTCAGTTGTTACCAGCCTGAGTGCAATATTCTTAATTCATATGTACTTTTGTTCGAACTAACCCTGATACCATGCACTATGAAACGAGTTGGTGTGTCAGGGACTGGGCAGGGGAACTTGAGTAATAAAGGGTGATGCCAAAGGTAAAATAAACTAATAGCCTATAGAATCGTCACTATCCATTGAACACTGAATGAAAGCTCGCTCTTGTGAAGTCACAGGAGTAACGCTGAGCCAGAGTTTGCATTTTACTGTGGCTGACTAAGATAAATACAAATTGCGCATTGGTACCCTCTGCTACTTGGTGATAAAATTTGGCACACAAGCATTTTGGTCAGCATAATCACAAACTGTGACCAACACTAAGACCAGAAATTAAAAATGAGAATGTCTCAGGTCGATATATTTGAAATTTAAAGGCTTTTTATTCTATGTGTGAACTTTTGGGCATGTCTGCCAATGTACCCACAGATATTTGTTTTAGTTTTTCCGGATTGCTGGAGCGTGGGGGGAATACCGGGCCGCATAAAGATGGCTGGGGGATCACGTTTTACGAGGGTAAAGGGTGTCGGACGTTTAAAGACCCTGAGCCAAGCTGTCAGTCGGAAATTGCTAAACTGGTTAAAGCCTATCCGATTAAGAGTGTCTCGGTGATCAGCCATATTCGCCAGGGCAACCGCGGCAGAACCTGCCTTGAGAATACCCATCCGTTTACCCGTGAGCTGTGGGGCAGGGAGATCACTTATGCCCACAACGGCCAGTTGTCTAATTATAAAGACCTGACTACCGAGTTTTATAAGCCGGTGGGGAACACTGACAGTGAGCTGGCGTTTTGCTGGATTTTGGACAAGATCCGTGAAAAATACCCGAAACGGCCAAAAAACATGGCGACTGTATTTCGCTACGCCGCCAAGCTGGCAAAGACCCTGATGGACAAAGGAGTCTTCAATATGCTGCTGACCGATGGCGTATTTGTACTGGCGTATTGCTCTAACAATCTACACTGGATCACGCGTCGTGCACCTTTTGGTAAGGCAACACTCATTGATGCGGATATGGTGGTCGATTTTCAAAAAGAAACCACTCCGGATGACGTGGTGACCGTGATTGCCACCCGACCGCTGACCAATGACGAAGAGTGGACCAAAATGCAGCCCGGTGAATATGTGCTGTTTAAGCTTGGTGAGAAAATATAGCACCTGCCATTAAAGCAGGTTCTCAGAGCCAATGACACAAAAAAGCCCTGACTATCAGGGCTTTTTTGTATTACTCAGCCAGTTGCTCTGCATCAAAGCTCTTTAGCTGGATCATAAACTGCTCCACGCCATCTTTACCTTTAAACATTTGTACAACCGAGTAGTGATACGCTGGTGCCAGCCAGGCTACTGCCTGGCGCTTGTTGTTGTCGTACAGGCGCTTAACTTTTATGGTTTCCACATTGCCTATAGGCAGTGTGATGGCCTCGGTGCCAATTACTTCAAAATCGTAGCTGCGTACATTGCCATTTTTATCCACGATGGGGTAACTCATTTTGGTTTTACCGGCTTTTACATCGTTGCGCAAAGCTATCTGGTAAGACAAAACATCCTGACGCTTTTCGTTCCAGTCGGCATTGATAGGGTATTTCTCATCGCTTTTAAAGAGCTGTTTGTTTTCTCGGTCAAAGCGGATCTTATAGCTTTTATCGGGTAATGTGCCTTTTGTGTTCAAAGTATAAAGTAGCGATTTAGGAATTTTATCGTGATAGGTGAAGAGGGAGCTTTCGGTCCGTTGATCGGTGAAAATCATCCATTCGATATCACTTTCGTAATTAAGTGAGTAGGTGTCGTTAGAGATTTTAGAGAGTTCTCTGATAGCGTTACCAAGAATTTCGCCTTTGCGTAGGACGTCATACTCTGCCCTGTAAGGGACTAGCTCACTGGCGAATAAGGAAGATGAGAAAACAGCGCTTAAACCTATTAGTAAAGCGCTGTATTTTTTATTCTTCTGGGTAGGTTGCGCCTTGAGCTGGAAGGGGTTGATTGTCAAAAACGGCATAGTCTGCTTCCATCGTTAGTCTGTGTTCGCTGAACCACTTGACCACCAAAGGATAGATTATATGTTCTTGTTCATGAACCCGCTGTGACAGCGTGTGCGCAGTATCATCAGCCAGGATTGGCACCTTAGCTTGTACGATGACCGGTCCACCATCTAGTTCTTCTGTCACGAAGTGAACACTGGCGCCATGAAACGTTTCTTTTGCATCAATCGCTCTTTGGTGGGTATTCAGCCCTTGGTACTTAGGCAACAAAGAAGGATGAATGTTCAACATTTTTCCTTTAAATTTTTGCACTAAGTCTGCGGTTAGAATACGCATAAATCCAGCTAATACAACTAAATCTGGATTATAAGAGTCAATTAATTGCGCCAAACGTTGATCATAGGCTTCGCGGCTGTCAAAGTCTTTATGACTTAACACTTGCGTTTCAATGTCCGCTTGTTGGGCTCTTTGCAGCCCGTACGCGTTGGCTTTATTACTGATGACGGCACAGATCTCGCCATTGATGTCGTTGCGTTGACAGCCATCCATAATGGCCTGCAAATTGGAACCACTTCCAGATATCAACACAACAATACGAATTGGAGATCGGTTGGGTGCCATTACTCGGCACCACCCAGGATTTCAACTTGTTCTTCACCTGCATTTGCAGCTTGAATTTCACCAATGTGCCAGGCGTTTTCGCCTTGTGCTTTCAGGATTTCCAAGCTTTGAGCAAGTTTGTCAGCAGGAACAACCAGGATCATGCCCACACCACAGTTGAAAGTACGGTACATTTCATGAGTGCTGATGTTGCCGTTTTCTTGTAGCCAGTTGAACACTGCTGGCCATTCCCAGCTATCGCCTTTTACGACTGCTTTGGCTGACTCTGGCAGTACGCGTGGGATGTTTTCCCAGAAACCACCGCCTGTGATGTGCGACAGAGCATGTACGTCTACTTCTTTCAGCAGCTCCAGAATTGGCTTAACGTAGATACGTGTTGGCTCAAGCAGGTGTTCAGACAGGGGTTTGCCTGCAAACTCTTCACTGGTATCAGCGCCAGAGACTTCCAGTACTTTACGGATCAGCGAGTAACCGTTTGAGTGCGGACCACTTGAAGCAAGGGCGATAAGTTGGTCACCTTCGGCAACTTTAGTACCATCAATGATCTTAGACTTTTCTACAACACCGGTACAAAAACCGGCCATGTCATAGTCTTCGCCTTCGTACATGCCTGGCATTTCAGCTGTTTCACCGCCGATCAGGGCACAGCCCGCCAGCTCACAGCCGGCACCAATACCTGTCACCACGTCGGCTGCAGTATCAACATCCAGCTTGCCTGTTGCGTAATAGTCAAGGAAAAATAGGGGTTCAGCACCTTGCACTATCAAATCATTTACACACATGGCAACCAGGTCGATACCTACGGTATCGTGCTTTTTAAGATCGATGGCCAGACGCAGTTTAGTACCCACACCATCTGTGCCAGCAACTAAGACAGGCTCTTTATATCCGGTTGGTAGTTCGCATAATGCGCCAAAGCCGCCAATACCGCCCATCACTTCAGGGCGACGCGTCTTTTTAACTACCCCTTTAATGCGCTCAACCAATGCATTGCCCGCATCGATATCAACGCCTGCGTCTTTATAGCTAAGAGACTGTTTTTGTTCGCTCACAGGTTTTCCTCAAAAATAACAGAATGGATTTGCTTAGAAACGCGCGTATTTTACATCAAATGCGCCAGTGCGGCTAGTCGATTTGGTTAGCATAAACCCGGATAACCCAGGTAGCTGGTGGCGCCAATTGCTCACTATCAAGGTGGCCGTCCCTTGTATCAGCTGCGCGCGTTAGTGATTTGTTCACTATACTCAGTACATTTCAGTCAGTGCGAACGTGGTAGATGTGGAAAACCTCAGCTTAGGCCTTATTGTGATTGGGTTCCTGCTATTGGTAGCGGCGCTGTTCCCTGCAACCCATATCTGCCGGATTGCACAAAACAGAGGCTGGCAGGTGCTACTTGCGCTGGTGTTATTTTTTATCTGTGGTTATCTGGCCTTTGCACACCAAGTTTATCGCACCGAGAATGACTCGCCTTTGGTATTGGGTTTGTCCGTGATCCTGATGCTAGGCGCTGTGTTTGTTATTGTGGTGGTTCGGCTTAGCCGTGCCAGCTTACTTCAGCTTCAGGATATCGCAGAGAGTGAGCGCTATCAGGCTCGCCACGATTCACTTACACAACTCGAAAACCGTCAGGAATGTACCAAGCACATTGAGCAGTGCATTACCAAAGGCCGTGCGTTCAGTGTGTTGCTCTTGGATATCAATAACTTTAAACAAGTCAATGATGCGCTCGGGCACTTCTTTGGTGATAAACTGCTCATTGCATTTGCAATCAAAATACGGTCTTTGGATACCCGAGGGTGCAAGGTCTTCAGAATGGGTGGAGATGAGTTCGTGATTGTCACGTACTCGGCAAGTGAGACTGAGTTGTTTGCGCTCAATAATGCGCTGCTAAAAACATTTTCTGACGGACTGGTGGTTGATGATGTTCAGGTCGACGTATTCTACAGCGCAGGTGCACGTATCTTTTGTGTAGAGGAAAAACCGTCAGTTACCGAACTACTCAAGCACGCTGATATTGCAATGTATGCCGCTAAAAGCAGCCGTCAAAGCCTGGTGATATTTGACCAAACTTTGCATGATGGGGTGGAAGCCGAGTTTGAACTGTTCAACGCGTTAAAGAGGGCGCTTAATAGCAATCAACTGGAGGTTTATTACCAACCCCTTGTTTGTGGGCACAGTAATGAAGTGCATGGACTTGAGGCATTGCTTCGCTGGCGCGATACCTGCGGCGCTTTTATCAGCCCGATGACCTTTATTCCTATTGCCGAAAAAAACAATTATATAAAACAGATCAGCACATTTGTAATTGAGCGGGTATTCAGCGAATTAAGCCACTTTTTAACCATCGAGCCAAACGTGACCGTGCATATCAACTTGTCCTGCCAGGACTTTCATGGCCGTTACCTGATTAACCAGCTTGTTGAACTTCAATCAAAATACAATGTCAGGCCTAACTGTGTAGTGTTTGAGTTAACAGAGAGTATGGTCATGGACGATGTTGATCAGGCTAAGTATATGATAGGGATGTTAATTGACATGGGGTTCTCGGTCAGTATCGACGACTTTGGCACTGGTTTCTCGTCTTTTTCCATGCTCAGGGAGTTACCGATCTCCCAGATTAAAGTGGACCGTTCATTTGTTACAAGTTGTCTGGATAGCGACAAGGATCAGGCAATCGTCGAGACAACTATTTATCTGGCTAACCGGCTGGGTTGCTCTGTGGTGGCTGAGGGGGTTGAAAACAGTAAAACCGCAGCTTACCTTAACAGTAAAGGGTGCCATTACTTACAGGGCTATTATATTAGTGAAGCGCTTGAACGCGAGAGTGCAAAACAGTGGCTACATTCTCACCGGGTGGTTAAAAAGGTCCTTAAAAGGTAGATTGCTGTCAACCCTGCGCTAACCTCAGCAACTTAATCAACCTGACCTGATACTGAACTTGAACGATTTCCATACACTTTTTCACACACTCAACATGACTTTAGCGTTACAGTTAATAGCGCACACCATCTGACTCAATGCACTGCGTTAGAGCCGGACCAGGAAGTCAAATTTTAAAAGTATCGAGGAACGAACGTGAACAAGGTAATTGTCGGAATTTTCTTATTGTTGTTTTCATCCCTGACGTGGGCCTCTCAAGCACCTTTGGCGCTGATCAATGAGGTGGGGGAAACGCTATTTTCAGATATCAAGCAAATCAACCAAGATGGTCAGGCCAGCCCGCAAGAGATGCGCAAATTAGTTAAGGCGCATCTGATGTCACATATTGATATTCGGTTTGTGTCCTATAAATTGCTGGGTAAACACATAAAAGGCCTTAAAAAGCCCGAGGCCATTGCGTTTATTTCGGCGGTTGAGCATTATCTGGAAGTGAGCTATGCGAGTGCGCTGATGCAATACAAAGGCCAGCAGGTAAAGTTTGAGTCTATGCCTATGGATGAACAAAGCAAGTATGCAACCGTGAAAGCGGTAATTATGCAACCTTCGGGCCCTGACATTGATATCCATTTTAAGTTCCGCAAGAGCAAAAAGGGGCAATGGAGAGTATATGATCTGGTTGCTGAGGGAATTTCCTTACTGAGTGCTAAACAAAAAGAAATCTCGGTGCGTATCTCGCAAGTGGGCCTGGCTAAGGTGACGGCGGAGCTGAATGCCAAAAGTTAATTGAGTAGCCATTGTTGGCTACTCAGGCTGAGATAAATCCGTATGACGTTAGAAATCTCTCGGGGAGAGAAACTCCCCATTGCTGATCTCTTCCCAGGTTTTTGCCGCCAGCGTATCCAGAGCACCCAAGTCTCTGCCGCCTGCAGAAAGCTTATGTTCCACTGGCAGGATGTCAATATCCTCAAAACCAGATAGCTGTGCCACGCGGGCAAAGGTATATGCATGCTTATACTTCTGCTGCTTATAAAAAATACTCACCAGACTGGCAAACACTTCGGGATCTGGGGTTTCTCCCGCTTTGTTAAGTTCAAGCACTCGGTACAGAATATCAATGGTTTTGTCGTCGTCTATTTTCGCGTAAAAAGTCGCAAGAAACAGTTGTATTTCCGGGTCGCTTTTCACATTGTCCTGATCTTGCATATTCAACAGCTTGTTCAGTGCGAGTCGGTTGTTCCGTCTGGACCAGTGATAATAAAGCAGGCCGGGGTGCTCTGTGTTGATTGTGTCCTGATAGATCCGAGTCATTTCTTTAAGACTAGTCAGATGACCTTCAACGCGTGACGTGGTTTTTTCTTTTAGTTTGATATGCTCAATTTGTGCGGCCAGAGAAACACACTCGTTATATTGTTCAAAATTTTTCAGCAAAGTGTATCGATTGTCATCAGTAGGCGCTTTGTATTCGTGATAACGCGCAAATATCACCTTTGCACGTTCCTCTTTACAATGGCTATCTTTATTGAGATCTTCACAAAACCCAGGGGTCTCTGTGCAAATTTTATTCAGCGTGATTGTGTCATCGCAGCCACTGAGCAACGCTGTCGTAATACACAGGCCTGATATTAGCCACCACCTCATTGTTATACGTACTCCAAGTCTTTGTTGTTGCGCGTGTATAGTACCAATTTCGTCAATTCTGACCACCCTTTATTTACCTCAAGTGTAGCAAGGGATTGCGACCAAAGCGCGTCTCAGCTGTTTTTCTTATATTTTAATGCTGATGTGGCAGGCCAATCTGTACAAGACTAACTGTGGAGTTAATTTTACAGTAACAATTCTCAGTAAGTGGTGGAGAATTGCAGCCATTTCAATTAAAATGTCGCTGCCTTGGGGCCTGTTGACTCTCAAATTATGCAATACATCAGGCTCGGTTAGGCTATCCGTTCAAAAATTGTTTATTAGGCAGAAAAAATGACCTTATCTCACGAGCAAGAATATCAAAACAGCTGGCAAGAACGTCAAGACTACGCAGAAAGCATGCAACCGATCATTGGTCGTTTGTATCGTAATCTGGGTGTTGAAATTGCGGTTTATGGCCGTCCTCTTGTAAACACCAGCACTATCGATGTTATTAAAGCCCATAAGACAGTCGCACGTTTCGAAGAAACTAAACTGCGTTTGCGCGAGAGCTTCCCTTTCCTGGAAGCCATCAGCAAGATGGAACTGGCACCTGGCCGTGTTGACTTAGGTAAACTGGCATACGCTTACATTTATAAAAATGCAGGTGAAGGTCGTTCAATCGAAGAATACCTGAACGCTGAGCTTGCTGATCTGCTTAATACAGGCAACCGTCCGGCCCCTCGCGACGTTGTTCTGTATGGTTTTGGCCGCATCGGTCGTCTGTTGGCGCGCCTTTTGATCGAACGTGGCGGTTCTCACGCTGACCTTCGTCTGCGTGCAATTGTGGTACGTGGTGGTCGCGATGGTGACCTTGAAAAACGCGCAAGCTTGCTTCGCCGCGATTCAATTCACGGCCCATTCAACGGTTCAATCACTGTTGACCATGAGAAAGGTGCTATTAAAGCAAACGGTAACTACATTCAGGTTATCTATGCAAACTCTCCAGAAGAAGTGGATTACACTCAGTACGGCATTGAGAATGCACTGGTTGTTGATAACACGGGTGTATGGAAAGACGAAGACGGCCTTGGTAAACACCTGCAATCAAAAGGTGCATCTAAAGTACTTCTGACTGCGCCTGCAAAAGGTGACATCAAGAACGTGGTTTACGGTGTTAACAATGTGGATATCCTGTCTGAAGACAAAATCGTGTCTGCAGCAAGCTGTACTACAAACGCCATCACGCCTGTACTTAAGGCACTGAACGACAAATTTGGTATCAAGAATGGCCACGTTGAAACAGTTCACTCTTACACCAACGACCAAAACCTGATTGATAACTACCACAAAGCCGAGCGTCGTGGTCGCAGTGCTGCACTGAACATGGTTATTACCTCAACAGGTGCTGCTAAAGCCGTTGCAAAAGCACTACCTGAGCTAGCTGGTAAGCTGACTGGTAACGCAATCCGTGTTCCTACGCCAAACGTATCAATGGCTATTTTGAACCTGAACCTGAATGCTGAAACAACGGCTGAGGAACTAAACGAGTTCCTGCGCGAAACATCTTTGCATTCTGAGCTTCGTGACCAAATCGATTACACAGCGTCGACTGAAATTGTATCAACTGACCTGGTTGGCAGCCGCTACGCCGGTGTGGTTGACTCACAAGCGACCATTGTTGATGGCGACCGTGTAGTACTTTACGTATGGTACGATAACGAGTTTGGCTACAGCTGTCAGGTTGTACGTGTAATGCGTGACATGGCTGAGGTGGAATTCCCGAGCCTGCCGCGTTAATTCACGCTTTGTCCAAAAAAGCCAGCGATTGCTGGCTTTTTTTGTTTTTGTCTCGCACCAGGTGTGTTAGGCTTGCACCTGATTTATTGCTACAAATCACTAACAAAAATCATCAAGGTTAAAACAAAATACCTTGACTGTGTGACGTGCCGTCAGGCGCTTTGCTCATAACATCTGGCGCAATGAGATGGTTTTTTTATTTAGGGTATATGATGAAGATCACCAGTAATTTTGACAGCGGAAACATCAAAGTACTTTCTGCTGAGGCTCCACTAGATATTCAGCTGGAAATTAACCACGATAACGATTCTGAATTTTTTCAATGGTTTCACTTCCGTCTTGAATCGACGCCATTTGTAGAACACAAACTTCATATTAACAATCTGCAAAACTCAGCCTATCCCGAAGGGTGGGATGATTATCAGGCAGTGGCCTCTTATGACAGACAAACCTGGTTCCGGGTACCTAGCACCTATCAGGATGGTCAATTGGTGATCGATTTTGAACCTGAGTGTCATCATACGTATTTCGCTTATTTTGCTCCGTATAGCTACGAGCGTCACCTCGACTTGGTGTATTGGGCACAAAGCCATAATGCGTGTCACGTAGAAACACTGGGCGAAACTTTGGACGGCCGTGATATCAGCCTACTGTGTGTCGGTGAACCGGGTGATGAAAAGAAAAAAATCTGGATTACCGCACGTCAACACCCAGGTGAGACGATGGCAGAGTGGTTTGTAGAAGGTTTGCTGCATAAGTTGCTGGACGATGAAGATCCTCATGCCGCGGCTCTGTTGTCAAAAGCCGTTTTTTACATTGTACCTAACATGAACCCGGATGGCAGTGTGCGTGGCCACCTGCGCACCAATGCCAAAGGGGTAAACCTGAATCGTGAGTGGCAAACACCATCACTTGAAAGCTCACCGGAAGTGTATCATGTACTTAACAAAATGCATGAAACGGGTCTGGACTTGTATCTCGATATTCACGGTGATGAAGCGTTGCCATACAACTTTGTTGCAGGTAGCGAAGGGATCCCAAGTTATGATGCCCGTCTGGCTTCATTAGAAGAGCAATTCAAGCAGGCTCTGTTGACTATCACACCAGAGTTCCAGGACGAGTTTGGCTATCCAAAAGACGAACCTGGTCAGGCTAACCTGACTGTCGCATCTTGTGCTGTGGGCGAGGCCTTTAAAGCCCTGGCATATACCATTGAGATGCCATTCAAGGACAATGCAAATTTACCTGATCCACATTATGGTTGGTCTGATCGCCGCTCATATCAGTTTGGTCAGGATACGTTAGCGGCCATCGTTAACGTGGTCGATAATCTTAGATAATCATCATCACAGGCAACCTTACAGGTTGCCTGTTGCATATAATAACAACGAAGAAGAGGAAGAGTCGTGGACGCGTTAGGAAGTTTTCTGGATAGTCTGGATGCCTTGTTAGGGGGCTCCTGGTGGTTCCCTTATGTATTACTTGGAGTGGGTCTGTTTTTTACCCTGTATTTAAAGTTCCCACAGATCCGGTATTTCAAGCATGCCTGCAAAATTGTCACCGGTAAATACGATAAGAAAAGTCATGAAGGGGACACGACACACTTCCAGGCCCTGTCAACTGCTCTGTCAGGGACAGTCGGTACCGGTAATATCGGTGGTGTGGCACTGGCAATTTCAATTGGTGGCCCGGCTGCCTTATTCTGGATGTGGATGACCGCATTTTTTGGTATGACCACCAAGTTTGTAGAGGTTACCTTATCGCACAAGTACCGTACTAAAGCAGAAGACGGCACTATGGCCGGTGGTCCTATGTACTATATGGATCGTCGTCTAAATATGAAATGGCTGGCGGTTTTGTTTGCCATCGCAACCGTGATTAGCTCATTCGGTACAGGTAGTTTACCGCAGATCAACAATATCGCACAGGGTATGGAAGCCACTTTCAACATTGAACCTATGGTCACCGGCGCGGTGCTATCTATCTTACTTGCCTTAGTGATTCTTGGTGGCATCAAGCGTATTGCTGCAATCACCTCCCGAGTCGTACCTCTGATGGCGGCTGTTTACATCATTGGTGCGTTGGCCGTTATTCTGTATAACGCTGAAAACATTATTCCGTCTTTTTCAGCTGTATTTACAAACGCTTTCAGTGGCTCTGCTGCTGTGGGTGGCTTCCTGGGCGCATCTTTTGCTTATGCATTCAACCGGGGTGTAAACCGCGGCTTGTTCTCGAACGAAGCAGGTCAGGGTTCAGCACCCATTGCGCACGCATCTGCCAAAGCGGATGAGCCGGTATCTGAAGGTATGGTATCTATCTTGGAGCCCTTCATCGATACCATAGTGATCTGTACGCTGACCGGTTTGGTTATTTTGTCGTCGGGTGTGTGGACAGAAAAGTTCGAAACCACCTTTGAGCGCTCATCAATGATCATAGTGCACGGCAACTATGTTGAATCGAACGACAGTGACCGAGAAGAATTATACAAATACCTCAATGGGATTGATGGCCATAGTGTTGAGGCATACAGTGGTAACATCCGTGTTGTGGAAGGCGTCGCGGTCAATAAAGACTTTACGGTCATTCACTCGCGCTCAATCGGTGAAGATATCCGTTTTGGGATCACGGCGAAACACCGTTATACCGGGACCGTTGAAGTCGATAAGGGCATGCTGGTCGATACCAGTATCAGCATTAAAGGTAAGTCACTGGTTCACTCAGCTGAGCTGACAACCAAGGCATTTACGCGAGGCTTCTTTGGGGAAAATGGCCAGTATATCGTATCTATTGGTCTGCTGTTATTTGCATTTTCTACGGCAATTGCCTGGTCATACTATGGTGACCGAGCTATGACCTATTTGTTGGGCTCACGCTCGGTAATGCCATATCGTGTTTTCTATGTAGCAGGGTTCTTCTGGGCATCATTTGCAGATACAACCTTGATCTGGAAGTTGGCAGCGGTCGGTATTGTTGTGATGACGCTGCCAAACCTGTTCGGGATCATGTTGCTGCGTAAAGAAATGAAAGACTCTGTTGACGAGTATTGGGACAAGTTCGATAAAGAGCAGAGTCAGTCTGAAGGAAATACCGAGGTACAAAAAGACAATTCAATGCATTTCCAAAAAGACAAACCTTAATAAACCAAGTAGAATAGGGCGCCATATGGCGCCTTATTTTTTGGTCTTACTCTTTATGAAGCAGTCGTACCACAGGGGCTTATTATTGCTTGATTTGGCAGCTTTTTGCCCAATTATCGCGATTCTAAGCACTCAGGTATCAGCACTCTAAAGGTGGCCGGCGTGTAAATGCTAGTTTTTCGTTAGGAGTCACTCGAGTATGGCAATTGCCCAATGCCCCAGTTGTAACAAGCCCATTTCTTCTATGCACAAAACCTGCCCACATTGTCAATTTGATCTTGCGAATATGGATGAGGAATCTCTGCACAGAGAAAAGGTTCGCAGACGAATTAAGAAACAGCAAACCATTATGAATTATTCATTTTTGGCGTTGATCTTATTTCTTAGTGGGTTCTTATACCTGTACTGGCAACAGCCTGTAGAAGGGACATGGGAAATGTTGGCAGCCAAAGGCGCAATTGGTGTTGGCCTGGTTTGGTATCTGATAAACCGAGTGATTTTAGTAGTACTGAAAAAGAAAAAGTGAACATGAATATAGACAGTTTAGTTAAAAATATTACGCCGGAACTTTATGAGCGCCTGCAGTATGGCGCTGCTACAGGGCGCTGGCCGGATGGTACCGAGCTGAGTGATGCGCAAAAAGAACAAACCGTTCAGCTGGTCATGTTATATCAGGCAAAGGTGGCCAAAAGCACAGAGCAGTTCACCATCAATGAGCAAGGTGAGATGGTGCAAAAATCTAAGCGTGAGTTGCAACAAGAATTTAAAGCAGACAATGAAATAGCCAGGTTTAGCGAAAATGATCTTTAAAAACCTTTTTACCCCTAAATGGAAGCACCCGAAAACACAGGTGCGATTAGCCGCTGTGGACAAACTGGACACAAGCAAAGACGCCGATGTATTACAAACGCTCGCGCTGGAAGACGACTCAAGTCAGCTCAGGAAAAAGGTCCTGGATAAAATGAATGACCTGAGTTTATGGTGGAAGGTGTATAAGCAAGATCAGGAACTGAAGGAACTGGCTGAGCAGCATATTTCTCAGGCGGTGTTGTCGGGTTCTAATTCTCTGAGCCAGGAGATCCGTGACGAGTATATCGACCGTTATGCACCGGCAAAAACGTTGGAAAAAGTCGCTTTTAGTGATATTGACAATGAGCAAAAGGCAAAATTACTCAAGCGCCTTGCCAATGCAAAGTTGATTGATAAAGCATTTAAAGAAGGTGACGAGCCATTGCAGGTACAGTTACTGCCTCTGATTGCTCAGTATCAGCTCGAAAAGACAGTGCTGAAAGCAGCCTCTGGCGAGGCGCGTACCGCGCTTGAGCAAACGCTGGAACAGCAACGTTTGAGCCAGATTATGCCTGAGCAGGTGACTCAGGAGGCAAAACTGGTTTTGGCCAAACTCAATGCGCTGCGTGACAAACAGGATTATCAGGTGGTTGCCAGTCAGGCTGATGCATTGACAGCACAGTGGCAGGCGCTTGACGTGCAGTGGCTGAACGAAGAAACACAGCAGGCTAACCAGGAAAAGTTTCAGTCTATCTCGGTAAAGCTGAACAAGCATAGAGAAGCCTTGCAGCGTGCGTTTGAACAGGCACAGCAGCAAGCTGAGCAGGCTGAAGCAAAGGCGAAAGCAATACAGACGTTCGAAGCTGGGTATGAGGCGCTAGAGCAGGCACTTTCTAATGCGGTGACAGCTCTGGACCTGACAGCGCAGGATACGCTACATGCACAGCTGAGCCAGCTTAAACATGACATCGAAGCGTCCGATTATCATGCTGAGCCGGCATTAACGGCGCTGATTGATAAGGTGCGCGAGAGTGCCAGACAGCTGGAGAGTTTACCTGAGCTTGTCAGCGCAAAGGCGCAATTTGATAAGGCTCTGAATGCGCTTAAAGAGGTTGCGCCAAGCGAAGAGCTGGACCAGCTCGATACTGTGTTGGCAACTCAGAAGCAGGCTTATCAGCATGCTCAAACACAGCTTCGTCAGTTACCTGCGGCTTTAAAGAAGCAAGCTTCAGAACAGCTTAAGGAAATCAGCGCTCAGTTCAATCAGACTATGAAACCTCTGGTTGATGTGCAGGAAAAGCATCTCAAAGAAGCACGCAAAAAAGCGAGAGACGTACAAAGGCTACTTGACCAGGGTCGTTTTAACGTTGCGTTTGGCGTGTTTAATGGCTTTATGGAAAGCTATGAGCAGCTGAGTGAAGGGTTTAAACAGCAACTGGCAAAACAGTTCACAACGTTGAGCGAGGCGCTACAAGAGCTAAAAGACTGGCAAAAGTATGCGTCGCAGCCTAAGCGCACCGAGTTGTTGCAACAGCTTGACGAGATGCTGACAGAGCAGGAAGTCGATCCTAAAGCCCGCGCGGCACAGGTTAAATTGCTACGGGTGCGCTGGAACGAGCTTGGACGCGTTGAAAGCGACGAGGAGAAAGCGCAGGCAGCTCAGTTTGATGAGAAAATTGAGTTGTTATTCGCTCCATGTCGTGCTTATTTTGCTGAGCAAGATGAATTACGCAAAAAGGTGATTGAGCAGCGTGAAGAGCTCGTCGGACAAATGGCGGCGCTTGCTCCTTTGACACAGCAGCCTGAAGCAGACTGGCGTCAGATAGAAAGTGTGTTCAATCGGGTCAACAAGCAATGGCGCGGTGCAGGTAGCCTGGATGCGGCAACCTATCAGGCACTTAATAAGCGTTATCGTGATGCGTATACTCAGGTCAATGAGCAATTAAAAGCCCGTCATCAGGCAAATGCACAGCTGAAGCAAAAATTGGTGACAGAGGCGCAAGAGCAGCTGGAGCTTGAAGATGTTGGCCAGGCTTGCGATACGTTGAAAACCCTGCAAAAACGCTGGCAAGAAATTGGCTTTGCCGGCACTAAGCAGGAACACACCTTGTGGCAGGAATTTAGAAAGCACAACGATGCGGTATTTAGCAAACGCCAGGAGCAGAAAAACGCTGAACGTGAACAAGCTCAGGCGCAGGAAGCACAGCAACGCCAGCTGCTGGCTGAACTGGACAGCCAAATGATCGATGCTAAAACCCAGTCAGAGCTGCTGTCGGTCAAAGAGGCTGTGCTCAGCACAGAGGTACTTGCATCGCTGAGAAAAACCAAACAGCAGTTGCTAGAGCAGATTGAAACAAAGTTGAATGAACTTTTCTCTGCGCAGAGCCGTGAAAAATTTAATGAGCTGGTTGAGGCTGTTCGTGCCGGAGATACGCCGCCAGGCAGCTGGCTGAGTGGCAATGATTCAGGGCTATCTGCTGAGCAATTATTACTGCGACTTGAAGTGATGACGAACAATGATTCTCCTGCGAGCTCACAACAAGCCAGGATGGCAGAGCAGGTAGCATTGCTGGAAGCCAAGTTACAGGGCGGCGCCCAGTCACTGGAGTATTACCTTACTTGCTACCTGTCACAGGTCGTCAATAATACTCAAGATGTTGAACAGGAAAGGCTTATTAAGGTCCTGACTGCATAGCAGAGTTAATACGTAAAAAAGCGCCGTAAGGCGCTTTTTTATTGCCTATATAAACAAAGTATTCCCAATTGTCTCCGCAAACTGAGCAAGTATTAAGTGAAATACGTATTAATGTAAAAGCTGCTGCAACGCTTCTTCAAGGTTTGGATAGCGAAAACGGTAGTTGGCCTTGAGCGCGCGTCGTGGCAGCACGCGCTGGCCATAAATCAGTAGCTCTGACATTTCTCCAAACATGGCTTTTAGCACGAATTCAGGCATAGTAAACATGGCCGGTCGCCTGAGTGTCAGCGCCAGACGTTCAGCAAATTCTTTGTTCGACACCGGCGCTGGTGCTGTGGCATTGAATACACCGGACAGCTCCTGATGCTTGAGTAAGAATAAGATTAACTGCACCATGTCGTCGATGTGGATCCAGGACATCATCTGTGCACCACTGGCCATCGGACCGCCCATCCCAAATTTAAATGCGGGCAACATTTTTTTCAGTGCGCCACCATGTTTCGACAAGACTATGCCCGTTCTGACAATACAGACGCGCGTCTTTTCGCTCTCGGCATGATGCGCCTGTGCTTCCCACTCCTTACACAGCTGGTGACTAAACTCCTGATAGGGCTCGTCGAAATCTTCACCCACTTTGACGGTTGCGGGTTGCCTGCCGTAATAGCCTATGGCACTGCCTGATATAAAGGTATGTGGCGGGGTCTGGCAATCTCGGATCCGCGCGCTTAGTTCACGCGTTAATATTACTCGGCTGTCCACTATTCGGGCTTTTTGTTTGTCCGTCCAGCGTTTGTCTGCGATGGGTTCTCCTGCCAGATTTATCACCACATCCAGCTCATTGAAATTAACCTGATCCAGGCTATCTATGGGTTCAATTTTGCTGTCCAGCTTGCGTCTGGCTCCAGACACATTGCGTGTTAAGACGATTATTTTGTGTTTGTTGACCATGAACTTGCAAAGTTCTGAGCCTATCAGCCCGGTGGCGCCGGTAATTAATACATTCATGTATAACCCATTTTCAATAATTTAGTCTCTTATACTCAGTGCAGTGTATTGTCGATCAATTTAATAGTTGTGCGTGCTTTGATGCTAAATTCCGTTACAATGAAGCACCCGGACGGCCATTTTTTATTAGAAATTGCCCAATGCCCGGGTCATATACCGGGAATAATCACCGGTTTCGCACAGTTAATGTAAGGAAAAGTCGTGTCTTCATTGTCTGGGATCACTAAAAGCTTAGTCGTTATCGCATCATTGTTCATTGTTTTAGCCGGAATAAAACTGGCTAACGAAATTGTTGTCCCTTTTGTTTTGGCAGCCTTTATTGCCATTATTTGCAATCCACTTTTGAAGTTTTTCGCAAATTACCGGATCCCTAAAGGGCTGGCAATTGTCCTCATTATTATGCTGGTCATGCTGATGGGCATGAGTCTCACAGGTCTGGTTGGCCAGTCGCTCAATGACTTTTCCAGCCAGCTGCCCCAATATCGTGAGGCGCTGAGAAGCAAGTTTATCTGGTTTGTCGATATGGCGGCTCAGTACAATATTCTGGTTGATAAACAGCAACTGATTGCGCTTTTTGATCCGGGCAAAATGATTGATGTAGCAACAAATATGCTAACTGGCTTCGGCGGTGTCATGGCCAATATTTTCCTGATCCTCCTGACTGTGGTATTTATGCTTTTTGAAGCACCGATGATCAGTACTAAAGTTCACCTGGCGCTGGATGATCCGGACATGAAAATGAAGCAGATTGACCGCTTTCTGGATTCCATTAACAGCTATCTGGCAATTAAGACTCTGGTGTCACTGGCAACGGGCGTGCTGGCTGCGGGCTTTTTGTGGGTGCTTGATATTGATTACTTTATCCTGTGGGGCGTGTTCGCATTTTTGCTTAATTATATCCCCAATATCGGTTCTATTATCGCCGCTGTCCCTCCGGTATTGCTAGCGCTTGTCACTCACAGTCCTATGATCAGTGCCATAGTTGCTGCCGGGTATATCAGTATTAACACCATTATGGGTAATATCATCGAGCCTCGCTTTATGGGCAGAGGGCTGGGGCTCAGTACGTTGGTGGTGTTCTTGTCGCTGATATTCTGGGGATGGCTGCTTGGTACAGTAGGCATGTTACTGTCTGTGCCGCTGACTATGGTCGTTAAGATAGCGCTGGAGAACAGTGAGGACGGCCGTTGGCTGGCAACTATGTTAGGTGGTGAGGAACAACATAATGCCAGGTAGGACAGGCTACCTGGCGCCTCAAACAACTGATTCAACGTAAGTATATGTCGGTGATTATTAGTCTAAGCAGGCAAAGATAGTATTTTACCTACAGTGTATGAGTTACTGGAGCAGAAAATCGGCCTGTAGCTCATATGTATGCTGTTTAATAAACTCGATTTTGCAGCGTTTATAAACTTTGGCTGCCATGGTTGCATTGGGCATCTGTTTTAAATAGCGCCAGCGGCAGGCATCTTCCATATACCGTTCCTGATTGATAAAACTACGTTGAATAATGGGCAGCAACTGGGAGTTACCGGTTTCTTTTTGCAGGTTTTCGGTGTCCATCACCAACTTGGTTATCCAGGTTTTCCTTTCGCGCTCAAGCAACTCAATATTACCATCCAGGCACATCAGGTAACGTTTGGCTTTTTCAGGGTGATCTGAATTGAGATGGTCGCACTGTTGCAGAGTTAGCCTGGCTGCCTGGGCAGACACGCTGAGCGTTAACAGGGTAAAAAAGCACAGTGTTTTATTGGTTCTGTTCATAACTAAATTCTATTGTAAACTGAGCGCCGCCCAGCTGGCTGTAATCAATGTCTATGCTTCCATGGTAGGAAGAGACGAGATCAGACACAATGGCCATCCCTACACCATGACCACTTTCGTAGGTGTCGAGTCGTGTCCCTCGTTGTAGCAAGGTCTCTCTGTTTTGTTCGGGTATCCCGGGACCATCGTCACTAATAATAAAACGTACACCTTTGCTTTGATTATATTTCACTTCTATATCGACCTGATAATTACAGGCTTTACAGGCATTGTCGATCAGATTACCTAAAATTTCCATTAGATCGGTCTTATCTCCCAAAAAAGCCGCCTCTTGCGGGCACTCAGAGCTAAAGCTGATTTGCTTATCGTGATAGACCTTGGTCATTGCATTTAGAATGGAACTCACCACAGGTTGTACCTGTGTTTGCTTTTTCCAGGTATCTGAGGCGCCAGATGCAGCCCGTTTTAACTGGTGTTCAATCATGGCGTTAATGCGGTCAAGCTGCTCCTGAGCCTCATCATTTTTTGCCATTGGGCTGGATTTGAGTACGGCAAGAGGGGTCTTAAGCGCATGCGCCAGATCGCTCAGTGAGGCACGGTAACGTTCCTTCTGACGTCTTTGTGAGTCCAGTAGTAAATTGAGGTCCGCTTTAATGGTATTCAACTCAACTGGGTAGAGGCCACTGATCTTATCTATTTCACCGGCTTCAACCGCTTTGATCTCCTTATCCAGCCTTTGCAGTGGACGAGCACTCCAGATAAAACCGAACGCCATTAGTGCAGCTATCATCACGCCCATTACCAGCATCCAGTTCACCAGGGTGTTACGAAATTGCGCCATTTGCGCAACCAACGCTGAATTTCTCTTCAATAATATAAATTTAGCTTGTTGTGAATGACTGGCATTACCGAGAATGACGGTCATACTCAGCTGCCAATAAAGCTCCTGGTTATATTCCACTCGTTCGAATTCAGCAGCCCCTGCTTTACTTTGTGAGATGTCAGGCGTTACGGTTAAATTCATGGCCGACTCGGAATGCCATACCAACGCGTTCTGCTGATATATGAGTGCATAAGTGTCTGAGTTAAGGCGGTTCAACTCAGGAGCCAAAATGCTATTTGGCATTTCCATCGTCACAAAATCAACTTCGGAGATCAGAGAATAGAGGTGGGCTTCCAGTGTTTTTTCTGTGGCGTCAACCAAAGTGGCATAGTAGGCACGGCCGATCGAGAAAAATAACGCGGGAAGGGCAACGATTAAAACAAAGACAAGGATAAATCCTTGCCTTATTTTTAAAGAGATTTGGGCGCGATTTACCACTGGTTTTTAAACCTATAACCTCGCCCTCTGAGGGTTTCAACGGGGTTGAGTGTGCCGTCTGGGTCCAGTTTCTTTCTAAGCCTGAGCACGAAGACTTCAATGACATTCGAGTCCAGATCAAAATCCTGATCGTAAATATGCTCAGTCAGCTCCGATTTTGAGATAACCTTATGTGGGTTGACCATCAGATATTCAAGGACCTTGTACTCATAAGCTGTCAGTGTCAGCTCCCGATCTTCTACCCAAACTTGCTGAGAGCGAGTGTGGATTTTAACCGGGCCAATACAAATCTCAGGATTCGCTTGTCCGGCACTTCTGCGGATCAAGGCGTTACACCGGGCGATCAACTCCTCTGTGTGGAACGGCTTAGTAAGGTAGTCGTCGGCTCCGGCATCCAGTCCTTCGACTTTTTCCTGCCAGCGATCCCGAGCGGTCAAAATTAAAATGGGTAATTTAATGTCTTTTGCTCGCGCCTGTCGAATGAGCTCAATGCCATCGAGCTTAGGTAAGCCCAGATCGACTACCGCCAGATCAAGCGGATATTCAGTTAAGTGAAAAAGACCATTTTCTCCGTCGTGGCACAGGTCCACACTATATTTTTCTTTTTCCAGCGCGGTACGCAGGTTTTCAGCCAGTTGTATATCATCTTCTATTACTAGAATTCGCATTGTTTAGTCCTTCTTCACTTCGCCCGTAACCTGGTGAACTTTTAAATCTATGATCCGACCATCATCTCGCAAAATTCGCACAATATAGTAGTCTCCCTGTTTGGAGATTTTGAGGGTTTTACCCGAATACTGGTCGGTTGCAAGTTTAACAGCTTGTTTTTTGCTTATTGTGTCTTGCTTCTCGGTGGCCTGCGCAGAGTGTATCCCCAGTAAACAACAGATCAACGCTGTAGCAAAACATCTTGGCAACTGCATTTAATAAGCTCCACGGTTAGGGTTGCTTAACATCTTGTGGCACAGGCTAAGAGTGATCGACTTAACCCATGCTGAACTTGTTAAGGCAGTACTTTCTTGTATGGCTTAACCACGCTGTTCGCGTAGACGCCAGCTGCGATGTAGGGATCTTCCGCTGCCCAGGCTTGGGCCTGTGTCAGGGAGTCGAATTCGGCGATGACCAGCGATCCGGTAAATCCAGCTTCACCCGGATCCGGACTGTCAATGGCGGGCAGAGGGCCTGCGGCAAATAAACGTTGTTGTTGTGCAAGCTCGTCCAGTCTTGCCAAGTGCGCAGGGCGCGCAGCCAGACGCTTCTGCAAAGAGTTTTCAACGTCGGTTGAATAGATCATGTAAAGCATAAGGTGCAATGAATTATTGTGTAATTTGGGTCTATCATAGACCGAATCTCCCCTTGGTGTAAATGCTACGGGCGCGTGTGAAGCGTTAAGCAACAAGCTATGTGGCAGCTGTAAAGCCGCCAGGTTTACGCTTCGACACGGCGGATTAGACGTTTATACTTGAAATTCCGTGCGGATGGCTGGTAGAGTCCTTCGACTATTCTTATAAAATAATAATAAGGTTTTTCTTGTGAGCGCAAATCGTGAGCACTTCAGCTCGCGGCTGGGATTCATCCTTGCCGCAGCAGGTTCCGCAGTAGGGATTGGTAACTTGGTTGGGTTTCCCGTGTCTGCAACAAAAAATGGGGGCGGTGCTTTTCTGCTAACTTATGCCCTGTTTGTAGTCTTTATTTGTTTGCCAGTGATGATGGCAGAGATGGCGATGGGTCGAAAAGCGCAAAAAGACCCTTACGGTTCATACAAATCACTGACGCAAGGTGATAAAAAGTGGTCACTTGCGGGGGCGATTGCAGTATTAACGCCGTTTATGATCGCGGTATTTTACATGGTGATCACGGTGTGGATTTTCGGTTACCTGGTACAGACAGTTATGGGTAATCTAGATCTGTTAGCAAACCCTGGTCACTTTGATGCGTTTGTGAATCAGTACTCTATGTTCATCTATATGGTATTTGTTGGCATTATTGTTAACCTGATTCTGATTGGTGGTGTAAAAGAAGGGATTGAGAAAGCGGCTAAATTTATGATGCCAGCCCTTTTCGTACTTCTGCTAGGACTGGTGATGTACGTACTAACACTGGATAATGCGATGGAAGGGGTCCGTTACTACCTGGTGCCTGACTTTTCCAAAATGAATGCCAGCGTGCTCAATGGTGCCTTATCCCAGTCATTCTTCTCACTGTCTCTGGGAATGGGTATTCTAATCACTTATGCGTCGTATATTTCCAAGAAAGATGACATTGTTGGTAGCTCCAAAATGGTTGCGATTACCGACTCTCTGGTTGCATTTATCGCGGGTCTGATGGTGTTGCCTGCTATCTTTAGCTTTAATCCAGATACTGATCCAGCGCAGTTGAGTGATTCATCTGTCTCTATGATTTTTGTCTATCTGCCAAAATTACTACTGGCATTGCAGTCTGACATCGGTTATTTCGGTGCATCTGCTGTGGCTTCGGTGTTTTTCCTGTTGGTGTTCTTTGCAGCTATCACTTCGTTAGTGTCCATCATTGAAGTACCAACTGCGGCGCTGATGGAAGAGAAAGACATCAGCCGTAAGAAAGCACTGGGCCTGCTGGCATTGACTACCGGTGGTCTGACAGTGTTATGTACTATGTCTTTTGGTATGGTGGGTTGGCTGACCGATTTTGTTAATTATGGCGGGGCCAGTCAGAGCATGTTTGCACTGATCTCTGATGTGTTCTACGAGACCATTTTGCCGTTCAATGGTTTGCTGGTGTGTTTGTTCGTTATGTATCGCTGGAAAAAGCATAACCTGTCTGAAGAATTGGCACAGGGTTCACCAAACTATAAGGGGAGTTTAATGGAAAAGTATGTGAACTTTTCCCTGTCCACCTTTATTCCGGTTATCCTGCTGCTGATTTTTGTCAACACAGTCACCACTAAGTTCTTCTCTTTCAGTCTATTTGGTTTCTAATTACCGATACGACAATTGCTCTCGGGCGTCAGCATAACCGCTGCGCCCGGAAGCCCTAAAAAGTAACGCCAGAATCCAGGTAATGACCTAACCCCAGTGTAAACACCCACAGGCCCCAGAGGCTGTGCTCAAGCACGCATACCGCTAATGAGCGACTATGTGCATATGTATAGGCAAACAACAACCCACCTGCAAACGACAGCGCTATTGCAACCCAGTTATCATAGACACAATGAGCCAGGGCGAAGACCGCGGCACTGAGTACAACCCGAGTGGTTTTCTGGGGCAAAATGCGTTTATAACGGTGGAAAAAGTAACTTCTAAACACGAGCTCCTGGGGTAGCACCGATAAAATTGGATAAGCTATCAGGAGTATCAACCAGTCGTCGGTAGAATTGAGTGGCATATCAAACCAGCTTTCCTGGTTGACTAAGCCATAGAACATGGCTGAAAACAAAGCGCCGATAAAAAATGTTGAAAACAACCGCCGTTTAACCGTCGAGAAGGTTCCGAGGCTGGTGAGGCGAAAACGTTTAAAATGAGGGTCGGTTAGCAACAAATATGTACACACAGCCGTGAGTATAATGAGTGCCGGAAATAACCAATTGGCGAGTTGATGGCGAAATGCATAGGCAATAACGGGTAGCAGAAAAAACACCAGGAATAGTTCGCACCAGCGATATTGGTTTGCGTTCAATGTGACCTCTGGGTAAGTCTGAAAGCGTTAGCCTAACTATAGTCAAGGCAACTCAACTCGGGTATGGCAGGGCAAGGAAAACTTTGTTTAATCCGCTCAAGATTGACATTTGTGACAGAAGTCCTTAGCCTGCCTCGCTTTGTTGTATAAAGACGGATTGCATGATGAATAAAAGTGAACTGGTTGCTGCCATGGCGGCACATAGCGAATTGACCAAAAAAGACACTCAGGCGGCACTGGGGAGTCTGTTAAAGCTTATCACCAAACGTCTATCCGAAGGGGATCAGGTTCAGCTCAATGGAATGGGCACTTTTACTTTAAGTTATCATCCGGCTAAACCGGGCAGAAATCCAAGAACCGGCGAGGAGATCATGATTGAAGGGCAAAACAAAGTGCTATTTAAGCCAGCCAAAGCATTCAAGGATGCTCTGGCTGACAAATAACGTGCTAACGCTGGGTCGCGGCTTTCATGTCGCGCACAAACGCACATAGTGCCTGATACATAGCTGGCTTATCATTCAGGTGCTGCTCAATGATTTTGACTACGGCAGAACCAGAGATGGCACCTGCTGCACCAGAGTCCAATGCAGCTTTGACCTGCTCCGGGGTTGAGATCCCAAAACCAAGTAAGGCCGGCGCTGCATGATATTCGGTGAGTTTGGTAATGATCTCATCGGTGGGCATCTGTACCTGACTTTCTGTGCCTGTAACCCCGGCACGAGAAAGCAGGTAAGTATAGCCTCTGCCATAACTGGCACATTCACGCAGTGTATCGTCACTGGCATTGGGCGTTGCAATGAAAATCGGCTCAATACCGGCATCTACTGCAGCTCTGCGAAATAGTTTGGATTCATGCAGTGGCACATCGGCAACCAACACTGAATCGACACCCGCGGCTTTGGCTTGCTGGTAAAAACTCTCCAGACCTCGTGCGAAAATCAAGTTAGAGTACAATAACAACCCGATTGGAATATGGGGATATTGCGCTCTGATGGCACCGATCACCTCAAAACAGTCCTCTGTGTTGATGTTTTGCTCCAGCGCACGAATATTTGCGGCCTGGATCACTGGGCCATCGGCAATGGGGTCTGAAAATGGGATCCCTAATTCCAAAGCGTCAGCGCCGCCTTCAATCAGGCTTTTGATGATCGCCAGGCTAGTTTCCTTGTCGGGGTCGCCGATGGTCACAAACGGCACAAAGGCACCTTGCTGCTTGTCTTTTAGCTGTACAAACATGTCATTGTAACGGCTCATAGCTCACCTCGCGCTTCTAATACCTGATGGACATGGGCTAGGTCTTTGTCGCCGCGGCCGCTTAGATTCACAACAATCACTGTATCCTGCTCCTGTGCTTCTGCATATTTCAGGGCATAAGCCAGGGCATGGCTCGACTCCAGCGCCGGAATGATCCCTTCGTGTTTGGCCAATGACTGGAACGCTGCCAGCGCTTCATCATCGGTAACAGCAACATACTGTGCACGGCCGGTCTCATGCAGGTAGGCATGTTGAGGGCCAACCGCAGGGTAATCCAGACCTGCCGATACAGAGTAAGACTCTTCAATCTGACCATCTGGATTTTGCATAATGTAAGTGTACGCGCCATGCAAAATTCCTTTAGTGCCTTTACACAGTGCAGCACCATGCTCTTCGGTATCCAGGCCTTTCCCGGCGGGTTCGATACCAATCAATTTAACACTTGTCTCGTCAATAAAGTCGGCGAACATACCAATGGCATTTGAGCCGCCGCCGACACAGGCCATTACCACATCTGGTAATTTACCTTCAGCCTCCAGGACCTGTTGTTTTGCTTCTTCACCAATCATTTTCTGGAACTCACGCACCAGCGTTGGGAAAGGGTGGGGACCTGCTGCCGTACCGAGCAGGTAGTGGGCCGTTTTATAATTGGCAGACCAGTCGCGCATGGCTTCATTTACAGCATCTTTAAGCGTACCAGACCCCGCAGTAACCGGAATGACTTCGGCACCCATCAGACGCATACGGAATACGTTCGGTTGCTGACGTTCAACGTCTTTTGCGCCCATGTAAACGCGACATTTCAGACCCAGCAGCGCACAGGCCAGTGCTGTTGCAACACCATGTTGTCCGGCGCCCGTTTCTGCGATGACTTCGGACTTACCCATACGTTTGGTAAGCAGCGCCTGACCAAGTACCTGGTTTGTTTTGTGGGCGCCACCATGCAATAGATCTTCACGCTTGAGGTAAAGTTTCACTTTCGGGTTTTTAACCAGGTTTCTGGTCAACGTGAGTGGGGTCGGGCGACCTGCAAATTCATTCAATAGCTGATAGAACTCCTGCTGAAAAGCCGGATCGTTTTGTGCCTTGTTAAACTCCTGCTCAAGCTGTTTGAGCGCAGGAACCAGCAATTCTGGGACAAACATGCCGCCAAAATCGCCGTAATAGCCTGTATCAATCATTTCCACCTCAGTATTTACGAATTGTGTTAAAAGCTTTGTTCAGTTTATCTGCGCACTTTTTGCCAGGGCTGCTCTCCACGCCAGAATTCAGGTCGAATCCGGCTGCGCCCAGGAAGGTTGCGTGTGTTAAGTTGTCTGCGCTCAGGCCGCCCGCCAGCATAAAATCGCCGGACGTATTGCTTAGCAATTGCCAGTCAAATGTTTGACCTGTACCACCAGTCTGGCCTTTGACTTTGGTGTCGTACAGGTGTTTGTCGACGCCTTGTAAAGGTTCTGGCAGGCAGTCCGTGATCCCCTGTGCTTTCCATATCTGGCAGTTAACGGGCAGCTGTTGACGCAATTGTTCGATATAAGTTTGTGACTCAGTGCCATGCAGCTGTACAGCACTGAGTGTAAGAATACGGACATGTTCAACGACGTGATCAAGCGGCGCGTCAACAAAGACACCCACATAATTCAGCGGTGCGCTGTCTACGACGGCTTTGGCGCAGTCAATGTCCACATAGCGCGGTGACTTGGGATAAAAAATTAACCCACCATACACGGCGCCAGCCTCGTAGGCGGCAATGGCATCCTGACTGCGGGTCAGGCCACAGACTTTGTTTTCTCCGAGGATCAGCTTGCGGCAGGCAGTTTCCAGGTCCTGCTCCGCCATCAGCGAGCTGCCAACCAGGAAGCCGTTGCAGATAGGGGCCAGGCGCTTGACATCGGTATGTGTGTAAATGCCGGATTCGGAGATCACGGTTTTATCGTCAGGGATCAACTTGCGTAAACGCTCGCTGGTAGCCAGGTCGGTACTTAAGTCTCTGAGGTTACGATTGTTGATGCCAATCAGCTGAGCGTCCAGTGTCAGTGCCCGATGTACTTCTTCTTCGTTGCTCACTTCAGTCAGCACGGCCATGTTCAAGCTGTGAGCCAACTCTGCAAGTGCCCGGTAACGCGCATCATCAAGTACGGATAGCATGAGTAAGATGGCGTCACCACCGCTTAAACGGGCGAGATAAACCTGGTACTCATCAATAAAAAAGTCTTTGCAAATGAGTGGCTGAGAAACCTGAGTGCGTACATAGCTAAGGTAGTTAAAACTACCTTGAAAGTACTTTTCGTCGGTCAGTACACTGATACAAGAAGCGTAACGGCCATAGACGCTGGTGATCTCGTCCAGGTCGAAATGCTGACGGATCAAACCTTTCGACGGTGAGGCTTTTTTACACTCCAGGATAAATTGGGTGCCGGGCTGGCTGAGTGCGCCGTAAAAATCACGATCACTTGGCGTTATCTGCTCAATAAAGCTAGCCAGAGGGCGAGCCTGCTTTCTTGCTGCGACTTCGACTTCTTTGTCTGCAACAATTTTTTCCAACACATTAGCCATGACTGACCTCCACAATATCAGCGAGTTTTTCTACGCAGCGTCCCGATGCCAGTACTTGTGCAACCTGGGTGCTGGCTGATTTAAGATCCGATGCTTTGTTTGTCATCACCATCAGGGCGGCCACATTGGCAATGATGGCGGCATTGTGTGCCTCTTTGCCGTTTCCACTCAGGATATCGCGCGTCGCTTTGGCATTAAACTCGGGTGTGTCGCCGGCGATGGCATCGAGCGGGTACTGTTTTAGTCCAAAGTCTTCGGGTGTGAGAGTATATTCTGTCAGCACGCCCTGGTTTAGTTCAGTCACTAATGTTTCGCCGTGTAAGGCAATTTCGTCACATCCTGAACCATGCACCACCATCGCCCGTTGTGTGCCCAGCTTATTCAGCGTTTCGGCCATGGGGCGACACAAATTGGGATCATACACACCCAGCAGCTGTACCTGAGGCTTGGCAGGGTTTGCCAGCGGTCCGAGAATATTGAACAGAGTACGGGTTTTTAATTTAGTGCGTACTGGCATCGCGTGTTTAACACCGGTGTGATAATGCGGCGCAAACAAAAAAGTAAAATTGGTTTGTTGTAAACATCGCGCGCCCGCCTGTGGGTCCATATCCAGATTAATGCCAAGCGTTTTTAACAGATCCGCAGACCCAGACTTACTGGACACACTGCGGTTGCCATGTTTAACCATAGGTATGCCACAGGTCGCAGCCACGATAGCTGCCGTGGTGCTGACATTGATGGTATTGGTGCCATCGCCACCCGTGCCACAGCTGTCGGCGCACAGCAGGCCTTGTGTATCAAATGCGATGGCATGGTCGCGCATCGCTTTTGCCGCCCCAGCGATTTCTTCGGCTGTTTCGCCTTTGATTTTCAGCGCGACCAGAGCAGCAGTGAGTTGTACTTCATCAAGTTGCCCTTGCATAACGGCGCCAAAGAGCTCGGTGGCGGCGGCAAAATCCAGCGACTTTTGTTCTAATAATAAATTTAAACTATCCATGTCTACTCCTGGGAAGTGAGGTAGGCGATGCTTTGCTTTAATAGCTGGGCGCCGCATGGGGTTAAAATTGATTCAGGGTGAAACTGATACCCGATCACCTTATCATTCGGGTGGAAAATCGCCATGGGGATTTCTTCATACTGGGCGATGACCTCAAGGCATTCGGGAACCTGAGTCGCCATCAGTGAGTGGTAGCGCGCTACCGGAAACGATTTTCCCAGTCCGTCAAAAACAGGGTGTGGCGTCACGGAAATATGAGATGACTTGCCGTGCACTGTTTCTCCGGCGTGGCCGATTGTGCCGCCATAGCTTTGCGTTAGTGCCTGCTGGCCCAGGCAGATCCCCAGCATGGGATATTTGCCTTTGCACAGGGCTATCAGCTCAAGCAAACAGCCTGCATCTTTTGGCGCTCCCGGACCCGGAGACAATACCAGGATCACCGGGTCGGTTTCTTGTTCCATCTTTGCAAAAATCGTTTCAGCGTCCAGGTGATTACGATAGACCACCAATTCTGCGCCAAGGAGCGACAGTTCATCCACCAGGTTGTAAGAGAAGGAGTCAAAGTTATCAAGAAAATAAATCTTAGGGATCATGCCTGCTCTCCTACATAAGTCGACTGAATTGCTTTGATCACGGCGCTGGCTTTGGCGCGGGTCTCATCGGCTTCGGCTTGTGGGGTTGAGTCATAGACGACACCAGCTCCGGCCTGCACCAGAGCCTGACCGTCTTTTACAAAGGCTGAGCGGATCACAATACATGAATCCATTGCACCATCGCCTGTCAGGTAACCAACCGCGCCGCCATAGCTGCCACGTCGTTGCTGCTCTGTATGTCTGACCAGCTCAGCTGCTTTGACTTTTGGTGCGCCAACCAAAGTGCCCATGTTCATACTGGCCTGATAGGCGTGCAGTGCATCCAGATCCGGCTTAAGCTGGCCGACTACACGAGAAACCAGGTGCATCACCTGAGAATAGCGGTCAACTTTAAGTAGTTCTTTGGCGTGGCGGGTGCCCGGTATGCTGATCCGCGCCACATCATTACGAGCCAGGTCTACTAACATCAGGTGTTCGGCACGCTCTTTCTGGTCGTCTCTGAGTTCCAGTTCGATACGGCTATCAAGATCCGGGTTAATGCTACCATCGGCAAATTTTCCGCGTGGGCGCGTGCCAGCGATAGGGTAAACTTCAACCTGATTGCTTTTTTCGCAGTATTTTAGTGCTGACTCGGGGGAGGCACCGAATAATACAAAATCCTCATCACGCATGTAGAACATATACGGGCTTGGGTTTTGTTGCTTGAGCGCCATATAGGCCGACAAAGGATTTGCACAGGGCAAAGTAAATGTTCTGGAGGGAACAACCTGAAAGATGTCGCCATCCACGATATGTTGCTTCAGTTTGATAACCTGTTCTTTATACGCTTCATCGCTGATATCAACATTGACGTCGCAGCGGCCTTTGACTGGCTCAGGTGCAAAGGCTTGTAGATCATCGCACTGACGGTTAAGTACTTCCAGCTTACGGCCGACTTCAAAACAGTTGGCGTGAACATCAGGCCCGTTAAACACATTGCCGATAAGCTCTGTGGTTTGCGCCTGATGATCTATGATCAACAAGGTTTCAGCAAGGTAGAATACATAGTCTGGACAGCTGTTGGCGCCATAGGCAACGTCGGGAAGTTGCTCGAAGTTGGCCACCATATCGTAGGCAAATACACCACCCAGAAACAGCGAAAACGGTGTTTCTGAGTTGCACTTTATTTGGTTAATACAGGTTCTGAGCGCACTAAATGCGTTATCGGCCTTGAGTTTCGCGTATTCATCCAGATCCGCCGGTGTATCCCGGTAAGTAATGGACAGCACTGAGTTACCTAGTTCTACATCACAGTTTTCGACTTCCTGTGCCAGATAGGGCAGCAGTTGTTTACCGTTATTTGACAGAGCACGGACTATCACGCTTTTACCCTGGCACTCAAAGCGCAGTGCCGTGTCGACCAGAATAATGCTTTTCACATTATCCTTGGAGTCTATTTCGGCAGACTCCAGTAACAGCGAATTGGGTTTGTCCAGTGCTGCGTACAGAGACAGGGGACTGGCAATATAGTCGCGCCGTAACCGAATACTGGTTACTTCCCCGGGTTGTGTCGTTATATGACTAAAAATCACACCTCATTCCTCGTAATTTTTATAAAATAAGCTAAAAAAAACCCCCGTAAGCGGGTTGCTTGCGGGGGTCTGTTTATTAGATACAACAATGCCGTCCCGCTAATTCAGGCACCACCACCAAGACATAGATACTGTGAGGTTTACTGTATTGTTGCTCATTTTAAAACTCTTGATTAATCGAAAAAAACCTATAAAAAAACCCGCGGGGTTAGCGCGGGTTTATAAAATCTTGCATGCACAACGATTCACCCGCTAATTACGAGTGCCACCACCAAATGTTTAAAGTTGTTTGTGTTTTCATTTGTTAAGTCATCGTTATGTCATTTCAGTGCCAACAGTAAACCGTACTAAGGGATAAAGTGTCAAGGGCAAAGTCGAAAAAATCCACTGCGTACCTAAAAATGGTTATTTTGGCTGACTAATAAGCTGCTATCTCGTTGTTTGGTGTCATGAGATAAACACACCTGACATTAAAGAACATGATATACTAAAACCTGCAAATTTTTATGAGGTTATGAGAGTTTGATCAAATACGACTTACACAGTCACAGTACTTTTTCGGATGGTCGTTTGGCAGTGAGCGCTTTACTTGAACGGGCAACCGAAAGAGGTGTGGACGTACTGGCCATTACGGATCACGACACGGTGGCTGGTCTTGCCCCTGCACGTGCCTATATTGCAGATAAAGCTTTGCCCTTATCTTTGGTTTCAGGCGTAGAAATCTCAACCAAATGGGAGAGTTTCGAAATCCACATCGTTGGTCTGAATATCGATGAAAATGCGGATGGGTTAAACACACTGCTTGCCAGTCAGCAGCAAAAGCGTCGGGAGCGTGCCAAAGAAATTGGTGCGCGGCTTGCTAAGCGTGGCTATGAAGGCATATACGAAGAAGCACAATTGCTGGCCGAAAACGCCGAAATTACCCGCGCTCATTTTGCCAAAGCGCTGGTGGACAGAGGCGTCGCCAAAAACATTCAGGGCGTTTTTAAGAAGTATCTGGGACGTAACAAAATTGGTTATGTCCCCAGCAGCTGGTGCAGCATGGCACAAGCCATTGAGGCGATACACAGTGCCGGCGGTGTAAGCGTACTGGCGCATCCCGGACGCTATCAAATGTCGAATAAGTGGCTCAGAAAGTTACTAGACGAATTCAGTGCAGCCGGTGGAAAAGCAATGGAGGTGGCACAGCCTCAACAAGCACCTTCCGAGCGGCAGTTTTTGGGTCAGTTGAGTCGGGAATACAACTTACTGGCCAGCCAGGGATCTGACTTTCATTATCCAACAAACTGGTTGGATCTTGGAAAAAACCTATACTTACCAAAAGATTGCCAAGGGGTTTGGCAGTTCTGGGGCGCGACAGAGGAGTGACAGCGTGAGCCAATTTTTTCATATTCATCCCGATAATCCACAGGGTCGTCTTATCCGTCAGGCCGTTGATATCATTCAGCAGGGCGGGGTGATCGTCTATCCAACTGATTCGGGCTATGCCATCGGCTGCAGCCTGGGCAATAAACAGGCCAAGGAGCGTATCGAGCGCATTCGTGGCATCGAAAAGCACCATAACTTTACCCTGATGTGCCGGGATTTATCTGAGTTGTCGACGTATGCACGCGTCGATAATCAAATGTTTCGGATGATCAAAAACAATACCCCAGGTCCGTATACCTTTATTCTCAAAGGAACCAAAGAAGTACCGCGACGTTTGCTCAATGAGAAGAAAAAAACCATCGGGATCCGGGTGACTGAGCATCCTATCACGTCTGCACTGCTGGCCGAGTTAGGTGAGCCTTTGATGTCTTGTTCACTGATCTTGCCTGATGAACAATTTACAGAGTCGGATCCGGAAGACATCCGGTTGCGTCTGGAAAAGCACGTTGATCTGATCATTCATGGTGGTTATCTGGTAGAGCAGGCGACCACGGTAATTGATATGTCTGACGACGAGGTGGTGATCCTGCGCCGTGGCTGCGGCGATACGGCCCCGTTTGAATAGTCATGAGTGACCAACCAGCTCAACAGAAGCTGCCACTGGCGTTTTTACACGGAGAGGCCGTACTGGAAAAGCCGGAGGATCTCTATATTCCTCCGGACGCGCTGGAAGTGATACTGGAAACATTTGAAGGTCCGCTTGATCTGCTACTGTATCTGATCAAACGCCATAAATTAGATATTCTTGAACTACCTATTCTGAGCATCACACAGCAATATGTGCAGTATGTAGAGATGATGCAGGATATGCAGCTTGAATTGGCTGGAGAGTATCTGGTGATGGCCGCTTTGCTGGCACAGATAAAGTCTCGTCTGCTATTACCTGTGCATGAAGAGCTGGAAGACGAGGAAGACCCTCGTGCAGAATTGGTCAGAAGACTTCAGGAATATGAACAGTTCAAAAAAGCCGCCGAAAACTTAGACCAGTTACCTCGTGTTGATCGGGAAATTTTTGTCGCTCGTGCTTTGATGGAAGATTCTGAGGAGCCGCAGATGCGCCTGCCGGATATAGAAATGGCAGAGCTGCTGCTGGCGCTCAGTGACGTTATGGCCCGGGCAAAAACCTTTGAGCACCACCAGATCAGTGCTGAGGTGCTATCCACCCGAGAGCGTATGGCAGCAATTCTTCAGTTTTTGTCGGAACAGTCGGAGCCAGTAGAATTCACACGGCTGTTTACTTTGTCTGAAGGGCGTAGCGGCGTAGTGGTGACGTTTATCGCCATGCTGGAGCTTTTAAAGGAGCAGTTAATTAATTGCTTGCAGGTAGCACCTGCTGTTACTCCTGCAAGTGCAATTTATTTGTCATTAAAGCTACAAGAGTGACGCGGGCTCTGTCATAATACGCCGCTTTAGACTAGCCTTATCCTACTTGCATGAAACGTCGTATCAGTGATGAACAATTGGTTGAACTGGTGGAAGCTGCCATATTCGTTGCTGACAAGCCTTTATCACGCAAACAACTGAAAGAGACCGTTTTACTGGACATCAATGTATCGGATAAACGGCTTCGTGATGCACTGGATACCCTGAGTGAACACTATCAGACTAGAGGCGTCAAACTGGTTGAAGTTGGCACCGGTTATCGTTTTCAGGCTTGTGCCAGTTTAAGTCCCTGGCTCAGTAACTTGTGGCAGGAAAAAGCACCCAAGTACTCCCGTGCCACACTTGAAACATTGGCCCTGATAGCTTATCGACAGCCTATTACGCGGGGCGAAATTGAGCAAGTACGTGGCGTGACCGTCAGCTCTAACATCATTAAGAGCTTGCTGGAGCGTCAGTGGATAAAAGTGGTGGGCTATAAAGAGGTGCCGGGCAAACCGGCATTGTATGCAACGACCAGACAATTTTTAGACTACTTTTCGCTTAACGGGCTGGATATGCTCCCGGAGCTGCCGCCACAACAGGGCGAAAAGCTAGATCAGATGTTAGATGATCCTTCTGTGAGAGAACCATCAGAATGAGTGAGAAGTTACAAAAAGTTTTGGCACGCGCAGGCGTTGGCTCGCGTCGTGAAATGGAAAAATACATCGAAAGCAACCGCGTCAGTGTTGATGGCAAGGTGGCTAAACTGGGTGATCGCGTAGAAGAAAACGCCGTGATCCGGGTCGATGGACATATTGTTAAAGTTGAGCAACAGGAAGAGCGGATCTGCCGTGTGTTGATGTACCATAAGCCGGAAGGCGAGCTGTGTACACGTAAGGACCCTGAAGGGCGTCGCACTGTATTTGATCGCCTGCCACGTATTGAAGGCGATCGCTGGATTGCCATAGGTCGTCTGGATATCAACACCTCAGGTCTGCTGTTGTTTACCAATGACGGTGAACTGGCTAATCGTCTGATGCATCCCAAATACGAAGTAGAACGCGAGTACTCAGTTCGGGTGTTTGGAGATGTTACCAACGAGCATCTGCGTAATCTGAAAAAAGGCGTAGAGCTTGAGGACGGCCCGGCAAAATTCCTGAAATTGGTGCCTCGCGGTGGTGAGGGCCTGAACAAGTGGTTTAACGTCACACTAACGGAAGGCCGTAACCGTGAAGTGCGCCGCTTGTGGCAATCACAGGAGCTGGAAGTATCCCGTCTTATTCGCGTGCGTTACGGTAAGCTTGAACTGAGCAAGCGTTTGCCTCAGGGCGGCTGGGAAGAGCTCAAGCTGGAAGATGTAAACTATTTGCGCAAGTCGGTAGGTTTACGCCCCGAAACGCAAACTAAGCTGTCGGTGATGCCTGAAAAGCGCAAAGACAAGCGTGCTAAGATAAACCGTATTCGTAAGGCGGTGAGCAAGCATAATCAACGCCTTAAGCAGAGCAAACGTCGTTAATAAGATTTTGATATTTACTTAAACAACCTATAGCCTACCCAGAGAAATGTCCCTGTCTTGTCAGGCGGGGCCATCCTATTTTAAATCACTCAACAATGACACTCGGTTCAAAGCAAAACAGCCTGGATCCCCTTTAAGCACTTTTCGTTTCATAAGCTTCTGGCAGGTGGTTACTGGATGATACATACTTTGTAGTCATTAAGAGGCCGCACAATCTATCTCTAATAGTATCGACATCGCGTAACCTTATCCTCAATGATACATACTTCGTAGTAATTAAGAGGCTACACAATCCACCTCCAATAGTATCGAGATCGTGTAACTTTATCTTCGATGATTCGTGCTAGTGCAGTTTTTTCTCTTTAGAAAAGAACATAATACAGCCTGAAGCTGGACTCTCTTTCTATACGATTTTATACATTTTTTTGCGTTTTTATTTTTGATTTTTCTGTCTGCGTGAGTTTTTTTTTGTAAAATACTACTCATTGATGGCTGTAGTATTTAATGTGGAAATTATTTACTCATTGATGCCTGTGGTATTTAATTTTTTTAAGAATTTTCTTATTGATGGTTTTAGTGTTTTTTGTAGAAGTATTTACTCATTAAGGGCAGCGGTGATTTATGTTGAAATATTTCTTATTGACTTTGGGGAGGGTGTGTGTACATATAGAGTTGCTACTTGCTTACAAGTGGCAGAAATTTTTTAAACTTAAATGGAGTTATTATTATGAGAATTATTAGTCTTGAAAATCAGGTTCAGAATGCATCCTCTGGTGCTAACCTTGGTGGTGCACCTTGTGGTGCAGTATGGGCCGTTATCTACATGACGCATTAAGTCTTAGTTTATCTTTCACTTAATTAAATATTTAAAAGGAAATATTATGAAAATGATAGCTTTGGAAAACCGTGTACATGATTCTGCTGGTGGAGCAAACATTGGTGGCTTCCCATGTGGAGTGATTGCCGGAGTTATTTACGCACTCAAGTAAATAAATCAACAGGCGAAAGCCTGTTGACTTCTTCTTTATATTGCAAAAAACAAAAATATAAATAAAATATATACGCATTTATATATGAAATTGAATCGTGTAAAAAGGAATATTTAGTCATGTTTTTTTATCATTCATATCGTGAATCTCCCCTATTGAAACTATTGTCAATTGAAGCTGGTGAATCTGAATTTATTTCAGATGAGTTGAAAAGAATTATTGACGCAGGTGAATTGTCTTGGGTTGTTAACAGGTTACTTTCTATTGTCAGTAACGGTGAGTCTATGCACTGCATATCTGTCGATGGCTTTAATATGTCCGCCTCAAACTTGGAACTGAGGCTTGCTCGTAGTTTATTGTCCGCTTGCACTTTAAAAATCATCGAAGGCTCACCGCATCAAAATAGGGATGTGTTCTTTCTTTACCCAAATGATGTCACAATGTTTTTCTATGGCCATGGAGTATGTGAAGCCATTTTATATGAATATGAAGAAATGAATGACTATGAGATATTTGATGTTAACAGGAGGTTGGTTAAGAAGGAAAGGTTAACCTTTAAAAATGGCGATTTAATTAATATAAAAGCAGGTGACTCAGGCCTCCAGATATTGAACGTGAATGATATTTTTATCTTTGAAGTAAGTTCATTTAAGCATCACAATATAGTTCATAACTTTCATGTGGAAACTGGAGCTATGTTATACCCTTCCTCGGCAGATGTTTCTAGTACTAGGCTGACAACAACATTAGAAGTTTTAAAAACTTTAGGAGATAGAGATTCGGTGAAATATATGTCGGATATAGCAAAAAATCATCGGCAACATTTTGTTAGGTGGAAAGCCATTGAGGCTATTGCCTGTCTTGATGAAGAGTATGCTAAAAATATTTTAATTGAATCTTTAAATGACTCGCACCCTGAAGTTAGGGCTGCTGCGAAGAAAACCCTTGAATTTAACGGTGTTGTATAATGGCTGATTTTTACAAAGTTAGAAAGGTTGAATCTATAGAGTTTGATGATTTCATTGAGTGTCTTAATGATATGCAAGGAGGTTTTTTTGATGTTTGCAATATTAATAAAACAATCTCTCTATTATCAAAGCTCTATAATAATAGGGTTTTCCTAGCGTCCTTTTTAAATGATTTCCTTAAGGATATAGCAAGTCAAAAATCTAATTTATATACATTTCAAGTTTTCATGCTGTCAAAGCAAAAGCACTTTGATATCAGAGCGCCTATTTGGATTCCGCCTTCAGGGCAAGAGTCTGACTCAGCTTTTGTGTATGATTTACCACATGATCACAATTTTGACTTGATGACACTTGGGTACTTAGTCATCACTGAAAAACAC
>NZ_PNCI01000054.1 GCF_005887095.1 Pseudoalteromonas rubra | reverse complement strand
TCCAGCAACTGGCACCATGACACATCTGTGCATGCTGCAGATTTTTACCAAAACGGCGTTGCCCAGTTATTGCTACCGACAACGGAATTATATTCCACAAGCCTGGCTGTGATGGACATCAAAACTGAAACAGTATCCTACCAGCTAAATATCGATTCAGACGCAACGCTGAAGCGCGTTACAGGCGCAGATGCTAATGGCGATAACATCCCGGATGCCATTTATAGTACTTCTCGTGGCGTGGAGTTTGTTGATGTGTACAACGAGGCATTGATTGCAAGTTACAACACATCATCATACAACCTGTCTGACTTTAGCGCACATTATGGTGAAGCGCTTAATCTGGCAGTCGCTGAGGATACGCTCAAACTGCTTAAATCAAATGGTAACAACTTTGTACAGCTAAGCTCCGTCGATCAAAGTTGCAACCGTATTGCATTTTTTAACTATGACCAGGACCCTGAGCAAGAGCTGCTGTGCCTGCAAGTGTCTGAACACCATTATCAAGTGCATACTGCAACGATCTACATATATGAGATTGTTAACAATGTTCTGCAGCAGGTTCATCAACAGAGTCTCAATGAGCAGGTCAAAGATATTGTGGTATCTCCAACTCGGACAGCCTCACAAGAGCTCATCCTCGTCATACAAAACGGCAAAGATTGGGATTCTGAAGTATCATCACAGCTCATCTACACTGACTTCAGAGGCTACCCTCTGTGGTCTAGTCCGGTGTTCCCTGGTGCAGTTTCAGGCAATGCAATTAAAGTCAGACAAGACAGCAAAGGGAAATTGAACCTGCTAATGTCTACATCAGAGGCCATGTACCAGATACACTAGCCTGTTTACGGTGCCTCCGGTTCCCCGGAGGCACCGTCTCAAGCAAGTATCACGCACCAATGCAGCGGTCTTCAAAGAACAATGAGCCGGTCTTGTAGTCCAGTCTGGACCTTACTAAGCTTTCCATCTGTAAACCCAATAAGAACCAGCCAACTATTCTACGAGTGAGTATTGCGCTGTGCGTTGGTAGCTCCCGGCTCGCACGCGTCCGGGATGACGGCGGGGTTTGAACAGGACACAATGATGCTATGCGTCGGTAGATCCCGGCTTGCACGCGCCTTGGATGAGGGTGGGGTCGCTTGAATTCGGCGTGAACAGGTAAATACTGAGCAGCTTATTAGTAATTTCCCCATTCTCAAGCCTTCATTTCTACTACAGTTTTTTAAATACATTCCGTTTACTTTTTCCATCAAACCACCTGCGCGCAAAGACTCGGTCTTTTTCTAACCATTACAAGAAGCTATCTACACTCAAATCAAGCGAAATTAGAGCTAAAACTCTCATCTTCACACTTTTTGCACTTTTGAAGCCTATATTTGCCGCGGTTGCTCGTACGGAGTGCCTAAACGGCACTCTGATTAAGGACCAGCTTCACACTAAAAGGAGAGGATTTTGACTATGAAACCACACAAAACACTGGCGTTGCTGCTGGCAGGTGCAGTCGCGGCATCTGGCGTATCGTTTGCGGTACATGCTGCAATAGATACCGACGATGAGAAAGTGACACGACTGGACCTGCAAGGGCAGATAGATAACTTTGCGCCCTTTTCTAAAACCCTGTGGGCCGGGGCGCACAATGCCTATGCCTCACATGCCTGGAGCAAAGGTACTTATACCGATGTGAATCAGTACTATTCCCCCAAAAGTCTGCTAAAACGCGGCATACGGGTGATGGAATTTGATATTTACCCGGAAGGTACCTTTGATTCTACCCCTATGCTGTGCCACAACTCGCTGGAAAATAAAGCCATTTGTTCAAGCTTTCATGCAAAGCTGTCGGAAGGGTTAGACGATATTAAAGACTTTTTGAAAGACAACCCGGACGAAGTGGTGTTACTGAAAATCGAATCGTACAAGCATAACGACCATAAAAACTGGCACAACAAAATTGGCGAACGCCTGGAAAAAGACATCGGCGATTATTTGCTGATGCCCTCTGACTGGGGCTATGCCGATAAAAGCTGTGCCTCTTTGCCGGTGTCGCACCTCACCAAACGCGACATTCTGGCGGCGGGTAAGCAGCTGGTTGCCGTGGTGCAAACACCCAGGGATCACAGCAACCTGTGCTCTTATCACAGCAGCGGCAGTTATTCTAAATTCTGGAATACCGTGTTTATCGGTGTCGATGCCTTCGACGCCAGTGGCAAGCTGCAAAGCAATCAACCATTTTGCCAGAACGGCAGCAATGAGTGTGTGAACGGCGATCAGACCGCACATTATCTTGCCAACAATATGACAGTGATCATTGATGGCGCAACGCAGCTTAACCCTGACGGCCCCAGTTCAAGTAAGACTGGCAGCAATGTGATCAGTAAGTGGGCCAACAAAGGCGCGCAAATTCTTGAGCTGGCGCTGGTCGAGGCCAATAACACCAGCGCAGCCAGCGGCTATGGTGCCAATGAAGTCCAGATTGAAGACTTTATCTGGTCGTGGAAATCGAACCGACCCAATGGTTCGGGCGACTGTGCCAGCCTGGAAAGTGATGCCGCTATTGTCGATAAAGCCTGCTCTACCTATCAGTACCACGCTTGTGTGGATGACAACCGTAACTGGAAGCTGACCACCAGCAAGGGCAGCTGGGAAATGGGTTTTGCGAACTGTCAGAGCCTGGGTGGCAGCTATACCTTTGCGATGCCATTCAATGCCTATGAGCATGTGCAACTACAAAACACCATAGGTGCCAGTGCAGAGCACCATTGGGTGAACTATTACAAGGCGTTCGATGATTTCTGGCTCTCTAACGCAGCTGAGCATATCGACTGGCAGTATGTGAAAAACAACGCGGTGGGTTCGACCAGTAAAGGCGATGGGTTTAACGATATTGCCTTGTTAAAACGTAAAGCCCTGGTGGGCGGCACCTTCAATCTCAGCTCAGTGCGGGTGCGCTCAAACAACCGGGTGGATGGCTTTCAGGCCTGTTACGAAACCAAACAGAGCCTGTCTCATGCCAGTGTTGGCACATCAGAAATGTGCGTTACCTACGGCGGCAGCGGCGGTAGCTGGGGTGATAAACTGACCTTTGATAGCAGCAAGGGCGAGCACCTAAAAGGCCTGCAGATCTGTAAAGACGATGGCAAATATGGCTATGATACGGTGTATTATCTGAAGCTGACTTCCAGCAATGGCAGTTCAATCAAAGGTGGTACTTCGTCTGGCAGTTGTACAACCTACTCGGCCAGCGCCAGCCAGCAACTGTTTGCCTTTCATGGCACCGATAATAAAGAACTTAACTCACTGGGCGTTTATCGCATTGCCAGTTCACAGGTTAACGGCGGGCTCTATGCCACCGGCTGGCTTGACCGCGATGATCCGGCCAGCGGTGATAATGAGTTATTCAGTTCCCACCAGTCAGTGGGTAACATCGGCGCCAGTTGCAGCACCAGCGATGTTGCGGGAGTGATTGCACGGGTCAAAGGCAGCAAGCTGGACTCAAGCCTGACCGGACAAAACCTGGTTAACAACAGCTCAGGCTTTGCCTGCTGGAACTCCAGCAATGGCGGAAGCAGCAGTTACACCACCTGTGAGGACTACGAAGTAAGATACTTCTTCACCAAGGCCAGTTGTTTACCTTAACCGGTTTACCTTTATTGGTTTAACATGCCACCTTCAAAAAAAGCGCCCCTGGGCGCTTTTTTGTTATTCACTTGCTTGTATCGACAACGTCATGGTCGACGACAAGGTTTCCTGCGGCCCCACTTTGGCAGCGCCTCCAATAATATGGACCTGCTCGTTAAACGAGACTGAGCCATGACCATGGCGCGGTTGCGGCAAGTTGGGCAGTGCCTGCCACAGATCCGTTTGCGGATCGTATGCCCAAACGTCATCGAGGGCTTTGCCTGCCTGCCAGTCCCCATTGGGGCCAAACACCTCGCCACCCGACACTATAATTTTACCATCCAGCACACTGGCCGACAGCCCGGCCGATGCAACAGGTAAAGGTGCAATCGGTGACCAGCTATCCGTTTTGGTGTTATAAACTTCGCCGTGGCTGAGGTTTACGCCCTCTTTGCCGCTGGTGCGTCCGCCAATCACGTAAATTTTATGACCAATCACCGCGCTGGCAGCGGAATTGCGCGCCACAGTTGCAGACTTGACCTTACGCCAGTAGGCGTTGTTAACCAGCACATAGTGTGCGTCGGTATCTATATTTTTACCGCTGTCCCGGCTGGGCGTTTTACCGCCAATCACATGAATGTTTTTGCCGACACTGGCATACACAGATTCAGCAAGCGGCATAGGTAAAGACGGCGCGTTACGCCAGGCCTGCATATTGCCATCGAGTCTGAATACCGAGCGCTGAATTTGCCAGGCATCATCCTTAGCCCCCGTAAAACCACCAATGGCATACAGAAAATGCTGGTTAGCAACCATGCCCAGATGATGTCGGGCAGCGGGCAAAGCAGGCGCTTTGGTCCATCGCGCGTGAGCCGGGTGAAGTAAAAACACGTCAGTGGTGGGACCTAAGTCAGAAAACGAGGGGAGATCGGAGGGCGTAAAACCGCCCCCCACGAAAATACGCTTGTTAAAAACAGCAGGATACACTTCCTGCAGCGCAATGGGTAAGTCGGGCCCAGCCGACCAGCTAAATGACGTCCGAGGCTCAACGTTTTGCTCTGCCCCAAGCGATCCCGATAGCAACATTGCTGTTATTACCATAAAGACCCGATTTGCAGAGAATAGGCGCATTCTGACTCCTTAAAATTTAATCAAACTATGATACGGTACTGCCAGGGCGCAAGATCAGTGCGCGCGTCATCCTATACAGTTACCGTAAAACATAAGCAACATCAAATAAAAGAGCCAGCATGCGAGCCTGGTTAGGCATCAGACAGTGGTGTACTGAGGATTTCCTTACGCACAATTTCAGCACCGGCACTGAGGGCATTTAATTTGCCCCGAGCCACTTCCCGTGCAAGCGGTGCCATGCCACAATTAGTGCAGGGATAAAGCTTATCGGCATCCACATATCTGAGCGCTTCTCTGAGTGTTGCTGCGACTTCTTCTGGCGTTTCTATGGTATCCGTCGCCACATCAATGGCACCGACCATGACCTTTTTGCCGCGCACCAGGGATAATAACTCAACCGGTACCCGCGAGTTATGGCACTCCAGCGAGATAATATCTATGTTCGACTTTTGCAGCTTAGGCAACACTTCCTCGTACTGACGCCACTGCGAACCCAAGGTTTTTTTCCAGTCGGTGTTGGCTTTAATGCCGTAGCCATAGCAAATGTGTACGGCCGTTTCGCACTTCAGCCCTTCAATGGCACGCTCCAGGCAGGCTATGCCCCATTCATTCACCTCATCAAAGAACACATTAAACGCCGGCTCATCAAACTGAATGATGTCGACACCAGCCGCTTCCAGTTCTTTGGCCTCCTGATTCAGTACCTTGGCGAATTCCCAGGCCAGCTTTTCACGGCTCTTATAATGATCATCGTACAAGGTATCTACCATGGTCATCGGACCGGGCAGCGCCCACTTTATTGGTTGCCTGGTTTGCTGACGCAAAAACTTCGCGTCTGCAACAAAGACCGGCTTCTGGCGGCTAATAGGACCAACCACGGTCGGTACACTGGCATCGTAGCGGTCACGAATTTTAACCGTTTTACGGTTTTCAAAATCCACGCCGTCGAGGTGTTCAATAAAGGTGGTCACAAAATGCTGACGGGTTTGCTCGCCATCGCTGACAATATCAACCCCTGCCAGCTGCTGCTCCTGCAACGACACACGCAGTGCATCTTGTTTGCCGTCAACGAGTGCCTGTCCTTCGAGCTTCCATGGCGACCAGAGTACCTCAGGTTGTGCCAGCCAGGCAGGTTTAGGCAAGCTGCCTGCAGTGGAGGTAGGTAAAAGTGTTTTCATAATTTCTGCCGCTTCTATCTCGTTAACTATCAGGCGTAATTCGCCGACCACTGCTCAAGTACATTCTGGTAAGGTTTAATAAAGTGCTCATGGGCAAATTTACCCTGCTCCACCGCCAGCCTGCTACGCTCCTCACGGTCGTACACAATTTGCGTCAGTGAGTGATCCTGGTTTTTTAGGTTTGGCTGGTAACGTCTGCCTGCCACTGCATTGGCGTTATAAATCTCCGGGCGATAGATTTTCTGGAACGTTTCCATCGTGCTGATGGTGCTGATCAACTCCAGGTTGGTGTAGTCATTCAGCAAGTCACCGAAGAAATAAAACGCCAACGGGGCAACACTGTTTGGCGGCATAAAGTAGCGCACCTGCAAACCCATTTTCTTAAAGTACTGCTCTGTCAATGACGACTCATTTGGCTCATATTCAAAACCCAGTACCGGATGCTGGTTTTCGGTTCTGACATAGGTTTTGCTGTCCGACACACTCAGGCAGATCACCGGTCGCTTTTTAAAGTTCTGTTTATAGGCACTGGAGTTCACAAAGTGTTTAAACAGTTTGCCGTGTAATTCCCCAAAGCCTTCGGGAATACTGAACTGCGGTTTACCTTTATTGTGATCGAGTAGCACCACACTGAAGTCGTAATCGCGAACATAAGATGAAAAGTTGTTACCGACTATGCCTTCGGTGCGCTCACCGGTTTTGTGGTCAATAATATTGGTTTTCAGTACTTCGATTGAAGGAAAAGCTTCGCCGCTGCCCGCAATGTCGATGTCTACCGAGATGATCTCCAGCTCAATGGCATATCTGTCGCCATTTGGGTTGTCCCAGCTCGCCAGCGCATTAAAACGGTTATCGATCATCTTTAATGCATTACGCAGGTTCGCCTGACGACTTTCCCCTCTGGCCAGGTTGGCAAAGTTGGTTGTGATCCGTGTATTGTCTGACGGATGATAGTGCTCATCAAAAATGAGGCTTTTGACTGTAAAAGTAAACTCGTTGTTCATGGCGTTCTGGTATCCAATTTTCTTTATTTAACCCAAATGTACAGTGCTCTTCTTGGTGCAGCGCTTGCGCTTAGCCATAATCAAGTAGGTCCGGCGTTGAGAGCACATACATTGTTACCCGGGCAAGCACTTGAAGAAAAACGGTTTAATTTCACCTAAAACTTGAGCTGTGCTCATGCTTGTTACTCAGCTGCGTTTTTTCGTCGGCCAGCCACAAGAAAAGGGTCGGAAAAACACCTAGAAATTTAAACATCTGGATGGCTAGATGTTTAAGTTGAATTTCCTTCAACTAAAACGTGAGGAATATTCAAAGCTTATCTGAAAAGCCTGCGCCCTTATCTTGGTATACTCCTGTGGAACTTGGCGAATCGGTTGTCTGCAAGGCAATCCCCTCGTCATCTGTCTAAATCCGAATAATAAAATGAGACAAACACAATGAGTGACTTGTTGTTATTGATAATATGCTGCGCCGTGCTGGGCAGCGGTGTGGGCTTTCTGGCCGGGCTCCTTGGTATTGGCGGCGGGCTGGTGATTGTTCCGGTGCTAAGCAGTATCTTGTTGTACTTTGCGGTGTTGCCTCCTGAGCAGGTGATTATCGCCGCCATTGCCACCTCTTTGGCCTCTATTTTGTTTACTTCGACTTCCTCTGCTATCGCCCACCACAAAAATGGCAATGTGCCCTGGGAACTGGCTCCCTGGATCATGACGGGGGTGGCACTGGGCGCGCTGATCAGCGGCTTTTTAGCGGCCATGCTGCCCGAGCAAATTGTACGCTGGGTGTTTGCCATCAGCGTGATCCTGATTGCACTGAAGATGTTTTTTGGCAATAACAAACCCGCGTCTGACGAGCGCACTATGCCCAATAAAGGGGTGTTAACGGGGTTTACAACCTTAACTGGCGGGCTCTCAGCCATGATTGGCATCGGAGGCGGCGCACTGCTGGTGCCACTGCTGACGTTTTTCTCAATTGATATGAAAAAAGCCATTGGCTGCGCCTCAGCCTGTGGCATTGTGATTGCCCTGTTTGGCTCTGTTGGTTACGTCACGTCGGGCAGTGCTCAATTTGCCTTAGCAGATGGGTTTGCCGGGTTTGTCTACCTGCCAGCACTACTGGGAATTGTCTGTACGTCCTGGTTTACTGCACCGCTGGGTGCCAAAGCGACTCACCATTTACCCGTACCCACCATCAAGAAAATTTTTGCTGGGTTACTGGTGGTGGTTGCAGCCAATATGACACTCGCTTAACTCGGTGTTAGTTCGCCTTAACCGGTATTGCCCAGTTCACACTCAGCACAAAAACGAGTTGCAGCGCCAAACGCGCAGCAACTCAAATACATTTAACATATGAATGTCGTTTCGCAAGCCGTCGGATAATATGAAGGGCAGTCGTTGGCAAGACTTGGAAAAGTAGGATTGATAGTTACCAGATTTAGGTCTCGTCCACCTGCCACATTGGGTGTGTCTTCAAGTGCCAAAGTCGCCTGGGTGTTGCTCAAGTTTTTAATCTGTTTTTTCTTAAATGTCAGTTTCATAGTCATTCCTTGTGTTGATAAGTAAGTCTCATTAATTATCTTAACTTAATTTAAATTGTTTGCAATAAAGGAACACACTTACAACTCCGCCTCCGTTCAGAGCGAGCGATTGAGTGGTATCCGCTGTGGCGCCTTTATATAACCGGCTTCACTCAGTTGCAGCCTGAATGCTAACAGGGCATTTTTACCGTCCGGATAATCCTCAAAAAAGAAACAGGGGCTGTACGAGCAACCTGGCATTCGCCTACAGCTCATGCTCCTCAGTCACCCCGCTGTCATTCAGAACACTTTTGCTGCCTGCTGTTTTGCGGTTAAGGTAAAACGCTGTGATAAACCAAGGCGTTTGTATTTGGCCCGCATAGCTAGTTGCTTGTCATTACCTTTGCCGTAAAATCCGTTGTGAAATCGCAGCCCTTGCTTATGGTCAACGCCGACAAACTTGCCCATCACCACAATCTGATCTACCTCGGTCTGGTCGCCGTGATGAGCGGTCTGCGGTGAGAGGATCAGCCCTTCAATCTTCTGTGTGGTCTCGCCCTGAGTCATAAAGACTTGCTGCTGAATTGCGTTGAATATATCCCTGTGCGCTCCTTTAAATTCATGAACTGACAAATGCCCATCGTTATCAGCATCCGCATCTGGAAAACTCGTCGGGTCGATGGCCACCACCAGGTAAGCACCCGACTCGTCAAAATTCAGGGTGCCCTGCTCGGCCACCATTAAGTGAGCATGGGCTGCGCAGCTTAGTGAAAGGCTGGCAACCAGCAATAATTCTGTGATGAAATTTCGCATGTTTAGATCTCCCAGTGACTATAACTGACCTTTTACACAGCGCTGAAAATACGGATAGGTGTCGGTGGCATAGTAATGGTAAATGCCTTGAGGGAACTCAGGAGTGACGCCATAGCGGCCATTACATTCGTCCAGGTCGCCACTGCCCGCCACATACTCCCAATCCTGGGCAAAGGTCCCCAGTGCATACACAGACGTTGAGGGGCGGTTGCTGCTGATGTCCTCCACCAGCTGATAACTCCCCGTCATCGCCTTTAACGACGAGGTTGCGTCTTGTGCATCGCTGTAACCATAACGGGCGTAAATAGGGAAGCCGTCTGCGGCCCAGCCAATCAAGGTCATGCTGGTATTGTCACCACCACGCAGGGCAATAAAGCCTTCCGGCATACCATGGTAATGATAAGCGCCATTGGGCTGTACATGGGCATTGTTATCGTCAGTACCAAAGTCAAAGCTGGTCTGGCCAAGCGCTTCGATATGCCAGTTTCCGGTGTTGCCGACCAAACTACAGCTGTTGCCGGAATCATCGCACGAGCCTGCCGTATTGGCGTCTATTTTAACGCCATTCAATACGTACCCCGTTGCGCCTCTTGGCCCGCCGAGCGTTGAAACCGTATCCGTTTGTTCGGGCGTCAGGGTGTAACTAACAGAAACCGCAGTCTCGCTGATGGTGTTCGGGTTTCCCGGGTTAGGAAAAGTGCCCGTTTCATGGTCTGGAATGCCGTTGGCTGTGAGTTGTCGGGAGGTGCCTGTGCAGCTCCAGTCGGCATTGCTGGTCATTTGTACCGAGGCGGAATCATTGAACTCGCTGTAGAAGTAATCACACAGCACGCCGTCGGTCGAGCCGGATGTCACTGCGGTACCATTGTCGGTTTCGAGTCCTGTTTCTGAGCCCTCAGAGCCTGAGTCGCCAGTTCCTGATCCGTTGTCGGATCCCACAGTGCCCGAGTTATCAGCCTGCGTTGCAGAACCTGAACTCGTGCTACTGACATCTGTGGTTACAGAGTCATTCTGAGTACTACCCTCACCACCCGATCCGGACCCACACGCGGACAACATAAACATCGACATCCACAACGCCAAAACAGACTTTTTATGCAATGTAACCATATCTGATACTCCCACAGAGCTAACCACCTGGTAGCCTGTCGGCTACCTCTGGTTTTCACTATAGGAGTGGACTGTGCAAATACGGCGCAAAAAAAGTGCAAATAGTGTGCAAGTTGCAGACTCTTCACTGGGGATGAGCGCCCTGAGATTAGACTGCTCGACCAACAACAGGGCTAACCTTTCGGGCTTTGGAGTGACTTTTCCATAAAGAACAAGGGCTGCCCATTGTGCTCCCCCTGTTTAAACTGCCTGTAACCAAGCTTCTGATAAATATGAATACCGCGGGTATTTTCGGCAAAGACATCAAGCCAGATACGCTTGCACCCCAGCTCATCGACGCAGTATTTTTCCATTTTGATGATAGCGCGCTGACCAATACCGCGGCCTTTAACGCCGACCACAATTCTGCGAAATTCCACACAGGTTTTACCATCGCGTGCCAGAATGATAAAACCGACTAACGACTGACTGTCGTAGATAGACAAATACACTATGTGTGGCAGCGCCATCGCAGCGCGGTGTTGCTCTGCACTGTTTGGCAGAATAAAACCAGATGTATCAGCCGCCCCTTCCATTTCAACAATTCGCGCTATGTCTGATGGGTTTGATTTTTTTAGTTCAATAGTGCGTGGGTCAGTAGTAGGGTCCATATTGAACTTCCTGTATCTGATATCTTTTGGTTTCAAAATCAAAGAATAAACAATTATGCACCTTACTAAAAGCGGATGGCTGCGTGATAACTCTGTCTTTATGGATAACCAATAGTCATTGAGAGCAAAAGCAGTAACGATGCATTCCAGTGTAAGAAAATATGAGTGCCGGGCCTGTATATCTTAAGTTGTCTGGCTCTACAATCACTAATATGCGATGACCCCAAGGACCGACATAGCAACGTCAAGGGTCCGTCCATCATATCGGATGTGATTAAGCCTTTATCATGACAACAGCTGGCAGGCAAAGCCATGTAAGTAATCGACCAATAAACACGGCCATTGGAGTTTAAAATTGCCAGAAGTGAGATAGTGCCGCAAGACTTAGTTCAAACTACTTACGTACGACAGGCATAACCGTTATTTTTATCAGTACTGTCCATGAAGTGGCGCGCCTCAGCGGTTAATTATCTCAAGGTTGCGCATACTTTTCCTGACTGGGTGGCGACCACGAAATACACTGAACTTGCGGCACCCAGATATAGCCTTGCTGGTCGCAACCATAGGTTATTCCGGACACTTTAGTCTGGTACAGCCCGGCAATGTATAAACAGAAAATGGCATCCAGTGCGTCTTCATTGCTTTTAAGGGCTTGCCCGCTCAATGATTCTATGTAGTCCTCAGACAAAATACGCGAGAACGACTCTGGCACCTCAAGCGCTAAAACCGGTGAAGACGCTAATTGCGCAATTAAGCTGGCCAGCGCCCTTTGACCTGCCTTGCGCGTGGCCACATCGCCCTTTTTATAAAGGAGCCTCTCCGGTAATTCAAAGCACTCGATCATGGCAGGGTGCGGATAACACTCAATTTGCCATTGTGCCAATGCCAGATGCCCAAACCCCTTGTCCTGTAGGGCCAACGAGAGGCCGACACTGGCAGCGGCGGGATATAAGGTGGTGTTTGAGGTATGGCAAGACGCTTTGCGCGACCCATAGTCTCTGCTGAGCTGCTTTTCACATTCCCGCTGGCCCGTTTGATTTTCGATGATTAGCGGGGCATCAATGGCAATGCCAGTGAGCAATGGCTGATTTGAGATAAAAGCCAAAATATCGCTAAGCCCAAATAAAGCGGGCTCCAGCTCCTCCAGTGACAAAACACCGTTGTCCAGACGACCCACCGCGGCTGCAGAAGGGTTCTTTTCGCTATGCCAGGCCAGATCCAGTCCCATCAATCTCATAAAACTCTCCTTAACGTTTTCCCTATTTTTACGCTGGGCTTGTTTGTCTCACCGTACCTCAGTAGCCAGTTTAAGTAAATGTGCGCTAAAGTTCAGGCCTCGACGCTTTGCATCAGTCAGATTAACCCGAAAACTGAGGTTATTGGCGTCGGCTATCAGACCTATCATGGCGCCCTGACGAAACCCCTCACTGGTATCCGACACCACCAGCACAGGAGACTGCTCCAGATCCTCGAGCCAGTACTGAGTTTGCTGCCGGTTTTGCTGGCTCAGAAACAGAATGTCGCAGCGTGATATTTGTTCGTTGTTTGGTAATTCGATTACTTCAGTGTCATCATCCATATCCTGCGCATGCAGCAGTGAAGTAACCGCCTGATACAGCTCCGGGTTGCCCACAACACAAAAGCGCAATTTATCGGGTGGTGGCGGAGGCCACTTGCTGAACTGACTGAAACGATATAAAAACGCCGCTTTGAGCTCATTTTCGCTCAGGCTTTGCGCTTTCCCCTCGCCAGCAAATAACAATAAACACAGCGCAACCAGATGTTTAATCATTATTCCAGCTCCAGTTAACCGACAAATGCACTTGCCGGCGGCGCTGCAAATAAGGAGTAAAACCATCATCGGTGATTTCGAGTATGTCTTTATCTGTGATATTTCTGACTCCCAAAGCGACAAACAGATCCGGGTTATTTTGCCAGTTTAAGCTAATGTCATGGCTAACATACCCAGGTAAATGGCTATCAAAGGTTCTCCTTTTGCTGACACCATAAGTGTTGAGGCTCAGTGTAAGATCAGAGTTGCCAAGGGGCATGCTAAAACGCATTTTGCCAATAAATTCAGGTGAGTTCGCTATACCAAACCCGCCTTGCAATCTGGAGCGTTGAATGGCTAAATTGGTAATCAAAGACATCCCCCTCGACCAGCGTTTATCCATCCCGAACTCGAATCCATGACTCCTGATTGGCGGCGGATTAAAGTAAATTGGCCGAAAGAAGTCCTGGTGAATGAGGTTATTTATGTCGGCGTAGTAAAAAGTAGCAAAAGACGACAACGAGTCACTCCAGCGCTGCACAAGACTCAGCTCGTTGTAATCTATCGTTTCGTTTTGCGGGTTTGGTTCACTGAACACGCTGTTGGCGTTGCGTTCCAGAAAATTCGCCACTCTGAATGCCCGGCTGTGACGCAATAACAGATGATGACCTTCCAAAAAGCTGTATTTAAGGGTAAAACTGGGGGACCATCTGGCTGGGCTAAAATCAGAGTCATCGTGTCTTAAGGCCCACTGCAACTTAAATCTTGGCGTAATACGCCACAGATCCTGAAAATACAGGCCGTAGCGGCTTTCATTGCTTTTTTGTTCAAAGTTAAACTGAGACGGTAAACTGGAACGAGAGCTAAATTCCTGTCGGTGATCCTTCTGAAAATCAACACCTACCATCAGTTCATGATTTTCGACCCCTAAAAAGACCAACTGCCCGTCCAGATTGCTCCAGCGCCCGGAATTCATGGGCCTAACAAACTCCACTTCACCGCTTTGCAGTGTCAATGGCACGCTGCGTACCAGATCATTGCCATGGGTGGAGACATGAAAGTAGGCTTCCATATCATCTGAAATCTTGTCATCAAAGGTTAAAGCCAGAAAATAAGCTTCATTATCCAGCGTTTCAAGTTCAGGTGCCGCCTGCTCAGCGCCACCGCTAAATAACACACTAAAACCATCGGGAAAACTACGCTGACGCCTCGAAGCCGCAGCCTGCAGTTGCAAACTACCCGTTTGGTGGCTGAGCATAATTCTGCTGCTGCTCTCCTTGTTCAGATCTTGCCACACCAGCAACTCTGCTGGCGCGCCGGGCACAGGAAAGTCCTTTGATCTTAATCTGGAGCCACTGAGGGATAACCAGCTGTCGGCGCCTGAGTCAGAGCGCATTCCGACAGTTACCCGGCCATGCTGTGTGTCATCATTGGTCACAGACAAGGCGGTGTTCAGGCCTCGTAACTTACTACTGGTTTTAGTGACTATGTTAATCACACCCAAGAGCGCATTGTTCCCATACAAAGCCGCGGACGCACCCGGGCTGTATTCAACCCGTTCAATCAAACCTACATCGACAAAGTTTTCGTAACCCAACAGCCCTGCATCCAGCAGGTTTTCATTCATTCTGGTGCCATCAAGCAAAAACAAAAACCGTGAGTTAAAGTCGCCCGGCCGACCTATGCCTCGCGCGCCCAGATAAATAAACGAGCTGTTATCCCGCGTAGTGATCCCTACAAACATGGTGAGTATGTCGGCAAGTGATTGCAGGTTAAATTGTCTGATGTCTTTATCCGTGATCACATGGGTCACGGCCATACTGTCGCTACTGGAACGTTCGATCCGCGACCCGGCAGATATTTGCGTATTACTGGGCAACTGATTGAGCTGCTGACTGAGCAAGTCTTCAAGATCCGGGAGTGGGTCATTTTTTGCCTGTACGCTGAGCGACAACACGCCCATGAGTCCGGCAATAAGATAACGCTGTTTCATACTGATGCCTGTTTGCTAAAGACCTTAAAGTTGTTCTTGCCCGCACGTTTTGCCGCGTACATGGCATCGTCGGCGCAATTTAACAAGTCCATAGGTGCGCTGGCATCCAGCGGAGTATAGGCAAGGCCAATACTGATACCAATTGGCATCACAGTATCCTTTATGACAATAGGCCGGTTAATAATGGTAACTATCCTTGCAGCCAGTTTTTCTGCGTTTTCTGTCGACTCTATGCTTGGCAGAAGCAATGCAAACTCGTCGCCCCCTAATCGACATAACAAATCATCACTGCGGATCATGGCACTGATCCGCTTACCAACTTCAATGAGGGTTTCGTCGCCGGCATCATGCCCATAGTTGTCATTGACGAATTTAAAGTTGTCTAAATCAATGAACATAAGACAACTGAGCGGTCTTGGCATGCATGCCTCGCAGGTAATCTCTTTGAGCATTTGATTTAACGCAACCCGATTAGGGAGGTTAGTGAGCGGGTCGGTTCGTACCATTTGTTTGAGTTGCTGACCCTGCGCCTGTTCCTGCTCTAATTGTTGGCGCAGTTCCGCCTGAGAAATATCGACACGTTTAAGCAGCTCATTAAAACTGCGGGTCAGAATGCCGATTTCATCGTCCCGGATCACGGTTGCCCGCAACTGAAAGTTATGCTCACTGGATACCCGCTGGGCCAGCTCTGACAGTGCTATCAGAGGTGTCAGGGCTTTGCGCTGTACACGCGATAGCAGAAAAGCCGACACCGTAAACAAGGCGGCAATCAGTAGCGCCAACATCAGCACCAGATGCAAATACCAGTACATCATACTGGTTAAATCGATCACCATAATGAGATCACCTTCGACTTTGCCTTTAATGGCAACCGGGTAATATAAGCGCATTCGCACGCCCTCGTACTCGCGCTGCGGCTCAGATCCTATTTGCTGGTATAGTGCAGAGGCAGGAACAAAACTGGGGTCGGCATATTCACTGAATACTTCACCGGAGGTTTTTCGCAAAGACACAAACAGTACATCCTTTTTGATCCCAACCAGTGTGAGCTCTTTGGTTGCGGTATCTACATCGTTGAATACCAGCATAGGCACCACATTGTGTGCCAGTTGAGCAAGATTAATTTCAGCGGCTTCGGCCTGGCGGTCTCGAACGACAAACCACAGCAAAATGGATGTCAGTGAGAACACCAACAGCATGCTACTTGCCATCACCGACAAATTTAGCTGGGTGAGTCTCTTTACCAGAGACATAGATGGTAACGGCTCGCGCAAGTGCCCCCCAATAAACCAGATGACTGTATTGTCTTAATAAATATAGAAGAGAGCTGTACAAAAAACAGTAAGTAGCAGGTAATTCACGAAGTTTATTGAGTTTATTGCAATATCAGTAGCATCAGTGGAGCAGTTCATTGCTCTCAGCAAATCGCGCACAGAGTGTCAGTGGCGTATCCGATTAAAGGCACTCTGTAACTTGATGTTCCTTCAGCAAGGCTGATAATGTGTCCTGGGAGCGGTAACCCTGGGTGTAAAAAATAAGCTCGCCATGCGCATTAAATATCAAAGTCATGGGCACGGGTGGCTTTTTCCCCAGAGACTGAGTGATTGCCGGGCTACTCAGAAAGGCCGGAAATGTATTGTGTTTACGTCGCAAAGCGCGCCGCAGGTCTTGTCGATTGCCATTGACCCCCATCATAATCGGCTGTACCCCGGCGCAGTGCTCAACCAGATTACTTAATGCCGTATGCTGCTTTTCACACCAGCGACAGTTTGGCATAAAAAAAGACATCACGACTGGCGTCCCACTAAAAGGGGTCAGCGTTTGCTGCTCACCATATACAGCGTCATCAAGACGCTGCATAGGTTGGGTATAAAAGTCAGTCGCCTGACTCTCAAACCCCAGGCAAGTGACCAGCAACATGGCTACCCATTTAAAACTCATAGGTGAGCCCAAGGTAAGCCTGCCTGCCTCTCAGTGGACCGTGAATATACACCACATCATAACCCCCTTCAGCATCGTACATCAGCGGGCTCCCCAAATCTTCAGCCTGGTTATAATCAAACAGATTGCTGGCACCAGCATAGAGGCTGAGCGCTTTGGAAAGAGGCTTTACCACTTTAACGTCAACCGTGACATAACTCTCAGCCGTGGTGGGTTTGGCAAACTCACCATTGGCATCGTTAAAACCTTCATAACCATATTCTGTCAGATCTCGACTCGCTACCCAGATAGCGCTGGTTATGATTTCCCAGTCATTAATATGCAAGTCAGTGCTAAGTGTCGCGCGCTTTTCAATGGGTGCGATGCCAAATGAGGCTTTAAAGGTTTTATCATAGTGATATTGCTCGGCAATGGCCGACACTGTCAGAGTGTCAGAGACCTGCCAGTTTGCAGAAATATCCGTTGCTGTCACAGCCGCGGTTTCTGTTAACTGAGTGAGCACCGGCGTGCCAGAATCGGTATGAGATAAAGTTGCCAGGTGATCCACTTTGGTATGAGCGGCTGACGCTGTCACAGTGAGCATTTCTGTTTCGTAACTGAGTGAGTAAGTTGCCGACTTAGAGCGCTCCGGCTCACTGACGTTTACCTGAAACCCTTTACCTGAATCCAGGATGCCATGATCACTTTCAAAGAAGGATAATGGCGCACGATAGCCCTGGCCCAATGACAGGCGTGAGGTAAAGGTTTCGTTGTGAAAATAACGCATATCAACTCTGGGCGAAAAGATGGTTTTATCGATTTCTATGCCGGGCTTTTGCGGGTCAACAAAGTCGGCCTGGATCTGATCTAAACGCAGCGCCGCTGACACTTCAAATGACTCATCAGGTAACCAGGTATCCTGAATATAGAGGCCGGTTGTATCGTAATCGAAGCTGTCGGATACATAATTTGCCGTGTTTTGCAGCGCAGCAGACGATGAGCGCATCTTCTCATCTCGTTTGTCCACCCCAAAGGTAAGCAGGTGCTCTGCATTCAAATCATAATTAAAACGTACCGAGTAATAGTACATAGTGTCTTCAGCATAGTAATCTGTGCTTTCGTAGAATGAGTCCTGAATATGATCCACATAAGCCAAACTCGATGTGACATTCAGGCGCGAAGAAATTTCATGTAACCAACTGATGCTGGCCTCTTCTCGCTCTGTTTTAACCCATTCTGCGGTTTCCCAGGCATTACCGATATAACGATTTCTCACATCATCGTTCACAAACAAGGCGTCAGCTTCTCCCTGGCTGACACTGGCCAAAGTGGCAGAAATACTGGTTGCGGTATCACCCAGAACCGGGCCGCCAAACACTTCTGACTGGGTTTGATTCAGACGTACACGGATATTGTCTGAATAACCAATATCATGAGAGACCATTAACGTCAGTGACTGGTTGGTCAGAGCCGGGTTTTCACTGACGCCGTTGCCATCGCCGTCAAACTGATCTTTATTATCATACTGACCAATCAGGGTTGCGCGGGTATTGCCGTCTGCACTAATGCCGCTGGCCAATGCCGAGATGAGCTTGTATCCACCTGTCCCCATCGCCATATCAAGCTCAATTTTATCTTCGGTAGGCTCAGCCGTTACCAGGTTAACTGTGCCTCCAATCGCCTCTGGTGCAGTCAGTGACGCGCCTGCTCCACGGGCAATCTCTATTCGACCAATTCCGGATGCCGCCACTGAGTCCATACCATAAAAACCGGAAATCATGGTGTGCATGGGGATGCCGTCAACCAGAACGTTCGTGTGTTCTCCTTTAAGGCCATTGATCATGATCCGCTTTGCGCCACACATAGCACACTCATTGGACACCCGAATGCCAATGGCATTTTGGATTGCATCAGCCAAACTGGAGGACTGGGTATTTTTTATATACTCGTTTGAAAGCAGCTCTGTTTTAGCGATATCGTCTTTTAATGCACCCGACTTGATCAGACGTGAGCGCACACCTTGTACCTCAATTTTTTCTACCGGCTTTTCCACCCCTGTTGCAGGCGCAGATGCAGCTGACGCAATAACCGTTAGCGTTGGCAATAGCAATGACATGTTTGTGAGTCCTAGTTCTTATCTTAGTTATAACACAAAAATGTTATAATATAACATTTCAATTATCACTAAATTGGGGTTAATTACTAAAAACGTAAGACGAAGTGAATAATTTAGTCGGTTGAAGACCGATTGTTGTGCCGACAGGATCGCTCGTATTTTTACGTTGCTTGCCAGTAAGTCACTTGCCAAACAAAGCGCCTGTCGATTTAATGACCTTATCCCTGTGCAAAGTCAGGGCGACCCACATGTTTTAAATAAGGAGAATTGACATGTCAGCACACAAGCATATTGACCTGATCGAGGCTTATATTCATGCCTACAACACCTTTGACATTAGCGCTATGCTGGCGCTGCTGGATGATCAGGTCGTTTTTGAAAACGAAGCAAATGGCGAGATAACAACACGTACTCAAGGTAAAGCGGCATTCGAACAACTCGCTGTAAAGAGTGCGGCGTTATTCGAAACCCGCCAACAGACAATCACCGAGCTGGCTCTGGGGGAGTATGCGGTTACAGCCTACATTCAATATCAGGCAACCCTGGCAGCCGACTTGCCAAATGGCTTGAGCGCAGGAGATACACTAGAGCTTAAGGGCGAAACCCAATTTCGATTCCACAATAACAAAATCACTTATATTAAAGACGTAAGCTGAGATATGATCCGTCTGGATGTTTTATTGAGCTAAAAAGGATAGAGTGCATGACCTTTGAACATTATCTCGCATTATTTATTGCCATGTTTCTTGTCGCCGTCATACCCGGCCCCGCCGTATTCGCGATTACTTCGGCCTCCGTTGCCAGTGGCTATAAGCGAGGTATAAGTATGACACTGGGCTTACTGCTGGCCGACTATGTGTTCATTTTACTTGCGATTTCAGGTCTGGCAGTCGTCGCCGAAGTGCTGGGCAGCGCCTTTGTTATCATCAAGTACCTCTGCGCGGCTTATCTGATCTGGATGGGAATTTCCCTGCTACTGTCCAAGCCCGATACAACGCCTACAGACACCGCAACACACAGCACTCACTCGGCCATACTGAGCGGTTTTTTGCTCACGCTGAGTAACCCTAAAGCCATTGTTTTTTATGTTGCTTTGTTTCCCACCTTCGTGGCCATAGAAAGTATGACCTATGTGGATATTTTGGGGATCATGGTATGTGCAACGCTGGCATTTGGCTCAGTTAATCTGGGCTATGTTTATTTGGGTGGCCAAGCCAGAAAGCTGATCTCAACACCTCGACGACTCACCTTGCTCAACCGATGTGCCGGTTCTGTATTAGCAGCATCTGGTGTGACGGTCGCTATGCGCTGAGAGTTTCAGTAACGACCACACTGGCATTTGTGTGGTCCCCACTGATAATGCTCTGCATTATTTTTTGAAACTGGGGTCATAGTTACTCCTGTGCAAATGCCCTTTACAGTACTGTGTATCACTATGCGGTTACCAGAGCACAACAGCATAGAGGTAATCCATTTGGCGTCATTCCGTGTTTTGTTGTTCAATCCTCTTTTACAGCTCACTATACAAACATACAAGTGGCAATTTTAGAACAAACCAACCTGCTCGTTATACTTTATTGGCTTTGCTCCTTTTCACAAACTCAGTCTATACTCGACACAAAATAGATTTATACCGATGGAAATATGCACAGACTAGAAAAGGAACTCTACGATCGTATCAAAAGTGATCCTGCGCTGTTTGAGTTTGTTCAAGAGTCTTCGCTGGATGGGATCTGGTTTTGGGATCTGGAAAACCCCGATGAAGAATGGATGAGTGACAAGCTCTGGCGCACTCTGGGCTACGACCCCAACACAAAAACACATAATATATCCGAGTGGCAGTCAATCATTGATCAAGATGACTTGGCAAAAGCTATAGAAAACTTTAACCGTCACGCTGAAGATCCAACTCACCCATACGACCAAATCGTCCGTTATCAGCATGCCAATGGGTCAACTGTGTGGATCCGTTGCAGAGGTATGATCCTGAGAAATGCGCAAGGAGAGCCTGTACGCATGCTCGGTGCGCACACTGACGTCACCAAAGTGAAAGAAAGTGAGCAACAGGCCATTGATGCTTTGCGTGCCAGAGATCGCTTTTTTGCTCGTATGTCTCATGAAATTCGCACGCCTCTATTTGGTATGTTGGGGGTTGCTGAATCGTTAAAAAACACCGTACAAAACCCCGATATACTGCGTGATTTACACACTATATTAGATTGCGGTGAACAACTTCAATCGCTGCTCAATGACATTCTCACACTGACTAAACTGGAAGCCGGAAAACTTACCACCAGTCTTGAAACCGTTTCATTGCAACAAATATTTTTGCATCTCCAGCGACTCTATGAAGGCACAGCAAAAGAAAAAGGGCTGACCTTGGAGGTCGCAAATACGAATTGCCAGGCTTTATTTTGTAAAACTGACAAAGTCCGCCTGACTCAGGTCCTCAGTAACCTTTTGAGCAACGCCATAAAATACACCAAACAAGGCAAAGTCTCTGTGAATGCCAAGTACCATAATGGCAAATGTGATCTCATGATTCAGGACACTGGTGTTGGAATAAAAGACGTAACAGCAGTTTGCGAGCCCTACTCACAGGAAAAACATGCGGATCTCACAGGAATAGGCAGCACCGGACTGGGGCTGGATGTTGTAATACAACTGTGCGATATTCTTGGATACGAGTTTTCACTACAGTCAGAAGTAAATGTGGGCACTACAGCCATCATACGTTTGGCTGCACAGAAGGATGTATCACAAAAGAGCAGTTCAACCGAGCATGAACAACACAGTCCCGAGTCGACTTTGCAGCTGGGAAATGTGCTCGTAGTCGACGATAACGCCATAAATCTAATTGTGGCAAACCGAATGCTAGAAGGCCATTGCGCATTGTTAGACAATGCACAGAACGGAATAGAGGCACTTAACAAACTTAAGAGTGGCCCTGGCTACGACATTGTATTACTCGATATAAATATGCCAGGTATGAGCGGTTATGATGTACTTAAACAACTCACTGAACTCAGGTTACCAGTCACACCAAACATCGTGATGCTTTCTGCGGATGCATATGAAGCCACCAAAGTTACCTGCCTTGAACTGGGCGCACATGATTATCTGGTAAAGCCGTATTCGCAAAATCAACTATTTTCAGTCCTCAGTAGATTGCCATAACACGTACCTTCATCAGTGGTAAAGCTTGGTTTGTTTGCTGAACAAGGTCACAAAGTGTGGCAATACTCGCTCGCTGATCCGTTCACCGAAGAGGCTGCTGTGGTCGCCTTCAAACACCTCAACCTGTACTTTGCTGTTACTTATCTTGCTCAGCTCACGAAGACGCTGGTTTCCTTGCGCAATCCAGCTATATTCGTCTTTATTACCCACTTCAACGCGCACTGTATCCAGTTTATTGAGGATCTGTGTAAAGCCGTAACAACTCGCCAAATCCACTTTAACCTTAGAAAAAAGATGAGTCACAGTCCATTTAATTAAAAATTAATATTTATTTACTTGATGTTTAGAAACATAAGTAGATAAATTGTTGCACAAAACCAAAATACAAAGGAAATGAAAGATGAGTACAAAAGTAAAAGCACTGACACTGGCAGCGGTTTTAGGCACTAGTTTTTTGCCTGGTATGGCATCAGCCGCAATCAACAACAATATCGGTGAGTGTGATTTCTACAGTTTATTTGAGCAACACCATAGGGACGATTATGTTACCCGGGTTACCGCGTCTGTTTCTTACAAAAGCTATCAAGGCTGTGCACTGAACAGAAACAATCACGTAAAATCAGTACTGACAAAAACCTCTTATCGCAGGCAAGCACTCGAAGCTGATATCCGCCAAAAGGTGTATCAGAGTATCGACTCTAACCTCAATGGCAGCTTTGACCTGGACTACGTAAACACCAACCTCAATGGACCTTTGGTATTTGAATTACGTGAATCTGGCGGCCGTATTTTAGCTAAGGCAGGTGGCATAGGTATTAGCTCTACGGCAAAAATTACGTTAAAAAACACCCCATCCTTTATTTTCAAAGCCTATGGCAAAATCAATTCTCCTGAAATCTGGGCAACTGCAGACTACAATCCTTATAGTGGTGAAGTTAGCAACATCAGAGTTAACCCGGTGAACCTGAATATTGACTTTGAAACCCGCTTTTTGGGGATCAGCATTCCTGGCTTGTCAAACCTGATAGACAACTTTGTTGAGTCCAAGCTATCGAGCATGGTTTACGGTGCCATTAACAGTGATAAACTAACGGGTTCCCGTACTATTTTCTCCCTAGATAAAGCCATCCCGAGTGGTGAATTTTTCTATGGTGGTGAAGATTTAGGTGTAAAGGCAAAAGATGCTATTCAACACATCATCAGTGGGCAGTCAGTCCGTATTTCAATCTCTGGTAATTCGCTGGGATACACCACGCACTCCGCTTCTTTAAACGTCAAGCTCTCTGACACACTGGAAATACAATTAGACAGTCAACGCAGAAAGAACCCGCTGGGTCCTGATACCTGCCCTGTTAGTTGTCTCTAAATATAGAAACTGAGCAAGTACGCAGAGGCACCTTCATAAGTGCCTCATTTCTCAGCGATCAACCTGCGCTTATCTGGTCACCCACTCTAGGTAAAGCGTTTATCGAGTAGCTTAAAGGTACTCAGGTCAATCAGTGCACTAAACACCTGTTCCTGCCTGGAAAATACAAGCAACAAGTTACCCTCGTTGTTCACAGCCTGAGTTATTATTTCAGTATAGCCTTGAATAATTTCGGTATAGCCTTGAATAATTTCGGTATAGCCGGAGCCATCCAGACGACTCAAAGCAAAAATGAGTTCATCCTCATAATCGAGCTGCTTATCCGCATTAGAGTCCTCATTGATAAGCTCATAAAAAATTGCCTGGTTTTGCTCGCTGAGCCGACCGTTTTGCCGCTCCAGCGTACCATAACGATAGATAAGCTGATCCACAGAGTCGAATAACCAACGAGATTCATTGTTACTGGCGTTGATCAATATCGCGTTTTTCATACGAGATTCTCGATAACGACTATACACTTTAAAAGAACTGTTGCTACGCTTGAACCCCTCTACACTTGGGGTATCTGTCGCGTCGACGATGAGCTTTTCAGATTCCAAAGGTATAAGAAAATAGTCATAGTCTCCAAGCTGCACCGGGAAACCCAGATCCCAGTTTTCTTCCTGATCTTTATCCTCCGCCAAATTTAACGACACATTCTGCTCGTCGTGCTCTCTGAACACCCCCTTGCCCACTTCATAGGCAAGGATTGCGCCCAAAAATAACGCCGAGAGTAAAATTATTACGCCGTTAATCCGCCAGACCCAAGTAAAAAAAGCGTTTGTTTTCATAATAAAGCAGCACTAGATGTATTGAGACAGTAACGATAGCACGGCTATCTTTTAGGCACAAAAAAGGCGCTGTGACAGCGCCTTTTCTTTATGAGTTATGCCTGGGAGGCGATGGGCTCCACGTCTGTGGGTGCCACCTGTTTCTCGCCTGCATATACCCGCTTCATTGCCCCAACACAAATTACAGATAATAACAGTAAGATAGCATCAACCAGTAAAACGTCGCGTAACACACTCCCTTCAAGCTGGCTGGAAACACCATACAGCAAGGTCCAGTCTGCAACTGCGACCAGAGCAAACAATGCAGCACATATACCGAGTAGCCCCTTACAGAACAACTTTTGATTGGCAAACAATTGAGCAATGACGATGCAGGCAATCCACACGGCGTAAAAACTGCGTTCAATTAAGTCCGCCCTGCCAAGCTGCTCTATCGGCAGTACTCTTGCCAAAGCAAAGCCTACTGCTGTCGCCAGAACAACCCCGATAAAACCGCCAGAGGTTAGACGTCTGACAAAGTTCAGACTGCGTACACTTTGCTTACGTTGCTTGGCACGTTTGTCGATCCACATTAAATTACCTGTGATAATCAGATATGCTGTTGCCAGGCCAAACAAGAAAAAGGCCATACGCATGCCATAGCCGGCAAAATCACCAAAATGCAAACTCGCAATGGTTGATAAGCCACCACGTACTGCATTGTCGTAATTGTCCATCGTCAGGTAAATTTGCTCCTGACTACTCATCAGATAACGTACTTCACGCCAAAGAGAAAAATCGTCATTACTGGTAGCAGCAAATACCAGAATGGCACTCTCGTCACCATAGTGCTCTATGCTAATACGCTCTAGTGTCACATCACCCATGGTTGCCATCGCACGCCGGTACATCTCGTCTAAGCCTGTCATGGCCATGCGCTTATCTACTTCTTCCAAATGAGGCTGGTCGAATCCAGCGGCATCAAGTAACGCGTCCTGGTTGCCTTGATACAAAATCACGGCATAAGAGATCTGATAAATAATCACCAGGTTGAATACCAAACCAGTAAAGGCATACATAATATGCATCGGCAAACCCATAGTGCCAATGAGGTTGTGTGCATCCAGCCATTTGTCTTTTTTGCCGTCTTTACGGTATTGAAAGAACTTGCTAAATAACTTGCGCCAATGGATCACAATACCGCTGAGTATCGCAACAAAGAAAAATAAGGTCACTAAGCCCACGAAATACAGACCCGGGCGGTCCAGCCCAAGATTGTAATGAAGCAAATAGACGAACTCGGCATAGTTATATTCATGACTGTCCCCGACCAGCTCTCCCGTGGTTGCGTCAAACAACAACGTGTGATGTTCATGATCTTCACCAGTCACTGGATCCGGCTGTGCTAACTCGCTTTCAAAGCCAATTTCGATATAAGGATTATGTTCGTCCGGGGGAAAGATGAAAAAGCCGCCATGCATTTCCACTTGGTATCGTTCTTCAATGGTTGCCAGTGCTTTGTCGAACGCTGGCGTGCCCGTTGCTGCCTTTGCATCGATCAACAAAGGGGTGCGTTCCCAACTGGTGATATTGGCCTTAAACAACGAGATTGCGCCTGCAAAAAAGATCACAAACAGGACAGTGGAAATGATAAGCCCAACCCAGGCATGTGCATTCGTGAGTGATTTTAACGTCTGATTATTCATCGTCATTGCCTACCTTAGCATCATCAGAGTTGTATTAAGTATGACGGAGGGCACAAACATGAGCATGAGTGCCTTAAAGGATTTCCACGCAGATGGGTAAGCATATGCCCATACGATGCAGCCCGCCCAAATGGGAAATGCCAGGATCAAACCAATCAGCAGCCTGGTTCCTTCAGAAAAAGGAAGCAATAAGTTTAAGTTCAGTACCAAAGAGACTGACAAAAATAAACCGATGAACAAACCAATTAATGTTCTAGGCCACATAACTTGCCCCTCCGAAAAGTAAACTCACCAGGCACAACGCCGCGGTTATTGAGAAGGTGCGTACTTTTGAGTAACCCGAACTAATGGTGACCGTAAACAAACTCAGCATAAACACCACTAAGGCCGCCAACATTGACGATACCCAGGGATAATCAAAACTAAATGTCACGATCCCGAGAATGAACAAAGAAAGCGCACTAAACCCAGCCAACGGCTTGGGCCATGCTCTTGAAATGAGGGTTTGCCGTTCACTGCCGAGGTATAAACTCAGTGCAGACAGCCACAAAGGAATAATTGCAATAAAACTCATATTTATACTAATCGTTATCATTTGCAATTATGGTACGGTTTTACACCCAGACATTCAACTGCAAAGCGCAAAATATAGTCGCTGATAAGGCGCGTATTGTGGCGCAGTCTTTTTATTCTGAGTGCCTCAGCGCCAGATTTTCAGGTTCATTAAAGTTTTGTTTCTTTGAACAATTTACCCTTGCAACCCCAAAAGCATTGGGATTAGATAAGCAATAGCACTATCCACTCTTCAGCTTGTGGTTCAGGATGGCGAGGTGCGGCCGGCGAGGTACCAACAAGATCTGAGCGACAGACCCAGACAATAGTGAGGGAATATGGAGATAGAACTAAGACAAGCCAGCAATGCCGACAAGCCTTACCTGTTACAGCTTCGCCTGCAAACCATGGTAGAACACCTTGAGCAGGCTGGCATTTTCCTCTGCGAAGAGGCACACCTGTGCCGGCTGGAAGAAGACTATGCCTGCTCCCACTTGCTGCTCATTAATAAGGTGGTAGTAGGGACTCTTAAATTTCGGCTAGTAAATGGTCAGGTAGAAATTATGCAGCTTCAAATTGCGCCTGAATTCCAGAAACAAGGGCTTGGCCGCTGCACGCTCAAACACTTGTTCGAGCAATACCCCGATACCCCCTTAATCCTGACAGTGCTCAAACACAATCCGGCGCGTCGTTTGTACCTTTCATTGGGTTTTGAGACCTATGATGAAGACGAGTATGAATATCTTATGCGCAGACCTGCACACAAAACATTTATGGCTTAGCTTGCGCTGAGCCGGATAACAAACGTTGAAAATGCAGGTCAATCAGTTCATCGATGGCAGCCCGATTACGTTCGATGGCCAGATTGAACTGCTGTAACCGTTTCTCGCTAAACAAGCCCGGCCGAATCATATAATGTGCGGGGTTTTTATGTACAGTTAAACGACTTGCCCTGACGTGTGCTTTATAGGGTTCCCGGTTGATTAGGTAAATGCCGGTGAACAAATCTTCCACCGCGTAATCAACACGCTTTCGCACCAGCAAATTAAAGCGCTCCGTCGCTAAATTGATATCGACCACACAATCCGGACACTGCTGAGCAACGCGGGAAAATGCTTCGCCATAGACACTGCCACGATTCACAGCCACAAGCGACTTGGTCAAAAAGTGCAGGGTTGGCGCAAATGCATGTTGCGGGCTCAGGGGGTTATCCGCATGGCGGAACAATTGCATGACTTCATCCCGGTACGGCACGCTGAATTCGGAGAATTTGCGTCGCTCCTGCGTGAAGCTGGCTGCAAAAATCACATCGACTTTGCCTTTTTTAAACTCTTCAAAAGTCCGGCTTGAAGAGGGAAAGGACACATAGCGCCAACATAAATTGGCATGTTTCAGAACCAGCTCCAGGATCTCTATATCCAGACCCTGATACTGCTCCCCCACTCGATAAGAGTATGGCGGCCAGTTGTCGCTGGCACTGACAGTGACCGTTTGATCGCAGGATTGTGCAAGGGCCATATATGGCGTCAGGCACACAACACTGACCAGCAAAAAGCTCATACAATAACGAAAAAAGCGCATAGTCCCCTCACACAACACTTACCAGCTTAGACCATAACACGCTCTTTAACCGAAGACTCTAATTTTGCGCAACAAATCAAAGCATTCAAATCTGGCAAAAAAGGGGGGGTTATCCAAAGCTCAACTGCTTAAAAGCCTTGACCAAATTCGCTGACAGCACGTCAAGCCAACGCTGACTTACAATACCCGTATCACTTTTCAATTCTACCGTCAAACCGCTCTCTTGCTCCCTCACAAAGCGGATCTGCAACCAGTGATAGAGCTGCCCAAAGGAAAAAACCTCTGCGTCGGTGAGCCAGTCGGTTGCACTCAAACCAAGCCCTGGCTGAGCAAATAATTGCTCCTCAGGCAGCTCAATATGATCGGCAAAAGCCACCGAAATTCTTGGCGCCTGAGTTTGAGCAAGCGCTTTAAAAGACGAGTCCTTGCTGAACAAACTCAGCCAGCCATAACTGTGCCCGCCAACCGGAGGTGCAAGCAAGTCCGCGCAGGTCGTTTCGAATTGCGCTTTAACAGACTCACAGCCATGCAGCAGCAAAGGAGCACTCTGAGCAAACCAGCCCACAGCCTGCCCTGTTTCGACGGTTATGCCGCACTCTGGATCTTTTAAAGGTTGCCTGCCGTTGTTTTCAAGCGCCACCACCATAGACTTTTCTGCTGTGCACCTCAGGTAACTGTGAGCCAGTGCCGCAAAGAGAATGGTCTGCAAAGACTGACCTTGCTGAGCGAGCCGTGACATCAAAGCAGCTACCTGCTCCGCTCCTCCCAACACAGCTTGATTACTGACTGAGTGTAGCCTGTCTATATGCTTGAGTTTGCGTTCTGCTTCCAGACAAAAAGCGCCCCTGCCGCTGAGCGCTCGTCGCCAGTAAACGAGATCCCTGTCAAACCAGCCAGCCATAACTGCACGATGCCACTGCTGCTGCCAATGTAGCAACGCCCAGTCTCGCTGCCTGTCAAATTGGCTCGGCGCATGAAGCAGGCTATCCAGATCATCGCTGAGCACCTGAAGGCTGATATCGTCCACTAACAGGTGGCTCAGCCCCATAGCCACAATATGACCGTAGCGACTGCGATAGCTGGCAATGGTCACCAACTGTTCCTGTAATGAAGACTCCGCGAGGCAGGACTTAAATGCATCGCAGGCCTGTCGTTTAAAGTCATCAAAACTCGCTACGTCAAGCTCATCCGTCAGGTGTAAAGCCCCTTTACTGATAGACTGTGTCATCTCTTTTACATTGAAGCGCAATCTCAGTGTGGGGTATTTACGCAGTATAATCCGCGCAACCTGGTGCACTTTTTCGCTGCTGAACTGCTGGCGGGTAAACAATACAGAACACACTTGCCAGCGGGCGATCTGCTCAACATGGATCATGGCCAGTTTATTCGGCAAAGCGTAATTGAGCAGCTCAGGTGAGAAGTGGAGCTTACTGGCACCGCCATAGTTTTCCAACTGAGCCAATGGCGTGTCATTCAGCAATTGAGACAAAGACAAGGTCCAGCCATGCTGCTTGGCACGTAGCTGCAGTGCCAACGCTTTGAGTGAGTCACCTCCTTGCTCCTTATACCCTTTAGACATGGCGAGCCTGGCAAGTGGTATATTCAAACTGTGTGCAATGAGTTCGCTCACAGATGCCACCTTGGAAGATTGCACAAACCGCTGCTGCGCGGTCCGCTGTAAAGCCTGTTTATCAATTTTGCCATTGGCCGTGGTTGGCAACTGAGAGTAATAATAGAACTGTGCAGGCAACATATAGTCAGGCAAAGATTGGCTCAACGCCTGGCGTAGCTTAGGTGTGTGTTTGTCATTAAGCGCTCCGGCAACAAAGGCTATCAGTTCAGTACCAACAGCCAGTACCGCTGAACTCTGTACACCGGGACAGTGATCCAGCACAGCCTCGATACCTTCAAGCTCTATCCGGTGTCCCAGTAAGTTAACTTGATTATCTTGGCGGCCCAGATAAGTGATAAGCCCTTGTTCGTCTCGCTTGACCAAATCACCACTACGATAGAAGCGCTGCGTACGGCCTAACCGCTGCATCGTTATAAACTTATCGGCCGTTTTTTGTGGCTCAGCCAGGTACTCCAAAGCCAGGCCCTCACCCCCAATCAGCAACTCCCCTTCTTTGGCTGGCCGGTTCTGAGCATCAATGATCAGTAAGATACTGCCTGCCGACGGACGACCAATGGGTACTCTTTGCCGCTTCAGATCCTGACGAGTAATCCGGTGCAAACATGATGTCACTGTGGCTTCGGACGGACCATACTCATTATAAAGCGCGACTCGCTCGAACAAGTTTAGCCGCTCCCAGTGGCGCACTATATTATGGCTGAATTCCTCACCGCCAAGAATTGCCGTGCTAAGTGTCATGTCAGAAAGCCAGCCTTGAGCACGCGGATCCGCCAGAAAGGTTGCCAGCAGGCTAGGTGGTACATCAATATGGGTGATTTTGTGCGAGATACACACAGCCGCAAACTCTGCCGGATCAAGGGCTGTACGCTGTGTAAAGTATACACAGGCACCGGCTGAGAGAAACATCAGCAGCTGCTGCAAATAAGCATCGGTCGAACTGGATAAAATACACAACGCACGGTCATCTGGGGTTAATTGATACTGTTGTCTTGCGGCCTGGATCTGCTGAGCCAGGCTGTACCGCGAAATGCTGATGCCTTTGGGCAGACCAGTACTGCCGGAAGTGTACACATGATAAGCAACATGCCGTTTTTCGTTATTGATATTGTCTGCAGAGGGTGTATGCACATAGTGCGCAGCAGGTGCTTGATCACAAGACAGGGCAATTTTGCAACCAGCGACACCTAATTGAGGGTAATTCTGGCTGTAAAGCGCTACCCGCACCTGACTAAGTGCCAGCATATGCTGCTTGCGAGCCTCCGGAAAACGGGTATCCAGGCATACAAAAGGGCATCCCATCAGCAACGCACTCAACACACCTGTCGCACTTAACCGAGGATCATCCCCATAGATGGCGACACACTCATTCGGCTGAACGTCAAATCTCTTCAGCTGAGCAAGGCAGCAGGCAACCCGTTCTCGCAACTCACCATAGGTCAATGTCCAGTCATCGCCAACTAAAGCCCGTGCTTGAGCCGGTTTTTCGAGGATCTGGGCGACCATATCAGCCACTGTGACAGGGTTCATGCCGACTCCTTTACAACGCTGAGTCCGGAAAATCCGTTGACACCCACTAACATATCACTCCAGTGCTGGAGTTCACGCCCTTCCATCCAGGGCTCATCATTGTCAAAAGTGTACTTACGGGTAAATGCCAATCCGGGTCGGCTGTGTTCAGACAGCTCATCGTGAAAGGTTGCCACCAGCAGGCCCACCTTTGCGTTTGGACACACCTGTTCAAGCGTTGCTTTTAAAGCCTGTATGTTAGCCAGGATTTCGTCGGGTGTTTCAAATTGCCAGTCTGCATGCTCCTCCATGGCTACACTCAGGAAGAACAACACACTATCGAGGCTTGTAAGCTCGGTAAAAAAGCGCTCGCAGATCCCATCAAATTTCTCGCGAAAGATCGGATACTCCCGAGCCAAATCGTGGTTTTCCAGCGCAAAATCGTGAGCTGATAAATATCCAGCCGAGGGGTCGGCATACTTGCGATACTCTTTGCAGTCAGGCTCGTAGGGCATTAAGTTTTCCAGTAACAGCACTTCTTTGCAGCGCGTTTGCAATGCTCTGTCGAGATCAGCAACAGAGCGCCCGCCGATCCAGTCGAACGGGCCACGCCGACACCCCAAACCCAGTTGACGGGTCAGGTGTCTGGGTCGACAGTCCATGCCCAGACTGTGCACCCGACTATAATTACCGGCAATATAAGGGTTGCCTGCCTGGACTGATAAGGGGTTACTCATGCACAGGCTCCTTTACCTTGTAATTTGTTTAAACAAACGCGCCCTATCACCCGCCACCAGGTCGGTACTTCCAGCATCACGCGCGCAAATGGGATCAGACAGAGTTTGAGCTTATGGTGAGGGATAGTCCGAAACTCACTGCTCGCCTTGCTGTATAGCCAGAAGGTTTCGACAAACCCCAGCGCTGTCCAGGCCAGCACCAGAGCAACACCAACCGCCGTACTAAACAAAAATGCGCTTAGCAAAATCAAAGGCATCAAAAGAAAGATACTGACGGAGATCATGTCAATACGATGGCGCAGGCCCAGAATGGTTTTTTCTGCCATCTGGGCACGATAAAACTCGGCCTTATGCAGTGCCACTTCCACAAACCCCTGCGACCAGCGACGGCGTTGCTGTAGCAGCGCACTGAAGGTTTGCGGGGGCTGCGTCAGTGCCTCTATTTCGGGCGCATAAAACACGGTATAACCCAGTTCCAGGCCCAACAAACAGGTTTCTCTGTCTTCACCGCTACGCAACCCGCTATGGCGAGATAATAAATCAGTGATGATGGGTCGCTTGTACAAGCACCCTGCCCCCGGCATGATAGGCACGCTGCCTTCATTTTTGCTGAACTGATAGCTGGCTCGCTCCAGAGCATATTCCAACATCTGAAACTGCACCGCAGGTGTATTGCCCGCCGTGGGGCGCATGCTGAAATAGCACCCCATAGAAGAGGGATCAGCTGCCAGTTTGCGATGTACTTCAGGCAGATTATCCAAACCATGAAGCTCTGTATCAAAATCGGTGAAAATGATGTATTGATGCGGTAAAGCTTTGATCAGGGTGTAAAGTGCCCCAATTTTTTGCCCATTTGGCGTCACCCGGCTAAGGCTAAGATGTGTCAGCTGCTCAGTATTGGCCGAAAATGGTTGGTCGGTAGAGCCATCATCAATCAGGATGATATCGAGCTCAGGATGGCGCGCAGCCAGCGCATCAAAGTATACAAGTCGCTCGGCAAAGTGCGTTTTATCGCCCGCTTCGTTATAAAACGGCACCAATACTGCCGTCGTTTGAGTGGTTACCCGCTGTGCCAGCCAGGTTAACTGATAATCTTTCATCGCACGCTCCTTAGTGGGATTTGACCAGCGACAGCGGCTGTGCCGGATAAGGGTGAAGCTGACCATCACGCATCAGGTAATGGCTGTCACAACAATCAAAGTAAGCCTCGTCATGGGTGATCACAAACAGGGTTTTACCCATTTCTTTGAGTGTGGGTAACCACTGACGATAAAACACCTGACGGCTTTGCGGGTCGATATTGGCAGCAAATTCATCCAGCACCAGAATCGGCCGCTCTTCCATCAGCGCCTGCACCATGGCCAGGCGTTTTAGCTGGCCCGTCGACAGGCGCGTATTGGTAAAACGACCGTCACGAAACTGCACTTTGTCGCTCAGCGCAAGTTTGTCCAGCCATTGATTAATTTGCGCCTCGCCCATCGGCTGACCATAACGATTAGCAAATACCACACTGTCTGCGGAAATCCCTGCAAAGAGCTGCCGATAGGCCAGTAGCTGCCCCTTATCCAGCGCAGCGTTATCGAGCCAGACTTGTCCGCTTTTTGGCGTATACAGGCCACTCAGCAGACGCATAAAAGTGGTTTTACCGGAGCCATTGCCGCCGGAGATAAACACGATATCGCCTCGATTCACCGTCAGATTGATTGGCCCCACAGCGAACCCTTGCTGATACTCAAAGGTTAGCTTTTGCAGTATCAGCTGATGTGAAAACGAAGCCTGATTAAACGCCGCATTGTCTTCGCTCGCGTCACAGGCCAGTTGTTTAATTTCGGCCAGCTTATCTTGCGAGACCTGAAGCTGGCTGAGCACCCGAAACAGCTCCATGCTGCTGTGAAATGGGCTCACCATAAACAAAGTGATGATCACAAAGCTGATACTCTGCTGAGGCGACAAGGCAAACCACAACGGCGCGACAAATACCGCCACTGCCGCCAATAGATAAAGTGCAGCCATCAGCATCAGCTGATTATGAGCAAAGCGACATTCGGCCATGATTTTGTTGTGCTGAACGGCGGTGGCATCGCGACTCAGGTGCTGTTCATACAGGCTGTCATTGCGCAGCGCGTTTTGTTTTACTTCGCGGATCCCCATCAGCAGGTCGTGCAGATGAGTAAAAAAGCTGTCTTCGGCTTCTCTTGCACGCTCATATCCATGATGAATGCGCCCGAAGCGCAAACAATAGGCCGTCACTGCCAGCGCTATCAGTCCCAACGCCAGTAATGCGCCCAAAGGGGCAATCACAAACATGTATATCAATGCCGCAATCACGGTGAACAAATGGCCCACACTCAATGCGACGAACTGATTGAGCTGGCTGAGTGTGTTGGCATCATAAGCAATCGCCGAGAGGATCCGCTCCTGGCCAAACTGCTCTATCATCTGCAACCTGGCATGGCGCACCGCGTCGAGAATATCCAGCCGCACGGCCTTAATGGTGGTTTCGGTCAGCCGGATCACACTGCGCTGAAAAACCAACTGCACCACCACAAAGCCAATGAATGCCACAGAGAACCACACAGCCCCCTGAACCAGATTAGCCGGATTGCTGCTATCCAGTTGCAGTGCCATAGTGAAAGTGTGCAAGATCAAAATGGTGGTGCAAGCGCTTAAGCTGCTCAATAAAACTAGTTTTAGCGACAGCACCTGCCACAGGGCTCGGCATTTTTCTATCATGCTTGTCCTCCCAGACTGCGAGCATACAGGCGCGGCGAAAGCTGCCACAGTACGCCCCCAAGCAACAAGGAGCCGTAATAGCGTAAGTAACCATGGGTGCGAAATTTGCGCTCATTGTGGACAAAATAACAGCGCCCAAGCCATTGATAATGACCGCCCTGACGCTGACAACGCACGCCCAGGTCGGTATCTTCACCACGCAATAAGTCCGTGTTGAAGCCCCCTACCGCTTTAAACAAATCGGCCGACACAAAACAATTGCCGCCCATACTCAAATGGCGCCGATTAAAGCGGTTGATATCGGCCGCAACAAACCGACCGAGCCAGTGGCCGCTGTCACTTTTCAGTGGCGCGGTGCCATACACAGCTCTGTGACTGCCTTTGCCAAACTGAGCAACCTGCGCTGATAGCTGTGCACTGCACACGGTATCAGCATCGAGAAACAGCAGCATATTGCCACTTGCCTGTGCAGCGCCAAAATTACGCGCCGCAGCGGCACTGCCTGCTGAGATAGTAAATACTTGCTCAGTGTAGGCCCTCGCCACCTGTACAGTTGCATCTAAGCAGGAATCACAGACCACGATCAGCTCAGCATCCAAAGGCAACTGTTCAACCAATCGCGGCAAGGTAATTGCTAATGTTTTTGCTTCATTGTGGGCCGGCAAGATCACAGACAACATACGCACCTCTAGAGCAAAAAGTTATGCGCATCGGGGCAAGCATTAAGCACTTTAAGGCTCTGCTGACGCATTGTTTTAGCCGCTCGTTGATATGGCTCGGAAGCAATTAACTCCTCAATGGGCGTGTCGAGCACATTACCAAAGACCAGATCAGGGAACTGCTTGGTCATCACCAGCTTGCCACCAATATCAACATCCAGTTTCACACCCATTTTGAGATAATGTGGCCGAGCCGGCATTTTGCCGCGATAGTACTGACGAATTTCATCAGCATCGTAGTCTGGCCCGAATAGCACCGGGATCTGCGCAGGATACGCACGCAATCTGTCTATGGTCTCGATTACCTGCTCAATGTAGTCCGGGCGGAAATCACCCATATCGAACCCGGTATACGAATTTGGTACTGTGTCATAGTCCTCACAAAAACGGTGATATTCACTGCGCGCCATCATGTCCACCACCCACAGGTGGTTGTAAATCATCCAGTCGACACCCGCTTGCTCGCATTCATTCAGTAACTCAGTCGCTCTGTCCAGGTTCTTGGCCATCATGGTGTTTTCCACCCCAATCAACCATTGTTTGCCTTCTTTTTTACCCTCTGCCAGCAGCTTAATACCGGCCATGGTTTTGTTGTAGGTGCCTTTGCCCCGGATCGAGTCATGGATGTCTTTTGGTCCGTCGATGGAAATTAAAAAGGCCAGCTGATCGTGATACTTGCTCAGCACCTCAAAGTGACGCTTGATCATCAGACCATTGGTACAGATATAAATAAAGCATCCGGCTTCTGCCAGACGGCTGAGAAACTTTGGAAAGTCAGGGTGTAAGGTAGGCTCACCACCGGTTAATATAATGTCGCAGCGCTGACGCTCAACAAAATCAAACAGGTGCCCACTCTGATCATAAGGAATGGCGGTGGGATCCAGGCCATGGTGAAAACCGGTTTCACGCCACTGAAAGCACTGTTCACAGCGCAGGTTGCAGCTACTGGTCATTTTAATTACCAGCTTGCAGATATTGTCTGCTTCAACTTTTCCGCTCGCGGCATAGCGTCTCAAGGCATTAGCCACACGCTCGGTACTGGCCTGGTGATGAGCGGTAAAGCCCGGATTTCTGGCCATAAAGTTTTGGTGTGCTTGCGGTAATTCGCTGACCGCTAGTTGCGTGGCTTTTTTAGTCCACATATTCGACTCCTACAATCTTATCTGCTACTTGCGAGTAAATGATGACAAATCTGTTGTGATGCATTGGCATTAACCAAAGAGGCTGCTCGCATGGCCGTCTGCCTGCGCAGCTCGGCAGATGTCTGCAAGCGGCTGAGCAACTCGCTCAGCTCCTGCTCGCACTGAGCATTCAGCGCAGCGCCCTGTGCGACAAACACCGCGCGGTTGTGTTGCTCCTGCCCGGGTAAAGCGTCATGAATGATCAAACAGGTATTAGCCAGCGCCGCCTCTGTCAGCGTCAGGCCACCTGCTTTTGTGATGATGATGTCGGCTTGCGCATAAAACGGCTGCATGTCAGACACAAAGCCAGTCAGCTCTAGTCGCTGCTGTGTAATATCATTGCTAAAACGTATTTTCAGCTGTTCATACAACGCCGTATTCTGACCACAAATGACTGTTACTTTGCCAAACTGCGCTTGTGCCAGTAGTAGCGCAACCGTAGAGGCAGAAATGCCCAATCCCCAGCCGCCGCCACACAGCAAAACACTGAGTCTCGCGCCACATGCCTGGACTGCAGTTTTAGATGAAATAGTCAAATCCTGCGTGCCCTCAGTGGGGATACCCAGAGGTAAAATGATGGTCCCCTGGGCACGATGCCAGTCCAGTACAGGATGGTCGTACTGATGAGAAATAAACAGGCGTGTTAAAGGGGTACGCCAGCCGTTGGAAATTTGATAGTCGCCCAGTACACCACTGATCTCAATCTCGTGCCCTGCCAGTTTGGCAAAGTAGCGGGCGAAAAAAGCGCCATAGTAACTACATGCCACCACTTTATTGTGACGACGCAGCACTGCTTTGGCTTCGCTCAGCTTATTGTTGCCCTTGAGCGCCAACCATACCGGTAACAGCCGATAGAGAAACGGGTAGAACCAGCGACTGGCATACAACTTACTGTGATGCTGCTTGCCCGACATACACCACTCATAGTATTGGCCAAATAGTATGTCGGATAACCACTGTGGTAACAGCTCTGACACCGACATCAGCTCGACCAGTTCACCTTGTCTGCGAAAGCTGTTCGCCAGCGCCAGTGCCAGTGCTCGCGAGCCTGCACCAGATTCAACATACAAAAGCAGCATATTACTGAACTCGCTCAAGTGGACGAGTGGTGTTTAACCACAGTGCCCTGACCTCAGCCAGCTCCAGTTTCATCACCACCATATCCTGTTTCGGCCCGTAGAAACTCTCAAAACGTCCAAGCGACGTGAACTGTAAAGAATGATAGATATTGAGAATATTTGACTGCTCAGTATCGGCGAAGACCTCGATGTACAACTCTTCGTAGTTGGTCTCTTCCAGCAATACCTTGAGCGTATCAAGCAGCATCGCCATTTTTACCAGAGGCGACACATTCTGATCAGCAACAAACCAGCCACCCCAGACAATGCTTTTTGGATCCCACAACCGATAGTGATAGCCTGACATGCCAATCAATTGCTCGTCCTGCTTAAAGCACCAGTAGTGACGACCATTATCGATGCCCGCAGCCAGACAACGACGGTGAAAGTCGATGGTACGTATGGTGTCTTCATTGAGACCATCGACCATGGCGTGCTCAATGAACTCTAGTTGCTCATCACCAAATGACACCGCTGTCTTTTTAAGCCCTTGATGATTCATAAAGCGCTCGGTACGGCGCATTTTTTGTACTAAAAGTTCTGCTCTGCGATCTTTAAATTGCTGTTCCATATCCGGCCACCCATTTTGTTGCTGTGCTCTGATAGCCTGCAAGTTATTATAATTATTAGATAAAATCGCTTATGAAAAAGTGATGAATGGTTACGAGAGCACAATGAACACTGAGCAATGGTTATTCTAACTGATGATAAAACAGCCCATTTCAATACTATTAACATGGACTTTTTTGCTTAACATTGGGCGGTGAATGCCTTCATGATTCTGGTCAGGAAATGCGTGTTGTTCTGTATGACATGATCCGGCATTTTACGCTAGAAAATGACCTGTTAAGCTGACTGAGCGACACAACCCAATACCTTCTTGTAGCTCAGAAAAACATCCAGTCACTGTAGCTCCGTCATGCCGGCCTTGAACCAATATCTATTTGCAGACGACTACTTTGCCAGACAATACACACTCACCCCTCGTCATGCCGGCCTTGAGCCGGTATCTATTGGCAGGCGACTATTATGCCAGACAACACACACTCACCCCCGTCATGCCGGCCTTGAGCCGGTATCTATTGGCAGACGACTGTTATGCCAGACAACACACTCTCCCCTTCGTCATGCCGGCCTTGAGCCGGTATCTATTGGCAGACGACGGTTATGCCAGACAACACACTCTCCCCTCGTCATGTCGGCCTTGAGCCGGTATCTATTGGCAGACGATTGTTAGTTCGAGAAATACGTCATTAATGGCGTGGTCTTCAGCAAGATCCCGTGTCGAGCACGGGATGACGGATGAAAAGGCTCAGCTTTGCACTTTACCGTAAGACATCTGCAAAGGCTGGGCTCTGCAATCAAACACAGACCCTGATTGAAACACGGACACCTGATACGCACACTCTCCCCTTCGTCATGTCAGCCTTCAGCCGGTATCTATTGGCAGACGACTGTTAGTTCGAGAAATACGTCATTAATGGCGTGGTCTTCAGCAAGATCCCGTGTCGAGCACGGGATGACGGATGAAAAGGCTCGGCTATGCACTTTATCGTAAGACATCTGCAAAGGCCGGGCTCTGCAATCAAACACAGACCCTGATTGAAACACGGACACCTGATACACACTCTCCCCTTCGTCATACCGGCCTTGAGCCGGTATCTATTGGCAGACGATTGTTAGTTCGAGAAATACGTCATTAATGGCGTGGTCTTCAGCAAGATCCCGTGTCGAGCACGGGATGACGGATGAAAAGGCTCGGCTTTGCACTTTACCGTAAGACATCTGCAAAGGCCGGGCTCTGCAATCAAACACAGACCCTGATTGAAACACGGACACCTGATACGCACACTCTCCCCTCGTCATGCCGGTCTTGAGCCGGTATCTATTGGCAGACGACGGTTATGCCAGACAACACACTCTCCCCTTCGTCATACCGGCCTTGAGCCGGTATCTATTGGCAGGCGACTGTTAGTCCGCGCTACGCACCAACTACGGAGCAGCCAAAAGCATAAAAGTCCCTAAATCTTATCCAAATAAGTCTTGCACTCATTAAGCAGCTGAGTTAGGTTACGGATGTACACGGCGTGTACATATAATTTTAATAAACAAGGAATTGATGATGAAATTAAAATTAAATAAAAAGAAAATGAAGGCTTTATCAGCAGATAACACTAATCTACCTGCCAACATGACACCTAATGTAGCAGGTGCCGGTGCTCTAACTCCAGCATGTGAAACTACAAACCCGAGTGGATTCGGGCGTACTCACTGCATTGAGTTCTCTTGCCACCAGGGTAAAGAGTTTACATGTGGCCCAACACTGTAATGACTGTTTTCAATTCTGATAATTGAAAATACACAGAGCACCTCAACGAGGTGCTTTTTGATCTAGTCTCAGTTCAATTCTGACTTGCTATTAGCAAACTTAGCAGCGCAATATCATTGGCCGTCTTCTTTAACCAACAGGCAGGCTCACCGCTTAGGACATACCACTTTCTCTGCCTTCAGGTGATACATCTCAATGTCAGGATGACTGAAAAACCCCACTTCCCAGGGATTTTTAGAGATAAACAGCTCTCTCACTTCAATAAACAAAGCACTGTTGGTGGCTACCTGATGCACCCGCCCGGTAATAATGGAATAGTTCCACTCTACATAGTTTTCAAAGGTAAAGCTGGCACGATTGTCGATGGCAAAATAGCACTGGTTATCCCACTTCATCAAGCTGGGCGCAAAGTGCTCACTCTATGCTCAATGGATTAAGGATGACTACGAGTAGTAGGGTTGGTCCTTTATACTCTCCCATGAATACGCACTGAATATCTGAAATCTGGATTATAAAGAGCTTTACCACCATACCTATACGCATTTTAATAAAAAAGTACTGTTTTCACATTTGGTACTATTGTATTATTTATAGAGACTTATCGTTAGAGTGATTCGCTGAAAATATTTAATCAGCTTGTTTCTTAAAAAGAACAAAAAAATAACAAACCATCGATTGTGCGTAGTTTTTTTGCTCACCTCTTCTTATAAACATAACCACTATAAATTTATTTACACAGTAAAAGTCACATGAGGTAGTTGTGAACAATAACGAGCAAGATATATTCTTATCTGGCCTACAATGCATTGCCCTATTGGGCAAATTCCACCAAATCAATGTTAATACCGACGAGCTATACACCAAATATAACCATCAAAAAATGACTGAGCTTGCTCTAACAGAGACTCAGCTTCTGCGTGCAGCAAAGTCAACGGGGTTTAAAGCAAAATTCATTTCAATCGACATCGATAATATTAATGAACACAGTTTGCCTGCTATTGCCCAAAAAAAAGATGGTCATTTTTCGATCATCGCAAAGATTAATGACAAAGGGGTTTTGATACATGACTTGTCTATAAGCAATGCACCCGAAGTAATAAGCTTTCATGATTTTGAGCAATCTTTTACTCACAGTTTTCTATTTTTATCACCTAGAAAGCAAGCGCTTTCTGAAAAAGCAAAGTTTGGTATCAAATGGTTTGTTCCGGCAGTTAAAAAGTATAAGAAACTTTTTATTGAGGTATTAGTTGCATCATTTTTTATACAGCTTTTTGGCTTAGCTTCACCAATATTCTTTCAAGTAGCCATTGACAAAGTCATGGTACATAACGGCCTTACAACATTAAATGTATTAGCTACAGGTTTTTTCTGTGTCATATTATTTGAAGTGCTGCTTTCAGCCATCCGAGCCTTCTTGTTTAGCCATACAACCAATAGAATAGATGTCGGGCTCGGCAGTGAAATTTATCAGCATATGTTAAAGCTGCCATTAGCCTACTTTAAATCGCGGAGAGTGGGCGATACCGTAGCTAGGATAAAAGAGCTCGATAGTATTCGAGAGTTTATGACAGGTACTTCACTCACCCTGATTTTAGACCTGCTTTTTACATTCGTGTTTTTTGCGGTGATGTTTTATTACTCCAGCGACCTTACATGGATTGTTGTTGCTAGCCTCCCCTTCTACTTTGTGATTGCATACTTGCTAGGCCCCTCTATTCGTAGCACATTAGAGAAAAAATTTAAGCACAGCGCGGAAAACCACTCATATTTAGTAGAGTCAGTGCATGGGGTTGAGACTATTAAGTCGATGGCCGTAGAGCATACAATGGGTAACAAGTGGGATGAAAAATTAGCACAGTATACAAATGTGTCTTTTAAAGCATTTCAATTGAACAACTTATATAGCCAAACTTCAAATTTTATCACTAAAACTGTCGGCTTATTAATTTTATATTTTGGCTCACTGGCCGTAACCGAGGGAACTTTAACCATTGGCCAGTTCATTGCCTTTAACATTCTGGCACAGAGAATTGCCGCACCTATTATGCGATTTGCCAGTGTATGGCAAGACTTTCAACAGGCAAAAATTTCTATTGAACGTTTAGGTGATGTGCTTAACACACCGACCGAATCCGGCACAAATAGCAAGTTAGAACTGCCCAAATTACGGGGAGAAGTCATTTTTGAACATACTTGTTTTAGCTACTCGCCGGAGCGAGCCAATGTATTAAATGATATCAATCTAAAGGTCTCTGCTGGAGAGGTAATTGGGTTAGTAGGACGTTCTGGATCTGGAAAAAGCTCCCTAACTAAACTAGTACAAAGACTATATTTACCAAACTCGGGGCGAATTTACATCGATGGCGTTGATATCAATTTGATCAATCCTGCTTGGTTAAGGCCTAGAGTCGGTGTTGTGCTACAGGAGAATTTTTTATTTAGCGGCACGATTCGTGAAAATATCGCTCTTTCGGATCCTTCCGCTTCACTTGAAAGAGTGATTGAAGCTGCGCAATTAGCGGGGGCTGAAGAGTTTATTTTAAAACTACCTGAAGCCTACGATACCCAAGTTGGTGAGCAAGGCTCAGCCTTATCAGGCGGACAGCGTCAGCGTTTAGCTATCGCAAGGGCACTGTTGTCAAACCCTGCAATACTCATTTTTGATGAAGCCACCAGTGCTCTTGATTATGAGTCTGAACGCATTATTCAACAAAATATGCAAAAGATAGCCAAAGGCAGAACCGTTTTTATAGTGGCGCATCGCTTGTCGGCCGTTAGAGACGCTGATCGTATCTTGGTACTAGACAACGGCCGTATCGTTGAACAGGGTGCGCATAAACACTTACTAAAATTAGAAGGTATTTATGCACATTTAGCAAGCCTGCAAGATAACACGGTCGCGCAATCAAAAACGCCCAAAAGAGCGAACGTATCATGAGCAAATTAATTGTAAATACCAAGCTCATTGAGTTCTTACCCCCAGTATTAGAAGCGCAAACTGCTCCGCCGCCTAAACTGGTGCGCGGCGTACTTTGGGTACTCGTTGCCTTTTTTAGTCTAGCAATCATTTGGGCCATAATTGGGCGAATTGATATTGTGGCAAAGGCACAAGGTCAGTTAATACCGCTTCAAAAAGTCAAGGTTATCCAACCACTCGAAACGGGCTCAGTTCAGGAAATACATGTTAAGGATGGCGACAAAGTAACTAAAGGCCAGCTACTCGTGTCGTTAGAGCCTGTACTGGCTGAGTCAAATTATAGGCAAACCCTGCAATCGCTGACTAATTTTGAGCAGCAGCGGTTAAGACGGCTAAAGCTCCTACAGTTAATACAAAACCCGCCAACATTAGATGATGCGAGTTCAGCGTTAACAGCGGAGCATAAACAACTATTAAAGGCCGAGTTTATACAATATCAGAATGAACAAGCCGTGTATGAAGCAAAACTCTCAGAGCTAGAAGCGCAGCTTGCTGGCGCAAAAGCCAAGCTTGTGCAGTTAGACAAAATTTTGCCTTTGCTCATCGAGCGTGTTGACTCGCTTGAATCGTTACAAGACCAAAAACTTGTTGCTCGATCCACATACTTAGAGCTTAAGCAGCAAGCCGTACAGCAACAAGAGCAACGCCTAATTGAACTAACCAATGTGAGTTCAATTAACCATGCCATTAAAACAAACGCTCAGGAGCAAAGAACCCACTCAACAGAGCTTCAAAAATTGCTTCACTCAGAAATTAGTCAAATCAACGAAGAAATATTAACGCTGCAACAAGAGCTTGAAAAGCAACAGTACCTAACGGAAAAAAATCAATTGTTAGCGCCTGTAAGCGGCGTAGTTGAGGCATTGCAACTATCGACCATAGGAGAGGTTGTCACCCCGGCGCAGCAATTATTAACCGTAGTACCTGACGATGATGAGCTTATTGTGAATGCACAGCTATTAAATAAGGACATTGGTTTTACCTTTGTGGGACAAGACGCTGTAGTAAAGATAGACAGCTTTCCCTTTACCCGATATGGCTCTATCTCGGGTGAAGTGATTGAAGTATCGACCGATGCAGTTAAAGACGACCAACTCGGTTTGTATTTTCCGATTAAAGTGCGATTGCACAATCAGCACATTAATGTGGAAAACAGGGAGGTCCCCTTAAGTGCAGGCATGAGCGTTAACGTTGAAATTAAAACCGGCAATCGCCGCATCATAGAATTTTTACTGTCGCCCATTATTCAGCACTTAGATGAAGGGGCGAGAGAGCGTTAATTCAGGATAAACAGAAGTGCAATTTAAAAAGCAAATTTTAAAACAGCTAGAAAATATAAAGTATAAAACCTTAAATGAAGAATAGAATTATATTAAAGAATAAATAACATGTATAAAACATTACTAATCACGGGGTTAGTTACAACAACTTTCAGTTTTAGCTTGTATGCTCAAGCTATTGATTTCCCCGAATCAAAACGCGCTTTAAATGAGCTTTGTATAACACTGTATAGTCAAAAAGATTACCTAAATGCACAATCTTGCTTTACAGAACAAGTGAACCGTAATGAGAAAAACTATCATGCTTTAGGTAATTTAGCCCTTGTTAAGATAAAAAATGGGGATTTTAAAGGGGCTATAGAGACCGCTGATATTGTTTTGCAGCAAAGTAACAACAGAAAACAACAAGCCAGCGCAGCCTATAACCAAGGACTTGCTTATGAGCGTTTGAAAAATAAAGAGGCTGCGCTCGCCGCTTACACACTATCTGTTCAGCTTTTTTCGACCAAAGTCAGAGCAGACAGCGTTCAGCGACTCACGCGTGCTATAGCTGAGCCCAAACAGAACGCTGAAATTACTAAGCAGCCAGCAACCAAAACATACACACAACATCATGCTGGTAATAAGCTGCACCTGCCACGTTTTAAACTCTCCAGAAATCATTTGGATAATGGGTTGTGTGAAGCCTTTTTGGCTGAGCTTAACCGAAGCCCGTGGGATGAATTACTGTCCTGTAAATTACCTACCATACATAACCCGGATATTAGAGAGTTGGTGTTTACCCCTATCGAAGGGGAAAGAATTAAAGAAATTGACCAACTGATATACCGCGGCAGACAGGCTTGGGAGCAAGCTTGGCCTGAGAGAGAAAAGGATTACCAACTAGGCTACTTCCGACTCGGTGAAGCGTTTTTTGATGCCAATAATGATGGCAAGAAAGAACATGTCATTCGAAGGTTAATGCCTCTACAAACTTGTAGACCGCTTGAAAAAGGCGAGGCAGGGAATGATGTGGATGTTGTTAGTATGTCAAGGAGCCGAGTTAAGCAATGGGAAGCCATGACAAAAAAACAACAGTTACAGCAAGCAGAAATTAACGGTTTTTACAGTAGTTACACCATTTTAGAAAAGAATTATAAAAAAGGTACTTTTAGTGCTAAAGGCCGACTTTTAATATATCAGGATAAAATATATCCAACTTACCCTAGCGGGATGAGCTTTAAGAATATACCAGACCTTAATCATAGCACCTGGTTTTCAATTGCTGAATTTTCAGGATATATCAGTTCAAAAAACACCTACGGTGCCACTCCGGTATGTTCTTATAAGTTAAATAAATAAAGATTAGAAGATTAAAATGAGTTTATTCACCGAAATTAAAAACCATGAAAGCGCAGTCACAACTATCTATATCGACTCAAAAGGCATTCCGACCATTGGCGTCGGTTTTAACCTTAGAGAAGAAAAAGTACTAGAGGCCATACTCGAACAGTTTAATTACTCTACAACATCTCTATCAGAGGCGGACTTTAATACATTAAAATTAAGTTTGGAAACTATATTTAGAAGGGAATGGACAGAGTCTAATAAAGATGACCGAATAAAAGAAGTCAACGAGGTATTAAAAATTTACCAGGCGGATGAAAAACGGCTTGATAACTCCATTCCAGAGGAAACCTTTGCTTTTCCTGATGACACCAGCAGTATGGAAGCTGTATTCAATGACATCCTGCCTACTTACCAAAAGCTGGCAATTGATGGACTAGATAATAATCTGGATGGAGACAGAGTTGCTGCACAAGCCGTATTTGATGGTTTATCCGACACGAGAAAGGCGGTGCTGATTTCTTTGACCTTTAATGGTGGCTCTCCTATGGTGGGGCCAGGTATCTCAAAGGCATTGAAAGATAAAAACTGGGCTGAAGCATACTACCAAATCGCTTATTCAAGTAACTCAAACACCGTTAATGGTGAAAAAGTACGCATAAATGGTTTGCATAATCGCAGATTAAAAGAAGCGTCAGCCATGATTGAAGGGATCTCGATTGATGACAAGCAAAAACTTTACGAAAAGCTATATGAAAAAAGAGCAGAAATCACAAAATACATTGATGAGTTGCAAGCTGATAAAACAAATAATGTTTATGAGCCAATAACTAAAGCCAGACGTGATGAACTATTTGCTGCCCTTAATGATCAAATGACGACTTTAGCCGCTGAGCTTGCGGCAGAAAATATAGAAGTTACGGCATACACTTTTAAAAGTGCAATTGATGATTCAGGTAACCCTGGAGATGGTGGCTCAGGCGACAATGGCTCGGGTGACAATGGCGGTGGGGGGAAGGGGGGTGGTGGGAAGGGGGGGGGGGGCGTGGGGGCGTCGGGGGTGGGGGGGGGGGGGGTTGGGGGGGGTGGGGGGG
>NZ_PNCI01000053.1 GCF_005887095.1 Pseudoalteromonas rubra | reverse complement strand
AAACGCTATAACACCTGCCTCTTTTCTGATCTAATAACGTCCTCATTATCACTATCTATTTGTTAATTATGTCGTTATTTAGCCACCTTGAACTTGTTGAAGATCAGCGTTCTTCTATCAATCAACATCATGAGCTTACTGATGTTTTGTTTCTTATCATCTCGGCGGTTTTATCCGGTTGCGAAGGCTGGAAAGATATTGAGGTGTTCGGGCACAGTAAACTGCCGTGGCTCAGGCAGTTCAGAGCATTTAAGCACGGTATTCCAACGCGACATAGCATTGCACGAATTCTTAAAACCGTGGAAACTGATTCGTTGGTTTTGGCCTTGTTCAGTTGGGTCAACGAACAGCGGTCTCAGTCTGATAAGCCAATCATTGCGTTTGATGGTAAAACTCTGCGCGGTGCCAGTAAAAAGCGTGAGGATAACTTACACTTGGTGTCCGCTTTTGATTGCGAGTCTGGTTTAACTTTGTATCAGCGTACAGTAGAAAGTAAATCCAATGAGATACCAGCAGTTAGAGCCTTATTGGATGTGCTCGATATTTCAGATTCTATCGTTACATTAGATGCGCTACATTGTCAGAAAGCGACTCTTTCAGCGTTGATTTCAAGAGGGGCTGACTATCTGGTTCAGGTCAAAGCAAATCAGAAAACTCTTTATAAAGCAGTTGCTTCATGTTTTGAAGCAGCCTTTGAACAAGAGGAGAATTTGCCTGAAGATGTACAAGTCAGCAATGGTCATGGACGTCAGGAAACACGTATCACGTATGCTCTGAATGCAAACAAACTGCCAGAAGAGATAAGAGAAAAATGGCCCGGGATCACTTCATTAGTCGCGGTCGAAAGGCACAATAAATCCGAGTCGATAACAAAAATAGACACGCACTTCTATGTCACTTCAGTCGAGCCAGATGCACAGATGTTACAAAAAGCCATCCGCCATCATTGGCATATAGAAAACCAGCAGCATTGGGTATTGGATGTCGTGTTTAAGGAAGATGCTTGCCAAATTAGTGAGCCGATATCGGCGGAAAACATGGCGCTGTTCAGACGGGTCGTTCGCAATCTGGTAAAACAGCACACAGGCCGTAAAGATTCGATACGTGGCAAGTGCGTTCGGGCCAGTTTTGACGATGAATTCAGGGCAGAGCTTAT
>NZ_PNCI01000052.1 GCF_005887095.1 Pseudoalteromonas rubra | reverse complement strand
GGCAGTGAGCTGGATGTCAGCGGGCTGAACAATGGCACGCTCACTGTATCGGCGACGCAAGCGGATACCGCAGGCAATACATCGAGTGCAGCAACGCAAAGTATTACACTTGATAATGTTACGCCATCAGGCCAATCCGTCGCTATCGACCAAACACTGATCAACCGAGACAATGAGTCGGCACTTAGCTTTACCCTATCTGGCTTAGAAGGGTCTGGCACATTTACCTATCAAGTCAGCGATGGCACCAATACCGTATCAAGCAATAGTGCTACAACAATTACTTCGAGCAGTCAGCAGCTGACAGGCGTTGATGTGAGTACCCTGGATGAGGGAACTTTGACACTGACCGTGACAGTCTCTGATGAAGCGGGTAATGCCGCTGAAGGTGTCACTGCCACAGTGACTAAGCAGTATAATGTTGCTCCGGTGCTATCGGGTACACCTGCTACCACAGTAAACGAAGATGAGGCTTATAGCTTTACTCCGACACTAACCGACTCGGATGATGGAGATACACACACTTATAGCATTGTGAACAAGCCAGACTGGGCTGAGTTCAGCACGACGACGGGCGCCCTTACCGGTACGCCCACGGATGGTGATGTTGGCACACATGCAAATATTCAAATTTCAGTGTCCGATGGCACTGATCAGGCAACGCTGACAGCATTCAGTATTGAGGTGGTAAATACCAATGATGCACCGGTTGGACAGGCCTTTACCTTCACGTTAGACGAAGAAGCAACACTGACAGTCACTGCGGCTAATGGTTTGTTAAGCACTGCTACGGATGATGACACAGATAGCGGGGACACCTTAACGGCGAGTGCCGTAAGCCAGCCACAATACGGCCAGTTGACGTTGAACACAGATGGCAGCTTTAGCTATCAGCATGATGGCAGTGAAAACCACAGCGATAGCTTTACTTACCAAGTCACCGACAGTAACAATGCAACGTCTGCAACCCAAACGGTTACATTGACTATCACACCGGTTGCGGATGCGCCGACTGTGGTAGATGACTCAGCAACCACAAATGAAGATACCGCGGTTATTTTCGATTTGCTTACCAATGATAGCGATCCGGAAAATGATTTGGTCGAGGCTTCAGCTGCTATCGCAACACAACCTGGCAAAGGGTCTGTAACCATTGTGAATGGTGTTGTAACTTATACACCAAATGCCAATGAAACGGGCCAGGATACCTTCACTTATACGGTTAAAGATGCGGCACTTAATTCATCCGCTGAAGCAACTGTGACAGTGACTATCACGGCCGTTAATGACCAACCTACAGTTCAGAACTTCACTGTCTCAATAGACGAAGACAATGCCAGCGACGCAATAGCCGTACGTGCTGGTGCCAGTGATGTTGAGGATGGTACGCCTTCGGGTGATATTGCCGTTGCTACGCAACCTTCAAAAGGCAGTGTCGCCGTAGATCAGGAAGCAGGTACTTTGGTGTACACGCCAAATGCAAACGAGACGGGCACGGATACCTTTACTTATACAGTTACTGACAGCGAAGGAAGTACCTCTGAATCAGGCTCAGTTACGGTGAATATAGGTGCCGTGAACGACCGTCCTGTTGTTGCTGATGACAGCGTGACCACCAATGAAGATGTCAGCGTGACGCTTGACATACTTGCCAACGACTCGGATGTCGAAGACCAAGGGTTCAATGGCGCTAATGTCACTCTGGAAGACCAGGGGAGCGGTGCAGGTAGCTATGCCAAAGCAGATGTGAGCATACAGACAGACGGTACATTGCAGATAGCACCGAAACAAGATGAGACAGGCTCCTTTAGCTTTACTTACACTCTGACCGACAGCGAAGGGCTCAGTTCAGATGCAGCCACAGTGACAGTGACGCTAACGCCAGTCAATGATGCGCCCGTTGCTGCCGATAACGTTGCACAACTCATGGAAGAGGGCTCGTTTGAAGTCAACGTATTGGGTAATGACACCGATGTAGACGAAAACGATAGCTTTGATGCATCCAGCGTTACTGTAGTTCAGGCCCCCAGCAGTGGTCAGACCCAAGTTACGGCAGCTGGTGCAATTATTTATACACCTAACACTAACTTCTCCGGTGAAGATACCTTCACCTACACGGTAGCAGATGCCGCCGGCGCAGTGTCGAACGAAGCGACAGTGACAATGACGGTAACCGCAGTGAATGATGCACCAGTACTCTCTGGTACACCTGCAACTGAGGTTAACGAAGACAGCGCCTACAGCTTTACCCCAACCGCAACGGATGCGGATGCGGATACGCTGACCTTTAGCGTTCAGAATCTACCATCGTGGGCTAGCTTTGACACTTCAACAGGAGCATTAACAGGTACGCCGACCAACGACGATGTTGGCGTATATCAGGGGGTTGTGATCAGTGCAACGGACGGCACCGAAACTGTGAGTCTGACGGCATTTGATATCACAGTGGTGAATACCAACGATGCACCTACAATATCAGGCACACCAGCGACCAGTGTTAGTGAGGACGCTGCATACAGCTTTACACCGACAGCCAGCGATGTGGATGCGGGTGATAGCTTGACCTTTAGCATTGCGAATCAACCTGGCTGGGCAAGCTTTGATACGCAAACAGGCACGCTTTCGGGCACCCCAACGAATGATAATGTAGGTACATTCTCGGATATCGTGATAAGCGTCAGTGATGGTACAGAAACAGTCTCATTGGCTGCCTTCTCGTTAACCGTTACCAATACCAATGATGCCCCCGTCATATCTGGCACGCCTGCGACCAGCGTGAACGAAGACACTGGATATAGCTTTGTTCCCAGTGCGTCAGATGTTGATAGTAACGACACCTTAACCTTTAGTGTCACTAACCTGCCATCCTGGGCAAGTTTCTCTACCTCAACGGGCGCGATAACTGGCACTCCTGCCAACAGTGACGTAGGAACTTACCAGGGGATAGTGGTCAGTGTTACTGATGGTACGCAAACGGCGAGTCTGGATGCATTTGCAATTACGGTTGTGAATGTCAATGATGCACCTGTTATTTCCGGTACACCTGAAACATCTGTAAATGAAGACGCGGCGTACAGCTTTACGCCTGTTGCATCAGATATTGACGGAGACAGCTTAACCTTCAGTATTGCAAATCAGCCAACATGGGCAAGCTTTGATGCGCAAACGGGAACCTTGTCAGGCACACCGAGCAACAGCGATGTGGGTACTACAAGCGACATTGTGATCTCGGTGAGTGACGGCACGACCTCGACTTCTCTGACTGCGTTCTCGCTCACGGTTGTTAATACCAATGATGCACCAGAAATCAGTGGCACACCGGCGACCAGTGTGAATGAAGACGCCAGCTATAGCTTTACACCGACCGTATCAGATGTGGATGCAGGTGATGTGCTGGTCTTCTCTGTCAGCAATCTACCCAGCTGGGCAAGCTTTAATACCTCAACGGGTACGCTTTCGGGTACGCCGAGCGACGCAGATGTGGGTACCGACACGCAAATCGTGATTACGGTTTCAGACGGCAGCGCACAGCAGTCACTCAGTGCCTTTGATATTGAGGTTATTAATACAAATGATGCGCCGACGGCTCAAGACTATAGCTTTGGACTTGATGAAGGACAGCTGTTGACCGTCACGACCACGTTAGGCTTACTCAGCAACGCCAATGATGACGATTTAGATAGCGGCGACAGCCTGTCTGTGAGTGCGCTTTCTCAGCCGCAGCATGGTGTGCTGACCTTGAACGCTGACGGTAGCTTTAATTATCAGCATGATGGCTCGGAAAGCACCAGCGACAGCTTTACCTTCCAGGTAACCGATGCACAAAATGCAGCCTCCGCAACGCATACTGTGTCGTTAACAATTAACCCGGTTGAGGATGCGCCGACAGCGGTAGATGACAGTGCAACGACAAATGAAGATACAGCGGTACAAATAGCCCTGCTGGACAATGACAGTGACCCAGAAGGGAATATGAACGCAGCTTCGGCTGTTGTCGTGACTGAACCCACCAAAGGGTCTGTGTCTATTGTTAATGGTATAGCGACTTACACGCCAGCCAGTAACGAGAATGGTCAGGATAGCTTTACATATACTGTTGCGGATACCGCACTCAATACGTCGGAGCAGGCAACGGTAGTTGTGACTATTACGCCTGTGAATGATGCCCCGGTTGCAGCAAACTTAACCATCAGCACTGACGAAGATACCCCGTCAGCGGCATTGGCTGTGCGCGCAGCTGCGACGGACATTGAAGATGGTGTCCCAACTGGGGAGCTGATACTGACCAGTACACCGAGTCTGGGTTTGGTCACGTTGGATCAAGAAGCCGGTACTTTAGTCTATACACCAAACACCAATGAGGTGGGTGAAGAGACCTTCACCTATACCATCTCAGACAGTGAAGGGCTGGCCTCGGCTTCAGCCAATATTACTGTCAATATTGGCGCTATCAATGACCGTCCTGTGGTCGGTGACGATTCAGTAACAACAGATGAAGACGTCACTGTTGTTCTGGATATCCTGGCCAACGATTCGGATGTAGAAGATCAGGGCTTTAACGGTGCCAATGTCACGCTGGAAGATCAAGGTAGTGGGGCGGGTAGCTATGCCAAAGCCGACGTCACCATCTTGGCCGATGGCACCTTGGAGATTGCGCCTAAGCAAGACGAAACGGGCACCTTCAGCTTTACCTACACATTAACTGACAGCGAAGGGCTTGCTTCGTTACCTGCGACAGTCACAGTCACATTAACACCTGTGAATGACGCCCCGGTAGCGGTCGACAATAGTGTTGAACTGCAAGAAGAAGGGTCGTTTGAAGTTAACGTGCTGGGTAATGACTTTGATGTGGATGAAGGAGACAGCTTCGACTTGAGTAGTGTCACCGTTGTGAGTGCGGCTCAGAATGGCCAAACAACCGTGACAGCACAGGGCACTATAATTTATACCGCCAATACAAACTACTTCGGTAATGACAGCTTCACCTACACGGTGAGAGATCAGGCCGGCGCGGTATCAAATGAGGCCACCGTTACGTTGAGTGTCACACCGATAAACGACGCGCCAGTTGTAGAAGGGCAGGTATTATCACTCAACGAAGACGATACGCTACTCGTTACGCTGAGTGGCACAGATCCAGACGCGGATGTGCTTACTTACAGCATAGTTTCTGGGGTGTCGTCAGGCTCACTACAACAGCAGTCTGATACAACCTGGTTGTATACGCCAAATGCAGATTTTAATGGCTCAGATAGTTTCAGCTTTATGGCAAATGACGGTGCGCTTGACTCAAATACCGCAACTGTGACGTTAACGGTTAATGCTGTAAATGATGCGCCTGTGATTACTGGTACGCCTGATACCTCTGTGGTACATAACACTGAATATAGCTTTACTCCGCAAGCTTCTGATACAGATGGAGACGCTTTGACGTTCGCCATTACTAATCAGCCTGTCTGGGCGCAGTTTGATACCGCAACGGGTACATTATCGGGTACGCCAGCCAGAGATGACGAGGGTGTTTACAGCGATATAGTGATCAGTGTGAGTGACGGCGTTACACAGACTTCCCTGAATGCGTTCGACATTGAAGTTCAGTTCGTTAACAACCAACCGATTGCGAACAATATGGACGTGGTGGTTAACGAGGATGGCACAACCAGTTTTGTGGCAGATACCTCGGACGAAGATGGTGATAATGTCACGGTTGCCATTGAGCGTCAGCCAGTAAATGGGTTACTGGTGTTGCAGGGGAATACGTTCACTTATACGCCGTTTGGTAACTTTAATGGTCTGGACAGCTTCAGCTACGTTGCCAATGATGGCAGCCTGGATTCGACAGCCGGTGAAGTGAAGATCACCATCAATTCAGTCAATGATCTACCGCTGGCAGTGAATGACAGTTTTACTTTTGAACCGCAGGCCAACAATACTTACATTCTTGATGTGTTAGCAAACGACACTGATGCTGACGCAGGCGATGTGTTGAAGCTTGTTGGCGCCAAAGATTCGGTAGGTACTGTGTCTATTGTTAATGGCACGCTGTCTTACGTCGCCCAGGCGGATACCCAGGGCTTAATTGTCATCGACTACCTGATAGAGGACAGCCAGAAGGCGCGCAGTAAGGCAACGGCTCAGGTCAGGATCAATTCAGCACCGGTGACGGCTTTGCCTGTTATTACTGTACCTGATGACGTGACTGCTAATGCAACAGGGTTATTTACTAAGGTACCTCTGGGCACGGCAACCGCAGTAGACGGGAATGGTAATACATTAGCTGTGTCTTTGGTGGATGGCTCTACCTTGTTTGCCCCGGGCACGCACTTCGTATACTGGCAGGCGACAGATAGTCAAGGGCTACAGTCAATCGCGACGCAAAATGTATTTGTTAATCCGCTTGTTTCGCTGGAGAAAAACAGTGAAGTCGCGGAAGAGCAAAGCCATACGGTCAATGTATTCTTGAATGGCCCTGCGCCCAGTTATCCGGTGACCATTCCATATACGGTTTCCGGGACTGCCGATGCTGCAGACCATGATTTAGTGGCTGGTCAAGTAGTGATTGAATCTGGCACCTCAGCTCCAATTAACTTTAATGTGTTTGGCGATGGCGTCATTGAGGGTAACGAGAATATCGTCATCACATTGGCCGATTCGTTGAACCGAGGGGCAAAATCATCCACTACGGTGACCATTGTTGAAGAAAATGTGGCACCTAAAGTCTCCGTTAGAGTGACTCAGGCTGGTGAAGCCCGTTCACTGCTGACTATCAATGATGAGCTGGTCACGGTGACGGCAACAGCCAGAGATGCGAATCCGCAGGATAACGTGACCTTAACCTGGAATGCCGTTGATAATTCATTGACGGATCAGAGCGCAGAGGAAAATACGTTTGTATTTAGCACGTCTGAGCTAGCAGAGGGTATATACCAGTTGACGGTGACCGCAACCGATGATGCCCAGCCTAGTCTTTCTTCCAGAAGAGATATCTACCTCGAGGTGGTTGCTGAACTACAGGCTCTGACTCAGGTAGATACCGATGGCGATTTAATCCCAGATGACGAGGAAGGTTACATCGACTCGGATGACGATGGTATACCTGACTTCCAGGATGCCATCACTGAGTGTAACGTGATGCAGGAACAAGCTGCTGAATCGGCTCAGTTCCTGGTTGAAGGTGAACCGGGCGTTTGCCTGCGCAAAGGTGCAACGGTAGCGCAAAACTCAACGGGCGGTGTTCAGTTGCTCGAAAGTGAACTGCCAGGTGATGACAATGCGATAAACATCGGTGGTCTGTTTGACTTTATTGCAACTGGCCTACCACAGGCAGGTGATACTTATACGATTGTAATCCCGCAGCGCAGACCAGTTCCTGCCAATGCAGTGTACCGTAAGTTCAAAAACGGCAGCTGGGTTGATTTTGTGGTCGCCGATGGCAACGCCATATTGTCTGCCAAAGGTGAACCCGGGTATTGTCCGCCTCCAGGTAGCAGTGAATGGACCGATGGCATTACAGAAGGCGACTGGTGTGTGCAGTTACAAATCGTTGATGGTGGTCCTAACGACGACGATGGCATTGCTAACCGCAGTGTCGTTGACCCAGGTGGTATTGCAGTTCCCAGAACAGACAATGCCTTACCTGTGGCTGTCGCTGATGAGGTCACCGTTGCATCGGGGCAACAGATAGTTATAGATGTACTGGAAAATGACACTGATGCCGATGGTAATCCATTGATGATTACCGGAGCTTCAGTTGACTTTGGTACCGTACGTATTGAAGACAATAAGCTGGTTTATATACCACCTGCAACTTTTGTCGGTGTTGCGACCATTGAATATAGTATTTCAGATGGACAGGGCGGAACGTCAAACAGTCAGGCAATTGTCAATTTAACTGTAAATAGTGCGCCTAAGACGACACTGGATGTAGCCTCGACAAACGACCAGACGACACTGGTGCTTGATGTACTTGCTAATGACACCGACGCGGAAGGGGATGAACTCTTCCTGGTAAGCGCTGCCGCGACACATGGTCAGGCAACGGTGAACATCGATGGCACCCTCACCTATGTGCCAAAAGTTGGCTTCTCTGGTGAGGATGTGATTGTCTACCAGGTCAGAGATAGTAAAGGCGCGACCAGCCAGGGTATAGTTAAAATAACAGTATCAGCTTATCAGACTGTGAGTGTGGAAAATTCATCTTCGGGTGGTTTAGGAGGACTATTAGTGATCATGATGTCGGCATTAATTTTGCGCCGTCGCAACAGCAAACTACCAGCATATACGCTATTAACTACCAGCTGTTTACTGGCTAACCCAGTATTGGCGGAGCAATGGCGGGTGCAGGCAACCGTGGGCCAGGCGGAGGCTGATTATCAGGTGCCGTCATCTGTAGGTGGCTTAACTGTGGGGGCAGTGGATGACAGCAGTGAGTCTTGGTCAGCAGGGGCTTTTTATGAGCTCATGCCAAAATGGCAGGTTGGCTTACGCTTTATTGACCTCGGTCAGGGACGCTTGTCTCTGAGTGGTCAGTCGCTGACACCTGAAACACTTCATGAGCTTGTTGCGCGGGCTACGCCGGTACTTCCTGAAGGCTTTGCACTGCAAACCGGCTACGAGTTATGGCGCCGTGATAGCTTTAGCGCAGAGCTGTTTTTAGGAGCATTTGACTGGAAATATCAGATAGACAGTACTCGCGACGGCAAGCATTTGCGTCAGTACGAAAAAGAAGGGACCAGTGCTTATGGGGGAGTTACATTAGGCTATGATGTCTTTGAAAACACGGCAATTAACCTCAGCTACAGCTACTACAATTTAAGTGAAAATGCGATTAGCGAGATTTCAGCCGGGCTTAGCCTGAGATTCTGATTTCTTTTCTACAGTTACCGGGGGAGCAAAAACGCTCCCCCGGTTATTTGCATCGGACTGAAAAACCTAAGTACAATAGAGGCCAATATTGAAAAGCGCCCAAATTAAATGACTGCTACGCCACTATCAACTCTATTAAACCACCTTTCTGAACTACCCAGATTACCCAGTGAAATTCAACGCCTGTTCCATGGCCGGGGTCGATGTTATCCGGGACTTGAACATCTTACCGTCGACTGGCTGCAGGGACAGCTTCAGGTTTCCTTGTTTAAAGAGCATGATCCCCAATGGGTGGAGGCGCTTAAAGCCGGCCTGTGTGATTTGATGAATAACCCCGAGTGGAGCGAGAAAACACAAGCGATATTGTTGCAACACCGTTATGCCAGCGGTTCACCTGTTGATATCATCTATGGTGAGTTGCAAGCACGGCCTGTTGTAAACGAGAGTGGCCTGAAATTTGGTCTTTCTTTGGGTGCTAAGCAAAATATGGGCTTGTTTCTGGATATGCGCCTGGGCCGCCAGTGGGTGCATAAGCATGCAGCCGGTAAACGTATACTCAATTTGTTTTCTTATACCTGTGGCTTTTCCGTTGCAGCCATCGCTGGGGGCGCTGAGCACGTTGTGAATCTCGACATGTCAAAAGCCGCGTTAAAGCAGGGTAAAGTAAATCATCAGCTCAATGACCACGACTTAAGCAAGGTGTCTTTTTTGGGCCATGAGCTGTTTAAGTCCTGGGGTAAAGTTAAAAAGCTAGGGCCCTACGACATGATAGTGATTGACCCTCCCAGCTTTCAGAAGGGAAGTTTTGCACTGACCAAGGATTATCAACGTATTCTGAGGCGTTTGGGAGAACTGTTGACTGAACAGGGCGTTGTACTTGCCTGTGTCAACTCTCCGGAAGTGAGTGCTCAGTTTCTGATAGATGAAATGGCAAGAGAAGCGCCGCAAATGCAATTTGAATCCCGGTTGCCAAACCCGCCTGAGTTTCCGGATATTGACGACGACAGCAGTCTAAAATGCTTGGTTTTCAATACCCACGGCGCTAGTTAAGTTGCCAGTGCGTCAGGATCTGTTGATATTTTCCCGAGTCTTTGAGCTTAGCGAGAGCTGACTTCAATAGCTCGGCTTGTGTTTGATCAAAATCCAGCCGGGTTGCCAGGTGTAGTTCTGAAGGAAAGGCTGGTACAGCTAATTTGCGTTCTACCTTCTCTACTGGCAATCCCAGTGCGCTGAGTTCCTTGCTGATGGTTTGTGCATTCGTTAACACCAAGTCGGTGCGGCCCTTAAACAGCATTTGCCAGAGTGTCTGATAATGAGAGACCAAGACTAACTCATGCTCTTCTGAATATCCCGCGGCGCGCAAGAATCTTTCACTGTAGTAGCCGCGAATGGTACTTACCCTATGCTGTCGGGCACTGTTTAGGTCGTGTAGTGAAAACCTTCTTTCTTTCAGACCGATCAAATAGGCCTGTGCGTGACACATAACACCCAAAAAGCGGTACTGCGTGGCGCGTTCCGGAGTTTTGAGCCAGGAGAGCATGAGCGTATTATTGTGTTCTCTCATTTCATGGAGCGCCCGTGCCATAGGCATGATTTCTATGCTGCCGTCTAATCCTGTTTCGCTCAGCAGCTGTTGCGCTATCTCTACCAGAGCCCCTGTAGGCTTGTCGTTGACATCGAGAAAGTGATAGGGAGGCAAGTCTTCTGCAACGAATCTGATGCTGGCAGTGTGACCACAAAATGGCACAAGGAGATACAAAAGGACGAACAAGAACGCAAAACGCATAGGCACACTGCAATCATCTTAAAACCAGCAGTTTGCCGTGTTTGCGAATAAAAATCCAGTTCAGCACCTCAGACCACTTAGATGAAATCTGAGCTAAGCCTACTTGGTTGTTACGGCTGATATACGTTCTGATGCTCGGTGTTCGAGCTCATGAATAACGTCAGTTGCGTATTAATTCCTTAAGCGGATCTCAAACTTATCAGAGTAGCGCTCCTGAACCGCTTTTGCTGAACTGCCACTGGCATAGTTGGGATCGACACTGCCTCTGCGAGTGCGGGCAAGATAAAAATCAGCACTGCATTCCTGGCGGGTATTGATCGAGGTATTTTTCAGTTCTTCTATGGCATCCAGGTCAATGGAGAGGCTACCGTCATCTGCAAGTTGGTCATTACTGACGTAAATAAAGACGGGGTCGCCATCATTTCTCTTACATTCAATAGATAACTTACTTTCAAGTTCGGTATCGTCTTCTGTACCCGGTGTCCATGAAAGCGTCACTGTGTCAGTGACCGAGAATGATTGATTTTTTTGCGGCGTGATAATATTAAACGGCTGCGGCAATTGCATGCTTGATGTCAGGGTTTGGTTTTCCGACGCTCTGGTAAAGTCGACCGTGAATTTTGTACCACCTGTCGTAACATCAAAAATAGCGCGATAATCTACGTCGAATAGCTCTTCATCTTCAACCATAACCTGACTTGTATTTGCGGCTTTTGCGACCAACTTGTCATTTGACGTGAGCCTAATATTGTTGCCATTTGGGCCATCAATGTTTAATTCAGCAATGACACGGGACGTTTCCCCTTGTGTTGTCACGTAGATTTTAGACCAGATGGCCTCCGTTTTTACATTTTCAGAGTCAGTGGTCTCGGTGGAGCATGCCAGCAATGCTGAGCAAGCCAACGCCAGCACGGAGAGTCTTACAGTATTCATTGTTGTCCCTTACAGGTTTGTGTCATTGATAGTCCCCATTCTAATCACGAATCAGCCCGGAAAAAACGGGGTTTTACATTTTAAAACAAACAACCCGGCTTTTAAAACAATCAATTTCTGGTAGGGCGGGTGGTTCTTGACGAGCTATTCCCAGTGCTTTGGTAAGTTTTGCTGCTATGCTTTGAATGTAAAACGGGTTTTGAGGGCTGAGGCTTTATGTATTTACGTCGTGCAATGTGGGTGTGGGTATTGGTATCCGGCATCGTGCTGGCAACGCCATATACTGAAGCAGAGTTTGAAAAATTGAGGGCACAAATCCGCACCACATCTGCTCAGTCACCGCTAAAGGCAATCAGTGTGACGGATGACATACTTACCGAGCATGGCGAGAAATTATCGATAAGACAGAAAATCCGACTTCTTTATGGCAAAGCCTGGTTTCAGATCCAGACGGATGATATTGAAGAGGCTATTGTGACTCTGTCAGTTTGCAAAAGGATGAGTAAAGAAATCTCAGATCCGACGATATTATTTAGTTACTACAGTCTTACAGCCGGTGCATTAACACGTATGAGTATGTACGAAAGAGCATTGGAGAATTATCTCGAAAGCTACCGATTGGCTGGCTTGATGGACACTGAGCTATATCTGCGCCAAACCGAAAACAACATAGGTAATGTCTATTTAAAACTCGGTCGATATGAGGATGCGAAGGTATATTTCGAACGGTTTTACGAGGATGCCAGGGAGAGAGAATTACCTCAGCAGATGGGGGTTGGGTTAAATAACCTTGGTGAGGCTTATTTTGGTCTCAAGGACTACCAAAAAGCCTTAGTATTCCATATGAACAGCCTGAGCTTAAGGGAGGAGAATGAGCTTACGTATCATAGCTCCTGGTCACACCACAATTTAGGCAGAACTTACCTGGCATTGGGCAATATTGAGTTGGCAGAGCAGCATTTGGTATCCGCAGTGGCGCTGCGTAAGCAGAGCAACGCTGTAGCGGACAGCATAGCTCCTCAGATAGAGTTGATCAGACTCAAGCTTCAGCAAGGCCATCGCGAGATCGAGCCTTTGATCCACGAAGTGATTTCATTAAGCAGCCAACACGAGCGGTTTCAGGAAAAAGTGGAAGCCTATCAATTATTGGTTGATTACTATAACCAGTTACAGGACTGGAAAAATGCCCTGAGCGCATCTGATTTATACATGCAAAGTAAATTCGACTTTTTACAACGTCAGGCCGAAACAGGCGTGGCATTTTATGCCGCTCAAATGAATCTGGCGATGAAAGAGCGGGATATTGCTAAGTTAACGCAAGAAAACACTCTCTACCAGCTTCATACTCAGGCAGCAAGAGACCAGCTTATCTTAGTGCTGATTTCGGCATGTATCATAGTCTGCCTGAGTTTGTATTTTATGCGCAGGATCAGAACAAAGAATCAGGCGTTAACAGAAACGTTGGGCAACCTTAAAGCCACGCAAAAGCAGCTTTTGGAGTCCGAGAAGATGTCAGCAATGACTACGCTGGTTTCTGGCATGGCCCACCAATTAAACACGCCACTTGGTTTGGTGGTTACCTCGGCGTCCTGTCTGGAAGATAAACTCAAAGACATCAGTACATTGCTCAATGATCAAAAGCTCAGTGCCAAACAGTTAAAGGGGTTTCTGGACGATGCGTCAGAGATGCTTTCGATGACAGCAAAAAACGCCAGCCGGGCAGCCGAACTCATCTCTCGGTTTAAAATGGTTGCAGCGTCTTTGGATACCGGTGATGCAGTAAATTTTGACGTACTTGATTATCTTAAGCAACGGGGAACTTTGATAGGGCAAAGTCTTGATCAGAGCATCACGCTGGATGTTTACGGATCGCCTTGTCAGGCTGTGTCTTATCCTGAAGCTTTGCTCAAAGTTATCTCTCAATTGGTAAATAATTCCTGTGCTCATGGGTTTATGGATCAGCCCTTCGGAAAGATCACGATCGAAGTAAAGGATGAGGGTGAAAACGTGATGGTGGTGTACGAAGACAATGGTGTGGGGATCAGTGAAGTTGACCAGCAACAAATGTTTGACCCTTTTTATACGAGTCAGCTTGGACAAGGAAAACTGGGTTTAGGCTTGAATATTGCCTATAACTCTGTTGCGCAAGTTTTAAAGGGCAACATACATTATGAGCACAAAGAACAAGGTGCGAGGTTCGTAATACGATTTCCTAAAACCCAGCAATAACGCCAATTATCGGCGACATTGAGTCTGCTTGACGTATAGCCTAAGCTAAAGCAGCCCTGCTCAAACTACCTGTCAGGCGCTTATTATTTTCTTTTAAATTAAGACTTATCCAGGGGAAGAGGCGAGCCAATGTTGCTCTGGTTGTCAAATGGAGTAGTAATAAAAGCGTAAATAATGACCTTTTTCATAGGTTGATGTGATTATGTTTAATTCACAGTCTCTATTTTTGAAACTGAATAACATCGAGAGACAGAATAGAGCTGAAGAACTGGAACAATTTTCAACAATGAGAAGGAAACACTATGAAAAAAAGCCTATCAGGTCTGCTCCTGTTGAGTACGGTCAGTACAATGACCGCCGCTCACAAGGGAGCTGAAGCCGATCATTCATCTGCATATTTGCCATCAAACCAATCACACTCTATTTATCAGCTGGCGTTTACCAGCGATGAGCAAAAAGCAGACTATCTTGCCCAATATCACGATGCCATGATTGAGGTTCGGGAGCGGTATTTGCTGCTGACGTTAAGTCAGACTGAATTTGATACGTTACGTAATGCGGGGGCGTTGATTTTTTCCCGTCCAGATAGGGCAACTCAGAGCCATGTTTCGCCCAACACACATACGCGTTCTGTCAGTATAGAGCAGGAATCCGGCATTCCTAACTTTCCTTGCTATCCCACGCTGGCAGAAACCCATCAAATGGCTCAGCAACTTGCAGACACTTCCCCCGATTTTGTTGAGCTAAAACAGATAGGTCCATCCTGGGAAAAAAGCCAGGGGCTGGGTGGGCATGACCTGACTGTGTTGATTTTAAAAAACAAAAAGAAAAATAAGTGGCGTAAACGCCCTGCTTTATATATGCAGGGCGCCCTGCATGCCAGGGAATATACTCCGGGTGCAACAACAATCAAGTTTGCTAAGTATTTGCTTGAGAACCGCGAAACGAATGCCGATGTGAATTGGATACTGAACCAGCGAGAGATCCATATTCTGTTAATAGCGAACCCGGACGGTCGGATTCAGGCTGAACAAGGAGTGTCTTGGCGAAAAAATACCAATTCTGCTTATTGCGCCATTGATGAGAGTATGCGTGGAGTCGATCTTAATCGTAATTTCGATTTTGCCTGGGCATCGCCTATTGGTGGGTCAACGGATGATCAATGTGCGGCGACTTTTCATGGCCCCAGTGCCGCTTCTGAGCCGGAAACACAAGCAATTCAGGCATATCTTCACTCCCTGTTCCGTGACAGACGGGGCGATCAGCTCACCGACCCCGCGCCTTTGAATACTCAGGGCGTGTTTCTCGATTTACATAGCTTCAGTCGTTATGTCATGTGGCCGTGGTCGAGTGAACTCACTCCAAGCCCAAATGACCCGCAACTGTCCATGATGGGGCACAGACTGGCAGCCTACAATAATTATCTGGCATTTCAGACCAAAGAGCGCTTTAAAACAGGCGGGTCTGCAGATGGTTATGCCTATGGCCAACTTGGTGTGGCGGCCTTTACTTTTGAGCTGGGTAACACCTTCTTTGAAAGTTGCACCAACTTTGAAGGAGAAATATTCCCGAATAATCTGGATGCACTGATATATGCAGCAAAAGTCGCGAATCGCCCTTACAAACTGCCGGGAGGGCCGCAAATTGTCGATCTCAGGTTACAAGGTGCAGGCCGTGAAGCCATACCTGCGGGGGCGCCTGTACAGATCAAGGCGATTATAGCGGATGACCATTTTGGTCCTTCTTTGGTCGGTGAGGCACCGCCAAGCCAAGCGATTAAAAAAGTGGAGCTGACTATTAAGAAGAAAGGCAGACACTTTAAGCGGCGAATTCTTTTGCCAGCTGCCGATGGCCTTTTCGACACTGCACGCGAGACCATTGATTACATGCTTGATACAAGCCGCTGGCGCAATGGGAAATATACCCTCACGCTACGTGCACAGGATAGCTCTGGTCAGTGGGGCACCAAATATGCCAAATTCCTTACCATCGACAATTCAGCGGATGCTGCCAATGCAGCGCCGGTGGCTGATTTCACCTCCCAGTGTGATTATGGTATTTGTGGTTTTAATGGCGCATTGAGTCAGGATGACAGGGAAGGACTGACGTATCGTTGGACGTTTGAAGGCGAGCGTTTTTTTGGTATCTATCACGGTCAGCAGGTTGAAATAGAGTATTTTTCTGCGGGGAACTACCTGTTAACTTTGCAGGTTGAAGATAGCCATGGTTATCGGGATATAAAAACAGCGCACCTGGAGCTCGATGGCCTACGTCCACCCGTGGCTCAGTTTAATTACCAGTGCAATGGATTAACATGTGATTTTGACTCGTCGGCTTCCTACGACCCGGATGGTGAGATCATTGCGCGCTATTGGCAATTTGGTAGTGACGTGCCGTTTGCACTGGGCACAGAAAAAATGACGCATACTTTCGAGCAAGCGGGGGAGTATACGATTGCATTTGTCGCTGTCGACAACCACTACGAATACCACGAAATCTATCGGACAATTTCAGTAGGTGAATAACCAAGCGGTGAGTAAAAAACGAATAGGGCGCACTTAGGTGCGCCCTATTCGGTTGTCCAGCTCAGAGTTTTTCATTGAGCACGGAAGTGATGATTGCGATACCCTCAATAAAATGCCCAACCCTCAGGTTTTCATTTGGACTATGCTGGTTATTGTCGCTGTTGACACTGGCGACAATGGCGGCAGGAATATCCAGAGTATCCACTATCGGGGCAATGGGGATTGAACCGCCACCGGAACGCAGCACTATGGGTGATTTGCCCAGTAGTTTAGTGACCCCTTTGATTGCCATTTGACCCGCTGCTGAGTCTGGCTCGCTGCGAAACGCACCATATATCTCGCGCGATGCCATAGTCACTATATAAGGATGTTGGGCACGCTCTGCATCAGTCGGTGCTCTGTCGATGACATAATAACCGAGCTTCTCAATATGCTGACGTACAAGCTGGATCAAACGACCGGCGTCAGACTCTTTAACCAGGCGAATATCCATTGCGGCCGTTGCGGTGGCCGGGACTATGGTTCTGGCCTGTTTACCTACCCAGGCACTGCTCAATCCCCTGATATTCAATGAGGGATATTGGATGGATTCTTGTAAACTGGCGCCAACGGCATCGGCTTGTGAAAAGCCCAGTTTTTTCATGATCTGCTGTTCATCATCCGGCACAGTGGCAAGCTGTGCTTTGAGATCATCTGACAGGGTGATCCCGTCGTAAAAACCAGGAATAAGTACTTTGCCTTGTTGAGACTTCATTGATCCCAATATCTGAGCGAGGTGTAACGCTGGATTGGGAGCGTAGTTGCCATAGTGACCACTGTGCTGAGGTTTACGGGGACCGTAGGTGGTGAGCTGGACCGTGGCAATGCCGCGCGCTCCCATAGTGATCGTTGGTTTATTTGTCTGATGCGGCGGACCGTCAAAAATGAGCAGTAAATCAGCACTGAGCTTGTCTTTGTAGGCTTTTATGGCTGCAGGTAAATTAGGGGAGCCTTGCTCCTCCTCAGTATCCATGATGATCTTCAGATTGTAATTGGGTGAAGCTTGCTGACCATCCAATATGTCGAGTGCCGTAATAAACTGAGCGATTGGGCCTTTCGAATCAGCTGCCGAACGTGCAAAGATACGCCAATTAGGGTCCAATTTTTCTGTTGAGTTGGGCCATGGACGCGTTTCCCATTGGCCATTAACAAGTTGTTTTAACTCTGCCGTATAAGGATCTGGCTGATCCCAGGCTGAATTGTCGACTGGCTGACCGTCCGCCTGCAAGTAAACCAGTACTGTTTTACTTGCACCGGGAACCAGGCGCTCGGCATAAACGATGGGACTGCCAGACATTTTAAGCTTTTGTACGTTAAACGCCCGGCGAGAAAACTCCTGAGTTAGCCAGGCAGACAGCTTTGCAATGTCATTTGGGTAATTGGCATCATTCGGCAGGCTGAGTAGTTCACGGTATCGAGCAATGGCTTCCGGGGTTTTGAGTTCAACTTGCTGTTGGATTTGTGGCACTGACAGAGACTTATTTGCCTGTGCAAGTGGTATTGTGAAGGCGGTACAACTGATGAGCAATGCAGAAGTTAACCGCGTAGTGACTAAGTGCTTTAACATTATTATCATTCCTTTTTTACACCAGTTGTAGCGAACCTCATTGTGTTAGCAAAGCATTTAGAGACCATATGTACTAATTGTGCGATAAATCACCGATCTTGTTAAATTCAGGTAGCTTTTTGCAAGCCAAAAAGCGAAAAGCAGAGAGCGTACTTGAAACAAAAAGTTAACCATATTGACGCTTGTTTGTTGTTTTGTTCGTCTGGAAAACTTAAGACCAACAGTGACATACAATTACTATACAGGTGCGCTGGAAGACATTGATGTATATTACAACCGAGATGTTGATGTGAGTTGCTCTGGTGGCGTGTTTTCAATTCCGGGGATCAGCCATTTTGTAAACTACTTTGCGTCTGACGCTGCCACTGGTGTGGTAGATGATCTGATTAAGGCAAACCTGCAACAATTTGCACCATTGGAACAGCCTGGCGCATTGTTTGGTATGCAAGAGATATTGTCAGATAGTCGGGTACGTGGCAATGTCGACGCTGCAGAGCGCTATCTGGACATAGACATCGATAACATCATTGGCAATCTGGTAACAGGCATGAATTTAACCGTCAGCCTCAACCGGGATGCACATGGTTATGGCAAGCATCAGGCGCATATCGGAGTGTATCAGACAGCGCCAACCATCACCGCCGCATGGGGTGGTCAGTTTAATGCCAGTGCGCCAGGTGCTAACCGTATCAGTAAATATACGTTAAGCGGGACCTGGCGTACCAGCAGCTGGACACCTGGGTTGCTATATAACAACCAGTTTATAGGCGCTATCGCTTATAACCGTGTTTACGGTATTCCGAGCTATCTTGGCCAAAAGCAGGTCACCATTGGTAACTGTGGCAAAGCGTGTGAATAATACCTGCTGATACTCAGCATTTTTCTTAAAGTAGAATAACAGTCTTTTCAAGCTGTTATTCTATGGTAACCGCATCAAGAATGTGAGCCTTTTCACTGGCTGCATAGATCCAACAGGATTCACCTGACTTCAATACAGCCTTTTGCCTGACGTAGTCATCCACCTCATAGCTGTCGGCGCGCAGTAATTCTTGTTCGGAAATGGCAAAAACAGTTCCCTCTACTTGATCCGCCTCATCGGCAGTATAGATAAGAATCGGGTGATGTTCTTTACCACTACTTTTCAATACGTCAGGGTCAGTAATCTTAACCAGGCCAACACGATATCCGACTAACGCATCAGCCTGTCCGTTGAGTAGGCGACCAAACGTGTCGAGTTGTACTTGCGTTTGTTGTAATGTGCCGTACGAGAACAAAGCTTCCATAAGAACTCCTTTTGTTTTCGGCCTACTCTAAATGACTCCTAACTATTCGTAAAGCGGCTTTACAGGTCAGCCGGACGCCCAACATCCTTGCCCTGGTAATTACATACCCCTTCAGGAAAGGTCTGTGCCAGTAATGCCTGATAGGGGCGTGCATCAAACGGTAAGTACCAGCCTTGTTGGATGGCGGTTTCAACACTGACCAGTGGACACTTAAACATATCTCCGCCCCAGTCTCCTCCGGCCTGAATTCGACTGGTACTAAACATAGGAAAACGACTCTGACATTTACCCTGTGATTTATTATTCCACTGCCCGTCAAAGACATCTGACCCTGTTGCATAGATACTGCCATCGTTATTGAAGCACGTGTCTTGTAAAGCAGCTGGTCTTGCCGACGCAGCGTCAAGCTGTGGGTTGTGTTTCATTTTGAGTAACCACGTATCCATGGCTGCAAAAGCGGCTGTTGTTGGGTTGTGATCCTTATGCGCAACCCAGATAACATGGTTTTGACTGTGGCCATTTTGTTGAGCAATGCGTACCCGGCTGTAAAATGACGCAGACATATGATGCATGTCTAGCTCATTTTCCAGATAGTGCCGAGCGTCTATAATCGGCAAATTAACCTTGCCGATAAACACTTGCCCTGAGCGGTAGGCTTGCTCCATGGCCTCCAATGAACCTTCATGGCGACGTGCAGGCCCTGCAGAAGCATTTGTTATGTTATGGTTTCCCCAGAGCGTTAGCCAGATAGGGATACGGGTGCCCAGTGGCAGCGCTATGTCTTCCTGATGCATATCTGCTTGGCGCTTCCAGCCGCCAATGTGATGATTGATGTGAATGAATTCATCAAAACTAATATGACCTTCACGCAGAGCGTTCAGACCATACTGGACACCAACATTATCCCAGGTACTTTTGCCAAAGCCTTGCTCATCTGTGCCAAAAATATGCACCAGATCCTGCCAGTAGCTCCAGCGAGTTTGTGCAACCACTTCATCGGAAAAAAACGGTCTTAAAAATCCCTGCCTTGGGTTATTAATGAATGCTGACAGGCCAAAATAGCCATTAATGCACTCACTGTTTCCATCTGGGAATGATGGAACAAACCCTGCCATGAGCTGGTTCAGAGGCTGTAAAAAGCCGGCTTTTTGCGGGAAATCATTGATTGCATTGAGCCCTTCAATCTGTCGCCTGCGCTCCCAATCTCGCCAGGCCTTAGGGTCTTGTGCTCGGAAAGTGAAGTAATTATTGAGCAGATCACAGTCAAGCGCATAAGTGGTCTGTGTGATCATGTCGGGATAGCTGTACAGCGGGATAAGCCCGTCCAGTATCCCTCTACTATTTTGTCCAATCAGGTACTGTGCCAGTCCCCCTCCTGAGCCGCCGATGCCTACGGTGTAAAGAGGCTCACCATATAGGCTAATAAACTGCTGCTTGACACGTCTTGCAGTGTCTTCTGCAAGCAACATATTGTAGGTATAACTGGTTTTATTGCCACTTGAACTTATTACTGCATACCCGTCCAGCAGTTGCTGAGCCTGACGAGTCATTACCCGGGAGGCCTTTTGTCGGCCCTGTCGGTACCCAATTCCAGAGCCCCCGTTAAACTGATAAATGAGCTTTTGATTCCATTTAGAATGGCTACTACGCTCTCCAACTTCTTCATTGGAAATTGGCATGACAAGGGTGTAAATAAACCGGTTAATGGTTCCCTGTTCCACTCTGAACAAGGGCGATGAATCATGAGAGCGGGCGCTGTTTTCATCGAGTCTGGTGGCTGCATACTTACCGTCTTGCTTTGTCAAAGTGAAGTAGAATAACCGTGTGGGTAGTGAGCAGTCTTTACTGTAGCCGATGATCTGCACCCCCTGAAACACGGGTACACCCAGGCCCTGTTGATTGTCTACAAGTGGTTGTCCAAGCTCAGACTCCTGAGTCATACAAAAGAAGGGGTATTGATTCGGCCCTGAATAAAGGTTTGTTGTTGGGCCTGTGTTGTCTAACTCAATAGGAAAGTTAAATGGATCCTGTGGTCTGGGAACCTCTGAAATGTGGGGAGTAAAGCGCAACAGTTGATTAGGTTGTGGTGTAGCAATCGCGCCTATCTGTCGGGCACTGACCTCATCATGGTGAGGGTAGAAGTGTAAGATCACACCGGTGATTGCTATCAGTACTAAGCTGATCAGAAACATGAACCCCACATTTTTGCTCATAACGACCTCTTCAGATTCAATCTGCACGTATCATAATAAGTGTAGGGCGAAAGAGCCAAAGGGATTGTTGTTTATTTGTTATTTCAGTGCACAGGATTGTGACTGTTATGCACTTTGTCGATGGCTTTGAGGATGGTGACCTTAGTTGAGGGCTTAGTGATATAGCCGGTCAGGCCTAGTGTTGCCCACTTACGGATCAGGTCCTTGTTGCGGTTGGTCGAAAGAGCAATAATAGGGAGCTTTTTGCAGTGCTTAAAGGTACGAATGTTTTTAGTGGTATTGTACCCATCCAGCTCAGGCATAAATAAGTCCATAAAAACCATATCAAATTTATGCTTTTTCAGTAGCTTAATAGCCTCCAGGCCGGTTGTGGCGTATTCAGTGGTATGGTGTTCTTCGTGGAGGATCTTGAGTAGCATCTCGCGATATATTTCGTTGTCTTCTACGACCAAAATATGCATTTTTGGCGGCGCGTTAGACGCAGAAGAAGTTGTCACGGCAGAGTTCGGGGCAGGGTGTGCCTGAGCGGCCGCAACGCTACGTGGCACACCTTTGTCATTCAGCACAGCTAACAACTCAGCCATTGAGACCTGCTTGCTTTTGAGTTGCGACTTTAGCAGCTCGACACTCTCAACAAGCTGATGCTCAAGTTGCTCAATTAATGGGCTTATATGCTGTTGGTTGAGTTTTTCTAACAGCTCTTTTTGTACCTTGTTATGACATGGCTGCTGTGCAATCTTATCTCTATTTTGTGCAAAGTTTTCCTCTGTTCTGGTTCGGTATTGCGCCACATCGTCAATAAGCGTGCGCAGATTATTGTCTATTTTACCAAAATGGACCTCTTGTAACTCCGAGCTTTTCTTATTGCCTGACACTTCATTGAGCGCGTTGTGCAAAATCATTCTGAAGCGATAGTTTTCATACATGGGTTTGTGAACAAAATAGTCGCTGAAAATGTCTTTCATACAGCATTTAAATGCAATGCCTGACTCTTTATTTTCACACAGCAGGATATTTTTATGGGGGTAGTTGAGTAACCCTTGTTTAGCCAGCTCCGTGTATGTTTCTATGCTGCTTGCGACATTGTCTTTGGCCATAATGATGATGGCCGGACTGCTGTCAATAATCAGCTCTGTCATTTCTTCCCAGTGAAACACTGTGCGGTACGCTTCAGTATGAGCAGCAACAATTTCTATGACACCCGTGAGTTCATCTGTTTTGTCACAAACTATAATGACCTTGGGCTGAGTCTGATGAGGATTAGTGCCCACCATAGTTATTGGTTCCCTAAGCGCATGTATGACACCTCACTCTTGTTTAGATGATGCGCCAAGCAGCACCTGGAGCTGATGCAAGGATATAGGTTTAACAAAGTATGTTTCTATGCCTACGGTGGCGTATCGGCTGGCACAGATCTCATCCCCTGACATACCTATCAATTGGCAGGGCTGTTCATGCTGCGACTGCTGCTCTCGCAGTATATTTGCCAGTTGCAGCCCGCACTCACCATCTTCAAGATGCGCATCAATAAAGGCCCAGTCAAACCAACCTGTCTCCAGGTGTGCCAGTAATTCTTCCTTATCTCGAGCCTGTGATACCTTCACACCCAGAGTCGCTAATTGATTACTAAGCAGATTTAAAAACAAGGCATTATCGTCAATCAAGATCGCGCTTTGACTCATGTTCCCCACTCCAAAAGAGGCTTATCGAGATTGTGCTCCAGCCAATTCAATAATGCATTGGCTGCTAAAGGCTTGGCAAATAAAAAGCCCTGCGCGACATCAATACCGCATTGGCGTAAATAGTTTAGTTCACCAACCTGTTCTACGCCTTCCGCTACGGTTTTCAACGACAGTTTTTTTGCAAGGTCGGAGGTTGCAGAAACAATTGCTTGCTTTTTACTGTCCGTATCACAATTTTGTACAAAGCTCCGATCAATTTTAAGTTCACTAAAAGGCACCTGATTTAATTGTGTAAAGCTTGAAAAACCAGTGCCGAAATCGTCAATAGACAACGGAAACCCTTTAAGCCTGAATCGGAGTAACACTTCCAGTGTGCGAGGCAAATTGTCGAGTAGCTGGCTTTCTGTGATTTCTAAAATAATTTGCTTGCGGGGCACTGAGTATTGTTCGCACAAGTTGGCGAGTTTGTTTGGTAGGTCAATGTCATACAGTGCTCCGGCACTGAGGTTAAGGCTAAAACTCAGGGATTTCACCTGCTCATAATGCTCGCGATATAGTGTCAGGGTTTGGGCAAGCAGCTGAAGTGAGAGTTCAGCCGAAAACCCTGCGCGCTCCAGCTGGGGGATGAAGTCACCAGGCGGGACCAGACCATCAAACGGGTGGTACCAACGAGCGAGAATTTCCATACCAATAACATTGAGCGACTCTAACGACACTTTGGGCTGGTAGTGTGCTTTAAATTGCTGCCGGTCCAGGCCTATTCTGATATCACTGGCGTTATAGCTTTTTTCTGGCTGAGCTGGAGAGTGTCTATGATGTTGATCCAGGCACTCAAGCAGGGTGGTCAATCGCGCGAGAGAAACGGGTTTGTCGATACTGGAGATGATGTTCAGATTATGCATGGTACCCAGGTTGCTGGCGGTTTCTAACACGTCTTTATCTTCACCGCTAAGTAACACAATTGGGGTTATTAATTTGGCATCGGCAAAAATACGCAGTAACTCTATGCCATCAATTTCGGGCATATTCAGGTCTAAAAAAATCAAAGACGCAGAGTCACAAAGCCCTGAATCCAGTGCGCTACGCCCTGCGGTAAAGCCATGGTAGTCGACATCCTGGGCGACTTGTTTAAGTAACAACTCCAGTTGAGTAATAATTAACTGGTTGTCATCGATTGCGATTACTCTTATCAGATTATTCATCTCGCCTTTAATGACCTTCAGGTTTGAGCATGTTGGGCACTGATTACGACCTGCCTGACTTAACTTTTTATCCAAGTATAGTTTCAATTTCCACACATGCGGCATTAAACTTTTGGTGACAGATCTTTTGCAAGACCTCGACCTGCTCTACATCTTCAGCTTTCGCAGCCTGTTCTAGCGCATAAAATTCATCGGCAAGTGATTGAGCACCAATTGCTTTTGCTGACGATTTTAATTGGTGAGCCGTGTTCTTTATGGTGCCAAGCGTCACATCCGTGGCATTCAACCCCTCGACCAGAGGACGGGAATCTGCCAAAAAGCCTTGTAAAAACTGCTTTTGAATGCCTCTGTCAGTACCCACATAATTTTCCAGTACACTTAAGTCCACCATACGTGTTTCGCTCTCGTCTGGTTCATTATCAGGCGTCTGATCGTTTGGCAGAGTAGGGTGCGGCGCTTCAGTCACTGCGTGTGATTCTATATCGGTGTGTCCATTTATGCCCAGTGGCTGCGCAGATTTTGGCTGAGGCAGCCACTGTTCTATTTTGCTGCGCAAAGCATGCAAGACAATGGGTTTGCAAATATAATCATCCATGCCGGCATTAATGCACTTTTCACGCTCGCCACTGAGTGCATTCGCAGTCGCAGCGATGATGGGCAGGCTGGGTACCTTTCCTTGCTCTTCGAGTTCACGAAAAGTTTTTGCAAATGTATAGCCATCCATCACAGGCATATGACAGTCGCTGATGATCAACGAGAACTGGTACTTTTGCATAAGCTCCAGGGCAATGGCGCCATGCTCGGCAATAATACACTGCAGCCCCAGCAGAGCGAGCTGGCGTTTAAACAAGTCCTGATTGTAGACATTGTCCTCGATCACTAAGATAAGGGCATTTTTTTGTTGTGCTTGTTCTATTGTTGGCAGTTGCTCATCACCTGGGAGTGAGCTCATGTCTGGCTCTGGACTAAGCTGGCCTTCCAGTGTGGCAATTTTTTCTATGACCCTGAAGGCGTAGTATGGGTTGTTTTCCAGTGCATAAATATTGGTGCCTTCTGCGGTGGGCATATTAAAACCGGCGTGTTCCAGTACCAGGCATTTTAATTCACCGTTCGTTGAAATAATATCCTGGCCATTGGTCACCAGGTGCTGATATTTTTCGCTGGTGATGATCAGGTAGTCAACACTCAGGCGGGCAAGCAAGTAGGCATTGAGGTCGTCACCACTGATTACCTGACATTGCATGCCATGTGCGTTGAGGTTGTGTGCCAGGTCTTGTTCAAATTTATCATCGTCAGAGACGATATAGGCGGTTAAACCCACAAAGCTAATCGCTATTTCCTGATCGCCTGTCGCGCTGGGAGAGAAAGGCAGCGTAACGATAAAGTTACTGCCGACATCTTCCAGGCTATGGCACACAATAGTGCCCTGCATAAGCTCACAAAGCCGCATGGTTATGGACAAGCCTAACCCGGTGCCACCATATTTTCTCTGTATACTGTCATCAGCCTGAACGAAGGGCTTAAACAGGCCCTTGGTTTGTTCCTCATTCATGCCTTTGCCATTGTCCTTGACACTGATTTCGAGGTGCCCAGGCTCAGAGGCCGGCAACACAAAGACCTCAACATGACCAATTTTACTGGCGGATGTTTTTGTAAATTTAACCGCATTGCCCACCAGGTTAAGTAAGATCTGCCGGATCCTAATAGGGTCGCTCAGGTGCCAATAACCCAAAGAGGGGTCAAAGTAAAAGTTCAGAATGATGCGTTTTTCGTGGCACTGATGGCTCATGAGTTCGCACAGCTCTTTGGTCAGGTTTTGCCAGCTGAAGGGGGTGTGCTCAATGACCATTTTACCCGCTTCAATTTTTGAAAAATCGAGTATGTCGTTGATGATTCGCAGCAACATCATGGCTGAATTTTTAGCGACTGAGGTCAGGTGACGCTGTTCATCGCTCAGTCGTGACTGGGATAAGATATCCAGCATGCCGACCACACCGTTCATGGGGGTTCTGATCTCATGGCTCATTGTGGCCAGGAAACGAGATTTGGCTTTGTTGGCGGCTTCGGCGGTTTCTTTGGCATTGGCCAAAGTGGTGGCGTCGTTTTTGCGTTGGGTAATATCGTGCTGATAGAGCAACATGTATTTTTTGTTGTTGCACATGAGGTTAGTTAAAATTAACTCAAACCACATTTTAGTGCCATCCAGCTGATAGCATATCTCCATGTCTCTATAATACAGGTCTCGTGTCTTGGCTGCTGCCAGTGCTTCCAGCAGAGGTTTTTTATCTGACAGCGGCAGCAAAGAAATCACGTCAACCAGATTGTCGTTCACACGCATCAGAGTGTTGATAAACAGCCCGCTTTCTTCTAAGTTCAGGCGCTTGCTTTTGTACCAAAAGCGGTTGATCAGACGGATATTCGCTTCTCCGTCCAGCAGTAAAATAAAGGCGGGGATACTATCCAGCGTGGCTTCCAGCAGGCTCTCAGTTTCTTTGTTTCGATGTAACAACTGCTGGACTTCATGACGCTGGGTTTCGGCTTCTTTCATCCTGTCCAGGGCTTCCTGGCGTGCCGCTTTAAGCGATGCCTGATACTTATGTTGTCTTTGCTGCTGCGCCACCTGCTCTGAAATATCTCTCACGACTCCGACCACACATAGTGGGCGTGTTTTATCACTTTGATGTGAGGTCATAATCACCTCAAGTTGTATCTCTGAGTCTTGCTCATTACGCAGGTTCAAAGTGAGGCGGTACTGTGAGTCCGGAGACTGATTTCGCAGGTGTTTTAACAGGGCTTGACGACTTGTACGTGTGAGTTTTCGCAACACATCTGTATATGGAGCATATTTTCCACTGCTCTGAATATTGAGGATGGTTTTGAGCGTCTTCGAAAGCAATACCTGGCGGCTACCTTCTTGCCACTCCCAGCTCCCCATGCCAATTATCTGCTCGGAATTGGATAACAACAGGCGTTCTTTATCGAGCTGGCCTTCGGAATTTTGCAGCTGTTCAATAATGCGGTTTTGCGCTCTGTGTGCCAGCACCAATGCAGTGAGGCTCAGCGTGAGCAGCAGCACCAGCTGTACCGAAAACTCTTGCTGTAGGGTACTGATATAACGTTCAATCTGTTGGGGATCTTGCGTGGCCCTAACGGTAAAACCAAGCGCGAAATTACGATGGGCCAGCTCTAAGCCATTTTTGTTTGTCGCGGTGTCTTGACCTGAGGTATGGTCATTACGCCCAATCACAATGTCATTGAACAGCAAATGTGTGGTGATCCCCTGATAGGCAACCGGCATTTTGAGGATTTTAGCGAGTGTCTCATCGACGGGTTGAACAAGTACCAGCAGGATGTCGGATAACCCTGTTGCGCTTGTCTGTGGTGCGGTTGAAACACTATATAGCTTGTTATTGCTGTCTGTGAGTAATGCAAGAGAGAGAGACTTTTCACCTTGTCTGCTAATACTATTCGTAATGGTTTGCCTCAACTTTGGCACGGACAAAGTTGCAGGAAACAGGCCGACCAGATCCTTGTCTTTGAGGGTGAACTTTCCGATGTATTCGGTTCCCGTCGCATTCGAAAAAACGGGCTGTTTAGTAATGCTCAGCGTTTGCAGGCGTTCGGTCAGCGGGGTTAGCCATAAATTATCGATGGCTATCACTGAATAGGCCAGGTTATTACTGAGTTCATTAGCCGAGCGAGTATAAAGGTTGTTACTGAGTTCCCCCTGGCTGATATCATGCTCCGACATGATAAAAGAGACTATCAAACCTAACAGTAGCAGCAACTGGGAAAGCTTAACCGGAGTTTGATATCGTTTTGGATTGGCTGTATGCCCGAGCGCTCGCCATAGCAGGATGCTGGACACGATCAGAGCAACAAAGCTTAGCAGGCTCAGCAGAACAGCATCCGAAGTTTCTGCATTGTGTAATGCCAGCTCAGTATTGAGTCGACTCTGGTTTTCAGTCAATTGTGTGTTGACGATAGTGATGAGTTGTTCAAGAAACTGGGTTTTCTGTTGCCACCACTGCTGTGCATTAAAGTTACTCTGGCCTGTGTGCTCTATTTGCTCCACAAGGCGGACGAGCGCCACGTTACTTGGCTGCGTTAGCAGGGTATTCACTTGTTGCGAAATATGATTATTAAAGGGGGTATTTTTTAGCAGGGCAAGATGTGTGTTGTGCAAAGTAGACAGCTCAAAAATAGCCGTTGCCCGGCTGTCGATGGTGTTGTTGAGGAGCGCATAGGTATGTGCCCTGAGTTTACCCGCCTGTTCAATGGCAAGCGCTAAACTATATAAGTGGTTGTTGGGCGCATCGGCAGCAATTTTCAGTTCAATGGCCAGGAATAAATCCAGTAGCGCGTTAATTTTAGCCGTATACAGGGTCATAGCCTGCTCTCGGGTGAGCAAGCGTTGGTCAAACAGCGCTCTGAGATTCATCAACTCTGCGGTACTTGGAAGGGACGAGATGAGGTTTTGGTTTTGTGCGTTCTGAGATGCAATGCTGGTCAGTGCGGTGTTACTGGCATTACGATACTGATTGAGCTGGTTCAGGGTTTCTCCGTTGGCACGTTCCGACAGTCCAAAGGTATAGCCACGCTCTTTTTGCAGCGCAAAGATAGCATCACTGATTTGTTGAATATGACTGACGTTTTGCAAACTTTCCTGTGCTGTCACCACCTGATGATGTGCTAAAAAATAGGTGCGAGCAAACCTATCTAGCAGTATTAAACTGGCAAGGACGACTGTTAACCATATGGCAATTCTGACTTGCACTCGCACGTGCGCTTTCCTTATTCTAGACGTTTAGGCATTTTTAACTATAGTGTATAAACCATCTGTTAATTGGTGATTTGGATGAAAAGTCCGCCGCTACCGGATAATGAAGCATTGCGATTGCAAACTTTACACGACTTGCAAGCGCTGGATACCCTCCCTGACGCCGAGTTAGACAGGCTCACTGAATTTGCAGCCCATGTTTTCAATGTTCCTATTGCACTTATTAGTCTGGTAGACAGTGACAGGCAATGGTTTAAGTCCAGAGTAGGACTTGATGCAGAACAAACTCCCCGGGACATTTCCTTTTGTGGCCACGCAATTTGCCAGGAAGACGTGTTTGTTATTGATAATGCGGCAAAAGATGAGCGCTTCTATGACAACCCACTGGTATCCGAAGGGCTTAGTATTCGTTTTTACGCCGGTTGTCCTTTACGTCATCCCAACGGTTGTAATTTGGGGACTTTATGCCTGATTGACAGTGAACCCAGAGAGTTTAACGAGCACGATGCTTCAATTTTAAAGCAAGTTGCAGACGATGTGGTTGAGCGGTTAATAAAACTGGCCAGACCGTAGCGCATTGCTAGTATTTATATTGGTTTTTAATGGTAGTGCGGACATCTTCTGGTAATGCTGATAATGCGGCTTCCAGTTGTTGTGCCAGGGGCGCATTACTGTGTCGGTAGCCGATAAACTGGGGCTCTCTGTGAAAGTCCTGAGCCAGTATATTCACGGGCAGATTGAACTTTTCTATCATATGCTGCGCCCACTGTTTATCTACTAGCATAGCATCGACTCGCTTGGTGGTCAGGATATCAAAAAAAGTTTTCGCGTGTTCGTCGTTTTCTTCATAGTAAGAGCGCCTGACCAGTCGCGCGTCAAGGGCTTCGAGCTTTCGATAAACCGCTTTAGGGTAAGGGTATTCGGTTGCCAGCACAATTCTTGGTGTACTAATGGTTTTGAACTCATCCAGGGTTTTAAACCTGGCAGCAGAGACCGCGAGGCTGAGCTGCCAAAACGTCGCGGCGTCAGAAAAAATGGCCAACCCATCTGTTTTGTCGACATGCAAAGAAAAGTCTGTACTGCCAAACTTAACGTTAGCAACGCAACGTTTAAAGGGCAGCTCGCTAAACTCTACTGCGCGATTCAGGGCCTGAGCTGCGGCTTTGATCAGGTCGACCTCCTGACCTCTTGCAATACCATCCTGATCAATAAAACTAAAGGGACGCCAGCGTTCAAAACAGACGGATATTGGGGCTGAAACAACATCGGATTGCGTATTTTCAGCCTGCGCCAGCTCAGTCCCAGACAAGGAAAATAAAGTAATGATTAGAACCAGGACTGCCCGTAAATCAAGACGTGCCATTGCACCCTCTGTGAAGCATTAATAGGATTGCGGTAAAAACAAGGCAGGTTCGTTTCTTCGCAAGCGCCGCAGCGCCTGATTCATACTCTGAACCCATTGGGTTTCTACCTGCTTATTACAGGCAAAGCCCAAATATGAACGGGAAAGCGGCAATATCACGCGGTAGTGTGCCGGGTCTATGCCCGCCCGTTTAAACTGAAAGCGTGCGATAATATCGCCGTAAGCAATTAAGTCAATACGTTTTAGTTTCAGCATTTGTACCAGCTCGAATCCAGACGCCAGAAAGACCAGATTATCCTGCCCTATGTTCGACTTTCGTAGCAGCTGGTGGCCAATGTCGTTCTTCACAACTCCGATTTTGTAGTTCTTTAGGTCGTTCAGGTCCTGGACCTGATACGCATTTTCCTTATGGCCAATAATGGCTACTTGATTGTCAATTGAGGGGCCGATAAATTGAAATAGCTCCGCACGATCGCGTGTATATGTAATTGAAAAAATGCAGGTGTTAGGCGAGGTCATGGCCATGCGATAGGCTCTGGGCCAGGGCACCAGCATGATGTCTCGTTTATCCAGTGTCCAGCCCAGCTCCCGATAAATGCTATTCAGAATACGGATGGATAAGCCTTCCACCTCGCCATTGATATGGTAGTTAAAAGGCGGGTAGTCTTCGGTTACCCACTCCAGGTTGGGCGTATCATAAGTCGCACTAAAGGCGACTAGTGGATATAAGGCGGCTAAACGTAGTAACTGGCGCATTGCAATCTACCTTATGATCTGGCCGATGCAGGGATCGGCAAAGAGCTACAAATGAATATAGTGTCAGTATAGTACGCTGAGCGCGATTGCACTGTTTGCTGGCAAGGGGTTGCGCCCTGAGTGCAAGCGCGGACCCCGTAAAGACATATTAAGATAAGGAGAATAGATTGTCGGGTGTTTGGGTCGATTCGGGTGCCAGCTGTGGGTCTTGTACGTCTCCAAGCAGCTCATCGATTGCCACTTCCAGTCTGGCTTTGAGTTCATCAATGTTGTCTTTGAGCTTGTCTTTTTTATAGGCAGGAAGCGAATTATCATCATTGATTTCCAGCTCAGTGAGATCCAACATTTCAATCCTGACTTATTAAGCAAAGACCGTACCTAAATCAGCTTTACAACATGCAATTGTGTGAGTAACAAAAAAGCGAACTGAGCAAGGCTCAATTCGCTTTTTGTCTTAGTACGGACCTACGCTGTAGGTCAGAGTATTAGAACTGGTAATTCACCGACAATTTAACGTTACGTTCGTTACCAGGTAAGCCACCTAGGAACAGGGCTTTGCTGTAATAACGCTCGTCTGTCAGGTTCTCAATGTTCAGCTGGATCTGGTACTTGTCACCTTGGTAGCGCGCGGCTGCATCCCAGCGCGTATAGCTGTCAATAGTCGCTGTCGGCAAGCCGAAACCGGATGAGTTAACGGTACGCTCGTCGACATAGTTGATACCCAGACTAAGCGTCAGGTTTTCCAACACAGTGGCTGGCAGCTGGTAGTTCACCCAGGCACTGGCCATTTTTTCTGGAACGCCTTTTTTCTGGTTCTCTGTCCCTTTTTCCTTACGGATCTCAATTGCATCCTGCCAGGTAGCGTTCAGGTTTAAATCAACCGACTCCGCCAGTGCCAGGTTCAGATCGACTTCAACACCCTTTGACTCATCTTCGTTGTCGTAAAAATATTGCGCAACGCTAATGTTATAGTCAGAGCTTTCTGGATTTGTGTCATTGTAAAGCGGGTTGTTATAGCGCAGGTTAGTACGGCTGGTTTCAAACCACACAATTGAACCCAACAAATCTTCGTCCAGCGCAGTAAAGCGAATACCCAAGTCCAGTGATTGCGATTCTGAATCCGGGCGGTTAGCTTCTTTTGTCTCATCAGTTAGTGAGCCTAAAATGCTGTAAGCTGTACGGCCTTTGGCAACATTAACGAACGCAGATAGCTGCGGGTGAACCTGATAGTTAATACCGAGATTATAGGTCATGCCTGAGTCGTCGGAATTTTGCTCTTGACTGGCTTCTGCACGGTCACTTCCCTTGTGCTGATAAGCCTGCTCAATCGCAGAGTAGGCAAGGCCGGCACGCACGGTTAATTGATCTGTAAGATACAACACTTCCTGGAAGCTGATCCCATAAGCATCTAACGACTTGTCATAGTTGCTGCGCAGTGACGGGGCATAATCCATGATATCTCCGGTTGCCCAGTTCGGGTTGCGAATATCCAGAATATAAGGGATTGCATTGTCGCCATTGCCACCGTCGGCATCGTAGACAGACCAGCTCTTTAATGCCATTTCCCGGTTTTCATAATTGATGCTGACCAGGTGTTCACCCATAACGCCACCCAGGCTCCAGCCCAGCTGTAAGTCGGCAAAGTATTGCCAGGTTTGTTCCTCGGCAATCTGACGGCGATATTCCTGACGACGTGCGGCAAAGGGATGGAGCTCATCATCAATGACTAACGGGGCGCGTGGATCCTGGTTGATGATGTTTACTGGTTGTTTGTTGTATGATGTTGCGCGGTTCCAATAAACATAGTTATATGCACCAGTCTGGCGGGCAAGCTCTGAATCATAGCTGCGCCACAATACTTGTTGCGTCAGGGTCGAATCATTGTTGATATGCCAGTCATGGCGCAGTTTAATACGCAGCTCTTCCCCTTCGTTTGGCTTAGACAACGGCGAGATCAGGTTGCCATCACCCAGATTGTAGGGCTTAAGACCATCTGTAGCCTGGATTGAAGCGGCCAGCTGTTCGCGTTGCTGCGCTGTGAGTTGAACGCCTAAGTAGTTTTCGCCCTTTTCATTCATTTGAGGGTCGTTAGGCAGATCTGCTGCTGTTAACATACCTGGCGTACCACTGGTGCTATCCCAGTTCATGATTCTGACCGGATCACCAATTGAATCGACTTGCAGGGCATCGTCGATATATGCGGCAGAAAGCAGTAGCTTGTGATTGTCATTGACGTCAAAGCTCAGGCTGGCATAAACCTCGTCTCTGTCTGATTGCAGGTCGCGATAACCATCACTGCGCTCGTGATTCGTTACCAGGCGGTAAGCCCACTGATCGTTCAGGCCACCAGTGGCATCAAATCCAATGCCATAGCTGTTCCAGCTGCCTGCTTTGGCGCTGATTTCAAACGCTTCCTGTTGTTGAGGTTTTTTCTCAACCAGGTTGATCACACCACCTGCTGCGCCAATACCGTATAACCCGGTTGCCGGGCCTTTTAGCACTTCAATACTCTCAACATTGGTCATGGAACGGGTCGGGTTGAAGTTGTTACCCAAGTCGGCACCCCCGTACATACCGTCGTAGGTGTAGTTCACACCCAGACCACGTACTGTCAGATTATCACCTATGCCATAGTTGTTGCCGGCTTGTCCCAGGCCACTGACGTTACGCAGCGCCTCTTGTAGCGTGGTGGCGTTTTGTGCTTTGAGCAACTCTTTATCAACAACCACAATGGCGGCAGGTGTTTGCATCAATGCCATGTTTGACTTGGTGGCTGTGCCTGATTCCAGGATCAGCTTATTGTGTTTACCGTATACACTAATTTTTTCGATGTTTTCATCAGCGTTTTGAGCAAAAGCACCTGTGCTGCTTACAGCGGCACCTAACAGGGCGATTTTAACGGCATTGGCCAATAGATTTGGTGAATTCTTTGAGCGAGAGAATTGCATTTTACACTCCATACAACTAAGGAACCCGGCTTCGGGACTGCAGAGGGGGCGCATACTAACAGTGATTTTAAATGATAACAACTCTCATTTGCGTTTAATAAATGTTGCTTGTGTGGCGAATTATTTGATCTGGTTTACCCGCTGAGAATGAATTATTGATAATTTATTAAATAAGAACAATCGACTAAAAAAAGCACACAGCTCGGATGAGCCCAGATAGCTGTGTATATAGACGATAAGCGTTAATACAACGACTGATTTCAAGGACAGCTTTCGTCGCTTTGTTCCTGATATTTCGCCTTCACCAGCGCGATGTAGTGCTGCATGTTTTTGTGCTCAGTGAGCACAAAAGGCTGAGTGAGCAGAGTAATATCGCACACCCGGTCGAGTCGAAATTCACGATAATCATTGCGTAAAAGGCAGTGGCCAATAATGGTCCACTTGCCACCCCAGTACACCAGCCCAAGCGGCTCGATATCACGTTCACTAAAAGCGTCTTTTGCATCTTTATACTGCAACCTGACCAGACGTTTCTGAACGACGGCTTCACGGAGTGTACTGCTAAACCTTTGATGATCTTCTGTGTGGCCAAAGCTTGCTGCCACGTAGGGAAAGTCGTCTATCTGTTGTTTAAGGTGTTCGGGCAGTGCAGCCTCAATTTTAGCCATGGCACTGCTGGCGTGTTCAGATAAGACTGGATCTGTCCAGGCACTGGCCATGCGTGTACCTAACAGCAGGGATTGCAGCTCCGCAACGGTAAACATCATGGGAGGCAAATCACACTGAGCTATCAGATAACCAATACCAGCTTCACCTTCGATTGGGACGCCAGAACTTTGCAGGTGCTGGATATCACGGTAGATGGTGCGTTCTGACACATTGAGTCGTTCGGCAAGTTGCTTGGCGGTAATGGCCAGACGCCGGCTTTTAAGCAGATTAACCAGCTGAAATAATCGTTCAGACTTGTGCAAGGTGATCTCCAAAGACAAACCGGGGCAAGGCCCCGGCATTGAAAAGCCTGGTCAGGTTACTCACTGCAAGGGGTTTGTGCAACCGCTTCAGTCAGCGTTAATGACAAGCTATCTTTGTCGATTAGTGCGGCAAACTGCTGACAAACCGGCTCGTGCTTGAAGGCTTCTTGCACGCGCTTGGCATCTTCGAGCGTATTCCAGTACACGATGTCAGTATAGATGCCGCTTGGTGCATGCTTTGACACCGAGCGATACAAAAGGCCTGGCTGCTTCTGTACATACGCCATAAACTCTTCACTTTGCTTTAAAAAATCTGCTTCAGTAACGCCGTTAGCCAATTTGAATGTTGCGATTTCTATGCTGTTAGTACTCATGTTTTTGTCTCCTTGTTTAAGTTAGTGACAGTAAAACACGGTGGTTTGTCAGGGAGCGTCAGTAGGGTGGATTGACCTCATGTTGCAAGTAATTATGAGAGTGATAGCCAAAGACTCATAGTGAACGGATGGACCGGGATGATATTGATTTTGATACATGGAAAACTTAAAACGTTGGCCCGTTCTTTGTCCTCGGTTAGAATGTGCGCTTTTTATTGTGCGGGGAAGTGTGATGGAATTAACAGCCTGGTTAAGTCTGGCGGTTATATGTTGTGTTGGGGCTATGTCTCCCGGACCAAGTCTTGCGGTTGTGTTGCGTTATAGTCTGTATCACAGTGCCCAGCATGGGATAGTGGCAAGCTTGTCTCACGGCTTCGGGGTGGGGATCTACGCGAGCCTGTCTTTGCTTGGCCTGGCCAGTTTAATTGAGCAGTTTCCTTTGGTTTATCAGGGGCTGGTGTATGCTGGAGCAGCGTATCTTGCGTATATGGGGTATAAGATCCTCAATAGTAAAAGCAGCGGGATTGAGGTCGCTAAAGAGCATGACCAAAAAAGTTACCTTGCAGCGGCAAAAGATGGCTTTGCCATTGCCTTTTTAAACCCTAAGCTGGCCATTTTTTTCCTGGCGCTGTTCTCTCAATTTATTGATCCGGAAGCGCTCACATTACAGACGGCAGTCATCATGTGCATGACGGTTCTGGTAATCGATGCGCTATGGTATTTCTTTGTGTCTGTTGTTACGGCCTCAGCCAGAGAGCGGTTCGATCTGACTGCGAAACAGGCCATCATTGATAAGCTGCTTGGCTGTGCATTTTTATTGCTTGCGGTCCGAGTTGTTTACCAGACTTTCTAGCCCTTATTGCCAGCCATGTTGTCGTACATAGTTGCTGACAACAAAGACCTTTAATGTCGGGCTGGCGACCGTGTAGTGGTCGAACTTGAGTGCCAGTCGATAGTCACCGCGACTGGCAACAGAAGCTATGTCAACACGAATGAACTGCGCATTTGGCAGCATCAGGCCTGCTCCTTGCACAGCAAACAAGTCTTGATACGCTGAAGCATTCAGCGGAAAAGTCGTGATACACGCGCCTGTCAGAGACAACGAGTCCACATGGAATGAGGCGCGCGGGAATTTCAGCATTAACCTGACTGATGGGTAGGGTGTAAACCGCCAGCTACGTGGCATGCCATGCCCTTCCACGATATGGGGTAAATCATCAATAATGGACAACAGAGTTTGATGGTCTGGGTGCCATTTACTTGGGGGACGGTTGAGTGACTGGAGCACAGGCTGAGTGGGAAATTCAAGAATATTTGCGGCGCGTAAATGTGTATCCAACAGACGTTCGGCTTGAGCGTAGCTCGCTTCATGCTGAGCCAGCTCCTCTAACAAGTCACTGGTAAACGCTTCGAGCTCATTACATAAGTTAGAATGTGCCTGAAGTAAATCAAACTGGGACGTTTCAACGACCTGATGAATGTAGTCCAGCTCATCTTGTGTCAAATCCATGATAGTAATCACCGCATAATTCGTAGTTTAAAAATTATACAAGTTTTGTACCAGTTTTAGATTCGCTTTTGACTGATTTCTGACGCTGAAGACTCGAGGCGGTTTGCGCGAGTTTTGTAAGCTGTGTTTCTATTTCTGCATGGATGCATTGCCCAAAATTAAGGCGGATATAGTTATGATAATGCGTGGTTGTAGAAAAGGCATCACCGCACAGGATGTATATTCGTTCTTCTTTAAGTTGCTTCTGCAGCTGTTTGGTATTGATGTCTGGCAGCTCTAACCAAAGTACCAGCCCTCCCTGTGGACGATTCACTCTCACCTTATCAGGTAATAGCCTGGTTAGTAGCTGTATGTACTGATTGCATTGTGACGCAAGTGTGTTATTGAGCTTTTTAAGGTACCGGGCATAATGACCCCGACTTATGTAGTCGGCCAGGGCCAGCTGGAGCGGACGATTACACCCCAAAGAGCGAATGCGGATCAGGTCGCTGTACTTCTGGTGGAAACGCCCGGGCGCACACCAGCCAAGGCGCAGCCCTGGCGCCAGCGTTTTAGAGATACTACTGCACCAGACCACCCAGCCATCCTGATCAAAGTGTTTGATAGGTAAGGGGGTGGTGCCGGTATGACACAGCTCGCGATATACATCGTCCTCAATGATGGGAATGCGATACTGACTGGCCATGTTCGCTAATGCTGCTTTTTGCTGTGTACTCAGGCTGTGACCCGTTGGGTTTTGGAAATTAGCACTGATCAGGCAGGCAGCAACCTGATGCCGGGCCATCTCATGTTCCAGCTGAACCAGATCGATACCATCCTGATTGCTTGGGATCTCAAGCACTTGTCTGCCCATCACGCTGAGTATATCAAGCAAGCCTGTATAACAAGGAGAAGGCACAGCAACGATATCTTGTTCTTTGGTGACGAGTTCCAGCGCCGTTTTAACGGCATCCAGACAGCCCTGAGTGATGACTAACTCCTGTGCACGTATCACAAACCCCTGTGTTTTTAGGTGCTCTGATAATGCCTGCCGAAACGGCTGCTCACCCAGCGGGTCGCCATAGTTGAACAATGTATGATCGCTTCGCATCGTTCTCGCCAGCGAGGCACGTAGTTGTTGCGAGTCTATCAGGGTTGGGTCAAGTTGTGCTGTTGCAAAGCCTGATCTGGCCCGGCTGGGAGGGGGGTTGGGCAAAGTGCACGCCTTGGCATTAAACTGCGCATATTCAATAGCAGAGGCGTGTTGTGGGTTAAAGCAGGGGAAAAAACCACGTTTTGGGTCGGCCGTGATATAACCCAGAGATTCAAGGTATCGGTAGCAGGCAAGTGCGGTGGTCATGCTTACCTGATACAACGCACTCAGCTGACGCAAAGACGGAAGAGGCTGATCGAACTCATATTCACCGGCTTCTATGGCGGTGATGAATTGCCCGGCCAGGGCTTTGTATTTTGCTTGTCTACCCATCTGTTATCTAAAAAGTTCTATTTTTTGTATCTGTTCTCTTTTCTCTATCACGTTAAGGTTTAGGGGTAAAGTCAAAAGGAGTCATTATGCAGTCACTATCACAACCGACATTTGCACAGATGCTTGGTGCACTTGAGCTAGAATGTCAGGCATTCAATCTGTCACTGGATACACGGCGGGTAAGTAATCCGGTTGCCTGCCTGAAACGCCGGGGGCTTAGCGATGAGCCTGCTGGATTTGAGGAGTTCAGGCAAATTTTTAGCACAGAAATCGCGCCTCAATTATCTGCCAGTAACGGAGGGCGTTACTGGGGGTTTGTTACCGGAGGCGCAAACCCTGTGGCGACTTATGCTGACTGGCTGGTCACGCTATACAATCAGAATGTGTCCAAAGGGGGTGATTCGATAGCAAGTGATGTTGAGCGTCAGGCCATCGACTGGTTAGTATCGCTATTTGAACTACCCGTTGCATTCGAAGGGGTGATGACCACAGGGGCCACCGCTGCTAACGTGCTTGGGGCGATGACGGCACGACAATATGCGGGAAGTCGCCAGGGAATTGATGTGGCAAAAGCGGGATGTAAAGACTTGGATTGCACTGTGTTCTCAGCGACGCCACATGCCAGTATGGTCAAGGCGCTCGGGCTGGCTGGTTTCGGTCAGGATAGCTGGGTGAAAGTAGCTTTCCAAAGTGATACTGAAGCTATGGATACTCAGGATCTCGCGTTAAAGCTTCGCCAATGCACAAGTCAGGGAAAGGTCGTGATTGCCAGTGCGGCCACAGTCACCGGCACAGATTTTGACGATTTAGTCACGGTGGCGCAACTATGCCGTGAACATCAGGCCTGGTTGCACGTAGATGGGGCGTTTGGCATCTTCGAGCGTCTTTTAACAGGCGCTGCTGGCAGAACTCAGGGCATTGAGCTGGCAGACAGTATCACGCTTGATTGCCACAAATGGTTAAACGTGCCGTACGACTGCGGGGTGTTCCTTACGCGTCACCCACAAACCCTGTTTGCGACTTGTAATGTTGATGCGCCCTATCTGGCCAATGATGATAATGTGCGACCTTTTATGTCTCTGGGTATCGAAAATTCCAGGCGGTTTCGAGCATTGCCTGTCTGGGCTACATTACTTGCTTATGGCAAGCAAGGCATAAAAACGCAGATCCAACGTAATATCGCGCAAGCCAGTGCGCTGGCCAATTGGATTGCTGCATCGTCAGAGTATGAGCTACTTAAGCCATGCAACCTTAATGTTGTGCTGTTTTCTGCAAGTGCTTCAAATAAGCATGATACACCGTCATTACTGGCGCAATTAAATGAGGCAGGTCAGGTCTTTATGACACCCGGGGTTTGGCAGGGCAGGGCCGCGATCCGCTGTGCTTTCAGTAACTGGCGTACTGAGCAGGCGGATGTCGAGCTGGCAATTTCGGAGCTCGCCAGATTAGTAAAGGGCGCTTAGCTGATCCATCAGCAATTTGATGCGTCATCAGGTGGATGGGTAATAAGTAAAATGGGTATAAATGCGACCCTGCCGGTGACAGGGTCGCAGTAAGGTCAAGCTATCTGCGCATATCCGCATCAAAGCGCATATATGAGTCGACGGCGTCATTCCCCGTAGCAGGGTCAGGCTCCATCATCTTCAGAACAGAGACTTTCCAGCCATCGTCGAGCGTTGAACTCGGTGAAATTACATACCCTTCAGCGCTGAGTCCCGCAGATGGGGTATTGGCCATCAGCATAAGCTGACCCTGATTAACAGACCAGGTGTAGGCACGGGTTTGCCCGTCTGTGACTATCTCAGCCAGTGAATTGGTAGAATGTAGCTCAACGTACATGGTTTGTGCGCCGTTGATCAGCGCAAAACGCTCGTACATCAATGTATGGCTATCGAACATGGGCTGACCAGACATAGGTTTAACACGCTGGACTATGCCCAGGTCGTTACCATCTTTCCACTGGATCACATCACCGTTGAGGAACATTGCAAACATAGTGTCGCTGTCTGCAAGCTGGTTAAGCTCGAAGGTGAGGGTAGTTTTTCCAGTACTGGCATCATAGTTATAGCTACCATAATTAATGCCGGCCATGGCTGGGTCTTCACTTTCAAAGTCGGCTTCAAAAAACTTGTTACCAGGCATGAATGCGGTGATCCAGATCCGACCTTGATTGAGTGGATACTCAACAAACGCACCTACTAAGGGGTTATTTGCATCAGCAAGGCGAGTCAAGGTAAAAGAAGGCTCGCCTTCAACATCTATCGTCAGGGTATTGCCGTCAATCGTTATGATGTGCTTGAGCTTAGAGTCAAAGCCATACGAGCCATTGGCGTCAAATACCATATCGACTGTAAACTCGCCGGTGCTTTCATCCCAGTTGGCATAGCCTACTTCCAGACCCGCCGTTGCGTCAGGTGCATCATCCGATTTCAACTCCATATGCACCCATTTTCCATCCCGGATCACCACGACAAAGTCTGGCTCGTTAGGGTCGTACCAGGCACCGGTGAGCATATCAGTCGAATAAGTCGGCACGGGTGGTGTTATCATGCTGGCCTTGTTTGCAGCCTGACTGTTGAGGTAGTAAGTCGATTCTTCACCTTGGTCGCAGTTGGTGTCCAGTGGGTAATTACAGACTTTAATATAGTCACGGTCAAAGCCTTTCAGGTCACTTACAGTGACAGAGCCGGATATATCTGAATGTAGTTTGCCACTTTTAACGGAAAAAGTACCAACTTCACTGAAGTTATCATCACGAATAACACGCTTGGTCATATCCATGTCATTTGTCTCATGGATATAATACTTGTATTCAATTTCTGAGTTAGAGTTAAGTAAAATAAATTGGCGGTATTGCAACCAGGCATATTCAAATGAGGTTAGTACTGAGTTGGACTTAGCGTATTTGAGTAGGTAGGTGCTACCCGGATCTGAGCTATTGATAATGGTCAACTGGTTTCGTATGTACCAGCTGTCTCCATCTATTGCTATGACATCATAAATGTTACTGCTATTGAGTCGGCACACTTGCGGGTCAGCCCCTTCAGGGCATTGGTAAACGAATTTGTTTGCCATTGAGTCGTAATAGTTGTTGATAGATAGTCTACGTCCATCTAATTCCCAAACGCTCGTTTGATCAACAAGGCCATTAAAGCTGGTACCGTTGATATAATTGTCGAAAAAGAACCTATCTTGAAGTAAATTTGCGCCAAAATAGCTTGTCAGCCTACCTAATACCATAGAGTCGTTTAACGTTATCTCTTGCTCGGGCATCATAATCCCGGTGCGGCGGCGATGTGTCATGGAGGCCATTTTATCCGGCGTGGTTGCTACCGCATCGTTTGTAATTGCCCAGAACTGAAAGCCGTTTTGCAGCGACTTCAACAGCCAGTAGGTCAGCGTTTGCGCCTCCATAGTGTCCGTCTTGGCGAGCATCACAACCAGGTTATTGTCACTGATCTGCCAGCTGAAATCTCGTTCAGTACCATCGGGTAGCGTGGATTTACCGCTTCCATCCTGATTAAACATCATTTGACTGGTTTGCGGTTGATAGTATTCGTTACCAGTTTCACCGCCCATCAGGTAGTACATTTGGTCAAAGTGCCAAACCCCCTGCATTTGGGCTGTTGTGGGGCTAATGGTATTGCCGCGCACAACCAGAGTGAAATCTTCTGTATCACTGACATCAGCATTAAGTACGGTATCATCATCGGCTTTAATTTCGTCTCGTACCGCCGTCAAGCTGATGGCTTTGGCAAAGCTATTGTCATCATAAATGCTAAAGGAGGCGGTTTTATAACGTGAGTAACAGCTGAAGTTCATGCCTTCGGAATTTTTACAGCTGTGTCTTGGCGAGAAGATACCATCACCAAACACGATACTGACTGCGCCATTCGTGGCTTGGCTCCAGGTAATAGTCCCAGTAGTATGATCGGTGAAAGTCCCGGTTCCATCTTCATTCAATGTCAGTTCTGTGAAGTGACTGCGGAAGTATCGCGTTGAGCCAATAAAATAGGAGCCCGCAATAGAGCCTTCGCCATTATCTACCAGCTTATCGTCGTTTTTGATTTCTTCTTTGGTCTTGTCAATCAGTGTTGGGTCGTCGTCGTTGATGGTGTTGGTCAGCTCGGTGGTGGCAGCTTGGCTGGAAACCAGTTGAAATGTGTTGCTTACGCCCTGGGGAAGTGAAAACTTCTTATCACCACTGCCGTCGATAACCAATTTGATCAATGCTGACAGGGTGAGTTTTTCATTGGCATCAACGCCAACCAGTGCATTGTTTAACTCGCTGGTCGTTTGTGGAATACCGCCGACAGCGTTTGTGACCAGAGCATATTCAGCAGTTGTGACATTGGTAATGTTAACCCCGAAGTTCTCGGTGCTATTGACGACCCCGTCGCCCCCTGCCTGCTCAGTGACCGACTCGAAGCTTTCCAGTTGAGAGTAAAATTCGACATTCTCTTGATCTGGTCCACCATTGGCTTTGATACGAATGAGTCTGTTTACGGCTGAATCGTCAACATCTAACTGGATGGTATAAGTACCATCATTACCCGCAGTTGTCGGGAAGGATTCGTCACCCACGTAAACCGTTAAAGCGGCGTTTGCAATCGGAGCATCGGTCACTACACCGGTTAGCGTAACCGATCTGACTAAACGCTTTACTGTAAAGTTTTTTGTCGTAGTAGCCGTAGCGCCGTCGTTATCGGTGACGGTAACGGAAAGCACCATAGGAGTGTCTTGTGTGACTTCTGGGGCTGTAAAACTGACATCACTGGTGGTGCTGTTATTCAGTGTAGCTGTCGGTCCGGAAGTGATACTCCAACTATAGCTGGCAATGTCGCCGTCACTGTCTGTGGCATTGGCCTTGAGCGAAACGGCGGTTTGTTCCAGTGCTTCACTATCGCCAGTAATGCTGACTGACGGAGCTTGATTAGTTGTTGGATTAGGGTTCGGGTTTGGATTTGGGCTGGGAGATGGGCCACTGTCTGATGACCCCCCACACCCGGCTATGAGGGCTGTCAGGCAAAAGACTGCCAGCAACAATTTTAAACTTTTCATAAACACACCTGTTCTGTTTAGCGAAATAAACTCGCACTTCCTTTGGTTGTTTTGTGAGCAGGGTAAGCATAGTTTATAAGCGGCAAAAGTGAATTTAAAATCTGTACAATTCTTGGCCATCAACAAGAGGGAGTATCACGCCTGTTTTCTTATGGCAGGCAGGATGTCACCTGCTTATTCCCTGGCTCTGGCAGATTTTTGTATTGATATTTTACGGGTGGGTTGCAATGCATTGAGATGATTATAGACTAGGGATGCATTGTTTCGCTCGGGCTCATCTCTAAGTGAGTATAAAAAAGTGTAAGGTACAACACACTGTCGTGAAGCAATAACAGAACAGAAGAATAATAAGTAGCCCATTGCCCAATACGCGCTCTATTCATGGTGAGTAGAGCAACAAGAGGCATGATTGACGAGAAGTCCATGGATTTTATTCAAATTGGCGAGTTTCGCCTCTATCACCAAACTAACGAACTCATTAACGGTGATCACAGCGTCACACTGGACCCAAGACAGCTTTCGCTACTGCAATTTTTCATCGATAACCCCAATCGTATTATTGGACGTGACGAACTACAGAGTGTGATTTGGCAGGGATCTATTGTCACCGATAACGCCATCAATAAGCTGGTCGCTAACCTGAGAAAAGCGTTTTGTGATGACCCTAAGCTGCCCCAATATATACAAACCGTCCCCAAACAAGGTTATCGCTTTATTGCGCCAATCGAGGTGGGGGTAGAAAATCCCAGAGTTTCTTCCTCACAGCAATCAGAGCAAAAACCTTCCTTAAGCCGGTTTCTTATGTCTAGTGTGGTATTACTTGTTGGCTTGCTGGCAGGTTTGATTTGGCATTATGGCGGTGAACCTTCATGGCAGTACGGAGAAAGTCAGGCAATGAGCCGGGTTAGTGGCGGTAAAATGTTCCCCGTTGTCTTGTCAGAGCACGAACACCTTGCATTCTTAAATATCACCGCAGAGCAGAGACGTAGTTTGTGGGTTGCAAATTATGGTGCGCAAAATGATGCCTTGCCTCAGATTGTTGAAACACCAGATTACCACCTCCAACAGCTATTGGGCAGTCAGGGTGAGTTTTTGATTTTTAAAGGGTATTACAAAGAACAATGTGGTTGGTTTAAAGCTCGACTTGACCTGACAACACAGCAACTTAAGGCACCCACAGAGGCACTATACAACTGTGAGCTGATTTATCACGACAGTATTTATGCTGCGGCCGAAGACCGCATATATGCGCTGGCGCATGAACGTCGTTTTGAGCACAAAAACGATTTATACACACTGAGCTTCTCGGGCGAGATTAGCAAATTGCCGGTCAAACTAGAATCATCCTGGCGTCTTGTGTATTTGGATGCTCACTCCGACACACATACACTGTTACTGACCGCACATACTAATGATGGAAACAGCCGGGTTATTACCTATGACCCTGTTTCAAACAAGCAGGTTTTGCAGCTCTCTCGTACCGGTTTGATGCATGGGGCAATTTGGGACCACGCTTACAAGGGCATTGTATTTTCATCTTCCAATCCTCGTACTCAGATGTTTCATCAGTCGTTCGATGATAAGCGTGAGACTTTGCTGAGCAGCCTCAGTGACAAGATTTGTTGTAATATTGCGCGTCATAGTAATGGCGTGGACTATATCTTCACCACTTATGATAAAGACATCGAGCTACAGTGGTTGGAAACCGGCTTTATGCTGGACAACAGCAACGGACTTGACCGTTCACCTCGTCTGGCGCATACCGAAAGTGGCGTCTATTTCATTTCTGATCGCTCAGGCAGCTCCCAGGTGTATTATCAGCGTCCACAAGAGCAGGCCAGGCCGCTTCCCAGGTTGCCTGATCATGTACGCCTCAGGGATATGACGCTGTCACCAGATGATGAGTTGCTACTAATCAATCACGACAACCATGCAATGTGGCTGATCCCAACCAACGAAGCGCAGCAAGGCAATACGTTGTTTTTTGATGGTTACATTTACCGTCAGAGCTGGTTGAGCAATAGTTTGTTTGCCTTGTCGGTAAAGCAAAACGAACTTAAGCGTGTGCAGATATATAACCGGCAGATGCAACAGGTTGCACAACTGCCACATGGCTGGATGTCAGCGATGACCGATCCCGCAATGCCTGACTATGTTTATCTGACCAACATGGACTATGAACTGTATCGCTTTCCTTTCGCCAGTATCTTGAATGGTCTGGAGCAGGCTCAGGGCGAAAAAGTCGGTCAGCTGGAGCCTTTTTCGAATCTGGAATTGGAACAGGGAGTGGTTTACCTGATGACCAAAGAGTGGCATGAGCTGGCCAGGTACAAGATCACCGACGAAGGCTTACACCCTTTATCCAGGCAAGATATTGGCGCATATATGGGGTTTGATGTGCATGATGCGCAGGTGATTTATGGCCGAAAAGCCGCTTTCAGAAGTGATGTCTATCAAACCGTTGCCAGGTAATGGTATGAGCGTTGCAGCTAACTGACAACGCTCGTAGCTAAGGGCCAGATCACCAGCGATAGGTGTAATTTAGTTTGATGGCTGTTTCGGAAAAAACGCTTTTTTTATCGTGCCAGCCGTCCTCAAGATCATATCCCTTGTTGATACTTAGCTGGTAAAGCTCATCCGGTGCAGGCTCGTAACGCAACCGACTAAAGAGCGAGAAGCTGTCGGATTGGGTGTTGTGTTGCAACAGAGAGTTCCATGACCACTCGCTGTTAAAGGCAATGTTCACTTTTAGTCGGGTGTTGTACATGTTGCTCTTTTCGCCGGCGCGCTCGTAATAGTACATATGACGGCCAAGTTGCACGTACAAATGCTTGTTGGGGCGGGTATTAATAGTCAGGCTAAAGCGCTCCAGATCAGCGTCAAAAAACTCCCCTTTGACGAGTCGGCCACTAACAAAAACGGGCCGGTCACTGGCTGTTTCATAATAAATGTTCCATTGATTGTAATCATATTCTCCCTCGGCAAACTGAATGTTGTCGCGAAACTCAAAGGGGTTTCTGAGCACTTTGTTGTACATATCGTAACTGATGGAGAAATAATCGTGAGACTTAGTTTGTATGACTAAAGGTTGCACGAACAGTTGCTGACCTTTCTTCTCACCTTCGGTATTTTCCCAGCGTTTGTAATAGGTTCTGACCTGATAGAGGTTGAGATTGTCTCCCAGCCAGCCTGATTGTGGGCGAACCCGATAGTGACTGGTGAGGTGATAGTATTTAAGGTCGGTTCGGTTCACAAAGCCCATCGCCGGATTAAAGTCTTTGCCGATATAACGATACTTGGTATCCAGGTAAAACTTATCATTGGGCAGTTTCAATGCCAGGCCATAGGATTTGCCATCGCTGTCGGCTGTTTCATTGGGGACGTCAACAGACTGATAGAAGGCATTGGCGATAAATTGCTCTTCACCAAATAGTAAATCATCAAAGCGATAGTCAATACCTGTCAGTGCCTGACTGTGATTGTCATCGGCACTGCCATGGGTGAATATAGCGCCCAGCTGGTGGCGCTCGCCAATATGTTGCTTGGCTCTGGCCACACTAAGCTGAGTCGTTTCCTCGAGATGGCCGTCACGTTCCTGATTGACGCTCAGTAAGCCCAGGTCTGTATTGCCAATCCGGCCTGTTAATTTGGTCCCCCAGTTTACATCCAGCACACCTGACTGCGGGCCCTGACCAATACGGCGCGAATAAAAGGGCATACCGTTGTAATCGTCATCGTCCATACCACCAAAGCGAAAAATCTGGCTATCCTGCAAGAAGAAATCGCGTTTTTCACTGTAGTACTGGCCAAACCGCGTCATGTTCATCTCAATTTCATCGACATCTGTACCCGAAAAATCTGTATTGAGTGTGAGCTGACCTGTCAGACTTGGAGTAAACCGGTATGTCGCATCCAGTGAGGGCTCAAAGCGGCTCTCAGTCTGTGTTTCTTTGTATGCAAAGCCGGGTTTGACTTCGATCCCCAGACCCTGATCTAAGTTATTGAGCCCGGAGATCGGCGCAGTTTGTGAGGCATGCCAGCCATACGAGTTGGGGTTATTGAGATTCCAGAAAGATTGCACATAGGGGCTGGATAGTTTGTGGCGTAGTTGTAACCCCCAGTTTTTGGCATCCGGGTCAAAAGACATAGACTGCATGGGGATTGCAATTTCAACGGTCCAGCCGTCATCCTGTTGCTGAGTCTTGGCGTACCACAGCGTTTTCCACTCGGCGATATACTCGGTACCATTGACCAGGCCGTCTTCACGCACACCAGAAGGAGTAACATGAAACAGGTAGCCGTCTGACTTGTCATGGTTGGTGTCTATGATGAGGCCAAAATAATCTTCATTCCAGATCCGCTCACCCTGAGTGAGTACTCTGTCCATAATGGTATTGGCGGGTTGGGTAATTTTTGCTGCAACATAAAAGTATTGCTCATCGTAGGCAACATATGCCGTGATCGGATACCTGGGTGTCCCGCCAACGGTTGGACGGAATTCAACAAACTCCGTGATCACACGCGCATTTTGCCACTCAGCGGTTGAAAGCTCACCATCTATCAGTGGTGCATTGTTTAGACGGGGGATCGCCGTTTCGCTTTGTGTAAATTGTTGCCAGGGGCGAATGTGCTCAGACGATTGCTGGGCCGCGCCACAGGTCGTATATAAAGTACAGAGTGTTAAGCTTAGTGCGTTCAACTTATTCATTGTTTTATCCGTTTCGTAAAAAGCTGAGCTCATTGTTGTCTGAACAAGTACAAAAAGCGTGAGAAAGGCGCGAAACGAGGTGACAAAGTGAGGAAATTATGTGATTAATACATGCCTAACGTGATGAATTAAATGGTTTTAAATTTTTAGCATGTAAAAAGGATGCCTTATGTACTATCCCGCTCCCTTAACCTCTGGCAGTACTATTGCTGTAACCGCCTTTTCCAGTGGTGTACCAACACCTTTGCACGCCCGCCTTGATAGAGTGTTACAAGACCTGGTGCTACGTGGGTTTAAGGTGCTCGAAGGTCAGTGTTTAAGGGACGACCAGCTGCATGTCAGCGCACCGGTAGCTCAGCGCGCTGACGAGCTTATGCGGTTTTTAATGGACGATCAGGTTGATGCCATTATGGCCCCCTGGGGCGGTGAAATTGCCATGGACGTGTTGCCCTTGCTCGACTGGGAGGCACTGCAACATGCCCGGCCTAAATGGCTAATGGGGTTTTCAGATATCAGCACCGTGCTGAGTGCATTTACCAGTAAGCTGGGCTGGGCTACGTGTCATTGCACTAACCTGATGCAGCTTTCACTGGCACAGTCGGATCCCTTGACTGCCAACACGTTTAAACACCTGCATACGGCATCAGGCGGTTCGTTTACGCAATATCCAGCGCCTTTTTTTGAACAAGGTTACAGCAATTATGCGCAAGACAGCGAAGCGGTTTTTAATCTGACGGAGCAAAGTAGCTGGCAGCGATTAAATCACGATGCACAGCTTGATGGCTCAGTGTCGTTTAGCGGGCGCTTGTTGGGAGGTTGCCTGGACACGCATATGCTGATGTTTGGATCTGAGTATTTTGATCCGCAAAGGCTGCTCGACAGGTACCCGGATGACAAGCTTATCTTTTATTTTGAAAACGCCGAGCAGTCGCCAACTGGCTATTACCGGGCTTTACAGAGTCTCAAATTACGCGGTGCGTTTGAACACGCCGCTGGTATCCTTATCGGTCGCAATGCTGTTTCGGGGTGTGCCGGAAAAGCGTTTGACGGAGATACTGCGGTCAAAATGGCGTTAGGGGATTTGACGATTCCGGTTGTGACGGGGGTGGATGTTTCTCATATTGCGCCCAATCTGGTGATGATCAATGGTGCGCTGGCTGAAGTGAGTTGCACAGGTGAGCAGTGGGCTCTGGTTCAGCATCTACGATAACTGAAAACGGGGCGGGGTGACTCGTCCTGAAAATCTGTGATTAGTCGAAAATATGCCCTGTCTCGGCAAAAGGTCCTTCATTTTATTCATCTTTTAGTTTTACAGTGCGCCCGTTGGTTTATTGTTTTAGGAACAAATGGGCATGATGACAACTCGCGTACTATCGGCTTTGCTGATTTTTATTACCACGGTTTTTAGTACTGCTTTTACATTACCTGTTAAGGCAGCATCAGTTAAGGCGTCACCTGGTCAGGCATCTGAGCAAAGTGTGGTGATATTCTCACTGGATGGCTTTCGCTGGGACTACATTGAAAAGCATAATGCAAAGAATCTGGCTTCTTTGGCAGCGCAGGGAGTGAGGGCCGAGTATCTGGAGCCTGTATATCCTACCAAGACTTTTCCCAATCACCTGTCTATTGTAACCGGTTTGCTGCCGTCCAATCATGGTATTGTGGGCAACCACTTTTGCGACAAAGACCGTAACCAGTGTTACAAAATGGGGCATGGTCAGGATGACAGCTCCTGGTTAAAAGGGATCCCGCTTTGGAATTTGGCGCAAATGCACGGGTTAAAAGCGGCAACCTATTTCTGGCCCGAATCCGATGCCCGCTTCAATGGTATGACTCCCAGCTATTTTTACCACTATTCAAAGCACAGTGATTATCAGCAGCGCATTGATCAAATTATTCAGTGGCTGAAATTGCCAGAGCAGACTCGCCCTCGCTTTGTTGCCGGATATTTTTCACTCGTCGACACCATGGGCCATGACTTTGGTCCTGATGCACAACAGACTTATGAGGCGGTGCAAAAGGTGGATAAATTGATAGGTCAGCTGGCGCGGCGCATACAGCGCGAAGTAGAGCAGGACGTCAACCTTATCATTGTGTCAGACCATGGCATGGCTCAGCTGGATCCTGAGCTGAGTTTGCAGCTTTCTGATCTGGGCATTGATCTGAGCGACTTTATAGTAAAGAACAGTGGAACTCAGGTCTGGCTAGGCGTTGTTTCCTAAATCAT
>NZ_PNCI01000051.1 GCF_005887095.1 Pseudoalteromonas rubra | reverse complement strand
GTTTGCGCCGTGTTTTCTTGCGTGCCACTCGCCGTTCCCGAATACTTTCAAACCGGTGCTATCAACCACGATATCAATGCCTCCGGAAGTACTGGTATTTGGTCTGTAATGAACAGCCAGCTCTGCACTTCGCTTACACAAACAACTATAAGTTTGCGTATCCAAATCAAGCTTCATCATTGATATCAGTGAGGAAATACAGCCCGCAAAGTCAGGCAGGTCTCAATTGCCAGCTCAGAGAAATGATTAGCTCGCCCTTTACCGCCGTGATGTTGCGTATTGTTCCACTGTTCAATAGCATCCTCGGAAAACCAAAGCTGGATATTGCCTATGGCGATAAGGGCTTTGTTGTAATCGCGCCAGTTGGTGATACGCTTTTCGTTCAAAGTTCAATCTCGGTGTTTGCTTTTGAGCTCTGATCACACAAGACTAAATTAGTTCAATAATTTAAGAAACAACGCCGTTCAGGGTGTAAAAAATAAGACCTATAAAGTTAATCGATATGTTAATTTAAATTTATTGAGGTAACAACCTGTAGTGTATATTATGTGCAACAGTACGTTGCGGACATTACACTCAGGGCGCAAAACAACCGCCAGCCTTATGTCTGATGCAGGTGTCAGCTATGAAGTAATCCAGATGGCAATAGGTCATATTAGCGATGATGTGACTGATACTTATATAATACCCGATCCACAGATATTAACGGATGCATTGAATGACGTTTATAAATCAGTGACCCCAATAGATCACTAATGAGCAGGATTCATAAAGCGTGGTTAGTGTTGTTTGCAGGCATGCCATCCGTGTTCCTGATTGCAGGTTTGGTAAATGTGGACGATCAATCGCCCACTAGAAATTAGGAGGCGTAATGGATATAGATTTGAGAGAAAAAGATATTGATGCCGAACTAGATAAGCTTGCAACATTCTATGAATCAGGAGGCGGGTATGGTGATCTTGATGCAGAGATGGAACATCAGAGAAAGTTTCGGTTACTGATACATAGGAAAGAACATGAGGTTCGGCGCTTCAATAGCCGTATAACTGTATTCAACATTGCTTTAACGCTGAACAACATTTCTCTAGTTGTTTATCAGCCTTTCTACAAAGTCTTGATGTCAGGTATTTGTAATGCATTGGAGAGAGTATGAAAATAAACCACAAGAAAAAAGTCGCATCAAAAAGAACGCCGATTATTAAAAAATATGAAAATAGCCAAAGTATACGCTCGGTGTTGGTTAGCGGTGAGGTGTTGAATAATCCGTATGCTGTAAGTGGCGTTACGATGGCTGCAACTTACTTCATTAACTTAGGATATGGAAAAGTTAAAGCGCATTTAAAAAGGTATGATAGCCCCCTCCTAACCGAATGCAAGTTCATTCTAAATTACCCTGAAAACAAGGTTTGTGGTGCTGAAGCCGAAGTTTTGCAGGTTAAAATCGAAGGTAAGGATACGATTATTCACAGGTGTAGTGAATTTAGCGCTCATGTAGCTCCGGTAGCAGATAGGCGAAAAATGTTGCGGCTAAAATATAAAGGTAAGCACATAAAATAGGCTGAATTGGTATAAGTCCAAGGAAATAATATGAGTTCGATTCTTAAATTTTGTTTAATATTGAGAAAGCGCTCTGCCGAACATACTGAAGCAATTTCAAGGGTAGAAGGTTTGCACGGTATGGTGATTTCAATATTACGACAAGAACTAGACTCTATGATACGAGCCATCTATTTACTTAATGTCTCTGAACCGAACGAGTTGGAGAGGCTTGTAGAGCAGACCCTTAATGGAGAGGTTTGGACAGTAAAAACTGCAAAAGGGAAAATGGCGAAAGTCACTGATAGGGACATGGTTGAGTTATCAGATGAGTTAAATGGCTGGACGCGCTCAGTCTACAAATTTGGGTGTTCTTTCGTTCATTTTTCAAACTACCATGACTACAGCAGCCAAAACCCTTTTGACCAACTATCGCCAGATGAGCGCTCCAGTATTTTAGATCATATGCGTCATTATCACGGTGGGCCTGTGGGCGATTCACCTGGATTTTCGGAGTTGGCAAGTTACTTTCCTAGAGTGTTTAAAAAAGTCTCTGAAAATCTAGATTGGTACATTCGAGAGTGGCCTTGTTGATCAAATC
>NZ_PNCI01000050.1 GCF_005887095.1 Pseudoalteromonas rubra | reverse complement strand
GAACGAGAGGAAGCTGCGCGTTTAGCCAAAGAGCAGGCAGAACGTGAAGAAGCCGAGCGTCAGGCTCAGGAACAAGAGAAGCCTAAAAAGAAAGGGTTCTTTGCACGTCTGAAGCAGGGTTTGTTAAAAACCAAGACCAACATAGGCTCCGGCTTTGCCAATATTTTCCGTGGCAAGAAGATCGACGATGAGTTGTTCGAAGATCTTGAAACACAATTACTGACGGCGGATATAGGTGTTGATACCACCATGAAGCTGATCGACAACCTGACCGATGCGGCAGATCGTAAACAGCTGAAAGACGGTGATGCCCTTTATGACCTGATGAAACAGGAAATGGCAGACATTCTGAAAGATGCTGAAAAACCACTTGAGATCCCGGCCAATAAAAAGCCATTTGTGATCCTGATGGTCGGGGTTAATGGTGTCGGTAAAACCACCACAATCGGTAAGATGGCTAAGCAGTTCCAGGCTCAGGGTAAGTCTGTGATGCTGGCTGCGGGTGATACCTTCCGGGCAGCAGCTGTGGAGCAGTTGCAGGTATGGGGTGAGCGTAACGATATTCCCGTGATAGCTCAGCATACCGGTGCGGACAGTGCCTCGGTGGTATTTGACGCTTTCCAGGCGGCACAAGCACGTGATGTCGATGTATTAATTGCAGATACCGCAGGCCGCCTGCAAAATAAAGATAATCTGATGCAGGAGCTGGAAAAAATAGCGCGCGTCATGAAGAAACTGGATCCGGGTGCGCCACACGAAGTCATGCTAACCATAGATGCCGGCACCGGCCAGAATGCCATTAGCCAGGTGAAACTATTTGATCAGGCCGTGGGTCTGACCGGTATCACGCTGACTAAGCTGGATGGCACGGCAAAGGGCGGTGTGATCTTTGCGGTTGCAGATCAATTTAAGGTACCTATCCGTTATATTGGTGTAGGCGAAAGTATTGACGATCTGAGAACATTTAAGAGCGATGACTTTATCGAAGCACTTTTTAGTCAGGATAATTAAAGATAATAACCAAGTGCTGTTCTGATCCTGCTGGTCGGGATCAGGTAAATCGGAAGCAGTATAACGAAAGCAGGGCAGGCAATGATCAAGTTTGAGCAAGTCAGTAAAACTTACCCCGGTGGGCACCGGGCGCTGGAAAAGGTCAGTTTTGAACTCACTAAAGGTGAGCTGGCATTTCTGACTGGTCACAGTGGTGCGGGTAAGAGTACCCTGCTTAAGTTGATCAGCTTGATGGAGCGCCCGTCTGCTGGGCGCGTCGCTATCAATGGTGTCGATCTGAATCAAATCAAAAATAGTCAGGTGCCCTATATTCGTCGCGACATTGGGATTATATTCCAGAACCATCGCCTGCTGGAGCGCTATAACGTATTCGACAATGTGGCACTGCCTTTGGTTATAGAAGGCACGCATCACAAACATATGACTAAGCGCGTTCATGCGGCGCTGGATAAGGTTGGTCTGCTGGATAAGGTAAAGTGTCAGCCGAGCACTTTATCCGGCGGTGAGCAACAGCGAGTGGGCATTGCCCGGGCGATTGTCAATTCGCCCCCTTTATTACTGGCAGATGAGCCGACCGGTAACCTGGACCCTGAATTGTCGATGGAAATTCTCAAATTGTTTGAGGACTTCAATCGCCATGGCACCTCGGTCATGATAGCTACCCATGATCTGGGGCTGATCGCACGGATGAAATATCGCAGCCTGACCCTGGATCACGGCCGCTTAATCCAGGACCCTTTGTTGGGGTCTTCGCTGCCGGGAGACACGCTATGAGTTTATTGTTCAAAGGCCGCGGCTCGCAAAACGACAAACAAAGCAAGTCCGTGATCCTGAAGTGTTACTTCATCATTGTTACCATACTGCGTCAGGGCGTGCACAGTTTAGGCGAAATGTGGCGTACACCCATGGCGTCGATGATGACCATTCTGGTGTTAGGTCTGAGTCTGACACTACCCACCACACTTTATGTGGTGGTCAAGAATGTTCAGAAAGTCAGTAGCGGTTTTCAGGAGGCAGCAGAGATTTCTTTGTTCGTCAAAGAAACCGTGAGTGAGCAGGCGACGCAAACTCTGGTTAAACGATTAGCACTCTATCCTGAAATCGAAACGGTGAATTTCATAGGAAAAGATAAGGCGCTGGCAGAGTTCAAATCCATTTCCGGGTTTGGTCAGGCACTGGACTATCTTGAAGAAAACCCGTTGCCTAGCGTGGTACTCGTGACCCCGACGGTGCGCCATCGCAGTGCACAGGCGGCGAATGCCTTGCTAAATAAACTTGAGCAGGAAAGAGAAATTGAGTTTGGCAAGCTAGATATTGAATGGCTTGAACGCCTTAATGCCTTGCTCAGTTTGCTTAAAGAAAGTGTGATCACCATTGGACTGCTATTGCTTAGCGCAGTTGTGTTGATCATCGGTAATACAATCCGTCTATCTATTATGGATAAAAAAGAAGAGATCCAGGTGCTTAAACTCGTCGGTGCGACGAACACTTTTATCCACACGCCATTTCTGTGGACTGGGATCTGGTATGGCATTATCGGCGGCCTGATTGCGTTTATCTGTGTCATGCTAATGTTGTGGTGGCTTGAATCTGCGGTTGCTATGGTCGTTGGGGTATACCAGAGCAACTTTGTATTGCAGGGCTTATCGGGGAGCGAGTTGCTGTGTTTATTGCTGCTGGCTGTTGCCCTGGGCTTTGTTGGTTCCTTTTTATCAGTGCAAAAGTACATAAAGGACATTGAGCCGGATAAAGTATAGGGCCGCCAAGAGGTGTCGTAGTGAGTGTGCTAACCGATTTAGTTTTAGCATACTCAATTGCTAAAATTAGCACTCTTTCCTGCCAAATTAGCACTGTCTGATATCTCCGTAGGGCGAACCTGAACACGAGCTTACCATGATTGCTTTTTCATAAACTAAATTAGTTCTTTAAAATCAATATCTTAATTATTAATTAAAGTGTAATAATAAAAAGCTTGATCTTTGAGGGGGAAAAGTAGTAGATTGCATTTAGCACTCTAAGGGAAAGAGTGCTAAAATTGGCAAAACGAATTATCACTGAGGTGAAAAATGAGTAAAGATATTTATGCAATGGCACTGACCGCTGGGCAACAAAGCGCGAGTATAGAAGGCTACCTACAATCGGTGAGCTCTATTCCGATGCTGGACGCTGAGCAGGAAAAAGCGCTGGCAACCCGCCTACATGAGGATGGGGACTTGCACGCAGCCAAGCAGCTCATTATCTCTCACTTACGATTTGTTGCGCATATTGCCAAAAGCTATTCCGGTTATGGCTTGCCTCAGGCAGACCTGATTCAGGAAGGCAACATCGGTCTGATGAAAGCGGTGAAGCGCTTCAATCCGACAGTGGGTGTGCGTCTGGTGTCGTTTGCAGTACACTGGATCAAAGCTGAGATCCACGAATACGTGCTAAAGAACTGGCGTATCGTTAAAGTTGCGACGACCAAAGCGCAACGTAAATTATTCTTCAACCTGCGCAAAAACAAAAAGCGTCTGGGTTGGTTTAACCAGGAAGAGATCACCACAGTTGCTAATGAACTAGGTGTGAGCGAAAAAGAAGTACGTGAAATGGAATCGCGAATGAGTGGTCAGGACATGGGCTTTGACCTGACGTCAGACGATGACGATAACGCACCGAGCAGCAGCTTCTCACCGGTTCAGTATTTAACGGATGCCAGCAGTGATGTGGCTGAGGTGATTGAAGAAGAGCAGTGGCAGGAGCAGTCTCAGAACCGTCTTATCGCAGCAATGAAGACGCTGGATGAGCGCTCTCAGGACATAGTTGCCGCACGCTGGTTGTCGGAAGACAAAGCAACCTTGCAAGACTTGGCCGATAAATATCAGGTGTCTGCTGAGCGAGTACGTCAGCTGGAAAAATCTGCAATGAAGAAACTACAGGCAGCAATGAGCTAATTGCCTAAGCCTGCTAAATAAATTTTAGAATGCCGCTCAATCGAGCGGCATTTTTTATGGCTGTAATAAAATTGAGCTTACAAGTGTACGCCTATTTGATTATAATGCGCCGACTTGATCATAGGAGTCTCTATTTTGTTAGCTGTAGTTCGAATTCTGGCAATAGCGCTGTTTATCATCCTCAGTTGTCTGGCTGGCCTGACGTTGAGTCTGATCCGTCCTTTTCATGCCAATAACGTGCATGTGATTGCCTCCTGGTTTGGTAAAATGTCGCGTGTGATCGGGGTTAAACTTGAGATCTCGATAGACCCGGGCGCGAAAGATCTGGGTCCAGCGATGTACATTGCCAACCACCAAAATAATTATGACCTGTTCACTTTGCCTGCTGTGGTACCGCATAACACCGTCAGTATGGGCAAGAAAAGCCTGAAATGGGTGCCATTTTTTGGCCAGTTATATTGGTTGTCCGGTAATATCCTGATCGACAGGGCAAATCGTAAAAAAGCGGTCGATACCCTGGATAAGTCGATTGCGAAAATTAAACAACGGGGTATGTCATTGTGGATGTTCCCGGAAGGGACACGCAGTTACGGTAGAGGATTACTGCCTTTTAAAACGGGTGCATTTCATACCGCTTTGAGTGCGGATGTGCCTGTAGTACCGGTTTGTATGAACAATACAGCTGGCCAGATCAAACTTAATCGCTGGGATAATGGTACTGTGTATATTGATATTCTGGCACCCATGCCGTTAGATAAAGACATACCAGCGCGAGAGCATGCCAAGCAGATCCATGCTAAAATGGCGGAACATATTGCACAGTTAGACGAAAAAGTGAGAGCAGCAAGTGGAAAATTGGCAAGAGATCAGTGAAGACATCGTTGAGTCGTTGTTAGAAGATGGATCGAACCCCGATATATTGTATGAAGTAGAGCATCATTTTGTCAGTGAAGAGTTTGAAAAACTTGAACAAGCAGCACTCGCTGCCTTTAAACTGGGTTACGATGTAGAAGACCCAGCTGAACTTGAACTGGAAGATGGCAGCAAAATCTGGGGTTTCGACGTCGTGGTTGAAGCTGAATTAGACGCTGAAGTGATTATGGAAGATGTCACTAAACTAGTTGAAATTGCGACGCACTGTGGCGTTGAATACGATGGCTGGGGTACCTATTTCCAGGAATAATTCAGCATCGCAACAAAAGGTCAGAGTGCTGTTTAGCCTCTGACTGCACATTCTTTAATAAACACTCATTCTTTTTTCTTAAACTCACACCATTTACTAGACAATTTAGTCTGGTCTATGCATATTAGTGCAATTTACACTGCCGCCAGGCATCATGCGAGCGATATGCGAGTTACCCTCCCTATTGAAGAGTTAAAACCCGGCATGTTTGTGGATAGCGTTCACAAGCAAAAGTCAGGCGCTGAAGTTAAGATCAAATCTCGGGGTATGGTTCGGGATGAAGCTATCATTGCTCGTCTGGTCGCCAACGGGGTGGTTGAGCTGAATATCGACTTTGCTCAAAGTGACATTCCGATACCTGAAAAATACCAGGCCCCTGAAGTAAAGCCTGACACACCAGACACAAAGCCAAAAGACAAACAAGTACAAGACAAGTCAGCCAAGGCAACAAAAGCGCAGCCCAGTAAAGATAAAAAAATTAGCCTGGAAGATGAGTTTGCCAATGCGGCCAGACAGTTTGAGCAGCACAACAAGCAACTGCAAATGCTGTATGGCAACTTAACCACTGGCATGCAGGTCGATATGACACTGATCAATGATATCAGTCAGGAAATCGTCGGATCTGTGCTGAGAAACACCAATGCTATGGCAATCCTTACCCGGATCAAAGATAAAGAGGGGTTTAACTGGCGCCATATGATCAACTGCGCCATCTTGGTCACCGTCTTTGCAAAGTATCTGGGCCTTGGTAAAAAGGTAATTGAACAAATGGCCATTGGTGCCATGCTACACGACGTCGGACACACCAAGATACCTCAGGGGATCATCGATAAGAATGGCCCGCTTAACAAGTTGGAAATGAAAACCATGCAGCGCCATGTTGCGCAGTCTCTCGGGCTTACCCGTGACGCGCCGGGGATCACCCCACTGATGCTCGACATGATTGTCAGCCACCATGAGCGCCTGGATGGGAGCGGTTATCCTCGCCGCCTGCAAGGTATGCAGATCAGCAAAGCTGCGCGTATAATGGCCATTGTGGATGTGTATGAGGGGATGACCGCTGAGCGCCCTCATCGAGATGGCGATGAGCCCTTGGTCGCATTGCGTTATTTACTGGCTAACAAGGCACAGTTTGATCCTGTGCTGGTGCAACATTTTATCAAGTGTATTGGTGTACATCCGGTAGGCACGATTGTTAAGCTCAGTAATGAGCGCCTGGCAATCGTATTGGAAGGTAATCGAGGCGCACCGACCGCACCCAAAGTACGGGTCTTTTATAATACCAAGCACATGCACCATATCACGGCTAAAGACATTGATTTAAACGAGCAAGATAAAATTAAGATTGCATCAACCGTTCGGCCTCTAGATTATCAAATCAATTTATCCCGTCTGTTAAAAGATCATCTGCTTGTTTAAGCTTACGCTTTTGCCATTGTGCAGATAATAGGGCACCGGCAAGGCAGCTGGCCATCATCAGGATCCACACCAGAGTCCCTTTTTCAGTATGCAGGGCCAGACAGCTAAACATTAAGGCAAGCAGGGCACTGAGTATTGCCGCTAACCAGTAATGGTTGAGCGGATTGTCGCATTGCCCAGCCCGTTGGCAAGCACAATAGTTTGCCTTGCACAAACTGAAGACACTAAGGCCACAGAATGTCAGTGCACCGATCATCAATACTGCCAGCATAGACCTAACCTCCCTACAATTGCCCTGAACAGTGAGGGCTGTGAATGTGACTAAGAGTATATGGAAACATCTACCTTATTTCAATAGGAATGAGAATTAATATCATTTAAACCTGTAATAAAGGAGTTAGAGTGATTACTCTTACTCTGATCTGATGTGTTAATAAAATGCTTTAAATGTTCCAATTTTGCTCGGTTGAGCGGTGAAAAGCATTTAAATTGCGGATTTTTCTTTTTCTTTTATGTACTGTGTGGGCAATTTTTTATTCGCGTTGAATAACATTGAGGTTGAGAATGAATAGAGTATTGCGCGCATTGATTGCAACAGGTTTGATTGCGACTTCTTCCCAGTCGTTGGCGGCGGCTTTTCAGCTTGCAGAGCAAAATGTTTCCGGGTTAGGCCGTGCTTATGCAGGTGAAGCCAGTGCGGCAGATGATGCGTCTGTTGTTGCACGTAACCCGGCATTAATGAGCCAGTTTGACGGGATACAGGTGAGTGCTGCGGCGATGTATGTTAAGCCTGATGTCAGCCTGCAAGGTACATCAACAAACAATGGCATACCAGCCAGTCAGCTGGATGACGACAGCATAGCGCCCAGCGCTGTGGTACCTGCTGTGTTCATGACCGCTCGTCTGAATGAGCAGTGGTCAGTCGGTGCGGGGATCTACTCTCAGTTTGGTCTGGCAACTGAGTTCGATAACGACTATGTTGCCGGTCAGCTGGCGGGTGAGACAGAGATAGTTACGATTAATACGGGCGTTTCTGTGGCTTATGAAATTGATTCACAATGGACACTGGCACTGGGCCTGAATCATGTTTATGCCGATGCAAAAGTGATCCGTCATTTGGGCGCAAACCCATTGCAGGCCCCGGCCAGCACTGAAGTGGTTAATCTGGAGGGTGACGACAGTGGTTATGGCTGGAACCTGGGCCTGAGCTATCAGATTGACGCCGACAACCGTTTGGGTTTTCATTACCGCAGCGAAACAGATATTACCTTTGATGGTCACTTCAGCAACCAGATCCCGGCAGCGCTTGGCGGCACCAACGGCGTAGCACTGGCTGGTACACTGGATCTGACATTGCCGGCAATGGCAGAAATTTCAGGTACACATAAACTGACTGAGCCAATGACGCTGCACTACAGCGTGCTGTGGACAGGTTGGAATAGCTTTCAGGAGCTTGAGGCACAGGTGGCTGGTAAAGCCGTGTTCAACAAACAGGAGTTGTTTGATAACTCATTACGATTTGCAGTGGGTGGAGACTATCAGTGGAATGAGTCTCTGAAATTGCGAGCGGGTCTGGCCTATGACAGCTCTCCGGCCAATGAGTCGCACATGTCTATCTCCATCCCGGATACGGACCGAACCTGGTACTCCTTTGGCGCCGAATATCAGCTAAATGACGCAGCCAGTGTGGACTTTGGTTTGAGTATCTTACGTGGTAAAACGCAGACCTTTGTTGAGAAAGATGCGCTGGGCAGTGAGTGGGGCTTTAAGTCAAAAGGCCATGCCACGGTTGTCGGTGTGCAGTATAACCATAGCTTCTGAGCATATTTACAATGAAAAAGCGGCTGGTGAGCCGCTTTTTTTATGACTTAAAGAAGCGCCTTTAATTGATAGAGCAGGTCGTGAGCTGCTCGGGGCGATAGCTCATCCGGGTCAATCTGCTCAAGCATTTTCTCGACTTCAGATGGCTCGGTGATCAGCGGCAAACTCTGTTGCGTCTGAGGTGCCGCTGAGTTTGGTTGAGGGTTTTCAACCACGCTCTGGTGTTGTTCCAGCAGTGTTAACTTACGCTTTGCCATGGCCAGCACCGCTTTGGGTACCCCTGCCAGTCCGGCTACCTGCAAACCAAAACTCTTGCTGGCTGCACCTTCCATTACTGTGTGTTTAAAGGCGATTGTGTCGTTGTGTTCAATGGCATCTAAGTGCACATTGACCAGGCCTGATTGCTGTTCAGCGAGCTCAGTCAACTCGAAATAGTGTGTGGCAAATAGCGTCTTCGCGGCAATTTTTCCAGCCAGGTAATCGGCAGTTGCATAGGCCAAAGACAGACCATCGTAGGTGCTGGTACCTCGGCCTATTTCATCCATAAGCACCAGAGACTGAGCGGTTGCATTGTTGAGTATGGTGGCCGTTTCCGTCATTTCCACCATAAAGGTGGAGCGCCCGGAAGCCAGATCGTCACTGGCGCCAATTCGCGTGAAGATACGGTCGACTTTACCTATTTGTGCAGTACTGGCAGGAACATAACTGCCAATGTGTGCCATCAGCACTATCAGAGCGGTTTGACGCATATACGTCGATTTACCACCCATATTGGGACCCGTGATGATCAGCATTTTGCGATCCGCATTGAGATGAACCGGGTTGGCAATAAAGGGTTCTTTACTGACCTGCTCCACGACCGGGTGACGACCGGCTTCAATGTGGATCTCATCGCCATTACCGAGCTCAGGCTTACAGTAATCCAGTGTCTGCGCCCGCTCTGCCAGAGTATTGAGCACGTCTAAATCGGCCAGCGCCGCCGCCATGGTTTGTAGCTGCTCGATATAAGGTGCAATCAAAGTAAACAGCTCTTCATACAGCTGCTTTTCAAGCGCCAGTGCCTTACTCTGACTGCCCAGGACTTTGTCTTCATGCTCTTTGAGCTCAGGAATGATATAGCGCTCGTTGTTTTTCAGTGTCTGGCGGCGAATATACTCGGGCGGCGCCAGATGTGAGTTGGCTTTGCTGATCTCAATATAAAAGCCATGTACTTTGTTGTAGCCAATTTTCAGTGTGCTGATCCCGGTGCGCGCTCGTTCACGCTCTTCGAGCTGATCCAGCACATCCGTAGCCCCTTCACTGAGCGCACGCCATTCATCCAGTTCACTATTGTAACCGGGAGCAATCACGCCGCCATCGCGGATCAGTACCGGTGGGTTATCTATGATAGCGCGTTCCAGCAAATCCTGAAGTTTTGGCAAAGTCGGAGAATGTGCGCGGATCTGCTGCAACCTGGGATCGCTGCTTTCTCCCAGCAGGTGATGCAATGGGGGCAGTGCCTGCAATGCATTGCGCAATCGCGTTAAGTCTCTTGGGCGGGCATTACACAACGCCAGGCGGGCAACCACACGCTCAATATCGCCAATCTGGCGCAGACCGTCGTACACCTCAATATTGAGTTGGGATTCAATCAGGCTGGCAATGGCATTGAGCCGGGCATTGAGTTCGTCACGATTGCGTACCGGTGTGTGAATGCGCCGTTTTAGCAATCGCGAGCCCATCGGCGTGGCGGTTTTATCCAGCACCTGTGCCAGGGTGTTTTCAATACTGCCAGACAAGTTAATGGTCAGCTCAAGGTTTTTACGCGTGGCAGCATCCAAAATGACGGCGTGTTCGTTTTTCTCCAGGGTAATGGCCCGAATATGCGGCAGTGCAGTGCGCTGAGTGTCCTTAACATATTGCATGACACAACCCGCTGCGACTAATCCCGCTTTGGCATCTGCGACACCAAACCCTATCAGGTCCTGTGTGCCAAACTGCTGACATAGCAAATGAGTAGCTGTATCCAGATCAAATTCCCAGTCAGGGCGGCGTCTGGCCCCTTTCACCTGTTCAAGTACCAGTAGGTTGCTGAATGACTCGGGGTAGAGCAGCTCTGCCGGCTGCAATCGCTGCAGCGTGGAAGTCAGGGCTTCATCGGTGGCCAGCTCAACAATGTTAAAACGTCCGGAGTTGATGTCTAAGTAAGCGACACCATACAGTTGTTTGTCTTGCCACAGAGCTGCCAGCAGGTTGTCCTGACGCTCTTGCAGCAAGGCCTCATCGGTCACCGTTCCCGGAGTGACGATGCGCACGACTTTGCGTTCAACAGGGCCTTTGCTGGTCGCGGGGTCGCCGACCTGCTCGCAGATCGCTACAGACTCGCCCATCTGGACCAACCGAGCCAGATAATTTTCAACTGCATGATAAGGCACCCCAGCCATTGGAATAGGTGCTCCACCTGCTTTACCTCGATGAGTCTGGGAAATATCCAGCAGTTGGGCGGCGCGGATGGCATCGTCAAAGAACAGCTCATAGAAATCACCCATACGATAAAACAGCAGAATATCCGGGTGTTGTGCTTTGATCCTAAGATACTGCTGCATCATAGGGGTTTGTTGTTTTATAGTATGTTCGGAATAAAGATCTAACGACATTACTTATACCTAAAGGAAATGAGTATGGAGCTTCATACTGAGATAGCCGGGCTGGCGGCACAATTGGGCACTATTCTAACGAATAACGCGATGACAATCACTACTGCAGAATCATGTACTGGCGGTGGCATTAGCTATGCGTTAACAGATACACCTGGTTCATCAGCTTATATAGAGCGTTGCTTTGTTACTTACAGCAACGATGCAAAATCAGAGTTATTAGGCGTTGCACAAAAGACCCTGACAGAGTTTGGTGCTGTCAGTGAGCAAACGGTTTATGAGATGGTTCAGGGCGCGGCCGCAGCGGCGCAAGCAGATGTAGCTATCGCGGTATCCGGTGTTGCTGGACCTGGAGGTGGGTCACCGGAAAAACCTGTGGGTACTGTATGGTTTGGTTTCTATTTACAGGGGAAAGTACTGTGTGAACGGGGCTATTTTAGTGGCAGTAGAGCTGAGATTAGAGAGCAAGCTATTGATTTTTCTTTAAGAAAAATAATTTCTCTGCTAAATGCTTAAAATATGCTTGATACTGTAATTCTATACAGTATACTTGTCGTCACTACGCTAGATTGGAGAAGCAAATGAACGATAACAAACAAAAAGCGCTCGACGCTGCATTGTCTCAAATAGAAAGACAATTTGGTAAAGGCTCTATCATGAAACTAGGCGACAGCCAGGCGCTGGACATCGAAGCCGTTTCAACAGGTTCACTGGGACTGGACATTGCTTTGGGTATCGGCGGCTTGCCAACTGGTCGTATTGTAGAAATTTATGGTCCTGAATCATCAGGTAAAACAACGCTGACACTACAAGCCATTGCAGAAGCTCAAAAGCAAGGTAAAACGTGTGCGTTCGTGGATGCTGAGCACGCGCTGGATCCTGTCTACGCAGAGAAACTGGGTGTCAACGTCAATGACCTACTCGTATCTCAGCCTGACACGGGTGAACAAGCCCTTGAGATCTGTGACATGCTGGTACGCTCAGGTGCGGTAGATGTAGTTGTTGTTGACTCTGTTGCAGCACTGACGCCAAAGGCTGAAATTGAAGGTGAAATGGGTGATACCCACGTAGGTTTGCAAGCACGTCTGATGTCTCAGGCTTTGCGTAAACTGACGGCCAATATCAAGCGCTCAAACACCCTATGTATCTTCATCAACCAAATTCGTATGAAGATTGGTGTGATGTTCGGTAACCCGGAGACCACAACAGGTGGTAACGCACTAAAATTCTACGCTTCAGTACGTTTGGATATTCGTCGTATTGGCTCAGTTAAAGAAGGCGATGAGGTTATTGGAAACGAAACCCGGGTTAAGGTTGTTAAGAACAAAGTTGCCCCGCCATTTAAACAAGCTGAATTCATTATCATGTATGGTGAAGGTACCTCTAAGCAGGGTGAGCTGATTGACCTGGGTGTGAAGCACAAGTTGGTTGATAAAGCTGGCGCATGGTTTAGCTATAATGGTAATAAGATCGGCCAGGGTAAAGCGAATTCGATTAAGTTCTTAAAAGAAAACACGGCAATTGCTGACGAAATTGAAGGCAAGTTACGTGAAATGTTACTTCTTCAGGCAACCATTAAGCCGGAAGAAGGTGAAGACCAAGGTCTGGCTGACACGCAAGATCTGGAGCTATAAAGACTACTAGCGTAGCGGAGCACTCAGCAGTTCATATGGGTGCTCCTTTTGCCAGTATTTGATATACAGGTCGTTATCAACAACTCCCTTACTACGAAGAGCCTTTTTCCGTTTAAACGCCAGTGCAGCGTTATTGGCAGAATAGTTATCTCTCATCTTTGACCATCTTATTGCGATTCTTTTTAATATGGATGAGCAGTCGCCTGAGTCACTTCATCAAAACAACCTTATCATAGAGCGCTTATTAACAAAGTCGTTTTGATTTTCATCTACACTGACAAGCTGCCATGCTTGTACAGACATGACATAGCGCGCTGTAAAGTAAGCTTGCCACCATTGTAAAAATTATGCTGCATGACTGACGCGTTATAAGCTATCGACATACCCGTTGCTTGCGTGTCGTCTCGTATTGTTGCTGCGTCAACTTGCAAACTCCCATGGCGACCGGCAATGCAAACCTGCGTAGGACTATGGACGTCAGGCTCGAAATGCGCGCTCAATCATTCTAGAAAGTGCGGATTGCATTCAGATTGGTGCATATTGTGTACGTATAATTATACCAAATTCACTTAATAGCAGTTTAAATCGAGTGCGCTTTCGTAAAACTGCAGGCAATAAAAAAGCCGCGTAAACGCGGCTTTAATTCAGTTTACTCTAGTAATTAGCTACCGCCAGTACCAGTTATGGTCTGAACAGTACAAGTAACTGGAATATCAAGCGTTGCAGCTGTTGTGTTAGCTTCAATGGCCTGAGTGAACCAAGTGTTGTTGTTCGGGTTCTTATAACGAACGGTGTAAGCTGCCGAATCACCATTTTCCAGGCTTACTTCAAACTGACCTGAAGGATAGAAGGTCTTAACGAAGCGACCACCGCGGAACAGCTGAGCGATAGTTGGTGTAGAGATTGGTGTTGGTTGCTCGTCTGCATCATTGCTTGCACACACAAACTGAGGTGTTAGTGGCTTAACAATGTTAGTAGCAGGTGCTGTAGTCAGCTGCAGAGTACCGCCATTCAGGTCACACAGATTAGTGAATTGTACGCCTGATGCTGCACCATCATCATCTAGGTTAAGCGTTGTATTATCAGCAAGCGTGACACCATCCAGAATGTTCACACCGTCTTTCATCATCTTCAGTTTAACTGGGAATGAAGGTGGGTTTCTGAAAGTACCTTTTGCAAGATTGGTACGGTTGTATGCACCAATCAATAAACGGTAGCTGTTAGCTTCAACCAGTACATCTGCATAGACCTGGCTGTCATTGCCGTTTGAATCCTTGATGTCGAAGCTTAGGCGACGGTTGTCACACTTTTCAGCATCCAGGATGTAAGTGAAGAAGTCCAGGTTCCAGTAAGACAGGTGGTTAACCGATACTGCTACGTTGTGTGTTGTTGCTTCAGCGTTTGCATCAGCTTTAACTACACCATAGCTTTCGAAAGACCACTTACCTGCATCTTCGTCGTAGCTCCACACAGGGAAGATATCGTTCACTGCAATTTGACGTGGTGCTACAGCTTGAGTACATACACCGTTTTTAAACATGCCAGCTTCAGCTGCTGCTTTAACTGCCGCTGCATCAGATGCATCGCCGTCAAAAGTCATCGGACAGGTGTTTGACGTATTTTTGTCAACTTTCATTGCAACTTTGATGTCACCATCAGCGAAGTTGTCAACTTTAGTGCCGTTTTCGTCAACCAGCTCGATTGCAACAAAACCACCCGTAGCGAATGAACCTTCACGACTAGTTGTTTCGTCTTCAGAGACTGTCAGACCAAGGCCGCCAGGGAAAGCATCAAGAGAAGACTCTTGTGTAGCGACTGTATCTTCTTCAGAAGTTGAACGAGTCGCTTCGTTACCGAAGTAAGCAACAGTCAGAGTTGGTACAGATTGAAGTTCCTGGTTGTTTTTGTCACGGAACTTAGTACCGTTATTCAAAGTAACCGATACACCACCGGCTGCTTTGTTAGCATTTTTAGTTGCGTCAAGATCTTTGCTCAGAGTGATGCTATCCGCGCCTTCAAGTGCCAGACCGCCTTCAGCTGTGTAAGACGTTGTTACGCCTTCGCCAGCAACGTCAGCAAGTGAGCTTGTAGTCGCAATGATAGGTGCTGCGTCATCTGCTTGCTCAAGAGAGCGCGCTGTTAGGCGGACCTGATCAGCAACGTCTGTGTCTGTGCTTGACAGTTCAACTGTACCTGAATTCGAAAGGAAGCCGTCAGCTGTGATCACGAAATCAAAGGACAGACCGTCAGCAGGAACTTCATTTACAGTAAACGCAAATGAACCACCTGTTGCTGCTTTATCTTCATCTGTTAGTGCATCGCCAGCAGTGTTCAGAATACTCGCAGTGTTGTCGCCGGTGAAGTTGATAGTAGCGCTAACTTCATCGCTCAGTGGCACACCTTTGGAGTCTGTAACTACGATTGAGAATGAACCTGCTTGCTTTTCAACCACAATGTCGCCAGGTAAAACTGCAACTGTTTTGTCTTCCGGTGGCGGCTTGATATCAACGTTGTTGTCATTGTCGCTAAAGCAGCCTGCTAAACTAACTGTCAAACCCAGTGCAAGGGCAAGTTTAGTTAGTTTGAATTGTTTGTTTCCCATGATTTTTACCTTTTCCTTTAAATCCAAGTAAACTGAGAGTAGTCACTAATGCTTTGCAGATGTAAGAGAGCCTTGCCCCGCATGCAAATTAGTGTTTAGAGGATAAGCCGACATTAATTTTTCGTCAAGTGAACTGCTCGAACTTTATCCAAAATTTCACATAAAATAATAACCTACTGATGTACTTTTAGGTTATTACGCCATATGTGTTAATAATCCATTTTTCTGAAGAATAATGAACGATTAAATTTGTGCAAAAGCGTCAATAAAAGCTTGCAATTTAGTCAAATCTACGGGCTTTAAGCCCTCTGATGTTCTCACTATTAACCCTTTTTCAACAAGCTCGGTGACCACTCGGCGATATGCGCGCTCAGTTGTGGCGAACCGTTCAGCTTCAGCACTGACCGTTGAATAGGCGCGTAAAAGCGCGGGATGATTGTTTTCGGCTCTGAGCAAACAGTCTTTGGCAATATTATAGCTCAGTGGCAGTAACAATTTGTCCAGGTTTATTTTTTGGTTTTCAGTGAATTTTGCTGCAATGGTTTGTGCGGTATACAGGCTCAACTCAGGCTGAGAAAGCAGCAGCTGCCGCCAATGTTTGAGCTCTATCAAATTGTATTGAACGTCATTGAGGCAAGTTACTGTGTATATACAGGGTTGATTATTGAGCGCTTCAATTTCACCTATCAAGGTATTATTGCAGTCCAGCTGGCCAAGCAACAGGCGCCGACCATTTCCGACATCGTAACTGAAAGACACCGTACCACTTCTCACCAGGATCAGCTTTGTGAGAGGCTCATCCTGGTGGATTAGCACTTCTTTTTTTGTGTGCTGAAAACTGTTACCTGCAAAACTGAGCAGTTGTTCCACCAAAGTGGTTGAAAAATGATATTGAAACATCTGGATGGCTCTTCGGACAATTGTCCTATTTATTAATTTGTTATGAAGATAGCATGACACTTATCGGTTTCACGCTAACTCACCCGATTGAGAGGCTAAGTGCTTTTCACCCCCGTTCCCGTGTTAGAGCTTATTTCAGGTCCTAATTTCTGTGGGGTTTAGTGAGTTAGCCTTTTTATTCATGTAGCCTGTGTTGATGGCAACTGCTTTTGCAATTAACGCAGGTCGACGCCAGCTAAGCTGATATCATTATCCAGCATTCTGAGCCTTGGCGTCTACACTGAATAATGCTAACTCACTTGCGAGGAGAGAACAAATGACTTGGGAACTTTTAGGTTATGTAGCGTCTGCGTTTTTAGTCATTTCTCTGATGATGTCCAATGTGGTTAAGTTACGCTGGTTCAACCTCGCAGGGTGTATATGTTTTACCATATATGGGGTGATGATCACGGCCTGGCCAGTTGCTTTAACCAATGGCTTGTTGGCAGTGGTGAACATTTATCACCTGGCTAAGCTGCACAGAGCAGAAAACAGTCCTCAGTCATAAAGAGCGAGCGCGGTATACACGGTCGCTCTGTGTCTCTATTTTACTGTCATCGATTAATCTTTCGAATAACGTAACTGACCTGCAATCCAGGTCTGCATGACTTGAATATCCCTTATTTCCTGCTCTGGCACTTTGAAATAATCTTTATCCAGTAAGATAAAATCAGCCCATTTCCCCTGCTCCAGACTCCCTAATTTGAATTCCTGAAAAGCAGCATAGGCGGCATCCAGGGTGAACGCCTGTAAAGCTTGCTTACGGGTTAGCCGTTCGTGATTGCGCCACCCCTGCTGCGGGTATTGTTGGGCATTCATACGGGTAACCGCTGCATGCAGGCCATGGAATGGGTTAGCCAGTTCAACGGGAAAGTCTGATCCTGCCGCGACTTTGCTGCCTTGCTGCAAGAAAGTTTGCCAGGCATAGGCACCTTGTAATTGTTCGTCGGTGAGCCTTTGCTCTGCCATATGCATATCCGATGTCGCGTGTACGGGTTGCATCGACGGAATGATATCCAGTGTTTTAAAACGGGGGATATCGGCCGGTTCAATGATTTGGGCGTGCTCAATCCGATTCCTTAACAGTTTCCCCCCGGTTGTTTTGAAGACTTTCTCGTAGCTATCCAACACCAGACGGTTGGCCCGGTCACCTATTGCATGAGTATGAGCACTGAAACCATGCTTAACTGCTTGTGTGATAAGTTGTTCAAGGTGTTGCGGTTGTTCGAGCATCAGCCCCCGGTATCCCTGACGATCTTTATACTCTTTGAGCAGCGCAGCGCCACGGCTACCCAAAGCCCCGTCTGCATAAATTTTGACACTGCGGATAGACAACATATCGCGCTTATCTTTGTAGACACCGGCTTGTAGCATGCTATCCAGCTGTGGATCCGCTGCGCTGAGCATAGCATAGATGCGCAGCGGTAAGGTTTGAGTTTCTGCACGGCTTCGGTACAGCTTCCAGGTTTGTTTGTCTATGCCTGCGTCATGTGCACTGGTAATCCCCAGGCTGAGCAGATGCGCGCCGGATTTATTCAGAGACTGGCTCAAATGTGCAGATGAGGTAGGGGGGATGTATTTTCTAACCAGGCTTTCAGCTTTATCGATAAATATGCCTGTCGGATTACCTGATGCATGGCGAATGATCTCTCCGCCGGCAGGAGATTGACTTTTGGCGTCAATTCCGGCTAGTGCCATGGCTTTACTATTCACCCAGATTGCATGTCCATCAACACGAGTAAGCACAACAGGCCTGTCTTTTACAAATCTATCCAGGTCCTCCGCTGTTGGGAATGTGCTGGGTGTCCAGCGAGTTTGATCCCAGCCTCGTCCCAGGATCCATCCTTTGGGATTTTCTTCACTAAAAGCCGCTAATAATTTGCCGACCTCTTCGACTGAATCGGCTTCACGAATATCGAGTCGAGACAGGTTATTCCCCAGTCCAATAATATGGCCATGCGCGTCAATCAGGCCAGGCAGTAAAGTCATTCCCTGGCCATCAAACTTACTGGCTTTGGGATATTGCTTAGCCAGTTGTTTGTCGCCAGTTCTGACGACTTTGCCATCTTTGATCACTAAGGTGGAAAAGGTGTTGATCTCTCCACTTCGGGTTGGTGTGTAACCGTTGACATTGTGTATCAGTGTGAACTGAGCCATGCTGATCCCACTGAACAAGATCAGAGCCAGGTAAATTAACCGGATCATGACGGGGTTTTCCTTGTGTTATTTTATTTGTTTACCCACCAATACCGCATTTTCTCGTAAAAAGACATCGAACTGAGACAGAAAAGTGAATGTGGTACCATAAACGATGACAAGTACTTTTATGAGGAACAAACATGCAGTTATTTATGGTGTACCTGGGAGGGCGGTTGAGTGGCTGCCATATTGAAATGCACGACATACGGTTTGTTGTTGGTGAACGTATCGAAGAGACCTTTGGTGCTCTGAAACAACAATGGGTTGGGGACAAAGACAAAGTACATATGGACAGCTATGTTACACTGCAGCATATTGATGGATATCAGATTGATTTGGTCAGCGAGCCACCCGAGCAGCAATCTAACCTGTATTTCGTTAATCTGGGTGGATATCAGCGCGACACTCTGGCAGAGCGCCATGAATTTGGGTTATTTGTTGCACCCACAGCCCAGGCCGCAAAGGCACGCGCTTTAGACACTTTGCTGCCTCAGGTCGAGTTGCGTCACAAAGATGATTTGTATGAGGTAGACGACTGCATGATGTTAGATCTCATTGATGGCCAACACTATGTTCGTTTGACACCCAGTGGTCAGTCACAATCGCTTGCCCCACAGTGGTTTGGTTATCACAAACTGTGACCATCAAAGCGCCATTGTTTAGTCCTCTTTATCTGCTTTGATAGCGATTTTTATGGCGATTATGACGATGGCAAACATCAGAAAAGGCAGGGCCGCTAAGGCATATTCTGCGATGTGGCTATCCTGGTAGTTGGGCTGCAAAATAAAGTGCCCACCAATACACAATGCGATACTCACGAAGAGTAAAGGTAGCATTTTCAGTTCTCTATTTGGTTTGCTCATGGTGTCAGCCCCATTCAATACTTAATGTCACTGGCTTTTTAAACGAGTTGGCCTTACAACGCAAGCGATAGTGGGCCTTTCTTTGATCCAGCGCTTTTTATGGTCACCGATTTTTTTGCGTTCACCTTCGTGTTATAACAGGGCTCAGTGCCTGTCATTTGTACAGTGAAGGAATGAGGAATGAAAAAAAGTAAGGTAGTAGTGATCAAGCTGGGCACCAGTGTATTAACAGCTGGTACAGATAAGCTGAATAAGCCGCGCATGGTCGATATCGTCACCCAGTGTATGGCATTAAAACAACAGGGGTATTTACCCGTGTTGGTGTCCAGCGGTGCAGTGGCAGCCGGAAGAGATGCGGTCGCGCACAGTGTGGGTGTTTCAATTGCAGAGAAGCAGATGCTGGCCGCCATTGGTCAGGGCCAGCTTATCCATCTGTGGCAGTCGTTGTTTTCCTTGTTTGATCAGCCGGTGGCTCAGTTGTTGCTAACCCGTGCAGATGTTGAAGATCGGGAGCGTTATCTCAATGCCCGGGATACTATCACTCAGTTGTTAAAACATCAGGTGATCCCCATTGTGAATGAAAATGATGCTGTCGCTACGTCTGAAATTAAAGTCGGTGATAATGACAACTTGTCAGCGCTCGTGGCTATTTTGGCCAATGCAGACAAGCTCATGCTGTTGACGGATCAGCCGGGTTTGTTCACTGCCGATCCACGCAGCAACCCCAAGGCAACACTGATCTCGGAAGTCGAGTTTATCGACCAGTCTTTAATGGCATTAGCGGGAGGCGCAGGTAGCAAGCTTGGCACTGGGGGGATGTATACAAAACTCGAAGCTGCGCGTACAGCACAACGCGCCGGTATAGAGACTATTATTGCTAAAGGTGCTGAGCCGCAGGTGATCGAACAGGTGATGGCAGGTACGGCAGAAAGTACCACCTTTGTCCGGTTTGATGCGCCCCTGGAGGGACGTAAAAAATGGTTGCTTTCAGGTCCTAAATCAACGGGGTATGTACAATGTGATCCCGGCGCTGTGACGGCTATTACGCACCAGGGGGCAAGCTTGCTGGCCAAAGGGGTTGTTGCTATCGGAGGTGAGTTTTCCCGTGGCGATGTGATAGAAATACGAGACCTGGATAGTCAGCTGGTTGCAAAAGGGTTAGTGGCATTTGATCATCAGGAAATGGATCAGATTAAACGCTTGCACAGCAGTGAGATCCCTTTAACACTGGGTTACCCAGCGTCCAACGTTGTTGTACATCGCGATGACTTGGTGTTATTGGATGTGTATGCCGGTTCAGTTTAAGCGCTCCACCTGCGCCAATTGCATAGGATTCATTGCGCAGGCATGTTTGCAAGGGATTATTGAAAGCTGGTAAATAAACGCTAATCTTTAGAGTGAATCTGATCACCGGGCAACCATGTGACTACATCCACTTGCGGACACGAATACACCATCAGCTTATTGCAGCTCAAAGAAGAGCAGGCGTTGTATCAGCAGTTTTGTGACATTCTGGCATCTTTGCTGCCAGATTCGGCGCTGAGCTTTTTTATTCGCCCCAGCCTGTCGCGCAAAGAGTCCCTGAAGCTGGTCTATCAACAACATGTAGAGCATTCGCTGGCATTGGAAGATATGCTCGAAAAAGCCCAGCTGTGCAGAGGCAAGCCCGCGTTGATCAGCAAATCCTACACCTGCATGCCTTTGCGACTTGACGACCAGGTTATTGGCTTACTTTGGGTCTGCGAAGCGCTCTCCCCAGCCAACTGTAACCTGACGGCACACCTAATGAATGTCTTCTTTCATCAGTGGCATACGTTGGCATTGGCCAGAATTGACCCTTTGTCTCAGTTACTCAACAGGCAAACGTTCGACGAAAGAGTGCTTCAGATAGCATCAGGGCAGGGCTTTTTGCAGCCAAGAGAAGCACATAATGCGCGCAATTGGTATCTGGCGTTGTTTGATATCGACCATTTTAAGCGTGTGAATGACTCCTTCGGTCATGTCATTGGTGACGAAGTGATCTTGCTGACTGCGCAATACCTTAAAGAGAATTTTCGCGCAGAAGACTATGTTTTTCGTTACGGTGGTGAGGAGTTTGCCATTCTGTTTCAGGCACATTCAGATGCAGAGGCGCAGTCATTGTTGGACAGGGGGCGCGATGTCGTAGGCCAGGCTACGTTTCCTCAGGTAAAGACCGTCACACTGAGTGGAGGCTACACCGAAGTCACGGACGTGATGCAAGTCTCTGAGTTAGTTAATCAGGCAGACAGGGCACTCTATCATGCTAAGCAGCATGGCCGAAATAAAGTCGTCTTTTTCGATGCTCTGGGGCTTGAATCTGAACAGGTCGTAAGCTCAGATATCGAACTTTTTTAAGCCAATATGTACCAATTATCTGGGAAGTTTGTGGTATTCTACGCGCCATGAAAATCCTGGAGTCTACCTATGAAATTAATCCGTATGCTGCTTGGCAGTCTGATCTTACTGTTTGATTTTATCTTTACCCCGCGCAGTAAAAAACGCCCGGCAGATGCGCAGGCGAAGTTGGATGCGCAAACTGCTAAATTGAAATTGTATCAGTTCAAGGGCTGCCCGTTTTGCGTCAAGGTACGCCGCGCCGCTAAGCGTGAAGGGCTGAAACTGGAAACCCGTGATGCGATGAATAATCAGGTATACCGTCAGGAGCTGCAAGAGCAGGGCGGTAAAATTAAGGTGCCTTGTCTTCGCATTGAAGAACAAAACCAAGTGACCTGGTTGTATGAATCGAACGATATTGTTGCTTACTTACAAAAGCTTGAACAGGCTGCCTGAGCGCGACAGCTGTAAACTGCATATCAGCAGTTTGCCCGTACAAGGGGCTATGCTAGCATTAGCCTCATGACCTCATTAGACATAATTTAAGAGAAAAAACATGACTATCCGCACGCGTGTTGCCCCGTCACCGACGGGCGATCCTCATTTAGGCACGGCCTATATTGCGTTATTCAACTACTGCTTTGCGAAACAGCAAGACGGTGAATTCGTACTGCGTATTGAAGATACCGATCAGCAACGCAGCACACCTGAATCTGAGCAGGCCATTATGGACAGCCTGCGCTGGTTGGGCCTTGAGTGGGATCACGGACCGGATGTGGGCGGCGATTTTGGTCCTTATCGTCAGTCTGAACGCAGCGATTTATATAAAAAATATGCTCACCAACTGGTTGAAGAAGGTAAGGCGTTCTACTGCTTCGCAACGGCGCAAGAGCTGGACGAAATGCGTGAACAGCAAATGGCTGAAGGGTTACGCCCTAAGTACGATGGTCGCGGTCTGAAGCTGAGCCAGGAAGAAATTCAGGCAAACCTGGATGCAGGTAAGCCGTATGTGATCCGTATGATGATCCCGGAAGAAGGCAGCTTCAAGTTTAACGATTACCTGCGCGGTGAGATTGAGATCCCGTGGGAAAATGTCGATATGCAGGTACTGCTCAAAGCCGATGGCTTCCCAACTTACTTCCTGGCCAATGTCGTTGACGATCACCACATGCAGATCAGCCATATCTTCCGTGGTGAAGAGTGGATCAACTCAGCGCCTAAGCTGCTGAAGCTGTACGAAGACTTTGGCTGGCAGGCGCCGGTACTGGGCCATTTGCCACTGCTGCGTAACCCGGATAAGTCTAAGCTGTCTAAGCGTAAGAACCCAACTTCGATTAACTACTACAAAGAAATGGGTTATCTGCCTGAAGCCGTACTGAACTACCTGGGCCGTATGGGCTGGTCTATGCCGGATGAGCGCGAGAAGTTTACTCTGGCCGAGATGATTGAACACTTCGACATGAAGCGCGTGTCACTGGGTGGACCGGTATTTGATATCGATAAGCTGAGCTGGCTGAATGGTCTGTGGATCCGTGAAGATCTAAGTGACGAGCAACTCATTGAGCGCTTCGTTGACTGGAAACTCAATGGCCAGATGCTGGCGCGTGTGCTGCCGGAAGCGAAGACACGTATTAACACCTTGTCAGATCTGGTAGGCCTTGCTGGTCACTTTGTGGGTGGTATTCCAGAGTATGATCCTGCGTTACTGACAGCCGGAAAGGCAGAAGAAGAAACGGTGCGTCAGGCACTGCAATTCTTCATCTGGGAGCTGGATAAGCTGCGTCAGTGGAACAAGAGTGAGGTCTTCGCAGTGGCTAAGTCAGTCGCGACTTTCCACGAACTGAAGATCAAAGACTTCCTAGAGCCAATCTTCGTGGCTATTACTGGCAAAACCTCATCGACCTCAGTGGTTGATGCCATGGAAATTCTTGGTTCAGACTTGTCGCGTGCACGTTTACGTGTGGCACTGAACCACCTGGGAGTATCTAAGAAGCAAGCGAAGAAGCTGGAAAAAGCATACCGCGAGTACCCCAGCATCGGGTAATGCACGCCTGGGTATCATTAACCCCGCAATGTCGGGGTTGTATGAAACGCATGATAAAAGGCTGAACTCAGGTTCAGCCTTTTTTATTGCCTAATTATCACTGAGCTGGCTACTTAGAAAGGTATCCAGCAGTGCCTTAAGCTGTTGCAAATCTGCCGCTGGCATATTGGTCTGTGCCAGCATTTGCTGGGGAATACAGCTACAGGCGGCCTCCAGTGCTTTACCTGCATCGGTCAGATAAATATGACACTGACGTTCATCGCGCTCGGAGCGTACCCGTGTCACTAAATCCTGTTGCGCCAGTCGTTTGAGCAGTGGCGTGAGCGTGTTGCTGTTCAGCTGTGCTCGTTTGCCTATCTCTCCGACTAATAACCCATCCTGTTGCCACAGGATCATCAGGACTATGTATTGCGGGTAGGTCAGGCCATGGGCCTTCAACAGCGGCTGATACAGCCGGGTGACCTGACGTGACGCGGCATACAGGCTAAAACATAACTGGTTATCCAGGCGCAATTGCGTGGGCTGCTTTTTCATCTTACGCACTTAATGCTTTTTCAATATCTTTACTGATTTTCTCAGGTTTTGTGGTTGGTGCATAGCGCGCCAATGGCTGACCGTCTTTACCCAGCAGGAACTTAGTGAAGTTCCACTTGATTTTGTTACCGAACAAACCGGGCAGGGCGTCTTTCAGGTAGCCATACAATGGATGAGCATTGTCTCCATTGACCTCAATTTTCTCCATCATCTGAAAATCAACCCCGTAGTTGATCAAACAGCCCTGTTGTATCTCAGTAGCACTGCCTGGCTCCTGTTGACCAAACTGGTTACAGGGAAAGCCTATAATGGTCAGGCCCTGCTTAGCATACTGCTCGTGCAGCGCCTGAAGCCCCTCGTATTGAGGTGTAAGTCCACACTGGCTGGCGGTATTCACAACCAACACAACCTTGCCTTGCAATGAACTAAACTCAAAGGGTTGTCCTTGCAGTGTATTGGCACTGAACTCGTATAGTTTGGTCATTTTAAATCTCTCATGATTATATCGCGTGCGATTTAATTTAGTATAACACCGCGAGGAGATCAAGTTTTATCCTGTCGGGTTTTCCTTAGTCAATCGATGTATCAAAGCGATCTAACAGAAAATCAATGAGTAAGCGCACTCGATACGGCATCAAATCTTTACGCGGGTAAACCAGCCAGGAGGCATTGTCCGTGACCTGAAACTCGTCCAGCAGGGTGAGCAACGCGCCCGACGCAAGATGCGGTTCAACAATATCGCGCGCCAGGTGTGAAATGCCAAGACCTTGCAGGCAGGCCTGTAACAGCGCGTGTGGGTGATTGGTCCGCCAGTTACCGCTGACTTTGACTTCTTCAATGTTGTGGTCGATAGCAAAGCGCCAGCGGTTATTGGCTGCCAGCAGGCAGTTGTGCTGACTCAGCTGATGGGGGTGTGTGGGTGCCGGGTGTTGATTAAGATAGTTAGGGCTGGCAACCAGAGTCATGGGTCTGGGAGTCAGTTTTCGGGCTATCAGGCTGGAGTCGCGCATCCGGCCAAAGCGAATGGCCAGGTCAAAGCCATCTTCGACCAGGTCGACATTACGGTTATTAAAATCAATTTCTATGGTGACTTCCGGGTATTGCAGGCAAAACTCAGCGATCACCGGGGCAACGCTGTTGGCCACAAAATCTCCGGCACCGGTAATACGTATGTGCCCTTTGGGGATCTGCTGACCACCGAGCAGCTGATCGTTGGCTTCACTGAGCTCTTGTTGGATCAGTTTCAGCTTGGCGGCATAGTGTTTACCTGCATCGGTGAGGTTTATGCTGCGCGTAGTGCGCTGCAGGAGCAAGGTGCCCAGTCGTTGTTCCAGTTGCTGGATCTGACGGCTGACATGAGAGGTCGATACATCAAGTGCCTGTGCGGCTCGACTAAAGCTGCCATGTTCAACAACGGCGAGAAAAATATCCAAACCCTGCCACATTTTTATCTCTCCAGTGCAAGTAATTCAAATATAATATTTACATTGTTGCTGTATAGCAAAATTAATTTGCCTGCCAACTAATGATCATCACAGACGGGCAAGCTAGACTGAGGGTCGTTTCATATCGAGTCACTTATTAACAGGAACAGAGCATGTTGAATTTCAGTTTTCACAATCCGACGCAAATCCTATTTGGGGAAGGCCAGATAGGGGCGATGTCAGCCAGCATTCCGGCCGATGCCAAAGTCTTGGTTATCTACGGTGGCGGCAGTATTAAAAGCAATGGGATTTACCAGCAGGTGAGCGATGCATTGGCCAATCATAGCTGGGGAGAGTTTAGCGGTATTGAGCCAAACCCCAGTTATCAGACCTGTATGCAGGCGGTGGAGTTGATCCGCCAGGAAAGCTATACCTATTTGCTGGCTGTGGGTGGTGGCTCGGTTATTGATGGCAGTAAATTCATTGCTGCAGCCGCTGAATTTGATGGTGAGCCGTGGGATATTCTTGCCAAAGGCGCTGAAATAAAGTCTGCACTGGACTTGGGGGTCGTGTTAACCCTGCCTGCAACTGGGTCTGAATCGAACAGCTTCAGCGTGGTATCCAACAAAGAAACCAATGACAAACTGCCATTTGCTTCGCCTAAGGTGCAGCCCAAGTTTGCGGTATTGGATCCTCAGGTCATGGCCTCACTGCCTGAGCGTCAACTTATTAATGGCGTGGTCGATCCGTTTGTTCACGTCATGGAGCAATACCTGACTTACCCCATTGATGCAAAAGTACAAGACCGTTTTGCCGAAGGCCTGTTGCTGACTTTGATGGAAGAAGGACCTAAGTTGTTCTCTGAGCAAGTGGATTATAAAGTCCGTGCCAATGTGATGTGGTCAGCAACCATGGCACTCAATGGCCTGATTGGTTCTGGTGTACCACAGGACTGGGGTACGCATATGATTGGTCATGAACTGACTGCGGTTTACGGCTTAGATCATGCTCAGACACTGGCGGTTGTGTTACCCCGTATGATGCATGAGCAGCGTGATGCCAAGCGTGGCAAGCTGCTGCAATACGCCGAGCGCGTTATGGGGCTGGATATCAGCGATGAAGAGCAGGCCATTGACCTGGCCATTGAGAAAACCGAAGCCTTCTTTCAGTCTCTGGGCATGAAAACCCGTCTCAGTGATTACGGTGTAGGCGCAGATGCAGCCGATAAAATTGTGGCGCAGCTTGAACGTCATGGTATGACTGCACTGGGTGAACATCAGCAGGTTGATTTGACTAAATCGCGCGCGATCTTGCAAGCGTGCCTGTAAGACTAATCTCACTGTTTGGGGCGGTGAGCACAAATCATCGCCCTGTCTTCACGTATTTTACCTGCCTGTGATACTCTGCGAAGGTTAAAAGCAAAATCACTCGGGGTAATAAAATGGCAACTAAAGTTTGGGATGGATTCATACGTGGCTTTCACTGGTTACTGGTTCTTGGTATCGCTGTGCTGTATTTCAGCGGCGAGGAAGGGTGGCTGGAGATCCACTTTGTAACTGGGTATGTGTTACTGGCACTCATGGCAACGCGTTTGATCTGGGGGCTCATCGGCAGCCAGACTGCAAAACTCAGTAGCTTATTTCATTCACCTAAAGCAATTTTGGCTTCCTTAAGGTCGTCAGCGTCTTATGTTGGTCATAATCCGGCCGGCAGCCTGATGGTACTTGCCTTTTTTGTCTTGATCAGTGTGCAGCTCGTTTCTGGTTTATTTACTACGGATGATATTCTGGTCGAAGGGCCGCTGGTGGCGCATGTGCCTTATAGTTGGGCCGAGCTTGCCGGAGATATTCATCATACCAATATCGATATTTTATTGATTGCCATTGCCATCCACATTAGTGCGATTGTGATTTACCGATTAAGAGGCAAGAACCTGGTCAAGCCATTACTAACAGGTAAAACTGCGGAGCCTGTATCATCTGCGCCTACTATGCGCAGCGGACTGATCGCCTATGTGATTTTTGTTGTGCTGAGCGCAGTGTTGTTGTTCACATGGGGCTATGAGCCTCTGATGGCTTTATTTTAATTTAGTTAAGTTACTGCAAAGGCTAAACTTTTAGTAACATAAAGCGTCCTTTTCAGGAAAGTTAAACAGATATGACCTCTCAGAGTCATAATTCTGTTAACATAGCGCGGTTTTAAAGCAATACAGAAGTGAATTATGCTAACTCCTTATTACCAGCAAGAAATGGATAGCGTGGCGATTAGCCGCGAGCAGGCCAGCCAGTTTGCTAAACAGGTGGCGGATGACTTTAACCCTTTGCACGATGTCGATGCTAAGAAATTCTGTGTACCGGGTGACTTGCTGTTCTCGTTAGTGCTTGAACGCTACGGTGTAAGTGAGAATATGCATTTTGACTTTGTCGGTATGGTGGATGAAACCAGCCGCCTGCAATTTCCTCCCCTGAGCGATGCCTTTGATATCACCTCAGAGGGTAAGGTCATGCTGTCTGTAAAGCGTGATGGTGAGCGCAAACAATGTGACAGTTTGACCACTAGCCTGATCAGAAATTATGTCGAGTTCTCTGGCACCACCTTTCCTCATGTGATTATTCCACTGATGGCAAAGCAGGATGTGATGATTAACCCGGCACGTCCCATGGTGATCTATGAGTCTATGTCTATCCACCTGGACAGACTCGATATTGAAGAAGTAGCACTTCAGCCTGCGGAGCCTGAGTTTACTTTTGAAGGCAAACGCGGGAAAATCGTATTGCGATTCAACCTGTTCCATGGTGATGAGCGCGTTGGCCAGGGTGAGAAGCATATGGTGGTTGCGGGCGTGCGTGAATACTGTCAGGAAGCCGTAGATAAGCTGGTTGAGTATTACAACGAGCGTAAGGCGACCTTATAAGCTCGCTCGACAAGACACAAACAAAATAAAAAGCCCGCTGTTGCGGGCTTTTTGCTACGGGAGTTTAAAAAACATATTTCACGGAGAATTGCAGTCGGTCCAGATCCCCTTCGGCACCGCTTTCGGTTTCGCGCGTTGCGACCTTATATTCTGCGCCAAAAGTCAGTTTCTTCACCGGCGAGTAAAGAATATTTGCGCTATAGCTGGTGGTAGATTCTGTAGGATCTACGGTGACGCCTAAGAGATCTTTGTCATTGTCTGCGGAGAAGAACGAATAAAGGAACGTAGAGCGCCATTGTGGGTTCCAGTAATGCTGGTATGCAACAAAGCCAGATGTTGAGTCAATCGCGTGTAACGCTTGACCATCATAGACAGCGCCATGTGCCGCATTGAGACCCACATAACGACCTAACCCCTGGCCCTGAGTCAGCATAAATTTAAGGTTATTCTTACCAAAGTTGACCCGACCGGACGCACTGATACCAAAAGAGGTTTCGCTTTCATCAGCCGTCGCGACTTTATAAGTCAGCTCACGGCCCAGAGCGGCGACGACCAGGTGACCCCAATCCGCTTTATAGGTATAACGGGCGGTAAAGTCGGGCATACTGGCATCATCGGTAACAACACGGGCACCGCCTTCCGAGGTGATGGTGCTTTCCGGGTTTTCTACCGAGAAGGACCAGTTACCCACAGTGTACTTTGCCATGGCCTGGCGCACGAACACTGTACCATCAGCCGGTCCGACAAAGTCCAGTGTTTCAGGTAATGCACCGACGTTTTGGAAGTTGGACCAGGCCTGACCAAACAACCAGCCTTTATAGGTTACATAGGCTTGGCGGATCCGAGGAGAATAAGAGTTCGTCACTCGTTCGTTACCACCCGTTGAAGCGATAAAGTCCAGCTCAATTTTGGTTTGAATACTGCTGCCATCATCGAGTTTAGTATCGGTTGCAAGGCTGAAACGAGACTGACGAGCATGCATGTCAAATACCGCATCTTTGGGCTCGCCACCGCTGACCGGTGTCGTACCGGGGACATAGAAATCTCGGCCAATGTGTTGAGAGGGCAAGCTGCCATCGGAAAAATCGCTCCAGATGGCATCGAGTTTTATATATCCACCATACTTTACTTCGGTACTACCCAGTTCTGCTGCGTTGACATTGGAAACGAGCAGGCCGCTTAGTAGCGCGCTTTGCACAGCCAGGGCGCTGAGCGTTAAATGATTTTTTTTTGCTGTTGTCATAGTTGAATTCCTGTTTGCATTGCTCCGGGTTGCGCAGACATGCCCCGGCTGAGATCAGCGAATGTGCCTCTTACCCTTCAATGTTGTTGATGGCGGCTTTTTACTCAATTAACCTTTGGTCTATACGACTAAGGTGGGATGTGGATAGAGGAGTCTTGTACTTTGCGCTACTTGTGACTGGCAGTACACCTTGAGAAGGGGCTAACTTATCTACTATGTTTGCAATATAGGTGCAAGTACAACTAAGGTCTAATACTTAATATAAAAAGAGTGGGCGATCCTTGGTGCATCGCCGTCTGGCCAAAAATCAACATGGAGATGACTATGTCACAGAGCATTTATCCGGTTCCTGAAGCCATCAGGAGCGCAGCGCTGGTAGATAACGATCAATATACAAAACTATACCAACAATCCATTGACGATCCTCAGGCATTCTGGGCCGAGCACGGAAAGCGCCTTGACTGGTTTACCCCCTACAGCAAAGTAAAGAACACCTCTTTTGACAAAGGTCATATCAGCATCAAATGGTATGAAGACGGTGTACTCAATGCGTCCTATAACTGTATCGACCGCCATCTCAAAGATAACGCAGACAAGGTGGCACTGATCTGGGAAGGTGATGACCCAACACAAAGTGAGCACATTACTTTCCAACAGTTGCACGATGAAGTGGCGCAGCTTGCCAATGGTCTGAAAAAGCTGGGGGTAGAAAAAGGCGATCGCGTAGCCATTTATATGCCAATGACACCTCAGGCGATTTATGCCATGCAGGCCTGTGCCCGTATCGGTGCGGTACACTCTGTTGTGTTTGGTGGCTTCTCGCCATCGGCCATTGCGGACCGGATCAAAGACTCAGGCGCCAAAGTGGTTATCACGTCTGATGAAGGGCGTCGCGGCGGAAACTGTGTGCCACTGAAAGCCAATGTCGATGAGGCAGTCAGTCAGGATGGCGTCAGCATTGAACATGTGATTGTACACCAGCTCACTGGTGGTGAAGTAGAGTGGCAGGCGCATGATGTCTGGTGGCATGATCTGGTGGCAGATGTCGCCAGCGAGTGCGAGCCAGAGCCGATGAATGCCGAAGACCCTTTATTCATCCTTTACACGTCCGGCTCAACAGGCCAGCCAAAAGGGGTGGTACATACCACAGGGGGTTATCTGGTATATTCATCCATGACGCACGAGTATGTCTTTGATGTCAAAGCCGACGATGTTTACTGGTGTACCGCCGACGTGGGTTGGATCACCGGCCACAGTTACATGGCTTATGGACCGCTGGTGAATGGCTGTACTCAGGTGATTTTTGAAGGGGTGCCGACTTACCCAAGCTCCGGACGCATCGGTGAAGTGGTTGATAAACACAATGTCACTATCCTATATACCGCGCCAACGGCGATCCGTGCTCTGATGGCCAAAGGCGATGAGCCAATTGCCAGCTCGAAACGCACCAGTTTGCGGATCATGGGATCGGTGGGCGAGCCGATCAACCCGGAAGCCTGGAGCTGGTATTACGAGAAAATTGGTAACAGCCAGTGCCCGATTGTGGACACCTGGTGGCAGACTGAAACCGGTGGCATCATGATCACGCCATTGCCGGGAGCGACGGATATGAAACCGGGCTCGGCGACCCGTCCTTTCTTTGGTATTGCACCGGCCTTGTTCGACGCAGAGGGCAATACGCTCGAGGGGGCAGCTGAAGGTAATCTGGTGATCCTCGATAGCTGGCCATCTCAGGCACGTACGGTTTATGGTGACCACGAGCGCTTTGAACAGACATACTTCTCAGCCTATCCGGGCGTGTACTTTACCGGTGACGGTTGTCGTCGTGATGAAGATGGTTATTACTGGATCACGGGTCGTGTGGATGATGTGCTGAATGTCTCGGGGCACCGCTTAGGCACCGCTGAGATTGAAAGTGCCCTGGTCGCACATGAAGCCGTTGCAGAGGCCGCCGTAGTGGGTTATCCGCACGATATTAAAGGGCAGGGCATATATGTGTATGTGACACCGAACGAAGGCGTTGCAGTCACAGACGAGTTGACCAAAGAAGTGCGTAACTGGGTACGTAAAGAGCTTAGCCCAATTGCTTCACCGGATATGATCCAATGGTCACCTGGTCTGCCGAAAACGCGTTCGGGTAAAATCATGCGCCGTATTTTGCGTAAAATTGCCGCCAATGAGTATCAGCAACTGGGCGATACCTCGACTTTAGCGGACCCAAGTGTGGTCGATGAATTGATCGAAAACAGACTAAACCGTTAATTGAGCGTTAATCGCTTGAATTATGACAAAATATTGACCTACTATATCGGCTGTCGACATGACAGCCGATTTTTTAGGAGCCAAGCATGAACCAGTTTTTAATTGCGGACGATCACCCTTTGTTTCGCGAAGCATTAAAAGGGGCGCTGCAAAACCAGTTTGACGGGTTGGAGATTTTCGAATCTGAAAACTTCGAGCAAACCTTGCAACAATTATCCGAACAGGACGAGCTGGATCTGCTGTTGTTGGATTTACATATGCCGGGCAATGGCGATTTGTATGGCCTGATCCGCATCCGTGAGGATTATCCGAGTTTGCCCATTGTGGTGGTCTCGGGCAGTGAAGACCTCAATGTGATCTCTAAAGTGATGGGCTATGGAGCCATGGGTTTTATTCCTAAGGCGTCTTCATCAAAGGAGATTGTCGAGGCACTTAATCAGGTGCTTGAGGGGGATGTCTGGTTGCCGGCCAGCCTGAAAGATCAGATTGCTGAACTTGACGGAGAAGATAAACAGCTGGCGCAGCAAATTGCGTCACTGACACCACAACAATACAAGGTGCTGCAATATTTGCACGAAGGACTGCTCAACAAGCAAATCGCCTATGAACTGAATATCTCAGAGGCGACGGTCAAGGCACACATTACGGCGATATTCCGTAAACTGGGTGTGTATAACCGTACTCAGGCGGTATTGATTGCCGCTAAGCTGCAACTGGAACCCCTTGACAGTCAGAGTTAGCCAGCCATTATTAAAGTGAGACGCCAGCACAAAGATGCTGGCGTTTTTGTTATCGCGCTAGGCAAACACCACGGTTTTATTACCATTGATAAACAGCTTATGTTCCGTTGCTAATTGAATGGCTTTGCAGAACACCACTTTCTCTATATCCCGGCCCATTTTAGCCATGGCCTCGGCGCTATCGGCATGACTCACCTGAGTGACATCCTGCATGATGATCGGACCTTCATCCAATTCGTCGTTGACGAAGTGTGCTGTCGCACCAATGATTTTTACCCCGCGCTCAAACGCCTGATGGTAAGGCTTTGCTCCGATAAACGCTGGTAGGAAAGAGTGGTGAATATTAATGATCTGATTGCTAAAACGCGCAACAAACTGTGGGCTGAGCACCCGCATATATTTGGCCAGACCGATAAAGTCTGGCTGGTATTGCTCTATGACCTGAGCCATGGCGTCGTCATGTTGCTCTCGTGTTAGTCCCTGATGAGAAACTAGATGGAAAGGCACGCCAAAGCCCTCCACCAACGGCTTGAGGGTATCATAGTTGGCTACCACCGCCTGGATATCAACGTTAAAGGCATTTTCGTATTGTTTTAGCAGCATACCACCCAGACAGTGGGCCTCTTTGGTGGCAAGCAGGACCACTTTGGTTTTTTCATTACCATGCAAGTGTACTTGTGCACCGTCTGGCAGCACACTGCGTAGTTGCGGCAAAAACTGGTCACCTACATCACCTGTCAGTTCTGTACGCATAAAAAAGCGCTCACCTGCTTTATCTACAAATTCGTTGTTACGGACTATATTCAGGTTATGCTCAAAACAGAGCCCGGTCACTTTGGCTATTAATCCCACATCATCACGACACTGGGTGGTTAAAACAATACTCATATCCTCATTCCATATGCGCTTTTTATGAACCTTCCACCTTACCCCGTTGAGCGTAAAAAACAACCAGACAAAAGTCCGCCGTATCTGAGTCTTTCAGGTTACTGGCTTCCTTGTGTTAATAAGTGTTAGTGTTGGTGTTGAATTTATATGAATAACCGCGGGTTTTACAAAAGTCTGCTTTCATATCACACATCCGCAAGGTCACTAAGGCGGCGTAACGCAATCAGCACCCACTAAAGTATCGACAAGCTTGATAATAAAAACAAAGGAACCAAATATGGATCAGTTAACGGACTCGTTAGTCTCACCTTATCAATCAACGCACTTACAAAGAAAAGATATAACCCATAATGCAATGGCTATCACAGATTCGGTTGCTGATGTATTTACCGCCCAGGCGAATCGCCACCCCAGCAAAACCGCCATGATTGATGGCACACAGGAAATAAGTTATCAGCGGTTATTGCGCCGTGCAGAGGCGATAGCCGCTAAACTGACAAACAGTGGCATTGCTCCCGGTGCATTAGTAGGCGTGTGTATGGAGCGCAGCTGGGAGTTGGTAGCCACTTTGCTCGGTGTGCTCAGGGCGGGTTGCGCTTATGTACCGCTGGATCCGGCCTATCCGCGTGCCCGCATTGACTATATGCTGGCGCACAGCAAAGCCGCTGCGGTGATTGTAGATGGCACTGCGTCGGCCGAGTTATGCCAAAGAGTCAGCACGCATATTGTGCTGGCCGACATAAATGATGAGCCACTGTCTCTGTCAGTTTCTGACTGTGATCCACAATCACTGGCGTATGTGATTTACACCTCGGGGTCGACAGGTGAGCCAAAAGGTGTCGCAGTCACACAAAGCAATGTCCTTGCGATGTGTAATGCTATGGGCGAGTTGCTTTGTGAGGAAGAGCTGAGCGGCGTATTGGCGGCCACCTCGGTGTGTTTTGATCCATCCGTGATGGAGATCATTGGTACCCTGTTACTCGGGGGGACGGTGATCCTGGCAAAAAATATTCTGGCATTGCCTGATTTACCGCATTTGTCACGTGTTCGGACTTGCATTGCTGTGCCTTCAGCCATCCGGGCCATGCTCAGTGGTTATACCCTGCCGAATACGTTGCGCTGTGTGATTTTTGGTGGTGAGGTGCTTAATCCTGCACTGGTTAAACAGGTCTATAACCAGCAGCCGGGCCTGCGTGTGATCAATGTTTATGGCCCGACCGAAGATACCGTCTTTTCGACGGCTGTACAACTGCATCCAGACATGGCAGAAATCACCATTGGCCAGCCTGTGGCAAATACCCGGGCTTACGTGCTGGATAAAGACTTGCAACCGGTACCTGAAGGTGCAGCGGGAGAGCTTTATCTTGCAGGAGACAAGCTGGCAGCGGGTTACCTGTTTGATAAATCGCGCACAGATGCGCGCTTCGTCAGCCCAGCACCAGACAGTGGCATTGAAGAATCGCGTTTATATAAAACCGGTGACGAGTGTCAGTGGACCAAACATGGCGAATTGCGCTTTATATCCCGTGTCGATCAACAGGTTAAAATCCGTGGCTTTCGCATTGAGCTGGAAGAAATCGAAACGGTGCTGAGCACCATGCCGGGGATCGCAGAGGCCGCTGTGAAGGTGTTGCAGGGAGAAAACAGGCAGGCCAGATTACAAGCTTGTGTTGTCTGTCAGCAGGGGGAGGTACTCAGCCCGGATGTGATTTTATCCTTTGTGGCCCGTCACCTGCCAAATCACATGGTCCCAAGCAGCGTCCGTTTTGTTGATGCATTGCCTTATTTGCCAAATGGCAAGCTGGATCGCAGCCGTTTACCTGATACATCAGAGGATCGAGAACCGCGGGAGTCATGCAACACTGGCGATTCTGAACAGGCAGTAATAGAGATGATCTGTGATGAGCTGAGCACTTTACTCGGCCACCCTGCTGATGCTGTGTTGTCGCAAACTTTTGAGCAGGCAGGGCTGGACTCATTAACGACGCTGGAACTGAGCAATCGTCTGGGCAATATACTTGGTGTAGCTTGTTCCGTGCAGGCAATTTATGAGTTTAATACGCCCCAGCGTCTGGCTCAGCATCTGCTGAGTTTAAGTTTAAGCGCAGGTAGATCATTAACGGCCCAGCAGAGCCCACTACGCGAGACGCTCGAAGAGTTACAATTTCAATTGCGTGCCAGTCATCCTCCCTTTGCTTTGGCTAAGGCCCCGTCATGGTCGGCCGCGGATAAAAGTAAACTGGTTCAGGCTGCCACTCAGATGGTAAGTAAGCGTCGCGCTAATCCCTATAGCAAGGTGCTGCGCACCGGAAGTGGGACGCGTGGCACGGTAGCCGATGCCCGGCACAGCGATGCACGTGAGGCGATTATCTGGACCACTAACTTATACCTGGGGCTGAATCGCGATGCCGCCGTTATTGACGCTGCACATAAGGCCGTGACCGAGTTTGGCACTGGCATGGGCACCTCTGCGGCGGCGTCTGGGTTAACGGATCTGCATCTGGCATTTGAGCAAGAGTTTGCCAGCCTGGTAGGTAAGCCCGCCGCTTGTTTGTTTCCAACGGGCTATACCGCCAATGTCGGTGCCGTTGCCGGCTTATTGGGTGAAAACGATGTGGTGGTGATCGATCAGCTCTGCCACGCCTCCATCGTTGATGGTGCGCGTTTGTGCGGTGCCAAAGTACGTACTTTTAAACATAATGACGTTAACGATCTGGCTTCAGTGCTTGAGACAGAGGTTTCTCCCTATCGCACTGTATTGGTCGTTATCGAAGGCGTGTACAGCATGGGAGAGGGCGCCGCGCCTGTGGCCGAGCTCGTTCGCACGGCTAAACGTTATCAGGCACTGGTATTGGTTGATGAAGCGCACTCCTTTGGGTTTTATGGTGAGCGTGGCGCCGGGATCTGCGCTGAGCAGGGGGTAAGCGAGGAGGTTGACTTTATCATGACCACGTTGAGCAAATCGCTGGGCAGTCTGGGCGGCGTCGTTGCAACCAGTGCTGAGTATGTCGAGCTGCTAAAAGCCTCGTCCAGAGCCTATATTTTTCAGGCGTCAGTGAGTCCGGCAGATATCGCCGCAGCGCTTACGGCACTGCAGCGGATCAGTCAGGATGACGCACTGCGTGAACGGTTGTGGGACACTGCCCGTTATATGCGGGCTCAATTCAGTGCCGCCGGGTTTGATTTAGGCAGTGGGGACGGACCCATTGTGACCCCACATTTTGGCGACAAAGATAAACTATATGCGATTGTGCAGCGCTTGTTTGAAAAAGGCATTCAGGCTTCAGCCGTGACTTATCCGATAGTCGAAACCGGCCGCGGACGTTTGCGGTTTATCTGCTCTGCAGCGCACACTAAAGACGATGTAGATGCGACCTTGGCGGCATTGCAAGATGCGGTGCAAGAAGTGGAAGCATTGTTTGCCAGAGCATCGGTATCCGGGCCTAAAAGGTCGATTGAGGCAACGGCGCTGGATAATTGGTGGGCTGAATTTTTAGCCAATCTGCAAAGGTGGCAAAAGACGCAGCCTGGCAATGGACCTGACTTACGACTGAAGATCAGCACATCAGCCAGTAAATATACGCTGACTTTGTTGCAGGGCAAGGTCAGCGAGGATAGTAAAATCAGGGCGCAGTTACCCGAATGCCGTATACGTCTTATAACACCAGAGGCGGTCGCTGCTCTGATCTGCGCAGATGTGCAGCAGGTGTTACAGGGCATATGCAACGGTGAATGCAACTTGAGCGGCCAGAGCGAAGTGTTCAGCTGGTTTATGGGCCGGTTACTGGCATTTTGCGCCAAGCCAGAACCAGTCATTGCCATGTCTGAAACTGTCGGGATTTCGTCATAAATGCACTGTTTACTTATACAGTGTCCATGCTAGAGTAGCAGCCAGTGACGATAATAAAACAAGGGATGACTATGCTTCAATCCAATGCACCTGGTGCACCCGGCGACTTCGATTTTATGGTTGGCCAATGGTCGGTACAGCACCGCCGTCTGAAGGACATACTTAATGGCGGCGATGAGTGGATAGAGTTCACAGGGGAATCCTCAACGCTCAACACGCTGGGCGGATTTGGCAACGTGGAAGACAATCATCTGCATTTTCCAGAAGGCTCTGTGCGGGCAAAGGCGATCCGTTCATATAACGAGCGCACCGGTCAGTGGTCAATCTGGTGGCTGGATGGGCGCAACCCAGGCATGATGGATACCCCGGTGGTAGGCGAGTTTCAAGATGGCGTAGGGCGTTTTTATGCCGACGAGGAGTATCACGGCGAAGCCATTAAAGTGCGCTTTATCTGGGATGCCACTAATCCGGGACAACCAACCTGGGCACAGGCTTTTTCCAAAGATGGTGGCCAGAGCTGGGAAACCAACTGGGAAATGAGCTTTACCCGTCTCTAACCCTTACAGCACATCCGCGCATTATGCTAAGCGGATGTGCTGTTTCCTTTATGATTTGCGGTCGTATACGACGGCGTTGTGCGCATGCAGACTTTCCTGATGCTCCACTTTAAACTGATAATCCACGACTTCAGAAATGGACTCCAGCGTTGCTTTAATACGCCTTGCCGCATCCTCACAAAACATCAGATTTTTCGCATTCAGTGCAGCAAATGCCTGCTCATCTTCGCGTTTCACCGCTGTTTGTACAGGTGTTGCCAGGGTTTCTTCAAACAGCGCAAGCCAGTGCGCCAGATCCGGCAAGTGACCGCCAGCCAGATCGGCTTCAATGTACGCATAAGAGCGCTGGCTGTGCGGTGTTGCGACAGAGCCGTGCGGTCCTTTCAGCCATTCCAGCAGCTGGGCTTTATCTATATTGTCCTGCGTGGCAAACTGCTGTGCAACAGTCTCACTCAGTAGCTGGCGAGACAAAGCCGCAGAGCACGGACAGGTACTGCTATAGGTGATTGTACTGATGAGCTTACAGTGGGTTTTGCCTTCATGATGCTCACAGTGTAGCTCTATCGGATAAGCATTGTAGCCGCTGTAGCTGCTTTTCAACGCTGGTCTGTTCAATGGGAGTTCAAACTTCAGGACTAACTTGGCAGACTGGCTGAGGCCCTGTTGAGACGCGACTATCTCTTTGAGTACTTTATCGAGCTGTGCGAAAGTGAGCTCTGTCCCCACCAGTGCTTTGTTGGCAAGCAGGTAAAGGCGCGACATATGAATGCCTTTTGCGCCTGTATCCAGGCTGACAAACACATCCATGAGTGTGTTGATGTTGACACTGCTCTGGTCGCAGCGTACCTGCATCGGCAGTGCAATTTTTTCCATACCGACCCACTTTAACGGGCTCTGGCTGTCTGGTTCAAAATGAGTCGCGATATCGGGAAGTTGCATCATAAATTATGAGTCTCACTTAACGGTTAAAACGTAGTGCCTGTGCGGCATTGTGTTCAGAACTTACCTTTTCACCATCAAACACCTGCGTACCGTTTACAAAAGTGGCACGGATCTGGTGCGCGAAAGTGGTGTTATGAAACGGGCTCCACTGACACAGGTAACGGGTTTGCTCGTGTTGTACGTGCGTTGAGTGATTTGGATCAACCAGCACCAGATCGGCAAAGTAACCTTCTCTGAGATAGCCACGTTTGTCGATGGCAAAGCGCGTTGCAACGTTATGTGCTGTTTTCTCAACCACCTGTTCCAGTGTCATTGCGCCGCGTTTGACCTGCTCCAGTAAGCTCAGCAAGGCATGCTCAACCAGTGGCAGGCCAGCAGGGGCTTGCGGATAGGGCACGTTTTTCTCTTGCCAGGTGTGTGGTGCGTGATCGGTGGCTATGATATCGATGCGTCCGTCATGAAGGGCTTTTAGCAATGCGAGTCGATCGGATTCTGCTTTAATGGCCGGGTTACATTTGATCAGATTCCCAAGCGCCGGATAATCTTGCTCGTTAAACCACAAATGATGGACACAGGCTTCTGCTGTGATGTGCTTTTCTGCCAAAGGGGCAGTGCTGAACAAGCTCAGTTCTTTCGCTGTGGTCAAGTGCAGCACATGTAGCTGAGTGCGGTATTTTTTAGCAAGCGCTACAGCATAAGAAGATGACTGATAGCAGGCTTCGTCGTCGCGGATCATTGGGTGATGGATGATTTGCGGTGTGCCGTATTGCTGCTCGATACGCTTGGCATTGTGTTGGATCACTGAGCCTTGTTCACAATGCGTCGCGATAAGCGTGGGACACTCTCTAAAAATCGCATCCAGGGCAGCGGGATGCTCTACCAGTAAATCGCCGGTCGATGCACCCATAAACACTTTAACCCCGCACACCGATTGTGGGTCAACGGCTTTGATTTCATCTAAGTTATCGGGCGTGGCGCCGAGGTAAAATGCGTAGTTAGCGACTGAATCTCGTTGTGCAATGGCTTGTTTGTCTGCCAGTGCCTGGCGGGTTGTTGTGGAAGGGGAGACATTGGGCATTTCCATGAAGCTAGTGATCCCACCGGCGACGGCAGCTGCCGACTCGCTGGCAATGGAGCCTTTATGCGTAAGGCCCGGCTCTCTGAAATGGACCTGGTCATCTATCATGCCGGGCAGTAGCCACATGCCCTGGGCATCGATGACTTCTTCATTTGGCTTGGCCGATAAGTCCGGGCCAATTTCTGCAATATACTGGTTTTCAATTCTGAGATCAGAAACGTAAAGCTTACCTTCATTCACTAAGGTGGCGTGTTTTATTAAGCGTGCCATTGGTATCCTGATTAATTATACAGATAAACAAAAACTTAAGGCGGTTCAACTGGGCCACGACGCAGGCCCAGGCGACATTGCGCATGCCTTTTCTTTGCGTACCCAACTCACATATGGGTCTGTTTAGCGCAACAAAGATTGTTGATTGTTTTGTTATATTATAACATATCTGTTCTATTTTACAGATGAGAGAAACAACGATGAAAAAGTTGCTAGCACTGGCGGTGAGTTCCGCCTTACTTGTAACGGCCTGCACGGGTGGGGATCGTACTTCAGGCTTGCAAAAAGGCGCAGCCTCTGCGACGGTAACTGAAGGGAACCCACTACTGGTATCAAGCACATTGCAATATCAATCACCGGATTTTAATACCATCAACGACGCACACTTCGCGCCGGCATTTGAACAGGGCATGGCTGAACAAATGACTGAAGTGAATGCAATTATCAGCCAAACAGACCCTGCCAGTTTTAGTAATACCATTGTTGCGCTGGAGCGAAGTGGTGAATTACTAAAGCGGACCCAGGCGATATTCTTTAACCTGTCTGGCACCGACTCCAATGCAGAGCGCCGGGCGCTACAGTCTGAATTGGCTCCTAAACTGGCCGGTCACTACGACAACATTTACCTGAATAAAGCCTTGTATGAGCGTGTAGCCCAGGTTTACGGACAGCTGAATGCGCTTAATCTCAGCGCCGAAGAAAAGCGCCTGACAGAAGTCTTTTACAAGCGGTTTGTCAGAGCGGGTGCCAAACTCAATGAGGCGCAACAAAAAGAGATCCGCGAGATCAATGCGTCATTATCGTCATTAACCACGCAGTTCTCGCAGCATTTGCTGGCACTGTCGAAAAGCAATGTCGTGTTGGTTGAGGATAAAGCAAAACTGGCTGGCCTGTCTGATGCGCATATTGCCCAGCTGGCCGAGGCTGCTGAACAAGCCGGACACCCTGGCCAGTACCTGATTAAGATCACCAATACCACGCGTCAGCCTATTCTGTCCAAACTGGACGACCGTCAGCTGCGTGAGCAGGTATGGCGTGCATCGGCTTATCGTGGCTTAAAAGGTGACAACAACAACCGCGAAATTGTCGCACAACTGGCACAGCTGAGAGCAAAAAAGGCGGCGCTATTGGGCTATGAGAGCTGGGCACACTATGGCCTGGATGAGCAAATGGCCAAGACACCATCCGCGGTTTATGACATGTTTGCCAGTATGGTGCCTGCGTTGTTGAAGAACGTAGAATCAGAAGCTCAGGCTATTAAAAACAAGATCCGCGCCACGGGCGGTGACTTTGAGCTACAGGCCTGGGACTGGTTGTACTATGCGGACAAGGTGCGTCAGGATAAATTCGATTTGGATGAGTCACAGGTGAAAGCCTACTTTGAATTTAATCGCGTTCTGGAAGATGGCTTGTTCTTTACGATGGAGCGCTTGTATGGCGTAACCTTTAAGCCACGCAACGATATTCCGGTTTACCACCCGGATGTAAAAGCTTATGAAGTCTTTGATGCCGATGGTACCAGCCTGGCTATTTTCATGGCTGACTACTTTGCCCGTGATGGCAAGCGTGGTGGCGCCTGGATGAGCTCATTTGTCCAACAGTCAGGCCTGGATAATCAGCGCCCGGTTGTGATCAATGTGATGAACATCGAAAAAGCGCCTGAAGGCCAGCCAACATTACTGAGTTACTCTGAAACGACGACCATGTTCCATGAATTGGGTCATGGCCTGCACGGTATGCTGTCTCAGGTGACTTACCCAAGCTTAGCGGGGACGTCTGTATCCCGTGATTTTGTGGAGTTCCCGTCAACGTTTGAAGAAGACTGGGCAATTCACCCGGAAGTTATCCAAAACTATGCCAAACATTATCAAACCGGAGAAGCGATCCCGCAGGCATTGCTGAACAAAGTCATTGCCAGCCGCAGCTTCAATATGGGTTTCGATACACTGGAATATGTTGCCGCTGCCCTGTTGGATATGGAGTGGCATGCGCTGGCGGCGGATGCGCCTTTGCAGGATCTGGTTGAGTTCGAGCAAGCCGCATTGACTAAGCATGGCGTGAACATCGACTATGTACCGCCCAGATATAAGTCAGCTTACTTTGCCCATTCAATGGGTGGCGGCTATTCAGCAGGTTACTATGCCTACATGTGGAGTGAGATCCTGGCGGCAGATGCATTTGCCTATGTTCAGTCACAGGGTGGACTCAATCGTAAGATTGGTACTCACTATCGTAAGAACATTCTTGAAGTGGGTAACTCCCGCGACCTGATGGAATCTTACAAAGCGTTCCGTGGTACAGAGCCGACGACCGAAGCGCTGCTTAAACGCCGCGGACTAAACGTCGCACCATAAAGCCTACGACTGAAGGACTGCCATCAGGCAGTCCTAATACCAATTCACATAAATACATAATCAATTGGAGAGATTAAATCTGCCGATAACAGTGTTAAAAATTCCTCATTTAGAACCTTTACCTGAGGTATCAGTGCGCAAATTTTTGCCTCGTTATCGCCGAGATTGACTACTTAATTATGCGGATTGGCATTACCAGTTTAAATTTCTTCGATATGTTATACTGTAACTCTTGTTGTGAAAGCCGTACAACCAGATACAGATGTAGGAGAAGATCATGACGAATGCTTTAGCCACCAATGAAAACCCAGAAATCCCAGCCAATCGGTATGCTGCCATATCCACTGAGCCGAATATTCTGACGGATATTTATCGCGAAGACATCAACCTGAGTGTCTGGCAATGTGAACTGAGTCAAGCACTTAGCTCAGAAGTGGCTGATCTACTTTACTCTGCTAGTGAGTTGCAGCTGTCGATTGCGGCGACACCTGAGCATACCCTGGGTGAGTTGCACGCGGCGTCTGCTCTGCTTATTGATAAGCCAGCATTGAGCGAGCATTTGGCAATGCTGGTGGATATGTTTTGTACGCTGTTTGAACTCAAACGTGCCGGGCTCAGGCTCACGGTACTCAATAAAGCCATGTGTCCTAAATTCCACGTTGATCATATTCCCTGCCGGCTGGTGAGTACATTGGGCGGGGTTGCCTCTCAGTGGTTGCCGCACAACAAAGTGGATCGCAGCAAGCTGGGCGCGGGAAGTAAAGGCAAAAAGGACCATGAGTCCGGGATTTATACCTGTCAGTCTGACATTCAGCAACTCAATACTGGCGATGTTGCCCTGTTGAAAGGGTCCGGCTGGCTTGGCAATGAAGAGGGCGCACTGGTACACCGTTCACCGGCCCCCGCAGCGGGTGAAACGCGCTTATTGCTTACACTGGACTTCATTGACTAAGTAGTCGTTACTGTCTGCTGTTTGAGTGCACCATTAACTTAAGATAATGATATGAATAATAAAAAATATATAATTCCCTTTGTAGCTTTGCTTACTCTGGGCGCGACTGATGCAGCTAAGGCATCTGTGGTTAATCAGACTAAAGGCAGTTTTGAGGACAAATTTCGTCAACTTGACGAAGTATTGCCGACACCAAATGGATACAGGAATGCCGCAGGTGAGCCTGGAGAGCGATACTGGCAGCAGCAGGTTGACTACAAAATCAATGTGACCCTGGATGAAGCGAATCGCCGTCTCTCTGGCAAGGAAGAAATCACTTATCACAATAACTCACCATACACACTGAAGTATCTGTGGGTACAACTGGATCAGAACATCTTTAAGCCAGATTCAATGGCTAACCAGAGTAATAACTTTGGTGGTATTGGGCGCAGGGGACCAAAAACCAAGATAAGTAATGGCAAAGAGCCAGCCAAGCTTAGCCTTGGTGAGTTACGTCGCCAACAGTTTATGGCGGATAATGAACTTGGCTATGAGATCCATTCTGTGACTGATGCTGTTGGTAAGGCGCTGAGTTTTACCACAGTAGGTACGCAAATGCGGATCGATTTACCGCAGCCATTAAAACCAAACAGCCAGCTCACATTTAACATTGATTTTGCTTTTAATATTGTAGAAGAAGACGCCGTATCGGCACGTTCCGGATATGAACATTTTGCTGACGATGCTCGCCCTGGCGGTAACGACATCTTTTTGCTAGCGCAGTGGTTTCCGCGTTTACATGCATATACTGACTATGAAGCCTGGACCAATAAAGAGTTTTTAGGTCGCGGCGAGTTTACCCTGGAGTTCGGTAACTACGAGGTGAATATTACTGTGCCTGCAGACCACATCGTCAGCGCGACGGGTGAATTGGTCAATGCTCAGGAGGTGCTGACTGCAACACAACTTGAGCGTCTTGAACAAGCCAAGCACGCTAAGCGTCCGGTCTTTATTGTGACTGAGGACGAAGCATTGGAAAACGAAAAGGCTGGCACCTCGAAACAAAAAACCTGGCAATTCAGAGCAGACAATGTGCGGGATTTTGCCTGGGGTACATCACGCAAATTTATGTGGGATGCCAAGGCATACCATCAGGACAGTGAAGAAACGCCGATGGTGATGGCCATGTCTTTTTACCCTAAAGAGGGTGGAAACTTGTGGAAGAAATACTCGACTGAGTCTGTTATTCATACCATGGAGGTCTATTCTCGTTTCTCATTCGACTATCCTTACCCGACAGCTCAATCAGTTAATGGTCCGGTTGGCGGAATGGAATATCCCATGATCACCTTCAATGGCCCCCGTACTGAACTGCAAGAAGATGGTTCTCGTACGTATTCTCAGGCTGAAAAACGCTTTCTGATAGGGGTCGTGATCCATGAAATTGGTCATATCTACTTCCCTATGATTGTTAACTCTGATGAACGTCAGTGGACTTGGATGGATGAGGGCCTTAACAGCTTTTTAGATGGGGTTGCTGGCCGGGAGTGGGATCCCAATATTCCCTGGGGCGTAGAGCCCAGAGACATCGTGGACTATATGAAGTCTGAAATCCAGGTGCCGGTGATGACCCAGTCTGATAGTGTGCTTCGCTTAGGGCCTAATGCTTATACTAAGCCTGCAGTTGCCTTGAATATTCTCAGAGAAGTCATTCTGGGACGTGAGTTGTTTGATTTCGCTTTTCAGGAGTATGCACAACGCTGGAAGTTTAAGCGCCCTACGCCTTCGGACTTTTTCAGAACCATGGAAGAAGCGTCAGGTGTTGATCTCGACTGGTTCTGGCGTGGTTGGTTTTATACGACAGATCATGTAGATATCGCTATCGACAAAGTATATAAGCTGCGTCTGGATACCCATAACCCGGATATCGACTTTGCCCGTTTACGCACGATTGAACAGAACAAGCCATCTTCTTTGTTTGTTGAGCGCAATAAGGCCGAGGGACGTGAATTGTGGATTGACAGTAACCCAGATGTTCGTGATTTTTATGATGAACATGACCGCTTTACAGTCACGAATAAGGAACGAAATAAGTATCAGGAGTTTCTGAAATCCCTCAAACCTTGGGAGCGTCGTACTCTGGAACGTGCTGTTCAGGAGGATAAAAACTACTATGTCCTGGAGTTTTCTAATCTGGGTGGTTTAGTGATGCCCATCTTGCTGGAGCTGACTTATATGGATGGCACCAAAGAGCAGCAATACATACCCGCTGAGATATGGCGTCGGACCCCGAAAAAAGTACGAAAACTCATTGTCACAGACAAAGAGAAAGAGATCCAAAGTGTGGTTGTCGATCCTGGTTGGGAAACCGCCGATGTTGACGTCGAAAACAACCACTATCCAAGACAGATCATTCCATCACGTCTGGAAGCGTTTAAAGCCAAAAAGCGCACGCAAAAAGTGCATCGTGACATTATGCAGGACATTAAAACTGAATTAGCGCCTGAGAATGAAAAAAATGAGGCACAAGAGCGACATGATTAAGGGATTACTGAGTGTTCTGGGGGCGCTATTATTTTTGATAGGGCCCGCTTATGCGCATCAGCTAAAAGCTGCCCAGACAACGGTATTGTTTAACGAACAGACACGATTGCTGGAGGTAATACATCGTTTTTATCTACATGATGCTGAGCATGCAGTTGAGCACTTGTTTGGTGGGGGAGCGGATATTCTTCGCTCTGCCCAAACACAGGCGCAGTTCTCTCAGTATGTTGCCGGGCAGTTTGCTATTATGTCATTGCAAGATAGAGCCTTACCTCTTGCGGACGTAGGGTTCGAAGCTGAAGGTAAGTTTTTCTGGGTATACCAGGAGTCGGCAATCCCTGAGCAGGTAAAAGGGCTTAAACTTTTCAATGGCGCATTGCGAGAACTGTGGCCAACGCAAGTTAATATGGTCAATGTAGAGGGCAAGGGTAAGGTAAAAACCTTGTATTTTGCTGATCAGGCTGACTGGCTACAGGTCATATTCGAGCATTGATTTGGCGCTAGTTACTTGTGTTTTTTTCGTTTTATTGCCCTACTCAGATAGGGCTTTTTCGGAGGTAGAGTGGAACCTGTCCTTGTACTGGTGGGATTTTTGGGCGCAGGCAAAACCACGCTGTTAAAACGTCTGCTACTTGAGGCTCAGCAAGCCGACTGGGATCCCTATGTGATCCTCAATGATTATGAGCATGCCGAGCTGGATGCAAGGCAACTGGCCGGACAGCTAAGTGAGGGCGCACTAAAACCGCTTGATGGCAGCTGCATTTGTTGCAGCGGTATCACGGCATTGCGCGACAGCATTAATCGTATTCCACAGCGCAAGCGAGGGATCACACTGATTGAAGCGAATGGCACATCCGATGCCTGCCGTTTAATGGGATTTTTGGGTGTGGGGCTGGATGCTCGTTTTAAGCCACCAGTACAAATTGCGGTGGTCGATGCCAAAAACTGGCAACGTCGAGGTGAACATAATGCACTGGAAGCCAATCAGGTGCAGGTCTCTTCGCTTATTGTGCTCACACATACCACAGGTTTATCGGAAGCGCGCATACAGACTGTTAAGGATGAACTGCACCAGGTGAACCCGCACGCAACAATTCAGCGCGTCAATGAACTTGCACTTTGGCAGCTGCCAGAGCTGTCGCCGGTGTCGGGCAGTGTTGATGTATTTGAGCATCAAAAATCTCACTGGTCGTCTTGCTCTGTGGTGTTACTTGCTTTGCCAGACGAGGCCTGTATTGAGGCTTTATGTGCACGCATTCCTAAGACCATTCTGCGCGTTAAAGGCTGCACACGAATTGGTGCAAATTCTGATTACACCTATTTTGAGCGATGCCCGGATGGCGCCGTGTCGATAAGGCCCTTTAAAGGGGAACCGGTTACGGGGAGTAAATTACTGGTTGTGGGACCGGGCAGTGATCCTGGCAAATTGAATGAGATTGTTACTCAGGTTTTGGCCGCACATTGATTGCAAAGTGCGGCCATGCAGGGTGGGTTAGTGGCAACGCCCCGTCTGACACAGATTAAAGTTTTTATAATGGCTTATCACCAGCAACACGCTGCCTAAAATTGTCAGCAGTTTTTCTCCTTCCTCTACCATTAAGTCATGGGCAAAGAATGCGGCGAAGAATAACACGCCGATACCTGCGGTGCCGTAGCCTAAAATGCGCCACTGATTATGTTTCTTGCACCCAAGGAACAATGCGCTACTACTGGTCACCAGTACACCGACAAGTAGCCAGCGATGAAATGCCTCATCTGACAGGAAAGTTGCACCGAAAGCTGGAAGCAGGGCAACCAGCAGAGGTACAAACAAGCAATGAATAACGCACATTGCAGACAGGCTGATGGCATATTTGTCTAACCGTTCAGACAGGTTTTTCATGGTTTCTCACCTGATTAATTTTTGCAGCCGCTTATGCAGAGACATCAAACGAGTGGCTGAGTATAAAAAAAGAGTTGTTATATTATATCAATATTCTGTGGTTGAATAGCCTGTTGAAGCAGATCATACGTGGGGTTATGTCGCTTAAGCCTGTTATCTTTCAGCCACTATGAGCAGCACGCTCACTACGGCAAACAATAACCATGAGCAGTGCTTTCCTCTTGATAAAAACAGCGCAAGTGCGCTGTGTAACACGAATGTCGCCGCGATGATTAGTAGCAGCATAGTTGGTGTGAATTCAGGTGAAGCCAGCGCAAGCAAAAGTGCAGCAAACCCCAGCCAGGCAATGGAGGTCAGGTGCCAGGCAAAGCGCAACGTGCGGATGGTAAAATCGCTACTGCCAAACAGCTGTGGCAGGTTATCGCGCTTAAACAGCCGGATGAGAATAAAGCGCTCGCCCAGATAAGAGTGAGCCAGTGAGACTAAAATGAGCAGCACAGCGGCGATATAAAGCAGTACAGTCATAAACAACCTCCTGGTTTGTAAGTTATTACATTAACTTTCTTTTTGGGCTAAGTTCGGCATTGGTCAGGTGTCAGCGTCAGCAAGGTGCACAATGTTGCTCTGATCACGTAATCTGTTACCGGCTGAGTCTTCTGTGGCAGGAATATCTGCCCGCTCTGCACTGTTTTATATATGTTGAAAACTGAAGTCGTATATTGTGTTAGCCGCGTTAACGCTTCTTCCGTCAGGCCATCCTTTGTACAATTAAAATTTACGCTGTGTGTATAGTCACCTTGGTCAAAGCTGGCCTGGATTAGCACTTGGTATGATTCAGATATCGGGCCTTCACGGGTAAGACTATACTGCATTGGTGTATTCATAACGGATAACTGAAAGGACTGCTGGTATTCCTTATCTGTTGTTCGGGTGGTCGTTAACTCGCTGAAAATAGAGTTGTCTTTCTGGCCTGTCATGGTTGGCCAGTTTCCTGTTGATACGTGATTTCTGCAAGTATGCCAGATCAACTGATAGCCGGGCATCACCACTTGGGTACGAATGAAAGATTCAGTCAGGCGTTCGGTGGCGGGTTGAGCAACGTGTGTTGGTGAGGTCATGCACCCGCTGAGTAAAGCGGGGAGCAGGTAACAACCGGGATGGGGGTTCATAAGATCACAGTCCTTGGCTCGACAGGCTTTCTTTGTACCTTATTTACACAGACATGGCTATGCCTGACATGAATGCTTGAGCAATAGTTCCTGACTGGCGTCCTTGCCTGTGAGAACAAAAATTGACTAACTACAACTAATTGAATCACCGCTGCTGTTATAGCAGGTCTCAGTTTGCTGAATAATGTGGCGGCACATATAGGCCACATTGTTTTCCATACAGTTAAAGTAAGTGCCGTAAATGCCTGAGCTTCCAACATTATAATCAACCCGCCACTCATAGTAAGAGTATGGCAAAGTGGACTGATCGCTCAGCCAGCGGCCAAAGACGGCACTGGATACAATGTCGTATAGGGGAGTCGGGCGTACACCCAGACTACGCCAGCCATTGTTGTAGCCTGAGTACTCACCAGACATTTCAACTACTGCGTTGGCCGCCTCGTAATAGGGGTTATTAAAGTTACTTCTGTTGTCTACCTTGGACAGCAATCCCTGATAGTCTTTCACCCAGGTGGTGCCTTCACAGCTGTTCAGGAATACCATGCCCTTATCATCGCCTTTACCACAGGTGCCCTGAGGCGCAGCATCGGCAGTCCATATGAAGTCGGCACTTTTTCCGCCATGGATTTTTGCCTCATAGCCACTGGAAGAAGTGATGATCACATCATTGTCTTTACCGCCTTCCTGGTTGGAGTTTTCGCCATTGGTAAAGAGGATATCATCGCCATTATTACCCCAGGCTTTGTGCCAGCGCAGACTGTTTGGATTGCCATCGCCATTTTCATATAAGGCATCATTGCCGTTGCCCCCGTGCAGGCGATCTTCACGACCGCCATTACCGGTCAGGTAGTCATTGCCATCCTCGCCATACAAGGTGTCGTTGCCCTTGTCACCGCTGAGCACGTCATGACCCGCGCCGCCGTAGAGTTTATCGTTGCCATCGCGATTGCTGTTACAGCTACTTTGTTCATAAATATAGCTATTGTTAGCATTAGACAGGCGACAGCCACCGCCCAGATAGTCGTTGTCGTTGCCACCATAGAGCACATCGGTCCCCTGACCGCCCATTAACAAGTCGCCGCCATCGTCGCCCCATAAGGTGTCGTCGTTATAATCACCAAACAGCTTGTCATGGTGGTTGCCGCCTTTGAGCTGATCATTACCCCAGCCGCCGTGCAGAGTGTCGCTGCCATCTTCACCGAACAGCTGGTCGTTACCACTGTTGCCCTTGAGGGTATCGTTGCCCCGGCCACCGTAGAGCCGATCGTTCTGATTGCCGGAGATCAGGGTGTCGTTACCATATTGTCCATACAAGGTTTGCGGCACCGAAATATTGCTGGCATTGAACGAATCGGCCCCATTGCCCAGGCGCGCTTCAAGCGCGCTGATCTGGCTCATAAAGAAGACTTCACAGCTGCTACTGCTACCCACTTTACGGGTTACGGTCAGGGTATCGCCCGATTTACTGAGCGTGAATTGTTCGCTGTGGCGTGACCCCTTAACTTTCAGTGTCTCGCCGTCCAGATAAGCCGAAGCGCCGCCCGCAAGCCCGCTACAGGCTGCCATCGCCTGGCCCGAGACGCCCAGCGCAACCGCCAGACAGAGCGCATTTAACTTGGTGTTCATTATGAAATCCTTAGATTTTTTGTTTTAGGTACTTTTATTGCGAGGGTAGCGGAAAAATCTGCACGGAATATGGAGTTTGGAATTGTATTGACAGGCTATTTAGCTACATGACAATCGCAATTGTGTTGTTCATGTGTATTTTGCCTCTTCGCAAGTGGTGCAATTATTTGTATCTGACACAAGCCTTACTCACGCACAGAGTGAGTAAGGCCGCTAATTTGGCTAGTTGGTAGCTTGTGCGAAGAGAACATCAGAGTGAATAGGGGAGGGATTTTTACGCTTTTTTTACGCGAAGTCGCTCGGCGCATTTGTTACAGTGTCTTGAAAGTTCTTGTCTAAAGTGATTTATATGGCAGTTGGTTGGTTCATGAATCGTCATTTTACCGCTGTATCTATGTTTGCAATCGCAATGTCGGTATCTTGGGGAATGAGCATTTGGATAGGGTCCACCATTGCGGTGCTGCTGATACTCCAGCTTTCGGTTGTTGTTGTCGTGCTACAGTGCGGCGCTAAACTGGCCTATATTGCTGCGGTCGCAGAAGCGGTGTGCTTTAATTTTTTATTCACTATGCCGCGTTACTCCCTGGAAATGTTCCACTTCGATGACATAGTGAACTTGCTGGTTTTTTTGATTGTGGCTTTCACGACGAGTCAGCTCGCTGAGCGTTATCGGAAACAGCAAAATACATTAGAGCAGGTTAAGCTGCGTCATCAAATTTTGCTCTCGGTATCACATGATCTGCGTACGCCACTGGCTGGTATTATTGGTAACGTAACCACCCTGAAAGAGTATCAGGCGCAACTGAATGACACTGAAAAGAACGAACTACTGGACTGTGCGATAACAGAGAGCCACAGGCTGCATCAGTATATTGAAAACCTACTGCAAGCCACCAAGCTTCAGCATGGCGTGATCCGGATAAAGCAAACGCCGGAATCTGTTCTCAGCATTTTAGACACTGTGGTTGCCCGCTTTTCAAATACGGCTGAGCGTATACAGGTCGTCGCTGAGCAGGGCTTACAACAAGTTGCCGTGAGCCGGGCGCTATTTGAGCAAGCGTTGTTCAATATTCTGGATAACGCACTGCGATATTCTCCACAGGCTAGCCCTGTGACCGTCACACTACGCCAATCCCAGGGGCAAACTCAGGTCGATATTTTCAACCAGAGCGAATCACTGAATAAGGATGAAGTGAAAAATATGTTTGAGCTTTTTTATAGTGGTGCCGCAAACAGAAGCAATGACTCCGGTTCTGGGCTGGGTCTCAGTGTTGCTAAAGGTGTGATCTCTGCTCATCAGGGAACAATTGAATGCATTGATTTGTCACACGGATGCTTAATCCGTATTACGCTGCCTACTAACCACACAGAGGGGTGACGCGTGCGATATAAAGTTATGGTGATTGACGATGAGCCCCAAATACACACCTTTATTCGTATTTCATTGGCTGCTGAAGGGTTTGACTATCTTGGGGCTGGCACACTTGCAGAGGCCAATGAGCATCTGGCGCATTTCCAGCCTCATGTGATCATACTCGATCTTGGATTACCTGATGGGGACGGTTTGAGCTTTCTTACTCAGCTGCGCCAAACCCACAAAACGCCAGTGCTGGTTCTTACGGCAAGAGATCAGGAAGACGAGAAAATACGACTGCTAGAAGCCGGTGCCAATGACTATCTCAGTAAACCGTTTACGATTAGAGAGTTAATCGTGCGGATCAAAGTACTGATAAGAGATTTAGTAAGTCTTGAGCCTGTCGACGACAGAGTGTGTTTTGGTGCCCTTGCAATGCGCACAAGTACCCATCAGTTTTGGGTCTCAGGAGAAGAAGTGGTCCTGACCAAAAAGGAATTTGCGTTTTTAAAAATGCTGCTGGACCGACCCGGCCAGTTGGTTGAGCAAAGTGTGTTGTTAAGAGAGGTCTGGGGGCAGACACACGTAGAGGATACGCACTATTTGCGCGTATTGGTGAGCCAATTGCGTAAAAAGCTCAATGATAATGCGGATGAACAAAGGGTGATAAAAACTGAGCCTGGCATTGGCTATCGCCTGGTATAAGTACGCTTTCGAATACCTCATCAAATCTGGCGGGGTACAGTGATTAAAACAACTTAAGGTATAAATATGGCGCATTTTACTGTTATCGGTCTGGGACGTTTTGGGGTCGCAGCCAGCCTTGAACTGGTCCATTTGGGTCATACCGTGACGGGTGTAGATCATAATTCAAAAATCATCGAAAGGTATGTAGAAGAGCTGACTCAAGCCGTGATCTGTGATGCCACCGACGAGAGTGCACTGCGTGAACTTGCGCTTGATAAGAGCGAGGCGGTTTTGATTGCAATAGGCGAGGACATGCAGGCTAGTTTGTTATGTACACTTGCGTTAAAAAACCTCGGAGTTAAAGAAATCTGGGTTAAAGCAAGCACACGTGCACATCATACCATTGTCTCTAAGCTTGGTGTGCAGCGGATCATTCATCCCGAAGAAGAAATGGGAGCGCGTGTTGCACAGGCGCTAAATTACCCTATGGTAAATAACTATCTGTCGATAGGTCATGGTTTGTATGTTGTTGAAGTACATATTCGTAAATCTCTAAATAACAGCCCGCTTGAGCAGGTTGTTGCCGATGCCCGAGGCAGTGTGCAAGTTGTTTTGGTAAAGCGCGAGCAAGAGGTGTTCAATCAGGTGGGTCATGACTTTGTCTTACAGGCCAATGACATCGTCTTGCTGTGTGGCACACGTGCAGAGCTAAAGTATCTGGCTCCCAGATTGTTGTGACATATTCCTGAAAAGCAGCCCTTTTAGTTAGCGATTTACTGTACGAGAAAAATATGATTTTGTGGCACCCATCAGTCACGCCAATTGAGCGCAAGCCAAAGTCTGGCAAAAAAATAGCGGGCGCCCCTCCGCTGATCTTATGTGCCAGCTTCTTGCTGTTGATCCTTGTTGGCACCTGTCTGCTCAAACTACCCATAGCGGTACACGAGCCAATCACCTGGATACAAAGTTTGTTTACTGCGACTTCTGCGGTCACTGTGACCGGCCTGGTGGTCGTTGACACAGGTACGCAATTTACTTTGTTTGGACAAGTTGTGATTGCTTTGCTGATCCAATGCGGTGGCCTGGGCCTGATGACTTTTGCAATTGTGACCTTAATTGCATTGGGTGGAAAAATTGGCTTTTTACAACGCACAGTTGCCCGGGAAGCCTTCAATCAAACTGACTCATCGACTCTGGTTTCGACGGCTAAATCTGTTTTGCTGTTTGCATTGGTGGTCGAGCTGCTCGGTATGCTTATTTTGAGCTGGCACTGGCAAAGTGAACTGGGCTGGAAAACGAGTTTGTTCCATGGCTTTTTTTATACAATTAGTGCATTTAACAACGCGGGCTTTGCATTACACGCTGACAGCCTGATGCCATATGTTGAAGACCCAATTGTTAATCTGACGATTACCGGATTATTTATTGTTGGTGGCCTGGGGTTTTCGGTGTGGATGGATTTAAGACGCAATCGGTGTTGGTCAAAGCTGTCGGTTTACAGCCGAATGATGATCACAGGCACCTTGCTTATCAATGTACTGGCACTGCTGGTGATTTATCTGATAGAGCGCGATAACCCGAACACCCTGGCACCTCTCAGTGAGTCAGGTAAGTGGCTGGCATCTTGGTTTCAGGCCGTTTCACCCAGAACGGCCGGGTTTAACACACTTGCAATCGATCAGCTCGAAGATGCGACTACCTCGGTTATGCTGGTGTTAATGTTTATCGGCGGGGGCTCTCTGAGTACCGCAAGTGGTATTAAAGTGGTCACCTTTATGGTTTTAATATTGTCCACTTATGCCTATTTGAAGCGTGATGAACAGGTTTATGTATTCAAAAGAGAAATAGCAAAAGAAACTGTCAGTAAGGCTTTAGCTTTAACCATGATCTCTATCGTTGTGACCTGGTTTGCAATATTTGCGTTACTCCTCGTTGAGGATGCGCCCATGATAGATGTTATATTTGAAACTGTGTCTGCACTGGGAACTGTTGGGCTGTCTCGAGGGCTGACTGCTGAGTTATCTGAAGCGGGTGAATTGATCATTATATTTATGATGTTTATGGGTCGTCTAGGGCCGTTAACTTTGGCTTATTTTCTTGCCAGCCCGCGACGTAAGAAACTCCGTTATACCGAGACAAAGCTGGCGATAGGATAGTGGCTGCATGAAAACAATAACCCATTTGGTTGCGCTTGGCTCAGGGGAGGCCATCGCACAGCGTTCCTATTTTATAGGCAGAAATTGTGCAGACTGTTGAAAAATAATCCAAAGTCAGACAAGTTATGCTGGACTCAATAAAAATAAAAGGAAGGAACGTGACAGTAAGATCAACGATAAAGCTGAGCGTCTGCGTCATACTGACTGCACTGGCTGGCCACAGCGTTGCCCAAGATAGATTACTGGCCAATGATGGCAAGGCGCAAGATTATTTTGGTTACGGTGCGGCAATTGACGGCAATACTGTGCTGGTGGGCGCACATCAGGCTGATGTGAATGGCATCAAAGATGGCGGTGTCGGGTATGTGTATGTGCTCGGTGATAAAGGCTGGCAGCAACAAGGCAAGCTGGTTGCAGAGCCACTCTTCGCCGACGGTACGCTGGGTGGCAAGGTGGTCCTGAACAACAATATTGCCATGCTCGGTGGTATGAGGCGGGATGATAAAGGCGAAGATGCCGGCGCGGTGGTGGCCTTTGAGCGCAATGCCGATACATGGACACAGACGCAGATTTTTACCGCGCCCGATGCCAAACCCGGAGATGCCTTTGGCCAGAGCCTGGCATTAACAGACACGACACTGGTCATCGGTGCACCACGCAACGATACAAAAGCGAATGACGCGGGCGCGGCCTATATTTTTCAGCGCACAGGGAATGGCTGGCGCTACCACAGCAAAATCATGGCCAGTGATGGCACGGCGGGCGATCTGTTTGGCATCGACGTCGCGGTTGATGGCAATACCATAGTCGTTGGCGCTGACTTGCATGACAAAACGGCAGAAAACGCCGGAGCTGTATACGTGTATGTGCTCAAAGATAATCAATGGCAACAACAAGCCAAGTTAATGGCGTCCGATGGCGGTGATACCGATATCTTTGGCGTCAGGGTCGCAATTTCAGGAGATACGGCACTCATCTCGGCACGACGCGATGACGTAGAGGGTCTGGGCGTGGATGCCGGCTCTGCCTATATTTTTGAGCGCAACGGCACACGCTGGACCGAGGCGCAAAAACTGACTTCTCCTGATGGTGCAGCTGATGATCGCTTTGGCCGCGGTGTGGCACTCAGTGGTGACATGGCGATCATCAGTGCGATGAACCATGACGCACAAGGCAAAGACACCGGCGCGTTATATGTTTATAAAAAGCGCGCTGATGGCTGGTACTATTCATCCAAAGTGGTCGCTAAAAATGCGCAGCCAGGCGATCAGCTCGGCTGGAATGTCGGCCTCTCCGACGGTAAAGCTGTGATAGCCACTCCACATCATGACGCCAATGGTAAAGAGTCCGGTGCGGTCTACGTACAGGACCTGAACCAGTACAGCGCATTTCATATTGAAAACCATATTTCTGTCGCGGAGAAAGGGAAAGTGAAGTCTTCGCAGTAATAGTGACAGATGAAATATGGCATACGTTTAACTTGTTTACTCTGGGCAATTTTTAGTTTGCCAAGCGTATTCTGGCGTGTTAACCATCATTAATCATTGAGTAATTGCGTTCTAAGAAAGAAGTTTAGACGAAGTAATGGATCGAAAGAGAACTCAGTATGAGTTGATCTATGACCTACTTGGTGAGGAGACCTTTGTAAAATGGTACTACCAATATCCTGAAACATACTCACTTGAAAAGCTAAGAGAGTTAAAAATAAGCCCATTCTAGGAATTTTTATGTATAGATTTGTTGTTGTTTTACTTTTACTTTCATTTGCAAGTACGAGTGCTGTTGGGAGTGAAGTAAAAAGTGAGCTAAATAATGTAAAAAGTTGCTATCGAGGAATTTTTTCTGAGTATTCTACCTGGGAGAGTGCAATGCAGAGGAAGTTTTCGTCAAACGGTATTGAGACGAGTAAAGCAATGAAAAAGCTCTCTGGATTCAAATCCAGGTTCACAGAGGAAGATTTTAACTACTTTAAAAGCAAACTATCATGTCAGACATTCACATACCGTGTAGATGGCATAGACGTTCAGGGTTTTGTAATTAAACCAATAGTGCTTTCTGAAAAAGCCCCCGTCATCATCTATAACCGCGGAGGCAATGGAAATTATGGGGCGGTTGTCTTTGGCAGTATGATGGCCAACCTATTTCCATTGGCCAAAGAAGGCTTCGTCATTGTGGGCAGTCAATATCGAGGGACATTTACTAAGGAAGACAACCTTGATGAGTTTGGCGGTCAGGATGTCAATGACATCGTTGCGCTTATGGATATTATCCCTCATATCGAAGGTGTTGATATAAAAAGAGTGGGGATGTATGGCGTAAGTCGTGGTGCGATGCAAACATACCTTGCGGCAAAGAAAATTCCAAGTATAAAAGCAATCGCGGCAGTGGCTGGTGTTGTTGATTTGAAAAAGGAGCTAGAATATCGTCCAAACATGGAGAAAGTGTATAAAAACAGGATTCCACTCTATGAATCTGATAAAGACGCTCAACTGCTAAGTCGTTCCGCGATTTCATGGGTAGAAAAGTTATCGAAAGAAACTCCGATATTATTACTGCATGGAGATCAAGATAAGCGTGTTTCAGTGGATAACTCGAGACGATTCTCAGAAGCGCTTAACGCTGGGAAAATACCGAATAAACTGATTATTTATAAAAATGATAATCACTTTCTTGAGAAAAACAGGCGTGCGGTATTTGCAGAGCTGTCTGGCTGGTTTCATTCGCACTTATAGCAGATGAGGGCATAGCAAAAAAACAGGCACTTAAAGTTCAAGTTTGTTATATCAATAAGAGAACTACTTCATGGTTACAAACTCTTCAGACACCGTAAGGTGAATCGCCATTACCGAGTCAAAGTCGGCTTTGGTGGCGCCCATCTCATGACAAAGCCAAAGCCAAAGCCGATGCCGTGCAGGCCGACGATTTTTTCGTCCTAATCGGCACACACCAGTTTCATTTTGCATGGCTGGCGGTGCTGGGTTACTGCGGTATACATGGCCGCAAAGGTTGAAGTGTAGACCTTGATGTTGTCTTCACCATACTGTGCGATGGCTTCTGGCTCGGTCAGGCAGGTAGTGCCGGTTGGCTGAGTGGGTTTAAATAGCCAGCCATTCTTTCGCATTAGCAATGATAAACTCATAGCTATGACCGCTTACCAGCGTAATTCTGATTGCCTCAGTCGTAACAGGCAATACACCTGCGCCCTTACCATAACACATCTCTATTTTTGATATGGCGCTTCGCTCAATATGGTACGGCCCTAATCCGTACTTTTTATTCAACGGCTCGAAAATCAAGGCTTCTTTTGTTGCTGAGAGTTAACCTTCAGAGCGGACGACGCCGTTTTGTATTGTTGCAATAGAAACGCTTGTTGAAGTTTTATTCATGACTTTCCTTTTAATGAATAAGTGGGTTTTTATTACGGCTGGTTTTGATAAGTCAGCTACTTAAAAGCGATGTGAACTTTAACAAGCAGAGGTTAACATCTGCCTCTGCTTGTCCGTGCCTGTGTCTCATCAATGCTGAGTACGATATGCCTTTTGACTGGCAGCACCTTTTTTCCACTGAATTGTGCCAGATAAAGAAAACGCCAGTATTATTCCCATTAAAATAGTCGTGACGACTTTCGCTATCCATGGATCTTGGACCGTGAATGCTGCTGCGTAACTAAACGTGAGTATGTTCGCAAACAGAGAAGTAAGGTGAATTCTAAAGCTTGTTGCTTTTTCTTTTACCCTTGCAATGTTGAATGTGCAGGAGATCAAAAATGCGATGACCATGCCCGGGTTGCTCATCTGTTCTGGCGTTAGTTTAAAATTAAGGCTTATAAATACCATAGCGCCATAAGCCACTGCGATTACGATAACAATGTAATTTAATAATAACTCTACCTTTGACTTCATACTTAACTTCTGATTTGTTGGTGTGGTTTTGTATGTTAAGCTCGTGCCGAGCGCTTTTCGGTGATACTGGCCAGTATGGACTGTTTATTTTTATCTTTTTGATTTATCAGTTTTTAATTTCTTGTTGAAAGGTGCAAAGAGGCCAGAATGGACGTGTTTTTGAATACAAGGGAGTCTTGATGTTCAGTTTTAGTAATATCGTTGCCTTAGGCTGTATTCAAGCCTTCATTCAATCCTTGTATCTCTTGAGGTTTTCTGGTCCGGGCAGATGGCTTGCCGCTTTTATATTGCTTGTTTCAATCAACATGTGTGTTGGCTTCTATGTAGACAGTGGTCTTTTTGAATCGGATATGCTGCTTATAACGATGTGGGAGCGATTAAACAGTTATTTGTTGTTGGGTCCCATTTTTATGGCGTTTGTAATGACAATGACAAATTCAGCGTATCGGTTTGATAAAAAAGATGCGATCCACCTATTACCCTTTCTTGTGTGGGTAGGGTATTTCATTTCAGTATCACTGTATGAGCAAAGTGATTTTCTGACTGAGCAAGCTGTCAACTTACAAACGGTATCAACCAGACCCTTTACTGAGCGGTTTTCCATGATATCTCTGGTAACCGCAGGGCATTTTTGTCTTTATCTGGCCTACGGTAGCTGGCAAATTTTTATGTTTTGGTGGCAACAACGCGACAATCGTATTTTTCGCCAGCTGTGTTGGTTGCTTACCGTCACTGTGATTTGCTACCTGATGATGGCGAGTGTGTTTATCGTCTCTGTGACAGCAGTCATTATGGAACTTGATAAATCAGATAAGCTGATTGCGTTGAGTTATTTGTCTACTGTGGTAGGTATATTTTCTTTAAGTTATCTGTTGATTTGCTATGGGCGGCCAGCAGGCTTTAATCGTGCTCTCGTAAAGGAGGAGGTGACTGATACTGATAAAGGCTCCGCAGAGCGAATTAAACCTGGGGTATCAGCACAACAGAAAAGGCTTTTAATGTTGGTCGAGCAAGAACTCAGGACGAACAAACACCATTTACAACCTGATTTCAGCCAAATTCAACTTGCAGAAAAACTCAATATAAGCAGACATCAGCTGTCTGACGTGTTGGCCCTGCATTCTTCAGGTGGCTTCTATGAGTTGATAAACCAATTAAGGGTGGATGCGGTGATTGAGGAACTGATAAAAAGGCCTACAAGTGACAGGTTAATTAGTATTGCCTACGATTGTGGATTTAATTCAAAATCTAGCTTTAATCAGGTGTTTAAAAAGCATACTGGTAAAACGCCAAGTCAGTACCGTGATCTGGTTAAAACAAGCAAGGCAGAAACACCCTGGGTACCAAAGTGAGTGGAAGTTCAGCATGGTATAGTGTAAGTGTTTGTCTTTAATGGCGGTAATTTATGTACAAATTCAATCTTAATTTAAAGTTTTCTGATGTATTTATTCCTATTCTGCTCTGGCAGTTAGTTGTTGTGATGACTTTTGGTATTGCACTTCCCTTTTTTCTACTTTATCTAATTAAACTCGTTTTAAATAACCTAACGGTTAAGAAATATTCGATATCAGACAGATTAAACTAGTAAAAAATAAAAAGCGCGAATTTTACAAATTCGCGCTTTTTATTTTCTGATTTCGAAGAGAACTACCTCATAGTAACAAACTCTTCAGAACCCGTCGGGTGAATAGCTACAACCGAATCAAAGTCTGCTTTGGTTGCGCCCATCTTCATGGCCACGCCAAAGCCCTGGATCATTTCATCAACCGCAAAGCCGATGCCATGCAGGCCAACGATTTTTTCATCCTCACCGGCACACACCAGTTTCATTTTACAAGGCTGACGGTGCTGGGTCACAGCTGTGTACATGGCTGCAAAGGTTGAAGTGTAGACCTTGATGTTGTCTTCACCGTACTGCGCAACAGCTTCTGGTTCGGTCAGGCCGATAGTGCCGATGGGCGGGTGGCTGAAGACCACGGTCGGGACCAGGTTGTAGTCCATTTTTGCGTTGGGCATATCCGGGTTAAACAGGCGCTCTGCCAGCATACGACCAGCTTTAACCGCGACAGGCGTCAGCTCAATGCCGCCGTCCATAATGTCGCCCAAAGCATAAATGCCAGATACCGAGGTGTTCTGATATTCATCTACTTTGACGTAGCCGCCTTCTGTGATGGCCACATCGGTGGCAGCCAGATTGATTTTATCAGTCACTGGCTCACGACCAATCGCCCAGATCACGTGCTCAACCGTATGTGATTCGCCGTTTTCAAGGTGCAAAGTCACGCTGCCGTCGTCGTTTTTGCTCAGTGATTTAGGTGCGCTGTGAGTGTGTAGTGTTGGCCCTTCTTTGTCCATGACTTCGGTCAGGGTGTCGACCAGGATAGGATCAAAGTTACGCAGCGGGGCATGTTTACGCACAAACAGGTGCGTTTCTGTGCCCAGGCTGTGCAGTACGCCCGCCAGCTCAACGGCAATGTAGCCCGCGCCAATCACAGCCACGCTTTTAGGTTGTGCCTTGAGTTCAAAGAAATCGTTAGAGTCTATGCCCAGCTCAGCGCCCGGAATATTCGGGATAGACGGGCGACCACCCACGGCGATACAGATATGGTCGGCGGTGTAGTGCTCACCGTTAACTTCTACCGTGTTGTTGTCGACGAATTTAGCAAAGCCATTGATCACGGTCACGCCATTGCTGGCCAGATACTTGTTGTAGCCCTGGTGAATACGGCCAATGTAAGCTTCGCGACTTTCAACCAGTTTGCTCCAGTCGAAGTCTTTTACTTCCACATCAAAGCCATAATCCGGTGCGTACAGCTTAATGGCTTCGGCCACCTGGGCACCGTGCCACATTACCTTTTTAGGCACGCAGCCCACGTTTACACAGGTGCCGCCCATGTGTTTGGCCTCAATAAGCGCGACTTTAGCGCCACGCATTGCTGCCCGGTTAGCTGAAGCAATACCGCCGCTGCCGCCACCAATGGCGATATAATCAAAATGTTGTGCCATGCTTTAATCTCTGTAAATGCTGATAAATGGCCCTAGCTTAACACTATATCTGCCGGGGCAAAGTCTGGCGGGATAAATTTTTCCGATAGGGGGCATCGCTTTTTTCGATGGCACACAGGTGTGGCCCACCAGGTCAATCTATGACTCAATGAGCCAACCCCGATTTAATTTGTCTGGATTGGCTGGTATACCTTGTTTTTTTTAAAGAAACACCCCAAATACAAAAGATAATCAAAGATCAACAGAGAGGCGTTATGACTAACCCGTTAATTGGTATGGAAGGCTTGCCACCGTTTTCAAAAATCAAACCAGAACATGTTGTGGAGGCACTGAAAAAAGCCATCGCACATTGCCGAGACACTATGGACGAGGTGTTGAAAAACGATTCATACAGCTGGGAAAACCTGGTGCTGCCGCTCGAAGAAGCTGACGATAAGTTGTCGCGCATGTGGTCGCCGGTTTCGCATATGCACTCGGTGGTTAATAACGACGCATTACGTCAGGCATTTGATGCTTGTCTGCCATTGATCTCAGAATACAGTACTTATGTGGGCCAACATCAGGGCCTATATCAGGCATACAAATCGCTGAAAGAGTCAGACACCTTTGCAACACTGAGCACTGCCCAGCAAACAACCATAGAAAATGCGTTGCGTGACTTCAAGCTGTCGGGCATTGCACTGGCACCAGAACAACAAAAGCGTTATGGCGAAATCAGTGCGCGTTTGTCTGAGCTGTCGTCTAAGTTTGGTAATAATGTGATGGATGCAACACAAGCCTGGACTAAGCATGTGACCGACGAAGCCGTTTTGTCGGGTCTGCCAGAGTCTGCACTGGCACTGGCGGCACATACAGCACAGAGCAAAGAGCTCGAAGGCTGGGTATTCACACTTGACATCCCTTCGTACCTGCCGGTCATGACGTATGCCGATAACCGTGAGCTGCGTGAAGAAATGTACCGTGCCTATGTGAGCCGAGCGTCTGATCAAGGCCCGAACGCCAAAGAATTTGATAACTCGGAGTTGATGAGTGAAGAGCTGGCACTGCGCCATGAACTTGCTCAGCTACTGGGTTTTGACAGCTATGCGCATAAATCACTGGCCACTAAGATGGCACAGTCTCCTGAGCAGGTATTTACCTTCCTGAACGATCTGGCGCTGCACGCCAAGCCTCAGGCCGAGAAAGAACTGGCGGAGCTAAGAGCATTTGCTGAAAAAGAACACGGTGCCACTGAGCTGGCTGCCTGGGACTATACCTATTATGGTGAGAAGCTGAAACAAGCCAAATATGCCATTTCTGACGAAATATTGCGTCCCTACTTCCCGGCGGATACCGTATTAAACGGCTTGTTCGAAACGGTTAATCGTTTGTTCGGCATTAAAGTGACTGAAATTCAGGACTTTGATACCTATCACCCGGATGTGCGCTTCTTTGCAATTCATGATGCACAAGGCACCCTGCGCGGTCACTTTTATCTCGACCTGTATGCCCGTGAGCACAAACGTGGCGGCGCCTGGATGGACGACTGCATGGGTCGTAAAGTGCGTGCCAGTGGCGAGTTACAAACGCCAGTTGCCTACCTTGTGTGTAACTTCAATAAAGCGGTTGGTGATAAACCGGCACTGTTTACTCACAACGAAGTAACGACCTTATTCCATGAGTTTGGTCATGGTATTCACCATATGCTGACCCAAATTGATGCGGCACCGGTTGCGGGTATCAACGGGGTTGCCTGGGATGCGGTAGAGCTGCCAAGTCAGTTCCTGGAAAACTGGTGCTACGAGGAACAAGCTCTGGCGTTTATATCCGGTCATTATGAGACGGGTGAGCCATTGCCAAAAGAATTACTGGACAAGCTACTGGCGGCGAAAAATTTCCAGTCAGCGATGCAGATGCTGCGTCAGTTAGAGTTCTCTTTGTTCGATTTTCATATCCATGCTGACTTTGACCCGGCTAAGCCATGTCAGATTCAGCACACTTTGAATGCGGTCAGAGAGAAAATTGCGGTTGTGAAGGCGCCGGAATTCAACCGCTTCGCGCACAGCTTTAGCCATATTTTTGCAGGTGGTTACAGCGCTGGCTACTACTCGTACAAATGGGCAGAAGTACTGTCGGCCGACGCGTTCTCGCGCTTTGAGGAAGAAGGGATCTTTAACGGCCAGACAGGTTCCGACTTTATGCAGCATATCCTTGAAAAAGGGGGGTCTGAAGATCCTATGACGCTGTTCACTCGTTTCCGTGGTCGTGAACCCAGTGTCGATGCGCTGCTGCGTCACAGTGGCATCGAAAAAGCGGCATAACCCCTCTTGCTGGCGGCTTTTTGAACACCTGTTCCCCGCATGTCGCCAGAGTTAGCTTAAAAACACCACATAAGTCATTTGTGTGGTGTTTTCCATTCGCAAATTAGACAGTTCGCGCTATGCTGTTTTAGAGAACCAACCTTGTAGGGACCGCTGCATGAGCAATTTAGTACTGGCCGTTGATGACGATAAACTGGTACATCACATTGTCGAACAATCCTTATTGCACAGCTGCAAAGTTATCCACGCATACAGTGGGGAAGAAGGGCTGAAAATGGCCCAGGAGCAGCAGCCGGATATTATTCTGCTTGACATAGAAATGCCTGGCCCTTCGGGCTTTGAAGTGTGTGAGCGGCTCAAAGCCAATCCTCAGTTGTGTGATATTCCGGTGATGTTTTTGTCGTCTAAGAGTGCCATTTCTGAGCGAATGCGTGGCTACAATGCTGGTGGGGCCGACTACATTGTTAAACCTTTCGACAGCGATGAAATGCTGGCGCGTATCAAAGTGCTGGATGAGTATCGTCGCCAATCGCTTAAGCTTAAGCAGGATGTGCAAAAAGCACAGATCACAGCCGAAATTGCGATGTCGGATTCTGGCGATATGGGCCGGATCATGCGCTATGTGGGTCAGTCATATCATGCTCATGACCTTAATACTCTGTCTGAGTACTTTTTTGAATTCTTTGTACCCTTGCAATTGCAGGTTGCGGTAGCGTTTTGGTATCACGAGGGCGAAGTGTTTTATTCGCAGGAAGGGGCCATTCAGCCACTGGAGCAGGAGCTGCTTGAAAAACACCGTGATGGCGACCGCTTTGTGGATTTTGGTCGTCGTACTATTATTAATTATCCTAAAGTATCTCTGCTGATCAAGAACATGCCGATGGATGACGTAGGATTATACGGCCGTTACAAAGATCTGCTGCCGCATATCCTCGAAGCCACCAATGCTAAAATCAAGGATATGGAAGTCAGTGAGGTGGCTTTGAATAAAGTAGAGCAAATTGGCCTTGCGTTCGAATCATTGAGCGATCAACTGGGCGATGTTGCTACGGCATTTAACAGCAAGCTGACCGAGTTTTCGGAGTATGTGGCCGATGAGCAGGCCAATGGTAAGCAAGCTGAAATAAAACAGTTGTATGAGCACTTTTCATTGGTTAATGACGAATTTTCGATTATTCGCTATAAACTGGGTGAAATCACCGAAGTTCGGCATGAACTTATCCAGAGTTTAAACCAGATGGCCAAACCCTGGGGTGAAGAAGACGTGCCAGCACAGACAGACATAGAGTTGTTTTAATCGCAGCTCAGCGTGCGCAATACAGAGATTTCATAACCGTGATGATCCAGATATAATCTACGCGTTACTATTTGCGGAGCCTGCTGTTGATCATTCATACCCCTTTTGCCGAAAACCGTCCCTATTTAGCGCGTATTGAACAGCAGTTTGCTTTGCATACCTGGCAGCAGGACAATCCTAATTTTCGTTTAACCTTTGATGAGGCCGGATTGCAGCTTTTAAAGCTTGATGAGCCTAAGCTGGGCGGTATCAGGGTTGACTTTGTTACGGGTGCGAGCGCACATCGTCGTAAGTTTGGCGGCGGTAAAGGGCAGGCCATAGCTAAGGCGGTGGGGCTAAATAAAGGGGCAACTCCCGTGGTGCTGGATGCCACAGCAGGGTTAGGGCGAGATGCCTTTGTGTTGGCTGCGCTGGGCTGTGAGGTGATCTTACACGAGCGTCACCCGGTTGTGGCGGCTTTATTGTTTGATGGTCTGGAACGCGCTTATCAGGACGCTGAGATAGGCAGCTGGATGCAGCAAAATATGCGTATGGTGTTTGGCTCCAGCCACGACCTGTTGGCACAGAGCGAGCTACAGCCAGATGTGGTGTATCTGGACCCTATGTTTCCGCATCGTGAGAAATCAGCACAGGTTAAAAAAGAAATGCGGGTATTCCAGTCTTTGGTAGGCGGAGATGCCGACGCCGATGCCTTGCTACCGTTTGCTCATGCACTGGCATCGAAACGTGTGGTGGTCAAGCGACCCGACTATGCGCCATTTCTGAATGAGCAAAAACCTAGCATGCAGGTCGAGACCAAAAAGAACCGCTTTGATGTGTATGTTAAAGCGGCAATGAAGTAATACCAACCTCCAAAAACCCTGCCTGTTATCTCGTATTCGATTTGAGTGCTAAGAAACAGGCGGTTATCCCGCACTTGATACGGGAACTACTCACAGGCGACTCAGCAGATCACCAATGGCATTAACCCTCAACCCACCTCCGGTCATCCTGCACTTGATGCGGGAACTACTCACAGACGACTCAGCTGATCACTAATGGCACTAGCCCTAAAACCACCTCCGGTCATCCTGCACT
>NZ_PNCI01000005.1 GCF_005887095.1 Pseudoalteromonas rubra | reverse complement strand
TCTCCCGTCATCCAGCCTTCTCTCCCGTCATCCTGCCTTCTCTTATGTCATCCCGGCCTTGAGCCGGGATCTACGCTCAGGCCATTCCGTTGTCTGATTTAACACCCAAGTTGCCGGTGAGTAGTTCCCGCATCAAGTGCGGGATGACCCGAGTAGAGTGCGAGATGACTAGAGTTGAGTGCCAGGTCACCCAGGTTGAACGTACGTTGTTCAATCAAAACGACACGTCTTACTCGCTCGAACTTTTAGTTCGATACTCATTTAGTTCGATAAAACCGGAATGAATTACGATAATTATGCATTTATAAAACAACTACAGCAAGTTAGGATTGCGGGATAAAAACACCATCTGCATGTAACAAGATGATATTTAGGAGAATAAAATGACGTTTAGATATGGTATCGATCGTCTGGACCTGGACACAGTCAACGGCATTGCCGACGGCAGCATCAAAGCCGAACTGTGTCAGGAAGCGCTGGATAAAATCAACGCCAGCCGCAGCAACGTAGACGTGATGGCCGCCTCAGACAAGGCCGTGTATGGTATTAACACCGGCTTCGGCCCACTGTGCGACACGCAAATCTCACCAGAAGAAACCAATCTGCTGCAAAAAAACCTGCTTATCACTCATGCCGTTGGGGTTGGCGAGCCAATCGCTAAGCCTATTTCTAAGCTGATGTTAATCACCAAAGTTCACGCGCTGAGCCAGGGCTTCTCAGGTATTCGCCTGGAAACCGTGGAGCGTATGCTGAAGTTTATTGAGCTGGATCTTATCCCTGTGGTGCCGGAGCAAGGCTCTGTGGGTGCATCGGGTGACCTTGCGCCACTGTCTCACTTATTCCTGCCACTGCTTGGCGAAGGTGAATTCTGGCAGGGCGACAAAATCGTACCTGCGGCAGAAGCGCTAAAAGAACATGGCCTGGAGCCAATGGAACTGCACGCCAAAGAAGGCCTGGCCCTGATCAATGGTACTCAGTTTATCCTCTCGCACGCTATCACCGCGCTGACCAAAATGCGCTACCTGCTCGATTTGGCTGACGTAGCCGGTGCCATGAGTATCGAAGGTATGCAGGGCAGCCAGTCGCCGTTCCGTGAAGAGCTGCACCAAATTCGTGCCTTTGCCGGTAACCTGGAAGTGGCCAAGCGGATGCGTCGTTTATTCAAAGACTCGCAGAATATGGCCGATCACGAAGAGTGCGACCGCGTACAGGACCCGTATTCACTGCGCTGTATTCCACAGGTGCATGGTGCGTCTCGTAACGCCTACAACCACCTTAAAGAGCTGGCTGAAATTGAAATGAACTCAGTCACCGACAACCCGATTGTGATCAGCAGCGAAGAAGCCATCTCAGGCGGTAGCTTCCACGGTCAGCCGTTGGCCATGGTGCTGGATTACGCATCGATTGCGGCTGCTGAGCTGGGCAACATTTCAGACCGCCGCTGTTATTTACTGCTGGAAGGTCTGCACGGCCTGCCGCGCCTGTTAACCACTTCTGGTGGTCTGAACTCGGGCATGATGATCCCGCAGTACACCACCGCAGCTTTGGTCACGGAAAACAAATCACTGTGCTTCCCGCCATCGGCTGACAGCGTACCCACCTCCATGGGCCAGGAAGACCACGTGTCTATGGGCAGTATCTCGGGTCGTAAACTGAATCAGATCCTGGGCAACCTGGAAAAAATCTTTGCCATTGAGCTGATGTATGCAGCACAGGCCATTGAGTTCAGACGACCTAACACCTGCTCAGACCTGATTGAAGAGAACTTTGCGCTGATCCGCAGCAAAGTCGCCAAACTTGAAGAAGACAGACTGCTTAAGCCTGACATTGATCACATGGTAGCATTGGTTAAGTCACAAGCATTTACGGTTAACTAAGGGGAAAATAACAATGACCACAACACTGAGTTTTCAGGACCAAATTAAGCAAGGGATCCCCAGCGAGTTGCCTGCGCCTAAGCCTTACCCGGCTGGTGCCAACCGTGCCCCCAAGCGCAAAGACATTTTATCAGCCGACGAAAAGCAACTGGCGCTGCGCAATGCGCTACGCTACTTCCCGAAAGAATGGCACCAGGAACTGGCGGCTGAATTTGCCGAAGAGCTGAAAAGCTTCGGCCGTATTTACATGTACCGTTTTAAGCCTAACTACGACCTTAAAGCGCGTTCTGTCAGCGATTATCCTGCTAAGTGTCAGCAAGCCGCAGCCATCATGCTGATGATCGACAACAACCTGGATCCGGCAGTTGCGCAGCACCCGGAGGAGTTGATCACTTACGGCGGCAACGGTGCGGTATTCCAAAACTGGGCGCAGTATCTGCTGGCCATGAAGTATCTGAGCGAAATGGAAAGCGACCAGACACTGCACATTTACTCTGGTCACCCGATGGGCTTGTTCCCGTCAAGCGAAGATGCGCCGCGCGTTGTTGTCACCAATGGTATGATGATCCCGAACTACTCAAAGCCTGATGACTGGGAAAAATTCAACGCGCTGGGCGTGACTCAGTACGGTCAGATGACTGCTGGTTCTTTCATGTACATTGGCCCGCAGGGCATTGTTCACGGCACCACCATCACTGTGATGAACGCATTCCGTAAAGTCCTTGAAAAAGGTGACAGCCCGAAAGGTAAGATCTTCCTGACCGCCGGTCTTGGTGGCATGAGTGGTGCACAACCTAAAGCCGGTAACATCGCTAACTGTATTACCGTCTGTGCCGAAGTGAATCCGGCTGCTGCCACCAAACGTCACCAGCAAGGCTGGGTAGATGAGCTTATCGACAACATGGACAAGCTGGTTGCCCGCGTTAAAACCGCGCAGGCGAACGAAGAAGTGGTATCAATTGCCTACATAGGCAATATTGTTGATGTCTGGGAAACCTTCTATGAGCAGGATATCTTTATTCACCTGGGCTCAGATCAAACGTCGCTGCACAACCCCTGGTCGGGCGGTTACTACCCGGTCGATATCAGCTTTGAAGAGTCTAACCGACTGATCCGCGAAGAGCCGGAAGTCTTTAAAGAAAAAGTTCAGGCCACGCTGAAGCGTCACGCCGATGCGGTGAACAAGCACACGGCCCGTGGTACTTACTTCTTCGATTACGGCAATGCCTTCTTGCTAGAGTCATCCCGTGCCGGTGGCGATGTGATGGCTGAAAATGGCATCGACTTTAAATATCCGTCTTACGTACAGGATATTCTTGGCCCAATGTGTTTTGACTACGGCTTTGGCCCATTCCGCTGGGTATGTGCTTCTGGCAATCCGGCTGATCTGGACAAAACCGACGCCATTGCAGCTGAAGTGCTGAATAAGATCATGGCGGAATCGCCGGAAGAGATCCAGCAGCAGATGCAGGACAACATCACCTGGATCAAAGATGCCAAGCAGAACAAACTGGTGGTTGGCTCACAGGCACGTATTCTGTACGCTGACGCACAAGGTCGTATGGAAATTGCCAAGGCCTTTAACGACGCAATTGCACGCGGCGACATTGGTCCCGTCGTATTAGGTCGCGACCACCACGATGTGAGTGGTACAGATTCACCGTTCCGCGAAACATCCAACATCTATGATGGCAGCCGCTTCACCGCAGATATGGCCATTCATAACGTGATTGGCGACAGCTTCCGTGGCGCAACCTGGGTGTCTATCCACAACGGCGGTGGCGTTGGCTGGGGTGAAGTGATCAACGGCGGTTTTGGTATGGTACTGGATGGCAGCAGCGACGCTGAGCGTCGTCTTAAGTCTATGCTGTTGTTCGATGTTAACAATGGTATTGCACGTCGTAGCTGGGCTCGCAACGAAGAAGCCAACTTTGCGATTAAACGCGAAATGGCCCGCACGCCTAAGCTTAAAGTAACCCTGCCAAATGGCGTAGACGACGAGATTTTAAATAATCTGTCGCTGTAAGCTTTGCTAAAGGATTGGAAAAAGGCTGCCGCAGGCAGCCTTTTTTATGGCCCGCGAGCCAATGTTTACACACTGCAAAAATTTAAGTTATTGTTTTTATATTAAATTTACTTATTACCCACAGATTTTGTGACTATCTTGTGAGTAACTCCAGTATTATTCAGCTACTCATTAGCCTGGCAGACATGCGCTTTTATAATCACAGCCCAGAAATTTCTCCACCGAGCAATCACATAGAAATAACAAGCCACTCAGCCGATATTCACGAGTTGCGCCTAGTGACGCAGTGCTGGTAATAGAGAAGCACCGGTACCGTCCACCTCCGACAGCAAATCCAGGCCCAGGATCTGTGCTACCACAGGATAAATATCGAGGTTTTTCACCGGTCCAATCTTCACCCCCTGTTTAAACGCCGGGCCCACGGCAACAAAGGTCGCATGCATATCCTGTGTTACGGCAAAACCATGTGTGCCAAAGTGTTTGTCTTTGTCATCATACGCAAAATAACGTGGTGCCTGAGTTTCTATCACAATATCAGCCGTCGTTGCATCTATCGTCACACGGCGACTTTTGAGTGTATCTTCACTGATGATGTCATAGCGACCGCGGGCATTGCGTTTTAGCTGTGCTCGAACCTCTTGCAGGTCCACCTTCGTGTTGGGTTGCTTATATAGCCAGACGGCCTTGTTGATCAAATCC
>NZ_PNCI01000049.1 GCF_005887095.1 Pseudoalteromonas rubra | reverse complement strand
AATATAACTCCTTTTGGTGGGTTCCTCAGATTAATTGCCATTTGTAGAGCGCGTTCTACTAATTGAACTGTCATTCGCTTACTTAAAGCCCAACCAATAATACGACGAGAATGTAAATCCATAACAATAGCCAAATACATCCAACCCTGAGCCGTGCGCAAATAAGTCATATCACCCGCCCACGCAACATTAGGTGCTGTTGGATTAAACTGCCTTGCCAAAACATTATCTGCAACTTGATTGTTATGTTTGCTATTAGTCGTCACTTTATAAGCTTGCCTTTGCCTTACGACAAGCCCTAACTTTTTCATCAAACGGCGTACTTTAAAACGCCCAATTTTGAAGCCTTCCTTGCGAAGCTGTTTCATCATTTGACGGGAGCCCAGGCTTTGCCTGCTCTCTTTGAACAACGCCTTTATACGACGGAAAAGGCGAAGCATCTCTGCATCTATTACTTGTCCTGGCCGCTTACACCAATCGTAGTAAGCACTGGAGCTGACTCCCATAACCCGGCAAAGTATAAGCGTTGGATACTCGTCAGATTGAACTTGAATGAATTGATACTTTACTTCATTTCTTTCGCAAAGAAGGCGCTGGCCTTTTTTAAAATATCTTTCTCCATTCTCAGTTGTTTTACCTCTTTGCGAAGTGCTAAAAGCTCTTCTCGTTCGGAGTTAACTAATTTGTGCCCAGCCTGTTCTTGTTCTATATGTTCCTTCCACTTGTAAAGCAAACTGGTACTAACGCCTACGGCTTCTGCGGCTTGAGCGACTGTATAACCTTGTTCACTGACTAAGGCGACAGCCTCTTCTTTAAATTCTTTAGGGTATGATTTGTATTGTCGTTTTTGCTTTGTCATGGATACCTCGATGTTTGACGTTATTGTCTCTTATCAATGTGTCCGGATCTATTAAACCACTACACAAT
>NZ_PNCI01000047.1 GCF_005887095.1 Pseudoalteromonas rubra | reverse complement strand
ACTAACTTGAAAAACACCGATAATGAGCAATACCAAAAACGCCGGAACTCGTACAGTTTGAGCCATTTAGGACTTATACCAATTTCACTCAATACCTGTTCAATTTGAAGGTACAAATATGCCGCTAACGGCATTAAAGATTGCTTATATAGAACCTTTTACCTAAGGTATGAGTTCGCAAATTTTTGCCTGGTTATCGACGATATTTTCTCGCCTCAAAATAGAACTCTTAATTAAGCAAATTGGTATTAAAACTCGTCGCAGGGACACGAGGTCACGCAAGCCAAACCTTGCTCAGGTGTCGTTACACAGTCTATTGAGTAGATTAGTAAAGGTAGTAGGTGTTCGCTCAGCAGAGGGGGGGCCAGAAAGACTCTGACAACGCAACCTCATTGGCAGAAGTTGCATTGTTTGGTGATTAGTTGAAGTCGGTACACGGACCTGTGATTACACAGTACTGACCAGGACCTGGGCTTGTCGCAAAGGTATCTATTGTGTTTGTTTTTCTCTTCAGGCTTAACGATAAAGCTCGTTAAACGGGCTTTACTGTGTGCTGAAAGTTTAACAAACCCCAGTGATCACACAAGGGCTGCCAGATGCACACTCTGCAGTGAGAGGAATACAATCCCGGTTCCACCAGGAAAACTCTCCTCCTGCAACCTGAGGTGTTTGGGCCGGAGTCAGCTTTTCTGCTTCTGAAAGGGATTTCAGACGCGATTTTTTCATTGTCAGTTTCATTTTTTATCCTTTGTCATGTTCGTTATTCTTCCTTTACTGCAAACGTCAAAGGTGCCCTTTTAATTTGTCGCATCATTGACTACGTTGTCAAACTGTTTCAATGAGAGCGGGTATGTTTTTTTGATGGGGGGATTTTTTAAAAACATAGGTCCTCCAACTATGGCACTGCCTGGTAGTAAACCACATATGGTCTGAACTCGCTAAAAGCGCTACAATTCATCTTCAGTATTTGCAGGCAGAGAACACCGCGTGACCGTTGATCGTCAACTTATCAGTACTTTACATACCGCATTTAACAGTATTTTCCAGCAATCTTTATATGCTGATAAAGTCATTCAGCACCACATACATGATAATCCACATTGGCGTCGTGAAGATAAAGGCTATTTTGTAACGACCCTGTATGATTTAGTGCGTTTTGTACGTAAGCTGGCATATCTCAGCGAGGTTAGTGAACAGGAGTTCTGGCCTGTCTGGCAGACGTATCAGTTGCTCAATGACGCGCACATCCCTGACTGGCCAGAAATGCGCGACTTGTCAAAGTCTGATCTGCAAGAGCGCCTTGAGCGTGCACCGCAGGCAATCCAGCTTAGTTATCCTGACTGGCTGAATACACTGGGAGAGTCTCAACTTGGCCAACAGTGGCCTGTTGTGGCTGAAGCTTTAAACCGCCCTCCGGGTTACTACCTAAGAGCTAACACCTTAAAAACCTCAACTGAATCATTAGCCGAAAACTTGGCTCAGCAGCAGATCTCCAGTGAGCGAGTTTCCCCGGAATTGCCGCATGCACTGACTATTCAGGCAGTTGATAAGCTGTTTAAATCCAGCGCGTTTCAGTCGGGTGAATGCGAAATGCAGGATGCGGGGTCTCAACAAGTTGCCCCTCTATTGGATGTTGCGCCAGGTATGAAGGTTGTTGATGCCTGCGCCGGTGCAGGGGGAAAGAGTCTGCATCTGGCAGCCTTGATGAAAAACAAAGGTCGCTTACTGTCTATGGACATTCATCAGCACAAGCTTGATAACCTGAAAAAACGCGCCAAGCGTGCCGGCTGTCATATGATTGAGACGCGACTTATTAAAAATAATAAGACCATTAAACGCCTTAAAGATAAATTTGACCGGGTTTTACTTGATGTGCCCTGTTCGGGAACGGGTGTGTTACGGCGCAACCCAGACAGTAAATGGCACCTGACAGAGCAAAGTGTCGATGAGCTTATTGCGCTTCAAGCTGATCTGCTGCAAAAATACAGTCAGATGTGCCGCCCAGGTGGCAAGCTGGTGTATGCAACCTGTTCAGTACTGCCAGTTGAAAATCAACAGCAAGTCGCTCAGTTTTTGGATGCAAATCCTGACTGGACCCTACAACAGGAACTGAGTTTGCTGCCGGGAATAAACTCAGAGTTTGACGGATTTTATGGCGCTGTATTGTGCCGTAACGAACTACCACAAGATTAAAATAGGATAAAACACATGAATCCCATTATTGCTTTGCTCAAAGAGCACAACATCAGTGACGAAAAAATCAATGAAGTATTTCAGGCATTGACCGAAAACCCACTAATGGCAATGGCCGTTGTTCAGCAGTTGAACATTCCTGCGGATAAACTACAACAGCTGATGGCACTTGTGATGCAGAACCCGGCACTGATCAAAGAAGCAGTGCAGGAGCTTGGTCTTGATTACGATAAAGTTGAGCAAGCAAAAGCACAGCTTAAACAATAAGTAATCACATCAATACAAACAGGCTGGACATCCAACCCAGCCTGTTCGTCGCCAGACTTTTTCAGAGCTCACATCAGACAAACCCATTTCCTTTGACTAAACTAGATGCTAATCGCGTGGTAGCACTATTTTAAGAATAAGGATACACAATGCTCTCCAGCAAAACCCTTGAACACGACTCACCTATGGTGTTTGTGTTATTTACGGCAGTTGCCTGTTTATTTTATTTTTTTCGGCCTGGCTTTATGCCGCCAGAGCCGCAGGCTGATAAGCCCACTTCGGCTCTGTTTCCAAAGAGCTTGCAGCACTATCTCAGTAACCCCAGTGCTAAGGCTGTATTGGGGATCGATGTATCACATTATCAGGGGGTCGTCGATTGGCAGCAGGTTGCACAAACCGGGGTGCAGTTTGTTTATATCAAGGCGACTGATGGCATCACTTATCGAGATCCTGAGTTCTATTCACACCTCAAAGGCGCGCAGGCCGCAGGTCTGCAGACTGGAGCGTATCATTTCTTTGAACCAGACGATGATCCCATTAAGCAGGCAGACAACTTTATGACGACCGTGCAAGGGCTTGAGTTGACACTCATGCCTATGCTGGATGTGGAGATCACCAGTAACCGATCTTCGCAGCAGATCAGCAGCGGTGTTGCCAAATTCATAGCGGCCGTTGAGCAGCGTACAGGGTGTCAGACGATCCTCTATAGTTATGGAGATTATTGGCAACAGAATCTATCGGCTCAATTTGCCGGCCAGCCTTTTTGGTTAGCTGATTACGCCGCCAGCCCCAGTGTGCCTGAACAGGCACAGGCCTGGTGGCTGTGGCAATATTCAGATTCTGCGCGAGTGCCAGGGGTAAAGACCCAAGTAGATATGGATGTGGTGATAGCAGGCGAGTCAGGGTTGGAGGCAATGAAGTGCACAAGTAAAGGGGCAAAATCATGAACTTTGCAAAACAACTTTGGCAACATGAGCACACAGTAATGCGAGCGCTTTTACTGCTGGTTGTGGTGAGCTTTTTAACTTTGGTCGTGCTCCACTACCACGAATGGCAGCACCGGCCGGATGCTTTATATCTCAGCAATCAGGCGTATCTGCATCAAGTAGAAGAGCAGGCGTTAGACGACTTGTTCTACCTGGCGGAGATCAATGGTCTGCTAAAAGTTGTGGAAAGCAGCCAGGTTGGAGTGTCGTTTATTGCTGAATTTAAAGTAGATGTTGGCAATATGATTGCGACGGTCACACACTATTTGCAACAAGGCATCAACCTGAACCTTGCATCACTGGTTGCCGTGGAGATCCTGTCCTTGCTCAGTGAAGCTGCTCACGTCATCGTTATGCCGTTATTGGTGGTCACTTTGAGCGGTGCGACAATATGGCTGTGTGCTGAGCTATTTGGTTTGCCTGTCGTTATGTGTGCGGTGCTTAAGCGGGTATGTGAAGGCTTACTACTTATTTTTGTGCTACTACATCTGATGCTGCCTTATGCTATTCATATTAGTGGAGCCATCAGTCACTCCGTCAGTGCTAGTTACAAAACCACGGGTCGCACAGCATTACTGCAATATCATCAGGATGTCACGCACGGGCAAAACAAAGCGTCATTAAAAGATAAAGCAGAGTCGAGTATCCATGAGCTGGAGAAAGTATCACCCAAGCATGTCAGATATCAGCAAAATGCTTTGTCACACTATTTGGTAAGTACGCTGGCGGTAAATCTGTTTGACCTGATCTTAATGCCATTACTGCTTATCTGGGGGTTTTATCGTATTGTGAAAGGGCTGTACCTGCATGCACAGGAAACCTATCGGATGGTAAAAAATAGTGCTTCAGAAACGATAAAAGGGCCATAAAGGCCCTTTGGTGAAGTATCGTTCAAGTTAGTTTGGTTACTCTAACCCCTTAAAGCAACTAACCAATTGTTTTGCAACTGAGGCTTATCTCATTAAGTTTCTAAGCTAGCGAGAGGAAAAACCCTGCAATTGCTGCGCTCATTAGGTTAGCCATAGACCCTGCTAAAACCGCCCTGAGCCCTAAGCGTGCGATATCCTTTCGTCGACTTGGCGCCATACCGCCCAGTCCGCCTAGTAAGATGGCTATCGATGACAAGTTAGCAAATCCACATAACGCGAATGTGACAATCGCTTGTGTGTGCTCACTTAACGTGTCGCGATAATTCATAAAGTCCAGGTAAGCAACAAACTCGTTTACAACCAGTTTCTGGCCGATAAAGCTGCCCGCCTGAGTGGCTTCTGCCCAAGGTACACCTAACATCCAGGCAACCGGAGCAAATACATAGCCTAAAATCTCTTGTAATGTCAGTGTTGGATAGTCAAAGAAACCACCAATACCGCCTAACAAACCGTTCAACAGTGCAATCAGAGCTACAAAAGCCAACAGCATTGCACCGACATTCAGAGCCAAATGCATACCGCTTGACGCGCCAGCGGCTGCAGCATCGATTACATTAACCGGTTTGTCGTCGCCGCTATCAACCTCTGCGAGGTTTTCTTTTGGCTTTTCGGTTTCCGGCACAATCATCTTGGCCATAAGGAAACCACCTGGCGCCGCCATAAAGCTGGCCGCGATCAGATATTTAAGTTCGACCCCAATAGCAACATAGCCAGCCATCACTGACCCTGCTACCGTTGCCAGACCACCCACCATGACGGCAAAAAGTTCTGACTGGGTCATCTTAGGGATAAAAGGTTTTACAATTAAAGGCGCTTCAGTTTGCCCCACAAAAATATTTGCCGTCGCCGACAAAGACTCTGGTCTGGACGTTTTCAGCAGCTTTTGTAGACCACCCCCTAAGATTTTGATGATCCACTCCATAATGCCGATGTGATATAACACACCCACTAATGCAGAGAAAAATACGATCACCGGTAGAACCTGGATCGCAAATATAAACCCAATATTATCTGCACCCGCCAATGGGCCAAACAGAAAACTGATCCCGTCATTGGCATATCCAATGACAGATGAAACCGCTTTCGACATGGCCGCAAGCGCGTTTTTACCGGCTTCTACAAAGAGTACAAAGCCACCAATGAGTATTTGCATGATAAATGCGATACCCACGGTTCGATAATTAATGGCACTACGCTTGGTGGAAGCTGCGTAGGCGATGGCTAGTAGCATTAACATGCCGACTAAGCTCATTATTGTTGTCATGCCAGATTGTTCCCGTATTATTCTTGCAGTAAATATTTTATTTTACTTTTAATAATATCAATCGCAACGCGATTCATACCGCCACGGGTAACGACCAAGTCGGCATTGTGCTTTGAAGGCTCAATAAACTGGTAAAACATGGGTCTTACCGTTGCCTGATATTGCTCAACCACCGAAGAGATACTTCTACCGCGAGTTTCTATGTCTCGTTGCATTCGTCGCAGCAGACAGATATCAAGTGGTGTATCGATAAATACTTTGATATCAAATTCTTCGATTAATGCTGGATCGCTTAACAGTAAGATCCCTTCAACGACTAAAATCTTTGCCGGGTTTACCGTGCGTGTCTCACTACTGCGTGTATGTTGAGCATAGTCGTAAGTCGGTACTTGTACAGACTTACCTTGACGCAGTTGCGCCAGGTGCTCTTTCATTAACGCATGTTCAAACGCATCCGGATGGTCATAATTCGTTTGAGTTCTGTGTTCAAACGGCAAATGCGATTGATCTTTATAATAGGCGTCTTCTTCTATAACGGCGATGGCACCCGATTCAAGTTCGTTTACTAATTCGTTATAAATAGTTTGACTAAAAAGAGACTTACCGGACGCAGATGCGCCGGCGATGGCTATAATTGTTCGTGTCACTAAAGTTCACACCCAGCAGTTGTTAATGTTGGAAGATCACAATAGCAAAAAAGACACGATTAATCTCTTTTGCCTCGCTTAAGGATCAAATTTAATTGTTTTGGTTATAACAAAACAGGACTTATGTCCGCTGGTCCAATTAGTGATGAGATTTAATTAATATAGGTACAAATGGTTTTTTGTTATGCTTTTATGACAGCGGACTTATGTCCTGTACGTTAATTTTGGCTACAAATAAAGTAACACCCTCTGACGAGTAACGATGACAAAAAAACAAAATCGCTGTGCGTCAGAATAAACAGATAAGAGGTAAATTATGGCAAGAGCAATCATATTAATGGCAGACAGCTTAGGAATAGGGGCTGCACCTGATGCCGATAAATTTGGAGATGCTGGTGCCAATACCTTAGCTCATCTGTTAGCAGCTTATAAAGAAGAGAAAGGCGAGGCCTTGTCTTTACCTAATTTGAGTAAGTTAGGTCTTATCGCTGCATGCGAAGCCGCAGGTAAAGAAACCTGTGAAGTCGCCCAGAATATAGAACCGCAAGCCGCATGGGGTTATGCGAAAGAATTATCCAGCGGTAAAGATACCCCGTCTGGACACTGGGAAATGGCGGGTGTACCTGTGTTATTTGAATGGGGTTACTTCCCAAATACACAGCCTTGTTTCCCACAAGAGTTTATTGATGAGTTGTGTAAGCGAGCAGAGATCCCGGGTATTTTGGGGAACTGTTATGCATCGGGTACAACCATATTAGAGCAGCTGGGTGAAGAGCACGTCAAAACTGGCATGCCAATTTGCTACACCTCAGTTGACAGTGTGTTTCAAATAGCCGCACATGAGCAGTCATTCGGCCTTGACAAACTTTATCAGGTATGTGAAATCGCACGGGCACTGCTTGATGAAATGAATATAGGACGAGTGATTGCGCGGCCATTTATAGGCACTTCTAGTGCCGACTTTATTCGTACTGGTAATCGTCGTGATTACTCAGTGTTGCCGCCGTCACCAACAGTATTAGATAAACTGGCGAATGATGGTGGTGAAGTAATTAGTATAGGTAAAATCGCTGATATCTACGCACATCAGGGCATTACGCAAAAGCATAAAGCACCTGGATTGATGAACCTGCTGGAAAAAACCAGCGAAGTAATCGACAGCGCACCTGATCATAGTTTGATTTTCACCAATTTGGTGGATTTTGACGAAAAATTTGGTCATCGACGCAATGCGGTTGGATATGCAGAAGCACTGGCGCAATTTGATGCCTATTTACCGACTATACTGGACCAGTTAAAAGACGATGATCTGCTGCTTATTACGGCGGATCACGGTTGTGATCCGACCGCACCGGGCACAGACCACACCCGCGAATATGTGCCAGTATTGGCGTATCGCAACGGAATGAACAATACTCCGTTAGGTGAAAGAAACAGCTTCGCAGATATGGGCCAGACACTGGCTCAATGGTTTAACTTATCTGCTTGTGATTATGGTGACGGCTTTGCAGCCAAACTCGCTAAGGCTTGATTTAAAGGAAACATGTTATGAGTACTCCGCATATTAATGCTAACCCAGGTGATTTTGCAGAAACGGTGCTAATGCCAGGGGACCCACTGCGTGCCAAGTACATTGCTGAAAACTTTTTGCAAGACGCACGTCAGGTAACGGACGTACGCAACATGTTTGGTTTTACCGGTACATATAATGGTAAGCCAGTTAGTATTATGGGCTCAGGCATGGGCATTCCATCTATGTCTATTTACGCTCGCGAGCTGATTGTCAGCTTTGGTGTTAAAAACCTAATTCGTATCGGTACATGTGGCGGTATCAACCAGGATACCAAAATCCGCGATGTGATCTTCGCACAAGGTGCCAGTACAGATTCAAACGTAAACCGCGCTCGAGTGCGTGGTTATGATTTTGCAGCGCTGGCTGACTTTGGCCTGCTTGAGAACGGTGTCAACGCAGCACGTCGCCTGGGTATTGAAGCGAAAGTGGGTAATGTATACACCACAGACACTTTCTATCAGGCTGACAGCAGCTTTTACCCTGAGCTTGATAAGCTAGGCGTACTGGCTGTTGATATGGAAACGGCGGGTTTGTATGGCGTTGCAGCTGAGTACGGTGCAAAGGCAATGGCATTATTCACAGTCAGTGATCACGTGATCACTGGTGAAGCAACGCCGCCAGAAGAGCGTCAAAGCACGTTCAATGAAATGGTTAAAATTGCACTAGAATCAATTTAAAGAATTTGGTCCTTTAACAGGGCCTCCCTGTTCCTTGGTAACGTAATCGCAGAGTTTTGGAGACACGCCTAAAACAACGCGAATCACACCCAAAAAGCCGCACTTGGTGCGGCTTTTTTTTGCCTGAAATTTGTTGCTCTAATGTCTCTATTATAAACTCAGGGTAAGTTATCTAATATCAGGTCCAGATAAAATGGTGTTTCCGACGATGTTATTGGCTTGGGGGATGGCAACTTCCGTATCTGCTACATGTACTGTGCCCATTGAACCACTTAAATTACAGGCCTATAACCATCCGCAGCAAGCAATACAAACCTACTTAGACCACAAAGAAAGTTTGCAGCAAAAAACATGTCCTGATACAGCACTGATATATCGCTATATTCTGATGGCCGCTACTCGAGTGCAAAACTGGCCCATAGTAGAGGAGGTGGCTCAGGCACTACAGTCTGTGAGCCTGGCTTTAGATGTGGAAGGGAAGGAGCTCAATATCATCAATAATATTGGCGTTGCTTATCGTAAGGCTGGCCAAACTGATGATGCGCTGGCGCATTATCGTTGTGCCTTAACCTATGCCAAAACCCATGATACCAGAGCGCTGATTAAAATTAACATTGCGATAGTTCATCGCAATGCGGGACAGCCTGCGGTTGGGTTTCGTTTGCTAGAAGGCATAGAAGAAGGGTTTTTACCAAGTGTAATTCTGGCCGGATTGCATGTTGCCAGAGGCAATACGGCGTTGCAGATAAAACGGTATGACGAGGCAAAGTATGCCTATCAGCAAGCTCATAATCACTATATTGCAATGAAAGACAATCGCAATGCTCAGGCAGTGGTTGCCAATATGTTGGTTGTGGCGTTGGCCACCAATGATCTAAATACTTATGATCAATTACGCCCGATAAGTACCTTGTCACCCGATTTACTCTCAGACCACGGGCAGCGCTTTATTCAATGGCTGGACACCTTCCGGTCATATAGTTCTGCTAAAAGTCTTAGTCAGAAACAACAGCAAAAGCTACAAGCAACAGAGACAATTGCTGCTGATTACCTCGAGTTTGTTGCATTGCTGTCGTCGCGTTTTGGTCTGAATCAGGATGTGACACGACAGACTCACAGGAAAAGCCACAATTTACCTTTATCAGGAGCGCTTGCTAAGTACTGGTGTGGGTCCATGTAATGACGTAGCTTTTCTACTGTTTTAACTTAAAAATTTGTTTTTACCCCACTTTATGCCAGATTTAAGAGGCTGACATAACAAAATGAATGGGAGCAAGTATGGCGAACTGGGTAAATGGTAAAGTGGTCGAAAAGCTGTGGTGGACACCCAGCCTGTTTAGTATCAAGGTAGCGGCTGACATAGACCCTTTCTGTGCAGGTCAGTTTACCAAGCTGGCTTTACCCGTTGAGGACAAAAAAGTATCTCGGGCATATTCTTTTGTCAATGCACCTCAGGACCCATTGCTGGAGTTCTTTTTGATTGAAGTTCCGGGTGGTCAGTTATCCTCTCCGTTGGCCGCTTTGGACATTGGTGATGATATTTTGGTAGCAGGAAAGCCAAGCGGGTTTTTCACACTGGATGAGGTGCCCGATGCTAGTGTGTTGTGGATGCTAAGTACCGGCACTGCGATTGGTCCGTTTTTGTCTATGATTGGGGATGGCAAGCTCTGGAAGCGGTTTGATAAAGTCGTGCTGGTTAATGGCGTACGTCATGCGCAGGACTTGTGTTATCAAGATATGTTGCTGGATACCGAAAAAATATTTAAGCAGTTTAAATATGTGCCATTGGTTAGCCGTGAGCCAGTCGAGAATATGTTGACCGGGCGGGTTACAAATTTACTGGAAAGTGGAGACTTGTGTCGCCATTGCGGGTTTGACCAGATACCCGAGGACAGTCAGTTTATGCTGTGCGGTAACCCAGATATGGTGAAAGACACCGCAGCATTGTTACAGGGCTTGGGTTTTACACGTAATCGCCGCGCACAGCCGGGACACATTACGGTAGAGCAATATTGGTGAGCTGATAGCAATGTATCGGGATATTGACACCACCCTCAGCCAATATTGCGCCCTCCAGGCTCTGGGCCTGTATTCTGCAAGCTGAATTTGCTATCTTGCTGGGCAACTTGTCCCATCAAAAGGTAATGTATGAAATACCTATGCGCCCTGATCTTGTTTGCTTACTCAGTTATGGGAAATGCCAACCCCGCGCTGGATGACCAGGCTAGTGATTACCAGTTAGCAAAGACAGAGCAGGAACTTGCAGCCGAGGCGGTCGTCGATAAACTCATACAGGCATATAATGCACAGAATATACGATTGTTCCTTGAACTTTATGCAGAAGATGTTGAGTTTTATATGTATCCGCAAACGCTGATGTTTACGGGGAAAGAAAAGCTGATTGAGCGCTACGGACTGATGTTTAAGAAAATGCACTGCCTTAAAGCAACATCCATAAAACGGATCACCCATGGCTCGATCGTTATCGACCATGAAACATCTGAAATCTGTAGTACAGAAGCTGGCGTTGTGGATAAACGCTCTGAGTTTGTGACCAGCTATCAGGTCGAGGACGGTAAAATCAAAAAAGTAGTGTTCTTCCGTTAGTCTCAGGGTACGCACCCGCTGACTACCTGTGGGTAGTCAGTCTTGATGCGCTGAACAGGTGCTGGCGAGTTGATTTGCTTTCTTACCAGTGTTCTACCAGCTCCTTAAAACTTGGGTTACTTTCCAGCACTTTAAATGATGGCTCGTGTGTCAGTTCATTTTTCAGGTTTGGTGAGTAAGCAAGGGCCATTTTAATATCGGCTATGGCATCTGCTTGTTGTTCCAGCATGGCATAAGCACAGGCGCGTTGCCAGTAGGCGTAGCCATAGTCACTGTCTATTTCAAGTGCCTGATTACACAAGTTGATCGCTGGGCCTGTTTGTTCCAGCTCCAGCAGTGCATCGGCTTTGTAAACCAGCGCCTCAACGTCATCCGGGTGGCGTTTGAGTATTTCGTCGTACATTTCAATTTTACCCTGCATATCACTTTCTAGATTGGCTCGCATCCATAGCGAGTGGATCTCATTAGTAATAGTGATTTTCCGCTGGTTATTTAATATTTCCTCAGAGCGCTCTTTGAGCTTTTCCTCCAAAGTGCCGAGCCTTTGTTCATACTCCGCCGTGATATCTCCCACTCTGTCATTAACCGTTTCTTCTACTTTATTTTTGATATCACGCAGAGAATTCCAACCGGCCAGGACTAGCAGTGACGCGGTAGCGGTAATAATAAATAGTACGTTGTTGATAGTGTCGGTGGTATAGGTCAGTGCCCGGTCGGCTGCATCCAGCTGTTTGTGAGTAAGCTGTAAGGTGACATCTTCTCGTAATTTTTGCTGATCCTGCCGTAAGGATTTTAATTCATCCAGAACATAGCGTTCCATTAATGGCCGGTACATGGGCTCTTTTAGCTGTTGTAATGCTTGTTCTTGCTGTTGTTCAGTCAGAGTGGTTGTCGGGGATGAGGTGTTTGCTGAAAGTGTCCAGCAATACATCAAAGAGACGAAAAGAAGGATATTTTTTATCATAGCAGTGATCTGTTTGAGAGTTTGGTCTAGCATGGTGCATGAGAGGCTTAGAAATTGCAAAGATGGCAGGCATGTTTGCGCAAAATCTGATCGAGACAGCGGGTATTGAGGTTAAGTAGATTGCATGACGAATTGCACAGTATTTCGGGGAGTGTTTTTCATCTTACTGGCATCCATAGTGTGCTTCAGTCACCTGGCCATTGCAAGTCTCGAACCTAGGCCTGTTCTTGTGCCTGACTCCGAGCCTGATATCCAACTTCATGTTGTTACAGAGCAATGGGTACCATATAACTTTATCAATCAGCAGGGAGAAGTGGACGGACGGGCCACACAGAAAGTGCGCGAAGTGCTTGATGCTGCCGGGGTCAGTTATGAGATATTGCTATTTCCCTGGACCAGAGCGATGAAAATAGCACAAACTCAGCCTAACACCATGATCTATTCTATTTTTCGCACTCCTGAGCGCGAGGCAAGGTTTGAGTGGGCATGTCCCTTGTTAAGACCTGTCAAAGAGCACCTGTTTAGATTAACTTCTCGCAATGACATACAGCTCAGCTCTTTAGATGATGCCAAGCGCTATATTACTGCAATGGTCAGAGGCAGTGTGACACATGAATATCTGCTTGCAAGGGGGTTTAAGGGGGGAGTTAATTTGGATTTATCTGCTGACCCCAGCTCACTAGCCAAAAAACTACTAGCGGGGCGAGTCGATTTTCTGATGACCACTGAGTTCACTATCTATGAAGCTTTACGACTGATTGACCAGCCATATGAGGTGGTCACCTCTGCGCTGGAAGTACGCGATAGATCTGGAGAAAGAGCCTGTATGGCTTTTCATCCACACACCGACAGTGACATTATCAACAAAGTACGCCGTGCACTGGCTGAGCACAACCGTCGCTATATTGGCCCTTAAAGTACCGCTTTCCCTTTTTCCCTGGTGAGCCTAATATGACATTCAAATCAAAGAGTGATTCGGCTCCCTACATTTTAGCAATGATGCCCTCAGCAACTCATACTGGTGAATTTGCCAGTAGCCGATACAAGACAACTATCAGAACAAGTGACACACCAACGATTAAGTAAAGCGTTGGCGTAGAGCGTTCATTAGATTCTGCGACCAGATGTTTATGATATAGCTTACGCCCATAACCTGCGTTGATATCAGTATGTGTTTGACTGCGTCGTGGAAATATCAGCACACCTAAAGTGGCGAGCAGGCCGAAATTTACCCATTGTCCTTTTGTGAGTGTGAGCACGGCCAGAGTGAGCAATGCGATACTCGCGATCCATCTTAATAAATACGTCATAATGCGTCCAATGCAATAGTAGAGTCAGGCTGTACTCTAGAGCTTGGAGTCTAATCTTGCAAGTCGATTGTCCCCAAAATGAAAAAATTACAGGTTTAACCTATTTTTCTCACTAACTGCGTAGGTTATGTCTCACAATTTGTTACGTTGACGTTATACCAATTGGCTTAATTCAGCGTTCTATTTTGAGGCAAGAAAAATAGGGTTGATAACCAGACAAAAATTTTGCTATTTAGCTAATCTAAATGAGAAGTTTTTAGCAAAGTTGGCGCCATCTTTGCCCCTTCAAATTGAACAGGTATTTGGTGAAAGTGGTGTTATCCACTTTGTTGCACCAGCCCCAGTTCCACTGCTTTGAGCGTTGCTTGTGTTCTATCTCTGACCTGCAGCTTGCTGAGTAAATTGGACACATGATTGCGGATCGTGCCTTCTGCTTTGAAGAGTCGGGTGGCTATCTCTTTGTTAGAGTGACCCTGTGCAATGAGTACCAGTATTTGTTTTTCTCGCTCTGTCAGGTCGTCAAGAATGGTTGCTGCGCGAGAGAACACTGTGCTCAGAGCGCTTTGGATCACCAGTTTACCTGAGTTTACCGACTGGATGGCAGAGTGCAGCTCCTCCAGCTCGACATCCTTTAACATACAGCCGTTTGCACCAAGCGCAAGGGCCTGCTGGAGTTTGGTCGTGTCATCAAAGGTGGTCAGAATAAGTACCTTGGGGGCGTTTGGAGTTTGCTTCAGTTGCTCAAGTACGCCCAGGCCATCCAGTTCAGGCATACGCATGTCCAGCAGCACAACATCAGCTTCAATTCGACCGGCTTGATAGTCGTTGACAAACGCCAGGCCATTTGCGGAGCTACCACTGCACTGGATATCTTCACACAGCCCCAGCAGCGCCTGCATACCCTGCCTTACTAATGCCTGATCATCGACGATATGGACTTTTACTTTATTCATGGTGCTGGACTTCCTTAAAATGAACTTGTACTTCAAAACCTTCACGAGTGTTTTGCCAATCAAACTGACCACCCAGCTCAGTTACACGCTCCTGCAGACCCTGCAAGCCATTACCAGGTCGACAGACTTGCATTGTATTGCCATTGTCGGCAATTGTCATAGTCCATTGCGTGTGGTCAGAGTCACTAAATTCAATGCGCATTTGTGTCGCATTGCTGTGTTTGAGTGTATTAGTGATGCTCTCCTGACAAACTCGCAAGATGCAGTGTGCATGGCTTAAGCTCTGTAAAAGTGGGTGAGCATGAAATTGCAAAGAGACGTTGATTCTGGGTATATGGCTAATCAACTCTGTTAGTACTGCCTCCAGATCAAGCGGTTGTTCAGTGCGTTTATCGCTGACCAAAGTCCGGATTTTTTCTAATGTTTCTCGTGCCAGAGTATAGCTTTGCTTTAGCTGAGATTTCTGAGGTTCTTCAGCTGTTCGCCTGGCAACGTCTAGGTTGACGATTAAGCTGGTTAACTGGTGACCAACATCATCGTGCAGTTCTCTGGCTAAATGGAGTCGCTCTTGTCGCGAAACAGACTGACTGAGTAACGACTGTGTGGCTAATAGCTGGCTGTTGGCAAGTTGAGCTTGCTCTTTGGCAACGCGTTCTTGCCCCATTCTGTGGCTAACTACGAAGGAAAAGAGGTGAAATGACGCAAACATTCCTGCTTCTGTCCAGGGCCAGGGTCGCTCCCAAAATAGGGTTTGAGTGAACAAATAAGCAAGGCTTGCAAGCAGGATGTAGCAGTAAGACAGCATAGGTGTGAGGTAAAAGGCCAGGATTGCAATGAGCATCACGCTGTATATCAGGTACACGGAGCTGAGCAATAAGAAACCGGCACTATGAATTAAAATAGCCATCACCGCGAGTAGCCAATATCTGACTGTGTAACCATAACTGTGCTGTGATTCATTGGTGACCAACAGAATTAAAGGCAAAAGCAAAATATGCGGCAGCCATGCCCAGGCTGACGTAGCGGCTAAGGCGAGCAGGCTTGGTATGGCCACAGCGCACCAGGTGACGAGTGCCGCCAATAGCATAGACGGTTGATATTTAAAGTAAGACTGCACGATAACTTCATATTGTTAATTAACACTCTGTACTTATATCAGATCCTGTCATGAAAAAAAGCATGACGAATGTCACTGATTTTTCATGACATTAGTGACATGAACAAAACTGCGTTTTTCCATAGTCTGAATGCACATCAATTTGAGGACTATAAATCATGCAATATCTTCATCAGTTTTCTCTCGTTATTCACATTATCGTGGGCAGTTGTGCGTTAATTTTATTCTGGGTCCCTGTACTGGCAAAAAAGGGGTCAAAGATCCATAACCAGGCAGGCAGAGCATACACTTACAGTATGCAGCTGGTCGCAATATCAGGCATCTTGTGTTGTTTTTTGGTGTTAGTCGACCCGATTACGATATATCAGGCGGGCTATTCACAGGCTCAGAATAAGGCACTTTTTATCGAGACAGCCCGTGAGCGAGCCAGTTTCTTGCTTATGCTGTCTTTCCTTGTATTAACTTCGGTTATGCACGGTGTCCGCGTGCTCCAGGATAAGGTATCTCGTCAATCGCTGACGCGACTGGATATGATAGCCAACTATATTGCGCTATGCTGCAGTGCACTTTACGTTGGATATCTGGGAAGTCGCGGTGGCCATGTTTTGTATACGGTATTTAGTGTTATCAGTCTTGTTATTGTTATCAGAATGATGCGTTATTCATTCGCTCAGACAGTCAAACCAAAGCAGTGGGTGATTGAGCATCTCAGTGCGATGATTGGATCTGGCATTGCAGCATACACCGCATTTAGTGCCGTTGGGGGACGTTATCTGTTCGTTGAGCTACTAGGTGAACAAGCAGTACTGATGGCCTGGCTCGCTCCCACTGTTATCGGAACTATTGGATTAGTAATAACAAAACGCCGATATCGGTAGGTCGTTTGCCATAGGCAGAGCGGGTGAGGGCACAGAAGTCTGTCTGGGTGAGAGACTTCTGGCTAGATTGTTAAAGATGGCTCAGAAGTAAATGATGTTTGTTCAGTAAAATGCAATTGTATGTGAGGGGACTGTCAAAGCATAGGGGGATGCTTAGTAGCCGATTTGTTTATTATTTTCAAGTTAGTTATTGCTTTAGGTACATTTATCAATCCTGATACAAAGCGCCTACAAATGGTTACTTACAGTCTATGCTTGTAGTTGTATGGTTGAATTATGACCGCAATGACAACAATCCGACGGGGCTTACCATGAATAAACTCTCACTGATGTGCCTGTTTTTGATTTTCACCTGCCAAAGTGCAATCGCGGTCCATTCTATCGGACAGGCTCACTGGGCCTTGCTTGAGCAAAACCCACAAATTAACCTAAAGAGCACAGAGCAAACTCTGATGTTGGATAAGGCCAGCGTCCAGGCATTGCTTACAACCTCCGACTTTGTTGATATGGCGCTCCCTTTGCCCTCAGGCCAGTTTGTCACATACCGACTTAAGCCCAGCCAGGTTATGGCCCCGGCACTTGCTCGCAAATACCCCCAGATAATGACATTTCATGGGGCGGAAGTTGGTCAACCGGATAACCTGGGATCCTTTGACATATCACCAAAAGGGTTCTTTGGGATGTTTGAGCATGGTGGAAAAACGGTATACATTGACCCAGTAAAAGGGACTGAACAGTACCGCAGTTATTATTTCACACATGCCATGAAGCAGGCCAACCCGGTTAAAATTAAGCGCCATCCACCAATTCGTTTTCCTGAGCTATCAGAAGCTTTAGAAAAAAGACCGGGCGACTTGATGCAAACCAGCCAAATCAGTGAACGGATTGTCTATCGCCTGGCTGTGACAGCGACGGGGGAATATACCGCCTATCATGGCGGCACGCGCGCACTTGCACTGGCTGCGCTCGTCACTATGGTGAATCGGGTCAATCAGGTATATGCGCGAGACTTGGGAATTACATTCCAACTAGTGGCAAATAATGATCAACTGATATTTCTTGATGCAGCGACTGATCCCTTTACTAATTCTGATCAGGATATTGATGGTGACACCATCACTGATGCCATAGAGGCAGTGATTAGTGCTTCTGATTATGATATCGGGCATTTAGTGGTAACTGAAGGCGGAGGGGTCGCCGGTTTAGGGGTGGTGTGCACCTCTCAAAAAGCAGCGGGCCTGACTGGTAGTCCTGTACCTGAATCAGACGCATTTTATATCGATTATGTAGCCCACGAAATTGGTCATCAACTTGGCGCTGAGCATACCTTCAACGGCTTAGTAGGAGCCTGCCAGGGAAATCGCTCCGGATTATCTGCGTTTGAGCCGGCCAGCGGCTCCACCATTATGGGATACACAGGTATATGTGGTTCCCAAGACTTACAAAAAAACTCAGATCCCTTTTTTCATTTACATTCTGTCGAACAGATGGTTGAAGTCACCCGTCAGGGGGTCGGAAATACCTGTGGTAGCCGAACTGGCCTGACAAACCAAAGCCCTGTGGTTAACGCTGGTAGTGACTATATCATTCCGGCACGTACACCATTTACCCTGACTGGCAGCGCAACAGATCCTGATTCAGACACGCTCAGTTTCAGTTGGCAACAATTCGATTTGGGAACGGCAACCAGCAGTCCTGACCAGGACGCCATTGATAGAGGGACGGGCCCTTTATTCAGGGTGTTTGACCCAACCTCTGAACCGGTAAGAACTTTCCCCAGGTTAATCGATATTTTGACCAACAGCACTGTACTTGGTGAGACTTACGCGACGACAAACAGAACGCTTAATTTTCGTCTTGCTGTAAGAGATGGTCAGGGCCACGTTGCGAGCGATGCGATGCAGGTGACCGTTGTGAACTCGACCAACGGATTCAGAGTGACGCAGCCTGATAGCAGCAGCCAGTGGGACTCCGCAACTCATTCAGTTACCTGGGATACAGCAAATACCCAAAATGCCCCTGTGTCTTGTAACAGAGTCAGCATTAGTCTCTCTACAGATGGTGGAGCGAGCTTTCCGATTTCACTGGCAAACGGAGTAGATAATGATGGGCAACAGGATGTGTTAATCACCTCAGCTATCAGCACGAATCAAGCCAGAGTGAGGGTGAATTGCTCAGACAATATCTTTTTTGCGATTAATTCAGGAAACTTTACCGTTAACTTCGATGGCCCGGCGGAGCCCATCATTCCGGTATATCAGTCTCAGGATCCACTTTCGGTCAATGAGGATGAGCGGCTCGCAGTCAAGAAAGAGGACTTAACCTTTGCCCTTGACTTAGCTATTGACTCTATCACATTGGTAGCAGGTGACAATTATACCCTTGAAGGGACGACAGTGATCCCGGATGAGAACTTCAATGGACAATTGCTGGTGCCTGCCACCGCGACCAAAGACAATCAAAGCAGTGAGCAGTTCAGCATCGAAATCACAGTGGTTGCGGTGAATGATGAACCGACCGTAATAAACGACAGAGCCGAAGTTGCGTTTCAGGCCAGTCAGGTTGTGTTGTCTGTGCTCAGTAATGACAGTGATATTGATGGAGATACGCTGAGTATATCGAGTGTGGATTATCAGGGAGAGGGAACAGTAACGATTGCATCAGCCAGTTTAGTTTATACCGCAGGCAGCACATTTTCAGGCGTAGAGACCTTTAGCTATACGGTGAGTGACGGTAATGGCGGTAGTGCTACTGGCGAGGTTGAAGTGACAGTGGCTACAGCCCCAGTAGAGCCAGACCCTGAGCCCAACCCGCTACCCGAGCCACCAGCGCAGTCGCTCGATAATGGAGGCTCCGGGGGCACATTGTTTGGTGTACTGTGGATTTTGATAATATGCTGTGGGATCAGATTAGGAGTAAAAAAGTATGGCAGTTAAACTTGCTACGGCGATGGCCTTGTTCGCCGTCGGCATAACCACGGGGTGTCAGGGAATGAGTGAACAAGCCACAAATGCAGACAGCAAACTGGATTTGGCTGTGTCTCAGGCTCTGGCCGAAAAAGACTTCCGCTTGTACTATACGACGGGAAGAAGGCCCGTAGTGCCCGGGTTTGAGCAGTTGGCATTCAAAGAGCTGGAGGCCCAGTGTGGTGTTAAGGCTATGCCCGGAACAGGAGATACCCTACGTAGCGAAGCTGATAAAAAAGCGCGCTCAGAGGCTTATCAATACGCCAGGGAGTTTAATATCAAAATGTACGAAGCGTGTTTGAACAGGCGATAAATGACAACAGAACAAAAAATACTACTGATAGATGATGACACAGAACTGACCCAGTTGATGTCTCTGTTTCTTGAAAAAAATGGCTACTGTGTTTCCTGTTTTGCCCAGGGGAGTGGTGCAGTGGAGCGTGTAAAAGAATTTGCTCCGGACTTATTGGTGCTTGACCTGATGTTACCAGGCCAAGACGGCTTAAGTATCTGTCGTCAGATCAGAGGGAGTTTTAGTGGGCCAATTATCATGCTGACTGCGCTGGTAGACGACATAGATGAAGTCACCGGCCTGGAAGTTGGTGCAGATGACTACTTGTGTAAGCCAGTTAAACCCCGGGTGCTGCTTGCCCATATTCGGGCCCAGCTAAGGCGTCATGATATGCTCGTGGCGCAAAGTAGTCAGCATGTCAGAACTATCCATGAAGGTGAGATTTGCGTGGACCTGACCAAACGTAAGGCAACCTGTGGTGACAAAGAAATCCTTCTGTCCAGTGCTGAATTTGAGCTTCTGTGGTTACTTGCCAGCTCACCCGGGCGAATTCTATCGCGGGATGAACTTTATCGAACGCTCTTTAAATTGGAATTTGACGGCATGGATCGCTCGATTGATTTACGCATTTCCAGGTTGCGTAAAAAGCTTGGCGACGATCCTAAGGAACCTAAAATAATTAAAACTATAAGAAACAAGGGATATTTGATTGCAAGTTAACACTTTACGGGTGTTCGCCTTTATTGCTGTGGCAATTGTGCTTAATAGTGTGGTGGCTTTTACGGTACGTAACACCTTACTGATCGACATAGAAACCCGGTTTATCGAAACACAAAATCAATTTCTGGATGATGTGAAAGCTCAGATTTCTATCGCGCTTACAGACCCTGAGCGTTTGCCTTTATCGGGTATTCAAATGCAGCTGGAAGCGCAATATGATACACAGGCGTTACTGGTTGGGCGTGACGCTGAGTATTTCTCACAGGAGTTGTTAGCCGAGTTAGCCTTACCTCAAAATCAGCATGGGCTGGTGGATTACTTAAACGCAACCGTCTACTTTGTGTTAAACGACAAGGATGTGCTCGAGGTTGGGCCTCTGGTTGAGCAGAATATATATTATTTTCTGGTCGACTGGTTTGACTGGTTGGTATCAGCTTGCCTTAACTTGTTACTGCTCCTGATATTTTGGTATGTGATCAATAAAGAGCGTCAGGCATTAGTGGCGCGACTGAACACGATGCCCGTACCTTTGAGCCAGCCACAGGATTTGAATACCAGTTTGCAACAGCTTTCGCAGCTTGTTGATGCTCAACTCAGTGAAGGAGAAGCCAGGATCACTTTACAGCGAGATTTGCTTCATGGCGTTGCACATGAGTTCCGTAGTCCAATGGCGCGGATGCAGTTTGCACTGGATATGCTGGAGGAAGCCGGTGAAGATGAACGAGGTGAGCTTCATACCAGCCTGAGTCAGTCACTGAACGATTTGGAAAGTCTGGTCAGTGAGTTGCTGTATTATGCCAGAGTCAAAGACAACTCAGTCAAACCAAATCTGAGCGCGCTGAATATGGATATTGTATTACAGGAAACGCTGGACAAAGTCGTGCCTTTTTACCCTCATATCGGTTTTGAACTGGATAGCGCCGATATACACTGGCATGGGGATGAGGCACAGGTGAAGCGTTTATTCACCAATTTGATGCGTAATGCGGGCCGTTTTGCCCGATCTCGGGTGCGTATTGAGGCTGGTATTCAAGGGGACGAAGTGGTTGTTCGCGTAGCTGACGATGGCATTGGCATTCCACCTGGAAAACACGCGCGTATTTTTGAGCCATTTACTCGGCTAGACCCAAGCCGCTCAAGAGATTCCGGTGGATGTGGGCTTGGCTTAGCAATCGTTCAGTCAATTGTTATCAAGCATCATGGCACGGTTCGGGTTAGTGACGACAATGCTGAACTGGGCGGTGCATGTTTTGAAGTCAGGTTGCCCGTGATGAGTGAATCACTTGGTCAAATCACTCCAGGTCATTAAGCAGTAGTTTGATTTCACTGCGGACGCTATCTATGTCCTTGACGACCAGGTCAACAGCCTGAGTACTGGCATAAATATTTTGCCAGTTGTCATTCCAGGTCGTCTTTAGTGTTCTGGCACTTTGTTGCAGATTGCCATTGGTAAGGTAGCTGAAGTCATTGATTAACCCGACACTGATCCACCCTTTTCGCGGGCTCCCCTCCGTTTTATTTTGATCGTAATGGGCGACATAAATCAGTTGCTCTAATTGCGCGAGCTCCTTCAGCATCTCAAAACAAGCGGTACGTATATTGTTGTTTTGCTCCGAGACTTCCAGTCGCCAGGCATTATAGGCAAAACCAATAAAAGCAAATAACATACTGGCGATAAGGCTGATCTGATAAAGGCGGATTTTTTCACTAATTTTCATAGAGTTCCTGGTCCATTTAGTGGTGGCGTTTTATGGCAGCTGATAGTCACCGAGCCAGTTTGCTGTGAGGGCTTTTTGTAATAACTGCATGACTGCGAGTGCACCGGACTCAGCATCTTGATGAATATTAGCTGCGGCCTCGCATACGAAGCTAAAGGGCAAGCCCCGCTCCATCGATTGCAGGCATTGATATTCATGTTGTGATAAGGGGTGAAAGGCCGTGCGCAGATCGGCCTCGCGAATAACCAGCCAAAAGTGTTCAGACTCAAGCTCTGGCGAAGGGGGCGGATTCCCGTGTTTAAGTGCCTGCCAGCTTTCAATCGCAGCAAACTGACAACGCAGCAGTCGTGCGCTTGGGTGCAAAGAAAAAACAACATTCGGCCATAAATCAGCAGGGATCTGTTGAATATCAGACAGCGCCAGGCGCTTTGTGTCAGGGGCGTCGAACGCCTGTAACAGCAGGCGCTCAAACAATGCGATTTCACTCAGGATCCCATGTTCAGAAAAGGGCAGCTGAGTGGCAAGAAAGTGGGGAAGTTTGTCGCCAAAATGCCGCAAAGAAGGGTCATTTGAGGGATACTGAGCCAAATATCCTGTCACCATGTCATCAAACAAATCGTCACCCAGATAGCGCCCCAGCATCTCATGATCTTGCTCCAATACTTTGGTGAGGCGGATACGATAAGCATTTTGGTAAATCAGGGCTCGGTGCTCGGCATCCAAACCGGGTTGTGGCGCAATATGATTAATCAAATCCTGATCAGTGCCGTTAAGCAGGGCCATAAACGCTTGTTGAATTCTGGCCAGGTCAGTCATTAGAGCTCCAGTTCAAAGGGGCAAGCTTTCTTGCTTGATTTAACTCGGCCATCAGAGAATCAAAAGGCGGAAAGTTATCGTCTCTTTCGATCATCGTATTTATAGGTAAGCGAGACTGCGCGTAACGCTGAAATAATTGCCATACTGCGTCACAGACTGGCTGATCATGTGTATCCACAATATGGCTGCCAAAATCACTGTGACCTGCCAGGTGGATCTGTGCAACGGCTTGCTGTGGAATGGCATTGAGGTAATCCATGGCGTCAAAGCCATGATTTCTGGCGCTGACATAGACGTTATTGATATCAAGCAAAAATTGACAGCCCGACTGTTGATGTAGCGATGCGAGAAAATCCCACTCAGTCATCTGAGATTGATGATACGTCAGGTAGCTGGAGACATTCTCCAGAATCAGTGGGTGCTCCAGGTAGTCCTGAATAATTCGCAAGCGATCGCATAAGTGTGTGAGTGCCTCTTCGGTGTAAGGGAGTGGCAACAAGTCATGACTATTAAAATCGCCAATAGACGAAAAACACAGATGGTCAGATACCCAGACAGGGCGGATGCGCGCTATGGTGCGCTTCAAATCTCTCAGATAGTCGAAATTGACCTCTGTGGTGCTGCCAATTGACATCGATACACCGTGCATGGCTATTGGGTAGCGCTCTTTTATCTGATCAAGATAGTGCCAGGGCTTGCCACCCTCAACAAAGTAGTTTTCTGAAATAATTTCAAACCAGTCGACTTCAGGCTGCGAGTCTATGATGTCTTCAAAATAGCAGGTGCGTAGTCCCAGGCCAAAACCCAGATAGGGAGGTGATGTGTTCAAAGTAAGGTCCATTTGGGCTAGTGGCTTTGTTTAGCTTGCGATGCGGATTAGTATCACAAGCTAAAACTGGGCCGTAAATTGTATTGCGGAACGATTAGCTTTCGACTTTGCCGCCGATATCCTGGCAAGCTTTGACAGGCATTTTTACAAATCCCGTGCCTTTACATGAAGCATGACCACCACACGCGTTGTTGGCTGTTTTACAGTCGTTATGGCCACCGCAGATATTGACATCATGGCACTTCACCAGATCTGACTTGGCAACAGAACCGACCCACTTGTCTTTTACTTTACCGCCCACATCTGCGCACGCTTTACCTGGCATAGCTACGAACCCAGTGCCTTTACAACTGGCTTGTCCTGAGCAGGCATTGTTGGCAGTTTTGCAGTCATTGTGACCACCACAAACGTTCACATCATAACAATGTACCAGATCGGTGCTTGCACCGCTCGTACCTGTGTTTGCTGCATTGGATGATGAATTGTCTGTTGCATTACAACCTACCAGGCCTGCAACCATGACCGCCATAGCGGCCCCCGTTAGTGCTTTCATTTTATCTTCCTCATTGAGTGTGTGCCAAACAGAGTATGGCGGTTACCGATCCATAATTGCTGTTGTCATAGAGTGGAAAGGTAGTTCAGCAGCATGTTCAATGCCCGTACTTATTGGTAGCCAATCGCCACCTGAACATGCTGCTGTAACGACAAGACCTGCCCTGACCAAGTTTCATTTCAGTTTAGTCGAAAATTTTTTATTTGAGGGAGGAAGGAATTAGGGAATATGGCGGGGATCCCTGACCAAACCTCACGGCCAGGGATCCAGTTGCTAATTAACGTCTCAGAGGCGCGTGATTACTGTGCTTCCAACAAAAAGGCGCGACGCTGATTGTCCTTGTTAACGTAAATGCCCACAATGTCTCCACGTTCATTCACTGCTTCAGCTGTTTGCAGCCAGCCCGGCGCTGAAACCAGACGGTTTAAATCATAGAGTTTGCCTCGATAATAAACAGTGGCCTGTATGGTGTCAGACGACGATGAGAAGCCAACGGCAGTACCTGAGCGGTTAATGTCATTGAAGGCTGATTCTTCGCGTGATGTTTGCTGTAGTCCCCCTACAACATGTTCTGCAACACCCCCAAGCATAGAGGGATACCAGATGGTTGCCTTCAGCGGAGTCATGGCGCGGACCATCTTAGAGCCGGCAATCATGCCATAGTCATTAATTGCATTCATTTCGCTCATTACGCCTTCACGTTCATCTATCACAGATACCTGTCCGTGTTTATAAATAAAGGCTCTGTTGGGCTTGTACGACCAGGCTTCATACTCAAAGCCGACAACATCACCCAAATTATTCAGGCCAGTAGCACGACGATAATAGGTGTTGTGCGGTGCTTCTGCCGAAATGGCATCACTTTGCCAGGATACCAAAGTGTCCTGGCCGCTCTGGTTGTCAGCCCAGCCAATGATTTTGCCCTGGTCATTAATATCAACAGCCATTGCACTGTCCAGTGGCTTGTTACTGAGTACCGGCAGAGTTTGGGGAGCGCCTTGTTCAAATCTGACTGGTCGATGATAACTATCCCCCATATTTGTGTCATCGTTAACGCCGCGTAAAATCTCATATCCGACGGCGACTGAGTGATTGTTTATGGCAACGGCATGTGAAGATTGTACAGCGTCCTGGCTGTGGCCGAGATCAATCATGGCGCCGTTTTGATATATGAACGCATATTCACAGTTCATTGGTTTACTGACTGGGGAAGTGCAGCCCATATTGTTATCACGGGTAGACCAACCAACTATGACGCCCTGGTCGTTGATATCCAGCGCTGCCGATTCACTTCCTCCCAGAGTACCCAGATCGATAAATCGGTATGAGGGTGACTCAGAAGCCAAAGTCGCGGCAGAAAAAGTGCAAAAAACGGTGCTGGCGATCAGCGTGGTTGTGAGAGACTTAATGTAATACATCTTAATACTCCTTTTAGTTACATTAATAATAAAGAACGGGTTTTGTAATCAATTGAGACTAAAATTACCCATTAATAATGACAGAAAAAAGTATTAATCGTTAAGGTAAAATAACAGCACCTATTGATCTGGAGCAATAAAGGTACACTTTATTAGTTTTTATATCATGTAGATAGCTTATAAAATGTTCAGGCCAGGTTCTGTTAAGGGTTAGGCTGCAGACGTAGGATCGCATGGCCGCCTATGTTTGCCGGATCAAGCGCCTGAGCATGACCAGCTTTCGTAATACTGAAATTTTGTGTTTGCTTTTGAACAACAGCACACCGCCAAGTGCCAACAGTGCAATACCTTCAGGTGTGCTCGCCATAGCTTTGGCTTTGTGGCAAAAGCGCCTTTTATTAAACTGCGCATGATACAACTGCTTCATCAGGCGCAGTTGTTGTTGCTGTGCCTCTTTGTGTGCATTTTGGTAAATGAAACGTGCCAGCCTGTTCATCATAGCGTCCTTTGAAATTCATGAATCAATACACATCAAGCAGATCGCTGGTGGTTTTATCGAACAGCTGTATTGCAGTTGCGATCAGGTAGTAAATCAGTGTCAGGTTAAGCGCCATCAGTAGCCCGGCAGATACAAACCAGCTCAGGCCGGCCTGTATCATCGCATAGGCAATCAAGCCCTGAAGAGACAACCAGGTTGCAGTGATAAGTAATGCAGATATCATCATCAGGATGATACAGGCCAGAATGGTTTTAAAATGGGCACGAAGTTTGGCCTTCAGCAATGCTGTACAAGCGCGGGTGACATCAACATAACTGGTGGTAACAGACTTACCCTCTCGTAATAGCCCTTTCAACTGTGCACCCACACTTACCGAATGGTGTTGTTTTGCGCTATTGTCTGATGACGCACTCATGTTACTTACTCCGTAACAGCATGGTAAGAAGAACACCGGCACCAAATGCAATACCCGCGGTTTTCACGGGGTTTTCTGTTGCGTATTGTTTGACCCCCGAGGCATTCCATTTTTTTTCGAGAAGGCGTTTTTGTGCTTGTATGGCCTGACCTGATGCATCGCTTTTACTTCTTAACTGCTCTTCCGTTTTGGCTGCCGTGTTGTGCAAGGCATCGACGGTGGAATGTAGTGACTCAGCCAATTGATCTGAAACAGGGTGTGTGGGGTCGTTGCTTGTCTGACGGTTAGCAGCCGATTTATTAGTACTCATAATAACTCCTTGATTGCGAGAATTAACATACCTAAGGCTGCAAGTGGCTTGCCAAATAAAATATATCTATTAATCAAGGGTTTAGGTGTTTGTACGGATTGGTTCAGGGAGCGTTTACTCAGTATGAGAATATTTTACTCGGTATTATTTACGCGCATGATCCGAGTTGAACAGGTTTCTACGCGTGTAATGAGGTGCCTGAATAGCCACTCGACGGGCCCCTGAGTAAATCGTCGGTGCCATAGTGTGGCAAATAGCCACGATGACAAGCAAAAAAGCAGACTGCTCACCAGGGCATGCTCTATGGATTGGCCTCCAAGCATATCCAATGCTTCTAATGTACCCATGCCGATGAGAATATGCGCAATATAGAATGTGAGTGATAACTTACCTGTCGCCTCCAGAGAGCGAAATACCGCTGTGTGGTGATAGCTTTGTGCCAGCCTGATGCATACGATTAGGACGATCACTGAGCTGGCAGCAGCAGAGATCAGGTACTGGGGTAATGGGGGAATAGGCCCTGTGCTCAGTAAAAAGGTGATTTCTTCACCCTGCATACCCGCGTTTTGCGCCATCAAACGAAAGAGGAAAAATGTACTTTCGATGAGTATCAGTACCAGTAATGCAACTTTAAACAAGCGTTTCTGGGTTGTTCTCTGATGCAAAGGCTGGCGACCAAGCCACATGCCAAACAGTAGCAGCGCAAACCAGGGGAAAACAGGATGAAAGCCATTATAAAAAATACGTCTAAGTACCCCTTCGGGTGTCCAAAGTTCAAGGTAAGTCAGGGTCTCCCAGTGCCAGCCTTGAGAGTAATCAATGATCAGTAAGAGGGCAGGAAACGTTGAGACAATCACTGCACACAGCACAAGTAAGGTACGATGAGACGCAAATAGTAACCAGGACGCCAGAATAAAATAGCAGCCATAAAAATGCAGAATATCAGCAGGCCAGACAGGCAGGTAAAGCAGTCCCAGACAGAGTAGTAAAATGCCACGCATGGCCACTTTATTTTGCAGTTGTTTCTTTTGCAGCAGGGTGTGATGCTGGGCTTTTCGACAGCTCAGTGCCAGACCAATTCCGGCAAGAATCACAAACAAAGCGGCAGCGCGACCCTCGAATAATGCACTTGCTGATATCAACAAAGTGCTGCCTGTGGTCGCACCCATAACGAGTTTAAAGTTTACGACCACCATACCAAAAATTGCCAATGCTCTGGCAAGGTCAATACCATGGATCCGCTTACTCATTAGTGTTCCCACTTGTACATTCAGTGTGTCTTAAGTTAATCGGTGTGGACCGAATATTCCGTTAATAAGTGTATAAATTTGTAATCTCTACAGGTACAGGTGGGAAGCAAAATAAGTACTAAAAACATACTGCCTGTTAACTTAGCTTCCTTGCCAGATTGCGAATTTATCTCCCAGATATTTGCTGTAGCGAATGAAATAGGCATTAACGAGCAATAGTAACCCACCAACAAGCGCCGCTTCGCTGAACAGACCCATAAGGCAAAAGCTTAAACCAAAGCCATGTAGTATAAACTCCAGACGTGTCAGAAGTTGCCGGTCGGGTTGGCATTGAAACGTCCCCAGAAAAAACCACACTCTGAGCCATAAAGGCAGTGGGCGGGTGGATGTGTCTTGATTTGGCATAAATGACTCCTTTTGTAATGTATCAATATCGGTCTCAAGTGCAGCAGCAAGACATTTCAATGACTCCATACTTGGCTTATGCCCCTGCTCGATGCGTTGAATGGTTCTGATATTTAGTCCTGACATCATGGCCAGTTGAGCCTGAGTCAGGTGCTTGCTTAATCTGAGTTGTTTTAGGATCATAAGTAACTCGCTACACGGTGATGTTGGAAAGTGTTACCAGAAGTTCTGCAACAGGCAAGATATTACAGTCGGCTTTTTTATGACAAAGTATAAATATCAGCAGGTTAAGGTTTTTCCTCAGTACTGAGTTAGGCAAACAGGCCTGGCTTTTTTATCGTTCCAGAGTCATATCGTTTGGCTGATCAAAATATCAGGGTTGGCTGAAACAACACAGTCCCGTGTGCTTTTTGAACGAATTGTGTGGTGAATAGACTAGCGTGTTTTTATGCATACGTATTCAATAGACGTTTAATCGGATCTCTCTATATTGTTACCGTGATGTAAATATTATCGTTATGACAACAACAGAGAGCACACAATGATTAAACAGTCACTCAAAGCGTTGAACACTGCGCTGATCACTGCTGGACTGGGCATGTCCGCTCAGGCACTGGCAACCCCTACAACTTTTGTTCATTTGTTTGAATGGTCCTGGCCGGACATCGCCACCGAATGTGAAACTTTCCTTGGTCCAAAGGGCTATGCTGCGGTTCAGGTCTCGCCACCAAGTGAACACATTACCGGAGCACCATGGTGGACACGTTACCAGCCAGTCAGCTATCAACTTGAAAGCCGTAGTGGCAATCGTGCCCAGTTCACCGATATGGTGGAGCGTTGTAAAGCCGTTGGAGTAAACATCTATGTTGATGCAGTGATCAATCACATGGCACACGGCAGTGGCACAGGCGTGGCTGGCAGCACTTTTGGTGACAAACATTACCCTATTTACAGCCCACAAGACTTCCACGAAACGTGCGCCATTAACGACGCTGACTATGGCAACAATGCCTGGCGAGTGCAGAATTGTGAACTGGTTGGCCTGGCCGATTTAAACACCTCCGCAACTTATGTTCAGAATACATTGGCAGCTTACCTTAACGATCTCGTCGGAATTGGCGTAGCCGGGTTCAGACTGGATGCCAGCAAGCACATGGCTGCATCGGACATTGCGACAATCATGAACAAGGTCAATGGTGAGCCTCTGGTCTTCCAGGAAGTGATCGACCAGGGTGGTCAGGCCGTGCGTGCAGATGAGTACTTTGGCAATGGCTTGGTGACAGAATTCAAGTACAGCACCAAGTTGGGGGATACCTTTAAGTCGGGTAAACTGGCTTGGTTAAACAGCTTTGGTGAAGCCTGGGGTATGATGCCAAGTCATCTTGCTGTGGTCTTTGTAGACAATCATGATAACCAACGAGGTCACGGCGGTGCCGGAAATGTGGTGACTTATGAGGACGGCGCACTTTATGATCTGGCTAACGTATTTATGCTTGCCTTCCCATATGGCTATCCCAAAGTGATGTCGAGCTATGACTTTAACCACGACGGTGATGCAGGTCCTCCGGGAAGCTCTGTGCACCAAGGCAACACCCTTAACTGCTTTGCTAAGGAGTGGCAGTGTGAGCACCGTCGCGGCATGATCGCAGGAGCCATGGATTTCAGAAATAACACCACGGGCCACTGGACCGTAAACAACTGGTGGGACAATGGTAATAATCAGATTGCATTTTCGCGTGGCAGTGAAGGCTTTGTCGCGATTAACCGTGAAGGCGGGTCGCTCAATCAAACGTTACAAACCGGTCTTGCTGAAGGTGTGTACTGCGATGTACTGAGCGGTGGAAAAAATACTGCAGGTAATGGCTGCTTAGGTAGTCAAATTACCGTATCACAAAGTGGCGTTGCCAGTATCAATGTCAGCCCCATGAGTGCAGTTGCAATACACCACAACAGTAAAATTGGTGATACCCCGGATGTTCCTGCGGGTGACTGGCAACGAACTGTGGTCTTCATTAAAGCCGAAACGGCGGCAGGCCAGGATATGTTTGTCCGCGGCGGACTTGACCATGCTATTGCCGCGACATTGGGCCGAGACTGTGCACAAGACCCGATGCAGTGTGCGATGCCTATCCGTCATAACAACCTGAAGAACCCAACAACACAAGGCTGGAAACAGGGCGATAGTTACCTCGACTGGCACGGTGCTGAGGCCACACAAAGCACTGATGCGCAGGGTAGCGCACTGGACTGGACCACCAACTTGTGGCCCGCAGAGTGGGGAGCCAAAGCCACGGTTGAAAGCAATGGATATGGCGAAACGCCATTAAACCAGTGGGGTGCCCATTACTGGATGCTGGACGTTGACATGGACTGCGCCCAGACACACAATGGCTGGTTTGAGATCAAAGCCTTTGTTAAAAACGGTCAGGGCTGGGAAGGTGATATCAACCAGACCAACACCCCATACAGCAGCAATAATCACTTCGCTCGTTGCGGACAAATCTCAGTATTTGAATTTAATCAATCAACCGCGAGTTACAGTAATTTCTAACCAATAACGCCGGACCTCCGGCGTCAGTATTCGGTGGCGGTCACTCTCCCTGGTGGCCGCTGCCTCTTACAAACTCTGCTTGCTAAGTTGTCTGCATCCGTTTATCGACTTTCAAAGCGGCACCGGTAAAAAACAGTCTCCTTGATACTATGAATACCTTCCTAATCGGTCTCCCTTTTATGTGCAAATTCACAACTTAGCAGGCCACTGTTTTGGCTGGATTGATGCGAGAAAGTGGCTGTTTCTAATATGATACAATTTTTGCTCTACATTAAGGTTAAATAAACTCCTTTAGTAGTAGATAGATAAGTTTTTTATAGTGAGTTTGTTTACGAACCTTCACTAATTCTGATTGTGAATTATGCAATTATAAAATAGAATCTGCGGCTATTTTGAACACACCGACCAAATTTAGGCCAATATTTGCATGATTAATAGACTTTTAATGTTGCTTTTTACATTAAATTTCACTGCGATAACGAGTGTAACCGCAATGGAATTTAAGCAGGCATATGCCCCAATTATCGTGGGGAAAATAACTACCTTTATCCCAATTGAACGTGCACCGGATGCACCTATTTATGTCTCAGTTCAGCCTAGTGACAGTGGCGATAAACTAGTGTGGTCTGCAGTAGACTCTGCAAAATTTTACTTTATCGAACAGTATATTAATGGCAAGTGGGAAATGGTAAATGCCAATTATCAAGGCACTCAATATACATTGCCTAAATCGGCATCAGGTGTTTATCGAGTCACTGCCTGTGATGAATACGGGTGTGCAGCAGCTAAGCAACAAAATAGGGTTGTTTCAGAGCCGTTTGCGGTAAAGGCCTTCTATAGTGATCGTAGTCAGGTTGACATGTTTGGCCAGGCTAAAGTCAGTTGGCAAATTTCAGGCGCAGCAACTGTGTCTGTTAGCCGTGTTGAAAATGGTCGAACTGTTCAGACGTGGCCCGTGGTAAACCCAAATCAAGGCGCATTAGTCAGTCGCGTTGATGGTCTGGCACACTTCACTCTAACTGCACATGGCTTTGATGGTAGAAAGGTTGTGCGCAAGTTATCAATAGCGACACTTCCCGACAACCCAATCCAGCTTAACGGTGTCAAGGGCGAATACCACCAGCCACTATTTTTGTCTGGTCTGGATGTGGTAGAGCGTTCCATTGTTGAACATGGAGACAATATTTATTTCTCTACTCATGATGGTGTTTTACGTCGGTTCTCAGTTAAAAAGCAAAACGGCAAAATAATTGACTGGAAGCCTGAGTGGGCTCACTCAACGCTAGGTGGAGTAGTCAATAGTGCACCTGTGATTGACGGAGGCACGTTGCTTTACACCATTAGCCGTCGGAACAATACGGGACTTATGTGTCGTTCGCGTTTGTCAGACGGAAGAATATTAATGTGCAGTGGAGTTAAAAATAGCAGTCTTATTGCCAGTCCTGTGATTGTTAATTCTCAGCAATCTATTGGTTTACGTGCAGTATCCGATTTCTTTACATCTTCTACTCAGGTTCAGGGTGGTATCTATATTTTCCATCGTGATGGGCTCATCCAGGTTTTGGATCCTATCGATCTGACTACTGTTTTACGTGAATATCGCATTGGCGGTGTAGAGACTGGATTTGTCAGCACTCCGTCTCTTGTGACTGGTGATCAACATCAATTTATTATGCAAAGCCAAAATGAGGTATTTGGAGTCGACGTACCTACACAGATTGTCCCCTCCACTATAAGCAACACTGTCGATCAGGTCTTTGGATCAAAGCCATCACAAACTCAGACAGGTGAAACAAACGCACAAACACAAACACTGCCAGTCGTGTGGAGGAAAAAGCTGTGAGTTTATCTAAATCAATTACACTTGGCTTTGTCGCACTCCTGAGCGGCTCTGTTCATGCCTATAATGCACGTGTGCCTGTTTGTAACTCGGCTGCGCTCAATGTAATTGCGGGTGACAGTACCCATGTTACCTTTGGCTCATCGTACAAAACACTGAGTTTTTCAAGCAAGCCTTATCATAGGCTCGCTATTAAGCGAGGCACAACTACGTTAAAGGAAAGCGACACTGCGACCTCGACGCATTACACTTTTCCCAGTGCCGGACAGTACCAAGCTTCACTGGTAATTAATAACTTCTCAGGTGAAGAAGATGAGCCAAGCTACGGTTGCTACAAAACCATTAATGTAACAACCAATAGTAAGCCCACGCTTTCATATGCTTCTTATTCTGGAAATAATAATACAGTTAAGTATGGTAACCAGCGTTTGTTTGCTTCTGTCTCGTTCAAGGACATCAATAAAGACGTTACCTCCTTTAAACTGTCGTATGACGTGTTCATCAATGGTGTCAAACAAGCAAATGGTGGTAGTGTAAAACAGTGTAGTGCTACGCCAAATAACAATGGTGTGTACCAATGTAGCCAGTCTGTGCCAAAAAGCAGCTTAATTGCCAATGCAACTTATAAGTTCAAAGCTGAGGTAAAAGATAGAAAAAGCAATACAGCTTCACACGCTTTTTCGGTATATGTAAAAGAAACAAACACAGCGCCATCACTCACACTAAAAGTGGACGGCACAGAAGCTGCCGACGGGAGTGTATTTGAAGTTGAGCCGAATAAAAATCTGACGCTTGATGTGACTGCACATGATAATGACGACGCATACTCTAATCAGTTAGACAAAATCGAGCTGGATATTGGTAAGGGCTTTACGAATATTTCTGCTTATACAGCAAAGACCTGTGCTAGTTCATCTGGCTCATTAGCATGCTCGGGTATCGTTATCCCTATTACTCAGAGCATTTCCCCATTGCGCCTGAGAGTGGTGGACCGGGCTAGTGCAAGTAAAACAGCTTCAATACATATTAAGCTTGCACAGCCTCCGGTTGTTACCTTGACCGCCAGTAAAACGAGCCCTTTCATTGATGAGCCAATTACATTAGCGGCCACGGCAAATCATACTTCAGGCTTAAAGGAGTACAAGATTTGCAGTGCATCGGGTAACCACACAGGTATCAAAAACGGTTGTTCAACCGTTGTTAAAGCATGTAGTACCAGTATTGCCAATTGTACTGTTCAGGTGAATGGAACCGATAAACCTGGTCAGGTCACTTATTATGCCTATGCTGTGCCCAATAAGGGGCCTGTTAATGCCGACAAGGCATTGGTCAACTATGTGGGTCACTACGGAATAAGTGTAACCAAACCCACAAAATCACTTTATGTAATCGGTCGCGAACATGTATCGTTCACTGTGTACGCATCGGCATTTTCTCGACGCACAGCTAATGGTGGAGTACCAAGGTTAGCCTCTCTCACTCTATATAGAAACGGCACACCGGTTTCTGGTGGTGTTTCTATTTCTCCCGCTGTAAACAATCTTGAACTACCACTGTCTAGCAATAAAGCGGGCTCAAAATCTATCGATTTCAAATGGCAACCTGGCAGATCGGATGCGGGTGAAAATATTGAACTTACTCTGGTTGCAAAAGACAATGATGGCAACCAGGTTACCGCTAAATTACCGGATATCAGGCTTTTCGATCCAATTCCTGCTGAGCCCTCTGTGCCAGAGATTACATTGCATAATAAGGGTTCTGGTCTATACGAGGTCAAGTTTACTCAGCTAAACAACACAGACACACTGGTGATGCGTGCCACATTAGATGGTCAGCCGTATCCGATGAAAGACAATAATGTAAACGTATATAATACAACGTCTTACACAACAACAATCCAGACCAAAATAGCAGACCATGGAAAACAGCTTCGTGTTAGTGCTTATGGTATCGCGCTTAGTACCCATAAGAATGTAAAAGGGAAGGAAGGCGATTCTGAGCTGGTGACAGTGATCAATCACGAAGCAAAGCCTCATTCACCTGTTTTTAATACTGATATTACTCAAGCCAGTGGCTATTACACGTTGAAATGGCTTGCAAATAACGACGGTGTGACTAAAAACTACAAATTAACCGTATGGCGAGGGCTACCTAGCGACAAATCTAGTGCATTGCATAAAGTGCTGGTAACAACCTCTGGCACACAGCATGTGATCACTGATGTGACTGCCGGTCAGTTTACTTATGAACTTAGTGCTTGTAACAGCCAAGGGGCATGTACCGCAGGCCAGCAACATTCTATTGATCATATATCGCCTTATATTGACTCAGCGAGTGTGACGTTATGTAAAAGTGAGTGCGCAGCTGGCTTGGCTAAGGTGAGCGCAACCGGTGTCGGTTTTCATGCTACCCAATCTAGTATCTATGCACGTATACGTACAACGGGCGAAACATATTCCATTTCATCACATCAGGTTACTCTGACCGACCACACCCTGACTGGTACTTTGCCTGAGCGAGCTTATTTGAGTTTGCTTGATGGAGGCTTGGAGTTGACGGTAAGTAACGGTGTCCGGGCAAATGGCGCCAATCTTGAGAACCAAATCATCATTGATGAAACGGGCTCTGCACAGCGCCCTGACTTAAGGGGACGTGAATACACAATAAGTGATAGTAATGTTCTGTATATGGGGGGAGTAGAAGGCGGACTGTCTGCTTTTAAATTCGATCCCAGTAGTGGCTTACAGGATCTTTGGACATACCCTGAAGCAAACAAGCAGAATGTTAAAGTTATTGCCAAGCCGCTGGTAAGATCTGAGTCTATTTCGGATTCGGCAACTGGCAGAAAAGTCGATAACATCTACTTTGGGTCATTGAATCATCATTTCTACCGCCTGGCATATGATCCTTTAGCCAATCTGGAAGTGACTAAAAAGTGGCAATTCAAAACACAAGGTGAGATCCGTGCTGGGGCACAGTTTGACCAAAATGGTGTACTTTTGGTGGGCTCAATGGATGAAGCTCTCTACTCTCTTAACCCGAAAAATGGACTGGTGAACTGGCACTACACATTCCCTCGAAGCGACGGCATTATATTACCGCCTACCGTATCTGCATCTGGGCATATCTATGTCACGACACAGGATGGTGAGCTGCATGTCATCGACAACCGAATGATTGGCGCGAACTCTGTGAACTGGAACGATATCAGCAGTCTTGCGAGTCAGTTTTCAGAAGAAATCAAGCAATGGGAAACGCAGCAATGGCACCCCGACCAAAATACTGATGGTGTTGTTAAACTCACCAAGGCTATGCTTATTTTGCTGCAAAGAACTCCTAGCAGGGCGGAAGTAAGCTTTATGGCTTACTTGGTGGCCAATGGACATCCGTTTAATGAAATGATCAATGCACTGATCAACATTAATCCGGCTCTGTCTGATCCGTCTGATGCAAAATTTATCAGTACTTTATTTGAATACCTGTTAGTAGGCGCTGACACGGATCAAATCCTCAGTGGTGCGACCTACGGAGCAGGTGATCAGGCATACTGGGTGGGTCTTCTTGCAACAGGGGTGACTCGCGCAGATGTCGTTATTGATTTGCTGGGGGCTGGTGCTTCTCATTATGAAAATGCCACCTTTAATTTACTCAAGTTCTTCTATAATCGCTGCTTGATAAGTGACGGCTGTGATTTTGACTATGACAGCGATGGAGACGGTCTGAGTGACAGAGTTGAAGATGCCATTGGCACCAATCCGGCAGATGGTCGAGATGGATTGCCAAGCCCGACCCTGACCGCATCAGAAAAAAATGGTGTAGTTAATTTCACCCTGACTGCAACAGGTAAAGTTGAAGAGTATCAATTGTATGGACTGTTACCGGGTAATAATCAGTACGAATTGATTGCAACAATAGACGCAAACAAAACCGCCAGTGGAAACCAGGCTACATACAGCAAGGCGTTTATTCATAATGGTAACTATCAGTTCAAAGCGCTGACGTGCGTTAAATCCATTGCATCACTGATGAATAAACAAACATCCAGATGCAGTAATAACTACTCAGAAGGAGCGCATATTTCCATTACCAGCTCTGCGGCAGAAGGTAACCCTTCAGTTGCGTTGCCGAGCATTGATGTCAAGAAACATGCCCCAGGTAGCTCTGTGCTGCTTGCACACGCTCGACTGCAACCAACGGTGGGTAGCTTCCGGGTCACCGAAAGTGGTGCTGCTTCTTATTCTGTGCCAATTGCGTTACCAGCTGGTATCTCAGGTGTGCAGCCAGAGGTGAGTCTTAATTACAGCTCGCAGGGAGGCGACGGTTTAGTCGCTATGGGCTGGAGCTTGAGCGCAGCATCAGGTGTTGCGCGATGTCGACAAACCAAAGCGCAGGACGGCCAGTTTAGAGGGCTCACGTTAAGTGACGAAGACCGCTACTGTCTGGATGGCCAACGCCTGATCAGCAAAGCTGTTCATACCCACAGTGGCAGCTTTGATGGTGAGCAAATTGTGGATGAGTTTATGACTGAAATAGACTCGCATACAACTATTTACAAGCTAGGCTACGGCAGTCAGGCTCAGTTTGTTGTACTTGCAAAAGACGGCTCTGTTAAGCGTTATGGTGCTTCAGACAATAGCCGCCACAATCTCACTGATGCAGATGGTACTAAGCATACTATGAGCTGGATGTTGTCAGAAATACAGGACAATCTGGGTCAGGTAAGTACGACTGTTCACTACGTATACGAAGAGCTGGTAGATAAGAATAACGCTGCAAACACAGAAAAGGTGCTGGCAGAAATAAACTACAGTGGCAACCGTGTTGTGTTTACGCATACATCAGGTGAGCTTCGACAGGTTGGCTATATCGACGAGGCAAGAACCACTCAATTTGCTCGCCTGAACAATATTCAGGTGTTCAATCATCAGGGGACTGAGCTGGCTAACTATCAGCTTGGTTTTGTAGATGCGGCCAATGGTGTCCGACTCCTTGAAAGTATTGCACATTGTCGCGGCACAGTTTGTCGTGCGCCAGTGACCTTTAAATACGATAAATTTGCAACCAGCCTAAACTTTGAAGCATTCAGCCAAGTGTATTCCAAAGAGCGGATGGATAATGCTCTGGCGTCTATAACCTTAGCGGATCTTAAGGGCAGTGGACAAACACAACTAGTCACGTTAGAGCAGACCGATAAAGGCGCAAGGCGTTATAAACTCTGTGTTTATCAGGGGCATACATATCGCGAAGCGGAAGAGCTCGCTTGTCAGAACATCTACCGAAAAGATGCTCATGAAAGCGTCAGCCTGTTTGCCATTGATCATGATTTGGATGGCAAACAGACACTGATGGTCAATATGCGCTCTGAGCATACTTCGGATGCAAATCCTGGTTACTGGGCCCATTATGCACTGAGTGACAACAATGTTCTGCAGTATCAGGCTCTGCCTGGAGGGTGGTCGAACAATCAATATATGCGAGAGATCAAGCCCGCCGATATGAACGGTGATGGTTATGCTGATCTGGTATACAAGCAGAAAAAGGATGATCCTAATTTATATGTCAGACTAACAAACCCGCAAACTAAGGCGTTTGGTGCACAGTTTACGCTGCACACTAAAGAGAATAGCTATGGGTTTGGTGCATACGGAGACTTTACCAGCAAAGGCAGCGACTGGCATGTAATTGACATGAACTTCGACGGTCTGGCTGACATTGTGTCGCTAAAATGTGAGTCGAGCCATTGTAACAATGACGATGCTAAGCGTGTTTCAGTGCACTACAACCAGGGACAAACTGCGATTGGCGGGTTTGAACGATTCCTGGCGCAAGACGTTGCATCTGATGAGAAAATAGAACTGTTAACGCCAAGTGATGTAAATGGCGATGGCCTGGTCGATCTGATTTATCTGGCCACAGCACAATACAACCATAATGTTAAGCGCTGGCATGTTTTACTCAATCAATCCAGTGAACGTGTTTCATTTAAAGATGTCTTTAACGTCGTTGCTAAGTCATCCGGTAATGATAACTGGTCGGTCAGTGAGCTGATCCCTCCAATGTCTATGGATGTGGATAAAGACGGCAAGGCAGACTTGTTCTTCAAAGAGAAGACGAACAAGCGATGGCGTCGTTATGAGTGGTCGCCAGCACAGGAGACGTTTGAAAAGATCACTGACAATGCCTTTGAACTTGCGGTAGATACGCGTGGTGGTGATTTTGCCTTTTTCAGTGACTATAACAACGATGGTGTTGCTGACATTCTCATCAAACACAATTACGGCGTGAGCGTGAGGTATAACCTGAGTCAGCTTGCAACAGCAGGTATGCTGCGTGAGGTGAATCAGGGGTATGCGGGCCAAACCAATACAACTGTGATTAACTATGGTTTCATGTCTGACACTGCGGTGTACACAGACCTTGAAGATGAGCTGACTTCAGATTCAGGGCGTTTTAATGCTCAGCAACTGTTAGTCAGTAAAATGATAGGCGCGGGTGTATTGGTGCAAAGCGTTGAAACAGACAGCCCGAGCAATCGCGATGGCGCTTTGTCTGCTGATAAAGCAAAGGTGGAGTATCACTATCAGGGCGCACGCGTTCAGTTTGGTGGTCGCGGTCCTTTAGGGTTTAAAACGCTGAAGACGACCACACAAAAAGACGGCAGTACTTTTGAGACAACCACGCGTTATCATCAGGCGTTTCCTTTAACCGGCATGCCATATTCGACGCAGAAGACAATGCTATCAGCGGGTAGTGGTGTGCTGCTTAGCAAAGCGGTCAATGAATACTCTGTCAGTAAAACACAACAATTAGGTGATGTGACAGCCTATCGAGTTTACAACTCAGACAGTCGTGAATGTAGCGCGGTAGTTAATACGAACATGAGTGTAGGTGCATATACTTGTACCGAGACCACAACAGTGCAAGACAATCACGGTAATGTGAAAAACCTGACTGTGAACACCTATGATGTAGGTGCCTCAGGCGCTGAATACTTTACAGCTGTTAGTGCTGGTGGCGATCTGCAGCGCACTGTAACCACGGTAAACGAATACGGTACTACTGACTTGCATAAGCGCTTAGGCCGGTTATCGGACACAACGGTAACTTATGCAGGTCCGGGCCAGGACTCAATTACTAAGAAGAGTCACTTTGAGTATTACCCGCTTGGCCACGCCCATGAAAACATGCTGTATAAAGAAGTTGTTGGGCAAGGGTTAGGTTGTGAGTATGAGCTGACAACAGAGCACTCGTATGATGCTTTCGGCAATAAAGTGAAAGTGGCGAGCACCAATACAGGATGCAACGGAGCTGAGCGTGAGACACGTACTTCTGAGACTATCTTTGATGCAGAAGGCCGTTATGTGCTTTATACCAAGCAAAGTGGCAGTAATAGTGCGCTGTCGTTGATTTCCGGGAAAGTAGTCGAAAATGGTCAAGGGGTTGCTGATCGAAATGCCTTTGGTCAGCCCTTCTCGGTCATAGATAATAATGGCGTAGTGACAGAGCTACTATACGATCACTTTGGTGGAGAAATAGGCTCATTCAGCAATACAGGTGCCCAGGCATATAGTTACTACACAGCATGTGGTGCAAATGAAAACTGTGCAGTGCGGTTGAACAAAGAAGTTAACGGCGTACTTCGCGAGCAGCATTTGCTGGACAAACTGGGACGTGCTTACTCAGTGCGCAAACTGACGGTACTGAACAACCAGTGGCTGACATCCTGGTATCAGTTTGATCAGCACGGCCGCAATGACGTAATCAAAGAAGCGGGTTCGCATGCCGTCACTAAGCACTTTGACGCGCTGGACAGAGTGACCAGTGTGGTTGACAGCAACAATGGCACTACGTCGGTGACGGCCATTGCCGGTCGTGAAACCAAAGTGACCATCACCGGGACTGATATTGCTGCGCAGGTCAAAACATCGCTAAGCAATGCGATTGGTCAGACGATTCAGGTGATTGATGCTCAGAACCAGACTCTGGATTATGTGTATAACGCGTTGGGCGATCAGGTAACCGTTAGCTCGTCGGCAGAGTCCTACAGTCAGCAACTGCTGAGCACAATTCACTACGATAAAATGGGCCGTAAATGGCTTCAGCAGGATGCAGACAGAGGAAACTGGTCTTATCAATATAATGCCTTTGGTGAGCTAGTCAGTCAGACTGACGCGAGAGGTGTTGTATTGACGATGAAATACGACTTCCTGGGCCGTAAAGTCACGCAGACACAAACAACGCCAAGCGGTGTTGTTAATGAAGGCAACAGCGAGTGGGTATATGGTAAAACCAATGATACTGTGCATCAATTAATATCCAGCACTCAGGGAAGCAGCTGGAAACAAACTTACTATTACGACACCTTTGGACGAGCAGCGGCAACGCTGACGTCATTGGATGGCACCGCGCGTTGCGCAAGTAATGTTTCTTTTGATAGCCGCAGCAACGACTTACGTATTTCTGATGATACCAAGCTAGACCCGATTGCAAACCGTTGTGTGATCCAGCAGAGCTTTTACGACAGTTATAGCCGACTGGCCGTTCAGTTTGACGACTACCGACGCACGGAGCAGGGTAAGTTTATTGAAGCCCGTGGTGTAGCAATGACTTATCAGAATGGTCAGCTGCTGGCGAAAACGGAAGCGCGTAACAGCAACACAGGACAGGTTTACTACAAAGTTACTGCGCTCAATGGACGAGGTCAGGTCACCCAATACGAAAAAGGTGGCGTTACCATGAATATATCGTATGACCAACAAGGCATGGTCGAGACGATTTCAGATAGTAGCCGTAATATTCAAAACGATATTTATAGTTTTGATAGCCTGGGTAACCTGAAAACCCGCTCTCAAATTGGGATGGCTGTACGTACTTATCATTACGATGCTCTGAACCGTGTGTTGGGCGTAAATCAGGTCGACCTGTTTAAGTACTCAGCCTCAGGTAACCTCATTGAAAAAGCCGACTATCTGGTTGGTACTGACATCGAATGTTCTGGGTATGGAGATACTTCGGTCATGGTATTGGGTCGCTGGACTCAAAAGTATGGTGAAGGCAACGCGCCGTTGCATGGCATTTCATCAAGAAGCCGCGCAAGCAATTCTGGCTGTTTTGGTAACCTGCCAGGCAAGACTGAGTCGTTCAGATATGATGCCAATGGTAATCAGGTTGAACGAGTTGGCAGTGACGGTACGACATCAATCGCTTACAGCGCCCGAAACAAAGCGATTGAAATCTCTGGGAACGGAGAAACAGTTACCTTTAGTTATGATGCAAACAACCGTCGCTACAAGCGAGTCGACAACACGAATACCGTGTACTACGTAGGTGCGCTGGAACTGACTATCCCTAAGGCGAAAGACGGTCAGTCTGTAATTAACCGTTATATCGGCAATGACGCACAGCAAACGTATTACGACACAGGCCTGAGTAAAACCAAGTGGTTGTTTACCGACCATCAGGGCTCAACGATCGCGGTAACCAATAGCGATCATAAAGTCCTGACGCGTTATGCGTACGATATCTTTGGCAAACAGCGCGAGGTAGAGTCTAACCCCGGGCTGATGGGTGATGTGTTTAGCAACATTAACGACAACCTGAGAGCGTACACGGGCCATGAACCGGTTTCACTGGGTGGCGACAAGCGTATCATTCATATGAATGGGCGTATCTATGACTCAGAGACTGGTCGATTTATGCAGGCGGACCCGTTTGTTCAGGCACCGACCAACCTTCAGAATTACAACGCTTATAGCTATGTGTTGAATAATCCGTTGTCATATACGGATCCGAGTGGGTATTTGTTTAAGAAGCTTGGGAAGTTTATTAAGAAGAATTGGCGCGTAATAGCTGCAGCGGTTGCGACCTACTTTACAGCAGGGGCCGCAGCAGGTTGGGCTAACAGTTGGGCGATTAGTATGGGGATGTCACAAACTGCGACCATATCAGTCATGGGCTCAACAATTACGGCAACTGCTGTATCTACTACTGGTAGTATAGTTGCTGGGGCAATCTCAGGAGCTATAGCCGGGGCTGTAGGTGGATATATTGCTACAGGCTCAGGTAAGGGCGCGTTGAAGGGGGCTTTATCCGGCGCTGTATTTGGTGGTATCGGGAAGGCCATGTCCGCTGGAGGAATTACAAACACTGCGGCTCAAATGGGAATACATGCCGTTGCAGGTGGTGTGCTCAGTGATATTCAGGGAGGAAACTTTGGGCACGGGTTTGTCTCTGCGGGTATCATGAAAGGTGTTGGTAAACTAGCACAAGCACACTCTCCGGAGCGTGTAGTATTGCAGGCAATTGCAGGTGGTACTGTATCTAAGATTACTGGCGGTAAGTTTGCTAATGGTGCTACGACTGCAGCTATCCAACTTGTGGTTAATGGATTTATGAATCACCCTAGCAAAGCGTTTGAAGAGTGGGGTGGGATGTGGAAAAGGGCTCGTAATAGCTTGAAACAGGTACTTGGTGACACTGAGGAACTGGCTAAAGATGGAGTGATTGCCGCTTCAGAGGGAGTCGCAGCTGCTTCTAGTAGAGCTAAGCAAGTCCAAAAAAATATTGCGAAAGAACCATTGAAAGCAATTGCGGCGAGCGTTACAGTGATTTCAGGTGGAGCTGCTGCTGCTTCTTGCCCGGTTACAGGGTTGGGTTGCTATGCGGGGCCAACAGCATTTGTTTTGGGGACTGATCAATTGCACAAAATTATCAATGGATATACTGAATCTGTCATAGAAAAAAACCTAAACGAGATATATGGCATGCCATTAGTGGAAAACACGCTAGGAATACAAGATGTAAAGGCAGCTACTGGCAATACACTAATGATTTTGGGCGCTGCTTCAGGAGGCGTTCAAGGGGCTACCAAATTAGTTAATGGAGCTGGTGATTTAGGAGATGCAATCGGAACAACTATGATGGTTAAGGACTTGGCAGAAAAATGATAGATAGGCGTAAGTACTTCACAATGAGGCTAATGCTCATATCAAGTGTGTGTATGGTCATACTAGGTTTACTCGATCTTGAAAAGGAAATTGTTATTCCAACTATGTCTGATTTGACACAGGTGTCTAGTAAGGTTTCTGAATACAATTGCAATAAAACAAGATATGGCGATAAATTAAGCTTTAAAGTAAACGGTATTGACGACATTGTTATGGTCAATGGAGTGAAGATCGACTGTGACTTTTTTGCGGGAAAAATAGCCGAGAGTAACGGAAACATCACTATGTGGCTTGATATGAGAAACTCAAATCCAATAGCCTACGTATTCGAAGTTGGTGATGTTAAATTTGAATCAAATGAGCTAGGTAGGCGTATGGAAACAATGAACTTGATGTCTTTAATTTTGATTGTGATTGGAGTAGGTACTTTCTTAAAGTACCGCTTTTTAATAAACCAACCAAAGTAAAGGGCTGTAAAGACAGCAACCCTAGTTAATTATCAAGGACATATATGGACGATCCAGCGATGTCAAGCCGAGTAGGCCTGCGAGATAGCGAATTATCGTTATCTCGTTTGTTATGTTACCCGTGTTGCCATGCCTGATGTTTGGTCCAGTCCGCTATAAAATGTGTTGCTCTGACATATATCCGGGCTTAACTGATTGTTCAGCGCCCCAAATGGGTTCCGAGCCTGCACACCCTAAAATTAATACACCCACTCGGTCTGTAACGACCGTGCCTTTGTCGGGTTCTGCGCAGGCAGGGTTGGACCTTTTTTCATCGTAAAACTTCCTTCTCCTGTTAATGGAAATTCTACTAAAGAACTGTTGCAGTTTATGGGGGAGTTACAGTTTCACGGGTAAGTCGTATGAGCATCGACGAGACTGGGTCGAGGAAAAACGTCTTACCTACTTGAACGGAATGAGGCAAGAGTAACTATGAATGCATTTTCTTGTTTTTTGCTTTTTTTAGTATCAATTCGTTTGCGTGTGGAGTTTACGACACAAATAATAAAGTGATATCAGGGATCTAGAGTACTTGAACAGAGTTGCTGCTGAAGATGATGGAAATGGTTACGCTGAAATTGCAAAGGTTGCTCTGTCTATTCATAAATCTGTGCGTGACTATATTGAGTGAACAGAAAATAGGTTATAGGCAGAGAAAGTTGAGAGCTTTATATGGATGCTCCTGTGGAGTTAATATGAGTATTCTTATGAGATAACGAGGCTTTCTGGTCATAGATGCTTATTATTTAGTGGATACTAATGCCGAATGGAATAGTGTCCGGTTTTATTGAATCGCAAAATATAAAAAGTTAGCTGAAATTTTAAATGTCAGCTTTCAATGAATTTTCAAATTATTATGGATGTTAGAAAGTACTGGTCACCGTTTTTCTGGGGGACGTTTATTTATGCATTGGTTGGACAGTTTACGGTTGTTCTTGTGCTTCAGAGCTACGGGCAAGCAGGTGTCGATAGTTACAAAGCAATAGGGCCTTGTTGATCAAATCCA
>NZ_PNCI01000046.1 GCF_005887095.1 Pseudoalteromonas rubra | reverse complement strand
TATTTTTAAAGAACAGTGCGATAACTTGTCATCGCTGCGCTGTTAGCGCTGAGGGTTGTGCATTCTAATCACTTCCCACTTTATGTCAACACTCAGATTTAAAAGAAATTAAACTAAGTTTTATGTGACTCATCGTCATTTTGTTCAGCGTTATATTTGCTGTCCGCCGTGTCGATGGATGCGCATTATAGGGAGATTCGAATGCAGCGCAAGCGCTTTTTATGATTTTTTTGAATTAATTTTTTACCCAATATGTCCTCACAATTGTCACACAAGTTACCCACAAAAACCTGTGGGTAAAGCAATAATACTTAGAGTTGAAAGCCGTCATGTGCTAAATTACGCCACCTTATTTACCCGTTCTGCTATATCTATAATAAGGGTCGTAATCCAATGGCTGACTTTTTTAATACTATAAGCGGCTTGCTGTGGGGTCATATACTTATATACCTATTAATTGCAGCAGGTGTTTTCTTTACCCTCCGACTGGGTTTCATTCAGTTCACTCAATTCCCGTACATGATCAAAGTCATGGCAAACAGCCGAAGTGGCGCCAAAGACGGAATTTCTTCTTTTCAGGCTTTTTGTACCTCACTTGCCGCACGAGTTGGTACCGGTAATATGGCAGGCGTTGCCGTTGCGCTTTACCTGGGTGGACCCGGTGCTATTTTTTGGATGTGGCTCATCGCTCTCATTGGTATGGCGACCAGTTTTGCTGAAAGTGCACTGGCGCAGCTATATAAAACCAAAGACGATGAGGGCAACTTCCGAGGTGGCCCTGCTTATTATATGGAGTATGGCCTGAATAAACGTTGGATGGGTGTACTTTTTTCTTTATGTCTGATCCTGGCATTCGGCTTGGTGTTTAATGCCGTGCAGGCAAACTCGATTGCAGCAGCGTTTGAAGTGGCCTTTGATGTTCCCAAATATGTGATGGGCTTACTGCTGGTATGTGGCTCAGCCTTTATTATCTTTGGCGGTCTTAAAACCATTGCCCGCTTTGCGGAGCTGGCAGTCCCTTTCATGGCAATCGCCTATTTATTATTGGCAATCATTGTCTGTGCTATGAACGCCAGCCAGTTACCCGACGTTTTCATGCTGATCATCAACAGCGCATTTGGTTTTGAGCAAGCTGCAGGCGGAGCAGTAGGTTATGCCGTCATGCAGGCAATGATCCAGGGAATTAAACGTGGTCTATTCTCCAATGAAGCAGGCATGGGTAGTGCCGCAAATGCCGCAGCAAGTGCAACCCCGAACCCAAACCACCCTGCTTCACAAGGTTATGTTCAGATGCTGGGCGTATTTGTTGATACCATAGTGATATGTAGTGCCACCGCCGCACTTATTCTGCTGTCTAATCAACTCGTGCCAGAATCTGGTGTCACGGGTATTCAATTAACGCAGGCCGCACTGGTTGAACACGTGGGCGACTGGGGCGCAATTTTTGTGGCTATCGCCATTCTGTTCTTTGCCTTTACTTCTATTGTTGCAAACTATAGTTATGCAGAAACCAACCTGTTATTCCTCGAGCATAACCATCCTAAAGGCCTGTTTATATTCAGAGCCTGTGTATTGGCCATGGTCATGTTTGGTGCTGTAGGTGAGCTTGGCCTGATCTGGACACTTGCCGATATCTCAATGGGCCTGATGGCAATTGTAAACGTGGTTGCGCTGTTCATGTTGTCTGGCATTGTTATCTGGCTTGCCAAAGACTATCGCGCACAACTTAAGCAAGGTAAGACGCCCGTATTTGATCCCTCACAAAAGCCTGAGGTATTAAAAACCTTACCTAAAGGCATTTGGCACAAGTAATCTGAGGCCGGGGTAGCGTGCCGCACGCTGCCTCACTTCCCCCACGTGAATCCTATTGTGCAACAAATCTACACTCGAGCCCGTTCAGCACAAATAACATTCAGTCGAAACAATTACTTATTGCCTTTCATAAAAAAACCATTATAGTGAAGCCCAAGTCGGCATATAGCGCAGCTTGGTAGCGCACTGTCATGGGGTGTCAGGGGTCGCAGGTTCAAATCCTGCTATGCCGACCATTCTTTTCTCGCTCCAGTCAAATACTTATATTTCAGTATCTTCATCTTCAAAAGCTCTGTGCCACAACAACGCCACAACTAAAAGTAAAACCTGTTCTCTCATATATTTGTTTTCTTTAGGCATTATTGTCATTCGCAAGCATACTGTTATTGCTTAGTACAATTTTATCAACGGAGCAGACACGATCCTGAGATAAAGCAAACTGGATGCATTCAAAAACATGTCGCGCTGTCAGACTCATATGGTCTGTGTGCGAACGGGGCTGATCCCACTGCGCCTCATTGAGCGCAGATGGATTGTCGAAGTTGGGCGGATAATTACTGATCACTCTTATACCCTGCCCCATTAACCGATGCCGAAGCCGGTCTGCAAATGTGGACTGTGCAGCTTTTGCAGCGCTAAAAGCTTCACTGGCAACTGAGCGTGGGTTGTTTTCGAGACTGGCGGTGCTATTGATAAACAGAATGTCTGGTGAAGCTGAACGCTGTAAAAGTGGTAGGAATTTTTGCGTCATCAAAATACTGCCTGTCGCTGTAGAATTGATAGTTTCGACAATCTGCTCATCTGATACTTCTAATATTGAGCCAGACAACCAGAATGAAGCATTGTTGATCAAAATGTCGACTTCAGCAGTGCGTGCTTCAACTTCCTGTGCAAACAGCGCAATTTCATCAGGCTTAGTCACATCAACCTGAAACGGCGTGACTTTGGCACAAGGAACCGCTTCGATTACCTGCCGGGCTGTCGCTTTCGCTTTGGTAAGCGTTCTGGCCGACAGAAATAACTCAGCCCCTAGCCTGGCAAACAAAATAGACAGCGTCAGTCCAAAGTCTGGACTGGCTCCTGTAATCACAACTTTCTTGTTTTCGAAACGCATATTTAACTTTCCTGGTAAAATGGCTATTTGCTCCACGACACGGTTAGACTTAACCGATGTCAATCAAAATTAGGCCTCGAAGTCAGTTGCCTGTATTTTAAAGCTCTCAGACAAGCCATGTTTACCACACGCCAAGCCCATTTCCAATTTAGTTTACTTCACCCGGGAAAGTTTCCAGCGTATTCACACCCCCTGACCTTTGCTTTTTGTACAAAGGGAGTCCCTTTGAAACCCTTATGTTTAATTAATGTGCAAACAAACAGCTCTGGTGTTGCCTTTCCAATAAAAATCATTATAGTGGCAACCAAGTCGGCATATAGCGCAGCTTGGTAGCGCACTGTCATGGGGTGTCAGGGGTCGCAGGTTCAAATCCTGCTATGCCGACCATTCTTCTCCCCCTCTTTTCTACTCTTATTGTCACTTAGTCCTTCAGTATTTTCAGCAACGTCCATGTCGTTTCTCTTAATGTAACTCTCTAACATCAGACTCTTGATTCATTAATCTGACTGCTATACTTTTCATGGCGCTGCCCGATTTAGTGTCCAATCCCCGGTTCATCAGAATAATAAACCCATCTTTTTTGCTTGGATCAAAGTACATGGCTGCGAATACACCAGGATCCGAGCCCATATGTCCTATCAATCCCATGCTGTTGTCGCGCCAGAAGAAACGTTGACCTTTTGATACAGTTTCGGGTGCCTGGATCGATATCATTTGCTGAAATATCGCAGCTGACAGGAGTGGTTCGCCGGTTATGGTTTGGTTTTTTAACAGCTGGGTCAGAAACAGGCTGAGCTCTTTGATACTGGTGCGGACCCCACCATCAGGATACTGAGGGTTACCATAGTGAGGCTGTGACACAAACCGCTTGAATGCAATGGGCGGATTAAAGTACTCGTTAATCACATAATTCAATTTAGGTGATTCGAAATCACCACACACAGGTGTATAAGGAATGCAGGATTCCACTTCATAAGGCACTGCTATTTCTGCAAATGAGAGACCTTCTAATCGCCAGCGGGTTTTGTCCATTCCCAACGGTTTAAACAAATGATCCACACTGTACTGCGCCAGGCTTTCACCCGTGGTTGCCTCGACCAGATAACCCGCCAGAGCAGAAGCCAGGTTGCTATACTTGCGATGAGTGCCTGGTTGATGGTCCAGATAATAGGCCCCCTGCTCATACAGATGCCCCCCGGGTGTCAGTAATGACTTCAAGTGCGCTTCCAAGGTCGTTTCAGGATCCCGATTTGCCGTGAAGCTGTTTACATCGTAGTAATCTGCAATCCCGGAGGTATGGGTCACCAAATACCTGAGTGTAATCGTCTCATTCTCTAGTTTGGGGTTATCAACCTTAAACGGTAAATAATCGTTAATATCCCGGTCGAGCTCAAGCTTACCCTGCTCTACCAACTTAAGCAGCACCACGCCCATAATGGGTTTGCTGATTGAAGCGATATTAAACAAGGTGTCTTGTGTCACCGGCCTGTTTTGCGTCACATCCGCAAAGCCAAAGGTATGAAGTGTGGCTTCACCATTGTCAATTTTGGCGATCGCCAGCCCCGGAATAGCAGCTTCTTCCATAACGGCCTTGATGTATTCGCTAAACGTCTTCTTGTCCTGGCTGATGGCTTCTTGTTTTGGTAATAAAATCCAGAACACAGGCAGTAGTAAAACAGCGATAAACAGCTTTTTCAAAGATCTTCTCCAAATTAAAACACATACAGGAGCATAATACAGACCAAATTTTATATCATTGTATTTTAATAAGATTTTGAAATTGGAGTCACACGGGATTATGCATTTTGGTGGTTATGGCTAACTTTTAGCTAGTTTGGCACTCAATATGTATCAAACTTATGGCCACTACTATCCATGCTCTTACACACTCCTTAAACTTTGATCTATCATTAAAAGAACGGTCGTGCTATAAATATATGCAACATAGCAGTGAGTAGTGTATGAGCAAAGGCAAACAAACCCGCGATAACATTTTAAATGTGGCATTTACGCTGGCCAGTGAGAATGGTCTGGAAAGCCTGACGATTGGTGAGCTGGCCAAACAGTGCAGTATGTCTAAAAGCGGTTTGTTCGCACACTTTAACTCAAAAGAGAACTTGCAGGCGGCTGTTGTTGATTTTGCCAATGATATTTTTGTACAACGCGTTATTGTGCCTGCTCGTGCAGATAACTGCCGCAACTATGAAGAGAAGATAAAGGCGCTGTTACATCACTGGTTAAACTGGAATCAATCATTCCAGGGCAGCTGTATGTTCCTGGACGCCTGGCGAGAAAAATGTGCCGACGAATCTGCCGCTCAGCGGGTACTCAAGCAAGGCATTGAAAATTGGTTAACCTATTTGCAGATCCAGATAGGCAAAGGCGTTGAAAACAACGAGTTTCGGGCTGGTTTGGCACCAGAGCAAGCCACCTTTGAGTTATATGGCCTGTATTTGAGTGCCCACCTGTATCATTCAATGCATGGACAGGAAGAAAGCACACAGCGGTTCTGGCATGGCGTAGAGCGCCAGATACAGAGCTGGAAGTAGTTGTTTAAGCTTTCCAGTAGTTTAGACTAAACAGCATAAACCCCAGGCTGAACACCTTCAGCCTTTTTTTGAACACATTAATAGCACGACCGTTCGTTTTAAAGTTAACTGGCTATGGTGTTTTTCGTGGAGAAAGAGAAATGAGTGACAAGATTTACTTTAAATCAGACAGCAAATTTAACTTCAAAAAGCATATGCTTAATGTCATGACCCGTGCGCACCACAGAATAGCGCCTGGACATGCCGAAAAGACTGCAACTAAGCTACTGCTTACGCCGGTCAGGGCTAAGCCCAAGCATGCGGCACCAAATGAAATGGTTGAGGGCAGTATTTCTTCAAAAGAAGGCTTACTAAAAACCTATCAGATTGGTAGTGGGCCCGTTTGGGTGTTAACCCACGGCTGGTCTGGCAGTGCCAACCAGTTTTTCCCTCTAATGCAGCACATAGCTCAGCAAGGCTACACAGCACTGGCCTTTGACCATCCAGCCCATGGCAACAGTGAAGGTTCGGTCGGTCACCTACCGGCCTTTGTATACGGACTTGAAGCTGTACTCGACAGTACAGAGCATGTTGAAGGTGTTATCGCCCACAGTATGGGCTGCGCCGCTGCTATTGAATGTAAGCACCCAAAACTTGCCGACAAACCGCTGCTATTAATTGCACCCGTGCTGGATTATGTCAGCAATTTGTTTGGCAGCATTGAGCGTTCTGGTTATTCAATGCGGCTGTTTCGCTCCGTCGTCAGCAAGGTCGAAAATGAATACAACTACCCAATGACGTCTGTTGACCCGTTTGCAAAGCTAAAAAGCCGCTCCGCTCAGTGTATTATTGTGCACGACCAGAATGACCGGTTTGCGCAGTTTACCGTCTCTAAACAAGCCGCGACCGAAATGTCTAAGGTAAAGCTCATAGAAACACAGGGGCTTGGGCATGGCCGTATCTTGCAAAGCGATCAAGCAAAAGAAGCGTTTGAGGAATTGGTAACGCCTTAGACAATACCTGCCCTGCAAATATGTTGCTAACATATGTGCAGGGCTAAAGTTCGGTTTTCAAAGCAAGGTGATACACTGGCCCAACGCTATGAACACTAAACTGTCAGGCGCAGAAAGTGACATCACCTCACTTAAATATCGAAGTACTGGCCACGATACTTTCTATCTCGCTTTTCAGCACGTCAGAAGTATCCTCCATGTGAGAAGCGTATATTTCCAAAAGCATCTCGTTCGATAAAAATATATGAGTGATCCTTGTTGGCATTGGCTCCCCTTTGCCGTTAAGGGGCGTCAATTGATAACTGTACGCCTTGCGCCCGCCTACATTAGTGGGGCCGTGCTCAATGTTTTCGTCTAATTGTGACCAGGTTACTGCGGTCCTTTGGAAGTAATCGTCCTGCTCATTCATAAAAACAGCAGGTACTGTCGTAAGGTGATAACGCACCCCGATATTTCTATCTTCTGAAGCTCTAATAAAAATATCTGCAGCTCTGATATCTATGGCAGCAGTATCCAGTTCCCACCCTCTGCGGGGGTAACAAAAACCGAACCTTAGCTGCGAAACATAGTGACTTTGATACCCATCAGCACACCCCACAATAGGTGACTCGCAATTCTTACTGAACAGTGAATTTGAGAGAGTTAACACTACGATAAACGCAGCGATACCGCCGGATGCGCTAAATGTAAATGGATGCCTGGATATAAAAGGTAACGGAACACTGCCCCTCGCAGCAACGGCTCCACCTAAAAAAGTGATAGAAAGTGCTACCCCAAAAGCTATGACAACCACAACTAAAAAACGGCTATCACAGGGCACTTCTAAGCCAAAGACCGACATGACTATCAATAGCATGAAAAAGAGCAGGGTAAGACCACCAAACACAGCTCCAGCAATAACCACCCAGTTAGGCACTTGCCTTGTCATAATTATTATTCCTTCTCTTTTTAATTTTTGCGCAATGTCGTCTCTGAGAGACTTGTGAAAAGATATCCCATCTACTTAGTATTTGTATCAAACTTTAGCCATTGAACTCAAATAAGACGACGCAATTATGTACAATTAAAGTGCGCAAAATAGTAGTTAAAGCAGTATCCGCTTTTATTGAATCGCAACAAAATAACCTTAAACACCCGGTTGATAATGGGTCCATACAAGAAAATTGCGTCAACTCTGCCTGGATGGAATGCAAGACATTAAAATAACGACAGATATTGTTATAAGTTTTTGATATACGATTCAAAGTTAAGAGAATTAGCCAACTGGCATAGCCCTGTAGGAGAACATTCCGGTTTGCTTATACCTAAATGAAATGCATGAAGGGCAAATAGATAAGATCTGACTGGACTCCTTGTTAAAACATAAAGCCCGACTAAGCCGGGCTAAGCAGCATTATCAACAAATATATGCGGTTGGGCAAAATACAGGCGCTGTGTAACATGCGCCATAGTCTTTACTGTAGGCACTTGCCCCACCCGCAATCTCATTCGTTTGCTGTGCGTTTAGGTTTTTACCTGTACTTAGCGTTTTTAATTTAACCTTTTTAAGTTTCATGTTGTTTCCTGTTGTATTTCTTACAATGATTATTCGACAAATGATGAGACACTCTGCTGTGCTCATCCGTTAAACAATGTGTTGAAATTAGCAACAAAAAACAAGGTGTTTTAGCCACTTTCTCAGTGCGCGTTTTTAGGTACTTGTTTTTTAAGTTGTTTACTATATTGAAATTTTATCAAGGAAACAGAAATGACAGCGCTGTATTTTTGTACTAAGTACGAGCCGTAAAAGATGACACGACATCACACTCTGATATTGATGCATTAGCCAATCTGCGACTCAAATGCTCAAAAAACTGGTAATGCCCATACATAATTTCACCTACCTCATGTCATGGTGTTCGGAATTAGGAACTTTTAGCTTCAGTGACACACATAGAGTGACCCCATATACTGAACAAGCTTTTAAGTAGATTTTCCACTAATAGGAAGAGACCGATTTTTTTGATGATAAACTATTAGTTAGTTTACCAACGCCCTGCCCTGAACCTTTTAATATTTGTGCATGCAAACCCGCACTCGCCCTCTTCCGTTTACTCCCAACCCATCACTATGAGACAATAGCGTAACGACTTAGATTTCCAGACTTTTGAGTTTGTACAAGCCTAAGCAGTATGCGCATTTATATACACACTGATTGAGTGCGTTACACGCAGTGATACACACTTAGGTTTAAAAACAGCAAACTCTGAATAGCAACCTGCAGCACTGAATAAGAATAACAGGTTGATAGAAATAGGATTTATAGCCTGATGGCGACACAAGAATTAACTGATAATATCCCGACAATCTACTGGCACGATTATGAAACCTGGGGGGCCAGCCCGCAGAAGGACCGGCCGAGTCAGTTTGCCGGGATCCGTACCGACCTGGACCTGAATATTATAGGGGAGCCGCTGATTGAGTATTGTCGCCCGGCGGCGGATTATTTGCCTCAGCCAGAGGCCTGTCTGGTGACTGGGATCACGCCGCAGCATGCGCTTAAGCATGGTTTACCGGAAAGTGAGTTTATGGCCAAGATCCATCGTGAATTCAGTAAACCCAATACCTGTGTGGCCGGTTATAACAGCATTCGTTTTGATGACGAAGTGACCCGCTACAGTCTGTATCGCAACTTTTATGACCCCTATGAACGCGAGTGGCAAAATGGCAATAGTCGCTGGGATATCATTGATTTAGTGCGTGCCTGTTATGCGCTTCGCCCTGAAGGCATTGTGTGGCCAGAAAAAGAAGATGGCACCCCAAGCTTTCGCTTGGAAGACCTCACCAAAGCGAACGGCATTGAGCACGCCGATGCCCACGATGCGCTGAGCGATGTAACGGCAACCATTGCGCTGGCCAAGCTGATTAAAGACAAACAGCCTAAACTGTATCAGTTTTTCTTCTCGCTGCGCGGTAAAAAAGCACTCGCGGACCTGATTGATGTGTTTAACATGCAGCCACTGGTGCATACCTCTTCGCGTATTCCGGCCACTCAGGGTTGCACCAGCTGGATTGCGCCAATGAGCTTTCACCCGGTGAACAAAAATGCCGTGGTGTGTTTCAACCTGACCAATGACCCGCAGGTGCTGCTGGACCTGTCGGTAGAAGAACTCCGTGCGCGCTTATACACTAAACACAGTGATTTGGGCGAAGATGAGCTACCGGTTGGCCTGAAACTGGTTCACCTGAACAAATGTCCGATATTAGCACCTGCAAAAACTTTGTTGCCAGAGAACGCTGCCCGCCTGGGGATTGATCGTGAACAGTGCCTGGCACATCTTAAAATTCTGAAGTCTCACCCGGAGCTGCGCGACAAGGTGGCTGAGGTGTTTAACGATCAGGGCGATTTCAGCGACACAACTAACCCGGATTATCAGCTTTATAATGGCTTTATCAGTAAAGCCGACAAAGCCAAGCTGGCCATTGTACGCGAAGCGCCGCCGCACGAATTAGGCTCACTCAACCTGGAGTTTGAAGATCCTAAATTCCATACCCTGCTGTTTCGCTATCGTGCCCGAAACTGGCCTGAAAGCCTCTCTGCCAGTGAACTGGAACAGTGGCGTAAATACTGTCAGAACAAACTCATGCATGGCGAAGACAACCCGTCTATCAATGCGCAGGACTTTATGATCACGCTGGAAAATCTGGTGTATGAACATGAAGGCAATGAAAAGAATCTGGCTGTGTTAAAGGCGCTATATCATTACGCGCAGAGCCTTTAATTTGGCATCATAAACAGGCGGTGACAGCCTCACCGCCCGCTTCTGTTACAAGCTTTCCTGATAGACCTTGAGCGCCTGCTCCAGATCAGCAATCAAATCTTCCACATCTTCCAGACCTATGTGCAAGCGGATCACCGGACCATGCTGCCAGCCCGTTGTTGTACGCAGAGGAGCCATGCTGGCATTCGCCGTTACCAGGCTTTCAAAACCGCCCCATGAAAAGCCCATCTTAAAGTGGTGTAAGCTGTCGAGGAAACGGTTAATGGCTTTGCGGTGCCCCTGTTTCATCACCACAGAGAACAAACCATTGCTGCCGCTAAAGTCGCGTTTAAAAAACTCATGTCCCGGGCAGCTTTTCAGTGCAGGGTGTCTCACGTGATCAACCAGAGGGTGACCGGCCAGCCAGTTGGCAACCTGAAGTGCCGACTTTTCGTGTTGCTGCAAGCGTACCGGCATGGTCCGCAAACCACGTAATGCCAGGTAAGCGTCGTCTGCTGAGGTACACTGGCCAAGCAGATAAGAGTTTTCGCGCAGGGTTGGCCACAGCGTCTCGTTAGCCACGGCAACGCCCATCATGACATCGGAGTGACCGACTATGTATTTTGTAGCAGCCTGAATGCTGATATCCACGCCATGCTCCAGCGGGCGATAATGCCAGCCGTTGCCATAGGTGTTATCCAGCATAGTGATCAGGCCCTTTGCCTTAGCCACTTTGACCAGGCTCGGCACGTCCTGCACTTCCATAGTGATAGAACCAGGAGATTCCAGGAACAACACTTTGGTGTTGTCCTGAATGAGTGATTCGATATCAGCGCCAATCAGCGGATCATAATAGGTAGTTGTGATCCCCAATCCAGCCAGGATCTTGTCACAAAAATCACGGGTTGGCTCGTAGGCAGTATCTACCATCAACAGATGATCGCCGGTTTTCAGAAACGACAACAGGGCCTGTGAAATGGCGGCGGCACCAGACGGATATAACGCACAACCGGCGCCATTTTCAAGCTCCATAATGGCGTCTTGCAATGCAAAATGGGTGTTAGTGCCACGACGACCGTAAAACAAAGTGCGTTTACCACGCTCAGAGATCGCCTCTTGCATATCGGCAACGGAGTCAAAAACAACGGTTGATGCCCGTTGTACCACAGGGTTAACCACGCCTTTGGTGTACTGGGATTTGCGGCCTACAGCCACCAATTTAGTATTCTTCTTCATAGTGTGCTCAATTTTGGACTAAATGCATCATTGCTGACGCCAGTATTCAACCAGATATCTGGAGATAGAGTCTTTGCGGGTGAGTTTATATCCGGGCACATCGTCTCCCCACTCGGCAAATCCGTTGAGATCCGCTCGGGAAAACCATTGTGCATGCTCCAGCTCATCCTGCTCAACAAAAATGTCGGTGCTTTTTGCAGTTGCTATAAAGCCTAGCATAATAGACGACGGAAATGGCCAGGGTTGCGAGGTAAGGTAGCTTACCTGGTCAACCTCAACCCCGGCTTCTTCTTTAACTTCGCGGATCACGGCCCGCTCCAGTGTTTCACCGGGGTCAACAAACCCCGCCAGAGTTGAATACACACCTTCGGGCCATTGCGCTTGTCGACCAAGCAGGCAGCGCTCAACACCATCTGCAAAGGTATGCGTTACCAGCATAATCACAGCGGGATCCGTGCGCGGGAACGTCATATGACGACATTCTTTATCGTTACACAAACGCGCGTGTCCGGCTTCCACAGGGCGATTTGGACTACCACAACGCCCACAGAAACGATGCGTTTTATGCCAGTAACACAGCCCGCGAGCCAGCACGCCTACCGATGCCAATTCGGCATCAAGCTTTGGGCCAATGGTGCGCATGTCTTCAAAATGGAAAGTCTGCTCAAACGTGTGCTCGTCAAAGCTGACATCAATACAGCCCTGAAGTAACTCTTGTTCAACTTCGCTAACATCCAACGCAAAGTAGCTATAAGTGTCGTCAATGCCTAAAAACACGGCTTCGGCGCGGTCAAGTGTGTCAACCTGTGACTGAGACAACAAAGCCAGCTCGCGTTCGCTGCTGACAATCAAATTTTTGTTATTCCATACCAGCAACCAGCGGCTTTTTTCACCGTATTGGCCAAGTAACCAGTTAGGGTCTTTTCGTTCAGCAGAGGCCCTGTCCAGGTTCATTTGCGTGTAATGCAGCACGACGTTCATCCTTTTGTTGTTCTTTGACGACACGCTAACATAGCTGGCCCGAATGCCAATAGCTTTGCGGCAAAAAAAAAGCCCTTACGGGCTTGAACTACAGTGTGATAACACACTACAGAGAGGCAAGATATTCCTGAAGCTTTTGGTTCTCAGCTTCAATATGCTTGTAGAATTCAATGTCTTTCAGTTTGCTGGCAGCCCCTTCATCGAGCACAATCACGGCGTGGCGGTGCATTTGTAAGGCTGATGCTGGACAAGCGGCGGTCAGAGGACCTTCAATCATGGCATGTACCGCATCGGCTTTGTTTTCACCGGTTGCCAGTAAGACCACTTTACGTGCATCTAAGATCGTACCGATCCCCATGGTGATCGACAGGTGTGGCTGGTACTCGTCCGCTGCAAAAAAGCGAGCGTTATCGTCGATGGTAGCTTTGGTCAGGGTTTTAACCCGAGTACGCGATGTCAGTCCTGACGATGGCTCGTTAAAGCCAATATGACCATTGCGACCTATGCCCAGAAGCTGAACATCGATGCCACCGGCTGCGCTGATCTGCGCTTCATATTCTTTACAGGCTTCGATTGGGTTTTTGGCATCTCCTGGCGGGACATGCGTATTATCTTTGTTAATGTCTATGTGGTTGAATAGCTGCTCGTTCATGAAATAACGATAGCTTTGCGGGTGATCGCCATTCAGGCCCAAGTATTCATCCAGATTAAACGTTTTGGCTTTGCTAAAGCTTACTGTGCCCGCCTGGTTGCGACGGATCAGTTCCTGATACAAAGCAACTGGCGTTGATCCTGTCGCCAGTCCTAAAACAGAGCCTGCGTTACGTGTTAACTGCTGAGTAAAAATATCGGCACCATATGCTGCAACTTCAGCTGCGTTTTTAAGAATGACTATTTGCATAATGTAAGGCTCAAGGTTGTGAACAAACAGGAAAAATGGGATCTGAACCTTGCTCTGCGTGCAATCAAAACAAGGTCAGATCAAAACCTAACTGGGATACACTGTTTAGGTTATTACCATTATGACAACGCTGTCATTATTGGGGAAAAAAACGCGCTTGTAAAGTAAAAGTGATAAAAAAATGTACTTTTTTTATAGCCAAAATAAAAATGACCTGCTGAGCAGGTCATTTTTCAAAGTGTTAACAGATGCCAGATACGACACTGAGGTCTGCTTGGCTATACGCTAACAATAATCTTACGTTTGTACATCCAGTGTAAGACCAGCAGCTGAACCGCCAGCAGAGCACACACACTGAGCAGCGCCTGCCAATGTTCAGGGACCGCAATGATGATGCCACCAAACACACTGCGGCTGATAAAGGGCCAGTCGACCAAGCTCGATGCCAGATAAATAATAATGGAATTGGCACCGATGATCACAAAGGGGTAAGCCAGCTTCTGACCATTAAGTATATCTACCAGAGTAAAGAAAATAGCCAGGAAAATGGCACTCCAGCCAACAGTGACCAGCACAAAAGAGCTGGTCCACAGCTCTTTATTCACCGGGAATTGCAGGTCCCATAACCAGCCCAATGCCAGGCTGATCATACCGGCAACAAACAGACGCCCTGCGACCTGCCACTGACCCAGTTTATCCGACTGCGCAATCAGCTGTCCGGCAAAGACGCCGGCAATGGCGTTCACAATAGCCGGAAAGCTAGACAAAATACCCTCCGGGTCAACCGGGCGATTCTGATAAGTAATTCCTGGCAGCAATGCCTGATCTATCCAGGCATTCCAGCTGCCAGCCGGTGTGAGCTCCCCTGCACTGCCCCCAGGCACGGGAATAAAACACAACAACACCCAGTATGCGAGCAAGATACCAACCCCTGTGAGCGCCGTTGTCCTCAGGCTACAGTGCCACACCAGCATAGCGCAAAAAAACCAGGCAATGGCAATGCGCCCAAGTACACTGGCATAGCGGATCTCGCCCAAGTCAGCGGGAATACCTGTGCCCCAGCCATGGTTATACAGCACACCAAACAGACACAGCAAACCCAGGCGTTTAATCGCCTTGATATAAATAGGCTTGCGCTCTTCCAATGGCAAGTGATCGATGCGCTTGGGTCGTAAGCCCATCGCCACCCCTGACAAAAAGATAAACAAGGGGAAAATCAAGTCGTAAAAGGTAAAGCCGTGCCAGGCACTGTGAAGCGTCTGAGCTTCAAAAATCTTCCACCCCTGCCAGCCGGTCAGAACAAACAACGCGGCAAATATGGACTGACCACCCAGGATCCAAAACATGTCCATGCCACGTAAGGCATCGAGCGACGCCAGTCTTTTCTTATTATTTGACATAATTACTACCTATAGAAACAAAAAATCCCCGCTAAACAACAGCGGGGTTTTTTACCCAGGGAAAATTAAATGCGATTTCCGTTAATGAAAGTCTGTAATACATGAAGGTCACTATCGAGCAGCACAAAGTCAGCATCGGCACCGTCGATCAGACGCCCCTTGTCAGGCAGTCCAAGGTACTGTGCCGGATATAACGAAGCCATTCTTAGTGCTTCGGACAATGTCACATCGAGTGTGTTCACACTGTTGCGTACTGCACTTGCCATATCCAGGACACTGCCCGCCAACTCGCCCGTCGTCGAATTTAGACGATCACCGGTGCGGATCACTTTACGGCCATCAAAGAAATCAAATTCCTGATCATCCGTGCCAACTGGCGGCATCGCATCAGTTACCAGCATGATTTTGCCACGTTGCTTAGCGCGAATCGCCAGCTTGGCCGAGGCTGGATGCACATGATGTCCATCGACTATCAGACCACACCAGGCGTTGTCATCCCACAACGCCGCTCCCACAACCCCAGGCTCACGAGAGGTATAGGCAGACATGGCATTAAATAAATGCGTAAATCCGTCCGCACCAACTTCCAGTGCGGCCATGGTGGTTTCAAAATCTGCATTAGAATGGCCGATAGACACTTTCACACCCAGTTCAATAAGACGCTTGATGTCACTCAGTGGCACAGTTTCAGGGGCCAGGGTCACCATTTTAATCCCTATGTCTTCACGGGCATAAATAGCGAACTCTCGCTCAGAAATTGGACGAATAAATTGTTCGCTGTGGGTGCCCTTCTTTGGGTGTGACAAATGCGGACCTTCAAAATGAACCCCGGCAACACCTGGCTCTTTGCGCGCAATTGCCTGAGCAATGGCATCCGCGGCTTGCTCCATGACCGCGACTTGATCTGTGATAAGCGTTGGCATCAGTGCCGTCGATCCAAACTTAGCATGGGCTGTGACTATGGTCGTCAGGCAAGACAATGAGGGATCGGCATTCAAAAAGCCACCACCGCCACCATTAACCTGGACATCAATAAAGCCTGGTGCGGTTATGCCCTCAAGTCGCGTAACTTCACTGCCCGCGGGATGAGATTCAAAATGAAGCTTGCCATTATCGACAACAAACTCAACTTCGTTTTTAAATTGTGTGCCGTCAAACAAGCGGCTGGCTAAAAATCTGTTCATGAATTATACCAAGAGTTCCGATTGACGTTGAGTGCTCTGCATTGCGAAGTAAATCGCCCCCATCTCAGGTGGCTGCTTAGGCAGTTCAACCCGTTTTGCAATTTCCGGGTCCAGCCACTGACTTAACGGCTCGGATAACCCCCCAATCATTGATAATCTGGGTGGATTGTTTTCCAGTAGCTTGTGGGCAAGTCGGCTGACATAATCAGCCCCGGTTTTCACAATATCCAGCGCCAGCTGGTCATCGGCTTTCGCGGCATCCAATACATAACGAGCCAGCTTTGCGTAGCTGCTGGAAGGCTGTCCCGCCATTTGCTCGGCAATACCCATTGCAGTATTGGTGTTGAAATGCTGTAAAAAGACCTGAGACAAGGCTGTTTTTGGCCCAAGGCCGTCCAAATCCAGTAACACGGCTTTGACTGCTTCAAGTCCCATCCAGGAACCGCTGCCAACATCACCCTGAGCAAACCCGTGCCCACCATAGTTAGCACTTTTCCCATCCACCAGCACAAACCCGCATGAGCCCGTACCTGTGATGATCACCGCACCATCTTCTCCTTCGTGTGCACCAATACAGGCGGTATGGAGATCCGTTGTCAGGAACATTTGCTTGAACGGGTGATCCCAGCGCATAATTTTGTCATATAAGCTCGGTAAGTTTACACCTGCAAGGCCCAAACCTGCATTGAGTTCGTGAACCTGCTCTACCCTGAGTCCTGCATCCTGCAAAGCTAACTGAGTCGAGACCATGATAGACTCTAAGGTTCTTTCGAATCCATGCAAGGGATTCGCAGGACCACCAAGACCAGTGCCTAGTACGCCATGTATTGCAGAGTATATGGTGGCACGACATTTCGTCCCTCCACCATCGATACCTATATATAACTGGTCATGTTCAACCTGTTTAGCCATCATGTAACGACCCCTAAAAGTTGTGGTTGGTGCCTCCTCATTCAAAGGCTACCGGTATTCAGTCATGTTGATTTGATGTTACACAACAAATGACAGCGTTGTCATTAAGTTTTTTATTATTTTTTCGCAGTGTGAAAAATTTTAATATTGCATACTTTTGCTTAATTGTCAGAAAAATTTTTGCAAGGAACTGAATATTGTCCTTTTTCTGCATTTAGGTGGTGGATTTAGTCGACACCGTTTGCAAACACGAAGATTGTCACATTTAATGACAAAAAACGGCGCTTTCGCGCCGTTTTTAAAACCAATTCTCTACATTAATTCAATATAGAAACCAGACAGGTGGATATTATTTTACACCCAGCTCTCTCAAACGCTCTTGCAGATAACTGTCAGCAGTGTAACGCTCAGACAAGACCACATCAGGACGAGGGTGCAGGAACAGCGGCAGTGAGATGCGTGACTTATCACTGGCCTTACCGGTTGGGTTAATCACACGGTGAATGGTAGATGGGAAGTACCCGCCCGACGCTTCTTGTAACATGTCACCAATGTTAATGATCAAATTACCAAAGTCACATGGCACATCTAACCAGCTGCCGTCTTGTCTTTGTACTTGCAAGCCTGGCTCATTTGCCGCAGGCAGGACAGTCAACAGGTTGATATCGCCATGTGCTGCTGCACGGATAGCACCCGGCTCTTCATCACCTGTCATCGGTGGATAGTGCAAAACACGTAGTAGTGTTTGTTCAGATTCTTTGATCATGTCTTTCAGATCAATAGAGAATTTAGCACGCACGTCTTCCGGAGCTTCAGCCTGAACCCAGCTTAACAGCTCTGCCGCAAACTCATTGGCCAGACGATAGTACTCACGAATTTCTGCATCAAGTTGTGCAGGCACACGACCTTTTGGATAAACGTGGAAGTACTCTTTGATGTCTTTAATTGTGAAGCCTTTCGCAACTTCAGAAACATCCGGCGGAAAGTAACCGTCTTGCGTTTCTTTATTGAATAAAAACGCGTGCTTTTCTTCTGAGTTAAAGAATTCTTGCCAGTTTTTATAGATAGACTCAACCAGTTCCTGAGGAATTGGGTGGTTTTTTAGTACACCAAAGCCCGTTGAGCGCAGAGATTCAACAAATTGTTTCGCCGCGTCAGGCGCTTGATAGTCAACTGTAGGTAGCTGTTGCATAATGGTTCCACCGATATTTTAACGTGACTTAAATTCAAGAAATTAACTGCAACTCGAACATTGAAAATTAACTTTTTGAATTAAGATAAAATCTTGCTCGCGAGCTTAGAGAAATCCACCGCCGCAGATAAGGACTTATGTCCGCCTCCCCTGCCAATAATCACCGAGATTGACTCAGATCAAATCGGCTCCACAGGCAAAGATATCTGCCACTCCAGCCCGTGCTGACGGTCGTGTACCTGGTACCTACCATTTAAGGCATTCACAATCAAATTAGCCGCCACAGAAGCACTTAATCCGACATGCCCCGTGTTACCTCTTTTTGTTGTCACGAATGGCTTCAACATGTCTTCTTCTGAGATCCCATCCAGCCCCAGACCATTGTCCAGGTAGCTGACAATTAATTGTGTATCCTCTATACCGAGGCCAATACGCACCTCCAACTTCCCTTCCTGTCGGCCATGAGACAGTGAGTTCGCAATCAAGGTATCTATCACTGAGGCCAACAGACCTCCGTCAAACAGAGCGGCCCCCTCATGATGAACGATAATTTCTATGCTGACCGGTTTATTCAACCAGGCACACTGCACTTTCTCAGCAAACTCAAGCAAGCTCACTCGGGTGGGCGACACCGGACACTCTACCCGGGCAATTTGCTTTACCATAGACACGAATTTAGCCACCCGGGTTAAGTTTCGCTCACTTAAAGACAGGCTTGTATCACACTCTGCCAGCTTATCCGTAATCTCATCAAGGCTTACCTCGCCCTCTTTCAAACTACTTACCAGCTTATAAATGGTGTCTGAACAATGGCTAACCGCTGTTATAGCCGTGCCTAATGGCGTATTGATTTCGTGCGCTACGCCAATCACCATTTCGTTCATTACCTGAGAAAGCTGCTGTTTTACCGCACTCTTTTGTGCATCAAGCAGCTTAATCTGTGTATCCACTCTGGCTAATATCTCTGCAGGAATAAAAGGCTTGGTGATATAGTCATTACCGCCGGCATGAAGCGCTTCGACTATCCAGTCTGTGTCGCTGTGTGCACTGACAAAAATCACCGGAATATGGCTGGTATGCTTTTCTGCCTTCAGCAACTTACACAGTTCGATCCCGGATGTTCCTGGCATTTTGATATCGGTGATCACCAGCTCAGGCGGTTTGCGATGAATAATATTCAGCGCGACCTCTGCATTGATCGCGGCAAGTACCGTATGTCCTTGCTGACGCAGGATCAGTTGAAGCATATGCAGGTTTTCTGCAACATCATCAACCACCAAAATGTCTGCCATTCCTTTTATCCTCATAAGTTACTTTTTGCACTTTCAGTAAGCATAGCTTGAGAAATGACCGCGCGCGACTATGGTTACTATGTTAGTAAACTCAACAGTGTGGCGTGTATATGGGTGTAAAATTGAGAGTGAATATTGTCTTTGCAGTGATACTGTCGATATTAGTTATTTCTGCGTTACTACTCTTTTTAAGTTATACCAAACTCGAACCGACCAACAAAAAGTTAGATAACCTAAACACGTTAGCTAATGTCTCTTATGAGCTTAAGGAACAAGCACGGCATCACGCTGTACAGCTTACTCTGTACTTGAGCAATCCACAGCCAAACCAGCTTGAATCGCTGCGTGATTATAGTGAGTCGGCATTGACATTCGCACGGGGTGCACAGTCAGGCACGCAATCGACACAAGAGGAAACGCAAAAACCGGTTGAACTGGTCCACACCCTGGCCAGCTTGCCAATAGAATCCTCAGCAACACAACTTACCGCATTGTATGGTGAGCTCAGGCAACTTTATACGCAAACCTTTGCTGAGCTGGCACAGCCTCAACCAAGCGCTTCTGCGGCCCCTTTTAATCTGGCAAACTATCACAGCACCTTGCAGCATATCACGACACAAATCGACCAGTTGAATTCAATATTCTCCCAGCAAAGTGCACAACTATATAAAGAAAAAGACAGGCAGTACATGCGCCTGAATCAACTTGCGATATGGGGAGTTGTATTGATTGGACTGGCTACTTTGCTGGGTGCTTGGTGGTGTAATTTCCGCCTTTTCGATCCACTTAAACGGTTATACCAGTCACTGCACGACGCTAACCAGAGCGGCAATGCTCAGCTGCGCTTGCCAGAACAATTAGGAGAAGAGCTAAGTAGCCTGGCCAATGTGGTGGGTCAGATCTACGACAAGCTTCACAACCGAGTGGAAATCGCCAAACTGCGCGAAATGTTTAATCAGGGGATCCGCCACAGCCGCGACCCGGATGAACTGCGACGCTTCGCACTGGAATTTTTTGCGACTTACTACGCAGCCCCCAGTGTGGCAATTTGTGATACCAGCGACAAAGTACTAACCCCTTTACAGACTATAGGCTGCCCCCCCTGTCTGGATAACCTGAGTATTCAGTTCACTCAGCTGTGTCGGACTCTGACCCGGCAAAGCCTAGTCTCCGGCGATGGCGCTTTTGACCTAAAAACAGGTGCCGTCGCCATTTCTATTAAAAGTGCTGCTTTGTACCCTTTGATTGTTAATAATCAACTGAAAGGCGCGCTATATATTGCCAGTATCGATAAGTTCGACAGCGAGCAACAGAGCAGTGTTCAGCAATTATGTGAAGATCTTGCGATTCAGATTCAGTTATGTGAAAACGCGCAGCAGCAGCTCGCTGCAGAAACTGCCCTGTCTCAGCACCTGGAGATGACATTGCATATCCTGAATGCCATTCCCAACCCGACTTACTACCGAGATACCCGGGGCACCTTTTTGGGCGTAAACCGGGCTTTTCTTGATTTTCTGGACCTGTTTGAGGCCGAGGTGACCGGCATGCGGATCCAGGACGTATTTGATGTCTATACAACAGGCTATCTGGAGCAAAAATCTAATTACACCATAGAGCAGCAAACACAGCATCAGTTCGAGTTAACTCTGAAGAATGGCCAACAGGAATCCAGAGAGTTAATAGTACATGAGGCCCCTTTCTTTGACGGTTATAAGGAAGTTGGTGGTGTGGTTGGGACCTTTTTAGACATGACAGAGCGAAACGAGCTCGAGCGTAATATGCTTGCAGCCAAAGAGCTGGCCGACAAAAACGCCAAAGTTAAAAGCGAATTTCTCGCTAACATGAGTCACGAAATTCGCTCTCCCATGAATGCCATCATTGGCATGGCTCACCTTGCACTGAATACGCAGCTCACGACAAAACAACGTAATTATGTTGAAAAGATAGACAACGCCGCCAAACAGCTTCTAAAACTGCTGAACGATATTCTCGACTTCTCTAAGATCGAAGCAGGCAAAGTTGAAATTGAGTCCACCCACTTCCACCTTGATAAAGTGCTGGATAACGTAGCGACAATCGTCGGCCTCAAAGCCGAAGAAAAACAGCTCGAGCTGATATTTGATGTCCACCCGGATGTAGCGAATGATTATATTGGCGATCCACTGAGGATCGGCCAGGTATTGATCAACCTTGCAGGTAATGCCGTTAAGTTCACAGAGCAAGGGCAAGTGACCATCGAAATCAGCTATCAAAGTGAAGACGAGCAAAGTGCCAAATTACTCTTTTGTGTCATTGATACGGGAATTGGGCTGAGCAGCGAACAACAAACCAAACTCTTTCAGTCGTTTTCACAAGCTGACACCTCTATTACGCGTAAATACGGTGGCACCGGCCTGGGTCTGACTATTTCGCAACACCTGGTGAAACTGATGGGCGGCGAAATTTTTGTAGAAAGCGAGCCAGGCAAAGGCTCAACCTTTTATTTTTCGCTACCTCTGCCTTTTGCCACCACTACCCGTCTGGTTAGCCAGCCCTCTGAACATTTTAAAGACAAAATAGCGTTAATTGTGGACGACAATGCGCTGGCAAGAGAAGTCATGGCCGCCATGCTGAAAAAGTTTGGCATCGCCTCTAAGCTGTTCTCATCCGGTGATGCCTGTATTGAATACGTACAAAATCAGCAACCCCATTTTGATATTGCCTTTGTTGACTGGCATATGCCACAAAAAGACGGCATTGATACCATTATGGAATTACATCGTCTTTCTTCTTCAAGACAATATGTCCTGGTCACCGCCTATGGCCGTGAGCTTGGACTGAAAGACGATCAAAAGCATATGATCTCCAGTATTTTACTGAAGCCTATCAACCCATCAAGCGTGTTCGATTGCCTGCAAGCCTGTCTGGCACCGCAGCCGCAGCAAGTTACTGCCTCCAGTGCCACCAAAGACTCCAGATTGTCCGGACTGACTATCCTGGTAGCCGAAGATCAACCCGTTAATCAGGAGATTGCTTTTGAAATTTTGACGTTTCATGGCGCCGATGTGGCTGTTGCCAACAATGGTCAGGAAGCACTTGAGGCCGTACAAAAAACTGCATTTGATTTGGTGCTGATGGACATGCAGATGCCGGTTATGGATGGGCTTAAGGCAACCCGTGCAATTCGCAAAAAATCCGAACTCAGCCAACCACCTATACTCGCGATGACGGCCAATGCCATGCAGGCTGATATACAGACTTGTCTGAGTGCCGGTATGAATGGCCACATAGCCAAACCTATCGATGTTGAAAACATGGTTGAAACCATACTGGCTCATGCTAAACAATGTGAGGCCGAAGAAGGTGTTCAAAAAGCAGTGCCACTTGAGTCTGACGAGCTGGAAGCACCAAGTGTAGAGGCCAAGACTTTCACACTTGAGGGGATTGATATCGAGGCTGGTATCAACCGGGCTGCTGGCAACCGGGCCGTGTACTTTTCGCTGCTTGAAAAATTTGTTAAGCAACAGATAGAGGAGCTCATCAACCTTAAACAGGCCATCACCATAGGTAACACAGAGCTTGCAGAGCACATACTCCATGCCCTGAAAGGCGCAAGTGCGAACTTATCTATGACACACCTGACGAGCCAATGTGCTGTACTTGAGTCTCAACTTCAGGACAATAGCTTAGACGGAACACAGATTGATAATTTGCTGGAGTACATCAGGCACTGCCATGAGCAGGTGTCGAATTATGTAAACTTATACACAGCAGAGGCAGAAAAGTGCCATTCAGATAAGAGCTCTGATGCACCGTCTGAGCAGTCTGACGAAATCCTGATAACTCTTGCGAAAGCGCTGCAGGACTATGACGCAACTGCCACTGAGCTTATCGCATCAATGCATACTGACGCGCATTTGCCTGAAGCAGTGTTGGATGAACTTAATGATTTGATTGCTCGGTATGAGTTTGAAAAAGCACACGCGCTGTTGCTGCCTTACGTACCACAACTTGCTTAAACCAGAATAAACCAGAGCTCAAAAAGCTGAGTACGAGGCAGCATAGCCAGCCTTTAGTAAGCCTGGCTACACTGCGTTAAAGGTAAGATTAGTCGTTATAACCCAAGGTCAGCCATAAAGTCGTCATCTGCAACGTCTTCCGCTGATGTCTCTGCTTTTTTTGCAGACTCAGCTTTTTTGGTTCTCTGGCTGGCAATGATGTCATCCGGGTCCACGGCTTCGGTGATGTCGTAATCGTGCAGCTTGATAAACTCGGTTTTATCCATTGCCAGTTCAAGATAGAAAATGTTCTGACCCTGAGTGGTAAAGGTGACACGGCGCGCCTGTGGTCTGTCCATTGTCGTATCCACCGAGATCTGAACCTGTTTGTTAATGGCCATCATTTTGGGCTGGTTCTGCGTGATAGAGGTTTGAAGCTGCTCACGCACTTTGCTGGTGAAATCACCAACGATTTGGTTCATCAGCTCACCCATCACATTGGATACGTCATCCGACAAGTGGCTTTGCGCGATTTCGTTTTCCGGCATGCCCATAGAACGCATATAGTCCTGATAAACTTCCATTGCAGCCTGTGCGGTGAAGTTGGTGACAACCAGACCGGTAAAACCACCGTCAAACAGAACAAAACAACCAATGTCTGGACGCATACAGGTACGGGTGATCTTCTGTACCATTGCCGAGTAGGCAATCTGATTGCCACTGGCCGAGGATAAAACCTCAGTCACCGAGTGACATAATGTGGATAGGATATCTTCTGTGCTGATCACTTTATTTTTCGCCATGTTGGTTCTCTAACTTACTTCTTATTGTTAATACTAGCCAAGCTACTCAATTTATCACTGACTATCTAGTATAAAATGCTAAAATAGCATGATTATTTTTTTGTAAGACAAATTGGACTAGCAGTGTGACGGGCAAAGACAGTATATATGCCACAGAGCAAGAAGTCAGAGACTTCACCTTCGACGCAAACGTTGTAGAAGTATTTCCGGACATGATCCAGCGCTCGGTGCCGGGTTATGCCACCATAGTCAGTACCATGGGTAAACTGGCCGGGCAATACGCGCAGAGCAATTCAAACCTGTATGATCTGGGCTGTTCACTGGGGGCGGTCACCCTTAGTATGCGCCGTAATATCGACAAAGAAAATTGCCGCATTATTGCCGTAGACAACTCCCAGCCTATGGTCGAGCGCTGCCAGATGCATCTGAAAGGCTTCAAATCAGACGTACCGGTAGACGTACAACTGGGCGACATTAACGAGTTAGAGATAAGCAACGCCAGCGTCGTTGCCATGAACTTTACTTTGCAGTTTATCCCCCAGGCACAAAGAGCCGCTGTGCTTGAAAAAATTTACCAGGGGCTGAAACCCGGCGGCGTATTGCTGCTTTCGGAGAAGATCAAAGGTGAAAACGACATCAAAGATAATTTGTTGATTGACCTGCACCACGATTTCAAACGACACAATGGCTATTCAGAGCTGGAGATCAGCCAAAAGCGCACTGCCATTGAAAACGTAATGCGCACCGACAGCCTCAGCACCCATAAAAACCGCCTGGAGCAGATAGGATTTGCCCATACCCAGGTGTGGTATCAGTGCTTTAACTTCTGCTCCCTGGTAGCGATTAAATAAGAGAAAGACTATGAATTCCTGGTTTACCGATTTTTATGCCGCTATTGCGAAAAGCCCCCTCAGTCATTGGCTGGAAACACTGCCGGCACAACTGTCTCACTGGCAAAAAGAAGCCCAGCACGGTGACTGGTCACAATGGGAAAAGGTACTCAAAAACCTCCCTGATCTGCCAGCCGATCAAGTCGACATTGAGAACAAAGTGTCCTTTACCCGTCAGGAGCCACTTTCTGAGGGACATCAGAAGCAACTGACACATCTGTTTAAACGCATGATGCCCTGGCGCAAAGGCCCGTTCCATATTCATGGTATCGACATTGACACCGAATGGCGCAGCGACTGGAAATGGGATCGTTTGTTACCACATATCAGCGATTTACATGGTTGCAGCGTGCTCGACATCGGCTGTGGTTCTGGCTATCACCTGTGGCGCATGCGCGGTGCGGGGGCTGAGTTTGTCGTGGGGATCGATCCCTCTGACCTATTCCTGAGTCAGTTTCAGGCCATCAAGCACTTTAATCCGGATCCGAATGTCCATCTGTTACCTCTGGGTGTGGAGCAACTCCCGGATTTGAAAGCCTTTGATACCGTTTTCTCTATGGGGGTGCTGTATCACCGTCGCTCCCCCATCGACTTCCTGGCTCAGCTAAAAGCGCAGTTACGCCCGGGCGGTGAGTTAGTGCTCGAAACTCTGGTTATTGAAGGTGATGTAAACACGGTGCTTGTACCGACAGATCGCTATGCCAAAATGCGTAACGTCTGGTTTATTCCGAGCTGTGACGCGCTAGCGCTGTGGCTACAACGCGTGGGCTTTAAAGACATCAAGGTGGTAGATAAAGACATCACTTCTTTGGATGAACAAAGACGCACCGAATGGATGCAGACCGAATCTCTGGCCGACTTTTTGGATCCGAACGATCCCAGTAAGACGATTGAGGGCTACCCCGCTCCGCTTAGAGCAATTATTGTCGCAAAAGCCTAATAATACCAATTTCACTTAATACATGCTCAATTTGAAGGAGCAAATAGAACGCTAACTGTGTTAAAAATTTTTCATTTAGAGCAACTAAATAGCAAAATTTTTGCCTCGTTATCGACCCTATTTTCTCGCCTAAAAATAGAGCTCTTAATTAAGCAAATTGGTATGCTCAAACACAAAAAAGCCAGCATCTAAGCTGGCTTTTTCTGTTTATGTGGGCAGTAAATTAGCCCAACAGCTCAGCTAGTTGCTGGCTTACCGCTTCAACAGCCTGAGTACCATCCAGTTTGTGGTACTGAGTATTGCCTGCATCCGCTTCTGACTGATAGTAGCTTACCAGAGGTTTAGTCTGGTCGTGGTAAATGCCAAGGCGCTTGCGTACTGTTTCTTCCGTATCATCGGCACGAATGATCAAGTCTTCACCAGTCTGGTCGTCTTTACCTTCTACTTTAGGCGGGTTGTACACAACGTGATAAACACGGCCAGAAGCCGGGTGTACGCGACGACCGCTCATACGCTCAACGATGATTTCGTCAGCAACGTCGAACTCGATAACGTGATCAACGGCAATGCCGTTTTCTTTCATTGCATCTGCCTGAGGGATAGTACGCGGGAAACCGTCTAACAGGAAACCATTCGCACAGTCTTCTTTTGCAACGCGCTCTTTTACCAGACCAATGATGATGTCATCAGATACAAGCTGTCCTGCATCCATCACTTTTTTGGCTTCCAGACCCAGTGGCGTGCCTTCGCTGATAGCAGCACGTAGCATGTCGCCCGTTGAAATTTGTGGAATACCGTACTTTTCCATTAGAAATTGAGCTTGAGTGCCTTTACCTGCACCCGGCGCGCCTAGCAAAATAATGCGCATAGTGTGTTCCTCGTATGTGAGTTATACCAATTTCACTTAATACCTGTTCAATTTGAAGGAGCAAATAGGACGCTCACGGCGTTAAAGATTTCTCAT
>NZ_PNCI01000045.1 GCF_005887095.1 Pseudoalteromonas rubra | reverse complement strand
TTCAAACTTTTCTTTTGCCATTTTCAAAATTCCTATAAAGAAATTAAAGTCCAGCCCTAAGACCGGACCGAACTAAAATTACTTAACAGCGCGAGCTGCAATAATTGCGTCAGCAACGTTTTTCGCCGCTTCTGCGTACTTGGAAAATTCCATTGAGTACGAAGCTCGACCTTGTGTTGCAGAACGAAGATCGGTTGCATAACCAAACATTTCAGACAGCGGCACCTGAGCATTAACTTGCTTCAGACCCCCAAATGAGTCTTCCATACCTTCGATTATGCCTCGACGACGGTTGAGGTCGCCAACGACATCACCCATGTTTGCTTCAGGGGTGGTGACTTCTACCTTCATAACAGGCTCAAGAATCACAGGCTGCGCATCTAGCGCGCCTTTCTTGAAGCCCATTGCGCCGGCAATCTTAAACGCCATCTCATTTGAGTCGACATCGTGGAACGAGCCGTCAAACAAGGTAGCTTTCACACCCAGCATAGGATAACCCGCAAGAACACCTTGCTTCATCTGCTCCTGGATGCCTTTGTCAACCGCAGGAATGTATTCCTTAGGAACCGTACCACCTACGATTTCGTTTACGAATTCGTAAATTGGCGCGTCTTCATCAGCAACATCCATAGGCTCGAGCTTCAACCAAACGTGACCATACTGGCCGCGTCCGCCTGACTGACGTACGAATTTACCTTCGGCTTCAACCGAACCGCGGATCGTTTCACGATAAGCAACTTGTGGCTTACCTACGTTACATTCAACACTGAATTCACGTTTCATGCGATCTACGATGATATCCAGGTGGAGTTCACCCATACCTGAAATAATGGTTTGGCCTGATTCTTCGTCGGTTTCAACTCTGAAAGACGGGTCTTCAGCCGCCAGTTTACCCAGCGCGATACCCATTTTTTCTTGGTCAGCAACGGTCTTAGGCTCTACTGCCACTGAAATCACAGGCTCTGGGAATTCCATACGCTCTAACGTGATAACAGCATCATGGGCACAAAGCGTGTCACCTGTGGTAACGTCTTTGAGACCAATTGCAGCAGCAATGTCCCCGGCGCGAACTTCTTTGATCTCTTCACGCGAGTTAGAGTGCATCTGAACGATACGTCCAAAGCGCTCTTTTTTGCCTTTAACTGGGTTATAAACCGAGTCACCCTGACCTACTGTGCCGGAATAAACTCGGAAGAAGGTAAGCGTACCAACAAAGGGATCGGTGGCGATCTTAAACGCCAGAGCAGAAAACGGTGCGCTGTCGTCCGCAGGACGCGTTGCTTCGCTTTCATCTTCCAGGATACCCTGGATCTCTTTAACCTCAGTTGGAGATGGCATGTATTCAACAACGGCATCAAGCACAGCCTGAACGCCTTTGTTTTTGAACGCACTACCACAGGTCATTGGCACAATTTCATTGTTCAATGTACGCTGACGGATCGCGGCCTTAATTTCGGCCTCGTTCAGTTCACCTTCTTCAAGATATTTGTCCATTAGCTCTTCAGAAGCTTCTGCGGCAGATTCGAGTAGCTCTGCGCGCCACTCCTCTGCCAGCTCCTGAAGTTCTGCCGGGATCTCTTCGTAGTTGAAAGTCATCCCCTGGTCTTCAGCATTCCAGTTGATGGCTTTCATCTTGATGAGATCAATAACACCTTTAAATTCATCTTCAGCACCAATTGGTAGCTGAATTGGCACAGGCGTAGCGCCAAGACGCTTTTTCACCTGATCCACAACGGCGAGGAAATCTGCGCCGGTACGGTCCATTTTATTGACGAAAATCATGCGAGGTACTTCGTACTTGTTCGCCTGACGCCAAACGGTTTCCGTTTGTGGTTGTACACCTGATGAAGCACATAATACGACTACAGCCCCATCTAGTACACGTAATGAACGTTCTACTTCGATGGTGAAGTCTACGTGTCCGGGAGTATCGATGATGTTTATACGATGCTCATCAAACTGAGCATCCATCCCTTTCCAGAAACACGTGGTCGCAGCAGAAGTAATGGTAATACCACGCTCCTGCTCCTGCTCCATCCAGTCCATAGTTGCGGCACCGTCATGTACCTCACCAATTTTGTGAGACAGGCCCGTGTAATAAAGTACACGTTCCGTAGTGGTGGTTTTCCCCGCATCTACGTGAGCACAGATCCCGATATTACGGTAGCGCTCAATAGGAGTTGTACGTGCCATATTATCCTCTTAAAGGTCTCGGGCAGATTACCAACGGTAGTGAGCGAATGCTTTGTTCGCTTCAGCCATACGGTGAACGTCTTCACGTTTCTTAACCGCAGTGCCTTTGTTGTCAGCAGCGTCAAGCATCTCTTGAGCCAGACGAAGGCCCATTGATTTCTCGCCACGCTTACGTGCAGCTTCAACCAACCAACGCATACCTAGTGCGTTGCGACGAACTGGACGTACTTCAACTGGTACCTGGTACGTAGAACCACCAACACGGCGAGATTTAACCTCAACCTGTGGACGTACGTTATCAAGTGCAGACTCAAAGATTTCTAGGTGCGACTTGCCTGATTTTTCAGCAGCCACGTCTAGCGCACCATATACGATTTTTTCAGCAGTAGACTTCTTGCCGTCTAGCATTACTACGTTAACGAATTTAGCAAGAAGCTCTGATCCGAACTTCGGATCTGGAAGAATTTTACGTTGACCTATTACGCGTCTTCTAGGCATTTTCTCTCTCCGGTATCTTCAGGTTCGTCTTACTACGACGAATTCCCAAAACAAAATATATAAATTAAAACTTAAGTGCTTGGCCTTACTAACGGAGAACCATTAGCCCTTAGGACGTTTTGCACCGTACTTAGAACGACCTTGTTTACGGTCATTTACGCCAGCACAGTCAAGCGCGCCACGTACTGTGTGGAAACGCACACCTGGTAAGTCTTTAACACGACCACCACGGATTAGGATAACACTGTGCTCTTGCAAGTTGTGGCCTTCACCACCAATGTAAGATGTTACTTCGAAGCCGTTCGTTAGACGAACACGCGCTACTTTACGTAGTGCAGAGTTTGGCTTCTTAGGTGTAGTTGTATATACACGAGTACATACACCACGCTTTTGAGGACAAGCTTTAAGAGCAGCTGAGTTGCTCTTAGTAACCTTGCTGCGACGTGGCTTACGTACTAGCTGGTTAATAGTTGCCATTAAATAGCTCCTGAATTAATAAAAATTACTACTGAAAAAATCAAATTTCGCCATTTTAAGCGTTCGGTTATTCGAACGAATAAATGGGTGGCGGAATTTTAATGAGCAAAGTTTAACCTGTCAACCAAAACAACTAAAAAGGCAGCGTTAAAGCTGCCTTTTTATTGTAATTGACGTGTTTTTCGTCAATTTTAGTCTTGGCCGCCAAGCAAGTCTGCGTTTAGTGCGTCAGTCAGTGCCTGAGATGCTTCTTCAGCACTTACTGTCTGCTCTTCAACTGCAGCTTCATTTTGCTTACGACGGTTGATGCGATCTAGGTGGTAAGAGAAACCGGTACCCGCTGGGATCAGACGACCCACGATAACGTTTTCTTTCAGACCACGTAGCTCATCACTCTTACCATTTACTGCGGCTTCAGTCAGGACACGAGTTGTTTCCTGGAACGAGGCTGCAGAGATGAAAGATTCTGTTGCCAGTGAGGCTTTAGTAATACCCATCAGCTGAATTTCGAACTTAGCTGGGATCTTACCTTGTTTCTCTAGCTCGCGGTTTGCGATGTTAACGCGTGCCACTTCGGCTTGCTCGCCCGCCAGGAACTCACTGTCACCACCATCGATGATGATACATTTACGTAGCATCTGGCGAATGATGGTTTCGATGTGCTTATCGTTAATCTTTACACCCTGTAGACGATATACTTCTTGTACTTCGTTTACGATGTAGTTAGACACGTCAGTCACACCACGCAGACGTAAGATGTCGTGCGGAGACTCAGGGCCATCGGCGATAACTTCACCTTTGGATACCTGCTCACCCTCGAACACGTTCAGCTGACGCCATTTCGGGATCATTTCTTCGTATGCATCACCCTCTTCCGGCGTGATCACCAGGCGCTTCTTACCTTTGGTTTCTTTACCAAAGCTAACGGTACCTGTGATTTCTGCCAGGATTGCTGGATCTTTTGGCTTACGCGCTTCGAACAAGTCAGCAACTCGAGGTAGACCACCCGTGATATCACGTGTCTTCGAACCTTCCTGAGGAATACGTGCCAGTACGTCACCCGGCTGAGCCGTAGCACCATCTGTGATTTCGATGGTAGTGAACGAAGGCAGGCGAATTTCTTGCAGGCCACGCTCTTCATTTTCAATGATAAGCTTAGGCTCTTTCGCATTCACCTTAGCAAGATCTTTAACAACCACACGCGTCAGACCAGTCAGTTCGTCTGTCTGTGCTTCTGTGTTAGAATCGTCGATGTCGCTGAACGATACTTTAGACTCGTGCTCGATGATGATTGGGTGACTGTGCGGATCCCAGGTCGCGACAATGTCGTTACCTTTTACTTCAGCACCGTCATTCACTGACAATACGGCACCGTAAGGCACTTTATAGCGCTCTTTCTCACGGCCCTGCTCGTCAATAACCGTAATTTCGGTTGAACGTGAGGTGATCACTATCTTACCGTCGGTATTGATTACGAACTTCGCATTGTGCAGCTTCATGCTACCGTTGTTCTTCACCTGAACGCTGTTCTCTGCAGACGCTCGAGATGCCGCACCACCGATGTGGAAGGTACGCATCGTCAGCTGGGTACCCGGCTCACCGATTGATTGTGCCGCGATAACACCCACAGACTCACCAGCATTGATGATATGGCCACGCGCAAGGTCACGACCGTAACACTTAGCACATACACCAAAGTCGTTTTCACAGGTGATAACCGAGCGTACTTTTACTTCGTCCACTGAGTGCTCTTCTAACAGGTCACACAGTTTTTCATCAAGCATTACGTTACGCTCAACCAGCACTTCTTCAGTGCCAGGGATAACCACGTCTTCTGCTACAACACGACCCAATACACGCTCGCGTAGTGGCTCTACAACGTCACCACCTTCAATCAGCGGCTTCATCACAGTACCTTCAAGAGTACCACAATCAGTTTCGTTGATGACCAAGTCTTGTGCCACGTCTACCAGACGACGAGTCAGATAACCCGAGTTCGCTGTCTTAAGTGCCGTATCGGCTAGACCTTTACGCGCACCGTGCGTCGAGATGAAGTACTGTAGTACGTTCAGACCTTCACGGAAGTTCGCGGTGATAGGTGTTTCGATGATTGAACCATCCGGACGTGCCATCAGACCACGCATACCGGCTAGCTGACGGATCTGAGCGGCACTACCACGTGCGCCCGAGTCGGCCATCATGAATACTGAGTTGAAAGAGTCTTGCTCTTCTTCCTCACCTTTTGCATTCACAACCGTGTCTTTCGACAAGTTCGCCATCATCTCACGTGACAAGTTTTCATTAACACGTGACCAGATATCGATAACTTTGTTGTATTTCTCACCCGCAGTTACAAGACCAGACTGGAATTGCTGGTTGATTTCTGTAACTTCGGCTTCTGCCGCTTCGATGATACCAACTTTCGTAGGTGGAATTTCCATATCGTTGATACCGATAGAAACACCCGACTTCATCGCGTAGTGGAAACCGGTGTACATCACCTGGTCAGCAAAGATAACGGTATCTTTCAGACCCAGACGACGATAACACTCGTTTAACAAACCAGATATCTGCTTTTTGCCCAGCGTGCGGTTGATCAACTCAAACGGCAGGCCAGTTGGCATGATCAAAGACAGGATGGCACGACCAACTGTGGTTTCAACCACTTCAGTTACGTCTTTACGCTCACCTGTTTCGCCATCAATGTGGACTTCTGCGATACGTACTTTCACGCGTGCATGTAGTTCAGCAGCGCCAGTACGGTAAGCTTTTTCAGCTTCTTTCGCATCTTTGAAAGCAATGCCTTCACCTTTTGCGTTGATGCGGTCGCGAGTCATATAGTACAGACCCAATACAACGTCCTGTGAAGGTACGATGATTGGCTCACCGTTCGCAGGAGACAGGATGTTGTTGGTCGACATCATCAGGGCACGTGCTTCAAGCTGTGCTTCCAGTGTCAACGGTACGTGTACCGCCATTTGGTCACCATCGAAGTCAGCGTTATACGCCGCACACACTAGTGGGTGCAGGTGGATTGCTTTACCTTCGATCAGAACCGGTTCAAACGCCTGGATACCTAGTCTGTGAAGTGTCGGTGCACGGTTCAGCAGAACCGGGTGCTCACGGATAACTTCGTCTAGTACGTCCCAAACCTCTGGTACTTCGCGCTCAACCATCTTCTTCGCAGCTTTGATGGTAGTCGCCATGCCGCGACGCTCTAGTTTGCCGTAGATAAATGGCTTGAATAGCTCAAGTGCCATCTTCTTAGGCAGACCACACTGGTGTAATTTCAGTGTTGGACCTACTGTGATTACAGAACGGCCTGAGTAGTCTACACGCTTACCTAGTAGGTTTTGACGGAAACGACCTTGCTTACCTTTGATCATGTCTGCAAGCGACTTCAGAGGACGCTTGTTAGAACCTGTGATCGCACGGCCACGACGACCGTTATCGAGTAGTGCATCTACCGCTTCTTGCAACATACGCTTTTCGTTGCGTACGATGATGTCTGGCGCCGCCAGGTCAAGTAGACGCTTAAGACGGTTGTTACGGTTGATAACACGACGATATAAGTCGTTCAGATCAGACGTCGCAAAACGACCACCATCAAGTGGTACCAGCGGACGTAGATCAGGTGGCAGTACAGGTAGTACGCTCATTACCATCCATTCAGGGTTGTTACCTGACTGGTGGAACGCTTCCATCAACTTAAGACGCTTAGTAATCTTCTTACGCTTGGTCTCAGAGTTGATAGTAGGCAGCTCTTCACGCATTTCAGCGATCAGCTGACCCAGATCCAGGTCACGTAGCAGATCAAGTACCGCTTCGGCACCCATCTTAGCTTCGAACTCGTCACCGTGCTCTTCCAGTGCATCCAGGTACTCTTCTTCACCTAATAGCTGACCACGTTCAAGCGTTGTCATGCCAGGTTCAGTTACTACGAATGATTCGAAGTAAAGTACACGCTCGATATCACGAAGCGTCATGTCCAGCATCAGGCCGATACGAGACGGCAATGATTTTAGGAACCAAATGTGTGCAACTGGGCTGGCCAGCTCAATGTGACCCATGCGGTCACGGCGTACTTTAGTCAGTGTAACTTCAACGCCACACTTTTCACAGATCACACCACGGTGCTTCAAGCGCTTGTACTTACCACACAAACACTCATAATCTTTTACTGGGCCGAAGATACGGGCACAGAATAAGCCGTCACGCTCAGGCTTGAAAGTACGGTAGTTAATTGTCTCAGGTTTCTTTACCTCACCGTAGGACCATGAACGCACCATGTCCGGCGAAGCAAGACCAATGCGAATTGCATCGAATTCTTCGGTCTTATTTTGTTGCTTCAGAAACTTAAGTAAGTCTTTCACCTTAGCTCTCCTGTCGGAGTTAATCTTGAGGGCAAGCCAGGCTTGCCCCTTCATTCTTTTCAGTCCGGTCTGGGCCGCTTAGGCGGCCCGGCGGATCAACTTTCTTCCAATTCGATGTTGATACCCAGCGAGCGGATCTCTTTCAACAATACGTTGAATGATTCCGGCATGCCCGGCTCCATCTTATGGTTGCCGTCTACGATGTTCTTATACATCTTAGTACGACCGTTTACGTCATCCGACTTAACTGTCAACATTTCCTGTAGCGTGTAGGCAGCACCGTATGCTTCAAGTGCCCATACCTCCATCTCACCGAAACGCTGACCACCGAACTGTGCCTTACCACCCAGCGGCTGCTGAGTAACCAGGCTGTAAGAACCAGTAGAACGTGCGTGCATCTTGTCATCAACAAGGTGGTTCAGTTTCAGCATGTACATGTAGCCAACCGTTACCTGACGCTCAAATGCATCACCAGTACGACCATCATATAGCGTTACCTGACCACTTCGTGGGTAACCACCCAGCTCTAGCATGTCTTTGATTTCAGCTTCGCGTGCACCGTCAAACGCAGGTGTTGCGATTGGCAGACCGCCTTTGAGGTTGTGCGCCAAACGACGGATCTCATCATCAGAGAAGTTTTCAATATCGACTTTCTGACGGCAATCACCGATTTCGTAAGCTTTCTTGATGAAATCGCGCATTTCGTGTAATTCACGTTGCTCTTTCATCATGTCTTCGATGCGCTCACCGATACCGCGTGCAGCAAGACCCATGTGAGTTTCCAGGATCTGACCGATGTTCATCCGCGATGGTACACCTAGCGGGTTCAGAACGATGTCTACCGTACGACCTTTTTCGTCGTAAGGCATGTCTTCAACAGGCACGATAGTAGAGATAACACCCTTGTTACCGTGACGACCCGCCATCTTATCACCCGGTTGGATACGACGTTTAACAGCCAGATAAACCTTAACGATCTTCAGTACGCCCGGCGCCAGGTCATCACCTTGGGTGATCTTGCGACGTTTATTCTCGAATTTCTTATCGTATTCAGCTTTCAGCTCGTCGTACTGCGCAGCCAGTTGCTCTAGTTCAGCTTGCTGCTCTTCGTCAGCCAGGCTTTGCGTCAGTAACTTATCAGCATTTAGATCCGCGATCTTGTCTTCGCTCAGACCAGCACGTACCAGCAGGTCACGCGCACGAGTCAGGATACCGCCTTCCAAAATACGGAATTCTTCGTTGAAGTCTTTCTTCGCTTCGCGAAGCTGCATGTCTTCAACTTCCAGCGCACGCTTATCTTTCTCTACGCCATCACGGGTAAAGACCTGAACGTCGATAACCGTACCAGATACAGAGTTAGGTACACGTAGTGAGCTGTCTTTCACGTCAGACGCTTTTTCACCGAAGATAGCACGCAGTAACTTCTCTTCAGGCGTTAACTGAGTCTCACCTTTCGGCGTTACTTTACCAACCAGGATATCGCCGCCTTTCACTTCAGCACCGATGTATACAACACCTGATTCGTCCAGCTTGCCTAGCGCAGACTCACCCACGTTCGGGATATCAGCGGTGATCTCTTCCGGACCAAGCTTAGTATCACGCGCAATACACTGTAGTTCCTGGATGTGGATCGTAGTTAGACGATCTTCCTGAACAACGCGCTCTGACAGTAGGATTGAATCCTCGAAGTTGTAACCATTCCACGGCATGAATGCCACGCGCAGGTTTTGACCAAGAGCCAGGTCGCCCAGGTCAGTCGAAGGACCATCCGCCAGAACGTCACCACGTACAACCGGCTCACCAACCATACAAGTTGGTTTTTGGTTGATACAGGTGTTCTGGTTAGAACGGGTGTATTTAGTCAGGTTATAGATGTCGATACCTGCTTCACCAGGTACGCGCTCTTCTTCGTTCACGTTAACAACGATACGGCTTGCATCTGCATACTTCACCACACCGCCACGCTTAGCAACAATGGTTACACCAGAGTCTTTTGCCAGCGTACGCTCGATACCTGTACCTACCAGCGGCTTATCTGCGCGCAGTGTTGGTACAGCCTGACGTTGCATGTTCGATCCCATCAATGCACGGTTCGCATCATCGTGTTCAAGGAACGGGATAAGTGCCGCTGCCACAGAGATAACCTGCTGTGGAGATACATCCATATACTGGATGCTGTCGCTTGGCATAAAGGTTGATTCACCTTTATAACGACATGGGATCAGCTCTTCTGCAAACTGGTTTTCTTCAGTCAGGTTAGTGTTCGCCTGTGCGATTACGAACTGACCTTCTTCAATTGCAGACAGGTAATCAACGTCATCTGTTACTACACCGTCAACGACTTTACGATATGGTGTTTCAAGGAAACCATAATCGTTAGTACGTGCGTATGTAGACAATGAGTTGATCAGACCGATGTTTGGACCTTCAGGCGTTTCGATAGGACAAACGCGACCGTAGTGAGTAACGTGTACGTCTCGAACCTCGAAGCCAGCACGTTCACGAGTCAGACCACCCGGACCAAGTGCAGAAATACGACGCTTGTGCGTTACTTCTGACAGCGGGTTGTTCTGGTCCATAAACTGAGACAGCTGTGAAGAACCAAAGAATTCTTTAACGGCAGCAGAGATAGGCTTAGCGTTGATCAGGTCCTGAGGCATCACGTTATCCAGATCACCTAAGCTCAGACGCTCACGTACAGCACGCTCTACACGTACCAAACCTACGCGGAACTGGTTTTCTGCCATTTCACCTACAGAACGGATACGACGGTTACCTAAGTGGTCGATATCGTCCACATCGCCTTTACCGTTACGGATGTCGATCAACACCTTCATCACGCTAACAATGTCTTCTTTGCTCAGCGTGCCAGGGCCTGTGTCAGTGTCATAACCAACACGGCTGTTGAACTTCATACGACCAACTGTTGACAAGTCATAACGCTCGTCAGAGAAGAACAGGTTGTCAAACAAGGCTTCTGCTGCTTCTTTTGTTGGTGGCTCACCCGGGCGCATCATACGGTAGATTTCTACCAGTGCTTCAAGACGGTTTGATGTGCTATCAATGCGCACAGTTTCCGACATGTAAGCACCGCTGTCTACATCGTTGATGTACAGGGTATCAATTTTAGTATGACCCGCTTTCACAAGCTCGGCCATCAACTCCAGAGACAGCTCAGCATTTGCTTCTGCAATGATCTCACCCGTTGATTCATCGATGTAGTTTCTCGCAACCACACGACCAATGATGTACTCATGCGGTACTTCTAGCTGGTCAATGCCCTTTTTCTCGATTGTTTTTATATGACGGGCTGTGATACGACGACCCTGCTCAACCAGGACTTCACCGTCTGCATCTTTGATATCAAAAGCAGCGGTTTCACCACGTAGTCGAGATGGTACCAATTCCATCATCACTTTGCCGTTTGTCACTTCGAACGCTGTGGTTTCGAAGAACATGCCAAGAATTTCTTCAGTTGAGAACTCAAGCGCACGTAGAATGATTGACGCAGGCAGTTTACGACGACGGTCGATACGTACAAACAGATTATCTTTTACATCGAATTCAAAGTCTAACCACGAACCACGGTAAGGGATCACGCGTGCGTTATATAGTACTTTACCCGACGAGTGTGATTTACCACGGTCGTTATCAAAGAATACACCAGGTGAACGGTGTAGCTGAGAAACGATAACACGTTCAGTACCATTGATAACAAAAGTACCTGTGTCAGTCATGAGCGGGATTTCGCCCATGTAAACTTCTTGCTCTTTAATGTCTTTGACTGTGCCTGGTGCATCTTTGTCCATTAGCACAAGACGAAGTTTTACGCGAAGTGGAGCAGAAAAAGTCACACCGCGAATTTGACATTCTTTTACATCGAATACTGGCTCTCCAATACGATAGCTAACGTATTGAAGCTCAGAATTGCCCGAGTAGCTTTTGATCGGGAACACAGAACGGAATGCCGCTTCCAGTCCGGTATCACCATCAGCGTCCGGTGTAATGAACTTTTTGAACGATTCCAACTGCGTTTGCAAAAGGAAAGGTATGTCCAAAACTTGTGGACGTTTACCAAAATCCTTACGGATACGTTTCTTTTCAGAATAAGAGTAAGCCATGGGGTTCCTCAGCTTGCTGATCTTTGACCCAACCTGTTCATGGAGAACAGACTTCATTGGCATCTAAGCCATGATAACAACATCTAATTGTCGTCCTATGAGTCACTCACTTTCAAAATACTACTAACAGATTGAAAAATAAGAAAAAACATAGGAATTTATTGCGCAACAGGAAAGCGTCGCTCTATAGCGCAAAAGGGCCGGTGATTAAATAATCACCAGCCCTTGCCTGATTGCTCAGGCAGCGAACCTAGCAAATGCCAGATTACTTGATCTCAACTTCAGCACCAGCTTCTTCAAGATCTTTCTTAAGTGCTTCAGCTTCTTCTTTAGAAACAGCTTCTTTGATTGGCGCAGGAGCAGACTCAACAAGAGCTTTTGCTTCTTTAAGGCCAAGACCAGTTGCACCACGTACAGCTTTGATAGCAGCAACTTTGTTACCGCCAGCGCCAGCTAGGATTACGTCGAACTCAGTCTTTTCTTCAGCAGCTTCAGCAGGACCAGCAGCAACAACAGCAGCAGCTGCAGTTACGCCGAATTTTTCTTCCATTGCTTCAACTAGTTCAACAACTTCCATTACTGACATTTCAGCAATCGCGTCAAGGATTTGGTCTTTAGTTACAGACATTTTAAGTTTCCTAATTAATCACGAACCATGGGGTTCTAAAAATTTATTTGTGAAAGTAAGAAGCGTGCTATTAAGCAGCTGCTTCAGCTTTCTGAACACGTACAGCTTCAATTGTTTTACACAATTTACCAGCTGACGCTTCTTTCATAGCGCTCATTAGGCGTGCAACAGCTTCGTCGTAAGTAGGCAGCTTAGCTAGCATGTCTACGTCAACAACATTGCCTTCAAATGCAGCCGCTTTCAGTTCGAACAACTCGTTCTTCTTCGCGAAATCAGCGAAGATACGAGCTGCAGCACCTGGATGCTCTGAAGAGAAAGCGATTAGGCTTGGGCCCACTAGCGATTCGTTAAGGCACTCATAGTCAGTACCTTCTACAGCGCGCTTAGCTAGGGTGTTACGGACAACTTTCATCCATACGCCTGCTTCACGAGCTTCTTTACGAAGTGCAGTGATCGCATCTACTGTTACACCACGAGAATCTGCAACAACTGCAGACAGAGCACCTTTGGCAGCTTCGTTGACTTCAGCAACAATTGCTTTTTTGTCTTGAAGATTTAAAGCCATGGGTGTTACTCCTGGTTATGATGGGAACGTGTCCCAGTTCTACTTTACTCATCGTCTTGCGACTGTGAGCTGCTTTTTACGGCGAGAACCAGAAGATTAGGAAAATCTAGCTGGGATTCACACCGTCTACGTAGGGAATTAAGTAACTAAGTTACACCTACGGTCTTGGACGGAAACGCAATTTATCGGATCATTGTAGACTATAAAGTCTGCAAAGTGCCGAAATTATGCGCTTCAACCCGAATTCTTTGCTTCGTAGAGAGCTACACTCTCAACGAAATGGCGCAAAATTATAGTCTAATTTTTACGCCATGTAAACGCTTATCTCTAAATTAAGCCACTTGCGTGTTTAGAGTAGCTTGGTCTACAGCAACACCCGCGCCCATAGTCGTTGAGATGCTTACTTTCTTCACGTAAGTACCTTTAGCTTGTGAAGGCTTAGCCTTCTTAAGCGCAACGATAAGTGCTTCCAGGTTTTCCTGAAGCTGGTTCGCGTCGAAATCAACCTTACCGATAGTGGTGTGGATGATGCCGTTTTTGTCGTTACGGTAGCGAACCTGACCCGCTTTAGCGTTTTTAACTGCTTCTGCAACGTTAGGCGTTACAGTACCAGTCTTAGGGTTAGGCATAAGGCCACGTGGACCTAGGATTTGACCTAGTTGACCAACTACGCGCATTGCATCCGGAGAAGCAACAACTACGTCGAAGTTCATTTCGCCTTTCTTAACCTGTTCAGCAAGGTCTTCCATGCCTACCAGATCAGCACCAGCTTCTTTTGCTGCGTCAGCGTTTGCACCTTGAGTGAATACGGCTACGCGTACTTCACGACCAGTACCGTGAGGTAGTACAGTTGCACCACGTACGTTTTGGTCAGATTTACGAGCATCGATACCCAGGTTTACAGCAACGTCTACGCTTTCAACGAACTTAGCAGTAGCCAGTTCTTTAAGAAGAGCAACAGCTTCGTTGATTTCGTATTCTTTAGTAACATCCACTTTTTCGCGGATAGTACGCATACGCTTAGTTAATTTAGCCATTCTCAATTACCCCTCTACGTTCAAGCCCATTGCACGTGCAGAACCTGCGATCGTGCGTACAGCTGCGTCCATATCAGCAGCAGTAAGATCCGGACGTTTAGTCTCAACGATCTCTTCAAGCTGAGCGCGAGTAACAGTACCCACTTTCTCAGTGTTAGGACGGCCAGAACCAGACTTGATACCAGCTGCTTTCTTAAGAAGGTAAGAAGCAGGCGGAGTTTTCATGTCGAAAGTGAAAGAACGGTCGTTGTAAACAGAAATGATTACAGGAACCGGTGCACCTTTCTCGATAGACTCTGTACGTGCGTTGAACGCCTTACAGAATTCCATGATGTTTACACCGTGTTGACCTAGTGCAGGACCTACTGGAGGACTAGGGTTAGCCATACCAGCAGCAACTTGTAGCTTGATTAAAGCTTCAACTTTTTTAGCCATGATAATACCTCGTTATGTGGGTCTTAGCCTTGTGCGCGCGAGGACGCGTACTCAGACGGCTTCCCAATTAAAAAATCTGTCTTTTTGTGCGTCATCGTAATGACATACAAAAAGGCCGCTGATTATAGATTAACCAGCGGCCTTTGGCAATAACTTTTGCTGTATTAAACAACAAAATTACTTATCTTGTTCAACCTGTCCAAATTCCAGGTCAACCGGCGTAGAACGACCGAAGATCAGTACTGATACTTTCAGACGACTCTTCTCATAATCGACCTCTTCCACAACGCCATTAAAGTCAGCAAACGGACCATCGATAACACGTACCACTTCGCCAGGCTCAAACAAGGTTGCCGGCTTAGGTGCTTCTGCATTTTCCTGCAGACGGTTAAGGATACGGTCAGCTTCTTTTTTGCTGATTGGTGCAGGGCGATCTGACGTGCCACCCACAAAGCCCATCACGCGTGGTGTACTGTTAACCAGGTGCCAGGACGCATCATCCATTACCATCTCAACCAGTACATAGCCTGGGAAGAATTTACGTTCAGACTTACGCTTTTGTCCGGCACGCATTTCCACAACTTCTTCAGTTGGGACTAGTACTTCACCGAAGTAGTCTTCCAGACCTTCGATTTTAATGTGCTCAAGAATAGTTTGAGCGACGCGCTTTTCAAAACCTGAAAACGCCTGAATTACGTACCAACGTAATTTCTTTTCTTTGTTCTCATCCGACATGGGATCAGATCTCCAATCCAGTTAAAACGCTAACCTGTTACAAGGCCAAACCGGTTAAATAGCCAACTGCACGAAACAGAATGCCATCCAATCCCCACAGGATCAGTGCCATTACTACTGTTGCAGCCATTACGATAAAGGTCGTGTGTGTTGTTTCCTGACGCGTTGGCCAAACTACCTTGCGAACCTCAATTCTAGACTCTTTGGCGAAAGCGATAAAGGCGCGCCCTTTTTCTGTTGTCGCAGCAATACCCAATGCTGCACCAATCGCAACTACCACACCAATCGCGCGTGTTAGCACTGAGATATCAGCGTACATGTAGTTACCAACAACTGCGCCAGCCAATAAAACGACTGCCAACAACCACTTTACCGTGTCCATCGAGCTAGATGGGTTTTCAACATTAGTGCTCATAATTTATTTTTACCTTAAATACAGACACAACAACCCTACATAGGAGCAGGGTTAATCCATTTCAATCCAAATTTACAAATAAGCGGTGATGGTAAAACCCATTATTTTAGATTTGGACTGATTATTAAGAGTGGCAGGGGCGGCAGGACTCGAACCCGCAACCATCGGTTTTGGAGACCGCTGTTCTACCAATTGGAACTACGCCCCTGCAAAGTGGATGCCCATTATACTGACGAACAAACTGAAAACAAGAGTAAAAGATGCGCAAAGCGCTATTTGTGCCAATTTCAGCCTGGTTCTGCTTCCACCCAGCAATACAAACCAAAAATTTCCCAACTAATACAAGCGCAGTGGATCACCATAGAAGAAATCACACAGCAGCCATATTTGTTCGAAAGGATGTGTCTGGGGCACAGATAAATGTGGTAATTCTCTTTCAAAGTCGGCCCGGTGCCACATTGGGCTGGCATTTCGGATCAACAGCCAGACGCGCTGAGAGTGATAATGTTTCCCCGCTTTTTGTTTGAGTAAGCGACCCAGGCCCGTGTTCAGCCGCTGTGCACTCGGAGCCTGCGCCATCACAGCCAATTCTCGTTGCATGGTCAGTGACAACGGGCGACCGAGTACGGCCATCGCTTCCGTTTCGCTGGCATAAAGATGCGCCACTTCGATATCGAGTTGTGAGTCACCCAGATAACAGCTCACATCGGGTTTCGCTGGTTGATTATGCCAGATGTGACGCATTGGCATGTGCGTGAGCCGCTCATAGCTACGCATAAACAACTTGGCTGCACCATGTTCCAGCTGTTGCTTTTCTCGCTCACTATCACGTATCACTGCCTGGTCACGCTTCACCTTACTCTCCGTTAGTCTGAGTCGTCCAGCAGCCGATGAACATCTTGTAGCAAACTCGATGCACCAAACCGGAAGTGCTCTGCTCGCACCCAGTCATCACCCATTATTTGGTCGGCTAATTGTAAGTAACCACTTGCTTGCTCAACACTTTTGACACCGCCGGCGGCTTTAAAGCCAACAGCCTTGCCCGAAACACGGATGCGCTCAAGCATGATTTTTGTTGCTTCTAACGTTGCATTCACAGGCACTTTACCGGTACTGGTTTTAATAAAGTCAGCCCCAGCCAGAATCGCAACATCACTGGCCTGAGCGATTTCCTGTGCATTTTCCAGCACCCCAGATTCAATAATCACTTTAAGTTTTGCCTGTGCGCCACAAAGTTGCTTGCTTGAGCGTACATACTGCCAGGGCGTATCCGGGTCGCCAGCCTGAAGCTGTTGATAAGGCATGACCAGATCAATTTCATCGGCCCCAGCTTGCAACGCCTCTTTCGTTTGTGCCAGCACCTGTTGCAGTGACTGCTTACCGCTGGGAAAATTCGTGACAGTAGCGACCTTCACCTGCGACCAGCCTCGGCGTGCCAGCTCACTTTTACATAACGCCACAAATTGCGGATACACACACACAGCAGCGGGCAATCCCAATTCTGGTCTCATACTGTCTAACAACGCAATGATACTGGCTTCGTTATCCTGTTCGTTTAACGACGTCAGATCCATTAATCCAAGCACCTCGCGTGCGACGGCTTGCATTTTCATATTCGTTTCCTTTTTACTGCCCCCTGTCCCTCGGACATGGCTGCATCATATGAGTCGGACCTCAACGTTAGCTGCTTGCCCCATTCGACCACAGGACATTTGTCCGTATCATTATCGAACAAGTCCGCTTGGCTGCGTTCGCTTATTCAGCCAGCCGCCAGGCGCTAAAGTTATGTCACTTTTCAGTGCCAGCAAATACGCTTTGGGATAAATTGTCGAAATTATAACTCATAACCAATAGCTATAACTGTTATCAGGCACATGTAATCACGCTAAACCTCTTGATATATATGAGGTAAGCCCATTGCTCGGGTTTTATATAACTTTTAGTTATAAAAACTGGGTTTAAGTTATTTTTTTCCTGCCAGTACGCGGGATATTCTGCCACTCTAGAAAAAGCCAGAGTTGGCTTATATCAAGTTTTACGATGTTTAAGGGGCAACAGCGTGCAGTACTTACCTATCTTTACCAAGTTGGACAACAAACCCGTGCTGGTCGTCGGCGGCGGTGAAGTTGCACTGAGAAAGATCCGCGCGCTGCTCAAAGCCCGCGCCGACGTAACCGTCCTGGCCCCTGAATTCTGTGACGAGCTCAAACAATTAGCCGAAGAAGGCGAACTGCATCTGAAGACAGCCTACTTTAGCGCCGAGGCCGTTGACGGCATGGCGCTGGTTATTGCTGCCACCGACAACGATGACGTCAACGCGCAGGTGCGTGATGCAGCGGATGCACGCAATATTTTCGTCAATGTGGTTGATGACCAGCCAAAGTGTAGCTTTATTTTCCCGTCTATCGTTGACCGCAATCCCATTACCATTGCGATTTCCAGTGCCGGCACAGCGCCTGTATTGGCACGCCGTTTAAGAGAAAAGCTCGAAACCCTGATCCCACAACATATCGGTCCACTGGCTGAACTGGTTGGCGGATTCAGAGACAAGGTCAAAGGTCGTTTTAAGCATTTTGCTGATCGCCGTCAGTTTTGGGAGCGAGTGTTCGACTCACATGTCGTCAGCAAAGTACAAAGCGGAGATACTCAGGGCGCACAACAGCAACTCCACGACATGCTGAACGACACCGCAGAGCCACAGGGTGAAGTGTATGTGGTCGGCGCAGGCCCGGGCGATCCAGAGCTGTTAACCCTAAAAGCACTGCAACTGATGCAGCAGGCCGATGTGGTGGTTTACGACTACCTGGTGTCGGACGAGATCATGGAGCTGGTCAGGCGCGATGCCGACCTTATCTGTGTCGGTAAACGTGCCGGACACCACAGTGTCAAACAAGAAGACACCAATCAGATGTTGGTTGAGCTGGCCCAGCAAGGTAAAAAGGTATGCCGTATCAAAGGCGGGGATCCGTTTATATATGGCCGAGGTGGCGAAGAAGTACAGGTACTCGCTGCGGCCAACATCCGCTATCAAATAGTGCCTGGTATTACCGCTGCTGCGGGGTGCAGTGCCTATGCAGGTATACCGCTTACACACCGTGACCACGCTCAGGCTATTCAGTTTGTGACGGGACATTGTAAAAAAGAAGGACAAGAACTGGACTGGCAGTCGCTGGCCAAGCCCAACCAGACTTTGGCCATTTATATGGGGGTTATTAAATCTCCGCATATACAGGCCCAACTACTGGCCCATGGCCGCAGTGAACACACGCCAGTGGCCATCGTTGAAAATGGTACCCGCAAATCACAGCGTGTTGTTACCACTGAACTTGGTCAGCTGGCAGCGCAAATCGAAGCCAACAATATCCAGTCTCCAGCACTGCTGATCATTGGCGAAGTAGCCGCTTTGCACCAGGAGCTGGCCTGGTTTGGTAAAACAGAACAAATTGCAAGTTACGCTCAGCCGCTCGCTAAGATCGCCTGACACATGAACCACTTTATTTTTAGTATTAAGTAGGACGACGACAATGGCTTTAACTCACCTTCAGCAACTTGAGGCTGAAAGTATAAAGATTATTCGCGAAGTCGCTGCTGAGTTTGAAAACCCAGTGATGCTTTACTCCATCGGTAAAGACTCATCGGTACTCCTTCACTTAGCACGTAAAGCGTTTTTCCCGGCAAAGATCCCTTTCCCTCTGCTGCATGTAGACACGGACTGGAAATTCCGCGAGATGATTGAGTTTCGTGATCGTCTGGCCAAAGAGTACAACTTTGACCTGATTGTGCATAAAAACCCAGAAGGGTTAGCAATGGGCGTAGGTCCATTCACCCACGGCTCAGCCAAGCACACCGACATCATGAAAACCCAGGGTCTTAAGCAGGCATTAAACAAGTACGGCTTTGACGCCGCATTCGGTGGTGCCCGCCGTGATGAAGAGAAATCGCGTGCCAAAGAGCGTGTGTATTCATTCCGAGATAAACACCATCGCTGGGATCCGAAAAATCAGCGCCCTGAGCTGTGGAATACCTACAACGGTCAGGTCAACCCGGGCGAAAGTATTCGTGTATTCCCGCTGTCGAACTGGACTGAGCTGGATATTTGGCAATACATCTATCAGGAAAACATTGAGATAGTACCGCTTTACCTGGCAGAAAAGCGCCCGGTCGTTGAGCGCGATGGTACGTTAATCATGGTTGACGACGAACGGATGCCACTGGCGGAAGGGGAAGTGCCTGAAATGAAGTCAGTGCGCTTCCGCACGCTGGGCTGCTACCCGCTGACCGGTGCAGTTGAGTCAGAAGCAAACACCCTGACCGGGATCATCGAAGAAATGTTGTTATCGACCTCTTCCGAGCGTGAAGGCCGGGTCATCGACCATGACTCATCCGGGTCAATGGAGAAGAAAAAACGTGAGGGGTATTTCTAATGTCTACCGCAAATGAAGTAAAAGAACTGGGGATTGAAACCTATTTATCACGCCAGCAGGATAAAAGCCTGTTACGCATGATGACCTGCGGCAGTGTAGACGATGGTAAATCCACCCTGATCGGCCGCTTGCTGCACGACAGCCACCAGATCTATGAAGATCAACTGGCAGCGTTACATAAAGATAACGAAAAAGTGGGTAATGCCGGTGAAGAGCTGGATCTTGCCTTGCTGGTTGACGGTTTGCAGGCAGAGCGTGAACAAGGTATCACCATTGACGTGGCATACCGCTATTTTTCAACGGCCAAGCGTAAGTTCATCATCGCGGACACTCCAGGACACGAGCAGTATACTCGTAACATGGTTACCGGCGCTTCAACCAGCGACCTGGCGATTATTCTGGTAGATGCCCGCTATGGTGTGCAGATCCAGACCAAGCGACACAGCTTTATCTGTGACTCGCTGGGGATCAAGCAATTCGTTGTAGCCATCAACAAAATGGACATCGTTGACTTTGATGAAGCCGTGTTCGAGAAAATCAAAGCCGATTACCTCAAGTTTGCAGAGCAGCTGGACGTCAATGACATTAAGTTCGTGCCCATCTCAGCTCTGAAAGGTGACAACGTCGTTACTCGCTCTGAGCACACCCCTTATTACACCGATCAGCCACTAATGGCGCTGCTGGAAGATTCTCCGGCTGCGGAGCCAAACAGTGCATTCGAAGCCCGCTTCCCGGTGCAGTACGTCGTACGACCGAATCTGGATTTTCGTGGTTTTCAGGGCACTCTGACGTCTGGAGCCTTGAGTGTGGGTCAGGCGGTTAAGGTGTTACCATCGGGTAAAACCAGCACCATCAAAGAGCTGGTCACATTCGACGGTAACCTAGAGCAAGCTGAGACCGGCCAGGCGCTGACCATCACCTTGAATGACGAAGTGGATGTCAGCCGTGGTGATGTGATTGTCCCGGCAGACTCATCAACGAAGGCAACCAACTTGATCCAGGCCAAGCTGGTGTGGATGCACGAAGCCCCTCTGGTGCTGGGCAAAACGTATAACTTCAAGTTGGGTGCGAAGAGTACGGCTGCCATCGTGAAGCAGATTGACCACACCATTGACGTCAATACGCTGGAGCACGGCGAAGCCGACAGCCTGCAACTAAACGAGATTGCCATTGTTACGCTGGAACTGACAGAAACCATTGCGGCCGACGTATATCGTGATAACCACGAAACCGGTGCTTTCATCCTGATCGACCGTCTGAGTAACCTGACCGTAGGTGCCGGTATGATTGATGCCATTTTGGATGAGCAAGTCAGTGAAAAGCAGCAGTTCAGCGAGTTTGAGCTGGAGCTCAATGCCCTGGTTCGCAAGCACTTCCCGCACTGGCAAGCGCTTGATTTAAGCAAGCTGAAGTAACGGCCTTTGCCTGTTAACGGGAGTTATCTATGCTGCTAGAGCAGATCATCTTAACAGGCATCATGCTCGTGCTGGTCGCGTGTCTTTTTGGCACGCGGCTTAATCCGGCCTGGTTATTTGTCGGCGCTATCAGCAGCGCCTATCTGGCCGGATTGATCGACCTTGAAACCATGCTGGTCAATTACGCGAACCCGTCGTTGATCACCCTGGTTTTACTGATCCTGGTCTCCATTGCCATTGAAAAAACCACCCTGGTGCAATATCTGGCTCGCTCGCTGGCCAACGGCTCGCTGGCGCGCTCAGTCATGAAGCTGGGCTTGTCTACCGCCTTTTTGTCGTCTTTTACCAACAATACCGCGGTGGTGGCGTCTTTGATCAGTACCATTAAAGAAAGTAAAACCCACTCGCCTTCCAAGTTATTACTGCCGCTGTCGTACACGGCGATTCTGGGCGGTACACTGACCTTAATTGGCACCTCAACCAACCTGATCGTCAATGGCTTTGCGATTGAGGCTGGTATGGCACCGCTGGGCTTTTTTGATTTTACCCTGGTTGGCATTGGCGCACTGAGTGTGGGCCTGATCACCATCATTCTGCTACTGAAGTTTTTGCCGGACCATGGACGTAAAGAAGAGGAAGTAGTGCCTTTCTATCTGGAAGGGAAAGTCACTGCGGGCTCTAAACTGATTGGCCGTACGGTTGAAGAAAATGGCCTGCGCGACCTGCGCGATTTATTCCTGGCAGAAATCATTCGCGGCGAGCGCCGCATTTGTGCCGTGACCCCGCAACAGGAAATCCAGCAGGGTGATGTGCTGTTGTTTGTCGGCGATATCAAGTCTGTGCCTTTATTACGTCGTTTCGACGGGTTACAGGTAGTGCATGATAAACACGAAAAAGACGCTGAGCATTTGGTCGAAGTCGTGATCAGTCAGTCGTCCAAGTTTTTGGGCAAAACACTCAAAGAGATCCGCTTTCGCGAACAGTTTCATGCCGCGGTGATTGCCATTCGCCGTGGTCATGACCGTCTGCCTGGTGGCCTGGGACAGGTCAAACTGCAAGCCGGGGATTCTTTGATCCTCGCCCCTGGCGGAGATTTTTACCAGCTACCCGACCTTAAACGCGAATTTGTTTATATCTCTGGCTTGGACCTGCAAACCCATTTAACGCAGCCACAGTCTAATAAAGTGATGGCAGCATTCGTTGCCGTACTGGGCCTGGGTATCTTCGATGTTGTGCCTTTAGTCAAAGGCCTGATGGTTTTATTACTTGGACTGGTGCTGTTTGGCTCCGTCAAAGTCAGTGAAATGAAACGTCGTTTTCCCATTGAGCTGCTCGCCATTGTGGGCAGTGCCATTGGCCTGGCCAAACTGATGATAGACACCGGCTTAGCCGGACAAATTTCTGATGCACTGTTTTATGTGTTGGGCGACTTCGGTCCATATGGTGCCTTTATTGCTATCTTTGTGATGACGGTGGTGTTCACTGAATTGATCACCAACAATGCTGCTGCCGCATTGTCATTCCCCGTGGCCTACGCACTGGCGATTGGCTTTGGTGTCAGTCCGCTGCCATTTGTGATGGCAGTCGCTTTTGGCGCATCGGCCAGTTTTATTTCCCCTTTTGGCTATCAGACTAATCTGATGGTATACAGTGCAGGCAATTACCGGATCAAAGACTATGTGACCGTGGGCCTGCCACTTTCAATTATTTACTCGATCACTGTGCTGACGCTGATCCCCTTGGTTTTCCCGTTTTAGTGGATAGGAATTATGGATACGAATATTGTCTGGCATAACTATGCCGTGAATAAAACACATCGCAGCGAACAAAAAGGCCACCGTCCGGTTATTTTGTGGTTTACCGGCTATTCCGGCTCAGGTAAAAGCACCGTGGCCAATGCACTGGAAAGTGCCCTGCAACAGCTCGGCGCGCACACTTACCTGCTCGATGGCGACAACGTGCGTCACGGTCTGTGTAAAGACCTCGGATTCAGCGACGAAGATAGAGTCGAGAACATTCGTCGCGTGGGTGAACTGAGCAAACTCATGGTCGATGCCGGTCTTATTGTACTGACCGCCTTTATTTCGCCCTTCCAGGCTGAACGCGACATGGTTCGCGACCTGGTTGAAGACGCCGAGTTTATTGAGGTTTACCTGGATACACCGCTGGAGGTGTGTGAACAACGCGATCCAAAAGGGTTATATAAAAAAGCCCGTGCCGGTGAGATCAAGCACTTTACCGGCATAGACTCAGACTATGAACCACCTCAAAACCCGGAGATCCGTATTAATACCGGGGAAAATAGTCTGGACCAATCGGTGCAACAGCTGGTAGCGTATCTACAACAGCGCGAGATAATTCATCTGTAGTACCAAGGAAAAACCATGAACGACACCGACTTATTGGAGGAGATAGTCAATCTGGCCCGACGCGCCGGAGACAAGATCCTCACCATTTATGCCAAAGACTTTAACGTTGAATATAAAGACGATAAAAGCCCGGTCACCGACGCCGACTTAGCCGCCAATGAGGTGATCACGGCCGGTCTGAAAGTGCTTACCCCGGATTTACCTATCCTCAGTGAGGAAAGCGCCGAGATCAGCTGGCAGGAGCGCCAAACCTGGCAGCGCTACTGGCTGGTTGACCCCATCGACGGCACCAAAGAGTTTATTAAGAAAAACGGAGAGTTCACGGTCAACATTGCCTTGATTGAAAACGGTGAGCCCGTGATGGGGGTAGTCCATGCGCCCGCACTGAACGTCAGTTACTTCGCCGCCAACAGCATTGGCGCTTTCAAAGAATGTGGCGAGGCTCGAATTGAGCTGAAAGTCACCCGCAAAGACAATCAGGGCACCATCCAGGTAGTGGGATCACGCTCACATCCATCACCGGACCTGGCTGACTATCTGACACAATTTGATGACGTGAACATGGTGCCAAAAGGCAGTTCGCTGAAGCTCTGCCTGGTGGCGGAAAGTGCTGCCGATGTGTATCCGCGACTGGGTCCCACCAGTGAATGGGACACCGGTGCCGGACATGCTGTGGCGAAAATCGCCGGTGCAACTGTCACTCAGCTGGACGGCAGCCCGCTGCTGTACAACCAAAAAGAGTCTTATCTGAATCCTTACTTTGTGGTTTCACGACTCAACTGATCACTGAGCCTTATCCAGTCGGGTAAGGCTCCTCTCTTATGTCCGTCACCATAAGGAGATGTTATGTCACACGCCCCTATTAATTTTGCCGAAAAACTGGCGCTGTTTTCTGAATACTGGAGTCCAAAAGTCATTGCTGAAATGAATGACTATCAGTTCAAACTGGTAAAACTGCAGGGAGAGTTTGTCTGGCATGATCACCCCGACACCGACGAAGTGTTCATTGTGCTATCAGGCGAGATGCACATTGCCTTTCGGGACCGCACAGCACATCTTCGCGAAGGCGATATGCTGGTTGTGCCCAAAGGTGCAGAACACAAACCCTATGCCGAGCAAGAGTGCCAGGTACTTATTATCGAACCCAAAGGGGTAATTAACACTGGAGATGCAGACAGTTCACTTACCGCCGACAACGATGTCTGGATCTAACTCACACATGTAAAGCGGGCGAACCGAATAAGGAAACAGGCTCAGTATACTAATTTGGCTTTTTATTAAGCAATTGAATCAGATATGTGTGACTTTTTCCTCTTTAGCTAGTGACAAGCCTGTTAAAAATTTTTATACTGCCAGCGCTTTTTAGGTCTGTGCTAAAAAGACAGCAAAAAAGTCGCCCTATAGCTTAAGTGATAAACATAAGCCTTAAGGCTTTCAAAGCTAATAAAAATTCAGCTTGAAATTAAAGAACGCTAGGTCGTCGATGACCGAGCTAAGTGAGAGTCATCATGGACATCCTTATGACTACCACAAACAATCTAAAAATGGCCCTATAGCTCAGTTGGGCGAAACAAGACCGAAGCAACGCTTCGCAGCTTGTTGAGGTGGAGGCAGGACGCCGACAGGACCTTGCTTCATGGATGAATTTATCGAGCACTACAATTTGAAAATGGCCCTATAGCTCAGTTGGTTAGAGCACCCGACTCATAATCGGTAGGTCCCTGGTTCAAGTCCAGGTGGGGCCACCATTTTATTTATATTATTCAATCTTCTACGAATATTGCCCCTGCCAAACTATCAGGTACCACATCGCGCGATCTGCGTATAACTATCATCATTGCATATCAAATCCCAGGTTTCTTTTAGCAGTAATCTACCCCACTTCTAGCCTAGTACTCTAATACCAATTTGCTTAATTAAGTGTTCTATTTTGAGGCGAGAAAATAGGGTCGATAACAAGGCAAAAATTTTGCTATTTAGTTGTTCTAAATGAGAAATCTTTAACGCCGTTAGCGTCCTATTTGCTCCTTCAAATTGAACAGGTATTAAGTGAAATTGGTATAAAGCACT
>NZ_PNCI01000044.1 GCF_005887095.1 Pseudoalteromonas rubra | reverse complement strand
CGAACTTAATCCGTCCGAGCGCTTGATGCTAGATGATATTATCGAGAAGTATAGGGAGAGACTTGCGAGTATTAGCTGGTTTATGCGCGTACTAAACGAAAACATTGCCCGCCGGGCCAATAAAGAAGACGGCTGTACAGGCCGATTCTGGGAGGGCAGATTTAAATCCCAGGCATTGCTCGATGAAGCCGCTCTGGCAGCCTGTATGGCCTATGTTGACCTCAATCCAATACGAGCCAAAATGGCCAGCACACCCGAGGCATCTGAGTTCACCAGTATCAAAAAGCGTATTGAACACGCACAGCAAGGCAAGCAACCAGAGAGTCTTCTTCGCTTCGCTGGCAACCCCAGGCAAAACATGCCCAAAGGGCTACCCTTTGAGCTTAAATACTACATTGAACTGGTTGAACTTACAGGCCGATACGTTCGTGCAGACAAGCGAGGTCACATCTACGAAACCCAGCCTATTCTCGCTCAATTACAAATAGAGCCAGAAAACTGGCTAAAACTCACTTCACGATTTACCAAAATGTTCCTTGGTGCCGTAGGCAGGCGACAGGCAATGACTGAATACTGCGCACATCTGCAAAAAAGGCGACGCCCCAATCTGACTAATTGTGAGCGCTTATTAGGATAGAGTTGTCATCATCCCAACTTCAAGTGGTGACTGTCTTGCTCTGGCAGCGCTTAACCATGCCAAAATTATCAAATAACTACTGTTTCAACTAAAAACGCTCATCCGTAAAGCCTGATTTCTGAAAGTTTTCGCTTATTTATTTGCAGTAGCGCTTGTCTTCATCCACCACGGACCCATAGCGAGACCAAATGAAGCTGGGTGTCTTTTTAACTCTTTTCTCATTAGGGCCAAAGGTCGACGAACCTTACAAACAGGCCGGATATACGTAAGCAGCTTAACCAGTTGATCAAAGAATGAAAAATTAGTTGTCTAGACCTTAAAAAAGTCTGGACAGAGTCGAGGTGTACATATAAGTGTTGTCGAAGTAGTAAGCTATTTCGCCTTGATTAGACACCCCATTGGTGCGTGTTCTTTAGGCAATGTACTAAATCGTTTGCACCTTAGCTGAGCCTTTAACTAACTGGACGAATGAGCCATCCCCTTGAGTAGCGCCAGATTAAGGTTGACCGATGAATGTCTAGTGGCCCTAAACGATAAGCTGTATCGACTGATTTAGGCAGCGACGAGATCGCAATAAGAGACCCTCAATATGTGTTTGTCGTAAACGATTTTAACGGCTAACCGACATAGCGAAGTTGAATAGATTTAAGAATTGCCATTACAAATTAGCTGCTTAAAAGCAGCTAAAAAGAATCGTTATGTTTACTTGACCAGAGAAGGTTCATATGTGTTATATGGTTTGCTATTTGGGTCTGAGCGTCTCAATAATTTGAGCGTCCACCCAGTAGATATTTACCTCTTCGTTTCCACGTTTTGTCCGCTTATCAAAGAATAGAAATTGTCCGTCGGGTGACAAACTTGGGTTTTTTTCAGAATGAACAGTATTTATCTTGTCACCCATATTAATGGCAGGGCCCCATGAGCCATCAGCCGCGCGATAACTGATATAAATGTCAGATCTGCCCTGTCCATCTTCTCTGACGCTATCAAAGATAATAAAGCTTTCATCCGGCGCAATATAAGGGTGGGCATTGTATCTGCCGATGCCAAACTGCGAGCCCAGTGACTTCGGTTGTTCGTATTTGCCGTTTATCAAACGCGAATAGCGAATAGGGGTATCCAATTCTGGGGTATAGGTATCAAAATAATAAGTGCCGTTTGAAGACGCTGAAAGCCGCATAATGTCGATATTTTCGAAAGGCGCGCCGAGGCTTTTTAGCTCCGACCAGCCGTCGCTGGTGCGTTCTATAAATTTATTTTTTAAATAGATGGTGTTACCGTCGGGTGAGATGGATGGTTCGCTTACAGCCGTCGCGACAATAGACTTCTGCCATTGATTATTTCTATATTCAATGACATACAAGGAATAAACTTCTTTTTCATCACTCCTGACGAAATAAAAGGTATTCATATCCGCCCCGAACATGCCCTCAATTTCAATAAATTCCTCCGTATTAACAATACCGGGCGCAAACATCTCAGGTGTTGAGCCGGGTGGTGTTTGACCGAGATAGGGACCATCGGGGATGGATGTGTCATCTTTACTATAACTAGTGCTGCTCATCACTAGCGCTGAAAACAGTAGAACAATTGCTGTGCTTACACGTTTCATAATTATTCCTTATTTTGAAATCAACGAATTATTCAACTTCCATATTGAAGTCGCTTTCTATTGATATAATGCTTAAATGTGATTGAATCAGAGGTCAGTTTAAGCAAATCAGCTTTAAAACACCTGACGTCATTATGACTTTTGGCTGATATTTTCTGGCAGCGATAAACAGCTTTTTAGCGTAAGTACCAGTTAGACCCAGTTCCTAAAACCTTGCTTTTCCATAGTTATATTATTTTATTCATAATAAGAACAATAACCTACCACCATTGCTCAAGCCACAACAGCTCTGTTAAAACCGAGCCTTGTTCATAGCGAAACTTGGGGTCTCGTTATGTAAAACTACCAATCTATTGAATCTAACTCACTTAAATCGATACTTCACTTGAACGAGACCTCCAAGGACGGAGAAAGCGAGAAATTTGACTTGGAAATTAGCCTCATTCACTTATACCTATGTAAACAAACAGAACTTGGCCTTTAACCGGGCGGTGAGCGCTGCAACACAAAATCAAGTGCTATGCCCGTCATTTTTTGTACAGTTTTATTGTAAGAGTTGATTGTCAGGTTTGTCTTCATTGAGAAACTACTGCGTGGTGTTCAGGTAGCTCCCGGCTCGCACGCGTCCGGCATGACGGAGTGGTTCGTCAGGTTTATCTTCATTGAGGAACTACTGCGTGGTATTCAAGTAGATCCCTGCTCGCATGCGTCCGGCATGACGGAGTGGTTCGTCAGGTTTATCTTCATTGAGGAACTACTGTGTGGTATTCAAGTAGATCCCGGCTCGCACGCGTCCGGGATGACGGAGCAGTTGGTCAGGTTTATCTTCATTGAGGAACTGCTGCGTGGTATTCAAGTAGTTCCCGGCTCGCACGCGTCCGGGATGACGGAGCTGTTGGTCAGGTTTGTCTTCATTGAGAAACTACTGCGTGGTGTTCAGGTAGATCCCGGCTCACATGCGTCCGGGATGACGGAGCTGTTGGTCAGGTTTGTCTTTATCGAAGAACTGCTGCGTGGTATTCAAGTAGATCCCGGCTCGCACGCATCCGGGATACGGAGCTGTTTGTCAGGTTTGTCTTCATTGAGGAACTGCTGCGTGGTATTCAAGTAGTTCCCGGCTCGCACGCGTCCGGGATGACGGAGAGGTTTGTCAGTTTTGGTTGCACCCTGAGCGAGTTTTTGCGTTGTAAGCCAACGCAAAAAAGCGCCAGGCGACGCTGGCGCTTTGCTGCGACTTAGGGCCTTAGAAGCCCGGATGCTGCGGCATATTAAACGGTTTACGGATTAGCTCATTGCAAGCGTTGACGTTACATTCACAGTATCCTGGGTTTGAGCCTTACGTGCCTCACGACTTGTCGCAAGTTTTACGTAGAAGGCCGGTAGTACAAATAAGGTAAATAAGGTGCCTACCATCATGCCTGCAACCAGAATAATACCTATGCTGTTGCGTGCCTCAGCACCTGCCCCGGTTACCAGCATCAGTGGGAAGTGGCCCAACACCGTTGCTGCGGTGGTCATCAGGATAGGACGTAATCGGGTAGCAGCAGATTCAATCACAGCATCCAGCTTATTGCGTCCCTCCTCTTGCAAATGATTCGCGAATTCCACAATCAAGATACCGTTTTTGGCAATCAAGCCTATCAAAGTAATTAAACCAATTTGAGAATAAATGTTCATCGTGGTCAGCTCAAAATAAGACAATGCCAGTGCGCCCATCATGGCCAGCGGTACGCTGCCCAGCAAGACCACCAGCGGATCTCTGAAGCTGTTGAACTGAATACTCAGTAGCAGATAAACAATCACCAAAGACACCGCCATGACACCCAGCAGGCTGTTACCTTGCTGTCTGATCTGTCTTGATTCACCTGCGTAATCAATCATGTAAGAAGGAGGCAAGACTTCTTTAGCCGCTTCTTCCAGCGCCGTTAGTGCTGCTTCTTTGGTTGAGCTTGGCAGCACACCACCGAAGATACGAAACGCATTTTGTTGGCCAAAGCTACTCAGCTGACGCGGTACTGTGGTCCAGTTGATTTCAGCAATGGCAGACAAAGGAACCCGAGTGCCGTTGTGCGCCTTAATTTGCAGGCTCAGTAATTTCGACGGATCCGTTTTAACCTGGCTGTCTACCACAGGGATAACCTGGTAGGCCTTACCTCTGGCGTCAAAACGGTTCACATAGTTGTTAGAGAGCAGGATACCCAGCTGACGACTGACATGGGCCACATCCATACCTAATTCGGCGATTTGTTCACGCTTCAGGGTTACCTCAATTTGTGGCAAGTCAATTTTTAGGTCTGTGTCTGCATACAGGAAGTGACCACTGCCAAAGGCTCTGCCTATCAGCTGATCGGCATACTGTTTCATTTCTTCATAACTGGCTGACGATTTGACCACCATTTCCACATCAAACTGACCCGCAGTCGGTAAAGGCGAAGGCAGAATTGGCAGCGGATTAATACCCGGTAATTGTGCCAGACGACCATATACCTGAGGGATGAGTGACATCGTTGTGAAGTCACGCTCCGATGCGCTAATGAACTCCACCCCACCAAATGCACTGTTAGTGAAGATGTTTTGCCACATCTGCGTGGTGCCCGGCATGTCCAGTAAGGTATCAACCACACCATGCATATTGTCTTCATTGTAGGTCAGTGATGACTCAGGCGGAGACTGTACCAGTACGTAAATCTGGCTTTGATCTTCAACCGGGGCCAGCTCTTTTTTCGAGCCAGTGAAAAATGGTACGACCATAAGGCTTAACACCATGGCGCCAAGCAGAATTTGATTGCGCCAGCTCAATGAAGCACTCAACAGCGCTTTATACTTTTTACGTAACCAGTCGAATCCGGCGTTTACTTTGCGTGTCAGCTTAGTTTCTTTACCACCCGGCGGCGTCACATACGCACTCATAATGGGCGATAAGGTCACAGCAACAAACCCAGAAATCACCACGGCAATGGCCAGTGTAAAGGCAAACTCTTTAAATAACACGCCGGTCAGTCCGGACAGGAAGCCGATTGGCAAATAGACCATCGCCAGTGTCAACGTCATCGACACAATGGGCACAAACAGTTGTCTGGAACTTTCCAGTGCAGCCTGCAACTTAGGCTTACCTTCACGAATGTACCGCGAAACGTTTTCGACTACGACGATGGCATCATCCACCACCAGGCCAACTGAGAGCACGATGGCCAGTACCGTTAGCAGGTTCATTGAGAAACCGACCACATACATGGCTGCAACCGCGCCCAGAATGGAGATTGGAATGGTCACCAGTGGTACAGCGGCACTTCTGAATGAGCCCATCATGAACAGGACTACAACACCCACCAACACAACCGTTTCAACCAGCGTCTTAAAGATTTCGTTCAGTGCATCACGCATATATAAGGTGCCGTCGTAGGCATAGTTAATGCGGATGCCGTCAGGCAGGGTTTCGTTTATTTCATCGGTCATCGCATATAAGGCATCACCAATGGCAATTTCGTTCGCACCAGGCAATGGCCAGATCGAAATATACACGGTATCTTGCTGGCTTAAACGGGCACTGATGGTGGGCTGCTCAGAGCCCAGCCTGACCGTTGCAACATCGCGCAGGTAAATGGTTTCGTTGTTTACCTGTCTGATCACCATGCGCTTGAATTCGTTCAAGTCTTTCAGCTGGGTATTGGCCACCAGGTCAATACGTTGCTTGCTGGTTTCAGTAAAGCCCAGGGTGGCAATGGTGTTGTTTGCAGCCAGTGCGCTGTACACTTCGTCAGCGCTCAGGCCAAATGCATCCAGTTTCGCTGAGTCCAGGTCGACTCGCAGCGCCGGGATACGGCTGCCCTCAATCGCAACCCGTTGTACCCCTTCAATGCCGTTAAGCACCGGTGTAACCTGACGTGATAAGTAGTCCGTTAACTGAATAAGCGACACGCCTTCGTTTTCAATGTTCAGATAGAACAACGCATGGGGTCTGTCGGCGCGCTGCACAGTCACAACCGGATCTTCGGATTCTGACGGCAACATGTAGCTGACCTGACCCAGCCGGGCCGTCAGCTCAGCCAGTGCCTTGGAGCTGTCTTCGTTCAGGTTGAGGTACGCAGTCACAGTACTCACGCCAGCCGTTGTGGTCGATTCTACATAGTCGATGCCGGGGACTGTGGCCGTTACACGCTCTATCGGTTCGGTCACAAACCCTTTTACCGTATCGGCCGATGCGCCGATATAAGTGGTCGAGACCACCAAAGACGAACTTTCAATCCTGGGAAATTGCAGCACTGTGATCTTCAATACGGACCACAGCCCGCCGATGCAGATCATGGCGGATAACACCACGGCCAGCACCGGCATAGTGACGAATCTATCCATAAAGTGGGCTTTATTTTTCATAGCGACACGCCTTCTTTCTGGGTGTCTTCCATTGCAACAGACTGTTCGGGTTGCTGAGGCTCTGAGACAAACGTTTTCAGGCCATTGCGCAGTTTAAAAGCCCCGCTACTTGCAATCAGGCGGTCTTCCTCCAGACCACCCGTGATCATGACCATATCCCCCAAACGTTCACCCAGTTCTACCTGCTGACGTGTTGCTCTGAGTGTGCCCTGCTCGTCTTCCTCCAGCAGATAAACATAGTCGCCAAGCTGGTCTTTAACGATGGCCAGGTAAGGAACGGCAATGACTTCCTGATTAGTACCTATTGGCAAGCTGATCTTAACCAACTGGTTCGTGTTCAGCTGCTCAGTACGCTCGATGCGGGCGCGATATTTTAGTTGTCTGGATGCGGTACTCAAACCCGGCTCTACCGATTCAACGTAAGCCACTTGTGGTTCAGCGTTGTCACCAACCAGAGAAACGCGAATCGGGGTATTGATTGCCAGTGCCTGATACGTTTGCGGTACCGAGAAATCAACCCACATGTGCGCCTGCAATCCAACCATGTTGGTCAGTACAGTGTTAGGTGCCAGGTATTGACCAACTTGCAAATCGTGTATCCCAACGTATGCGGTAAACGGTGCCTTGATGACTTTTTTATCAATACGCGCTGTAAGTAAGTCAACCTGTGCGCGGAATTCAGCCAACTGCGTGATGGCTTCTTCCAGTTGCTGGTCGCTGAATTTTTTGCGCTCGTGCAAGTTGCGATAGCGAACCAGTATACTTTCCTGCTGCGTGACGCGTGCCCTGGCCGCGGCCAGTTGAGCCAGCTCTTCTGCGTGATCAATTTCAACTAAGGGCTCACCCGCTTTAACCAAGTCGCCCGATTTAAAATGCAGCCGGGTGATTTTGCCCGCAACCTCATTCACCAGATTAATGGTCTGGGGCGCTTTAATCACGCCACTGATATCTATGTATGACTGATACGGCACCGTCTCTACGCGCATTGCTTCTACCGTGGTGGCCTGCTCTGAAAACTCGGTATTACGTGCTTCGATCATGCGCCCCTTAAGGGCAATACTGCCTACCATCAAAGTGGCAACAACACTCGCTGTTGAAATCCAGGGTTTAATATTCACGACTTTCTCCTTATTCCTTTACCTTGGGGAGCAGTCCGAAGACTGCACCAGAATCAAACTTCACAAAAAGACACACCAAACAAAGAATCTTTACATAAAGATATATATTCAAAAAATTTTGTCAGTGTCTTTCGTTGGCCTTTCCTTATGCTGCGATCGGGATTCATTGGGGAGGTTATGCGCTTTGCATGCTCCTACTTACTGAACTGCTAAGAGTACACGCTCGCATCAGATAACATACACAATGTGTAGCCACAATGCCCATGCGAATGGAACCCGCTGGGGCCTGCTGTGGGCTCGATAATATAATCCATTGAAAAAGGCGCTCAACGAGCGCCTTTATGTTCTAACGGTAAACTTCATAATGGTCGGTTACTTATACGAATAATTCAACGTCACCCCATTGTAACCGTTGTATCCATACAAGCTAATATGCCAAACGCCTGCACTTGGATTAGCAAATGAACACTGCTCCTCGTTACCATCTTTCCATGGGCGACAGGTGTAGTTGTTAGCATCGGGTTGCGCATTGTATCTTACGTACAGATCTGCATCCCCTGCGCCACCTGTGATACTCAGGTTCATCTCTTTTACGCCCTGAGGAATATCCCAGGTATAGTGCGTCCAGCCACCCTGGTTACCCTGAAGGTTAGGCAAAGAACCGTTAACCGGTGTCACACCACCAGGGTCGCCGCCCCCCTGACAACCATTTGCGCCAATATAATCCGATGCAGCTTTGGCCTGCACGATACCATGACCATAGTAGTTATCTCGACCCGCGGCACCTTTGTCTTTGGCAGTTGCATTCAGTGCAGCCCGGATCTCCTGGTTATTACATTGGGTGTTGTGACTCCATACCAAAGCAGCCACACCGGCCACATGAGGCGAGGCCATTGAAGTGCCACTCAGACTGCGGTATGTATTGGTTGGATAAGTCGAGTTTACACTGGAACCAGGTCCTGCCAGCTCGACCTGATCATTGTACTGAGAAAATGAAGATCGACTCTCGCTCGATGTAACGGATGCTACGGAAATAACCGCATTATAGGACGCCGGATAAGACTTAGAGCTGTTGCCATCATTACCCGCCGCAGCCACCAGCATCATGCCACCATCCACAAAATTCTGCATGGCAGTATTTTCGCTGTTGGAGTAATTGCCCCCACCCAGGCTCATATTAACAACATGCGCGCCTGCATCCTTACATTGCTGGATTGCATTAACCAGATCAGATGCATAGGTCCACTGCCCGTTATCGTTAAAGATCTTAACAATATGCAGGTCCATACCAGGATAAACACCAATCACGCCCTGGTTATTGTCCTCAGCAGCGATGGTACCGGCAACGTGCGTGCCATGACCGTTACCATCATTGTTCCACTGTCCAACGGCACTGTTATTCGCAATTCCCGTTACATTACCATAGGGTAAATCAGGGTGGCCCAGATTATATCCTGTGTCGATCACACAGGCTTTTCTTGCAGAGGTATTAGATTGAGGCAGTAAATGACCCTGCACCATGGTAATACCATATGGTGTGCTCTGTGCGTATGGCATAATTTGATTGTTAGATTTAGCCAGAGGCAAAATATAACGCTTAGGGTCTATTTCAATTGACTCAACAGATGAAAAGCTACGCAGTGTTTCAAGACTGTAATCATCCAGCTCTGCAACCATCGACTGCTGACCGTTAAGTGCAAACAGTGGCTCTGCACCCGCGGTAAACAGATAGTTGAGCGCGATAAAATTATTAAAGCTGTTTTTACCGCCAGAAAGTGCTTCATTGAAGCGAATGATGTAGCGGTTTTTTTCGCTCTTTATCGACTTAATTTCCAGTTTAGAATCTTCTGCTTGCCCTTGAAAAACAGGGGCTTGTGCTAACGCTGGCAAACTCATTGCTGACAGCATTAAAGTGGAAATAGCCGATAGTTTAAAACGCTTGGTACTCATGTCTTCTCCTTGTTGTATTATCACTTTTTTGTCACTGACAATGCACTTAAACAGCCGCTCTGACACACAGAGCGTACAAGTGGTTTAACTACTTGTACCCATACAACAAGGTCATCTACCGCGATAAACATATCAGTATTGTGTTGTAAAACTGTTAACAACGGTAGCAACTGGAACGGTCCAATTGCAACATGAATATGATAAAATTGTTATAACATTTCTTTTGGTTAACTGTTAAAAATGACATATATATTGATATTTAATGTAAATTTAGTGATCAATTTGTATTCAAATTTAACCCTGAGATGATGGGGAAAGACCTCTTTAGGTGATATCTGAGGGGGAAACTGCAGGTACATGCATCTATGTTGTGAGAATTTTTCAACCTGAAAACCGGATTGTTGCGGTGATCTTGATCTCCTCTACTCGCTGAGTGTAATGCCCGTTTTGCTGACGACAAATGCACTCAACAATTATTTTCCCTAACCCATAACCCTGTTCAACGCCAGAGAAAAACTCTACGCTGTGCTGCTGATCAGCTCGTAGTGTATTAGTTACCCTAAAAGTACTGTCGGTTACACAGAGCTCAATGTGCGGATAAAGAGAAAATTTTGAGCGCATCCAGTTTGAGCAATTTAATGCCCATAACCCACACCAAAGGATAATAACCAGCATTTGTTAAGCGCGGTTTCATCGTTCAGTCACCCAGTCAGTCGATTCGGTTCACTCTGACACACGGAATGTCAACAAAGTGTCGAGCGCTGTGTTGAAATTTCATCGACATTAAAATGGGACACTGGAACTCCTTTAACCAACCGGGCACTTACTTAAAACGCCTGTCTTAATTCTTTTTTCCTCAGTGTATTGGCGACTTAAAAGTAGTTTCTTGGTTCGCTGTAGCCTTGTAAGATGTAGCACCGGTGGCTGATGGCAGCGTTAACTCTATCGTGCCCGACCCACTCGATGTAACGCAATACCACTACTTTACCCACACCTTTCCACCTATTATTTTATACGCAGGCGTGCCTCTGATCAGGGTGTCCCGAGCGAATACAGTGCCACAGCCAGGACAGGTGCCCTCTTGAGCGGTAAAATCCGTCACGATCCGCTCTTTAAAACATTTTACGAGTGCCCCTTTACCGCCCTTACGATATTTGTATAGTGGTGCTTTGCATTTTGCACAATAGATATCGACGGTTTTAGTGGGACCTTTTTTGTTGGGTTTTGCCATTTTAAATCACATAATTGCACTGCACGATATGCGTGATAAACGAGTATGCCAGCAGTTTAAAGGGTTTTCTGACGTGATAAAAGCACGCCCGCGACAACGGCTTTTGTAATAGGTTTGCATCAAAGCCCATTTACTGACACAGAAGCACATCACTTCATATAGAGATTGTTCAGTGTTTTATTCTTGCTTTCAAATTTTTTTCCACGTATTTTTGTCGTTCCAGAAAACGATGCGTATAGGTTATGCAAAAACAAGATTTAGTCGATACTGTGCTAGCGCAGTGGCATAAAGAAAGGCCAGATATAGACCCTGCTCCCATGGCCGTCATGGGCCGTTTGATTAGAACAGATGCTATTTTTAGTAAGGAACTACATACAGTATTCAGCCGCTTTGGACTCAATGGCGGTGAATTCGATGTACTTGCTACATTGAGACGTTCAGGTAAGCCTTACACGTTAACCCCCAATCAGCTGTTGCAAACACTGATGCTGACTTCGGGTTCCATGACTAACCGTATCGATAAACTGGAAAATAAGGGATTAGTCACCCGAAAACCCGACCCCAACGACAGACGCGGCGTCATGGTTGCTATCACCGATCAAGGGTTGACGCTGATTGATGAAGTGATATCGGAACATGTTGCCAAAGGCGAAGAGCTGCTTTCGCCACTTGCACCTGAAGAGCGTGCGCAGCTGGCTGATCTGTTAAAAAAGTTACTGGTCCACTTTAACCACTAATTTTTGCACAGGCTGCTACGCCTGTGCGCATCGTAGCCTGCAAGCCGGTTTAACCGACCATTTTATCTTGTGCCAATGTGTATAGATGCTCGGCTTTCGCCATATCGATATTCAACAAGAATTTTTGTTGCAGTATCGACTGCAGCTGCGACGCAGACGTCACGTCAATATGTGTGCTGATCTGGCTGGCTTCATGTAACTCACCATAAAGTAAATTGCGTAGCGTGTACCGTTTGCCATTGGTAATGCGTGCAAGCACCAGATTATTCGCAAAATACGATTCCGGGTGCTGATGGCTGTAGTAGTGTACAACCTCAAAGTCTTTTTCAGTCACCCTGCTTAAATCGGCGCTATAAAGGCTTACTTCTTCCGGATGCACAATTTCGACACGGATGGTATCTGCCGACCGGATAATTTTGTAGCGATAGCTCTCTACGTCAACATAACCAGACTTTGACACTGGCAGTGGCGCACTGAGTGACTTGGAACCAAAGCCGACATCTACCAGATAGCTATCTTCTCCAAGGTGGACCAAGGTGATGCGATGGGTTCTGGGGTTGTCTTCTAGACCGTTCACCAACACTCTTGCCAGCAGTGGCTGCACTTCATACCCCAGCTCAGCAAGGGCCAGATAAGCCAGTTTATTGTGTTCAAAGCAGTAACCTCCCTGCTTGTTTTCAATTAATCGTGTTAGCAATGCCTCTTCATCCAGAGACAAAATCTCTTCGCCCATCGCATTAATGCTAGAAAAGCTATACAAATCAAGATGTTTAGTTTGAAATTCTGCGAGCTGTTCAAGCGAAACCTGATTGTGAGTCAGCTGTAATGACTGAATGTAGTCTTGGATGGTCATACTTTTTCCTTCGTCCTTCAAGTTAACTTAATGTTAAAACTTTACCTGTAAAAGATAAACCCCCAACCTAAGTTGAGGTCAAGCAAATCATTCAATTAGTAATTAAAAATAGCGGTGGCTGAAAGGTTACATGAAATTATCGTAAAGCCACCTGTCCAGGTGGCGAGGCGTTTCACGATTGATATGAGGTAGTGCTCGTTGTTTATGTGCTTACCGAGATAGGTTTGTGCAAGCCTGGGCAGCTCCTGCTGCAAAGTTGCGGGGCACAAAAGTAATCAGGCCGCGAATTGCGGCCTGAACAAATACTAAGCTTTTTTCTGATATATGATACCGGGATTACAGCGCAGCATGTCAAAGTCATTGTTCAGACCCGCCATAGACTCAGACGCACCAAGAAACAGGTATCCCTTCGGGTTGAGCGCCTGTGCAAACTGGCTAATTATCTTGGCTTTCACATCCGGTGAAAAGTAGATCAGTACGTTGCGGCAAAAAATGACGTCAAATTTACCTAATAAGGCATAAGAGTCTAATAAGTTTAAATGCCGGAAATTAACCATTCTGCGAATGGGCTCGTTTACTTTCGCCATGCCATTGCCACTGTCTGTAAAAAACTTCTTTTTACGTTCTGGCGACAAACCCCGTGCCAATGCCAGCGCGTCATACTCTGCATTCTTACACATATCCAGCATTGTGTTTGAAATATCTGTACCAACGATCTGTGCGCCCATCTTCAATGCACCCGGGCTTGACGTTTGATATTCATTGGCGGACATCGCAATAGAATAGGGCTCCTGACCTGACGAGCTTGCTGCTGACCAGATCTTAACAGGTCGGCGCAGATCTTTAAATTCCGGAAAGATCTTGGTCTTGAGTAGTTCAAATGGATACTGATCCCGAAACCACAAGGTTTCATTGGTAGTCATCGCATCAACTACGGCGGCACGCAATTGCCGCTCATGTGGGCTCAATGTCTTGCTCACCAAAGCAGACAAAGAGTCAACGCCAAAACGAGACATGAGAGGCGCAAGTCGGCTTTTCACCAGGTATAGCTTGTTATCACCCAGCACAATACCGCACTGTTGCTCTAAGAAAGTGCGAAATTGATCATACTCGCTTTGTTCTAAGTGTTTATTTTCCAAAGTATTACCGCCACTAATTAATCGCAATGAACCCATTTTTTCACGGCTGTTGCCAATTCATCGGGGTTAAATTTAGCAATAAAATCATCAGCACCGACCTTTTCGATCATTGCGTGATTAAAAACGCCACTCAATGAAGTATGTAAAATAACGTGCAAAGGCGCCAGCTTAGGATCTGCTTTTATCTCGGCGGTGAGTGTGTAGCCATCCATTTCTGGCATTTCAACATCGGAGATCAGCAGGCCTACGCGTTCAGTGACATCATTCTGACAATCCATTTCCGCGATTTCTTTTAAGCGAAGCAACGCTTCTTTACCATTTTTGGCCAGTTCGGTTTGCACACCAAGTGGCTCCAGGGCACGCTTAACCTGATTACGGGCAACCGCAGAGTCATCGGCGATAAAGACAATACGTTCACCGAGGTCACGCTGCATTTCGCCGTCAGCGACAATTTCCTGACTCACCTCTGTATTGATTGGGCAGATCTCATTGAGGATCTTTTCTACGTCGAGGATCTCAACCAGCTCATTTTCGATCTCTGTTACCGCGGTCAAGTAGGAATAGCGACCTGCGCCTGAAGGCGGAGGCATGATTTTTTCCCAGTTCATATTCACTATGCGCTCAACCGCACCCACCAAAAAGCCCTGCACTGAGCGGTTATACTCGGCAATGATAATAAAGCAGTCTTTAATATTTTCGATAGGTGGTCCGCCGACAGCCAGGGACATGTCAATAACGGAAATAGTTTGCCCACGAATATGAGCTACCCCTCTGATAAAGGCGTTAGATTTAGGCATCGCCGTTAGGGGTGGACACTGAAGTACTTCTCTTACTTTGAATACATTGATCCCAAAGCGTTGACGCCCTCTGAGGCGAAATAGTAAAAGTTCAAGTCGGTTTTGACCCACCAACTGCGTTCGTTGGTTTACTGAGTCCAAAATACCTGCCATGTCATTCTCCTGCTATAAAACTGCTTATCGGAACAATGTTTGCTTGTACTCTACCATTCAAAGTCGCCCTTGAAGCGGTGAGGCAAATCACGCAAAATCTTTATACCTTGTTTCACCCCATAAGCATAGTCGAAACATCATGAGTTTGTTAAAAATTACATTATCCGCTTATTTCTTTCCCATAGTGGCATATTTTTTAGCCACGTCATTTGCTTATGGTCAAACCTATGAGTCAAAAGACATTGAAAAAATAGCAATAGATTTTATCTCGGAACAGCTCCCGGCCCCATCTCAGGCAGAAGAGCAACAACAGGTGTCAGCTTTGCCATTAGATACTCGCTTGCCTCAGCGCCAGTGTCAGCGACCATTGCAGGTCAGTAGCAAGTCCAGTCCGCCTTTTAATCGCCAGGTTACTGTGATGGTACGCTGCGAAGACCTTGAATCCTGGGTTCAGTTTGTTCATGTAAAAATCGAAACACTGTTACCTGTGATAGTTAGCACCCGAATGCTGGATAAGGGCGTTCTGTTAACTGCAGATGATTTAACAATCGAGATGCGCCCTAAACACTTCGTCCGTGCGGCTAATATCGATAACATGGCACTACTCGTTGGCAGCAAAACCAAACGCCGTATCCAACAAGGCAAACCAATTAGCATGTTTCAGATTTGCATGGTTTGCAAGGGGGATAACGTGACAATTCTGGCCAGTGATGGCACACTAATGATTAAAACAAGTGGTATTGCCTTGCAGGATGGGAACTTAGGAGAGCAAATCCGGGTCAAAAATGCGAGGTCAGGTAAAACGGTGCTTGCACGGGTAAAAGATGTTGATTCAGTAGCAGTCAAAATCTGATTTTTTTGCTAAAGTAAGCGAATGGCTTGCCGATATAAAGGCTGAAGCAATTTAACTAACGGGTCATCATCATGGTAAACAACATTAACGGTCAAAATCAGCCGAACAATGTTGCAACAAATGCAAAGCAACAACGTGCTGAATTACAAAGAAATGAAGCAAGTAATACCGCTGCCAAACCACAAGCTCAGGCCAAAGCTGCAGCGGATTCAGTGAGCCTGACACCACAAGCACAGCAACTGAAAGGGCTTCAGGAAAAAGCGCAACAGGCGCCCTCCTTCGACAATAAAAAAGTCGAAGAGCTGAAAAAAGCCATTGCTGAAGGCAAATATCAGGTGGATAGTGAGAAGTTGGCAAAAAATATTGCTGCCTTTGAGTTCGATTTATTTGGATAGAGTATAAGTGGACGACCAAACGGCACTGTGTGCCCATCAGCTAACAGCGCAAATTAATCTTCTGGAAGCTCTGACCCAGCTTCTGGACGATGAATTGGAGGCGCTTGCCTCTCGCAATGGCGACAACCTCAAAGAGATTGCACGTACAAAGCTCAATACACTCAATCAGCTGCAAAAGCTGGACAAAGACCTGTCCAAGTACCCGCAAAGCACCTTCAGCGATGATGAAATCACCCCGTTAACCGAGCAAGTTAAAGACTTACTGTATCGCTGCAAGAAACAAAATGACGTAAATGCGCAGGCAGCACACCAGGCACAACTCACGGTGCGTGAACTCAAAGATATTTTGATTGGCGCGCCCACCTCGATGACCTATGGGCAAGATGGCAGTGTTGTTTCAAATATGGGTGAGTTAGTTAAGAACCTCAAAGCCTGATAGCCTGATTTTGATCAGGCTTAGTCAGCTAAGGCTTAGTAGGAAACAAGTTTTTGGTGATCACTAAGATAACACCGAATACCTCGGCCAATGTACCTGCCATATATAAATTAAGTGTCCACTCCTCAAATTGCAGCTTTGCGAGACCCACCAGTACGAGTACCGCATTCATAATTAACAGCTGAACAACCAGGATACCAATAAACCACCAAGCATATTTTTGCTTTAAATCCCGATCAGATTCGGCATCTTTGACCTTTTGCGCCTGCATAGGATCAACATTGGTGAACTTATTTTCTTTAAAGTTATGTTTGATCTGCGCAGCAAGCGATGAGTGCTCCGCTTTTTGTTCTTCCCTGCTCAGTGTCATTACAGCAAGTCCAGTGCATTTAGTTTATATTTGAGGGCTTCAACAGATACGCCAAAGTGGATCGCCATTTCAAAGTGGGCGACTTTCTTGCGATGGAGCTTTTTCACTTCTTCATTGGGCATGAGTAAGTTTGCCGCAAACTGATTGGCAAACACTTCTTCTTCGTCTTCGCCGATCGACGCACTGGGACCTCTGAGATCAATGTACTCGTATTCTTTATCCGTGTTGTCAGATTCAATACGAGATATATAGTGCCCAAGCTCATGGGCACAGCTAAACCGCTTGCGATTTAAATGATCGTCCTGATGCAGTACAATGACGGGATCCGTTCCGGCTTCTTTGATCAACGCCCCAGATACTTTTTCTGGTAGCGCCATCTCTACGACGTCAAGCCCAAGTGACTTGCAGATAGTCACAGGATCAACCGGAAACTGGTTATCACTCCACAGCCGTTTAAGCACCTTTTGAGCTTCAGTTCTTGGGTCCAGCACAGACCAGCCTCCATTTACCTTGAAATACCCCTCTGAGATTCAGAAGTGATGTGTATATTTAAACAGTATAAATTGAAGGCACACTGAAAGCAAAGGACATAATTGGCCGACCGAAGCCGTCAGGCTAGGCTCAGTAATAAGTGACACGCTCCACTTTACGTGGTTTAACCTCACCAATATACAAATCGTAAACCCGCTTCATATCAAGCTCCAGTTCTGTGGTATAGATATCTCCCACCGCATAGCTTTTCATGACCTTGGCACCTCGGATCAGGCCCTGCACCTGGCTGCGTAACCCATCATTCTGCGCCACTGCGCCCTGTACTGTGGTGCTGGCACTCAATCGGTGACCATACACCTGCTCTGCAAGCTCGCGGTAGGCTTCAAGCTTAGAGACCTTAATGGCCATCAGCATTTTTTCACTGTCGCTGCTGCCTGGCTGAGAGCTCAACGGGGCATAGCCAACCGCCTTGAGTACGGGATAAGAATCGGGTTTCACATAACTGTATTCAACATGCTTGTCTATGATAGAGCTACATCCCGCCAGACCCAGTGCCGCTGTAACAACACAGGATTTGAGCAGGGTGACTACCCGCTGACGCCAAAACGCTCTAAACTGATTCATAGGGTAACTCCTCTGTGTGGCCCGTTGGCCATATCATCAAGTAACGTTTCTATATGCACAAACCTTGCCAACACCATTGGCACGGGACTTGCTGATTCAGTACAGAGATTTGCTTTAAGTTCGGTAATAAAGTCATGAAATTGTCGCGTATTATGAGTGTGTTACTGGCTACCGCCAGTTTTGGGGCCAGCGCTGAGTGGTTTGAGGTCACGGGCTACGCCAATGCACACACAGAAGATCTGGCCGAGGCACGCCAGGAAGCCGTGCAGGACGCCATTACTCAGGCGTTGATCTTTTCCGGCGCCACGGTATCTAGTGTTACCACACTGGCCGACGGGGTATTGACGCAAGATCAAATCAAGATAAAAAGCCATGGCGAGATCCAGCAAATCAACCTCGTTTCCGAACAAAAGCAAGATGGGATCGTCAGTGTCACTTTGCATCTGGATATTTTTCCCAAGCTGGAGCAGTGCGCACAAGCGGCGGTTGCAAAACAAGTGACCATTACACAAAGCCAGCTGATCCAGCCTCATCAGGCCCGGCTGGGTCAAATTTTTGACATCGCAAAAGCCAGCAGTGAGCGGCTTTATCATACGCTGGCACAGCGTAATCTCACCGTAAAGCCAATTCCTTACCTGGATCATGCAATCAATGCTCGGCCGTTTTTTACCCAACGTTTTGAATACGACGGGCAACTGATAGACTCTCTGACCTCACTTAGCAACAGTCAGTATGTGCTAATGAGCCAGATCACCGACATTGCAGCGGGAGATAAAACCAACGATGACTACGCATTCTGGCAGGATGAAGAATATGTGCGCAGCTTTAAAATCGACTTTGTTGCATTTGATGCCCTGACCCGCGACAAGGTCTGGCAGAAACACTACGCCGTCAGTGGTGTCTGGCCTTTTGAAAAGACCAAGATTGTTGATGTCTACAGCGATACCTTTTGGCGTACCAACTATGCCAAGCAGATCCAGAGCGTCTTTAACAGCGTGGCGCAGGACCTGGACTCTGCACTATCATGCCTGCCCAGCAGAGGTAAAATACTACATCGCGAGCAAGGCAAGTTGGTGATTAATCTTGGCCGTAATCACGGCATTGAAGCAGGACAACTGCTCACCATTTCTCATCGACGAGATATGCAGGGCACGACCAATCAGTTTTTCCCACAAAGCATCAAAACCCTCAACCAGGTGCGTATTATTCAGGTCAATGCGCAAAATGCCATTGCAGAAAACATCTCAGAGCGGCCACTGAATAACATTCAAATCAATGATTTAGTCGAAGTCATGGTACAGAAACAGGAAGACTTTGCGCTGTAAGCGCTCTGCTTCGACAGAATACGGTGAGATTAACCCACCAATAATTTGGGTTACCTATACCATTTTTGGTCGTTTCTACTGAGGTGTGATTGCTATATCAGAGTTGATTTATAAGGGAAAAACGCTGGCGGCCCCTGCAGGAATCGAACCTGCAACTATCCCTTAGGAGGGGACTGTTATATCCATTTAACTAAGAGGCCGTGTCGCTGACGAAAATACTAAGCGTTTTCGGGCAATTGGTCAACCGATTGATTCTTAATAATATTTAAATGATGTATTCGCTAGGGATAGAAACGGCAAAGGCAAAGAGCTGCACTTTGCCACTCAACGATCAACGTGATGCGGTTGCGCCCGGATCTAAGACGAAATATGGGATAGTTACCATACAGCTGGCAACCACCAGCCGGCTTTCAAAATCCAGTAACCGTGCATTGACTTCTACACCCCGATCCCGATAGATCATAGTACCGGACAACACATGACTCGGATCCGGTTTACCGGGTAAGGCCCTGCTGTCCCTAGAAAATACAAAATCTCCACCTCGGGTCACCTGGATCTGTTGCTGTGATTTGTAATCAAGGGCCGCATAGCCCAGTTTTTGAAATGCGTGGATCAGGTTTTCGGCCAGTTGATTGCCCAGCTGATTGCTGCTTCTGAGCGTATCGTCAAAGCTGACAAAGCTGGTGACAGCCACAGAATGGGGATGAACCCCCAGTAAGGAATCAGACAACTCCAGCGCTATCTGAGAGGCATAGTTTGCCACCTGTTTTCGATGACGCTCGCTCACAAACCCAGGGTCAACAGGGTGCTCGGCGTCTGGCGCCTGCTCCTCCAATGCTTCATACAGCACTTCTATTTCACGAAACTTGGCCACTTTAGGTGCCATAGGTGTTGTCGTCACTGTCTGTGGGGCTGGCTGTGAGCCCATCATCTGACAGCCGCTCAACAGCATGACCGACACCGTTAGCCCACTCAGAATGTGTGTTTTCATGATCACTCACCCGCTCGTTGTAACCGGATCCCTTCATGGATCGCGCCATCTCTCAGCGCATTCACGACAGCCTGAGGCAGGAACCCTTGTGCCGTGCCGACCACAACCTTACTTTGCATTCCAACAATGCGGGCATTGACTAAGATCCCGCCCTGGTGGTTAGATAAGGTGCCGGCCAGAACATATTTGAACGGCAGTTCATCAGACAACTCCAAAAAGTCGCGACTAAATATAAAGTCGCCGTGTTTGGTAACCCGCATGAAGTCCGTCGTCTTAAAGTCGATCACCGGCACACCAAAGTTGTGCAGCTCATGAATAAAGCTTTCGGCAATCTGGTTGCCCAATAACGTAGCATGGTTAAAGTCTTCATCCAGAAAGACAAAGCTGGATACGGCTACAGGTGTCTGATCATTAATGTATTTAACATTGCTCACCATGTCCTGCATCAACTTTTGCACATAGTGAGTGACATTTTTGGCCGCCATGCGCTGCGAGACAGTCATTTGTTGCACGCCTCTGGGATGGGCCTGGAACTGCTCCGACGCATTGAACTGACCTGGCGCTGACGTCGTTTCCTGATGCTTTGTCATACCCAGTTGTGCGCACCCAAACAGGGACAGGGTTGGTAACATAAGCGCTATCACAGATTTTTTCATCTTTGTCTCCACTAATACTGGCCGCGATGCAACTTGCCATCTCGCATTTGAGCTTTTTCATTGCCCCACAAAACTGCTTTGGGCACAGATATGGTCGCAGCGGATGCAGTGCGACTATCAAGCATAGTGATCAATCTGGCATTGATCGTGTAATGGTCGTGGCTTTCACTGATGGTGCCCGTCAAAGCTAGGTCAAATTTATGACGCTCGCGTAGCAGGGCAATATCACGGTTTAATAGGTTATCGGCACTATCCGACAAAGTTAAAGTGCGCTGTAGCCGAAACTCCACCACTTCCAGGCCCATTTGCGTCACATAACTGATCAAGCTTTCCTGAACCTGAGTACTAAGACCACTGCCCTGATTGCTTGCTACGGCATTGCCAAGTTGATCCGCCAGGTAAAAACTCGTGACGGCAACCGTGGCGCCGGGCTTCAATGGGCGACTATGCTCCCCCAAAGCGGCAGCAAGTTGCCCCATGTATTGATGCAATGTCGGCAAGGGTGGCGCTTGTTCCACCTTCTTTTGTTGCTGCGTCTTCATGATTCCAGCGCAGCCACTGAGCAGCACCGACAGGGCCAGTGCGGCTATCACAGCAGGAAATTGCATAATGATCACCTCTTTCTATTTGTCGAAACAAATGCAAAAAGCGATCCACAATGCTGAGAATAGCCACTATAACGTGATTGGATTGTCAGTGTAATGACTCAGCAGACACTGTGGGTGAAATGGCTTTAACTTGTCGCACAGTGCCTGACCTTGCGCTTTATTTTCAAACGCGCCAAGTTTCAGCCGAAAGTATCTTTGGCCACGAATTTCGACTTGCTCAACGTTCACCGGTTGTTCCTGTAACGGCGGATAACTTTTGATCAGCCGCTGATGAACGGTTTTTAGCTGGCTTTGCTTCCTGGTTGATGCCAGCTGGACTGCAAACTCTGCGTTGTCCGTTTTGGCAGGCAACTTAGGCTTCACATCGCGCGTCGCTTTCGTCGCTTCCGTATTTTCACCAGGTGCAGACTGCACAACAAGACCGCCATGGTTGCTCTGCGGTTGTTCAACAATATTGGGAGACTTTGCCACTTTTGCAACCATAACATCCCCGGAAGACTGAGCAGCAGGTGCCAGTGCCAGCTGTAACTGTGTCGTCAGTAAATTCAGATCCTGCTCAATACTTAGCAATTCACTGACCTGAGGCGCAACCTGCTGCCACTGCTCGACACTGCGCTTTATTTGTTCAACATCGGTATGCAACTGAGCCAGTTGCTGCTCAAGTTGGGCAAGGCGCTGCTCATCCTGGCCTGTACTGGCACAGCCACTGAGCACAACCAGCAAGGGCCATACCAGATAAGAATATAACTTCATCGCTCACTCCTCTTATAACTTCAGTTCTGTGTCTTCAAGCTGACAGGGAACGCCAGCGCTTTGCAATGACTCGCAACGTTGCTGCAGTTGTGTGGGATCGGCGCCCTGGTAAATGAACGCGATCCCCAACATATAGGACTTAGCTTTATCATCAAAAACATAAAATGGAGGCTCTGGTATCAGACTGCTATGACGTTGACGAAGCAACAGCGCATAAGTTTTTAAGACTGCCAGTGACGTAAAACGCCCGGCAGAAAGCACTGTGACGGCTTTAGTCGACTGTGGTGCCAACTGCAAATCGACTTCCACCAGCACATCCCCCTGCTCCGACAGGACCACCTCAACCTGATCGCTATGTGTCAGACCACGCCTTGCAGCACTTGTCACTTTTGCCTGATAGCGGCCAGGCTTAACGTCCGTAAATACATAGTACCCATCGTATGCCGCCTCTGTTCTGGCAGCCTCCTGTCCATGCTCATCAATCAAAGTTACTTCTGCATAAGGCAGGGGCGCATTATCGGTGTCCGTTTGTTGGTACACAACCCCTTCTATTTCGCTGGTGTTCACCAGGGGAAATTCAAGATACTCAACAAAGCCTCGCCGTGGCGTGATTGCAACCCCTTCACTTGCAGGAACAACAAAAGGCATTTCAAGACTCTGAGTATCAATCACCATGTCTGTTTTTTGGTTAACAGGCATACCACTGAGCAAAACCAGCCCCTGCGCATCGGTTTTGCCCTGCATATAATTTTGCAACGCCCGGATCCGCACATCAGGCACCACTTCGTCATCTGCATCAAATACCCCATTGGCATTATGATCCAGATAGACCTTAACGAGCACAGCCCCATTGCTCGCCAGTCGTCGCTGGCTGATCAGCAACTGCTCGCTCTCGTTGTGATACCCGAAACTGAACTGGCCATTGACTCCCAGCGCCCACTCATCATCACTGTCGTAGCTAAACTGGCTGTTAAGGCGTATTTTATCACCCAGCCAGTTCAGTCCTAATTCACTCTTTTGGTAGTCGGTATCAAGTGTTTCCCGAAAGCTAAACTCAACGTTAAACTGCTCGTTCAGGCTACGGTAAAACCTTGTTTCATAAGCCGTTAGCTCGCTGTTTGGGTGTAAATCGTAATCTAAAATCAGTCGGCCAAAAACGCGACCTAAACGGGTTTGAAATCGCAGCTGGCCAGCGGTTGTATGGTCCATTGCCGTACTGCTGGATTGCCGTTGCAGCTGATTGCTGATGTTCACACGGCCAACCGACGTGCCCACCCGATTGGTCAACACTGTGTATTCGCTGCCCTGATCGGTGCGGCTCCACTGTATCTGATTCTGATAGGAAAGCGGCTTGTCAAATACATTAACCGTACCCGACATCACCATATTCAGCCCCTGGCTGTGGCGGTATTCTTCACCCGCTTGCACGCCTGTGAGCCGCCGTCGTTGTGTTTGCCAGCTGGTGCTGATGGCCTGCCCTGCCCACTCAGTTCTGGCACTGAGTAGAGCCTGATGCTGAGCGTCGCTGTCGTGGGATAAATCCAGATTGAGCAACATTTTTTTCCACAGGCTCAGCGTACCACCTGCCGTCAGGATGCGCTCTGTCTGTGACTCATTCGTTAACGCCTGTGAGATACCCGCATACACAGACATATCTTCGGAAAGACCGAGATCGTAACGGCCGTCGAACTGCCAACCTGAACGAGACGTTGGTGCCCAGTCATTGTTAAACACCGAGCCACCCACATCTGTTACTGACACATCAAAATAGCTCTGGCCACTATCCAATCCTGTGCCTTCTACAAAATAGCTGCGCTGTTCACGCTCTACTTGCCCCTGAGGACCATATTTGACCAGCTCAAACTGATTGCTACCAAAATACAGGGGGATACGGTCAAAATCGTAGCGACCCGTTTGGATCTGAAGCTGCTGTGCGACTAACAGGCCGTTATGATACAGCTCAACGTCCCAGCCAGCTTGCACTGAACCACTGATCTGTACGCTTTGCTCCTGAGTGTCGTTATGCAACGGCTTGTCGGCAACACGCACTCCGACACCTTGTCCTGAGGGCTGCCCTGCACCAATGTGTGTTGCAAGAATATCGCCCATCTCAACCTGAGTGGCTTTGAGGCCTCCCAACAAGCGGCCTTGCCCATCTTCACGCTTTCCTTTGAGGCGGCCTTGATCAACAACATCTCCATCCTTGCCTGAAACAAAATACTCGACATTCCAGAACGCCAGATCATGTGCCCCAAGCATAGAGTAGAAGTAAGCATCCTCTTTGTTGTCACGACGATAGCCAAACTGAACATCCATCAGTGGTGACGACAACATCTGATAAGCATTCGGTTTCCAGGTTAGCCTGGAGGCTGCATTACCTTGGTGCTGAACCAAGCGACGATCCGCCCGAGCCTGGCGCTCAAGTGCAGGCAATGGCTCAGGACTCTGCACACTGAGCCTTTGATCTGTATAATTGAACTGTAAATCGAGCCCAAACCAGTCAGAAACTAAGGCTGACTCGACAAACACTTCACCTTGCGTATGCAATACATCTTGCTGCGCAATGACGTATTGCTGCTCGTTGACCTGCGCCACCCTTTGCTCGCTATCAAAAGAGAACGTACGCTCAGGGCTGAGATACCAGCCGGAGAAATGATCGGTTTTTTCGTCGTCACTGATGGCAAAATCCAGTACGGCAAACAAGCTGCGCAATTCAATTTTCGCATCTCGCTGGCTTTTGACCGCAAACACTTCACCCAAATAGACATTGTCGGCATACACAGACAAAAACAAATCTTCCCCTTCGGGGATACCCGTTTGTTTTGACTGGTTGCTCACTGTCAGGCTGGCTTTAGACTGTGTCAGCTTAGCCTGGATACGTTGCAACGTACTGAGGGCCTTGGAGAGATCCTGCTGCTGAGCACTGTATGCAGGCATGGCGCTTCCCCATGACAGCCCAATTAGCAGGATCAGAACAAACCTCACCATCTAACCACCAGGGTCAGGGCAAAGTGACAGGGAAGATGCGCTCCGCAAATGGTATTCCCTGATATTCACCACTGCCGGTATACACGACTTTTAACTCCCCGGCACGCACCCCCTGCATAATGCTCGGGTCTATCAGCTTTAACTGTAAGTGCGACTGACTGACCTCCGGATAAATGCTATAGCTGCTCACTATGGCGGCTTCTTGCCATTGAGCCGTGTTGTTTCCGCGCCAATATACACTGATCTGGCCAAACGTACTAGAGTCACCCTGACGAGATAGTGCCAGCCCGACGGTATCATAACGACCACTTTCTCCCCGGCTCACCTTGGCACTCTCTATGGTGACCTGCGGCACAGATGCCGATTGGCGGTAAATCACTGGGATACTGTAACTCATAATCATATTCAGCCTGATCCCAACTCCCTTCTGCGCAGCGTCTTTTTTCTCAGGCAACGCCTGAAAGAACAGGTGTGAACGGTATTCACCCGCAGCCATGTCTTTTTTTCGACGCAAAGCGAGTTTAACGACCTGGCGCTCGCCTGGTGCAAGACGTACCTGCTTGGGTGTCATTCTGAGCAAGCCACTTAAACGCCTGGGGTTTTCCTGCTCCGACACATCTTTATACCCTCCCTCAGGCAGGGCGAGCTTTTCTTTAAAGCTCAGACGGTAAGTTTTGTACTCCTGGCTGTTGTTGATCAGAAATACTTTGGCATTTCGCTGGCGCTCATCAAACACGACCCGGGTGGGTGAAATCAATAGATTGGCCTGAGACTGAGCGGCACAAAACAATAGCACCAACAGCATGATGTGAGTAATATATTTCATTGGATCTTGCCTATTCTACTTCTAACGGCGATGAAAGAGAGTGTGTGCTTACTTAATAGCTGACTTCGACGCTGATGGTTGTCTCATATTGGCCGTCCAGGTAGCTGCCAGCATGGGGCATACTCTGCAATGTCCCTCCTATCACAAGCCGGGCGCGACCATATCGATCGGTGAAGACCCTGACCGGGTGATGGAGCTGGATAACACGCAGTTTTCCCTGGCTGATAAGCTGAGTATGTGCGAGCTCATCGTCGAGTATATCTGTTGAGATATTCAGATAGACACCGACGGGAAAGGACGTCAGTATCAGCTCAGCTGGGTGCCCTTTTTCGACTACATGGATACTGCCAGAGGAGCTTGTTCCGCCGCCCCGTGACACAGTAACGGTGCCGACCACACTGGGGTCTGCCACAATAACAGTGCCGAAATTCAGATCAGCATTGAGTATAATACTCGCCTGACAGAACATACTGCTCACCAAGCTGACGAGTAACAAAAGCGCCTTCATATGAAACTGGCGGGCTAATCGCTCACCCGCCAAAGCAGATTAGTAGCTCAGCTCAACACTGAACGTACCTTCGTACTCGCCATCGATATAGTTACCTGCAGCGGCACTGGTTGTTGTCAGCGTTGCGCCCACATTAAACGCAATTTTACCGTCAGCATCAGCCTGTACTGTGGTTGTTGCCGGGGCTGGCGATGTGCCAGAAGTCACATAGTAGGTGAAAGTACCTAGCTTAAAGCCGGGTGTTGTTGGCGGCAAATCTTTCGGTAAAACATCGGTTTCTGTCGGATCGGTAATCGTCAGCGTCGCATAGGGTGAAATACCCTCAACGGTAAATTTCGCTGGCGTACCGGGTTCCAGAATCGCAATCTCTGCTTTTGTCACATCGGTTGAGTCAGCCCGAGGCGCAGTATTGGGGTTTGCAGCGATAATCAGAGTCGCCGTTTCTACACCACCCGTATCACCACTGGCACGTATAGTACCAAAGCTAAGCGGCTCGGCATTTTCAAACGTGAAGATATTTCTTACTGTTACGGATGCTTTGAATTCCGCAGGCTGCGCTGCAGCCAGTAAAGGCATTGCAGCCAGAATTGAGAGTAGAGAGTACTTGTTCATTAACTTTTCCATCAGCTAATCCTTTTCATTTAATAGCCGCTTCCATAACCGGCCAAACCACACGCGCAGCGCTTTGCACTGAACGTACAACTAAGACTTTATAATGATTTTATCAATTCATTCGAGTGCCCTTGGGTAGAAAGGTGCTCAATTTGAATAAAAACACTACTCAGACTTCTTTTATATCGTACCTAAATACAAAATCTTTAATATTATTTCAATGTTTTTTAGCTAGTTAACCAATTTACAAGGTTGACCACTGGCTTGGATGAGCTGACAGAATACCGCGCTTTCTTGCTCAGACATGAACCCGGAAGCCTGGGAAAGGTAAAACTGGGTGCCATTTATCGCCGGCGTTTGTAAATATAATGATACAGTGTTGAACATCTCAGGATAGTAACTTTGTATTAGAGACAAAGACGCTCTGATCCGTTCATTTTGTGCCTGAGCCCGAGCATTCAAAAGGTGACGACCAAACTGTACAACAATGGAACCTTCGCTTGGCGCAATGGACAGTTCGCTGGCAGAAGCTGGCGCCACCTGATGAGTCACAACGTTTTTCTCTGGCTGAGTGATTTTTTCTTCAAGCGGCTGTATGTCATGAGCAGAAGATAATAAGGTCAGTAACTGAGACAAGTCCTGCTCCATCGCAGCAACACGCTCAATGCCTGCTTTGTGCTCATTGTAGGTTTTGATCAACTCTGCCCTGGCAAGCGCTTCTGCCTCTTCGTCGACGGATGGCTGTGCGCTACACGCAGACAAAAGCCCGGCTACTGCCAGTACTGCGACCAACATACCAACACGCCGATGACGCATTAGCTGAGTCATTTTGGAATGGGTGGACATAACGTCATTCTCTTTCTACTACAAGCGGCCTTCACTGGCCGCCTACTACATAACGAAAATAGCTTAAGATTAAATCGCAACCGGGGCTTTGATATTGGGATCGGCGTTGTAGCCTTCAATCGCAAAGTCCTCAAACCTGTAGTCATAAATAGACTCAGGCTTGCGCAAAATGTTTAAGGTGGGCAGGCCCTTAGGCTCACGTTGTAACTGCTGCTCAATCTGTTCCATGTGGTTTGAATAGGCATGTAAATCACCAAAACTGACAATGACTTCGCCAGGTTCAAGGTCGCATTGTTGCGCCAACATATGCACCAGCAAAGACAAACTGGCGATGTTATACGGCAGCCCCAGGAAAATATCTGAGCTACGAATATACAGCTGCCCGGATAATTTGCCATCTGCCACGTAAAACTGATAAAGCAGGTGACAAGGCGGTAAGGCCATACGACCCGCTTCAACATTCTCTTGCGGGCTCATCGACTCGTCCGGCAGATACTCAACGTTCCAGCCGTGGAACAGAATACGACGGCTATTGGGGTTGTTTTTTAACGTATCAACAACATAGTCGATCTGGTTAATCTCACCACCGTCTTTGGTCGGCCAGGCCGTCCACTGTTTGCCGTATATTGGACCCAACTCACCATCTTCCAGCGCCCACTCATCCCAGATTTTAACGCCGTTTTCATTAAGCCAGGTTTTATTGGTATCGCCTTTAAGAAACCAGATCAACTCATTGGCAATACTCTTAAAGTGTAGCTTTTTGGTGGTCAGCAAAGGAAAGCCATCTTTGAGGTTATGGCGGATCTGACGGCCAAACACGGAGCGCGTCCCTGTACCAGTGCGGTCCCCTTTCTGGGTGCCGTTTTCTAATACATCTCGCAATAACTCCAAATACACTTTCATGCTTTACTCCTCACAATGATCTCACTATTGACCCTGCTCAAGGGCTTTGTATAGCACGAAAGTATACTACGTTCGCAGGCCCGGGTAACTAATTCACGGTAGGATTTATTGGCAGGTAAAACGGGACCCCAAGATTAGGGTCCCGACATGGTTTAAGCGCGTGCTGTTGCAGTACGCTTGTGGCTCCAGATCATCAAGCCCAGGCCACCGATCACCATAGGTAAGGACAAAATCTGTCCCTGAGAAATCATGCCGGCGTACAAGCCGATATGTGCGTCCGGTTCACGGAAGTATTCAACAATGAAACGGAAAGTACCGTAACCGAGTAAAAACAGACCGGCAACACTGCCCGCCGGGCGTGCCTGTTTCCTGTACCAAATCAGTATGATAAACAGCACTAACCCTTCCAGAAATGCTTCGTAAAGTTGCGATGGGTGACGGGCAACCGGGCCGCCTGTCGGGAACACAACCGCCCACGGAACATCCGTAGCTCGGCCCCATAACTCACCATTGATAAAGTTACCAATACGTCCTGCAAGTAAACCAACCGGCACCATAGGTACGACAAAGTCGCCCACAGCCAGTGGTGATTTCTTAAACCGCCAGGCAAAGATAAAAATACCGGCTATCACGCCCAGTGCGCCGCCATGGAATGACATGCCGCCCTGGTCGATACGCAATAAATACATTGGGTTTTCAAGGAAGTGACTGAACTGATAAAACAACACATAGCCAATTCGGCCACCCAATATTACGCCGAGCATGCCGTAAAACAGCAGATCACTGACCTCATCTTTGGTCCAGCCAGAATTAGGCTTATCAGCCTCTTTGTTTGCCCACCACATCGCAAACGCAAAACCGATTAAATACATTACGCCATACCAGCGCACACTTAGGGGTCCAATCGAGAATATGATTGGATCGATTTCTGGAAACTGCAAAGCCATCGCTTTCCCTCAATAAAATAACATTTTTCCCGCAATCACCACGAGCAGCAATGCGAACACTTTCTTAATCACTGGCACTGGCAGATAGTGCGTTGCTTTGGCTCCGACAGGAGCGACAAACCAAGAAGTTAGCACAATACCAAATAACGCCGGCAAATACACAAAACCGGCAAATCCGTCGGTCAATTTCAATGTCTGACCACCCGAGACCACATAACCTACGGAGCCAAACAGCGCAATCACGATACCACTGACTGCGGCACAACCAATTGCCTTGCGCATATCGACAGAAAAATAACTGAGCAGCGGCACAATTAACACGCCCCCGCCGATGCCAATCATGGCAGACAATGCCCCCATTAAGGTCGTGATGCTTGCCAAAACAGGGCCGGACGGCAAACTGCGCAGCTTTTCTGGCGCATGTGATTGTGAACTGAATACCATTTTAGCGGCGATTAACAACACAGAAATGACAAACGTCCATTTTACCCAATGTACCGGAATAAGGGCGACCATAAAGCCACTGATCAAAGCCCCCACCGCGACGCCTGCCATCACCCAGGGGGCGATGTCCCAGGGCACATTGTGATTACGATGATGTGCCAGTGCAGAAGAGGTTGAGGTAAACAAAATTGAAGCCAGCGAAGTCGCAATCGCGACAACAATCACATAGTCACTTTCCAGCACGTTGAAGTACAACAGAATAGCCGACAATACAGGTACAATGATCAGCCCTCCGCCAATACCGAGTAGCCCAGCCAGAAAGCCAACAACACAGCCAAGTAAGGCACAGCATAGAATGAGTAACACACTGATTGTCATATAGACACTCTTATTATTATGGGCGCGTTATAGTAGCGTATCTGCGCACGCGCCTCCAGTCGCTGTTCAGGCTGTATCGCTTTTGGTATAAAGTAGCTCGCTCAGCCCATGCGCTATCAGAAACTCACGCAACAGGCGATGAACCTGCTTGGCACTGGATGCCATGAGGCATTGATTCAATAAGGCTTCCATATCTTTGACGGCCAGGCGGCGTAAGGTCCATTTTATTTTGTTTAGAGATGAAATGTTCATACTGAGGCGGCGAAATCCCATCGCAACAAGTAAAATAGCGCCTTCCGGCTCTCCCCCAAGCTCCCCGCATAGACTAAAGGGCAGCTCCAACTGCTGACAGTCATCGGCTATTTTTTTTAGCACGCGCAAGACACTCGGATGATAGGGCTCAAACAGTTCCGCTACCTGCGCATTGGCGCGGTCTACAGCCAACAGATATTGGGTCAGGTCGTTGCTACCCACCGAGCAAAAGTCGACCTTTTCGGCCCACTCCGGCAGTAAAAAGATACTCGATGGCACTTCCAACATCACACCGATGTCGGGCTTATCTATAGTATAAAACTGATCGGCCCACTCTTCTTGCAGCTCAAAGTATGCCTGCTCCAGCAGCGCCAGCGCTTCATCGACCTCTTCAGTGTGACTGACCATGGGCAACATAATTCTCAGGTTACCTAACCCCGCATTGGCTTTGAGCATGGCTTTAAGCTGATCTAAAAACAACTCTGGATGGTCCAGAGTGACTCTGATCCCTCGCCAGCCCAAAAACGGGTTGTCTTCACTGATATTAAAGTAGTCCAGTACTTTATCACCACCAATATCCAGCGTACGCATAATCACAGGTTCAGGGTGATAGCGGGCCAGTACGTCCCGATACCAACTCTCCTGCTCCGCCTGTGAAGGAAATTGCCCTCGCTGCATAAACCAGGCTTCAGTTCGGTACAAACCGACACCATCACAGTATTTGGCACTGAGGTGCTCGGTAGACAGATCCAGGCCCGCATTCAGCAACAGGCTTATCCGCTCACCATCCGCGGTAACTGAAGACAAATGATGCTCGGCTTCAAATTTATCGTGCAGCTGGCCCTCTTTGAGTTTCAGTGCTGAGTATTCATTGCGCAGCACATCAGAAGGCGAAATATAGACACGCCCGGCATAGGCATCGAGGATCATGTCTTTGCCATCGAATTGCAGCAAGGGAATGTCTTCAATCCCCCAGATAGCCGGAATGCCCATTGCCCGAGTCAGAATCGAGGCATGTGAATTCGCCGAGCCATGGACGCTGATCACCCCTTTGAGCTTGTCTTTGGGTACTTCGGCCAGCATCGCCGGTGTCAGCTCATTGGCAATTAAAATGGTATTGTCAGGGTAGCTTTTTACCATGCTTTCTGTGCTGACCAAATGATGCAAAACCCTGAGCCCCAGATCTCTGACATCCACCGCCCGCTCCCGAATATATGGATCGGACATAGCTTCAAATTGTGTCACCAGCTCAATAATCACATGCTTTAACGCCGATTTTGCATTCCAGCCTTGCTCCAGCTGTTGCTCTACGCGCTGCCCCAGGCTTCGTGCATCCAATAGTTGCTGATACACCTCAAAGACAGCCAGGGCTTCTTTGGGCAATGAATCACTAAGGGTGTTTTTTAGGACATGAAATTCTTGTCGAGTGGCGGCCACCGCCTGCTGAAATAATTGCCGTTGCTGATGGACTTGTTCACATTGCTGAGATTCAATACTGGCAAAATCTAGCTTGGGGATCACCACAAAGGCTTCACCCAGTGCAATACCTGGCGCACTAGCCACGCCTTTGAGTACCGATGTTTTGTGGCTGGATGCATCCTGCTTAAGCACCGACTGTAACTCGACCTGTGCAAGCTGAGAAGCCAACTGAGCGGACAGTGTAATTAAAAAAGACTCTTCATCGTGACTAAAGACCCGCTCTTCACGTTGCTGAACAACAATCACACCCAGTACTTTGCGTTGGTGCACAACCGGCACTGACAAAAAGGCGTTGTAGCCTTCCTCATGCACTTCGGCATGCAGTTTAAACCTGGGATGACTTTGTGCATGGGCAATATTGATGGGCTCTTCTCGCTGAGCGACCAACCCAACAAGCCCCTCTGTAAAGCCAACCCGAAAGTGCCCGACGGCATCCGGGTTGAGGCCATCGCTGGCCATCAGTACAAAGTTGTCCTGGCTATAATCGGCAAAATAAACGGAACAACACTCGGTGTGCATTGCGTCCTTTACCATCATCACAAAGCGAGATAAAGCCGTTTCGAGATTATCCTGCTGTGAGACCACCTCTGCGATAGTCCGTAATGTTGCTAACACACCTGACTCCTAAATTGGTAGAAATCGCTCTGTACTGCTCATTTACTCTTTCTGTCTTTTCGACCCTTTATACTGCCCAGGTACGTACTTTTCACTTGTTACTTAACGACGTCGCCAGTGATCTTTATGCGAATGCTCTTTGCGGTTAAACGGCATAGCAAACGGCGCAAACTCTTTCATTACCCGGCGATACACATCGCGCTTGAACGAGACCACCTGACGTACAGGATACCAGTAGCTGACCCAGCGCCAGTCATCAAATTCAGGATGATGAGTACGCATCAAGTCTACATCTTCATCTTTGCACTTGAGTTTCAGTAGAAACCACTTTTGCTTTTGGCCAATACAGACAGGGCTCGAATCTTTGCGGATCAGCCGCTTTGGCAGTTTGTAGCGTAACCAATGTTTTGAGCTTGCAACGATTTCTACATCTTCCGGCCGCAATCCAACTTCTTCATGCAGTTCTCGGTACATGGTTTGTTCTGGCGTTTCTCCTTCATCCACACCACCTTGTGGAAACTGCCATGAATGCTGGCCATAGCGGCGCGCCCAAAATACCTGCCCCTGATTGTTACAAATAACAATACCTACATTGGCACGAAATCCTTCGGCATCAATCACCTTAAGTGCCTCGTATACTTTTTTATATGAATTTGATTGTTCCACAACTCTGGGCACTGGGCAAATTTAATTCCTGCTTTTACGCAACTTACCCACAACTTGTGCATAAGTTTGATTATTCATGATGATTTTACAAACAAATCCACAATATGATGGTGAATTTAGTATTTTCTCCACAGAATCTGTGGATAATTGTGTTTATATACTTGTATTTATCCAAAGCATGACTGTTTTTACGTCAAAAGCATATTGATTGAAATTTGAAAAACTTATATAAATCATGACATTAATTAGATAAAGCCAGAATATCACAGCCTAAAGAGTAACCCACAACGAAGGCGTTCAAAAAACGCACAAAGATATTTTAATCCACATCGATGATTTGATTTTGGTACCATACACCAACACCACAACAAAGTGAGCCAGACCGTGCAAAAACCCACTCCCCCACGCTCAATTGCTGAACTCATGACTCGTGTTGATGCCATTGCCGGACAAACTCTGGGAGAGGTAGCCGCGCAGTTTCATTTTAAGACCCCTCAGGATTTAAACCGCGAAAAAGGCTGGCCAGGTCAGCTGATTGAATATGTGCTTGGCGCCAGCGCAGGCTCGAAACCCGTGCCTGACTTTGAGTTTATTGGTGTCGAGCTAAAGACTTTACCCATTGGGTATAACGGAAAACCACTCGAAACCACTTATGTGTCTGTGGTACCACTGACTAACCTGACTGGATTACGCTGGCAGGACAGTACCGTTAAGAAAAAACTGAATCATGTCTTATGGCTACCTATTTTGGCCGAGCGGGATATTCCCCCTGTGAATAGAACTATCGGCACGGGATTTCTCTGGCAACCCAATAAACTCCAGGAATACCAGTTACAGCGTGACTGGGAAGAGCAGATCGAATTGATCGCACTTGGCCGTGTAGATGAGATCAGTGGTAAGCTAGGCGAGGTCATGCAAATCCGGCCGAAAGCCGCCAACAGTAAAGCCCTGACCGATGCCATTGGCCCACAAGGCAAACTCATTAAAACCCTGCCCCGCGGGTTTTATCTGAAAATGCAGTTTACCCAGGGGATCCTGGCTGAACAGTTTGTGGGGTGAGCCTGGTTAAAAACGCCAGGCTCAGCAACTACCTTTTCAAACTGAAATGATAGAACCCGTGATCTTCAAAGGTCACCCAGCTTCCTTTGTTACAATTTGCTGATGTCCCCTTGCTGAAATAAACTACCACCTCTTTTTGCGCACTTAGCGCAACTAACAAGCTACTGTAAACCGCATGACAGAACTTGCCTTTTTCAGAATCATTTAGAAAGCAGATCCCGCCATTACTTACAACACCGTCTATGGAAGCATACAATCGACTATTTTCTCTCAGCGATACTGAGCTGACTTTTCCTTTACATGAGTAATTTGCAAATACAGGAGTGCTCACGCTTGCAGCAATTAGCGAGAAAGAAGCAATAAGTTTTTTAAATGTCACGATGACGTCCTTCAGTCATTTTTAACGAGGCGGGTATAATACAGAAACATATTGCGTGTCGCACACAAAAAAGCCGCGTAAATTACGCGGCTTTTCAGTCAGTTAATATGAATTACTGACCTTTGATCTCGCTGCGACCTTTGTAGACAGCCTTGTCGCCCAGCGCTTCTTCGATACGTAGCAACTGGTTGTATTTAGCAACACGGTCAGAGCGGCACAGTGAGCCAGTCTTAATTTGGCCAGCAGCAGTACCCACAGCTAAATCAGCGATGGTTGCGTCTTCTGTTTCGCCTGAGCGGTGAGAGATAACCGCAGTGAAGCCTGCGTCCTGTGCCATCTTGATTGCGTCCAGTGTTTCAGACAGTGAACCAATCTGGTTAAACTTGATCAGGATAGAGTTACCGATCTGCTCATCGATACCACGCTTAAGGATCTTAGTGTTGGTTACAAACAGGTCATCACCTACCAGCTGTACTTTGTCACCGATCTTATCAGTCAGGATCTTCCAGCCTGTCCAGTCGCTTTCGTCCAGACCGTCTTCGATAGACACGATTGGGTAACGTGCCGCTAAGTCTGCCAGGAAGCCAGCGAAACCTTCTGAGTCAAACGCTTTACCTTCGCCTTGCAGGTCGTATTTACCATCTTTGTAGAACTCAGAAGCCGCACAGTCCAGTGCCAGTGTCACGTCTTTGTTCATTTCATAGCCCGCAGCTGCAACCGCTTCAACGATCACTTCCAGTGCTTCTTCGTTTGATTTAAGGTCTGGTGCAAAACCACCTTCATCACCTACCGCAGTATTCAGACCACGTGATTTCAATACTTTCTTCAGGCTGTGGAAGATTTCCGCACCCATGCGCAGTGCTTCACGGAAGCTTTTTGCTCCCACAGGCTGAACCATGAACTCCTGGATATCAACGTTGTTGTCAGCGTGCTCGCCGCCGTTCAGGATATTCATCATAGGTACTGGCATAGAGTACTGGCCTGCTGTGCCGTTGATGTCTGCAATATGCTCGTACAGCGCCACGCCTTTTTCTTGTGCCGCCGCTTTAGCCGTTGCTAAAGACACAGCCAGAATCGCGTTTGCACCCAGCTTTTCTTTGTTTTCAGTGCCGTCTAAGTCCAGCATAAGCTGGTCAATTGCGCGTTGTTCCAGGGCATTGTGTCCGTTCAGGGCTGCTGCGATTTCGTTGTTAACATAGTTTACCGCGGTCAGTACACCTTTACCCAGGTAACGAGCTTTATCACCGTCACGTAATTCAAGTGCTTCGCGAGTTCCTGTTGATGCACCTGATGGTGCACATGCGCGGCCCCATGCGCCCGACTCTAAATGAACATCGGCTTCAACGGTAGGGTTACCACGTGAGTCCATAACTTCACGGCCAATCACTTTTACGATTTTTGACATCTTGATTCCTCTTTTCCCAAAGTGGTGAGTGTGTTGTGTGTCTGCTTTCGCATTGCTATATACCCGCTTGTGCAGTTGCATAGCAATGCGCTACTTATCTTTGTGGCGATTAAAAAAGCCGTGCACTAAGGCACGGCTTTTCATTATTAAGAATCAGCTTTTTGATAGCTGAACGCTGCTGCAACGAACCCTTCAAATAGAGGGTGGCCGTCACGCGGCGTTGAAGTAAACTCAGGGTGGAACTGAGCCGCAATAAACCAGGGGTGATCTTTATTTTCGATGATCTCAACCAGTTTTTTGTCTTCCGACAGACCAGTGAATGCCAGGCCTGCCTGCTCGAGGCGCTCAACGTAGTGGTTGTTTACCTCGTAGCGGTGGCGGTGACGCTCAGTGATCTCGGCATTGCCGTATACGTCGCGTACTTTTGAGCCTTCTTTAAGATGACACAGCTGCGCACCCAGGCGCATCGTACCACCCAGATCTGACTCTTCAGTACGGGTCTCAACGTTACCATCAGCATCTAACCACTCAGTGATCAGACCAACAACCGGATGAGGCGATTTAGCATCAAACTCAGTTGAGTTAGCACCTTCCAGACCTGCCACGTTGCGCGCGTATTCAATCAGCGCAACCTGCATACCTAAACAGATCCCCAGGTAAGGCACTTTGTTTTCACGGGCGTATTTGGCCGCCAAAATCTTACCTTCAACACCCCGGTTACCAAAACCGCCCGGTACCAAAATGGCGTCCAGGTGGTCCAGTAATTCAGTGCCTTTGCTCTCGATATCCTGTGAATCAACATATTCGATATTCACAGTTACTCGATTCTTCAGGCCGGCATGCTTAAGCGCTTCGTTTACTGACTTGTAGGCGTCTGGCAATTCAATGTATTTGCCAACCATACCAATGGTCACTTCACCTGTTGGGTTTGATTCCTGATATAACACCTGTTCCCACTCAGCCAAGTCTGCTTCAGGTACATCCAGATAGAAACGACGACAAACCAGGTCATCCAGTTCCTGTGACTTAAGCAGTGCCGGGATTTTGTAGATGCTGTCTACATCCTGCAATGAGATTACCGCTTTCTCTTCCACGTTAGTGAACAGCGCAATCTTGGCACGCTCATTAGCAGGCAGCTTGCAGTTTGAACGACACACCAGGATATCCGGCTGAATACCAATTGAACGCAGCTCTTTCACTGAATGCTGAGTTGGCTTGGTTTTTACTTCGCCTGCAGCGCCCAGGAAAGGCACTAAGGTCAGGTGCATAAATAAGGCATGCTCACGGCCCAGCTCTGTGCCCAGCTGGCGAATGGCTTCAAGGAAAGGCTGTGATTCGATGTCGCCCACAGTACCACCAATCTCAACGATGGCGATATCATGGCCTTCAGCACCTTCCAGTACACGACGTTTAATGTCGTTCGTGATGTGTGGGATCACCTGAATGGTCGCGCCCAGGTATTCACCTTTACGCTCGCGACGCAGTACATCTTCAAAAACACGACCCTGCGTGAAGTTGTTGCGGCTGGTCATTTTGGTGCGGATGAAACGCTCGTAGTGACCTAAGTCCAGATCAGTTTCTGCGCCGTCTTCCGTTACAAAGACTTCACCATGTTGGATCGGGCTCATTGTGCCAGGGTCAACATTGATATAAGGATCCAGCTTAAGGATAGTGACGTTTAAACCACGCGCTTCTAATATCGCAGCCAATGAAGCAGCTGCAATACCTTTACCCAAGGAGGAAACAACTCCGCCCGTTACGAAGATAAATTTTGTACTCATGCGAACCCTAGAATATCAGGAAAAATGGAATTTAAATAAGAATCAAGACGGGGCAATAGTATAGCAAAAGTGCAAGGGGCAATCCAGCGAAAAATCGCCCCCTTTAATTATTCTCACCTGAACGCTGACGTCGTTTGACTTCTTCCCAGGCCTCATCCATTTGCGCCAGGCTGGCGTCCGACAAGGCAATTTCCCGCTCCGCCAGAATGCCCTCGATGGCACTAAAGCGGGCGATAAATTTGTCACTGGCGCGGCGTAGCAACTGCTCCGGGTCGCGTTTGATGTGGCGCGCCACATTCACCGTAGCAAACAGCAGGTCGCCGAGCTCCTCCGCACTGTGCTCGGAGTCAGGGTCGTGACTGAGTGCCTCACTGACTTCGGCCACTTCCTCGGCCACTTTGTCCAATGCGCCCTGATAGGTGGGCCAGTCAAATCCCAAAGACGCAGCGCGCTTTTGAATTTTCGCAGCGCGCGATAAGGCGGGCAGATTTAAAGGTACATCATCGCCAAACCGGGTAGGCTTTGCTCCGCGCTCCTTATCTTTGATCGCCTGCCACTGCGCATGTAATTCAGCATCGCTCAAAGTGCTATCCGGAGTCTCAAAGACATGAGGGTGGCGGCGCACCAGCTTATCATTCAGTCCTTTCACTATGTCTTCAAACTCAAAGAGCCCGGCTTCTTTGCCCAACTGAGCATAAAAAATCACCTGAAACAGTAAATCACCCAGCTCATCTTTTAGCCCGACAAAGTCTTGTTGCTCTATGCTGTCAGCCACTTCGTAGGCTTCTTCCAGTGTGTGAGGCACTATGGTTTCAAAGCTTTGTTGTTGATCCCAGGCGCAACCCTTTTGCGGGTCGCGCAGGGTCGCCATAATCTCCAGTAATTGCTGCAATGAGGCACTCATACTCAGTGTTGCCTCCGGGCTTCAAACACCCCTTCTATTTGCATCAGCTTGGTCAGCAAACGGTTCATTGCGGATAAGTCTCCCACTTCGAGTTTCATAGTGAAAATGGCAATGTGCTTATCATCCTGCGTGTTGACGTTCATATTCATCACATTGAGCTTTTCGTTGGCCAGCACCGAACTGATATCGCGGATCAGGCCGTGGCGGTCATTGGCCTCAATATGTAAGGTAACCGCATAACAGGCACGTACATCATCTGACCAGCTGACGGCAATTTCCCGCTCCGGATGCTGCTCACAAATGTGGGCAAAGGAATCACAATCGGCACGATGCACGGCAATGCCCCGCCCCTGTGTGATATAACCGACGATCTCATCCCCCGGAACCGGCTGACAACACTTGGCAACATGGCTCATCAGGTTGCCAACACCTTCGACCACAATGCCATTGCTATCGCCTTTGTGCTTTTTCGGCGTACTCATTTTGAGCTTGGGCATTGGGTCCGGCTTGTCCTGAACATAATTCAGGAACTGGTTGATGCGAATATCTCCGGCACCAATGGCCACCATTAAATCGTCAAGCTCTTTAAAATTAAAGCGCTCAATGGCTGAGTCCAGGTCTTTGTATGTTAAATCCAGCTTTTGCAGATGGCCATCGAGGATCTCTTTACCCGCCTGCAGGTTTTTATCTCTGTCTTGCTGCTTAAACCAGTGGTGGATCTTGCTGCGCGCTCTGGATGAGTGCACATAACCCAGCGACGGGCTGAGCCAGTCTCGACTTGGCGAGGGGTTTTTCTGGGTCAGTATCTCGACCTGATCGCCGGTTGATAACTTATGGGTAAAGGGCACGATTTTGCCAAATACCTTAGCACCGATGCAGCGGTGGCCAACATTGGAATGAATGTAGTAGGCAAAATCCAGTGGCGTAGCACCCAGTGGCAAGTCAAAAATATCGCCTTTGGGCGTAAAAACATACACCCTGTCTTCTACAACCTGGTTTTTAAGCTCTTCGGCCAGCTCGCTGCCATCAACGACCTCTTCTTGCCATTGCAGCAGTTTTCTCAGCCAGCTGATCTTCTGCTCATATCCCGAACCACGGCCCGGCAAAGCCCCTTCTTTATACATCCAGTGTGCCGCCACGCCCAGCTCGGCATCCTGGTGCATTGCCTGGGTACGGATCTGGATCTCAACGGTTTTGCCTTCAGGACCAAATACCACAGTATGGATAGACTGATAACCGTTCTGCTTTGGTGTGGCAACATAGTCGTCAAATTCTTTATGCAGATGACGCCAGTTGGTGTGCACTATGCCCAGCGCGCCGTAACAGTCCTGAATTTCATTGACCACCACCCGCATCGCGCGGATATCAAAGAGCTGATCGAATTCATAATTCTTCTGCATCATTTTTTTATAGATGCTGTAAATGTGTTTGGGTCGGCCATACACTTCAGCCTCAATGCCCGCTTCCTTAAGCTTACTCTGGACCAGGTCGACCATATTGGTCATATAGGCTTCACGATCAAGGCGTTTATCCGACAGCTGCTTGGCGATGCTCTTATAAGTTTTCGGGTGTAAATAGCGAAATGAGAGATCTTCTAGCTCCCACTTAAGCTGCCCGATCCCCAACCGGTTCGCCAGTGGCGCAAAAATATTGGCTGTGGCTTTAGCTGCCACCACCCGCTCTTCCTCAGAGGCATTTTTAACGGCCCGCAGGTAACAGATCTGCTCTGCCAGCTTGATCACCACAGCACGAACATCTTCCACCATGGCCAATAACATGCGCCGGATTTTGTCTATTTGCAGGCTGCCTTTGCTCTGATGTGCCAGGGTGCTGATTGAGGCCATCTGCTCAACCCCTCTGAGCAATAAGGCAACATTTTCGCCTTGTGCTTGTTCTATCGCATCTATTTCAACCTGGCCGGATAAAAAGTAGGGCGTCAGGAATGCGCCGGCCAGTGACTCTGAATCGAAATTCAGTTCCGCCAGGATCTCTACCATCTCAATGGCTTTGGCCAGGGTCGTTGTCGCTTCTTCTTCCGGACACAAGGCATAGACCTGATCCAGCCTGTCTCGCTTTTCCTGCGATAAGTTGAGCAGTGCAAGCCGGGCATGAAAGTCTGCCGGAAGACCGGATTGATGAGACTGGCGAGTCGCAACCATATGACTACCTCCTTTGAAACAACGCCATGGTTTCTATATGTCCAGTGTGCGGGAACATATTCATTAAACACACTTTATCGACCACAAAGCCAGCTTCCAGTAACAGCGCCGCATCTCTGGCCATAGTCACCGGATCGCAGGACACATATAAAACCTGTTTAAATTGCGTCAATGGTAACTGACGTAATATCTCATATGCCCCGGTACGTGAAGGGTCCAGTACTAATACATCCAGCGACGAGTGAAACCAGTCGGCTTCAGTCAGTGGCTGGGTGAGGTCGAACTGATGAAAGCTAACCGTGTCGATGTGGTTAGTGTGCGCATTTTGGCGTGCCATTGCAACCGAGGCTGCGACCCCTTCTACTGCGACCACTTCGTTTGCATGTTTTGCCAGCAATAAAGAGAAATTACCAATTCCACAGAACAGGTCCAATACTTGTTCGTCGCCAGTAAGTTCAAGCCACTCTAACGCCCTGTGAAGCATTTGCTCATTGATATCGCGGTTAACCTGAATAAAGTTATCGAGTTTAAATTCAAACGTCACCCCGGCACTTTCATAGGCAGGTAATAACGCATACTCAGGTTGCGACTTTCCATCATCCCAGACAAACTCCCAGTTCTGAACAGCAAGACGCTCTGCAAATTGTGCTTTCACCTGAGCGCTGATTGAACGGGTATGACGCAACAACACAAATGCACCATTATCTGCTGCACAAAACTGGATATGGCTGACACTACGCAGCTCCGGATGCGCATTTAAACTCTGGCGTAATGCTTCAAAGCCACCAGCAAAGACATCGACCATGACCGCGCAGTGATCAATTTCTACAATCTTCTTTGACCCGGCAGCACGAAATCCCAGTTTGAGCTGGTTATTTTGTTTGTCATATATGCAGGCAATGCGCCCGGCGCGGCGATAATGGTGAACAGGCCCTGTCAGTGGTGGTAGCCAGGGCAACTCAGTTGCTTTGGCGAATTTGTCAAATAAGGCCGAAACCGCCTGCTGTTTGTGCACCAACTGAGCACTGGCATTCAGGTGTTGTAATGAACAGCCACCACATTGCTGATAGTATTCACAAAACGGCGTAACCCGCTCCTCACTTGGTTCAAGCACTTTCATGGTATACGCTTCGAAAACACGACTTTTTTGTGCCTTGATACGTGCTTTAACCCGCTCTGAGGCCAGTGCGCCGTCCACAAAGCCGACTTTCCCCTGATGCCTGCACACGCCCCGCCCCTGATGATCCAGCGAGTCGATTGTCAGCTCAACTGTTTCTGCTTGTTTACTGCGTTGTTTAGAAGATTTTCCAGCACGAAATATTTGTGCCATATTGCCGCCCCTATAAGATTGCTAAACACCTGTTAACTCGATACTCTAGGACTCAGACTACTTACTGTTTTACATCCAATTTATGTCTAAATTGAGTTTGCGCGACAGCGTATTAGTGTTGACCCTGATCCCAACGGTGTTAATCGGCCTGGTACTTGGCGGCTATTTTACTATAAATCGCTACGTTGAGCTTGAACAAATCCTCAAGCAACAAGGCACCAGCCTGGCCAACACCCTGGCAATGACGGTGGAGCAACCTCTGGCAGAACGAGATAAAGCCAGGTTACATCGGGTGATCACCACCACCCACAATCAACATGGCAACTTCGTCAATAGCATCGCGCTGTTCAATGAAGACAATCAACTGCTGCTAACCAGTAATTATCACAACGATTTTGACCAACTGCATTATCGTGGCAATGTGACAGAGCTACACGCCACGGAAATTGTGCAGTATCTCGACAGATACATCATTTTTGCGCCGGTTAAACTACAGCAACAACCCGCCGCTGACTGGCAAAATGCCCACACTCGCACCACCGCAGTACTCATGATTGAGCTCAGTAAAGACCAGGCCATCATTGGTCAGCAACAAGCTCTGCTGTTCAGTGGTGCCATCATTATGGTGGCCTTGTTACTCAGTGCCTTTGTGTCGACCCGACTCAGCCGGATGTTCTCCACCCCCCTTTCTCATCTGTTACTGGCAACAGATAAACTGCTTGAGGGCAAAACTAAAATTGGCGTAGATCAGCCCATGCAAGGGGAGTTTGACTTGCTCCGTGAAGGGTTGATCACCATTAGCGAAAAAATGGTGCTGCAGCGGGATGAAATGCAAAAACACATAGATCAGGCCACCTGCGATTACCGTGAAACCCTGGAACAGTACGAAACCCAGAACATTCAGCTTAATATCGCCAAAAAAGAAGCACAGGTAGCCAACCGGGTTAAGTCTGATTTCCTCGCCAAGATGAGTCATGAATTGAGAACCCCGCTAAATGGCGTGATTGGGTTCACCCGACAGCTCTATAAAACGCCCCTTAACAAACACCAGAAAGACTACCTTGATACCATTGAGCTATCGGCTAACAGCTTGCTGACCATCATCAGTGACATTCTCGACTTTTCGAAACTCGAAGCCGGTGCCATGGAGCTTGAAAGTATTCAGTTCCAGCTCAGGGATGCAGTAAATGAAGTGATGACCCTGCTTGCCCCCAGTGCTTATGAGAAGCAACTGGAGCTGTCGATTGCCATAAATCGTCAGGTCCCGGACAATCTGGTTGGCGACCCCACACGCTTTAAGCAGGTGCTGATCAACCTGATCAGTAATGCCATCAAGTTCACTGAGAAGGGCTCGGTTAAAGTCGATATCAGCCACAGATTAAAGGGCGACAGTCAGACATCGCTGCTTATTTCCGTCAGTGATACCGGGCTGGGCATTGCACAGGAAAAGCAGGACACTCTGTTTACCCCGTTTGCTCAGGCTGATTCCAGCATTACCCGCAAATTTGGCGGCACAGGCCTTGGCTTAATCATCACCAAACATATTGTCGAAGCCATGAGTGGCCGCATTACGCTAAACTCTGCGCCGGGCAATGGTTCGTGCTTTACCTTTAACGCCATTTTTAATCTGCCAAGCCGATTGTTCGACGACGACCTGCCAACCAAACCACTGGAAAACAAGCGTGTGCTGTATTTTGAGCCGCAAGAACACACCCGCAATGCCGTTCAAGCTCAGCTTGAAGATTGGGCAATGCAGGTGACTTGCTGTAAAAATGAAGAAGCATTCTTCGAGGCTCTCGAGCAGGAGTTTAAATACGACATCTGTGTGATCGGTAATATGGCAACCGTAGATGATATGCAAACGGTTAAAGCCTATATTGCACAGGCCAGAGAAATGGCGGATTATCTGTATCTGATGGTCAATACCATTTCTCACAATATGCGCGAATCCTTAATCGGTAGCGGTGCCGATGCCTGTATCAGTAAACCCATGCACCACCGTAAACTGTGCGATATGCTGGCAGCGCCGTACCGGTTAGATCATCCAAGCGTATCGATTGACGACACTGACTTGGCACACCTGCCGCTCAAAGTGCTGATCGCCGACGATAACGATGCTAATTTGAAGCTACTTTATACATTGCTCGAAGAGCAGGTTGATACCATAGATACCGCACACAATGGGGCGCAGGCTGTCAGCTTATGTAAATCGCAAAAGTATGATCTGATCTTTATGGATATTCAAATGCCCATTATGGACGGCATCACCGCATGCAGAATGATTAAAGAGTCTTCCTTAAACGACGATACCCCAATCATTGCGGTCACCGCCCACGCGTTGACCGGTGAGAAGGAACAATTGATCAAAGATGGCTTTAACGGTTATATGACGAAACCCATAGATGAAGACATGCTGCGTCAGATTATTTGCGACTATAGCCCTTCATTACCGCCGGAGAAGCAAAAAGCACAACAGCCCCAGGTCGCCAGCATTGCCCCATTTGAGAGCCACTTACTAGATTGGGAACTGGCATTACAGCGCGCAGGTAATAAACCAGAGCTGGCCCTGGAGATGTTGGACATGTTGTTACAAAGTGTGCCGGAGACGCTTGGTCAGCTGAATGAATCGGCGCAGCAGGAAGACACCCAAACATTGCTGACCGTGATCCATAAGTTTCATGGTGCCTGTTGTTATACGGGCGTGCCGACGCTTAAAAACCTCGCCGAAACCCTGGAGACCGCTTTAAAACAGTCACGTGACTTTGATTATATTGAGCCGGAGTTGCTGGAGCTGATTGATGAGCTGCAACATTTAGAGCGAGATTCACAAGCCGTATCGGGACCGACGCTTACGCATTAGCAAACGTAAAGAGGTTGTCCGCTATGGCTCGACAATCCTACAGGCATTAAAAAAGGCGCTGACGCGCCTTTTTCTGTTTTAGCATGACATCTTATGCTTATAGTGCTGCAAAGATCTCGTCAGTTTTCGCTGCACAGATGAAGTCATTTTTGTGCAGACCTTTGATAGAGTGGCTCCACCAAGTTACTGTTACTTTGCCCCACTCAGTCAACAGGCCTGGGTGATGGCCTTCGTCTTCGGCCATATCACCTACTTTGTTGGTAAATGCGATGGCTTGCTTGAAGTTCTTAAACTTGTAAACACGCTCAAGCTGCATAATGCCATCACGTACTTCTGGCACCCAATCCGGGATCAGCTTGATCAGTTCAGCTAATTCGGCATCTGACACTTTAGGCGCATCCGCACGACACGCTTCACATTTTTGTGCACTTAAATCAGACATCAATAAATCCTTAACTTGCTAGTTTGTTTTTAGGTGGGAACTTAGGTTCAAACAGACCCAGTTCTTTGGCCTTACGTACCTGCGCCATAATATCCATTTGTGAGATATCAAACAAATCGTCAATGGCGTTAATGGTGTAGTACAAAGGCTGCATAATATCAATTCGGTATGGTGTACGCAGTACATCCAGTACTTCAAGAGCGTTGATCTCTGGCTCACCGCTATAGACATACTGAGTTTCTCCTGGGCTGGACAGGATACCACCGCCGTATATGCGCAGACCATCTTTGGTTTGCATCAGGCCAAACTCAACGGTAAACCAGTACAGGCGGGCCAGATATACGCGGTCTTTTTTCTCTGCCGCGTAACCCAGCTGACCATATTTGTGAGTAAACTCTGCAAACGCGGGGTTGGTCAGCATGGCACAGTGGCCAAAAATTTCGTGGAAAATATCCGGCTCCTGCAGGTAATCAAACTCCTCGCGACTGCGGATAAAAGTGGCAACCGGGAACTGCTTGTTAGCAAGCAGGCGGAAAAACTCATCAAAGTCGATCAACGCAGGTACTGGCGCGACCTGCCAGCCCGTTTCACGCTCCAGTACCTCGTTCAGCTCGTGTAGCTGCGGGATACGGTCGTGGGGTAAATTGATTTTTTGCAGGCCTTCGAGATACTCATCACACGCTTTGCCTTTGATGCACTCAAGCTGTCTGGCAACCAGTTCTGACCAGATCTGATTTTCTTCTTCTGTCCATTCGATCAGGCCCTGCTCGTTGGGCTGTTTAGACGTGTATTTACTCGATTTAGCCATAGTAACCTTCTTGGTAATGCGTCGCATCTGAACAAAAACAACGCGTCAAAGTGTTACCCGGATACTATGTAAAAGTGAGGAAAAGTTTAATAGCCAGGCCTGAAATCGGCCCGGCCAGAAAGGTCCATTTTGTACCAATTAATTTACACAATTGAACACCAAAAAACACACCCCTTTATTTACAGGGCATTCAAAGCGATTCACTGTAAATATTTATATACAAAAAAACGCTTTTTCCAGGTCTTCGATGATATCTTCGACGGCCTCAAGCCCAACGGAAATACGGATCAGGCCATCCGAGATCCCGGCTGCCTGACGCTCTTCAGGCGTGTAAGGAGAGTGTGTCATCGATGCCGGGTGCTGGATCAGCGTTTCCGGATCGCCCAGGCTTACAGCCAGGGTGCACAGCTCAGTCGCATTGATGAACTTTTCACCTTCACTGACCCCGCCTTTGATTTCAAAAGCGATCACACCACCAGCGCCTTTCATCTGCTCTCCAAGGAAGCGGTAGCCAGGATGAGATGGCAAGCCTGGGTAATAAACAGTGTCGACCTTAGGATGATTATCGAGAAACTCGGCTACTTTCTGCGCATTTTCACAGTGCCTTGCAACGCGCACATGTAAGGTTTTGAGCCCCCGGTTGATAAGCCAGGCATCGTGTGGGCTGATAGTCGCGCCGATGTCTTTTAGTACGGTGAGCTTGATTGTCTCTATGTGCTCAGCACTGCCACAGACAATACCGGCTACGACGTCACCATGACCATTGAGGTACTTAGTCGCACTGTGGATCACGATATCGATACCAAAGTGTTTGGGCTTTTGCAGTAGTGGCGTCATAAAGGTGTTGTCGACCACACTGATCAACTTATGCTGCTGAGCAAACTGTCCCAGCATGGCTAAATCCAGTACCGTCATATTGGGATTGATCGGTGTTTCGGCAAACAACATCTTACTGTTAGGCTGCAGCGCATCGGCCAGTGCTTGCGGGTCCGTCATATCTACAAAAGTCACCTCAATGCCGAACTTAGGTAACATGTGTGCAAACAAAGCAAAGCTACACCCATACAGCGCTTTAGAGGCAATTAGATGATCGCCCTGCTGTAAAAAGCTCAGCACTGAGGCAGATACTGCGCCCATGCCTGTTGCCGTAGCGGCAGCATCTTCCATTTCTTCGAGCTGCGCCAGCTTTTCTTCCAGCTCACGGGTGGTCGGATTGCCAAGGCGTGTATAGATATAACCGGCTTCTTCGCCAGCAAAACGCGCTGCGCCTTGTGCCGCATCCTTGAACTTAAACGTCGAACTCTGATACAGAGGTGCTGTCAGGGCACCGTGCGGGTCATCAAAGTGGTGTGGACCATGAATACAATTGGTCTGATCATGTAACTTCTTCATTGCTTGCCTATTTTTGTTATTCGGACGAATACCAATTAGATATTCCAAGACACCGCAATGTACAAGCGTGCCGGACGCGCAGATGGCTAACCCGGGCCGGTTAAATTAACCCGGGTGTACACATAAGTTGTCAAAAGGCAGAAGGATATAAGTAAAAACACAGTCAATTCAATAACAAAGATGAAAGCAAGTGCTCACACACTACTTTTTAGTTGTCTCATCCGATCTGTCGGTGGACTGACGGATTAACAGGTTCGCCAATTTACGTGCCGTCTGTGATAAGTAGCCGGAGGCAGGCGTACTGGCGGGAATAGGTCGACATAAGGCCATGGCTTTGTATCCCAGTCGAGCGGTGAACACGCCTGCACTGAGTCCCTGTGCAGAGCGCGCCGACAGTTTACCCAGTAATTCGGCACCCAGGCTGGTGGCCGCCAGGTCGCTCAGTAACTCACTGGCCCCGACAAAAACGATCTGTTTGAGCAGCAACCGGTAAAGTTCAATGCGGCTGCGATAACCCAGTTTAATGCCGTACAACTGGCTGATCTTTTCTATCAAAACAACGCCTCTCCACAACACGGCCAGCATATCGGTGATGGCCATCGGGCTTATCGCCACCATCAAGGCTGACGTACTGGCAAACTGTACAATGAGCGCTCGGGCGCGCTCATCTACATCCTGAAGTAAGGTTTTGTCGTACAGTGCCAGTACTTCCCTATCAGTGAAATGAGGTTGTATGGTCGCCATAAACTGGCTGACCTGCTGTTGGTCGTGTTGCTTCAGAAGTGGCTTTAACCAGGTTTGTGCCTCTCCAATTTGGTTGCTGCTCAACAACCTTTGTGCCCCGGCGCGTTGCTGTTCGAGCTTTTTTAACCTGCCAAGGGCGCGGACTTCAGACCAGCCGAACTTGCAAAGCACGGCCAGCGCACTCACAATCACAACCCCATATAGTGCGGCCAAAACCCAGCTGCGGTTTAGCGCATCCAGCAGGGTCAGGGTCATTTCTACCGGGATCAGAATAGCCAATCCCAGCAGCAACAGTTTGCGCCAGGTCAATCCAGATCTGGCCGGTTGTGTAACTGGCTCCATGGAAAGTGACGGCAACTGGGTATCAAAGGTCTGCTCGGACGCTGGTGGCGTACCTACACTCTCCTGCTCAGGGTTTTGTTCGATGCGTCGTGCCTGTTGTTCGGCTTCGGGTGCTGTCGTTGACTGGGGAGCCTCGGGATCCGCTTCAACCTGAACTCGTCGTCCGCGATGTGACTGGGCTGGCTCACTCATTGAAGTTTATCTCCCAATAAAAACTGTAATACATGATCGAGTCGAATATGCTCGATTTGCCCCTGGTAGGCCGGATAAGGCTCAAAGGACAAAAATTCATACCCCTGTTTGGGCCATTGTTGTGCTCCGGGCAGATGTTCTGGCGGGATCGGCGGTAAATAGCTGATATACTTAGATTCACCGACCGGCTTGCCATAAACGCAGGATAAAGTTTTCCCCTGCTCAGTTACCTGCTTCGGCTGCGTGCTTTTCACCGACGAAATTGCCATCGTATCGATCTCCACGCCTGAAAATTTCAATTCGTTTTCGCTGGGTAAGAGCAACGAATGTAATAGGCGTGTCAGCTTATCCTGATCGGCCAGCGCCACACTGTCGCATTTGTTTGCTGCAAACAGCACCTTGTCTATGCTGGGGCGAAACAACCGTGACAGGAGCCCACTTTTACCATGGCGAAACATTGCCAGCGTATCACTTAATGCGCTTTGAGTTTCCGCCAGCGTGGTATGGCCATCGTTTAGTGCACTGAGCAAGTCCACCAGCACCAGCTGACGGTCAAAGCGGCAAAAGTGCTCTCGATAAAATGGTGTGATCACTTGCTTTTTATACGCTTCAAAGCGCTGCTCAAGGTGACGATACTGACTCTGCTCAGCAGCATTATCTGGCGCGGTCAATGGGAAAAACTGTAAAATCGGCGCACCATCGAGCTCTCCGGGGATCAGCATGCGCCCGGGCTGCAGCTGCGCCAGCCGGGTCTGAGCCTTGAGTTGTTTTAAGACATCCGCGTAGACACTGGCCATTGCCGTCAGTTCGCTTTCGTTGACTTTTGCGTGCGCATCAAACTGAGCCAGTTGCTGCAAAAACGGGGCGCTTACCTGTGCATAATCAGGTTGAGCCAGCCTCCTGAGCTGCTGTACGCTCCACTGAGCAAAACTTTGATTGAGCATAGGCAAATCCATCAACCACTCACCCGGATAATCAATCAGTTCAAGATAGACGGTATGGGTTTCGCTCAGATGCTGCCTGACGCCCTTCGCGGATCGAAATTTCAATGCCAGTGTAAGTGTATTGATCCGCTGTGTTGAGGGCGGCCAGCGGGGAGGATCCGCTAATAAATGACTTACCGCATTGTGGTATTCAAAACTGGGAATATCCAGCGCACTTTGTGGCACCTGTTTGCAGGCTACCAGACGCTGTTCTCGCACCACCTCCAAAAAAGGTAAGTTTTGCGCCGTGGCCTGAGTGGTTAGGTGTTTTACCAAAGCCGTGATGAAAGCGGTTTTACCGCTACCACTGAAACCAGTTACAGCCAGTTTGACATGTCTGTCCAGGCTTCGGGTAAGGGTTTTGTGGGTAGTTTGCTGTAATTTTTGCAGCGCTCTGGCAGTCAGGCCCGATACACTCATAAAGGCACACATTCCTTATTTTGTCAGCAAAGGTGACTGGGCTGCCGACGCCCGGGCAGCGCCCCTTTGCGTATCTGTCAGTTACTATATGTCAGTTACTATAGTTTATTGATTTCGCGTTTTACCGTGTACTCGCTCGACGTCACATACGTTTCCATGTGCTGGATACGACCATCGAGACGCGTTAAACGCTCTTTCAGGTCAAACAGCGCCTGGCGTGGCGGCTCGCCTTTTTGCCAAACTTTAAATTTCACTGACACAGGATCTTCGTCTTTGCTTGAGTAATTGCTGTCTGCACCTGGCGTCTGTGACGTCTCTGCTTTTTTATCCAGAATAAACCAACAGGCGATGTAGACTACGATAAACAGTGGGCCACCGGATAACAGTACCGCAGTGACAAACAGGATCCTGACCAGCCATAACTCCATATCAAAGTAGTCGCTCAGCCCCGCGCACACCCCAGCTAATTTTCCCCTTTTCGGGTCACGGTATAATTCTCGTCTACGTTTACTCATACTTTGCGTCTCCACTCTGGTGACTCTTGATCAAGCAGGGCCTCCAGCGTTTCAACGCGTTGCGCCATTTTCTCTGCTTTATGCGCTAACTCAACCAGCTGGCGGTGTTCGTGTTCGCTCAGCCCCTGACTGACCTGCTTTTTGCTGCGATAGTGCAGGATCAACCATAGCGGTGCCACTACAATCATAAAGATGATGATCGGGGCGACTAAAATCTCTGCATCAAACATATTCCTCTCCTGTCTAACCTGGCACGTTGTTCTTTTCATTATTGCACCTACCTTAACAGCAGGTGCAGTCAAATTCACTTGTCGGCCAATTTTTTCTTCAGTGCCGCAAGCTCGTCGTCTACTTTCTCATTTTTTTGCAGATCAGCAATTTCATCTGCCAGTGACTTTTTGCCCAAGTCATAAGACTCCACCTGAGACTCCAGTCCGTCGATTTTGCTCTCGTAGCGCTCAAAGCGGTTCAGCGCATCTTCAACTTTACTGCTATCCAGTGCCTTTTTGACATCCAGACGAGACTCGGCTGAACGCTGACGCAATACAATGGCTTTTTGACGTGCTTTGGCATCAGCCAGTTTTTCCTGCAATGTGGTGACTTCCTGTTGCAGCTTCTCAATGTGCGACTCAACATGTGCCAGCTCTTGTGTCACGCTGTCTGCCGCATCGGTGGCTTTTTGCTTTTCAAGCAAGGCCGCACGCGCCAGATCTTCACGGTCTTTGGTCAGCGCCAGTTCCGCTTTTTGCTGCCAATCATCCGCCTGAGTGCGCAGCTGCTCAACGCGACGCTCCAGCTCTTTTTTCTCTGCCAGCGTTTTTGCGGACGTCGAACGCACTTCAACCAAGGTGTCTTCCATTTCCTGAATGATCAAACGGACCATTTTTTCTGGATCTTCCGCTTTATCCAGAATCGCATTGATATTAGAATTAACAATATCAGCAAAACGTGAAAAGATTCCCATAATCTATTACCTCTTTGGTTAGTAATTTAGTTTGCTGATTAGATGTATCAATTAGCTTGCCAACTTTTCAATAAAATTACTTTATTAAAATCAACAAGTTATAATTAAAGAAAAAGACTTTCGCTTCACTGTTTTTTAAAATACACTAGATGTTAGTCAAAAATACTAAGAGTTAGGCAATATGAGTCAGTTTCGCCAACAGGATAATTTGCTCGGCCAGTCGGATAGCTTCCTTGCTGTATTGGATCAGGTGTCTCAGCTTGCTCCGCTGGAAAAGCCGGTACTGATCATCGGTGAGCGGGGAACCGGTAAAGAGTTGATAGCGGCCCGTTTACACTACTTATCCGAGCGGTGGGACCAGAATTATGTCAAACTCAACTGCGCGGCGTTAAACGAAAACCTGCTGGAAAGTGAGCTGTTTGGTCACGAAAGTGGTGCCTTCACCGGTGCCAGTAAACGGCATGAAGGTCGCTTTGAGCGCGCCAACGGCGGCACCCTGTTTCTTGATGAGCTTGCCAATACCTCAGCTATGGTGCAGGAAAAACTCCTGCGGGTCATAGAATATGGCGAATTTGAACGGGTTGGCGGTAAACAAACGGTCAAGGTTGATACCCGACTTGTCTGCGCGACTAACGAAGACTTGCCATCTCTGGCTGATAATGGCGAATTTCGCCACGACTTGCTCGACCGATTAGCCTTTGACGTTATTACATTACCGCCACTGCGTGAGCGTAAAGAAGACATCCTGCTATTAGCTGAACATTTTGCGATTAACATGGCCCGCGATTTAGGCTGGTCTTTATTCAGTGGTTTTACCCGTAGCGCCACAGAAATGCTGCTCGACTATGCCTGGCCGGGTAACATTCGTGAACTTAAAAATGTGGTGGAGCGTAGTTTGTATCGTCATGGCAGCGAACAACTGGCGGTGCATCAGATTGTATTCGACCCATTTGCCAGCCCCTACAGACCCACGCAAAGAATCAAAAAAGCCGCTGATATCCCAGCTCAGACCACTGCCGCTCCCGTGCTCATGTCAGACGCGCCGCAGACCAAACCGTCTGTTGCCTCATTTCCGTGCGATCTCAAATCGCTCTCTAATGAATTCGAAATCGACTTGCTGCGCAATGCACTAGAGCACAGCCAGTTCAATCAGAAAAAAACCGCTCAGAACCTGGGACTGACCTATCATCAGCTGCGTGGTTATCTGAAGAAATACAACTTACTGGACTCGCAACAAGAGGCTTAGCCGTGGCTAACAGAGCAACTGATAAACCACCCACCCAGACGCCCAGCGTCAGGAAATATTATCGGTATATTGCCAAACTCTGGCTATTACCGATTACAGTCCTGTTAGGTACACTGCTCACTGGCTGCAGCGATAACGCTGCACAGGCGCAGCGTAAGATCCAGGGGATCGTGTACTGCGCTGAAGCCAATCCGGTGTCATTTAATCCGCAAGTGACCACCACCGGCTCAACCATAGATATTATCGCTAATCAACTATATAACACGCTGATTAGTATTGATCCCCTTACCGCTGAGTTTCGTCCTGAGCTGGCAACCAGCTGGGAAATCAGTGAGGATGGCAAGCAAATCACCTTTGCTCTGCGCAAGGATGTGACTTTCCATAGCACGGACTATTTTACCCCTACCCGTACCATGAATGCGGACGATGTGGTGTTTTCATTTAGTCGCCTGTTCGACGTATATAACCCATTTCATTTTGTGGGTGATGCGAACTACCCCTATTTTCAAAGTGTGGGCATGGATCAGCTGATCCGCCAGATAATCAAAGTAGATGACTATACTGTACGTTTTGAACTGTTCAGCAGTGAAAGCAGTTTTTTGTCAAACATCGCCACAGACTTTGCAGTGATCCTGTCACACGAGTATGCCATGCAGCTGGTCGCGCAACAACGCAAACAAGATTTTGATATCTTGCCCGTGGGCACCGGACCCTACAAGTATAAGGGGTTCCTGCGAGATAACCTGATCCGCTACCACAAGCACTCCGGCTACTGGAAACACGACCTGGCCATGGATCAGCTGGTGTACGACATCACCACCAACAATACCAGCCGTATCGCTAAAATGCTGACTAAAGAGTGTGATATTACCGCCCACCCCAGTGCCACTCAGCTTGAAACCCTGGCCGCACGCAAAGACATTCGAGTTGATAAAGCCGTCAACCTGAATGTCGGTTACTGGGCGTTTAACACCGAAAAGCCGCCCTTTGATAATGTCCTGGTTCGTAAAGCACTGGCGCACAGCATCGACTTTCAAAAGATCATGAAAGCGGTATTCTACGGCAACGGGATTCAGGCACGATCGATATTACCTCCCTCGTCCTGGGCTTTCCAGACTCAGGCCATGCCCAGCTATGACCCGGAACGTGCCCGAGAGTTTTTGACGCAGGCAGGGTATCCAGATGGCTTTGAAATGGATTTGTGGGCCATGCCGGTATCTCGCATTTATAACCCGAATGCCCGAAAAATGGCCGAGCTTATTCAGAGCGATCTGCGTGAAATAGGGATCCGTGCGACCATAGTTGAATACGAATGGAACACCTTTCTGGAACGGGTTGGTCGCCACGAACATGACAGTGTCCTGCTCGGCTGGGCTGCGGATACCCCAGATCCGGACAACTTTTTCAGCCCTTTGTTAAGCTGCACGGCCACATTCAGTGGTAAAAATCCTGCAAACTGGTGTAATCCGGAGTTTGACTTACTGCTGACTCAGGCACTCGACACCAGTGATCTGCAGCTACGAAAACAGTTTTATCAGCAAGCTCAGCAAATGTTGATTGCAGAGCTACCCGTTGTACCGATTGCCCATGGTATGCGTTTTCAAGCAAGTAATACCAGTGTGATGGGCATAGAGCTGCGCCCTTTTGGTGGTATTTCTTTGGCTAACGCGAGGAAAAACTGATTATGTTTGCAGACTTTTTGTTTCGTCGCCTTAGCCTGTTGCTATTTATGTTGTTTGCACTCACCGCATTTACCTTTGCATTGAACTATCTGTTTCCGGGAGATCTGCTCACCAACTTCAGTGGTGAACTGAATGCCAGCTTCAGCCAGACACAAATTTTGCAGCAGAAATACCATATCGATGACAGTCTTTTGGTTCAGTATCAAGCCTTTCTGATCCGTCTCTTTCAGGGCGACTGGGGATTGTCTTTATCTTCTGGCCAGGAAGTATTCGGCCATGTAAAACAGCTATTTCCGGCCACCATAGAGCTTTGTGTCTATGCACTGATTGTCGCACTGTGCCTTGGCATCCCAGCCGGCGTGATTGCCAGTGCTTATCACAACAAGTGGCCAGATAAAGTGATCAGTTCACTGACCTTGCTTGGCTTTTCAATACCGGTTTTCTGGCTGGCGCTGTTGCTGATCATGATTTTTTGTCTCAGTTTTGGCTGGTTTCCTATGTCGGGTCGTATCGGTCTGCTCTACGAAATTCCGCCCGTCACGAATTTTATTTTATTGGATATCTGGTTGCATGACTTCCCCTATGGTGGCCAGGCCTTTGCAGATGCACTGCATCACCTGACGCTACCAACGGTCGTATTAGCCATGTACCCTACTACAGTGCTCGTTCGCTTTACCCGGGACTCCATGCTAACCGTACTGGAACAAAACTATATTAAAACGGCGCGGGCCAAAGGCCTTAACCGTCGGCAGTTGATCCTTGACCACGCACTGCGCAATGCATTGCTACCGGTGATAAAACAGATAGGTCTGCAATTTAGCACGCTGATCACACTGGCCATGGTAACAGAAGTAATTTTTTCCTGGCCGGGGATCGGTCGCTGGATGATAGAGAGTATTTATCAGCGAGACTATCCGGCCATTCAGGGGGGCCTGCTGGCAGTTTCCTTTTTTGTTATTTTCGCGAATATGCTGGCAGATGTGATCCACACCCTCCTTGACCCGCTAGCCAGGAACCAGGCCCATGGCAAAGTTTAATCTCTTTACAGAAGAGTCTAACCGCTCTCCGTTATCCCGGCTGTGGCGCAAGTTTAAAGCGAACCACCCGGCACTGGTTGGGCTATGGCTATTTATTGCGTTGACGCTGCTTGCCCTGTTGGCACCATTGTTAGCCCCTTATGGTATCGATCAGCAGCATGCCGATGCCTTATTGCTCCCCCCTTCCTGGCACGATGAGGGGAATGTTAATTTTATTCTGGGTACCGATGATTTGGGCCGTGACGTCTTGTCTCGGCTGATGCGTGGAGCCACTTATACCTTTGGCTTGTCTATCGTTGCGGCACTGCTAACCACTTTATTAGGGGTTGTACTGGGCACCCTGGCAGGGTGTAGCCAGGGCTTTAAGTCTAGCTTGCTCAATCACCTGCTGGATATCACCCTGGCCATTCCATCGCTGTTGTTGGCCATCATCATTATTGCCATTCTGGGCCCCGGTCTTTTTAACACCGTGTGGGCCATTATTTTCGCACTGCTCCCTCAATATATTCATTCAATTCGTAACCTGGTGGTTGAAGAACTTAATAAAGACTATATCAGTGCCTTCAGACTGGACGGCGCAAACCGCTGGCAATTAATCATTCGCGGTGTACTGCCTAATATTTATGAGCATATCGTGGTTATTTTCACCTTGGCACTATCGACTGCCATTCTGGATATTGCTGCCCTTGGGTTTTTGAAGCTCGGAGCTCAACCTCCTACCACTGAATGGGGAGCGATGCTGGCGGAAAACTTGGGGTTGATTTACCTGGCTCCCTGGACCGTAGGCTTGCCCGGCGCGCTGTTGTTTTTATCCGTGCTTGCGACTAACCTTGTCGGTGACGGGCTACGCGACGCATTGCAGGCGAGAAAGGCAGACTAATGCAATTACTTGATATCAAAAACCTCACCATAGAATTACCCACAGACAATGGTGTGATCCGCGCCGTTGACCGGGTCAGCCTGAGTCTTAAAGAAGGTGAGGTACATGCCCTGGTGGGCGAATCCGGTTCTGGCAAGAGCTTGATAGCCAAGGCCATTGTAGGGGTTTTAAATGATCGCTGGCGCATCACCGCTGACCGCATGCACTGGCAAGGGGTAGATCTGATGCGCCTGAGCCCGGAAAAACGCCGTAAGCTGGTGAGCCGGGATATTGCCATGATCTATCAAGAGCCAAGTCGAAGCCTGGATCCGACCGCTAAGATTTTTGAGCAGGTGGCAGAGTCACTGCCCGACAACTGTTTTAAAGGCGGCTTTTTTAGTCGCCGCAATGAGCGCAAAGAAAAAGTAAAAGCTTTGCTGCACAAAGTCGGGATCCGGGATCACCGCCGCGTGTCGAGCAGCTACCCCCATGAGCTTTCAGAAGGTGTCTGTCAGAAGGTCATGATTGCCATGGCCATTGCCAGAAACCCTAAGCTTTTGATTGCCGACGAGCCCACTACCGCACTCGAAACCACCACCCGGGCGCAGGTCTTCCGTTTATTGAAAAGCCTCAACCAGCTTAAAAATATGTCAATTTTGATGATCACCCATGAGCTGGAGGAAATCGCCGACTGGTCTCATGCCATGCATGTACTTTACTGTGGCCAGATGGTCGAAGCGGGGCCCACAACGAAAGTATTTTGTCACCCCTATCATCCCTATACACAAGCGCTGGTGAAATCACTGCCTGACTATGCTCACGGGATTGGCCACAAAGCGTCATTCTTTGCACTTAAAGGCACCATACCACCACTACAACACTTACCAATTGGTTGCCGGCTGGGCCCTCGTTGCCCGCAAGCACAGCGTGAGTGTGTCGTTACACCGGATCAGGTTAAGTCGCACGGTCATGCCTATGCCTGCCACTTTCCATTGCTTCAGGAGAAGAAAAAATGCAACCCGTGTTAAAAGTGCAATCACTGAATAAGACTTTTAACACGCGCGCAGGTCTGTTCCGAAGAAAGCGCGTCAAAGTACTTAAAGACGTTTCCTTCGCAGTTGCTCCCGGTGAAACGCTGGCGGTTATTGGGGAAACGGGGTCCGGAAAAAGTACTCTGGCTCGCGTTCTGGCTGGTGCCGAACACGCAGACTCAGGGCAGGTCCTGCTAAACGGTGAAATGATAGAAGACAACGGTCATCAGAACCATGACTGCCGCCACATTCGCCTTATCTTTCAGGACCCCACTCGTTCACTCAACCCGGGTCTGACCATTGGCGATATGCTCGACGACTGTCTGAGATTGAACACGCAGCTAACCAAACACCAACGCGACAAAAAAATCGTCGCCACCCTGTCTCGTGTGGGGCTTCTCTCCGAGCACTATGATTATTATCCACATATGTTCAGTGGTGGACAATTACAGCGAGTCGCACTCGCTCGGGCATTGATCCTGGACCCTAAAGTCGTGGTACTGGATGAAGCGCTATCATCACTCGATCCCTCAGTACGTGCTCAGACCGTCAACCTGCTGCTGGAGTTACAGCGTGATTCCGGGCTCAGCTACATTCTGATCACCCACCATCTGAGCCTGGTGCGCCATATGAGTGACAAATTACTCGTCCTGAGCCGAGGTAGAAGCGTAGAGTATGGCCACAGCGAGTCTATCTTTCGCGCTCCCAAATCTAAAGTCATGCAAAAGCTTCTGGCTGTATAAAGACATAAAAAAACGCCGGACAATGCCGGCGTTTTTTATTCAGTACAATGAATTACTGAACTTCGTCGCTGAACTGAAGCGTCGGACGAACCACATCCGCGTCAGACTCCAGCGCATTTAATAATGCCAGGAAGTTCTTATTCACGACCGACATTGTAATGTTCTGCTTCTGTTGTGGCTCAACATCACCCGTTACTGCGGTGGTCGTTACGCCCTTCAGTACCAACAGTGCCGCGTCACCACTATTTAGCTCAACTAACGCTGGTAGTGTCTGTTCTGCCTCTGGGTGCGCCAGTTTAAACGCCTGCTGGACAATTTCAGGGGCCACTGCAAAGCTTTGTCGCTTCAACGCCGCTTCACTTTTAACTTCAGCAGACTCTTCAGCAGCAATATCGCTCAGCGCTTTGCCGTCTTCCAGCTGTGCAAATAATGTTTTTGCTTTCTCTTTGATAAGCTCAGAAGCCTTTTCATTCTCAAGACGCGTTTTGATCTGTGCTGTCACTTCTTCCAGCGGTTTAACTGTTGCAGGCTTGTGATCCAGCACACGCACCACAACAATGTGCTCATTACCCGCTTCTAATACTTCTGAGTTTACTCGGTCTTCGATCAGCTCAGGCGTAAAAATAGCATTGGCAATTGTCGGGTTGTTAAGCGGTGCAGGCAACGCCATGCGCGATACCAGCTCTGTGCTTTTAAGCTCAATGTCAGCGACAGCGGCTGCATCTTCAAGAGAGTCCGCGACTTCAAAAGCGACTTCAGCGATCTGAGATTGCTTTTCATAGAAGGCATTTGCTTTAGCGGTGCTTTCCAGCTCTGCACGTAAGTCCGCTGCAACGTCTTCAAATGCTTTAGACTGCTGCGCCTGAAGGTCCGTCAGCTTAATGATATGGAAACCAAATTCAGTTTCTACTACCGGAGAGATGTCACCGACGTTTGCCAGTGCAAATGCCGCCTCTTCAAACTCAGGCTCCATCATATCACGCTCGATCCAATCCAGATCACCGCCCACTTCAGCAGACGCGATATCATCAGACTCGGTTGATGCAAGCTCTGCAAAGTCTTTTCCACCTTGTAACTGCTGGTAAAGCGACTCGGCTTTTTGTTTCGCCGCATCAGCATCTTCTGCACTTTCGATCAGAATGTGTGCCACACGACGACGCTCTTCTTCCAGATACTGTGTCTGATTTTCTTCGTAGTAAGCACGTACCTCTTCGTCAGAGATTGGCTTTTCCAATGTAATATCGCCTGATTTAAGCTCAAGATACTGCAGTGCAATCTGCTCAGGGGCCTGAAACTGCTCCTGATTAAGCTGATAGTAGTCTGAAATCTCTTCCTCAGTAACAGCAACGTCCTGCTTCACTGTGTCTTTGCTCAGCGTCATGTAATCAATGTCCCGAGTCTGCTGCTGCAAAGCCAAGGTATGCTTAAGCTCGTTGTCCAGTACAAAATCAGAACCTGCCACAGCTGAAACCAGTTGATTGCGGGTCATTTCTTCACGCATATATTCACGGAAAGTATCTGGCTGGAAGTTCATCTGACGGATCAACTGCAAGTATCTGTCGTTGCTGAACTCACCGCCAAGCTGGAAGTAAGGCAGTTCAAAAATTGCCTGCTTTACTTGATCATCGCTGACTCTGAGTCCCAGCTCAATCGCTAACTGGTTTTGTAATTCTTGTTGTACCAGACGGTCTATGACCCCACTGCGGACCTGAGCCATATATGCTGGATCAGCAGAGATTTGCGTAAAATACTCACCAAACTGACGTTCCAGACGTGCACGTTCGTTTTCAAAGGCACGTGAGAATTCCATTTGTGTGATCTTAACCCCATTGACTTCTGCTACGGCCTGCTCTGTGGTTTGACCTAGGTAACCACCGATCCCTGCCAACGCAAAAGACAAGATCACTACACCAAGAATAATTTTGGCTGCCAGGCCTTGTGAGCCCTCTCTAATCTTTTCTAGCATTTATTCTATCTCTTATCTAAGTCAAAGCATGTTCAGTACTTTGGGTTTATCGCATATCCAGGTCCGTTGTGCATAGCACATTGGCACCTGTCTTGTCTCTGTACCTATTTATATGGATAAGCGCTGCGATTGCAAGCACATTCATTCGACCTGTAAGCAGGCCGTTTGCACTTCAGTATGATTAGCTCAGTCCAGATTGGAGCAAGCCAATATGCGGCATCATCCAGATGGTATAAAAAAAGCGTATCTTAACAGATACGCTTTTTATCTTGAAGCTTATCTCGCCTAATTACACTATCTTAACATAGGTAGTTCGGCAGATTGAGCTGAATCTGCTTAGTTTACCGCGTCTTTCAGAGCTTTACCGGCTTTGAAAGATGGGATGTTAGCTGCAGCGATTTCGATTGCCGCGCCAGTTTGCGGGTTACGACCAGTACGTGCTGCACGCTCGCGTACTGAGAAAGTACCAAAACCAACTAAGGCAACTGAGTCACCGTCTTTTAGCGCACCAGTTACTGACTCAATGAATGAATCCAGAGCACGACCAGCAGCCGCTTTAGAAATATCAGCATCAGCTGCGATTTGATCGATTAATTGAGATTTATTCACAATATCATCCTCTTACATTGTTATTATCAAGAGCGATGAGGGCTTACCACTAACATCACTTTTGTAGTTAACTCAGAGAAATCTAACGATTCTCTATTTCATCTAATGTCTCAAAGCCTAGTAACTACGGGGGTTTGTGAGCTACCAGGCTAAATACAGTGCTTAAGTTAGCATACCATTTAGATTTGAAAACCCTTTTTACGCACTTTTATGTACTTTTTCTGCTTTACCCGGCCGACTTTTGCGACTCAATGGTAAAACTGTCTACAGGATGAGCAAGTGCCAGCGATAAAACATCGTCAATCCAGCTCACAGGGTGGATTTCCAGACCTTCCAGAACATTCTGCGGGATCTCTTTGAGATCGCGCTCGTTCTTTTTGGGGATAACAACTGTTTTAATGCCACCCCGATGTGCTGCCAACAGTTTTTCTTTTAACCCACCAATTGGTAAAACTTCACCACGTAACGTGATCTCGCCAGTCATAGCCACATCGCTACGCACAGGGTTGCCTGTCAGGCTTGAGACCAGGGCTGTTACCATCGCAATACCGGCACTTGGACCATCTTTGGGCGTCGCCCCTTCTGGTACATGCACATGGATATCACGCTTCTCGTAAAAGTCGTCATTAATTCTGAGCTTGTCGGCACGATTGCGTACAACCGTCGTTGCAGCCTGAATCGATTCCTGCATCACATCACCCAGAGAGCCCGTGTAAGCAAGTTTGCCTTTACCTGGCACCGCTGCGCACTCTATGGTCAGTAAATCACCGCCTACTTCTGTCCAGGCCAAACCAGTCACTAAACCAACACGGTCGCCATCTTCCGCCTTACCATAATCAAAGCGCTGAACACCCAGATAACTTTCCAGATTGTCGGCATTGATCACTACCTTGTCCTTAGACTTACTCAGCAGAATGCTCTTAACAGCTTTACGGCACAGCTTTGACAGTTCACGTTCAAGGTTGCGCACACCTGCTTCACGTGTGTAGTAGCGGATAGTATCAATAATGGCACTATCTTCTATCTCGATCTCATGTTCCTTCAACCCGTTACGTTTAATCTGTTTCGGGATAAGGTGCTGTTTTGAGATATTGAGTTTTTCGTCTTCGGTATAACCAGAAAGACGGATCACCTCCATCCTGTCAAGCAATGGGCCTGGGATATTGAAGCTATTAGACGTCGCCACAAACATCACATCAGACAGATCGTACTCTACTTCCAGATAGTGATCGGCAAAGCTGCTGTTTTGTTCTGGATCCAGGACCTCAAGCAATGCTGAAGCCGGGTCGCCACGCATATCTGAAGACATTTTGTCGATTTCGTCCAGCAAGAACAGAGGGTTCTTCACTCCCACTTTGGTCATGCTCTGGATCAGTTTACCTGGCATAGAGCCTATGTAGGTGCGTCGGTGGCCACGGATCTCCGCTTCATCACGCACACCACCCAGTGCCATACGTACATACTTACGGCCTGTTGAACGTGCAATAGATTGCCCTAAACTGGTTTTACCTACCCCTGGAGGACCGACTAAACACAAAATAGGCCCTTTCAGCTTGTTGGTGCGCTGCTGAACCGCCAGATACTCAATAATGCGATCTTTAACTTTCTCAAGCCCATAGTGGTCTGCATCAAGGATTTTTTGCGCATTCGCAAGATCTTTTTTGACCTTCGAGCGTTTCTTCCACGGCACACCTATCAAGGTATCTATGTAAGAGCGAACCACAGTCGCCTCTGCCGACATCGGAGACATCATCTTAAGCTTGTTCAGCTCAGAGGTCGCTTTCTCTTCCGCTTCTTTGGGCATCTGAGCCTCACCGATGCGTTTTTTCAGCGCTTCAAACTCGTCTGGCACATCATCCAGCTCACCCAGCTCTTTCTGGATGGCTTTCATTTGCTCATTGAGATAGTACTCTCGTTGAGACTTTTCCATCTGCTTTTTGACGCGTGAACGGATTTTCTTCTCAACCTGAAGCAAGTCTATCTCACCTTCCATCAATGCCATCAGATACTCTAGGCGATCTGTGACGTTGTAAAGCTCCAGTACTTTTTGTTTCTCCGGCACTTTAATCGGCATGTGTGCCGCCATAGTGTCTGCAAGGCGTGCCGTTTCATCAATACCAGAAACAGAAGTCAGTACTTCTGGCGGTATCTTCTTGTTGAGTTTTACATACCCTTCAAACTGACTAATGGCACTGCGAATAAAAATATCCTGCTCCGGGCCTTCAATGTTTTCAGAGGCAATAAACTGTGCTTCAGCTAAAAAGTAGTCGTCAGTGACCAGAAACTTTTCAATTTTCGCTCGCTGAGTACCTTCCACCAGCACTTTGACTGTACCGTCAGGCAGCTTTAGTAATTGCAATACCGTGGCGACAGTACCGACCTGATAAATATCATCAGTGTCGGGATCATCAATAGATGCCTCTTTTTGCGCCACTAAAAAAATTTGCTTGTCATTTTCCATCGCAGCTTCGAGGCATTTTATTGATTTTTCTCTGCCTACAAATAGCGGGATCACCATATGAGGGTATACGACCACATCACGCAGTGCCAATACGGGTATTTCGACTCGATCCATTCTCTCAAGCGTCATTATATTCTCTTCGCACTTCATTAATTTCAAGGATTAGGGTGGTATATGGGGATTGTCTTCAAAAAGTTCAACCTATCTACCAACCCGTATCGATTTCTAGTTTGAGTTTATACCAATTTGCTTAATTAAGTGTTCTATTTTGAGGCGAGAAAACAGGCTCGATAACAAGGCAAAAATTTTGCTATTTAGTTGTTCTAAATGAGAAATTTTTAACGCTGTTAGCGTCATATTTGCTCCGTCAAATTGAACAGGTATTAAGTGAAATTAGTATTATAGATTGCTGGTACTACCAAACTGTAGACAAAAAAAGGAGCCTGAGGCTCCTTTTGCGATAAAACGAGGCCGCTATTCCGACGCTGCTTTATCCTGATTGTTATTTTCGTATATTAAAATCGGGTCCGACTCACCTTTAATCACGGTTTCGTCTACCACAACTTTACTCACGTCTTCTATCGAAGGTAACTCATACATGGTATCCAGCAGTACACCTTCCACAATGGAACGTAATCCACGGGCACCCGTTTTTCTCTCCATGGCCTTATGCGCAATCGCTTTGAGCGCATCTTCACGGAACTCAAGCTCAACCCCTTCCATTTTGAACAATGCACCATACTGTTTGGTTAATGCATTCTTAGGTTCGTTTAGGATTTGGATCAAGGCGTCTTCATCCAGTTCAGCTAAAGTAGCAACCACAGGTAAACGGCCAATGAATTCAGGGATCAGACCATATTTGACCAAGTCTTCAGGCTCAACATCTTTAAAGGTTTCACTCAACGAACGTGCACTGTCCGATGACTTAACCTGCGCACCAAATCCGATCCCAGTGTTAGTGTGGCTACGCTGCTCGATCACTTTGTCTAAACCAGCAAATGCCCCACCACAGATAAACAAGATTTTTGATGTATCTACCTGCAAAAACTCTTGCTGCGGATGTTTACGTCCACCTTGTGGCGGAACCGATGCAACAGTGCCTTCAATCAGTTTTAGTAGTGCTTGTTGCACCCCTTCACCTGATACATCCCGTGTAATTGACGGGTTATCTGACTTACGCGAAATTTTGTCGATTTCGTCGATATAAACAATACCACGCTGTGCTTTTTCTACGTCGTAGTCACATTTCTGTAAGAGCTTCTGGATAATATTTTCAACATCCTCACCCACATAGCCAGCTTCAGTCAACGTGGTAGCATCTGCCATAGTGAAAGGCACATCCAGCAAGCGCGCCAGCGTTTCTGCAAGGAGTGTTTTACCACTACCCGTTGGACCAATCAGCAAGATGTTACTTTTGCCCAGCTCAACATCGCCTTTAAGACCCTGATTTTTTAGACGCTTGTAATGGTTGTACACTGCAACCGACAGCACTTTTTTAGCATGCTCCTGGCCGATTACATAGTCATCAAGGTGATTTCGGATCTCTCTTGGTACCGGCAATTTATCAGACGAATCGTGTTGCGGCGCTATATCCTTGATTTCTTCTCTAATGATGTCGTTACACAGTTCGACGCATTCATCACAAATGTACACTGACGGACCAGCGATCAACTTGCGTACTTCATGTTGGCTCTTACCACAAAATGAGCAGTATAAGAGCTTACTATTCTTGTCGCCGTCTGTAGGAGTGTCTGACATTCAGCTACCTCTTAATTTTGGTCAGTTATCTACTTAGATAACACAATACATATTTTAACTATACCAAAGAAATTTGCCTTTAGCATAGCCGGGCCAGGTGCATTTATCTAACGAATCTCACAATGTCCCTGGCCCAAATAGATTACTTGATGTTTCTGCTGCTGTGAACGGCATCAACCAGGCCATAATCTACGGCTTGTTCTGCATTCATAAAGTTGTCACGATCGGTGTCATTCGCAACCACTTCATAAGGCTGGCCCGTGTGCTCAGCCATCAGACGATTGAGTTTTTCTTTGATCGTCAGGATTTCTTTGGCGTGAATTTCAAAGTCGGACGCCTGGCCCTGGAAGCCACCGAGAGGTTGGTGGATCATCACACGTGAATTCGGCAGACAGTAACGTTTGCCTTTCGCGCCACCAGACAGCAAAAATGCGCCCATACTTGCCGCTTGCCCCACACACACAGTGCTGACATCTGGCTTAATAAAATTCATCGTATCATAAATAGACATACCTGCCGTGACTGAGCCACCTGGAGAATTAATGTAGAGATAGATGTCTTTTTCGGGGCTTTCTGATTCCAAGAACAGCAGTTGAGCAACGATCAAGTTTGCCATATGGTCCTCAACCTGACCGGTCAAGAAAATGATCCGCTCTTTGAGCAAACGAGAATAAATGTCATACGAACGCTCACCTTTTGCTGTTTGTTCAACAACCATTGGGACTAAAGCGTTTAGAGGATCAAACATACCGTCATTCATTTTATAGATTCCTTATAAACAGGGAAGTGCACTGCAAAACCTGGCACCTGTCAATCTCATCGGGAAGACAAGCGATATTCGTTTACTCAATTGACTGGGAGTTTATAGACATAAGTTTACACATGAGACGCTGATAAACAAAAGTATACACACAACCGTGTTGCTTTGAGCAAATAAACAAAAATGGCTCGCAGCACTGCAAAACACAGAGCAATACGAGCCATTTAAACGTTAGCTTAACAGTAAGTCAATAATTTCGTCTTTGACGAGATCAAAAGGGCTTACTGAGCCGCCTGTTGTGGGTTCATGATGTCGTCAAAAGACTTTTCAACATCAGCAACCTGAGCAGCAGCCAGAATCGCATCTACTGCCTGCTCTTCCATTGCAACGTTACGCATTTGCTGCATCAGTTGGTCGTTACCTTTGTAGTAAGCAACAACTTCAGTTGGATCTTCATAAGCAGAAGCAACAGTCTCGATTAGCTCTTCAACTTTTGCATCGTCTACTTTAATGTCATTCGCTTTGATCACTTCACCTAACAGAAGACCCGTTTTAACACGTGTCACTGCTTGCTCGTGGAACAGCTCAGCCGGAAGCTCAGGCATGTTCTTAGCATCGCCACCGAAACGCTGTGCAGCTTGCTGACGTAGCGCGTCGATTTCTTGGTCGATCAGTGCTTTAGGCACGTCAACTTCGTTGGTCTCTAGCAGACCTTTGATCGCTTGATCTTTGATCTGAGCTTTTACAGCCTGACCAAGTTCACGCGTCATGTTTTTCTTTACTTCTTCTTTCAGTGCGTCAACGCCACCTTCAGCTACACCGAACTTAGTTGCGAATTCGTCAGTCAGCTCAGGCAGCTCCTGAACTTCAACTTTCTTCACAGTGATCTTGAACTGAGCCGCTTTACCTTTCAGGTTTTCAGCGTGGTACTCTTCAGGGAAAGTCACGTCAGCAACCACTTCTTCGCCTGCTTTCTTACCGATGATACCATCTTCGAAACCAGGGATCATGCGACCTTGACCCAGTTCAAGTGGGAAGTCTTCAGCTTTACCGCCTTCAAACTCTTCACCTTCAACAGTGCCCAGGAAGTCGATTGTTACACGGTCTTTTTCACCCGCAACTGCATCGCTTTCAGTCCAGCTTGCGTGTTGCTTGCGCAGAGTTTCCAGCATGTTAGCCAGGTCATCTTCTGTTACGTCAACAACAGGCTTCTCAACTGAAATCTTTTCAAGGTCTTTCAGTTCAACTTCTGGATAAACTTCAAAAGTCGCATCAAATTCAAGGTCCTTACCCGCTTCCAGTGACTTAGGAGCAAAAGTAGGTGCGCCAGCAGGATTGATCTTTTCAGAAACAATTGCCTCGATGTAGTTGCGTTGCATCAGTTCACCAGCAACTTCTTGCATTACCGCTGCACCGTAGCGCTTTTTGATAACAGATACTGGTACTTTACCCGGACGGAAACCGTCGATACGCTGTGTTTTAGCCAGTTGTTGTAAGCGTTTTTTTACTTCAGTCTCAACGTTCTCAGCTGGAACTGTGATAGTCAGACGGCGCTCAAGACCTTGAGTCGTCTCAACAGAAACTTGCATGATATAACCTCAATTTTCATTTTTGGCGACTACGCGCCTTCCTTACAAACAAGCCGACTTTTTATCAGATCAGATGACAGCAGAGCATCATATCTACCCAATCTTGATTGAGTAAACCACCGCAAAAAACACCCCTACATTTGATGTTTAGAATCAGTGCTGATCCCCGTCAGACTTGCTGCCTGCCCAGACAGGGCGCTATGTTAAATAATAGACGCGGCATTATAACCTATAAAACGGGAGAGTCGAGCAATCACAGCAAATAATTGATGCTACAGGGGGCAAAAATAAAGGGATAAAGCAAGATTTTAATAAAATAGAGAAAAGAAGAGATGGTCGGCGATGCAGGATTTGAACCTGCGACCCCTTGGACCCAAACCAAGTGCGCTACCAAGCTGCGCTAATCGCCGAATTTGTATTTTTTGAAGATGGTCGGCGATGCAGGATTTGAACCTGCGACCCCTTGGACCCAAACCAAGTGCGCTACCAAGCTGCGCTAATCGCCGAACATATAGGTTTTGTAGATGGGGCGACTGACGAGGCTTGAACTCGCGACAACCGGAATCACAATCCGGGGCTCTACCAACTGAGCTACAGCCGCCACTACAAATGTGGATTTAAAATGGCGCACCCGGAAGGATTCGAACCTTCGACCGACGGCTTAGAAGGCCGTTGCTCTATCCGACTGAGCTACGGGCGCGGCGCAAAGAATGCTTCTTCGTGCGTACCACCAACTTTCGTTGATTACTTCAATTCCGTAAGGAATAAAAGTGGTCGGCGATGCAGGATTTGAACCTGCGACCCCTTGGACCCAAACCAAGTGCGCTACCAAGCTGCGCTAATCGCCGATTTTTGTTATTCTCGGAGTTTCTCTTGCGAGCCCCTCGTTGACAACGGGGTGCATAATAGTGATTTGCCTGGATGAGGTCAAACATTTTTTTTAGAAATCATGCCAACTGACTATTTTTACTGCAAAACGTTTAATTTATATAACAAGGCGACTGGTTTTTCAGCAATTTTGCCTGACACGGAGGTAATAAAGATACCCAGTGTCGGATCCAGCTTGGCTATTTGGGGGATTTTTGCGAAAATAGTAGCCGGCTTCCTAAGTTTTTCGGTACTCAGTCCTGAGCAAGCCCTCATGCTGATACAGATGACTCAGTGAACCCCAATAAATAGAGTATCCCCCTTTAATACACTCTATAATCGTTCAAGTAATTAACCCTTAAATTTAAAGGTCAGTCATGACGGCAAACATCATCGACGGTAAAGTCATTGCGAAACAAGTTCGTAATACCGTAGCCACCCGCGTTGCAGCGCGGATCAATCAGGGGCTCAGAGCGCCAGGACTAGCAGTTGTGCTTGTTGGCCAGGACCCCGCCAGCCAGGTATATGTTGGCTCAAAGCGCAAAGCGTGTGAAGAAGTAGGCTTCGTATCTAAGTCATATGATCTACCCGCAGACACAAGTGAAGAGCAATTACTGGAGTTGGTGGACACGCTCAATCAGGATCCAAACGTTGATGGTATCCTGGTTCAGCTGCCATTGCCTGACGGATTAGATGCCGAAAAAGTGCTGGAACGTATCCACCCTCACAAAGATGTTGATGGTTTCCACCCTTATAATGTCGGACGACTGGCACAACGTATGCCAGCACTACGCCCTTGTACTCCAAAAGGGATCATTACGCTACTGGATTCAACTGGTGTCAGGTACAAAGGCATGCATGCTGTTGTTGTTGGTGCATCGAACATTGTTGGTCGCCCAATGTCACTGGAGCTGTTGCTGGCAGGCTGTACGACGACGGTATGTCACAAATTTACCCAAGATCTGGAAGCACACGTGAGACGCGCGGACCTGCTAGTTGTTGCCGTGGGTAAGCCAGAGTTTATTCCGGGTGAGTGGGTCAAAGAGGGTGCCATGGTCATTGACGTCGGTATCAACCGCCTAGAATCTGGCAAGCTGGTAGGCGATGTACAATACGACGTCGCAGCACAACGGGCGAGCTTTATCACCCCTGTCCCAGGTGGTGTTGGACCTATGACCGTTGCCAGCTTGATTGAAAATACACTTGAAGCTTGCGAAAACTATCATAGCTAATGCTTCCATAGCAGGTGCGCACAGCACCTGCCTGCCCTTTCGTCTTGTCATTTGTTTAGCCTCGAATAAAACCTAGCACGTTCTAAAATTTGGTCTACTATTGAGCCGTTATTGCTCTCAATAAAGGACTATAATGACAGCTTTCATCCAACCTCAGCTGCACGCCTATTCGCTACAATGTTATGCACCGGGCACACTTAACGATACAGACAAACTCAGGCTGGGTCAGTTTCGCAGCACAATATGGCGCGAGCAGGGACATACCATCAGTCACTGCGTAACACCCGATTCCTGGCTTGAGAGCGCAGATAGTGAAGCATATATCTGGCTGGCAGAGCATCAGGGTAATATCATCGCCACAGCCAGAATGAATCTATGCACTGAGCTGGCACATTTACCTGAACAACAACTTTACCAACCACTTAAGGACAAGCTGGCTACCCCACTGGCAACCTGGGGACGGCTTGCCGTTGCCACACAGTGGCGAAACCAAGGGTTAGCCAATCAGCTGATTAAAACGCGCCTGATGCTGGCTAAAAAATTGGGGTGTCGGTGTATTGTATTAGACTGTCCTGTTGCACGGGTTGCTGCGATGCAGGCGCATCACTTTGATGCATTGCTACCGCCCCAGGCCGGCATTTTGTTTCCTGACATTCAATTTGTCGTCATGGGCCGCAAGCTTTAAAGCACCAGTCAGATTTAACCGGGCGGGTTTAGGGAACTCACAATATAGCTATGTGGGTGTAAGTCTGAAAAAGTGATCACATCACCGAGGTTAAGCACTCTATCTATATCAGGTGAAATTTTAAGCTGGTTCACGAACACACCGTTTTTGCTGGTGTCTCTGAGCGTCCAATGCGTTCCTGTCCAGACAATTACAGCATGGTGACGTGAGATTTCAATCCCTAACACCTGAGTGTCGACCCCACTCTCTGCGCGACCAAAACGGTGATGAGACTTGAGAAGAATGTGATCATTGGTTTGTGCTAATAAAAGATGTGCCATGCCTGTGCCTATCTGAGTATCCTGACGTCGAATCCTGCTACAGAGCGTATTTCGGGAAGAAGAAATACCCAGCTCCTGAGCATGAGAGTGTAATCGTAACTTCATAATGATGACATTACGCCGCCTTACACTTCGCACAGCTTGCAATATTAATTCTCCATACCAGCCCAACACTGGCATCTGAACAAATATTATCTAAAGTTAAAATAAGATTTACCGCTGGAAATACAGCTGTGTCAGAAGTCCTTAAGGCAAGACAATGCAAGAACCTGCTTCGCGCGTATTCAGGTTTCATACAAACGGTGCGCTTGCTGGTATTATGTGGCTTGTTTACGAGTGCTCTTGTACGTGCCACGAGCCCGATACCAGTCACTATTTTGGCTGACGACAGCTACCCACCCTACTCTTATGTTCAGGATGGCAAACTGGTCGGGATTTATCCCACCCTTATCCTTGAGGCCGCGAAACTCATCAAGGAGGATTACCTGGTTGAGCTACGCCCCATTCCCTGGAAAAGAGGCGTAGCGGCATTAGAGCATGGTGAAGCATTCGCACTGATGCCACCTTATGTCCATCTTGACACACGCCCCTATATCTGGCCTTACTCGGTCGCGCTTAAACAAGAGGAGGTCGTGGCGTTTTGCAACCCAGGTATTACTTTACAAAATATCACTCAGCGTGACAGCGAGCTTGCACCAATTAATATCGGCCTGAACGCAGGCTTTTTGATCCTCGACGATGCGCTCAAACAAGCAAGAAAAACTGGACACATTACTGTCTGGGAAAATAAGAACACCCGCGCTAACATCATCAAGTTATTTAAAAAAAGAATCGACTGCTACATCAACGACAGGCTTTCAACTTTGATTGGCATTAGTGATCTGCAAGACCAATTGCCCGGATTAACAGCGCAATCATTTGTCGAAGATCGTGTGGTGCTGAGCCGCAGTGCCCATATCGGCTACCTGAAAGGGTACGAAGGAAAATACCCATTTAAAGCTGACTTTATCGCAAAAATGGATGAAGCCTTGAATACCATTTTACAAAAAGCGACGCATCCTTGACTAAAACGTGGCATAGCCACTTAGGTTGCACGGTATCAACTTGTACAAAAAAGGCAGCCTCAGCTGCCTTGTCATATATTATCTCGTGTTTATTCAGCGACAACCTGCCAGTCGACGCTAGCACCCGCTTTGATTGGCACAACCTGAGTATCCCCCAGAGGGTAAGACTCTGGTACCTGCCAACTGGTTTTCTCCAGCGTAATGGTGTCTGTATTACGTGGTAAGCCATAAAAATCCGGACCAAAGTGACTCGCAAAACCTTCTAGCTTATCCAGTGCATCGGCCTCTTCAAATGCTTCCGCGTACAGCTCAATAGCGGCATGGGCTGTGTAGGCACCAGCACACCCACAAGCTGCTTCTTTTTTATCTTTGGCATGCGGTGCAGAGTCAGTGCCCAGGAAGAACTTTTTACTGCCACTGGTCGCGGCACGCAATAGTGCTTGCTGATGTGTATTGCGCTTCAATATCGGTAAACAGTAATAGTGAGGGCGGATGCCACCAGCTAGCATGTGATTACGGTTGTACAGCAAATGATGCGCAGTAATTGTCGCTGCAACATTATCTGGTGCCGCTTCAACAAACTCGACCGCATCCTGAGTGGTAATGTGTTCTAACACGATTTTCAGTTTGGGAAACGCATCGACGACCTTTTTAAGCTTAGTGTCGATAAATACCTTTTCACGATCGAAAATATCAATCGAAGAGTCCGTCACTTCACCGTGCACAAGTAGCAACATACCCACTTCCTGCATCACTTCAAGGATAGGGTAAATATTTTCAACGTCAGTCACACCTGAGTCTGAATTGGTAGTTGCACCAGCAGGGTATAGCTTTGCAGCAACTATGTGTCCACTGGCTTTTGCAGCTCGGATCTCTTCAGCACTGGTATTATCAGTCAGGTACAATACCATCAGCGGCTCAAATTGCGCTTTAGGTTGTGCTGCGAGGATACGTTCCCGATAAGCCAATGCACTTTGTGTACAAGTCGCCGGTGGCACCAGATTAGGCATGATAATAGCACGCCCCATATAGCGACTGATGTCGCGCACAGTGTCAACGAGTACCGCACCATCACGCAGATGCACATGCCAGTCGTCCGGACGAGTGATTGTTAAGGTCTGTTTACTTGTCATTGCTCTTTCCCACTACTGAATTTGCCCGATCATAGGCCGAGCCAGCAGGTTAGTAAAGTTTTTAAGGCCAACCCGACATGCTTTGGCGTCCGCAATGTCGCAAAAGTGTCATCAGGTTTACAGCAAATAGCAATTTAATTGCAACATTGACTGTAACGCATGATTTAAGAGCGTTAACATGGTCGAAGATTAAGTAATCAGGCCCATGCCATGCCAATACTGTCAGAAGCAAAACTAGAATCAAAAACCGAACAGTTAAGCATCATCAACCAGTTTTCATCGTCGCTATTGCAGATCACACACCTGGATGAGCTCTTTGACTATGTGACCAGCCAGGTAGTAAGCCGATTAGGATTTGTTGATTGTGTTATTTATCTTAGCGACCCTGCGGGTCAATTTCTGGATGTCGTTGCCAGTATGGGGGTGGTGCACAAAGACATTGGCCATGAAGTGCGCCAACAACGCATTCCTTTTGCTGCGGGGATCACAGGCCACGTTGCGCGTACTAAGCAACCTTTTCTTTCTGGGAACGTCGCTCTTGAACCTATGTACATAGCCGACGCCCGGCCAGCGCTATCGGAACTATGCGTGCCATTGGTGTATGAAAACACCTTATTGGGTGTGATTGACTGTGAGCACCCAGAACCAGATTACTTCACACAAGCGCATTTGCAGATCCTCTCTACCGTTGCCCATTTGCTCAGCGCCAAAATTCATCAGGTGCGGACACTGGACCACCTCACAGCCACTGTAGATCAGCTGCACCAGGCACAACAACTGGAAAAGTGCTTGCTGAAAATCGCGAATATCACTTATCAGTCACGCAATTTAGACGCTTTTTATGATGAGCTCTATGGCATCATTTGCTCACAATTACCGGCGGAAAACTGCTTTATCGGTCTTTACGACACCCAGCTTGATGTCCTGGAGATAGATTATCTGATTGAGGCAGGCGTTAAATGCAGTGCCCACCAAAAAGTCTCCAAAGAGCAGATAAAGCACACTGCCTCTTATTACATTATCAAGCAACAAAAACCCTTGTTGTGTGACCATCAGCAATTTTTAATGCATGTAAAGCAGCAGAACTTTAAAATGGTCGGCCGCTCGCCACGCTCCTGGCTCGGTGTTCCCTTTGTCGTCAATGACCAATATCAGGGCGTCGTAGTATTGCAAAGCTATGACAACGACCAGGCATTCAGCCAACATCATAAAGCCATTTTAACCTACATCAGTCGACAGCTCAGCATGGCCATCGACCGACGCCTTGCCCGCCAGGCACTGGAGCACAGAGCACTGCACGATGACTTAACAGGTCTGGCAAATCGCTACCTGATGCTGGAGCGGATTAAACATGCCATTTTGTCTTTAGGACGGAGTCAGTCTGCACAGCAGCATTGCTTGTTATATCTTGACCTGGATCGCTTCAAAAGCATCAATGACGCGCTGGGGCACGATGTCGGCGATCACTTTTTAGTGGCCATTGTTGATCTTATCCGAGGTTGTATTCGAAAAACTGACACCTTTGCGCGCCTGGGAGGGGATGAATTCGCCATTTTTATGGAAAATATTAGTGACAAACACCAAGTCGAACTAGCCCTGGAGCGGATCACGGGAGCCATCGCCAAACCCATTCATATCGACGGCCACCTGCTGCAGGCTTCAAGCAGCATTGGTGTCGCCTTTACCTCCAGCGACTCAGACAACGCCATTACCTTGCTGCAACAGGCTGACGCAGCCATGTATGAAGCTAAATCTGCGGGGCGCAGCCAGATCCGCTATTTCAATAATGAGATGCGTAAGAAGCTAAAACAGCAGGCTGATATAGAAAACGATCTACAAAACGGGATTAAGAACGGAGAGTTTGAGCTATATTATCAGCCCATTTTTACTCTCACTCACCCCAAGGTCGTCAGTTTCGAATCTCTGGTGCGCTGGCACCACCCTAAAAATGGCCTGGTCACGCCTGACGACTTTATACCCATCGCAGAACAGACAGGTCAAATTATCGACCTCGATTTACACTTACTTGCATTGGCGGCAAAACAAGTAGCGCAGTGGCAGGCAGCCGGCTTTGAGGACATCAGCCTGACCGTCAACGTCTCTTCACGTCACTTTGCCAGTTTGGAATTTGTTGAGCAGATTGCAGCTCTATATCAAACCTACCAACTAAACCAAGGGGCACTCAGCCTTGAGATTACTGAATCTGGTTTGATTGAAAACCTTAGCCTGGCTACCAAGGTTATTAATGGCCTGTCACCTTTTGGCGTTAAGCTGTATCTGGACGACTTTGGTACCGGATATTCCGCACTTGGCTACCTGCACCAGCTACCTATTCATGTACTTAAAATCGACAAGAGTTTTATTAATCAACTAACAGATGAAGAAAACCCGCTGGTTGACGCCATTTTATCGCTTGCAAAATCACTGGACCTGGAAGTTGTGGCAGAGGGCATAGAAACTCAACACCAGTTTCAGCTGTTGAGTACCAAATCGTGTCAGTACGGACAAGGCTTTTTAATTTCTCACCCTCTTAAAGCTTCACAGGCTTTGGCCTTTCTACAAACAGGGCAGATTAAGGTCGCAATGAAAAATGCCCCCTGAGGGGGCATTGGTTGACTGGCTTACACACATTAAGCCAGTATGGCTCTCAACGTTTTGACGCATGTTAAATTGATTATGTCACTCACCCCCTATTAGACCGGCCCGGCAAACTCAAACCCGGCAATGTTTTGAGACAAGTTAACCGACCACAATACGTCTCTTTCATGCCTCATAATTCACTGAGTGTGAAAACCCTTAGCAACGCCTGTTGTATTGGTTGTCTCATTGAATCCTTTTAACTGTTAAGTTGAGGGCACACTGCGTCGAGATATACGAAAATCTCTGAGTGTATCGTGTCAGCATGCCAAGCATTCTTTGAAAGTTTAGATGGCCAAAATTTACGTCTCAGCGCTCATTTTCACAACTGATGCTTTCTCAAAAACAACTTGAGTAAAATTAAATTGTAATTTTTTTAAAAAAAGTTAAATAAAGAATGACAACGCTGTCAAAAATAATGCTATAGTAATTTTGTAAATATTTAGTCAATCGCTGCTGGATTTATAGACGTCTAGACGTTGAATAGCTTGGATTCACAGCGTAGTATGGGTGTAATCTGAGTTTTACTCACGTTTAGAATGAGATTTGTTGATGATGATAGATATAAAGCACTTAAAAACCATAGCGACCCTGAAAGAAACCGGATCACTGGTCAATACAGCGCGTGAGTTATTCCTCACTCAGTCAGCACTTTCTCACCAAATCAAAGATCTGGAAAACAAACTAGACTGTCAGTTGTTTGAGCGCAAGACTCAGCCTGTTCGCTTTACCCCACAGGGCATGCTTTTGCTAGAACTCGCTAATGATGTTTTACCTAAGGTCGAGGCCACCAAGTGCCGTCTTAAAGAAAGTCTCAATCAACCTATCTCACAATTGAGACTCAGTGTTGAATGCCATGCCTGTTTTCACTGGTTGCTACCGACCATTAAAGAGTTCAATAACTTCTGGCCAGACATCAAGGTGGATTATGAACGCGGTTTTAGCTATGACGCGATCCCCGAATTACTCAGTGATGAGCTAGATTTGGTCCTGACCTCGGATATTCGTGAGCCTGAGCACGTAGAATATGCACATATTTTTGACTTCAAACTGAAACTCATTGTTGCACCTGATCACGAACTTGCTAAAAAAGCCTATGTCACCGCACTCGATCTGAAAGACGAAACCATTATTTCTTACCCCATTCCTAAAGAGCGTCAGGATATCTTCAAACACTTTATCCAGAATGCCCGATTTGACGGTACGTTGAAAACCGTGGACCAGGGGTTACTGATATTTCAATTGGTCAGTGCCGGGATGGGTGTCGCGGCGCTACCAGATTGGTTAGTTACTCCCTATGAAAGTCAGGGATTGATCAAGTCTATACCTTTAGGGGCATTGGGCTTGAACCGCCCTATGTATCTTGCAATGAAAAAGAATATGAAGGATAACCCGGTTTACCGTCACTTCCTGAATACATGCAAGCAATCCGTAAATCGCTAAACAAGCATTCAACAAATTTACCCACGCAATTGGGGGATAATAGAGGTAAACTGGGCGCAGACTAATATAAACGGATCATTTTTATGTTTGAGGTAAAAAAGGTAATTGGGTCACTGTTGATGCCCTTACCCGTGACCCTGCTGTTACTGGCGCTCTGCTTGCTGTTTATCGCCAGGATAAATATCAAATCTTACCTCGCTGGCTGGCTGCTGGTAGTCAGCTTGTGGACGATCAGTACCCCTTTCTTTGCGGACATACTGATAACCCCCTCAGAAAAACGGTTAGCTCCGTTTTCAACGAGTAAGCATCAACATATAGACTACGTCGTCGTACTGGGGTGTGGCGTGAGCCCTGCACCTCGATTGCCGGCCAACCTACAATTATCAGGCTGTGCGCTTTCTCGCCTGACCGAGGGGCTCAGACTACTTCATGCCTACCCTCATGCGCAGCTTATAGTGTCAGGCGCCGGAGATGGCAAAACAACAAGCAGCGCTATGATGGGCAAAACAGCAATTGCCCTTGGCATTCGCGCAAATAAAATTATTCAAAACCCAAGAGCCCGGGATACAGCCGAAGAGGCTTTATTGCTCGCAACCAGATTAGTTGACAGTAAGGTTGCCCTGGTCACATCTGCCAGCCACATGGCACGCGCACAAGATTTATTTTCTGCACAGGGTGTGGATACTCTTGCCGCGCCAGTACAATTTTACAGTTATGGTAATTCGCCTGAGTATCGGCGCTTTATCGCCAGTGCATCTGTACTAAACGCTGTAACCACTTATGTCCATGAACTGATAGGACGACAATGGATAGCACTGCGCCGAATGATTGACCCACAAGCTTTGTAATACCAAATTCACTTAATACCTGTTCAATTTGAAGGAGCAGATAGGTATAAATTAGTCCAAAAGTTGGATATTTCCCCCTTGAGCAGGGACTGATTTGCGATGAATCAGAGCTTAAAAACGCAAAAAATTGAAAAATTACTCAAAAATAGGTATAAATATCGTTTAATCTTAACCTGCGTATCCGCGTATAACACGACTGGGATTTACGATGAGTAAACTAGATAAAACTGAAGTTTTAAGTGCATTTGAAGCCGCATATGAAGCCGCACACGGCAAAAAGCCAGAGATCACCACTAAACCTGGCTGGTACAGCATTGACGGTGGCAAAAATATGCGTCTGGCAGATGTAGCAGCTTTGACCGAAGAGCTAACTTCAGGAACAGCCGCGACAGAACAACCTGCGCCAAAGAAAAAAGCAACAACCAAGGCAGCAGCGCCAGCGGTTAAAAAAGCAACCCCGTTCACGGTTGTCAAAGCAAATGAAGATGGCTATACCGCAGAAGAAGCCTGGATCATTGAGCTGGCAGAAAAGGACCATGACTGCCGTTTACCACGCGGAGTAGTTTAACTCTCTGCGTATGGGCCAGCACTTAAGCTGGCTCACCCTCCTTCTAAAGTAACGCAATTTCAAATACCTGCCACATTAAATCTTTGCCATATACGGGCAAGTTCAGCTATGCTTCTGTGCAATAAACCACCACTTGAGCTTTCCGGGTTATGCACCTACTCTATCGCTGCTATCACTTTTTACTGAAATGCATTGTCAGATTTATTGGCATTCCGGCACCCGAGCTGTACAAAGGGTTGGCAGGGCTGACCAGCGCTATTCAAGATCTGACTTTGCCGCGTGATACTCGGGTCTTGCTGGTAACGGACAAAGTCCTGAATGAGCTAAACGTCATTTCGCCCGTCATCACAGCACTGGAGGAGCAAAATCTGCGTCCTGTCGTTTATGATCAAGTTCAGGCTAATCCCACGGTAGAGAACATAGAACAAGGCTATCGGACCTACCTTTCAAATGAGTGCCAGGCGATTATCAGTGTTGGGGGTGGTTCGGTGCTGGACGCCGCAAAGCTAATTGGGGCTCGGGCTGTTCGGCCAAAACGTTCTGTTGATGCCTTTTCTGGCTTGTTTAAAGTGCTTAAAACACTACCACCAAATATTGCAATACCAACCACAGCTGGCACAGGCTCTGAAACAACGGTTGCGGCGGTGTTCAATGACGAAAAAAGAGGGAAAAAGCTCGCTGCCGCAGACTTTTGCCTGGTCCCGCAGCGCGCGGTTCTAGTGAGCCAGCTCACCACCAGTTTGCCAGCCGGGATCACAGCAACCACAGCCATCGACGCACTGACCCATGCTATTGAGGCAATCTTAAGTATCAACGCGACTAAACTGACGAATGAAAAAGCACTTGAAGCATGTGAGCTTATATTCAGCCATCTGCCTATTGCTTACTCTGATGGTCAAAACCTTCAGGCAAGAGAAAAACTGCTCTATGCCTCTTTTCTGGCAGGACAAGCATTCACGCGAACATCAGTAGGCTATGTGCATGCTATTTCACACCAGCTCACAGCCAAATACGGTACCCCACACGGCCTGGCAAATGCGGTATTACTATTACCGGTTTTGCATTGGTATGGCAGCAGGATACACCGTCAGTTAGCGACGATTGCGTGTCATTGTCATCTCACTTCTTTGGATTACCCTATTGAGCGGCAGGCGCAAGACTTCATTACACACATCACAGATTTGCTGGCGCAACTCAACATTCAGGCTCACCTTAGTGAAGTGCTCAGTGACGATATTCAGTCACTGGCGGTCCTGGCACTTGAAGAGGCACACCCCGATTACCCAGTACCACACTTTATGGCGCTGCCAGACTGCCAGCATATCCTGACACAAATACGCGCCTGACAGCCCAACTCAGTTAGACGATTACATATCGTATCTGAATCGCTGGCGCGTCACTGTGCCCCAGTATGGGTCATGGTAGATGTCTTCTTCCATCTCTTCTATGCCGGCTTGAGCGATTGCACGACGCCAAAATTGCGTTGCATAGTCGGCACCAGCAATCTGCTTAATGGTCCACAGACCCGGAGAGTTCGCCCAGATAGCGCGAGCGAACCGAGCGCCGAGCCCGGCTTTGCGAAAACGAGGTACTATATAAAACTCACAAATCTCAAACTCTCTTTCCTGATGCTGCGCTATCGCTGCCAATCCTACCGGCGTTTTGTTGACATAACATAAATATCCCCTGACGTTCCCCTCCAGCAAAGTATCTAATACAAATACGCCGTCAGGGCCAGGGCTTTTATCTGTAAGAGGAGAAAATTCAGCCTCGTAAGCCTGAGCCAGGTTGTGATAAATGGTTTGGTTATGAGAGGTAACTGGGATCAGCATCAGACACTCCGTTATTGGGTAATACACAACAATAAGTATATTACCCAAATAAGGACACAGTATGCAGATAACCCCGATATTAGTACCTGCGCCTTACATTAGTCACTTGGAATGCCAGCTTCATCACTTGGTACAATATCCTGCTCAAGCAGCGCATCTGCACGCCACCTCTGAATGGCAGGGCAAGCAAGTACTTTTTCCATATACGTAGTTGCTTCAGGTCCAGGCTCAATGCCATACGTGATAAACCGCATAACAACCGGTGCAAACATCGCATCGGCTATACTCCATTCACCGAATAACCAGCCACCCTGTTGGCCAAATTCCTGCATTTGTTCTCGCCAAATTTGTGCAATCCTTGCTATGTCTTTTTGCGCTGCTGCAGATAAGTCAACATGACGTTTTGCCCGAATATTCATTGGCATTTCTGCTCTGAGCGCCAAAAAACCGCTGTGCATTTCATTGGCCAGTGACCGTGCGCGGGCACGCAACTCAGGACTCGCAGGCCAGGCTTGCCCTGAAAGATAAGTTTCGTTGATGTATTCGCAGATTGCCAGAGATTCCCAGACAATCACATCACCATCAACGAGCAGCGGTACCTTGTTGGTTGGGCTAATACCAGACAAGGTCTGATAAAAAGCGTCTGTTTCTAGTTTCAACATGGTTTCCTGAAATTTTAATCCATACTTTTCAATTAATAGCCAAGATCTCAAAGACCAAGTCGAGTAGTTTTTATTGCCGATATAGAGCTTCATAGTCGTCCTTATTTCAATAGCGATGATTGTTATGGCCCCTACTTTAAGTTGCTTTATCAAGCTAAACCAACGGATAATTCTAATATCAAACATCAATAACTCTTATGAATATGGACATAGAATCATTGCGTAGCTTTATCGCCTGCGTCGAAAACGACAGTTTTACTCGCGCAGCTAACCAGCTACACCGTACTCAATCAGCCATTAGCATGCAGATGAAGAAGCTCCAGGAAGATGTAGGTAAACCCCTGTTTGAAAAATCGGGTCGCAAGTTGCACCTTACTCAGGATGGGCATACCTTAATGCGTTACGCAAAACAACTGGTTAGATTGCACGATGATACTCTGGCACATATGCGTCAAAGCGAGCGTCCTACGCTTCTCAGACTGGGTTGCCCAGACGATTACGCTGACACTATTTTGCCTTCACTCACCGCTCAGCTGCATCAACTGTGGCAGAACCTCGAGCTTGATATTCACTGCATGTCCAGCAACCGGATAAAAGACGCCCTGGATCAGGGTGAGCTTGATTTGGGTGTGATCACTCGAAGCCCAGACTCCGAGGAAGGGTTATTTCTGTACCATGATCAGGGGGTATGGGTTGGCACCTGGCATCCAGAAACATCTATCTCGCTCGCCGTATTTCAACGAGACTGTCGCTTTCATCAGGCAGCCATCGAGGGCTTAATGAAGCAGGAGCGCACATTTAAAGTCATTGCAAATTGCCAAAGTGCCTCAGCTTTACGCGCTCTGGTTAAAGCTGGATTAGCAATCGGCGCACTTGCCCAAAGTAGCGCAGAGGACCTACCTATCCTGAGTGTTCAGGGTTTACCCCCCTTACCTTCGATAGACGTTGTTCTGATCAGAAGTAATACTCCCTCAAACCCTGTTAAGGAGACAGATCTGCTGCAAATCAGCCGCGGTTTTCACCGTGCCGACTAACTGCTTCATATTTACTCACAGCCATCCTACAAGCGCTTACATTTTATGACACCCCACAAACAGACTCTCACAAGGAGTCTGAATACACTTGTCAGCAAGTTAATCAAACGGAATGACAGCAATGAAATCTTTATCTCTCCTCTCACTGGTTTTTGCAGTTTCAGCCTCTTTTGCATCACAGGCTGCGCAACATGATGAACAACACCGCGTAGGTGCACAACTGTTTGGCGGTAGTGCCTCTTACAATAGCTCAGATCAGGATGGTGATGGTGTTACACACGTATACTTTTACTACAACTATCAATATGACTCGACCTGGGCGCTGGAAGCCGCTTACATCACTGGTATGGAAGCGGATGAATGGGAATGTAAGGACGATAGTGATGACAAGTTCACTTGTACACGCAACGACAAAGCACTATTTGGGCTCGGTGCAAATGAGCTAGACTATGACAACTTTGTATTGGCTGTTAAAGGTCAGTACCAGCTTAGCGATAATAATTACCTATATGCAAAGCTCGGCGCGCATTATTACGACTATGAGATTGGCTACAAAGGTAAAACCATGGTTGAAGAAGATGGCATAAGCTTTCTGACAGAAGCCGGCTGGCAATATGACTGGGACAATGGGATGTCGGTTAATGCCAGTATTCAATATTTGGATATGGGCGACCTGGACACCACCAACTTAGGTTTAGGTGTCAGCTACCGCTTCTAAGTAGAATAACCAAAAGCGCAGCCCTTGCTGCGCTTTATTTTTGTATCAGCTTTTCAGCAATTGCTGCTGCAACAGATGTACTTCATCTCGTATTGCAGCCGCCTTCTCGAACTCCAACTCACGTGCGTATTGCATCATCTGAGACTCTAGCTGCTTTATCTGTTCAGTCAATTCAGTGACACTATGTGTTTGCTTAGAAGGTGCTGTCTTTTTGGACACTTTCGGCAGCGTTTTAGACTGCTCATCCGACACTTCTTCACCCAAGTCCATCACATCTGTGATTTTCTTCACCAGTGCTTGCGGTTTTAAGCCATGCTTTTCGTTGTAAGCATGTTGAATAGCCCGACGTCGCTCCGTTTCATCGATTGCCTGACGCATGGATTTGGTGATCGAATCCCCATACAAAATGGCTTTACCATTGATGTGCCGTGCGGCCCGACCAATTGTCTGAATGAGTGACCGTGCTGAACGCAAGAAGCCCTCTTTATCTGCATCCAGAATCGCAACCAGTGAAACCTCTGGCATATCCAGGCCTTCACGTAGCAAGTTAATGCCAACTAAAACGTCAAACACACCTTTACGCAGATCGCGGATAATTTCCATCCGTTCGACAGTATCAATATCAGAGTGTAAATAACGTACCCGGACATCATGGTCATTCAGGTAGTCGGTCAGATCTTCAGACATGCGCTTGGTCAGAGTTGTGACCAGAACACGCTCCTTAAGCTCGACTCGTCGATAGATTTCAGATAAGAGATCATCGACCTGAGTCGCAACGGGACGCACTTCCAGTTCCGGGTCTAACAGCCCTGTCGGACGGATAACCTGCTCTGCCACTTCACCACTGGACCTATTCAGTTCATAGTCTCCAGGTGTAGCAGAGACATAAATTGTCTGCGGTGCAATCGCTTCAAACTCTTCAAACTTCAGTGGACGGTTATCCATGGCAGAAGGTAGCCGGAACCCGTACTCAACCAAGTTCTCTTTACGGCTACGATCTCCCTTATACATGGCGCCAATCTGTGACACAGTGACATGAGATTCGTCGATGATCATTAGCGCATCATCTGGCAAATAATCCAGCAAAGTCGGTGGTGGCTCGCCAGGTGCACGCCCAGATAAGTAACGGCTGTAATTTTCGATACCTGAGCAATAACCCAGCTCGGTCATCATTTCGATGTCGTACTGTGTGCGCTGCGCAACCCTTTGCTCTTCGACCAAGCGATTGTCGGTTAATAACTTATTGCGACGCTCTTTGAGTTCAAGTTTGATTTTTTCAATCGCATCAAGGATTTTCTCACGCGGCGTGACATAGTGAGTCTTGGGGTAAATGGTGGCGCGCACCAGATGCTTTTCTACCGCGCCGGTCAACGGATCAAACATACTGATACGTTCGATCTCTTCGTCAAACATTTCGACTCTGATAGCATAGGTATCTGATTCTGCAGGGAAGATATCGATCACTTCACCTCTGACCCGATACGTGCCACGACTAAAATCCATATCGTTGCGGGTATACTGAAGTTCAGCCAAACGCCTGAGCATTGCGCGCTGCTCCATGGTTTCGCCCACTTTTAACAACAGCATCATCTTCATATATGAATCTGGATCACCCAAACCATAAATGGCAGACACAGATGCGACGATAATTGTATCCCGACGTTCCAGGAGTGCTTTTGTCGCAGACAAACGCATCTGCTCTATGTGCTCATTGATTGACGCATCTTTCTCTATAAACGTATCACTGGCAACCACATAAGCTTCAGGCTGATAATAATCATAGTAAGAGACAAAATATTCAACCGCGTTATTAGGGAAAAACTCTTTCATCTCACCATATAACTGTGCAGCCAGAGTTTTATTGTGCGCCATAATGATGGTAGGCCGATTCAGGGTATGAATAATATTGGCCATAGTAAAGGTTTTGCCGGTCCCGGTTGCCCCCAGCAGAGTCTGATGGGCCAGACCTGCTTCTAACCCATCACACAGTTGAGCTATCGCTGTGGGCTGATCACCACTGGGTGAAAAGTCAGAAACCAGGTCAAATACATCACTCATACCACTTCCTCCTGTCGTGTGCATTGCTGCATTGCGGCTAACGTACTGGTGAACCATTTATACGCCAATATGGCGGTGAACAGATTACCAAATGCAGCACCGATAAATAGTCCTTGAATGCCCGCAAAATGAGAACCCAGATAGGCACAGGGTATATAGAAGACAAACAATCTAACCACACTTAATACTAATGCGCGCATTGGCTTATGCAATGCATTGAACGATGAATTGGTCAGGATGATTACCCCCTGCAAACCGTAACTTAAGGGTAAGGTGTAAATAAACAACTTAATGATCTCGACGACTTGTGGCTCATCACCAAAAGCCTGACTGATCCAATGAGAAGCCGCAATAAGCAATATATAGATGCCAAATTGCCACGCCATAACAAACTTCAGGGTGGTACGATATGCGTCTTCAACTCGCTGATATTTCTGCGCACCGAAATTTTGACTAACAAAAGGAGGCAGGGTCATAGATAAGGCTAGCACCACCAAACTGGCAATGGACTCAATACGACTGCCTACACCAAAAGCAGCCACGGCTTCTGCACCATAGGTAGCAATGATGGCTGTCATGACTGCCATCGCTATTGGCGTGAGCATGTTGGCCCCTGCAGCTGGCAATCCAATCTTTAATATTTTACTGGTTGCCTGAGCGATGCTTTGCTGTGGGCTGCTAACTTGTAGTAAGCGCTTTTTGACCGCCAGTAAATACAAAATAAACACTACGCCTACGCCCCAGGCAATCACACTGGCAATCGCCGCCCCTTTGACACCTAATTCAGGAAATGGACCATAGCCAAAAATCAACAAGGGATCCAATATGGCATTGATAAGCCCTCCCAGACCCATAATCAGACTGGGCGTTTTCGTATCACCACTGGCTCTGAGGATAGAGTTACCAATCATCGGCATAATCAGAAATATGGCGCCCGCAAACCAGATTGAAATATAGTCATAGATATAAGGCATGGTTTGCGCATTTGCGCCCAACAAGGTAAAAATAGGCTCTATTAATACATAACCAATGGCTGATAAAATTGCCACCATCACCGCAGATACCAGCAATGCAACAAAGCCATCGAATTTAGCTTCTTCCATATTGTTGGCACCCAAGGCTTTTGCAATGACCGCCGATGTACCGATACCCAGCCCGATGGCAAGACTAATAACAGTAAAAGTAACAGGGAAGGTAAAACTCACTGCCGCGAGTGGCTCAGTCCCGAGTAAGCTGATGAAAAAAGTGTCGATTAAGTTGAAACTCATCAGAGTGATCATGCCAAAAATCATGGGAACGGTCATGCGTCTAAGCGTTTCCACGATTGACCCATTGAGAATATCACTACCGGGATTTGATTGACGAACTGCGGACATAGTTTGCTTTACCTCATTTGGAAGCGAGTATTCTAATGGATCACTTTCGATGATGCACTTAATTAAACATCCAGCCTGTGTGGATGAAACGGCTGTTGTGTATTACGTTTGACACTGCCACCTGGGTTTAGCCCAAAACGGCGCATCGCACGACAATATCCTGTTCTTACAATATATGAGCGAACCACTTAAGTTGGCGGATATCTGGCAGCACATTAAAAATTGTTTTATTGGGGTATTTCACACCAACTCAAACATTTTTAGGAAAAAGTTGGTTTTTTAGAAAAATAGAACTTGATTCGGGTCACTTTTTGCACATCAATGGGGCAAGGACGAAATAAATCCGTCATATTGTGCATTTCTCGTTCCAGTATGATGTAAATTTCATAAGTATTTGAAATAAAACAATTAATTATTTTTCATCAAAACGCTTGCATCGTCGCTATGCCGCGGAATATATGGCGTTGTAGCACTTTTTAAAGTTTAATAAACAATGTTATCCACAGATTCCGTGGATAACTTATCACAGCCTTTAAAAATAAAGGCCTAGCCTGCGATCCAAATGAAGGATCGCCCCCTTACACTTGATCATCTACTCATTCGAACGGGATCGAGTTGCTTTTCGGGGAAAGATCCAACGCAGATAGACCAATATCAAAATATTGCAAATTTGCGGCAATGACCCCAATAAACACCTAACCCACTGATATTTATTTACTTTATATATCTCGGAACATTTATATGCAATAATTCTGTATATATTGAGTAATTTTTGTGCAATAAACCCCAATTATACTGGATTGTTATTCGATCATTTTCAGGATCTTCGCGGGATCTCAAACCGCAAACAAATTAGATCTCTGTTAAAGTGCAAAAAAAGTTCGCTTCGAACAAAATAACGACACAAGCATCAAAAATTATACATTTCGTAACTTTGCCCCCCTCCGGAGCATAACCCCTCTGTTTCATTACAGAGTGTCGAAGTCGCGTAAAGGCAGCTAAAAAAGGCGCAAATCGAGCATTAATTCAACGAACGAACTGCTTTTTTACAATTCAATGATTTTTATTGTTGACACCTTGCCTAGCGGTCATTAATATTTCGCCCCGTTGAGAGACATGCTTCCCCCTTAGCTCAGTTGGT
>NZ_PNCI01000043.1 GCF_005887095.1 Pseudoalteromonas rubra | reverse complement strand
TTGAGACTCTAAATTTTTTTGCGTCACTACCTAAGTAGCTTCGCTGTTAGAACTCAATCTGTACGAGTGCCCACACAGATGATTGCTTCATATTTTTAAAGAACATAATCCGGTTACCCGGTGTAACTAACCTTGGTTAGTTACCGCAGCCTTGCTGCGAAGTGGAGCGCCATATTAACCGCTTCACTTTTAAAGTCAACTAGAAAATTTAATTTTTCTTAATTAAGCTTTCCGTTTGGCTTTTCCTTCACTTGGCTCGTTGCTTTTCAGCGCTGTGCCCCGTGTCGGTGGATGCGCATTATAGGGAAATCGAAACTCAGCGCAACCCCCTTTTTGAAGAAAAGTGAGAAAAACAGTGTGTTCGAATGAAATTCATACCAGAAGGCGCAAAAATGCATGTAAAACATGCAATATTGCGCTTTTTACCGGGCTGGAGATCTATAGAGCAAAGCTCTACACTGAACTCAGTACCGAGAGTAGCGGTAACAGCAGGTAAAAAAGGGATACTAAAATGACAAATAAATACAAAGGCAGAAGTTATAAAGGCAAAACCCCCAAATTAGCCGCCGGCGTGTATGTAGATGAAAGCGCCGTTCTGGTTGGCGATATTGAAGTAGGAGAAGACAGCAGTGTCTGGCCTTTGGTCGCAGCACGAGGAGACGTGAACTATATAAAGATTGGTAAACGCACTAACGTTCAGGATGGCAGCGTATTACATCTTACTCGCTCAAGCGCTTCAAACCCGGATGGTTACCCTTTGATCATTGGAGATGATGTGACCGTTGGTCACAAAGTGATGTTGCATGGCTGCCAGCTGGGTAATCGCATCCTGGTGGGTATGGGCGCGATCGTTATGGACAATGTCGTAGTTGAAGACGATGTGATCATAGGAGGGGGTGCCTTGGTACCACCTAACAAACGCCTTGAGTCGGGCTACCTGTATGTAGGCAGCCCGGTTAAACAGGCTCGTCCGCTCAACGAGCAGGAGATTGCGTTTTTAAAGACATCGGCGCAGAACTATGTCGAGTTAAAGGATGACTATCTCTCAGAGCTGGACTAACTCTATTTCTCCTTGTGCCGAGTATGCTTCATCTTCTATAAGCTGCTCGGCTTGCATTTCGTAATCAAACTGGTGTGCTTTAAAATGCGTGAGCGCCAGCTCTCTTGGTAGCGCTGTCGCAATCACACAAGAAACCAGCATCCCCGAAACCATCGCAGTGAATACCAAGCAATTGCGTGTGTCATCGAAGTGAATATCATCATTGATCAGTATCTGTTGATTCATAGCCTGCCCTCTTTCATTGCATTGAGCACCGGGGCAACCTCAGGCATTTGACCTCGCCACAAGGCAAACGCTTCAGCAGCTTGTCCCACCAGCATACCCATACCATCCACACAGAGCGCTTTCGCATTATACTCAGCGACCCAAGCTAAAAAGGCAGTTTGTTGATCGCTATAAAACATATCGTAAGCGAGCGAACAGTTACTAACATGTTGAGGGGCGATATCAGGCACCTGCCCTGTGACACTCGATGACGTTGAGTTAATCACCAGATCATAGTGCTTATCGGGAATGTCATTTAGTGCAACGCCCTGAACCTCACCATATTCGCCAAATAATTGGGCAAGTTGCTGTGCTTTTTCTGCGGTACGATTGGCAATCACCACAGTGGCGGCCCCGGCCTGCAACAGCGGAAATATACAGCCTCGCGCAGCGCCTCCCGCACCAATCAGCAAAATTCTGGCGCCTGATAAGGTTTCTGTATGACGCAATAAATCAGCAACTAAGCCTGCTCCATCGGTATTGTCACCCAGTAATGTTCCATCTGGCTGAGGCATCAACGTATTGACCGCACCGGCTAATCTGGCTCGCTCCGTCAACTGCCCAGCCAATTGATACGCACGTTCTTTAAAGGGTAAGGTGACATTGGCACCCTGGCCACCTTGGGCAAAGAATTCCATTACAGTCGATTCGAATTCAGATAATTCAGCCAGTATGGCACGGTACTCAATGACCGAATTAAACTGACCGGCAAATTGCGTATGAATGGCAGGAGATTTAGAATGCTTAATCGGGTTTCCAAAAACCGCGTATTTATCCATTGAACGGCCTAACAATATAGTGATGTTATATGAAGCAGTTAATTAAACGCATCTTTAATCAAGATGCAAGTGACAATCCATCCTCAGATGCAACACATCAGGCTCCGACGCCCGAGAAAACACCTTATGAGATCATCGGTGGCGAAGCTGGCACCCGAGCGCTGGCCAACCGCTTCTATGACATTATGGAAAGTGACCCCTACGCTAAGCCTTTATACGACATGCACCCGTTACCACTGGATCGCATCCGCCAGGTATTTTTCGAGTTTCTGTCCGGCTGGCTCGGTGGACCAGACTTATTTGCAGAGCAATATGGTCACCCCAGACTCAGAATGCGTCATATGCCATTTACAATAAATAAAGACCTCCGCGATCAGTGGATGTACTGCATGGACAAAGCCCTTGATCAGGAAGTCGACAACCCTTTGTTACGAGAAGGATTGCGAAAATCGCTGGCTCAATTAGCCACACACATGATAAATCACGACTAAAGTATTAATTTTATATTAAATTAGCGCAATAATTTTTTGCGCTAAGTCAAACTGCCCTGGTTACTAAACACGCATAATAACGGCTCTGCTTTTTTTAGGTGCGATGCGTGTGAAATCCATTCAACATAAAATTTATGCGTTGCTTGCCATTACAGGTGTACTGGTGCTGATCGCCAGTATTTTAAGTAACTCAAGCCAACAAAAACAACTGGCCGAAGAAACCGTCGAGACCAATATTCGCTTATTGGCAGACAATTATTTCGATTCGATCAATACCATGATGCTTACCGGCACCATGGCAAACCGCGAGATCCTCAGCGATAAGATGCGCAATCACGACAATATTGAAGACGCGCATATTATTCGGGGAGATAAAATCAATAAGCTGTATGGCATGGGTAACCCCAATCAGCAACCCACCAGCGAGGTCGAGCGGGCAGCATTACGGGGTCAGGAAACCCTAGTTATTGAACAGCGCGATGGCAAACGTATCATGACTTATCTCAAGCCGATGGTCGCAAAAGAAGACTATAAAGGGACTAACTGCCTCGGTTGCCATCAGGCTCAAGAAGGCGACGTGCTCGGTGCAGTGCGGATCAGTTACTCTCTTAAAGATATTGACGACACGGTACACAGCAACACCTGGCTGAGCACAGGTTTACTGACGGGCATCTTTGCTACGACGTTTGTCATTCTGGGTGTTATCTTCCGCAAGCTCTTTATCGTGCGCCTGAAAACGCTGGGCCGTACGATGCGCCTGGCTACTCAAAACAAGGACCTGTCATTGCGTATCGACGATACCATAGATGATGAACTGGGCCGGCTGGCCATTAACTTTAATAAAATGATGGCCTCGTTCAAGGAAAACATTGCCCAGGTGTCCGCCTCATCGCATGTCTTGATCCAGTCTGCGGAACAAATCTACAACGCCGCCGACACCACAGAACAGGCAATTCAGGAGCAAAAACAAGGCACAGATTCGGTTGCCGCTGCGATCAATGAGTTGGAAAGCTCGTCCAGTGAGGTAAAGAACACCACTCATTTTGCCTCTGAAAAGTCTGACAGCAGTAATCATCTGGCAGAACAGAGCATGGCTGTCGCTGAGCGCACAGAGCAGAGCATCAATCAGCTGGCACGCGATGTGCGCCAGGCAGCCGATCAGGTTAGCCAGCTTCAGACCCAGACACTGGAAGTAGGAAAAGTCTTGGAAGTGATCAGTAGTATTGCCGAACAAACGAACTTGTTGGCACTGAATGCTGCCATCGAAGCGGCGCGAGCCGGTGAAGCGGGTCGTGGGTTTGCAGTGGTTGCCGACGAAGTGCGTACCCTGGCCACCCGAACGCATGACTCAACCGACGAAATCAAACGCACCATAGATAAGCTGCAAAATGAAGCAGCCCAGACAGTCAGTGCCATGAGTGCGTCTTGTGAGGAGGCGGATGACCGCGCCATGCAGGTGAAACAGGTGGCACAGGCACTTAAGGACATTTCGAATCAGATGCATGAGATCAACGCGCTGAATGTACAAATTGCCGATGCGACGGAGCAGCAGAATCTGGCTGCAGAGGAGATCAATCAAAGTGTGGTGGCCATCCGTGACAACGCTGAGCAGTCATTAATTGACGCCCATGGCAGCAAACAGATCAGTGAAAACCTGCTCGAGCTTGCCCGCTCTTTGGATGAGCAGGTACGCAGTTTCCGTCTGGAATAATACTATCCTGATATAAAAAAGGCGCCACCGGCGCCTTTTTTATACCAATTTGCTTAATTAAGTGTTCTATTTTGAGGCGAGAAAATAGGGTCGATAACACCGCTCTCGCGTCCTGCTATCACTGAGGCACCTACATCCATGTAGGCGAGGCAAAAATTTTGCTATTTAGTTGTTCTAAATAAGAAATTTTTAACGCCGTTAGCGCCATATTTGCTCCGTCAAATTGAACAGGTATTAAGTGAAATTGGTATTATTATGTAGTCGAACTAGTCATCTAGCGACGTCATAGCCAACCAGTCTCGTGGACGCAAAAAGTGCTTGTACAACAAAGCCTCTGGCGCGTCATCGGCTGGCGTAAAATCATATTCCCAGCGTGCCAGCGGTGGCATCGACATCAGAATGGATTCTGTCCGCCCACCCGTTTGCAACCCAAACAAAGTGCCACGATCCCAGACCAGGTTAAACTCGACATAACGGCCACGACGATATAACTGGAACTGACGCTGCGCTTCACTGAACGGCGTGTCTTTACGCTTTTCCATGATTGGCACATAGGCATCCAGGAAGCCTTTGCCTACTGCTTGCATAAAGGCAAAGCTGGTGTCAAAACCCCACTGGTTGAGATCGTCAAAGAACAAACCTCCCACACCTCGGGTTTCTTTGCGATGCTTAAGATAAAAGTAATCGTCACACCATTTTTTATAATCACCATAGACCTGCTCACCAAACGGCTCACACACCGCTTTGGCTACACCATGCCAGTGCTTTACATCCTCAAGCACCGGATAGAATGGGGTCAAATCGAATCCGCCACCGAACCACCAGATAGGTTCTTCGCCTTCTTTTTCTGCGATGAAGAAACGCACGTTCGCGTGACTGGTGGGAATATGCGGGTTTTTAGGGTGGATCACCAAAGATACACCACAGGCATGGAAGCTACGCCCTGCCAGTTCAGGTCGATGGGCTGTGGCAGAGGCTGGCATAGACGCGCCATAGACGTGAGAGAAGTTCACGCCCCCCTGCTCGATTACCGCGCCGTCGCGCATAACACGGGTACGACCGCCGCCGCCTTCTTCACGCTGCCACGCGTCTTCAATAAACTTGCCACTGCCGTCCGCTTGCTCCAGACCCTGACAGATCTCGTCCTGCAGGGCCAGTAAGAACGCTTTAACAGATTCTAGGTTTACCTGACTCAAAGTCATTAACTCCTTATGATTTTGCCACTTAAGGCATCACGGATCTGACTTGGGCTAGTTTGTTTACCCAGCTCACCCGCCTGATAAAATGCCACCCGATCACCAAATGCAGCCTGAGCTTCTGCTAAGGTCTTAGCCGGCTCTTCGCCACTGAAGTTGGCACTGGTAGACACAATCGGTTTGCCAAATGCCTGACACAATTCTTTCACAACAGGATGATCGGTCACGCGAATTGCAATACTCGGGTTGCCGCCCGTGACCCACTCTGGTGCGCTTGCTTTTACTGGCAACAGCCAGGTCACCGGGCCGGGCCAGGATGAAAATATTTCTGCGCGTTTGTCTTGCGGAATTTTACTGTCATCGACGTACGGCAGGCACTGAGCAAAATTATCGGCAATGAGGATCAGCCCTTTTTCTACCGGGCGGTCTTTCAGTGCCAACAGCGCATGGACGGCTTGTTCGTTATCGGGATCACAGCCCAGACCAAAAATGGCTTCGGTCGGGTAACAGATCAGCCCCCCCTGTTGTAATGCTTCGACGGCATTTTGGGGTAACTGACGTTGCGTATCTTGTTCGCTCACTGAGGCTCCTCAATTGTATGCTGACAAACTTTCTGCGGGCATTGTAGCACAGCTTTTCCACCCCGGTGTTTTTGCACCATGACGGGCCAGCCGCAGGCCTCACAAGCATGTGCTATTGGTGGGTGGTTAACGCTGTACTTGCATTGTGGATAGGTATCGCAGGCATAGAAAAACTTGCCGTACTTGTTCTTACGTTTATGTAAGGTGCCTTTATGGCATTTGGGACAGGGCGGGCCCGGTGCTTCTTCGGGCTCTTCATCGTGGGCAATATAGTGGCACTGAGGGTAACCTGTGCACCCAATAAACATGCCATAGCGACCATTGCGTACTACCAGCGGCTCGCTACATAAAGGGCAGGCACTATCTTCCAGTACCTTGATATCATGGTTATCATGATGGGCGATGGCGCGAATGTAGTCACAAGCGGGATAACTGGCACAACCCAGGAAAGGGCCAGACTTACTGTGTTTGATCACCAATTCAGAGCCACACTTGGGGCATACTTCGTACTCCCGCTCCAGGGCATGCTGGTCTGCATTAAACAATGAATGATCTATTTTACTCATAACAAATCCCCGTCCACTTCACCCTTATGGTTTTGCGCCCATAATAGTATCAAGGGAAAGTGATATAAGGAACAAAGAAGCGTCAGTCAGGCAGTGCGCCTGACCCAACGACGTTGTGCCCTTTAGTGAAAGTAAGAGAATTAATGCAGCGGACCTGTAGGTTCTTCGAAGATCAGGTCTTCCATCTGGGCATAGGCATGCTCTTTGCCAGGCACATTAAACAGTACCATCAGGATCACCCATTTTAAATCGTCCAAGCAGATAGTTGGCTTATCCAGCGCACATAAACGGTCGATGACCATTTCACGGGTGGTGCTGTCTATCACCCCAATTTGCTCAACAAACATTAAAAAGCCCCGGCACTCAATGTCCAGCATGGCACATTCTTGCTCAGTGTAGATCCGGATCGCACTATCCGGACGAGCATTTAAATAGGGAATTTCATCTGACTGCTGTAAATCAGCTAGTTGTTCCAGCCAGTCCAGTGCTTTATAAATCTCGTCTTGATTGAAACCGGCCCCGACCAGTTCATCTGTCAGTTCATTTTGCTCGACGAAGATATCCGCTTCGCTGTGAATATAGTTCTCGAATAAATACATTAGGATATCAAACATAATTAACCCCTCGCTAATTTGATGTAGCCGTCTAAAACGCGTTCTACTTTGTCTTCAAGCTCAAGGTCCAGCAGTCTGGCAAGCACCTTCTCTACTGGCCACTGGGTCCTCTGCGATAAGGTATCTACACTGGTTACCTCAAAGCCGAGATGTTGCAATACGGGGCAGTGCTCCTGTTTTTTGTCACTTTCTACTATATATAGACCGTTTTCGGAGAAAAATCTTACCTCTTCGAGAATATCCTCGACCCGCTCGGTTAATTTTGCACCGTCTTTCAATAAATGATGGCACCCCTGAGATAAGGGATTGCGGATCGATCCAGGCACCGCAAACACTTCTTTGTTTTGCTCCAGCGCATACCGCGCGGTGATTAAAGAGCCACTCTTTATTTCGGCTTCAACAACCAATACCCCAAGTGACAACCCGGAAATAATCCGGTTACGACGAGGAAAGTGCTCCGCCTTGGGCTGACTGCCGGGGAGAAATTCGCTGATCAACAACCCCTGTTCCGCTACCTGCTGATATAGCCGGCTGTGTCTGCGTGGATACACCACATCGACTCCGGTACCAAGCACAGCCAGGGTCGCCCCTCCCTGACTCAACGCGCCCTGGTGCGCCGCGCCATCGACGCCCCTGGCAAGTCCGGAAGTCACAGCCATACCCACATCACTAAGCGCGCGACCAAATTCTTTTGCAATATCCAGTCCTGTCGCAGTGGCATTCCGACTCCCTACAATGGCAATTTGTGGTTGAGATAATAAAGACAATCGCCCTTTGCAAAAGAGCATCATAGGCGCACTGCTGATCTGTTTTAATAATGGGGGGTAGGCGGCATCAAAGTAACCAACCAATTGAATATGCTGCGCAATACACTGCTGAATAAGGGTATCGATAAAATGCCAGTCCGGTGATTGTAGGTACCGGATTGCTTCCTGAGGCAACCCAACTTCGCGCAATCTGAGTGGCGAAACAGTAAAGAGTTCGGCGGGCGCGATATGTTGCATAGCCCGCTCAAGCGTCGTGCTGCCCAGCCCGGGACATATCCTCAATGCCAGGCTGTGACGTAAATCCAATGTTGTCATGCTCCCTCCTTGAGCTTGTCGTCGTGCCGAGCTTAATTTATTAAGCTTTCCCCGGACAAGAGGAGGGCTTTAGCGACTGCTAACAGAATCTCCCACTCGCACGGGCTGGCGTGTCTTAGTGACCATGGCATAACTGATATTGTCATACACTTTGAACAGCATCAGCTCGCCAACCTTTTCCTTAGGCATGTGCCAGACGACGCTGTCTTCATCATTGCCTTCACCAAACCATTCACTGACTTCGGTGATGACTTTATCCAGGCTGCTGGCATCTTCGATATAACTGGGGCCAGTCTCCTTTTCAATCACTGTAGGTGACTGACGATGGATTGCAAGTACGTTCCCCTCTTGCAGGTCGTCTTTACGACCTAAGTCGATAACCACAACAGCCATGGTACTGAACTCGCGCAACTTATTACTGCTGGCGATGATATTGCCAGAGATAGCCTGCATCGGTTGAGTCATTTTGAAATTCGCAGAGTAAGTTTGTCCGCTGGATATGGGCATCAGTACATCACTGGGCTTCACTTCCCGACGAACCGACTCAATCTTAACGGTACTCGGCTCACCGGCTTCAATGTTGCCAGTTCTGATCACCCGAGCCGTTCCTACCAGGATTGACTCATACGCCAATATCGCACCGTTATCAGGATCCCGATAGGCATCTCCCTTACGGTATATACCATAATTGCCACCACGCGGCAGATCCCCTTTAACATACAAAAGATGACCTTCAATATTCATTTTGTAGTTAAAGTTTGACCCCAGAACCATTGGCAGCTCAGCAAAGTCACCAGCCCCCAGCGCTTGCTCAAAACGCATAAAAGGTTCCATTACCGCCAATGGTAACGTAGGTATGGCTTGGTTTTTATCGCTTACGACACGAGCCTGAGGGGATAGTCGACGTACGCCCTTAGCCAGACTCAAGCGCGGATTGCCCTCGCTGTCGTACTGCAGCGATAACACATCCCCGGGATAAATCAGATGCGGATTTTTGATCTGTGGATTCCACTGCCATAGTGCAGGCCACTTCCAGGGACTGTTCAGATACAGACTAGAGATATCCCAAAGGGTATCCCCTTTTTTAACAACATAACGCTCGGGCGCACTGGTTTTAACCGCCAGCGTTTGTGCTAAGGCAGGAAAAACAGCACTCGTTGCCAGCAAAAGGGCGGCAATATGAGATTTCATGCAGGCTTCCTTGAGTTATTTTTCGATATTATCCACCAAAACCTGTTAAAGGGGAACGTGAATGGCTAAAATAAGAGCATACATTACCCCATTTAATTCAAGTGTAAAAGGTATCTATGGCTAAGTTAGCAGTACTGAGTTTTCCTGATGAGCGTTTGCGCACGGTTGCGAAACCGGTTGCCGAAGTGAATGACGAGATCCGCCAGATTGTCGCGGATATGCTGGAAACTATGTATGAAGAAAATGGTATTGGCCTTGCAGCTACGCAGGTAGACATCCACCAGCGTATCGTGGTGATCGACGTTTCAGAGGAACGCGATGAACCACGCGTGCTGATCAACCCAGAAATCATTGCCAAAGATGGCTCGACTATCAGTGAAGAAGGCTGCTTATCTGTGCCTTATTCCTATGCCAAAGTCGATCGCGCTGAAACCGTGAAAGTAAAAGCCCTCAATGAACATGGCGAAAGCTATGAGTTTGATGCTGATGGCTTGTTGGCCGTTTGTGTTCAGCACGAGTTGGATCACCTGCAAGGCAAGTTGTTCATCGATTACTTGTCGCCGCTGAAACGCCAGCGGATCCGTAAAAAAATCGAAAAAGAAGCCAAACTGGCGGCGCGCGCGTAAGCGTGCCGTTTCCAACTACAATTACTACCTAACTGGAACCTCAAGTGAGCAAATCTCTGCGTATTGTCTTTGCGGGCACCCCGGATTTTGCTGCCAAGCATTTGGCAGCGCTAATCGCATCACACCACGACGTTGTTGCTGTATACAGCCAACCAGACCGCCCTGCCGGTCGCGGTAAAAAACTCAAAGCCAGCGAAGTAAAAACCCTGGCACTGGAGCACAACCTGCCCGTCTACCAGCCACAATCACTCAAGTCTGACGACGCACAGGCAGAGCTTGCCGCGCTAAATGCCGATGTCATGGTGGTCGTGGCTTATGGTCTGCTGTTACCCAAAGCCATTTTGGATACACCACGGCTTGGCTGTCTGAATGTCCATGGTTCAATTCTGCCACGCTGGCGCGGCGCGGCGCCCATTCAGCGGGCTATCTGGGCTGGCGATAAAGAGACCGGTGTCACCATTATGCAAATGGATGAAGGTCTGGATACCGGCGACATGCTGCACATTGCCACCTGTTCGATTGATGCAAACGAAACCAGCGCCAGCTTGTATAACAAACTGGCCGAACTGGGACCTGATGCATTAGTAGAGACACTAAACAAACTGGCCGAAGACAAGCTTAGTGCCGAGCCACAGGATGACGCTCAGGCCAATTACGCCAAAAAGCTGTCCAAAGAAGAAGCCAATATAGACTGGGCAATGGACGCGACACAAATTGAACGTAACATCCGCGCCTTCAATCCCTGGCCAGTTTGCTACACGCAGATGCAAGGCCAAACCGTGAAAATCTGGCAAGCAAGCGTAGTTGCACAGCAAGGCACACCCGGACAGGTGCTTAGTGCCGACAAAACCGGCATCACCATTGCCTGTGGTGAGCAAGCACTGACTATCACACAACTTCAGCCTCAAGGTAAAAAGCCCATGTCGGCACAAGACTTTTTAAATGGCCGAAGCGACTGGGTAACCCCTGGTAGCCAGGTGGGTGCCTGATGGCCAACGTACGCGCGCTCGCCGCGCAAACCCTGTTTCAGGTTGTTGATAAAGGCCAGTCTCTGACGGCCCAACTGCCCTATGCCAGCCGTCAGTTGCCGGTAAAGGATCGCGCCCTGTTACAACAGATCTGTTATGGTGTTTTGCGTTATTTGCCCAGCCTGGAGCACTATTGCCAGCAACTTCTAGAGCAACCGCTTAAAGGCAAGAATCGGGTTTTTCAGTTTTTATTGTATGTCGGTATTTATCAGCTACAACATATGCGAGTGCCCGCTCACGCAGCCGTCGCCGAAACGGTCAATGCGGCCAATAAGCTGCAAGCGCCGGGCCTGAAGGGACTGATCAACGCGGTATTGCGTAACTTTCAGCGCGCTCAGGACACGTTAGAAGCCAGCGCCGACGCCATCCCGGTATGCAAATACAACCACCCGGGCTGGTTTATCAAAAAGCTACAGGCAGCTTACCCGGAGCATTGGGAAGAGATTTTAACCGCTAACCAGCAACAGGCTCCCATGTGGTTACGTGTCAACCAGCGTCAGTCGAGCACCACAGACTATGCCGAACGACTCAATGCTGAAGGCATAGCCCATACCCTGGACTCAGACTTTGTGGATGGCATTTTGCTGACCAAACCTGTGGATGTGCAGCAGCTACCAGACTTTGCTCAGGGTGCCAGCTCAGTACAAGATGCCGCAGCGCAAATGGCAGCCCGTTTACTAGACCCACAAGATGGCGAGCACATTCTGGATGCGTGTGCCGCACCTGGTGGCAAAACCTGCCATATTCTGGAATTGGCCGATGCCAATGTGATTGCTTTAGATGCCGATGGTGAGCGCCTGAAACGTGTCGACGAGAACCTTAACCGTCTGCATCTCAGCGCCCAATGCCTGGAAGCCGATGCCGCAAATCCGGATACCTGGTGGCAGGGCGAGCAATTTGACCGTATTTTGCTAGACGTACCTTGCTCGGCAACCGGTGTGATCCGCCGCCACCCGGACATCAAATGGTTACGTCGTGCAACCGATATCGATGAACTCGCAGCGCTACAGGCCAGCATTTTAGATGCCATATGGCCTCTGCTGAAGCCTGGTGGTACGTTAGTGTATGCAACCTGCTCCGTACTGCCCCAGGAAAATGCTGAGCAAGTTACGGCGTTTTTAACACGTACCCAAGGTGCTCAGCTTATGCCTCTGCATGACCAAGACACGCCGGAAAAACCAGGGCTGCAACTGTTACCAGGCCAGACCGATGGCTTTTATTACGCACGGCTGAAAAAACAATAATAGCGCTAGACTAGCTTATGAAAATCATCATCTTAGGCGCCGGACAAGTCGGCGGTACACTGGCCGAAAACTTGGTCGGCGAACAGAACGAAATTACCGTCGTAGACATTGACGGAGAGAGACTGAGGGAATTGCAGGACAAATATGATCTGCAAGGCGTAACGGGACACAGTGCACATCCAGATGTCCTCAGGCAAGCCGGTGCCGAAGATGCCGATATGGTCATTGCGGTGACCAGCTCGGACGAGGTCAATATGATCGCCTGTCAGGTGGCCTACAGTATTTTTAATACGCCCACCAAAATTGCCCGGATCCGCTCTGAGCAATACCTGAAGTATCGGGAAAAGCTCTTTCATAACGACGACCTGCCGGTTGACCACTATATAGCACCGGAGCAATTGGTTACCCGTTATATTCGTCGTCTGATCGATTACCCAGGTGCATTGCAGGTGCTGCAGTTTGCTGATGGTATGTTATCGCTGGTTGCCGTTAAAGCCTATTATGGTGGCCTGTTGGTTGGCTATGCCCTGTCTGCGCTGAAAGAGCATATTCCCAATGTTGATACTCGGGTGGCAGCGATTTATCGTCAGGGTAAAGCCATCAAACCTTTGGGTACCACAGTGATAGAGGCCGATGATGAAGTATTCTTTATCGCGGCAACCAAGCACATTCGTGCAGTTATGAATGAACTGCAGAAACTCGAACGTTCGTATCGAAAAATTATGATTGCCGGTGGCGGTAATATCGGCGCGGGATTGGCGAGATCGTTGGAGAAAAATCACAGCGTTAAGCTGATTGAGCGTAATCTTGACAGGGCCTCTTCTCTGTCTGAAATGCTCGACAATACGGTGGTGTTCTGTGGAGATGCTTCAGATCAGGAGTTGTTATCCGAAGAGCACATCGAACAGGTCGATGTCTTTATTGCCGTCACCAATGACGATGAAGCGAACATCATGGCTGCCATGCTCGCTAAACGTATGGGTGCCCAGAAAACCATGGTTCTCATTCAGCGAGGTGCTTATGTTGACCTGGTGCAGGGAGGAGAAATCGACATTGCTATCTCACCTCAGCAAGCGACTATTTCGGCTTTGCTCACGCATGTCAGACGTGGTGATATAGTAAACGTTTACTCACTACGTAAGGGTGCTGCTGAGGCCATTGAAGCGGTAGCTCATGGTGACGAAAACACCTCAAAAGTGGTGGGCCGTGCGATTCGGGACATCAAGCTACCAGCGGGCACTACCATTGGCGCTATCGTCCGTGACGACGAAGTACTGATCGCCCACGATGACACCATTATCCTGTCGGGCGATCATGTCATCATGTTCCTGATCGACAAAAAGCAGATTGGCGTGGTTGAAAAGCTCTTCCAGGTCAGCGCACTGTTTGTGTAAGCGGTTAGCTATCTAGCTGGTCTGGCTTTATGCCGATCAGCTAGCTCTCACCTTCATCAGACAAAATCGACAAATCGATCAAATAGTCTTTTAGCACTGCTTTAATGGTCGTATCCGGACCCACAACCTGGATACCTAAAGACACATTACCCTCTGCACTTTCTATAATACGACACACTTTGCCTTTTATCGCGGAGGCATTGTCGTCTTTGCCCTCAATCAGCACTTCACAGTTTTCTGACTCCAGATCGTCGGGCAAATGCTCTTTTTGAATATCAAACATCATGCCTGACAGAGAAATGTCTTTTATCACACCCACTTCATTGTAGTCTGACAACTGTAATATGGCGGGTATAAGGGCAGGTACACGGGTTTGGGCGCGCAGCTGATAAGTTTGTACTTCATGAGGGTAATAAAGAAAAATAAGCCGCGCGGGGTGATTACTAATGGCTTTAATGTTCTCTTTGAAAGCAATGATCTGACCATCGCTGTCTTCTGGCAGGGCCCGGACAATGATTTCCGTTCCTGTCTTCACATAATCTGCCGCCGCGCCGAGTCGCTTAGGGTTGGGATAGTTTAAAATAATATACTGGTCTTCAAGCACCCCGATAAACTCTGTACGGACGCGTTTGCGACTCGCTGGCATCACAATTTCAATATCAATCAAACTGCCTGCCGGGATCTGCGATAAATGCTTCCTGCTCCGCTGCGTTTTACGCCTTAACATCTTGTAACCCTACTAACGACACTGCCCATAGTGTAGCAGTAAAATCCCTTTTAGATAACGGCAAGTACCCTATAAAGGGGCTGCTTTAGTCTTATTGCAAGTATCCTTTCAATAATACAGCAGCATCTCTGAGCGACATCATACGGCTTTGCGCTTCCAGCGTGCTTAACGCCAGGTGCTGCTCATAGTGCTCAGTGAAAAACAGCATAGGTTCGCCATTGCGCTTCGTGATAAAGGTAATCCCGAGCGTCTGCTCATGTGCACTGGGTGTCAGACGACCAGTTTGGTCTTTCATAACCAAAGGTGGCAAAGTACGCGTTTGCCACAAGGCATTCTCGGAGATAATACCAATCACACACTCGCTGACTTCGACACCATCATAGCGCAAAAGTGGTACACTGCCGTGGGCCGACGGAAGACAATGATCATACTGCAAACACCCAGCCCCACTCATATACTGATTTAGCTGAGCCACACAGTTGGTTAAGTCGCTGGCGCCGTCGGTCAGATTTACCTGGCTGACTATCCCTGCTTGTATTGCTTTGTATTTATTTTGATGTGACATGGCAAACATCTCGGCCATTCCTCATAGTTTTGTTATCTGGCAACACCCACCTTCCTGTGTGGGTAGACTATAAAAATAGGGATTTAACCCTGACGATACAAATATGACATCAGCGCTAATGAAAAAATGCATTTTTTGCGTTTTTTGATATATTTTTTTAACCGGAGTTAACCAAAGAAAGGTAGAAATTTACACAGCATCTTCTAACCCTCTGATTTGTAGTCACTCTTATTATTTTAAAGATTATGCATACAGATGAAAAAAGTGCGTTTAATTTACAAATATACCTTTATCAGGTTCTATCAGTTTAGGAGGTCATCAATGTTCGGGTGAGCAAGCGATAGGTATCCAATGCCACCCATGGCTGTATTGTAGCTCGACCATCCAAGGCTCAGCGCCCCCGGCCTCGCGTTCGGCCAGCTAATTTAGATTGGTGCAGAAAGCCATCCGTGGCGGTGTATTCCGGCTCGACCGTCCAAGGCTCGGCGCCCCCGGTCTCGCGTTCGGCCAGCTGCGATATGCCACTGGCATATCGGTCTGACCTCACCCACGCCAGAACGTGGGGGTGAACAGAACCAGTAAGGTGAAGATCTCGAGGCGGCCGAAGACCATAGCGATGGTCAGGATCCATTTAGCAGAATCAGGAATGTCCCCATAATGTGCGGCTACATCGCCCAGGCCCGGACCCAAATTATTCAGACAGGCCGCAGTGGCAGAGAAAGCTGTGATGTTATCCAGTCCGGTACCCAGCAGTGCAATCATGATGATCACAAATACCAATGCATAGGCTGAGAAAAAGCCCCATACCGCTTCGACAACCTTGTCGGGCAACGCTTTACGACCTAACTTAATAGAATAGATAGCACGCGGATGAACCAGGCGATTAAGCTCCCGGATCCCCTGCAGATAGAGTAAAAATACCCGCACTACTTTCATACCGCCGCCCGTGGAGCCCGCACAGCCTCCAATAAAGCTGGAAAAAATCAGCAGAATTGGCAGGAACAAAGGCCAGGCTGCAAAGCTGTCGGTGGCAAAGCCGGCGGTGGTGCTGATAGAGACCGCCTGAAACAAAGCATGATCCAGGGTTTCATCCCCATTGCTGTATACCTGCTTGGACGACAGCACCGCAAAACACAGCACCACCAGCGCCAGCTGAATAAACAAAAAGACTTTGAGTTCAGGATCTCTGAAATAGACTTTGATATTCCGACCCGCCACGGCCGCATAATGCAAAGAGAAGTTAGCCGCAGCAATAAGCAGGAAGAACACACAAATGGCATTGATCATTGGGCTGTCGAAGTAGCCTATCGAGGCGTCATAGGTTGAGAACCCCCCAATGGCGATGGTCGCAAAGGCATGACAAATGGCATCAAACCAGCTCATGCCTGCCCAGGCATACGCCAGCGTACAGGCCAGAGTCAGCGTCACATAGATATACCATAAATGCTTGGCGGTATCGGCAATGCGCGGCGTCATCTTGGAATCCTTGACCGGCCCTGGCGTTTCTGCCCGGTACAGCTGCATGCCACCTACGCCGAGCATAGGCAGTACGGCAACGGCCAGTACAATGATCCCCATACCGCCGAGCCACTGCAGTTGCTGGCGATAGAAAAGCACCGACTTAGGTAAATACTCGATACCTGTCAGGACCGTCGCGCCTGTGGTTGTCAGACCGGAAAACGCCTCAAAGACGGCATCGGCAAACGACAAATTAGGTTCGCTTAAGAAGATCAGCGGCACGGCCGCGAAGGCGCCCAGTACCAGCCAGAACAAAACCACGATCAAAAAGCCCTCTCTGGCTTTCAGATCGCCCTGCTCTTTGCGGTTTGGGTAGTAGGCCATCAGGCCAATCAGGACACTAAAGATAAATGCCAGAACAAACGGCACACCGCCGCCGTCCTTATAGATCAAAGACACCAGCGCCGGTGGCACCATAGTCAGACTAAAGAGCGCAACAAGCTGTCCGAGTATCTTTATAATGGTACGAAATTGCATAGCGCGATTCGCGAGTTATTGTAATTACACCTGATTGTCTAATACATCACTCGGTTAGTAAACCGCGAAACCCCGCTCAGGGCTCTTTGAGGGTCAGAGAGACTGCTCCATGAGTAAGATCATATACTGACGCGATGGCGGCTTTGGCCTCTCTGCTGTCGAGTTCAATTTCCCACTGAATCGTTGCGCCATACTGTTTATCTATACTCAGCACGGTGTACTGGCTACTGAAGTGCTGCTCTATGTTCCCCTGTAGCGCATAGTCAGATTCACCTACCAACTTGCTTGCGGGGATCTTTATTTGAGTAGGTAGCGTATTCAGGGCATTGTTGAGCGTCCCGCCATAGGCTCTCACCAAGCCGCCTGTTCCCAGCTTAATCCCGCCAAAATAACGGGTTGTGACCGCGGTGATCTCACCTAACCCGGAGCCAAGTAGTACGTTCAGCATCGGCTTTCCTGCCGTCCCATTGGGTTCCCCATCGTCTGAAAAGCCCAATACATGGCTGCCGCCCGGCGCTCCCGCTATATGAGCCCAGCAGTTATGTCGCGCATCCGGATACTGCTCGTTAATAGAACGAATAAATGCCTTGGCATCAGCGATTGTCGGGGTATGGGCAATATGCACAATAAAGGTGCTTTTTTTGATTTCTTCGTGATGGGAAATAGAACTGCTGGGAATGGCGTATTCAGACATGAGTATTCAACAAAAACACAGGGAGCACTTGGCTCCCAGTTTAACATAGTTCAGTTTGGTGCAGGGCAAAGCTTAATCCAGCGCCAGATCCCGCGTCATATTTTCCAGATGGTCATCATGAACAATAATATTGTCCTCGATGCGAATGCCGCCAAACGGCTTAAACGCGTCAACCTTGTCCCAGTTTACATACTGTTTGTTGTCGGTCTGTGCCAGGTCGCCCAGCAGTGAGTCAATAAAGTACAGGCCAGGCTCAATGGTAAAGACCTGGTTGGCTTCAATCTTACGCGTACAACGCAGGAATGGATGCCCTTCAGGCGGTGCCTGATGCGTACCCAACTCATCTGCCATAAAGCCACCCATATCGTGAACCTGTAAGCCAAGATGGTGACCCAGACCATGCGGGAAGAAAGTCGAAGTAATGCCCTGCTCCAGGATCCCTTCCACACTCAAACCACGCACAATATCGAAATCGATCAGCACCTGCGCAACGCGCTTGTGGCAATCCAGATGTAGCTCGCCATACAGTTTACCTGGCTGTAATGCCTGCCCCAGTTCAATCTGGTGGGTGTTCATTACCTTGATCAGATCGGCAAACTCGCCTTTGCGCGAAAAGTCGTAGGTACGGGTAATATCCGATGCATAGCCATTAAAATTGGCACCGGCATCGATCAAAAACGACACATGCTGCTGCGGGGCGCGGCGCTCAAAATGGGTGTAATGCAAAATGGCACAGTTCTCGTTCAGTGCCACAATGTTGCCGTACGGCGTGTCGTTTTCCATATGCTCAGTGGCCTGCAGGTAAGCCTGCTGAATCCCATACTCAGACTCTTTGGCATAAAAAGCGTCACGTGCAGCCTTGTGGCCCAACACGGCAAGGCGGTTGGCTTCACGTAAACAGGTCAGTTCATAACTGGTCTTGTAGGCACGGTGAAAGTGTAGGTAGTTCATCACCGGCTCTGGGTTCATCTGCGTAAAGCCCAGAGCCTGCGCCACTTCCAGATATTCGCCAATATACGCCAGACTGGCTTTGTCGTACGGTAAGAACTGCTCAACCTGATCGGGCTGCAGCAGCAGTTGAATATCAAAGTAATCGGCCCAGAAATCGCTCGGCTCATCCGGTACTTTGTGCCAGAAATCCACCGGACGGTAGAAGATCAGCTTAGGCTTGTCTGTGCCATTAACCACCAGCCAGCAGTGCGGATTATCGATGACCGGTAACCACGCTTTGAATTGAGGGTTCACCTTGAACGGATAATACATATCATCCAGAAACTGGCGTTTGGCTTGTCCTGAGTGGATCACGAGTCCATCCAGGTTCTCACGTTCAATAATGGTCTTCGTACGCTGTTGCAGCGTTGCAATATGCTCGGCATACAAGTTTGCTAATTGTTCCATTGGTGTACCCATTTTTATTTAATTCGCTTGTGACTGAGTCTAACATAGCGCTACCGATTTAAAGAAGTAAAGTGGGCTGCGGTCGGCCTCGCTGTTGCGAGACAGACCAACAAATCTGTGTTTACTTACCACCGATCTGCATATCCAGGATCCCGGCCAGGATATTACCATCCCGCCCCAGTTTAGTGTGATAAACCTGGCGGTACGCCATCACATTCTTCACGTAATCACGGGTTTCCCGGTATGGGATCAACTCTATCCATAACTCCGCTGGCATGGCTTCTTGTGGGATCCAACGTTTCACCCGATGAAAGCCAGCATTATAAGAAGCCGTAGCGAGGATCTCATTGCCCTTGTTCTTACCTTTAAGATAATCGAGGTAATCTGTACCAAGGCGAATATTGGTGGCGGGCTTCATCAACTGACGCGTAGATACCCTTGATTTAGCAACATATTTAGCCGTACTCGGCAAAAGCTGCATCAGCCCATATGCATCTGCATGTGAGCGGGCATCCGGGGCAAACGAACTTTCTCTGCGGGCGATCGCAAAACTCCAAGCCAGGTCCACGTCATTGCGCTCACTGTAACGTTCAAACAAATCATCGAACGCCATTGGGAAACGCAGGTCGACATAGTTCCAGGCCTTGATCTGCGCCAGAGTATAAATGGTGCTGTCATACCAGTCGAGCTCGGCCGCCAGTACCGAGGCCGCCAGCTTTTCAGCTGTACTTGAGGTATTGGTCAGATAATTCCACTCACGCCGTGCAGCGGTGAAGCGATCCAATTCATACAGCGCCTTCGCCCGCTTAAACCCGGGCGCCTGCGACACTTTCGCGACGATACTGGGCGGCACATTGAGTGGCTCAGCATTGAGTTGCGCAGGTAAGTCCAATCGCGCAGCAGCAAGGAAACCATAGTAGTCACGTTTTGGTGCAATCTCCTGCCACAAGGCCTGAGCCTTCTCCATCTGATTACGTTTGGCATAACTGTAGCCCAGCCAGTATATTTGCCCGTTACTTAAGTTATCCATACCCGTGAACAACACCGCGATCCCTTCCCAGTCCTGTTCTTTGAGCATGTTACTCATCAGCCACTGGCGTAGCTTCTTATCTTGCATCTCCTTAGGGACTTTATTCAACCAGAACTTCGCCTGCTCATGTCCTTTGGACGCCAGCGCCAAAGCAAAGCGATAGGCCACACTATCGTGCTGCGCCTGAGTAAAGGTAAACATCTCCTGCAACTTGTCCCAGGCCCGCAGTGCCAGCTTAGGATCGCGCCAGATCAAGCGGCGCACACCATACACGGCAATTTCAGCCTCTCTGGCGGTACGCTTCTTGTAGCGGTACAAGCCTGCTGAGGCGCTGGGATCGCGACGCACCTTAAGATACAGATCGGCCAGATAGGCTTCATTGCGCGGCAGCAGGGTTTTCAGATACTTCAGCAAAGAGGCCTGGCCACCCTGCGCTGCGTGGGTGATCCTTTGCCATACCAGGTCTTGTGTCCGATACCCGGCTTTTTGCCATTGACTAAACAGCTTGTCACAGGCTTTTGGCTGTGATTTACCGACCACCCACAAAGGCTCCACCTGATCCAGAATGGCTTTTTCCGGCGCGCCCAGATCAAGTTGAAACTGTAAATAGGTACATTTCAGTTCCGCATTGCTGGTGTCCTGATAATGCTCAATAAACAAGGCTTTTTTGTTGCGCCGCTTAAGGTAGCTCAGCCAGCTCTTGCGTACCATCCAGTCCAGTGGGGTATGATCATATATTGACAAAAAGCGCCCAATCTCTTCCTGATACTTAAGTTTTGGATGACGCTTATAAAAAGTAGCCTCAACATAAGGCTTTAGAGGATGATCGAGTTCTGCAAGCGATCTCTTAAACGCCTGATAGTTACCACTCCAGGCCACCCGCTCCGCATCTTTAAACGCCTGGTGTGAGTCAGCTGCATACCCTAAGTGACTCCAGGCCCCACCACACACCGCAAGGCAAGTGGCAGCTAAACGATTAAACCATAGTTTCATCATGCTTTAACTTTCATTCTCTTCGTTGGCAGTCAATGTTCTGGGGTGTCTAAATTGCTTGAGGAAAAGGCTCACTCCAAAACACCTTCCTTTCTCTGAGTTCCCTGCCCGGGCGCACTATGTGCAGTCTGAACAGCCATATCAATAGCATCAGACTATTATGGCGCAACTTGCCCGTGGCTTAACGTCCGGACGGACAACACCACCCGGAAAATATTCAGCGAATCCACCTTAGCATTGTGCCTAACCCTTTGCAGTAAACCTGCGGTAAATTTTTCATTGCAATTTTCTTTTAAAGACGCCACACTGGATGAAATGACAACTCATCGTACCAGTGTAAAAACACGGGAGAACATGTATGTTAATGAAACGCGAGTCCTTTGTTGTGGATTTCTGCAAAGGCAAAATCGCTGAGTTTAAGTTTTGTATGCCAGGTTCGGTCAACAAATTATCTCAGCAAACCCTGCAAGATTGTCATGCGGCGCTCAAAGAGCTGGCGCAACGCGATGACATCGACGGCCTGATCTTTAGCTCCGACAAAGACCACTTTATTGTTGGCGCAGACATCTTCGAATTCCTGCCTACCTTTGACCGCCCTGAAGCAGAGCTGGTTGAGTGGATCAAAGCGGCCACTGACGTATTTGACGCGTTAGAAGATTTACCTTTCCCTACCTTGTCTGCGGTCAATGGCCTGGCACTGGGTGGCGGCTGTGAGTGGGTACTTGCTACTGATTATCGTATTGCCTCTGACAGCGCCAAGATTGGCCTGCCAGAAGTGAAGCTGGGCATTATGCCGGGCTTTGGTGGTACCGTGCGTCTGCCACGCCTGATTGGTGCAGACAACGCGATGACCTGGATCACCACAGGTAAAGAGAACCGCGCAGCCGATGCCCTGAAAGTAGGCGCCGTGGATGCGGTGGTTGCTCAGGATAAGCTGATGGACGCGGCACTGCGTACCATGGAACAAGCGGCAGCTGGCAAGCTGGACTGGCGTGCTAAACGTCAGGTTAAGCTTGACCCGCTGAAAATGAACCGTGTTGAGCAAGGCATGAGCTTTGCAATGGCTGAAGGCATGGTGATGGCCAAAACTAAAGGTCACTACCCGGCTCCTGTGATGGCGGTTAAAACCATCAAGACTGCTGCCAATATGGGTCGCGATGAAGCCATGGCCGTTGAGAACGCGAGCTTCGCTAAGCTGGCCAAAACCGCTGAAGCGGCGGCACAAACCGGGATCTTCCTGGCCGATCAGTACATTAAAGGTGTTGCCAAGAAACAAGCGAAGCAAAGCCAGACTGACATCAAACAAGCTGCGGTACTGGGCGCGGGCATCATGGGCGGCGGTATTGCTTACCAGTCAGCGTACAAAGGCACGCCGATTGTCATGAAAGACATCAGCCAGGGTGCACTGGACTTAGGTATGGGCGAAGCGGCCAAGCTGCTGGGCAAAAAAGTCGAGCGCGGCCACATGAAGCTGGACAAAATGGTTGGCACACTGGCGCAGATCAAACCAACGCTTAATGACCGTGACCTGGAAGGCAGCGACATCATCGTTGAAGCGGTTGTCGAGAATCCGCAGATCAAGAAAACTGTACTGGCGGGTCTTGAGAAACAATTACCACAAGGCACCATCCTGACTTCAAATACCTCAACCATTCGCATTGATGAACTGGCTGAAGGACTGGAACGCCCAGAGCACTTCTGTGGTATGCACTTCTTTAACCCGGTGCCTAAGATGCCACTGGTTGAAATCATTCGTGGCGCAAAAACTTCGGATGAAACCGTCGCCGCTGTTGTCGACTACGCACTGAAACTGGGCAAGTCGCCGATTGTTGTGAACGACTGCCCAGGCTTCTTCGTGAACCGCGTACTGTTCCCTTACTTTGCCGGTTTCAGCCAGCTCGTCGTGGAAGGTGCTGACTTCACACAAGTCGATAAAGTGATGGAAAATGTCTTCGGCTGGCCGATGGGTCCGGCGTACCTGCTGGACGTTGTTGGGATCGACACAGCCAACCACTGTACCGGCGTGATGGCGGATGGTTTCCCAACCCGCATGGCACGTCAGGAAAAAGATCCGGTTGCCCACCTGGCCAACGCCAATCGCTATGGACAGAAAAACCAGAAAGGCTTCTACCAGTATGCGCCTGATCGCAAAGGCCGCCTGAAGAAGAGCAAAGACGCTGACGCCGTTGCCCTGCTGAGCGAGATTTGTGATGCACCGGCACAGTTTGACAAACAAACCATCATCGAGCGCTGTATGGTACCGATGATCAACGAAGTTCTGCTGTGTCTGCAAGAAGGCATTGTAGCCTCACCACAAGAAGCCGATATGGCGCTGATCTACGGCATTGGCTTCCCACCGTTCCGTGGTGGAGCATTCCGTTATCTGGATCAACTGGGTCTGGCAGAATTCGTGAAAATCGCCGATAAGTACGCACATTTAGGCGAAATCTATCAGGTGTCGGAGCAAACCCGTGAGTGGGCAGCTGCCGGTAAAGTATTCTACAAAGTGGAGGGTCAGTAACATGGAACAGGCAGTAATCGTAGATTGTATTCGTACGCCGATGGGCCGCTCCAAGGGCGGTGTGTTCAAACACAAACGTGCTGAAGACCTCAGTGCCCACCTGATGAAAGGCCTGCTGGATCGCAATCCGGCAGTGGCACCGGATTCTATCGATGACATTTACTGGGGGTGTGTACAACAAACCCTGGAGCAAGGCTTTAACGTAGGTCGTAATGCCGCCCTGCTGGCAGGTATTCCACACACAGTACCAGCAGTCACGGTAAACCGTTTATGTGGTTCATCCATGCAGGCACTGCATGATGCGGCACGTGCAATTATGACTGGCGCTGGCGATACCTATCTGATCGGGGGGGTTGAGCACATGGGCCACGTCCCTATGACGCACGGTAACGACTTCCACCCGGGTCTGTCGACGTCGGTTGCTCAAGCGGCCGGTGTGATGGGTCTGACTGCGGAATATCTGGCCACCCTGCACGGTATTAACCGTGAGCAACAGGATGCCTTTGCAGTGCGCTCACATCAGCGCGCCCACGCAGCCACGGTTGAAGGCCGTTTTGCGCGTGAAATTTTACCAATGGAAGGTCATGACGCCGATGGTGCGCCTGTGCTGGTTGAACACGACGAAGTGATCCGTCCAGAAACCACCATGGAAGGCCTGAGCCAGTTACGCCCTGTATTTAACCCGGCTTCGGGCACAGTGACCGCAGGTACGTCATCGGCTCTGTCGGATGGCGCTTCAGCCATGCTGGTCATGAGTGAGTCGAAGGCTAAAGAACTGGGCCTGCCAATTCGTGCACGCGTTAAGTCGATGGCGGTTGCAGGTTGCGATCCATCTATCATGGGTTACGGTCCGGTTCCTGCCAGCCAGAAGGCACTGAAGCAAGCTGGCCTGAGCATTGAAGACATTGATGTGGCAGAACTGAATGAAGCCTTTGCGGCACAGTCTTTACCGGTACTGAAAGATCTGGGTTTACTGGATGTGGCTGATGAGAAAGTGAACCTCAATGGCGGCGCCATTGCGCTGGGTCACCCGCTGGGCTGTTCAGGCTCACGGATCAGCACCTCTTTGATCCATATTATGGAAGACAAAGGCGCGAAGTATGGCCTGGCGACCATGTGTATCGGTCTGGGCCAGGGCATTGCGACCGTCTTCGAGCGTGTTGAAGACTAAGCTAAACGACATTCCCTAAGATTTAACTTGGTGACCAAGGCAAACTGCTTCGTGTAGCTTGCCTTTTTTCGTGATCGGGTATCTGAACTTGCATATTTATTTGTCACTTCAGGCACGCTAGAATAGGCGCTTTATTTTTAAAGGGTACTGCCATGAACTTTGACAACACTGACCACACTCTCGACGCGATTGGCTTACGGTGCCCTGAGCCCGTGATGATGATCCGTGGCAAGGTGAGGAAAATGCAGGAGGGTGAAACCCTGTTGATCCTGGCAGACGACCCGTCTACCACCCGGGACATTCCCAGTTTCTGCGAGTTTATGGATCACACTCTGGTGGCAAAAGAAGTGGATAGCGTCCCTTATCGCTATCTGGTGAAGAAAGGGAGATAACCGGCAAAGCTGGTGCAACAACCCCACCAGCTATTTTAATTCCCGGACTACACGAGAATTGGACATTCAACGCAAGAGTACCAACCACGATGCCAGGTCGCTAATTCTTGTTGCGGATTACCACCATTGATCGCCGGTGTCGCCTGCTCAGCCAGAACTTGCTTGCCAGAAAGTTGTTTGACTGCTTTTTTATTTAGTTTGATTTTCATTGAATTTCCTTTTTCTTATATTTTTCAACTCGGAATTAACAATAACAAGACAATTCAAAAAGCTCAATATTCGAGCAAAATAAATTACGCAACAAATTTACCTTTCCCGATATTAACTGAAATTGGTATTAATCACGCTGCACTATGATCTGTGGCGTAGCGCCTCTTAAATCCAGTGAAATTCGATACCACCCCTTTCTGTCGGGCATAAATCCAAAGTAGTTGTACACAGTGTCACAATCCGCAATAACCGGTTTACCCAGGCTCACTTTGCCATCATAGCGAAAACCACAGTTATATCCTGGTGTCCATTTCGCATCGGCAACTTTAAATTCGTACACTTTTCCAGGACTCATAAAGCGCACCCGTACACTGTACAACCCCGTCTGAGTCTGTGTTAGCCGATAGACTTCGTCAGCATCCCACAAAGTAAAATCGCCACGTAAATACATCGGCCTGTCCATCACAAGAGACGCATTAGTGCTTGTTGTCGTTTGCCCAGAGTTGCTATCCGCTGGCTGATGTGGGGCCGTCGAACAGGCGCTTAAACCCAATGCCATTACTAATGCAATGATATGCTGTTTCATTGTTAATCCCGATCACAAAAATAAAAGCCAGCACGAATGCTGGCTTGTTTTAAAGATTGGCTGCCTTAGTTTTGTAAGACAGAGATATCCGCCGTGTTGAGAAACAAACGGCTCAGCTGGCTAAGCAGTGCAAGGCGGTTTTGTTTAACCGCTTCATCATCTGCCATGACCATGACATTATCAAAGAAGTTATCGACCGCTTCACGCAGACTTGCCAAACGCGTCAGTGCTTGCTGATAATCACCTTGTGCATAGACTGGAGCCAGTTCGGCAGTCAGTGCAGCCACTTCTTTCGCCAGTTGCTGCTCGGCGGCTTCTGACAACAACGCCGTATTGATTTCAGCGTCGCTGGTCACATTGTTTTTCGCCAATATGTTGTTAACGCGCTTATTTGCTGCGGCCAACGCTTCTGCCTGATCTAACGTTCTGAAGTGGCTTACTGCTTTCACACGGCGGTCAAAATCAACCGGCTGAGAAGGACGACGTGCCAGTACAGCCTGGATCACATCAACAGCGATCCCCTCATCCTGATACCAGGCACGGAAACGGCCCAGCATAAACTCAAACACATCTTCACCAACATTGTCGTTGCTCAGCTTGTCGCCGAACAGTGTACGAGATTTTTCAACCAGCGCATGAATGTCCAGCTCGAGCTCTTTTTCAACCATGATACGCAGTGCACCAATGGCAGCACGGCGCAGTGCAAACGGGTCTTTGTCGCCTTTGGGGATTTGGCCAATGCCAAAGATCCCAACCAGGGTATCAAACTTGTCTGCCAGTGCCACGGCACAACTGATCGGGTTTGACGGCAAGGCATCGCCCGCGAAGCGTGGCATATATTGCTCATTCTGTGCAACAGCGACCTCTTCCGCTTCACCGTCGATGCGCGCATAGTGCATACCCATCACGCCCTGTACATCGGTGAACTCCATGACCATTTCAGTCATCAGATCGGTTTTACTCAACAAGCCAGCGCGTTCAGCCAGTGCTTTATCGGCACCCAATTGCTCAGCAATAAAGCCAGCCAAAGCAGCAATACGCTCAGACTTGTCTTTTAATGTGCCCAGCTGTTTTTGGAACAAGACCGTGCCCAGTGACTCCAGACGACTCTCCAGGGTTTTCTTCTTATCTGTCTCAAAGAAGAACTGTGCATCCGCCAGACGCGGACGAACCACTTTCTCGTTACCTGAAATAACAACGCTCGGATCTTTACTTTCAATGTTTGAAACAAACAGGAACTTGTTGATCAGCTTGCCCGCTTTATCCAGTAGCGGGAAGTATTTCTGATCGTCTTTCATGGTGTAGATCAGCGCTTCCGCAGGGACCGACAGGAATTCTTCCTCAAACGAGGCCACCAAAGTCACTGGCCACTCAACCAATGCCGTCACTTCTTCCAGCAGGTCTTCATCCATCGCCACAACCGCGCCCAGCTTGTCAGCCTCTGCGTTGATCTGTTCACGGATAAGCGCTTTACGCGCTTCGTAGTCGGCAATAACGTACGCCCCTTTGAGGGTCTCAAATGCGTCATCGGCGTGCTTAATGCTCACCCGTTCAGGATGGTGAAAACGGTGACCCTGTAGCTGGTTTGAAATGGTTTTACCTAATACTTCGCCAGATACAACTTCACTGCCAAGTAACGCAGCCACGGTGTGTACCGGGCGGATAAATTGCGTTTTATTAGCGCCCCAGCGCATGGGTTTTGGAATAGGTAATTTGGCCAATGATTTAGCAATGGCATCAGACAACAAAGCGCTTGCCTGCTGACCCGCAACAGTTGCGCGATGTAGCAACCAGGCACCTTTATCGGTTTCCAGTGTCTCGGCTTCTGATACTTCAATACCACAACCACGTGCCCAGCCCATCGCTGCTTTAGTCGGATTACCGTCGGCATCGAACGCGGCTTTCGTTGCCGGACCGCGCTTCTCAACTACTTTGTCCTGTTGCTGGGTTTGCAAGTTCGCGACTTTTAAACCCAGACGACGTGGTGACGCGTACCAGCTAATGTCTTCAAATGCCAGCTCAAGGCCGGTCAGTTCCGCCTGCATATTCTCGGCAAATGATTCTGCCAGCTTGCGTAAGGCTTTTGGTGGTAACTCTTCAGTACCAATTTCAACGAGTAGATTTTCTGTGGTCATGATTAATCCTTACAAAGCGGGAATCCGAGTGCCTCACGGGCCTCATAATAAGCCTGGGCACACGCCTTAGACAGCGCACGCACGCGTAAAATATAACGCTGACGTTCTGTAACAGAAATCGCATGACGCGCATCCAACAGGTTGAAGGCATGCGATGCTTTCATCACCTGCTCGTAAGCTGGTAAAGGTAATCCCGCTTCAATCAGCTTCTGACTTTCCAGTTCACACTGATCAAACTGCTTGAACAGCGCATCCACATCCGCATGTTCAAAGTTGTAGGTCGACTGCTCGACTTCGTTCTGGTGGAACACGTCGCCATAGGTTACACGACCCATAGGACCATCAGTCCAGACTAAGTCATAGATGCTATCCACACCTTGTATATACATTGCAAGCCGCTCTAAACCATAAGTGATTTCGCCCGTAACCGGCGAACACTCCAGGCCACCGACTTGCTGGAAATATGTGAACTGAGTCACTTCCATACCATTGAGCCAGACTTCCCAACCCAGACCCCAGGCTCCCAGAGTTGGTGATTCCCAGTTGTCTTCAACGAAACGCACTTCATGAGTCAGGGTATCGATACCAAGTGCTTCCAGTGATCCCAGATACAGCTCCTGAATGTTTTCAGGTGACGGTTTCAATACCACCTGGAATTGATAGTAGTGCTGCAGGCGGTTTGGGTTTTCACCGTAACGACCATCAGTCGGGCGACGACATGGTTGTACATACGCGCTCGACATTGGCTCAGGGCCAATCGACTTGAGGAAAGTCAGCGGATGAAACGTCCCCGCACCCACTTCCATATCCAGTGGCTGCGCGATCACACAGCCTTGCTGTGCCCAATAGTCCTGTAAAGCCAGGATCAACCCTTGGAAGGTTTTGATATCGTATTTTTGCATAGTTGGCTTATTTTTGTATGGTACATGGAACCCGATTTGCTCAATAAATACCGCAAAGTATCGGGCTAATTATGTCTGAAAATTATGCTCAGTATACCGCGAGCGCCGCGCTGTTTTAAGCGTTATCACTAAAAAAGCGCGTAAAAATACCGCTCACCTGCACTCAAAATTATGTCGGGTTTGAGAAGCTGTGCTTCTCTCCTTTGTCACAATGCTCTTCCCAGAACGCAAAAAAGCCACCCTGTGAGAGGTGGCTTTTTGTCGAGTGTCATGAATTGTGAGAATCTATATCATCAATGATGAGAACTCACACACACACTTGTTTATACATCCAAGTTCACAACACGTAGCGCGTTTTGCTCGATGAAGTCGCGACGAGGCTCAACCTGATCACCCATCAGGGTTGCAAACAATTGGTCGGCCGCAATGGCATCTTCAATAGTCACTCGTAACATACGACGTGCCGTAGGATCCATGGTGGTTTCCCACAACTGATCAGGGTTCATCTCACCCAATCCTTTATAGCGTTGTGTATACAAGCCACGCTTGGACTCTGCAATCAACCAGTCCAGTGATTCTGCGAATGTTTCGACAGGCTGGGTCTTTTCACCCCGCTGTACATAACCACCTTCGCTGATCAGATTCGCTACGGCCTTACCTGTATTCACGATACGCACATAGTCTTTTGAGGTAATGAAGTCATAGTTCAGTGTATATGCTTTATCTACGCCGTGCTGGCGGATATTGACCACTGGATAGTACATATGACGCTCATCATCGTAACTCACTTCAGCGCTGTAGATAGTGGCGTCCTCATCATGATGATCCAGGTCAGCGACAAACGTTTGTATCCATTCCGTCACCTTAGCTTCATCACTCAGTTCTGATTCGCTCAGCTCGTTCTGATACAAGAGACGAGACATCATCGCACGCGGATATTTACGCGTCAGGCGGTCGATGACATTCAGGGTTTTCTGATAATCATGCACCATATTTTCCAAACGATTACCTGAGATGGCCTCTGCACCTTCACTGGAATAGATGCTTGCCCCATCCAGCGCCAGGGTCGTCAGGTAATCTGTCAGTGCGTGATCGTCCTTAATATAACGCTCTTGCTTGCCTTTTTTCACTTTATAAAGTGGTGGCTGTGCAATATACACATAACCACGTTCGATGATCTCAGGCATTTGACGATAGAAGAAGGTCAACAGCAGCGTACGAATGTGCGAGCCGTCGACGTCCGCATCGGTCATGATAATGATACGGTGATAACGGAGCTTTTCTGGATCATATTCATCACGGCCAATACCACAACCCAATGCAGTGATCAGGGTAGCAACTTCCTGAGAAGACAGCATCTTATCGAAACGTGCCTTTTCAACGTTCAGGATTTTACCTTTCAATGGCAAAATAGCCTGGTTCTTACGGTTACGGCCCTGTTTGGCCGATCCGCCCGCTGAGTCACCCTCCACGATGTAGAGTTCAGATTCAGCCGGATCGCGTTCCTGACAGTCTGCCAGTTTGCCCGGTAGGCCCGCCAAGTCCATTGCGCCCTTACGGCGTGTCATTTCACGCGCTTTACGTGCAGCTTCACGAGCACGTGCCGCATCAATAATTTTGCTGACAACTGTTTTAGCATCACCCGGGTTTTCTAGTAGATACTCTGTTAGTTTTTCAGCCATTGCTTGTTCAACTGCGCCTTTCACCTCACTTGAGACAAGCTTGTCTTTAGTCTGAGATGAAAATTTTGGATCAGGTACTTTAACACTCACGACAGCCGTCAAGCCTTCACGCGCATCATCACCTGTCGCATTGCTTGCTGTTTTCGCTTTCTTGTTAAAGCCTTCTTTTTCCATGTAGTTGTTTAGCGTACGAGTCAGGGCACTGCGGAAGCCCGCTAAATGTGTTCCGCCATCGCGTTGAGGAATGTTGTTAGTAAAACAGTAAATATTTTCCTGGAATCCATCATTCCACTGCATGGATACTTCAACACTAATGCCGTCTTCACGTTCTGAAGTGAAATTGAATACATTTTGATGAACAGGCGTTTTTTTACGGTTCAGATATTCAACGAATGCCTGAATACCCCCTTCGTATTTAAAGTGGTCTTGCTTATTTTCTTCACGCTCATCATTAAGAATGATGCTCACACCAGAGTTTAGGAAAGAAAGCTCGCGCAGTCGTTTTGCTAAAATATCGTAATGGAAGTTTGTATCAGAGAAAGTCTCCGCACTTGGCCAGAATCTCAGTTCAGTTCCGCTACTTTCAGCTTCACCAATCACACCCAGTGGCGCATCTGGGACACCCATAGTGTATTTCTGCTGATGCACTTTGCCATCGCGACGGATTGTTAGTTGTAGTTTTTCTGAAAGTGCGTTAACAACAGAGACACCTACGCCGTGTAGGCCACCTGATACCTTATATGAATTATCATCAAATTTACCGCCTGCGTGCAGTACGGTCATGATGACTTCAGCCGCAGACACCCCTTCTTCAGGGTGTAGTTCCGTTGGGATACCACGGCCATTGTCTCGAACTGACACGGAACCATCAGTATGGATGGTAACGAAAATATCGTCACAGTGTCCTGCTAACGCTTCGTCGATGGAGTTATCGACGACTTCGAAGACCATGTGATGTAGTCCAGTACCATCATCAGTGTCCCCGATATACATTCCCGGACGCTTCCTTACCGCATCCAATCCCTTCAGTACTTTAATACTCGATGAATCGTAATTATCAGACATGGTGTATTCCAATTATTTTGTTATTAAGCGGCCATGTTCCACGTGGAACATCTCAACATTTCGTTTCATGGGTTCCACAATGGCCTGGATACTTTCGGAGTTTATTGCAGTAATAAACAGCTGTGACTGACATTCTGCAAGTAAGTGCGCGATGCTGAGCATCGTATCCTGGCTTAGCTCCGAAGGTAAATCGTCGATCAGCAATATGGATTGCTTCTCGGTCTCAGCCTCAATTAAGTTATTTTGTGCAATCTTTAACGCATAAAGAGTTAACTTTAACTGACCCCGAGACAGTATATTTTCAACCCCGTGACCATTAGCATAAAAATTAAAATCGGCTTTATGCGGCCCCTTAGTTGTATAGCCAAGCTTGCTATCCCGCTCCAACTGGGCGTTTAGCACATCAGCCAGATCCCCTTTCCAGCCTGCGTCATAACGCATTTCAAGGCCTTTAAAGATGGGGCTTATATCCCCTATCTTATCAAAAAAATGACGCTCAAACCTACTTATATACGTCTTTCTGAACATATTTATTTGCTCTGCCAGACGTATAAACTCTCGGTCCCAAGTACGTATCTGAAGCTGATACTGAGGCGGCTTAGTTTTGAGTAACGCATTGCGCTGCTTAAGTACCTGATTGAAGTTTTTCCAGACGCTATAAAATTGATGTTCCACGTGGAACACCCCGAGATCTAGAAACTTTCTCCGCTCTTTTGGACCACCAAAAAACAATTCATAGCTTTCCGGTGTAATCACCTGTGTTGGTAATATCTGCGCCAACTCTGCAATTTTTCTACTCGATTGCCCTTGGATCCGTAACTGAGTTTCGCCTTGCAGATCTTTGCTAATGCCAATGGGAATAGACAAGCTATGAAGTTGCTTTTTTCCATGAACGATGCATTTATCCTGCTCATGGCGGATCATAAGCTTGTGTTTGTTGGTTCTGAATGAACGTCCATTGGATAGGAAATAAATGGCTTCAAGCAGACTGGTCTTTCCGCTGCCGTTCTCACCGAGAATAATATTGACCTGATCGCTTGGCGAAAAAGAAAGGGCCTCAATATTACGAAAATTATTGAGGCTAATTTGATTTAAACTCATTTAAGAGTGCACACCTAACTTCTAAAGGCGCATCGGCATAACGACATACATTGCTGAATCGTCGCTTGCCCCTTCAATCAAGGCGCTGCTGTTGGTATCAGCCAATGTAAACTGCACATCTTCCGTTTTAAGCGTATTTAATACATCCAGCAAATATGACACGTTAAAGCCAATTTCCAGGTCATCCCCCTGATACTCAACTTCTACGGTTTCTTCCGCCTGCTCTTGCTCAGGGTTGTTCGCACTGATCTTTAACATGCTATTCGACAGGTTAAGACGAACACCACGAAACTTTTCATTCGACAGTATGGATACACGCTGAAATGCACTGCGCAGCCATTCGCGATTCGCATTCACCAGCTTGTCTCCACCGCGGGGTAACACACGACGATAGTCTGGAAAGCGTCCATCCACCAGCTTACTGGTCAACGTAAACTCTGGATCTAAAATACGAATATGATTACTACCAAATTGAATGGTCAAAGGCTCATCGTCAGCTGGCAACAAACGCATAATCTCTTGAACACCTTTACGCGGGATGATCAACTGACGTTGTGTATTAAGTGATTCCGATAACTGATGTTGCGCTATTGCCAGACGGTGACCATCGGTCGCAACCGTTTTAATTTCACTGTTGTCGACTTCAAAGGACATACCGTTCAGATAGTATCGTACGTCCTGATTGGCCATTGAAAAATGTGTTGCTTCCAGCAATTGGCGTAGTTCCAAGCGCGTGATCTGAAATTCAACCTCACCATCCCACTGTTCAAGATTGGGAAAATCTTCCGCAGCCAAAGTTGTCAGAGAGAAACGGCTTTGGCCACTGGTCAAAAGCAATTGATGCTCCTGACTGCTTAATTGCAGCAAAGAGCCATCCGGCAAACTCTTACAGATATCGAGCAGTTTTTTTGCAGGCAAAGTAATACTCGCGTCTACAACCTGCTCTTCCAACGTGACGTTCGCAACCAGTTCAATCTCTAAGTCAGTGCCAGTCATAGACAACACACCTTCTTTTACCTCAACCAACACGTTGGATAAAATAGGCAGTGTGTGCTTTCGCTCAATGGCACCCGAGACCTGCATCAAGGGTTTTAAAAACTGTTCTCTTGAAATCGTAATTTGCATACTAGGCCCTTAAGACGACAATGTTCTGATCAGGTTTTGATAATCTTCTTTCACTTCGTGACTTTCATCTCGCAGTGCTTTTACTTTACGGCACGCGTGTAGCACGGTTGTGTGATCACGCCCGCCAAAAGCATCACCAATTTCAGGTAAACTGTGATTGGTTAGTTCTTTAGACAACGCCATCGCCACTTGTCTTGGTCGAGCAACCGATCGACTCCGACGCTTAGACAGTAAATCAGATACACGGATCCGATAATACTCGGCGACAGTGCGTTGAATATTATCAATTGTGACAAGCTTATCCTGAAGTGCGAGCAAATCGCGCAGTGCTTCTTTTACGAACTCGATGGAAATAGGCCTGCCGGTAAAGTTCGCATTAGCAATCACCCGGTTCAGTGCCCCTTCCAATTCACGCACGTTAGAGCGTAATTTTTTGGCAATAAAAAAGGCCACTTCATGAGGCAGATTGATATTGCTCTGCTGTGCCTTCTTCATTAGAATCGCAACACGCGTTTCCAATTCGGGTGGCTCAATAGCAATCGTCAGCCCCCAGCCAAAACGAGACTTAAGTCGATCTTCAACCCCTTCAATTTCTTTTGGATATCTGTCCGACGTAAGAATGATCTGCTGATTACCCTCTAATAAGGCATTAAAAGTGTGAAAGAATTCTTCCTGCGACCGCTCTTTATTGGCAAAGAACTGAATATCATCGATCATCAGCGCATCAACACTGCGGTAGTAACGCTTAAATTCTTCAATGGCATTGTTCTGTAGCGCTTTAACCATGTCCTGAACAAAACGCTCAGAATGCATATAAACAATCTTGGCATCAGGCTTTTTGTCTATGATGCCGTTGCCTACCGCATGTAACAGGTGGGTTTTACCTAAACCTGTACCGCCATATATAAAGACGGGATTAAACGCAGAGCCCGGGTTATCCGCAACCTGAGTAGCAGCAGCCTTTGCCAGCTGGTTCGATTTACCCTCAACAAAGTTATCAAAGGTATAGTTTTCTTTGATGTTAGACTTCACCCCAGCAGATTTTGGGGCAGGCTCCACTTTAGTCGAGCTAGAGGTACCCGCAGGGGATGTAGCCGGTTTAGTCACCGTCCCTGCTTGCGTATTCTGACTACTCTCACCTGAGGCCAGCGCATTATTGACCGCGCCAATAGGTTTACTACCTACATCAAATCGCAGTTCAGGCGCTTCGTCACCACAGATCTCTGTGAGCAGCTCGCTGATGCGGTTTAAATACTTTTCTCTCACCCAGTCCAAAACAAATCGATTTGGCGCATAGATGGTCAAGGTATCTTCGGTACTTTCTGCTTGTAGTGGTCGCACCCACATATTGAACTGCTGAGAAGGCAGTTCATCCTGCAAAACATATAAACAACTTTGCCAAACCGACAGATACACGTCGCACTCCGAAATAGTTAATATTCCCGTTCATAAAAACTCAGGATATCGCCAGATTTACCAACAAGGTTATACACAGCTAATCCAAAGGATCGACGGAAATGCTTGTTTATTATCATAAATACATAGGTGGAAGCCGGGTATTATGAGGGGATCTTATCCACAACATCAATATTGACTTTTTTAAAATTCAGGATCTTTCCTAGAAACAAACGCACCTGCTTGTTTTTATTGATATTTTATTTTTCACCCTGTTTACTGATCTTAGCAAAAATACGCCAAGATCTCATCAAAAAAACTCGATCATTTTAAGTTTTCCAGAGGATGTTGCCACTTTTCACCCAGGTCATGTGGAAAACCCAGCATTGATCCGATCTGAGTTGATCACACACATGCACCGATCAGATCCGATCAAAATACACTGCCGGATCGCTTATTTCAGGATTTAGATCCCACTCTATTCTTTATATAGGTATAATGTGGCCTGTTTATTTCGGGGGATAGCAGAGCGAATGACCGTTTTTTGTTATTTCTGGCTAAAATCTATGCTTGATGGCGCGATTATGATTGACTTTCCTACGTTGCGGCATTAATATCTCGCGCTCGCAATGGCACCTGTGCCAGGATCGCGACCTGCATAGGATGTTTTAAACTTTAACCGATCGGATGGATTAGTTATGAAAAGAACTTTTCAACCTAGCGTTCTTAAACGCAAGCGTACTCACGGTTTCCGTGCACGTATGGCAACGAAGAATGGCCGTAAAGTACTAGCGCGTCGTCGTGCTAGAGGCCGTAAAGTACTTTCTGCTTAATATATAAGTGGAAGACTTTAGCTTCAGCAGGGAGTTACGTCTGTTAACTCCCTCGCATTACTCCCGAGTATTTAACGAACCCGCTCGCGCAGCAACTCCCTATTTTACTTTGTTAGCTAAACCCAATGATGTTGGACACCCACGTCTGGGACTCACTGTCGCTAAAAAACGTTGTAAAAAAGCCTGCCAACGTAATCGCATTAAACGCCTTGCCCGTGAAAGCTTTCGTTTAAACCGTCATAAGCTGGATAACATTGATATCGTGTTGATGGTTAAAACCGGTGTTGATGAACAAACAAATGAAGAACTCAGCAAGCAATTGGCAAAATTATGGCGCAAAGTAAACGAGCGTTGTAAACCAGGTGCGCCTAAACCTCCAGCTCATAAACGCCACAATAAAAAGCGCCCGGCGTCTAAACAACGTAATCCCAAACAGTCTTAACATCATAGCAAGTAAACGTATGTTGATTTGACGTGCCTGCACGCTCTAAGTCTGCACAGTGTTTGCCGTGCAACGTACACGCTCACTTGGCACTACAGCACGTTATTCATTTGCATCATAAACCAGCGCAATAGACAATAAATCGAGTTCAACTGACTGTGAATTCGCTAAAATCGCATAGGGCTCAATGGCTATTTTGACCCCGATAAGGTAAAGTTAGCTCACCTTTTAATCGCCAACTTCCCTATTTTTTCGGTGGTTGGTTATCAGTCTGACGGCATCATCATGAATCACTCCCCTTCCACAGTATCATCGCGCCTGGTGCAGCGTTGCAAAACGTGGATCCAGTGGCCATTGTCGCTATGCCAGAGATTGACCAAAACACTGCTATTAGGTGTGATCCGTTTTTATCAGCGCTTTATTAGTCCGCTACTGGGACCACACTGTCGCTTTAATCCAACCTGCTCTCATTATGCAATTCAGGCAATTAATTTACATGGAATTGCAAAAGGGAGTTGGTTAGCGCTTAAACGCATATTAAAATGTCACCCTTTAAGTGCAGGCGGGTCTGATCCCGTGCCTGCTAAATCAACGCAAGATAAACAACACGAGAAATAAGAGCTGTTATGGAATCGCAACGCACGTTTTTATTTATCGGCTTGCTGCTGGTTACCTTTTTACTCTTTACAGAGTGGTCAAAGGAACAAACCGCAGCCAATGCTGATACCAGTGCCGTCACACAACAAGTGGCCGGCCCCGCAAACAATGACCAGGCCGATGTACCGGCTTCCAGTCAGGCTGATGTGCCAATGCAGGCCACTGTGGCTACTCGCTCAGTCATTTCGGTAACCACCGATGTACTGGCAGTAAAAATCGACACCCGAGGTGGTGACATTGTTGAGGCGAAATTGCTACAACACGCCGAAACCCATGGCAGCGACCAGCCTTACCTGTTATTGGGTGAGTTCGAGGGGAAAGAATACTTTGCACAGAGCGGTTTGATTGGCCTGAATGGCCCGGATGCATCAAGCCAGGGTCGCCCGGTCTATCAAAGCGAACAAACCAACTACACATTAAGCGGTGATGAGCTACGTGTGCCGCTGACTTTTGTTGACAGCAAAGGCGTACAGTTCAGCAAAACCTTTGTATTCAAGCCGGGCCAGTATGATGTGGCACTGGAATACGATGTGACAAACCCAACTACTGATCCAGTTCAGGTGCAACTGTATACCCAAATCAAGCGCACGGTTCAGGAAAAAGGCAGCATGGTTGACCAGACTTATCTGGGCGCAGCCTATGGCACCAGTGAAGAGCCTTATGAGAAATACTCTTTCTCTGATATGGCCGATGCTAACCTGAACAAAAATACTCAGGGTGGTTACGTTGCCTTTATCCAGCACTACTTTGTGAGTGCCTGGGTACCAGGTCAGGAAAAGAACAACACCATTTACAGCTCACTGCGCAATAACAACAGCATCATAGGTGTAAAAGGTGAAGCAACTAATATTCAGGCCAATGGCACTGCACAGCTCACCGCCACTTACTACATGGGTCCAAAAGACACTGATGCGCTGGAAGCGCTGCAAAAAGATCTCGACCTGACCGTTGACTACGGTTGGTTATGGTTTATCTCGCAGCCTTTGCTAGAGCTGCTGAAGTTTTTGTACTCTGGTGAAGGATCATTCTTTGGTCTGTTTGACATCAATATTGGTGGGCTGGGCAACTGGGGCTTGGCCATCATTGCTATCACCATTATTGTTAAGTCACTCCTTTACCCACTCACCAAAGCGCAGTATACCTCAATGGCGAAAATGCGTATGCTGCAACCAAAAATGCAGGCACTGAAAGAGCGCTATGGTGATGATCGCCAGAAATTCGGTCAGGCAATGATGGAGATGTACCGCAAGGAAAAAGTAAACCCTATGGGTGGCTGCTTCCCGCTGTTACTACAAATGCCTATCTTCCTGGCACTATTCTATGTATTCCTGGAATCTACAGAGCTGCGCCATGCCGAGTTTATGCTGTGGCTGACTGACCTGTCTTCAAAAGACCCTTACTACGTGCTGCCTATCCTGTTTGGTGCCAGTATGTTCCTGACTCAGAAGCTGCAACCTATGACAGTGACGGATCCTATGCAACAGAAGATGATGACCTGGATGCCGGTTATCTTCTCTGTGTTCTTTATCTGGTTCCCGTCTGGTCTGGTACTGTACTGGCTGGTCTCTAACCTGATCTCAATTGCCCAGATGCTTTATATCTATCGTGGCATGGAGAAAAAGGGCATGAAGGTCCGCGGTTAATACCGAATATAGATAAACAAGAAACGGTCCATCGCGGGCCGTTTTTTTATGTCTGCGATTACCACACAACGGCATATCGGTCTCACAGTCTCAGCTTAACCATTAAAATCAACGTTTTGATAAAATTTGAGGTGGATTTTATGCCACTTTGATAGGCAGGTTGAGGTCCATGTAGCACGCTGCTCAGCATCTTAACAACTTAGCGAGCACTGTATGTTGGAACCCCCTCTGTTAGACGCATTAAACACATCGCACCTCAGCTGGTGGCTGTTACCGCTGGCCTTATTCAGCGGTGTACTGACCAGCTTTACGCCCTGCGTATATCCTCTGCTGCCCATTACCCTGGCTTCACTGACCAGATACCGCACCCAGGCATTGGCACCGCTGCAGTATTGCCTTGGCTTTGCTGCTGTCTATGCCCTGCTGGGTGGCGTTGCCGCTTACAGTGGCAGCCTGTTTGGGGTAGTGGCCTCCAACCCCTGGGTACAAGTTGGTTTTGCCAATCTGCTCATGTATCTGGCCCTGGTCAATAAAGGCTGGCTGACTTTCCCGCGCTTACCGGGCCCTGCATTTCAGAGCTCGCAGGGGGCGCTGCTGATGGGCATGACCAGTGCACTGGTGGCAGCACCTTGCACTTCTCCAGTGCTCGGCGGCTTGCTGCTGTTTGTGGCCACCAGCGGGCAGCCGATATTTGGTGCGCTGCTGTTATTCAGCTTTGCGCTGGGTATGAGCACCCTACTGTTGCTGGCCGGACTGAGCAGTCAATTTGTGACACGTTTGCCTCGCGCTGGCGCCTGGCTCAATCACGTGCCCACTATCAGTGCGCTGTTACTGCTCATCATGGCGCAATATTTTCTTATTCAGGCCGGCAAAAGCTGGCTATAACGCAAGGAGACCATTATGGAGACGATTATGAAGACATACCTCACAGGCATCGTGCTACTGGCACTATCGGCCACGGCCTCGGCAAAACCTTACCCCCCTTTGCAGGCCAGGACAGTGGCCGATCAGCCAATCTCAAGCAGTGGCAAAGTCACTTACCTTAAATTCTGGGCCACCTGGTGCGCCTATTGTGTAGAAGAGATGCCCCTGCTCCAGCAGGCCTTCGAAAACAGCCAGGAAAGTTATCAGGTCATCGCCGTCAATGTGGGCTTTAATCAGACCGTAGAGGGCGTAAAAACCTATTTAAACCGCTATGGCTATCAGTTTCCCACGGTGTTTGATGCAACAGGTAGCATTACCCGCCAGTACCTAGTAACCGGCACACCTCAGCATATTTTGCTTGATGCCAGTGGTACAGAGATTTACCGCAGCGCCCTGTTCACCGATGAGCTCAGACAACACCTGGCGACACTGACAGGAGGCAAACTATGAAGTTACAAAACCCGATCACCCTATTACTGAGCCTGTCTGTACTTTTGCTCAGCCAACAGTCAATCGCAGCCCCGGTTGAGTATATCTTTATTACCCTCTGGGATGAGTACGCGCAGCAAACCCCCTTACCCGAGCCACACCCCAATATCGAGCGCCGCTTCCTTCACCCGGACATCAACATAGATAAACCCAGTGTGGATCAGTTTACTGCGCTTTTCCCTGTCTATGACGGTCTGCAAATAGACACATACAATCAGCTGGCGATCCGCTATGGCGTGAGACAAACCCCTTATCGGCTGGTGGTTGAGGGTAACCAAGTGCGCCAACGGGAGGTGCTAAGCAAGCTCCCAACAGTGGCACACTCAGACCTGCCCGCTCAGGATAAAGCGCTTCAAACCTTGTCCGGACAACCCTTTGATCCCACCCGACCGGGTGCGGGCTTTCGGGTATTGTTCTTCAGCGACAGCCTGTGTCCGTTTCAGCATATCCCGAATTGCGAGCGCAGGATCGCACAGAATAACCGCCTGTCAGCCAATATCGACTACCCTGTGGTGAGCGTGATCAAACCGTTCTATGTGGATCCAACTCAGGTCAGTGCCTATCAACAACGCTTTAACGTTAATCATGAGATCGTTTTTGACAGCCACAATCAGCTGTTCAGGCGTTTTGAAGTGACAGACTTACCCTACTGGGTAGTGCAAAACAGGCAAGGCAAGGTGATTTACCGCGCAAATCAGGTGCCGCCTTTTCCTTTATAGCGCCCAGTTGCTCTGACAATACACGCTGTAGGGTTTGTCGATAACAGCCGTAACCAACTCAAATGGCGGCACTATTGCAGCTCTGATCCAGGTAAGTTGATTGATCAGTGCTGCACTGTTGGGGCGTCTGGCCAGTTGATCACTTAACTGCTTTGACAAGGCATGATCATGAACCAGAAAAGCCGCCACCGCACCATATAAAAGCTCCAGATGACTGGCCTGCTCTGGTGCAGACAATAAAGTCAGTGCCTGTTTCGCCTCACCCCGACGTAAATGAATATACATACGTGTATAACGGGCATAACCTTCAGTCTCAACCAGATTGAGCTGCTGATATACCGCCTGTGCGCTTCTCACTAACGCGTCGGCCCGTACCAGTTCATCTCGCTTTATCAGACTCCACCCCAGCATCAACTGGGCATGCGCAGCGGTGAGGGTGGATACCTGCTCCCAGCCTAACAACTGCTCGAAGGTCTCTATGGCAGTCGCGAGTCCCGGCGCGCCATCCCGATTCAGTGCGCCGTCCATAATCGCCATACCGCGCAGTAGCCAGTGTAATTCATAATGAGGAATAAACTGCGGATCAGGCTCCACCTGTGCCAGATAAGCCTGTGCCTTGTCGCGCTGATGCAGCTGAATATAGTAAAACCCCAGGTAAGTGAGTATTTGCTTTTGCAAGTAGTTATCACCCAGTTCCGATGCAATATCCAGCGCTTCTAACAAGCTCGGTTCACTCTGCGCAACCGGCACCAGATAGTTCTGCCCATAGGCAAATAAGGCCCGCGCCAGTAAATTGCGCCGAGGCGACTGGCGGTAATAAGCTATCGACTGTGCTAGCACCCGCTTGCTGCGTTCCAGATCCAGTAATCGCTTGGTTTCGGGCCCGACGGCTGGCGGATTGGCCAGATAAAAAGCCTGTTGCGCGTCGCGATACGCCAGAGCACGGCTGCCGATCAACGCATATGCTGAATTCAGCGCCCTGGCGTAGTTATCCCACTGCTGAGTGAGCCAGAACAGATCGGCCTGTAACTGATACGCTGTGGCCAGTTGCTCCAGCAACTGGTGACGCTGCGCAAGTACCAATCCTAACTGCACCGCACCCTGCGCCTGCGCATAATCGCCCAGGGCTTTATAAAACTCCGCCTGATACAGATAATGGCGCACCCGTATGGCAGGCTCTGCAGCATTCAGATCCATCGCTGTAAATAAGGTTTTTGCCTGAGTCAGATCACCTTGCTGCCAGGCAATGCGCGCCAGTTCAAGTTGCGCAGCCAGATGCTGCGGATACTGGATAAGGGTTGCCTCAAAATAGGATTTAGCCAGTCTGTTGCCCTGCTCGTCCAGCGCCTGTAGTCCGCGATAATAGTCTTGCGAAGCAACCTGCTCCGGCTTAGGCGCATTTTGCCCATCGGGTAGTAAAGCCAGTGCCCTAATGATCTGCTCAGCGACGTCATCAAACCCCATATCCAACTGTTCAACCACGAGCTTTTGCTGTTGCCGGGCGGTATGAATGGTCAGCACATAACGCTGTTGCTGGCGTGATAAGGTAAGCGCCACCTGCCTGCTATTATCCTCTTGCGTCGACTGCGCAGCCGGGATCAAACGGTATTCGGATTGCAATCGTGTCGTCAATGCCGCATGCAGCGCATAGCCCCACCAGGCATTGGTGGCGACCCCGGTTTGGTTGTCCAGAGGCAAAATTGTTAAAGCGGGATGAGCAAGTTGCGCCGACACAGGCGCAGAGTCTGTTTGAGTGAACTGGGCAATAACACCGCCGCCAATCAACAAGGTGGCACTCAACAACGCAATCAATAACCCCCTGTGCTTGTTGTGCTTTGGCTGTGTCAGCGGGCAGATCCATTGATAGCCCCGCTGCGGTACGGTGCGGATAAACCTCGGCTGCTGCGCATCATCACCCAGTGCCTGACGCAGCTCCGCCATACTTTGCGTTAGCGCCGCATCGCGAAACTCACCGTGTTGCCACAGCGCCTCCAGCAATGCCTCGCGGGATATTACTTGCAGCGGTCGGGCCAATAAATACTGCAATAACTGGGCAACTTTAGGGCGCAGCATCACCTCTTGCTGATCTTTTTTTAATACCAAGCTGTCGCTGTCAAAGCGATACTGAGCAAATACCACCACAAGCTATATCCTTATCTCTGAACCGCCTCTACTATACCTCACAGCGCGCGTTTGCTGTACACTTAGCGCTAATTAGAGTTTGCTTTCAAGGGTCATCATGATCGCACAAGACACCATTGCAGCACAGGCAACCGCACCAGGTCGGGGCGGCGTCGGCATAATCCGAATTTCAGGTACTCTGGCCGAACAAGTTGCCCACACAATTCTCGGCAGATGCCCAAAAACCCGCTACGCAGAATATCTGCCATTCCAAACCCTTCAGGGAGAACAACTCGATCAGGGGATCGCCTTGTTCTTTAAAGGCCCGAACTCCTTTACCGGCGAAGATGTGCTGGAGCTGCAAGGCCATGGTGGTCCGGTGGTGTTGGATATGCTGCTTAAAGAGATCAGTCAGATTGACGGTGTACGGCTGGCAAAGCCCGGTGAATTCTCCGAGCGAGCCTTTATGAATGACAAGCTGGATCTAACCCAGGCCGAAGCCATTGCCGATTTGATCAATGCCACCAGTGAACAGGCCGCCAAAAGCGCCCTGCATTCTCTGCAGGGAGACTTTTCAAAGCACATCAATGCGCTGGTGGAACAGGTGATCCATCTGCGCATGTATGTTGAGGCGGCAATTGACTTTCCGGATGAAGAAATCGACTTTCTTTCCGATGGCAAAGTGGCTGGCGATTTGAGCGCCATCATAGAACAGCTGGGCGTGGTGCGCCAGCAAGCCAAACAAGGCAGCATCATGCGTGAAGGCATGAAAGTGGTGATCGCGGGTCGCCCGAATGCTGGTAAGTCTTCATTACTCAATGCGCTGGCAGGTCGGGAAGCCGCCATTGTGACCGATATCGCCGGCACCACCCGGGATGTGCTCAGAGAGCATATCCATATTGATGGTATGCCGCTGCACATCATAGACACCGCAGGCCTGCGCGACAGCCCGGATAAGGTCGAGCAAATTGGTATTGAACGTGCCTGGGATGAGATCCGTGCCGCCGATCACGTGCTATTTATGGTCGACGGCACCGAAACTGATGAAACTGATCCAGCCCGGATCTGGCCGGAATTCATCGAACAGCTGCCACAAGGCATGGACATCACAGTGATCCGCAACAAGGTCGATCTCAGTGGTGAACCCACAGGCACCAGCCACGACCATGGTCATGCCCTGATCCGCCTCAGTGCCAAAGACAGTAGTGGTATAGATCTGCTGCGTGAACACCTTAAGGCCTGTATCGGCTTTACCGGTGCAACCGAAGGCGGCTTTATGGCGCGTCGCCGTCACCTCGACGCGTTGGAGCGTGCCGCAGAGCACCTGGAGATTGGTCAGACTCAGTTAGAAATGCACATTGCCGGCGAGATCCTGGCCGAAGAACTGCGCCTGACCCAGCAACACCTCAATGAGATCACTGGTGAATTCACCTCCGACGACTTGCTCGGTAAGATCTTCAGCTCTTTCTGTATCGGTAAATAATACAATACTGGGACGCACCGCTAAGGTGCGTCTCACCCTTTCGTCACTGAGTCTCTTTAGTAAGCGGCGCCACCCCTTTCAAGCCCAGTTCGTGAAATAGCGCAATGGCAGCTTGCTCGAATTCATAAAAGCTATCCTGATTGAAATCTATCAGGGCCTGTATACCTGGGATCACGCCTTGATCGGCATCATAGGTTTGTTGCAATAAGTCATCGAGTTGCACAAAAACAGTCTCTTGCAGCGACTGAACAATCACAGTGAAGCGTTTATTATGATAGACATCGAACGTATCCGTTGCTGTGATCTCAAACGTATACTCACCCGCAGCAGTGGGAAGCTGCACACCGATACTTTGTGCCTTATTGCCCGCTACGCTCAGCACAGCATTGCCAGGTCCGGAAACCTGACGCCACGCAATCGACTTCAGGTTATCATCCTTATCAGTGACCTCAGCTGTCAACGTAATCTGAGTTGTCGCTATCGCAGTCAATTGAGGTTGCTCAATCGTGATAGACGGTCGTTCATTACTACTGCCACATGCGCTCAACACACTGAGACAGATCAGTGCAGCGCCCAAGTTGAGTGATTTCATCCGTTTGCTCCTTTGAAAACTGCGCCTAGGTTATGCTGAGGCCACGGCGCAAACTGTGAGTAATTGATGAAAAACCGCGCATTTCTGTCAAAATATGTATTTCATAAAGGAACATTGGTGTGGCAACCCGTGCTCTGACGAGCAAAATTACTTTCATCACACCAACATTTAAAGACAGCTGTACAACATAAACAGCTATGCCAATCACCCGATCCTGTCAGTTATGTGAAAAAGATCGTCATTTTTTAGATTATTTCATTATATAGATCAAACTTTATAGATCCTCTTTCCTATCATGAAAAGACGATCAGATCGTCTTCTGCACCAGAATCTATCCACAAGTTAAAAATCGTCCTGACTATGACCCTTTACAGCCATTCCCGCAAGGCCTGATAACCCCAAAAAACATCAGGATATTCGCGGTTTATCCACAACAAGCACACCGGATTAGCATTTGGAATATTTTATTAAGGCATTGATTAATATAAATTTGCTTTGAACTTCTGCGTATTGACTACTAATTGTGCTAGATTTTTTTATCCCAAACTTGGATCAAGTCTTTACTTCTGTGTAGAGGTCATTAAGATGTCGCGGATACGTCTAGAATCAGTAATCAGGATCCATCGCTTCATGCGTAACATAGAGATCATCATAGGCAGCCAGATGGGCTCCGCAGAATACGTCGCAGAACAGCTTGCCGAACAACTCGATGCCAGCGAATTCAGCACACACCTGCATGAACAACCGGAACTGAGCGCCTGTCAGCATTCTTTGTGGCTGGTGGTCACATCGACTTATGGTGCCGGCGACTACCCAGATAACCTGTTGCCTTTTATAGAGCAATTGTCTGATCATGAAGATCTGAGCCATATTCAGTTTGCTGTGGTGGGTATTGGGGATTCTAGCTATGACACCTTTAATCTGGCTGCCAGTAACTGTGCGCAGCTACTGACAGACAAAGGCGCACAGCAGCTTTTACCAGTATTAAAGATAGATGTACAAGATGAAGCACTACCGGAAGATGCCGCCATTGCCTGGTTGCCAGCATTAAAGCAGCAACTGGATCAGGCCTGCTAGCCCGGCTTAACGATCAGGTGAGAGATCTTTTACACAGAAGTTATTCACAAAAAAGCTCATTCTCAGATCGCACTGTGGATAACCATTGATCTAACTGCGGATCTACGCATACTTATCCATTGGATAGTTTTCATCGGATCTAGTCCTGTGAATAAATAGCCACTTTGATCAAAGCTTTTCATCGCGATGATCCGATCTAATTCACATTATATGATCTGATCTAACTCTTTGGATCAAATCAGGAATACGCTGTTATTCACAGATCCGGGTTGATCTAATAATAAGATCTAATAAAAGATCTTTAAAAAGATCCTTATATATTATTAAGTGATCCTTTTACTCTGATTAAAATTTAAACGTTTCACTTCTGCGTTTTTCTGGGTAGAATACGCACCCTTTCGAAATTTGCTGGTTGTTTTTAAGTAGGATCCCGTAAATGATTTATCACGAACATTTTGACGTTATCGTTGTTGGTGGTGGTCATGCCGGTACTGAAGCAGCGTTGGCTGCAGCACGTATGGGCATGAATACCTTATTGTTAACACACAATATGGACACCCTGGGACAGATGTCCTGTAACCCAGCGATCGGCGGGATCGGAAAAGGTCATCTGGTTAAAGAGATCGATGCTCTGGGTGGCGCAATGGCCAAAGCGATCGACAAAGGCGGGATCCAGTTTCGTACTTTGAACTCTTCCAAAGGTCCAGCCGTACGGGCAACCCGTGCTCAGGCGGATCGCGCTCTGTATAAAGCGGCGATCCAGGAGATCTTGCAAAACCAGGATAACCTGAAGATCTTTCAGCAATCTTGTGATGATCTGATCGTTGAACAAGATCAGGTTAAAGGGGTTGTCACCCAGATGGGGCTGCGTTTCAGTGCAGAAACCGTAGTATTAACAGTCGGTACTTTCCTGGGTGGTCAGATCCACATAGGTCTGGAGAACTTTAAAGGTGGCCGTGCAGGCGATCCACCCTCGATTGCTCTGGCACAGCGTTTACGTGAATTGCCGTTCCGTGTTGATCGGCTGAAAACCGGTACACCGCCACGTATTGATGCGCGTACTGTCGACTTTTCAGTGATGCAGGCACAACCAGGTGATACACCAACGCCGGTATTCTCATTTATGGGTAAAGCATCGGATCATCCACAACAGATCCCTTGCTATATCACTTATACCAATGAAAAAACCCATGACGTGATCCGCGATAATCTGCACCGCTCGCCAATGTATGCCGGTGTCATTGAAGGGATCGGACCGCGTTACTGCCCTTCCATTGAAGACAAGATCGTCCGCTTCGCCGATAAAGAAAAACATCAGATCTTTGTTGAGCCTGAAGGGCTGACTTCCTACGAATTGTATCCGAACGGTATTTCCACCAGCCTGCCATTTGATATTCAGCTGGAGATTGTGCGTTCAATCCAGGGCTTTGAAAATGCGCATATTTGTCGTCCTGGGTATGCGATTGAATATGACTTTTTCGATCCACGTGACCTGAAACAATCTCTGGAAACCAAATTCATTAATGGTCTGTTCTTTGCTGGCCAGATCAATGGTACCACCGGATATGAAGAAGCCGGTGCACAAGGTCTGATCGCAGGTATGAATGCGGCCTTACAAGTAAAAGGTTTGGAAGCCTGGACACCACGCCGCGATCAGGCGTACACAGGTGTACTGATCGACGACCTGGCTACTTTAGGGACCAAAGAACCCTACCGTATGTTTACCAGCCGTGCTGAATACCGCCTGCTGTTGCGTGAAGATAACGCCGATCTGCGCCTGACTGAAAAAGGCCGTGAGCTGGGTCTGGTTGATGATGAGCGCTGGGCGGCATACAACAATAAGCTGGAAGTGATGGAACAGGAAACGCAAAGACTGCGCAATACCTGGATCCACAAAGATCATCCGGCGCTTTCGCAGGTGAATGAATTACTGAAATCGCCGTTAACCCGTGAAGCCAGTTTAGAGGATCTGATCCGTCGTCCGGAAGTCAGTTACAAAGAACTGATGCAGATCGAAGGCCTGGCCAGTGAGCAGGACAATACTCAGGCACTGGAACAGGTTGAGATCCAAACCAAGTACGCGGGCTATATTGCGCGTCAGCAGGATGAGATCAACAAACAACTGCGTCATGAAGAAACCTTACTCCCTGGAGAGTTCGATTATGCTCAGGTCAGTGGCCTGTCTAATGAGGTGGTGGCAAAGCTCTCAGAAGCCAGACCGCAAACAATCGGCCAGGCGTCTCGTATTTCTGGTATCACCCCTGCTGCGATTTCGCTATTATTAGTGTATCTGAAAAAGCAAGGGTTGTTGCGCAAGTCCGCGTAACAACAAACGGAAGACTGTGTTATTAGAACAACTTACAGCCCTGTTAGCCCACACGGACATCGCGCTAACTGAACAGCAAAAGCAGCAGCTCGTCGACTATGTCGGGCTGCTCGATAAATGGAATAAAGCCTACAACCTGACCTCAGTGCGTGATCCGCAGGAAATGATGGTCAAGCACATCATGGACTCGTTAGTCGTTGCACCTCACCTGAGCGGGAAACACTACATTGATGTGGGTACCGGACCAGGATTGCCTGGGATTGTACTGGCCATTGCCCTGCCCGATACACACTTTGTTCTACTCGACAGCCTCGGTAAGCGTGTACGTTTTTTAACCCAGGTAAAACATGCGCTTGGACTGGAAAACGTCACACCGGTTCAGTCTCGTGTTGAAGAATATCAGCCAAGTGTTAAATTAGACGGTGTACTGAGCCGTGCATTTGCTTCTTTGCAGGACATGGTTCAGTGGTGTGGACATCTGGTCGATGACGAAAGCCGCTTTCTGGCATTAAAAGGTCAGTTTCCGCAGCAGGAACTGGATAGCCTGCCTGCCGGTGTGACTCTGGAACGTGATATTAGTTTACAGGTCCCCGAGCTGGATGGTGAACGTCATTTAATCATTCTGAAAAAAGACTAGTATTCGAGGACATAGTGGCTAGAGTCATTGCGATCGCAAACCAAAAAGGCGGTGTGGGAAAAACCACCACTGCAGTTAACCTGGCAGCTTCCATGGCTGCGACCAAACGCAAGGTCCTGCTGATTGACCTGGATCCACAAGGCAATGCGACCATGGGCAGCGGTGTTGACAAATATGGCGAAGTAGCAACCATTTACGATCTTTTGATCGAAGAGACCCCCATTCAGGACGTGATCAGTAAAGAAACGTCCGGCGAATACCACTTAATCGCTGCCAACGGAGATGTGACCGCGGCAGAAGTTAAGTTGATGGAATTGTTCGCTCGCGAAGTGCGTTTGCGTAATGCACTGGAATCGGTGCTGGACCAGTACGATTTTATTTTTATTGATTGCCCGCCTTCATTGAATATGTTGACGGTTAATGCAATGGCGGCGGCTGACTCTGTTATGGTGCCTATGCAGTGTGAGTATTATGCACTGGAAGGACTAACGGCGCTGATGGATACCATCACGCAGCTTTCTAAGCTGGTCAATCCACATTTACAGATCGAGGGGATCTTGCGTACTATGTACGATCCACGTAACCGCCTGGCGAATGATGTATCTGAACAGCTGAAACAGCACTTTGGTGAAAAAGTCTACCGCACCGTGATCCCACGCAATGTGCGTCTGGCAGAAGCGCCGAGTTTTGGTGCACCAGCGATGTACTATGACAGAGCATCCAGTGGTGCCAAAGCCTATCTGGCATTGGCCGGAGAAATGCTCCGCCGTCAGGAAAAACAAGCAGCTGCTGTTGCCTAAGAGGAAGAAAAAATAATGTCGGTGAAAAAACGCGGTTTGGGTCGAGGTCTGGATGCCCTGTTGAGTTCAGCAAAACCTGCTGCGCCTCAACCTGCTCAGCCTGAAGTCACACAAACCCAGGGCACCGAGCGTGCCGTTGAACCCGAGCAGACGTCGCAAAGCCATGAGGTGACCGATCAGGAATTACAACGGTTGCCCATCGAGTATTTGCAACGTGGCAAGTATCAGCCGCGCAAGGATATGTCAGAGCAAGCACTGGAAGAGCTTGCCAGTTCGATCCGGGCACAAGGTGTATTGCAACCAATCGTGGTGCGCCCGGTCGCTGAAAACCAATTCGAAATCATTGCCGGTGAACGACGCTGGCGCGCTGCGCAGCTTGCTGAGCTGGATGTGGTGCCCTGTATCATCAAAGATGTTGCGGATGAAGCCGCAGTGGCCATTGCGCTGATTGAGAACATTCAGCGTGAAGATTTAAACGCCATGGAAGAAGCGGTTGCACTCGACCGGTTACTGAACGAGTTTGAACTAACCCATCAGCAAGTTGCTGACGCCGTTGGCAAATCACGTACCACTGTGACCAATTTACTTCGTCTCAATAATCTCAATGATGATGTAAAAATCTTGTTGGAACATGGTGATATTGAAATGGGTCATGCGCGTTGTCTACTGGCACTGACTGGTGAGCAGCAATCTGAAGCGGCCAGAACTGCGGTTGCTAAAGGGCTGACCGTACGCGAGACCGAGAAACTGGTGCGTGCAATGCTGGAGCCTGTGGAGCGAAAACCAGCAAAAGAGAAAGATCCGGACGTTAAACTGCTTGAGCAACAGCTGGCAGAGAACCTGGGAGCCAAAGTGGAGATAAATTATAACCAAAAAGGCAAAGGCAAGCTGGTGATTTCTTATGCAAATTTAGATGAATTAGATGGAATTTTGGGGCGTATCCAGCCTGATTTTCAACAACCCTCGTAATCTTACCTTTTAAGGCGAAATGGGCGCTCGAAAAGCGTTACATTTCGTCTCGTCAAGTTGCAAATTGAGCAGAAATAAGTATAATTTCGCCAGTTTTCTAGCCCTGATAAAATTTAGCGTCATTAAGGTTAAATATAAGTGACTCATTCGTTAGCAAGCCCATATCGGCGTGCCGCATTAAAAGGTGTTTTGTATCAGGGTCTCGTAGCTATCATTGCTGCAGTAATAGTTTTTATTGGTTGGGGAGTGGAAGCAGGCCTGTCGGCGTTGGCTGGCGGTGCGGTGCTGGTACTCCCTAATTTTGTATTTGCCGCTTATGCATTCCGATTTATGGGGGCGAGCAAGGCAAATCAAGTGTATTCCTCTTTGAAACGAGGAAACGGATTAAAATTTTTGCTAACTGTTGTGCTTTTTGCGCTGATTTTTAAGCATTTTTCAGTGGTTATGCTGCCGTTTTTCGGCACTTACATGCTGGTGATGCTGACACAATGGTTGGTTCTGATTTTTTTTAATCATTAACTTTTAGGATAAAACAATGGCTGCAGAAGAAGTGACTCTATCGAGCCATATTCAGCACCACTTGACCAATGCCAAGATGTGTTCGACCGATGCCGGTCTGGCCTTCAATAAAGCATGTGCGGACAGTGGTTTCTGGACATGGCATATAGATACCCTCGCATGGTCCATCGGTTTAGGTCTTATATTCTTATGGATCTTCCGAAGTGCCGCTAAAAAATCCACCACAGGCGTTCCTGGTAAATTCCAGTGCTTTATTGAAATGGTTGTTGAGCTCGTTGGTGATAACGTGCGAGACACTTACCATGGCAACAGCAAACTGATCGCGCCTTTGGCCCTGACTATCTTTGTCTGGGTATTCTTAATGAACTTGATGGATTTGGTTCCAGTTGATTTCCTACCTGCTTTCGCCGGCTTCGTTGGTGAGCAAGCATTTGGTATGGACCCACATGATGTTTACATGAAGATTGTACCGACTACAGACGTGAATATGACTGCTGCTCTGGCACTGGGTGTATTTATTCTGATGATCGGGTATTCAATCCGTATTAAAGGTCTGGGCGGCTTCATTGGTGAGCTTACGCTGCACCCGTTCAGCTCTAAGAACAAATTAGTGATGGTTATCCTGATCCCATGTAACTTGCTACTTGAAACAATCGCGTTGGTTGCTAAGCCTTTCTCGCTGGCACTGCGTTTGTTCGGTAACTTGTATGCAGGTGAGATGATCTTCATCCTGATCGGTGCAATCGGCCTGATGCAGCTGCCACTGCACTTTGTATGGGCTGTGTTCCACATCATGGTAATCGTGCTGCAAGCATTCGTATTTATGATGCTGACCATCGTTTACCTCAGCATGGCTAGTACAAAAAGCCACTAATTAGCTGAAAGAAAAGAATTTTTTAAACTTTAACTTTAATTTACTATTGAAACTTTGGAGATAAAAATGGAAATCGCAGTTGCTATTAAACTTATCGCTGTTGCTCTACTAATCGGTTTTGGTGCAATCGGTACTGCACTAGGCTTCGGTAACATGGGTGGTAAGTTCCTAGAAGCATGTGCTCGTCAGCCTGAGCTTGCGCCTCAACTACAAGTTAAAATGTTCATCCTAGCTGGTCTTATCGATGCCGTAGCAATGATCGGTGTAGGTATCGCTATGTACATGTTGTTCGCTCTTTAATATTGCAAAATACCTGAAACGAACAACTGTCAAGTAAGGAGGAGCGGTCGTGAACTTAAACGCCACTCTAATAGGTGAATTAATCGCGTTTACGGTGTTTGTACTTTTCTGTATGAAGTACGTATGGCCACCGCTAAATGGTGCGATTGAAGCTCGCCAGAAGAAAATCGAAGATGGATTAGCTGCCTCTGACAAAGCTGAAAAAGATCTTGAGCTAGCGCGCGAAAAAGCGGCTGAAGAACTGAAAGAAGCGAAAACTCAGGCTGCTGAAATTATCGAACAAGCTAAAAAGCGTGCAACGCTGATTGTTGACGAAGAGACAACTCGGGGTCAGCAAGAGCGTGAGAAAATCATTGCTCAGGGACACTCTGAGATCGAATCTGAGCGCAACCGCGTGAAAGAAGAGCTACGTCAACAAGTAGCGACTCTGGCTGTGGTAGGTGCAGAGAAGATTTTAGAGCGTGAAATCGATCAAGCCGCACACAGTGACATCGTTGAAAAACTTGTCGCTGAGCTTTAAGTAGAGGGTATGAGCATGTCTGAATTGACTACTATCGCTCGCCCATACGCTAAAGCGGCTTTTGAACTTGCCGTTGAGAAAGGCACAGTTGAAGCTTGGAATGAAATGCTGTTCTTCGCAGGCCAGGTGGCCCGCGATGAACAGGTTCAGGCACTGTTAGGTGGCATTGCCACCGAAGCAGAACAGTCTGATGTATTCATCAAGCTATGCGCTGAGCAACTCAACGAACAAGGCCAAAACCTTATCAAGCTGATGGCCGAAAATGAGCGTTTAGCCGCCATGCCAGCTGTTGCAGATTTGTTTGCTGAATTAAAAGCAGACTATGACAAAGAAATCGACGTTAACGTCGTTTCAGCAGCAGCGCTTGCCGAAGATGCGCAAGCAAAATTGGTCGCGGCACTTGAGAAACGTTTCGCACGCAAAGTTAAGCTGAATTGTAGCATCGACGAAACCATCGTAAGTGGTCTGGTCATTAAAGCCGGCGACACCGTTATCGACGGGTCTATTCGCGGCAAGTTAGATCGTCTTGTGACGACGCTGCAATCGTAATTGGGAAAAAGAGCATGCAACTTAATTCCACAGAAATTTCTGCACTGATCAAGCAACGCATTGAGCAGTTTGAAGTTGTAAGTGAAGCGCGTAACGAAGGTACTATCGTATCTGTTACCGACGGTATCATCCGCATCCACGGTCTTGCTGACTGTATGCAGGGTGAGATGATCGAGCTTCCTGGCAACCGTTATGCTATCGCATTGAACCTTGAGCGCGACTCAGTAGGTGCGGTAGTAATGGGTCCATACGCTGACCTTAAAGAAGGCGTAAAAGTTAAATCAACAGGTCGTATCCTTGAAGTACCAGTAGGCCGTGGTCTGCTAGGTCGTGTTGTTAACACACTAGGTGAGCCGATTGACGGTAAAGGCGCGGTAGACAACGATGGTTTTGAGCCAGTTGAAAAAATCGCACCGGGCGTAATCGAGCGTCAATCAGTAGACGAGCCAGTACAAACTGGTTATAAGTCTATCGACTCTATGATCCCAGTTGGTCGTGGTCAGCGTGAGCTAGTGATCGGTGACCGTCAGACTGGTAAAACAGCACTGGCTATCGATGCTATCATCAACCAAAAAGACACAGGCGTTAAGTGTGTGTACGTTGCGGTTGGTCAAAAAGCTTCTACCATTGCTAACGTAGTACGTAAACTAGAAGAGCACGGCGCTCTTGAGAACACCATTGTTGTTGTTGCATCAGCATCTGAGTCTGCTGCACTTCAATTCCTGGCTCCGTTCTCTGGTTGTACTATGGGTGAATACTTCCGTGACCGTGGTGAAGACGCGCTAATCGTATATGATGACCTGTCTAAGCAAGCTGTTGCTTACCGTCAGATCTCACTACTACTTAAGCGTCCGCCGGGCCGTGAAGCTTACCCAGGTGACGTATTCTACCTTCACTCACGTCTGCTAGAGCGTGCATCACGCGTTAACGCTGATTACGTTGAGAAATACACTAACGGTGAAGTGAAAGGTCAAACAGGTTCATTGACGGCATTGCCAATCATTGAAACTCAAGGTGGTGACGTTTCTGCATTCGTACCTACCAACGTTATCTCAATCACCGACGGTCAGATCTTCCTGGAAACTGACTTGTTCAACGCAGGTATCCGTCCAGCGGTTAACGCTGGTATCTCGGTATCTCGTGTAGGTGGTGCAGCGCAAACTAAAATCGTTAAGAAACTAGGTGGTGGTATCCGTCTAGCGCTAGCTCAGTACCGTGAACTAGCGGCGTTCTCTCAGTTCGCTTCTGACCTTGACGATGCAACACGTGCCCAGCTTGAGCACGGTGAGCGCGTAACAGAGCTAATGAAGCAGAAACAGTACGCACCAATGTCTGTTGCTGACATGTCTCTGTCTCTATTCGCTGTTGAGAAAGGCTACCTGAAAGACATCGAAATCAACAAAGTACTTGATTTTGAAGCAAGCCTTATCGCATTCGCGAAAAGCGAATACGCAGCGCTAATGACTCAAATCAATGAAACTGGTAACTACAACGCCGAGATCGAAGCGCAGCTGAAAGAACTTCTTGAGAAGTTCAAGTCTACGCAAACTTGGTAATGTGTTATGAAGGTGAGTAGTTAGCTACTCACCCAGATTCGGAGAAAGAGTCATGGCCAGCGGAAAAGAGATAAAAAGCAAGATCGGGAGTATCAAGAATACTCAAAAGATCACCAGCGCAATGGAGATGGTTGCCGCTTCTAAAATGAAGAAGGCACAGGAACGCGTCGCGTCCAGCCGCCCATACGCTGAAAACTTACGCAAAGTGATCGGTCGTATTGCTCAGGCTAACCTTGACTTCCAACACCCGTTCTTAATCGAACGTGAGGTGAAGCGAGTAGGTTACATTGTTATCTCTACTGACCGTGGTCTTTGTGGCGGCTTGAACTCAAACGAGTTTAAGCGTGTAGCGAAAGACGTTAAAGCGTGGAAAGAAAAGGGTGTTGATGCAACATTTGCAACCCTGGGTGGCAAAGCTGCCGGTTTCTTTAAACGTTTTGGCGGTGAGCTTGAAGCCAAAAAAGCCGGGTTAGGAGATGCGCCTTCTGTTCAGGACGTAATCGGTCCTGTATCTGTGATGCTAAAAGCATACGAAGAAGGCAAAATTGATCGCTTATTCGTTGTGTACAACAACTTTGTCAACACAATGAAGCAAGAGCCTGTTATCGATCAGTTATTACCTTTGCCAAAAGCTGAAGAAGAAGTATCAGCTCACGCTTGGGATTACTTATATGAGCCAAACCCAGAGGCGATTCTAGAGACACTACTAGTGCGCTTTATTGAGTCTCAGGTTTACCAAGGTGTAGTTGAGAATGCTGCCTCTGAACAAGCTGCCCGTATGGTTGCGATGAAAGCCGCAACAGATAACGCAGGTGGCCTGATTGATGAGTTACAGCTGGTATACAACAAGGCGCGTCAGGCTGCAATCACACAAGAGATCAGTGAGATTGTATCTGGTTCAGCTGCCGTGTAACGCTTCGGCAAAGTTTAACGAGAGGAATAGACATGAGTTTAGGTAAGGTCGTCCAAATTATCGGCGCCGTTGTGGACATCGAGTTCCCACAAGACAACGTGCCAGCCGTATATGACGCACTAAAAGTTACAGAAGGCGACCTGGCTGGTTTGACACTAGAAGTGCAACAGCAGCTAGGTGGCGGTGTGGTACGTGGTATCGCACTAGGTAGTACTGACGGTCTGCGCCGTGGTACTTCAGTAGAAGGTACAGCTGAGCCAATCAAGGTTCCAGTTGGTACAGCAACACTTGGTCGTATCATGAACGTACTGGGTGACGCAATTGATGAAGCCGGCCCAATCGGTGAAGAAGAGCGTTGGTCAATCCACCGCGCTGCGCCTTCATACGAAGAGCAAAGCAGCTCAGTTGAGCTACTTGAAACAGGTATCAAGGTAATCGACCTTGTATGTCCATTCGCTAAGGGTGGTAAAGTTGGTCTGTTCGGTGGTGCCGGTGTAGGTAAAACCGTAAACATGATGGAACTTATCCGTAACATCGCAATCGAGCACAGCGGTTACTCAGTATTCGCCGGTGTTGGTGAGCGTACTCGTGAGGGTAATGACTTCTACCATGAGATGAACGACTCAAACGTACTAGACAAAGTATCGCTAGTATACGGTCAGATGAACGAGCCACCGGGTAACCGTCTGCGTGTTGCTCTGACTGGTCTGACTATGGCAGAGAAGTTCCGTGACGAAGGTCGTGACGTACTGTTCTTCGTAGATAACATCTACCGTTACACGCTGGCGGGTACTGAGGTATCTGCACTACTAGGCCGTATGCCTTCAGCGGTAGGTTACCAGCCAACTCTTGCTGAAGAGATGGGTGTACTACAGGAGCGTATCGCGTCAACTAAGACTGGTTCAATCACGTCAATCCAGGCCGTATACGTACCTGCGGATGACTTGACTGACCCGTCACCAGCAACCACGTTCGCGCACCTTGACGCAACCGTTGTACTTTCACGTGACATCGCATCTCTTGGTATCTACCCTGCGGTAGACCCACTGGATTCAACTTCTCGTCAGCTTGACCCGCTAGTAATCGGTAACGAGCACTACGAGACTGCACGTGGCGTTCAGACTGTACTTCAGCGTTATAAAGAGCTGAAAGACATCATCGCGATTCTAGGTATGGACGAGCTATCTGACGAAGATAAGCAAGTTGTATCTCGTGCACGTAAAATCCAGCGTTTCCTGTCTCAGCCGTTCTTCGTTGCTGAGGTATTCACAGGTGCACCTGGTAAATACGTTTCACTGAAAGACACTATCTCTGGCTTCAAAGGCATCTTAAACGGTGAATACGATGACATGCCAGAGCAGGCTTTCTACATGGTTGGCTCAATCGACGAAGCGATCGAAAAAGCCAAAAACATGTAATTAGGGGGTTGTTATGGCAATGACAGTACGCCTTGACGTAGTAAGCGCTGAAAAGAGTTTGTACTCTGGTGACGTGACTGCGATCCAAGTGACAGGTAGTGAAGGTGAGCTGGGTATTCACCCTGGTCACGCGCCACTGCTGACTGGCCTAAAACCTGGTATGGTACGTTTAGTAACAGAAGACAAAACTGAAGAGTTTATCTATGTTGCAGGTGGTACGCTGGAAGTTCAACCACAGACCGTAACTGTCCTTGCTGACGTTGCGATCCGTGCGGAAGAGCTTGACGAGCAAGCTGCTGAAGAAGCTAAACGTGAAGCGCAGGCGCAACTGGCTTCAGGCACCGCAGGCGAGCTGGATTACCAGCAAGCAGCGATGCAGCTTGAAGAAGCCCTTGCTCAGCTGCGTCTTCTACGCCAGCTGCGCAAATAAGCAGCCACCTATCTGGTTTAAAAAACCCACGCATTGCGTGGGTTTTTTTATGTCTGAAATTCTTTGCATATATAATGTTGTGTGAAATGAAATATTGACCAGGCTGAACTCAGCTTTTTCCTGGCCATCTTATTACAATATTTATAAGAAGAATCTAGTTAATTCATCAAGTTACCTTTGCATACGTACTAAGGCTTATCGAGCAGTGAGGTGACTCACTCGACGTACCTGAACGAGCTGATCATGCCGCGCAAATAAAAGTCTATACATTCATTCACTAACCTTAATGAAACAGAGTGTTTAACTCTTTAATTTTTTGCTTTAATATTGCCAAAGACGACTTGGTGTAGCTAAGTATCCGAGGCGGTGATTAGGTCTTATCATCTATGAAAAAACCGCCTATCTACTCAGCAGCTTTAATAAGAAGCCAGCCCTACTCATAAACTCTACAATTTAGTTTATTCCAATAGTATAAGGGCCTGATAATAAGCAGTTACGATATGAATGAAGTTAACTTTTCAAGGACTGTGAAAGCGGTAAAATTTGGATCCTGGACACTGGATCCAAAACGGCAAACCATCTCAGACGGTGAAGTAACCAGAGAACTTGAACCTCTGTTATTTAAAATCCTCTGCTACTTAATTTTGAACAATGATCAGATCATCACCAGGGACGATCTGGTCAATGATGTGTGGTGCCAAAATTACGTTGATAATAATGCCATCAACCGGGCAATGTCTGAGCTGCGCAAAGTGCTCAAATCAGAGAAGCAAAAAGGGTTGGTTGTTAAAACACACTATCGTAAAGGGTATAGCTTTTTCCTTGATCCTGAAATTGTGTATCAAGACCTTATTCCTCAGGCCAGTATTACACCTGTCACACGGCCTAGCACTAACACACCAGAACAAAATCCTGAGCCAGTAGCACAGAATAAAGCGGTTAACGGCTTTAAATTGCGTCTAGTCCTTATGGCGCTTGTATTAGCTGTGGGCGGCGGCGTACTGGGCCTGATGATGTCTACATCAAAGAATGGTCCAGAAGCATCACCTGTGCCTTCTGCTTTGGTTGAGGATGTGACCTATAAAGAACAGTTGTTGTCCTGGATGCCAGGTCGTTACATGGGTGCTAAAGTCTCCCCAGGTAATGAGTTTGTCGCGTTTTCTTTTGTACCTGAAGGTACAAGTAATCACAGCTTGATTATCAAGGAACTTAAAACCGGTCTTGAGAAAAAGATTAGTGAGGTGAATATCAATTTTTCCCCACTGGGCTGGACGGCTGATTCGAGCAAGCTTTTTTATCGCCTTGAAGAAGGTGATAAATGCGAGGTTTGGCAGACTGACAGAGACTTGGAAGGCAATAGTCGTTTTTTATTCAACTGTAATAGCCCCATTCAGCACGGTGCCGGTGTGGGGGGAAGTTCATTTGTATACTCTAAAGCTAATTATCGCGGACGAGATCAGTTATCTGTTCTGATGAACTATGACTATGAAACGGGGGAGGAGTTTCAGCTCACCTCTCCAAATTTAAACTCCTTTGGCGATATATTTTTATTGTATGAATCGTCTCTTGATAGCGTCTTTTTTACCCGCCGACAGTACGATTCCTATGAACTTTACATGACCGATATGGAAGGCAGTAAGCAAACAAAGCTGTACGAATCAAAAAACCCTATCTGGGAAGTGATGTATGAGGCTGAATCAGATACATTAATGTGGTTTTGCAATGCGACCAATAGGCTGTTTGAGTTCTCGTTAGAAGCGAACATACTTAAAAGTAAGACTCAGCTTACCAATAAGGGAAATTACGCCAACGGATTCCCATTGTCTAAGGACAAAGTGATCGCGATTAATTATCCCTACAAGCATAATATTTATGAGCTCAGTTTGTCACAGTTCACATTGTCACCGTTATTTACCAATGACGAGATTAAGTTTTCGGGGTTTGTGAAAAATGGGTTAGCCCATTATCTGGCTCTTGAGCACGAAAAGTGGATCCTGAAGCAAGGCATTGAACCTGACCAATTTAACACCATTTATACCATAGGCAGCCCGCAGGATAGCTTTCCTTTGCTTAACTATGATGCCCGGACGGAACAAACATTACTGGGATTTGGCGAGCAGTTAATTGTATTTGACAACCAGTTTAATATACAGCATATCGTCGAGGTAGAGAATGCGGTCTTAGCTGCGGATGTTCTGCCGGGTGGGGATATTGGATATATTGTTATCGATGAAAATCAAAAAAATAACCAGTTTTATATTTACTCAAAGCAGAGCAAGCAGTCAAAAAGATTACCAATAAAGGATGCAGTTTGGTTTGCTCAGTTCAGCGACAGTCAGTTAATTTACCAGTCGCGTAAAAATACGTTGCACTATTTTGACCTGTCTACAGGCGCTATAAGCGACGAAATATCGCTACCACACAGCGCTAATTCCCGGCTGGTAACTAATGACATGGGAGGCGTTTATTACTCTAATGGTAAGCAAGTTTATCAAATGAAAGAAGGTGGATGGCATCTGCTGAGCGATTTAGGTGATAAAACGGTGTACTCTTTGCGGTATTCAGTGGAGCGCAATTCACTCATTATGACGACGCTGGAGGGCGTAAACAATCATTTGATCCAGCTTGAGGCATCACGACAGGCCTCACCTCTATAGCTTTTTGTCAGTCAGTGGTATATCAAATCGTTATACCACTGACTGGCCATTGATTTGTGCAACTGTCTGCCACAAAACTTCCCATTCACCTTATACTTCTCGTATCACCCCTACTTTTTCCTTTGTAAAAGCGCTCGTTGTATTGCGCTGCTCAACAACCATGGCGATATGGCAATCTTGCAAAGTTGTTGCTAAGGAAGACGCATAAATTTTAGCTGATGAAGACATTATTATTTGCGATTTTTATAAATAAAATCATATAAAACAGATGGTTAATTTTGAAAGTTATATTTGCTATATAAGCTTTGATAACTTCCCATATTTTGAATCATGCGGTACTGTTTTAACATCAACACGGCAAATGTGTGGTTATCTATAATGTGTCTTACTGCAAGACGTGCTGACAATTGAATGACATCCTTTGATAATAAAAAGTGTGAGGAAACAAAGATGAAATTTAAAGTGAATAAAAAAGAGCTTAAAAACCTTCAAGATATAATGACACTAAATACTAAGCAGACACGAAGGATTGGTGGTGCAGGTAACTACGGTGCGCCACGTCCGAGAACTAACACAACTTACCCATCGTTTGACGGCTAATCGTCAACTTAAGAATGAAAAAAAAGGGCATGGATGAAATTCTTAGTATGTTTAATAGGTGGGCTAGCGCTCGTATCGACTGAGGCATCGCCTCTTAGCTTTGCAGGCAATCTAACTGTAGGCTCGCCCAGTTATCAATACCATTTTGCTACGTCAAGTGGTGCGGCGTTAAACCACCTTGTTACGCTTGATCAGGTTGTCTCAGAGGGAGAACCTTTGCTGAGTTACAAAGAGGCTGTTAAGGATAGAGTCAAGCTTATACTTGCTGGCTCTCAGGGGGTGGTGGCAGAGCTGAATTCCGATTCGTCTGTTGCCAAAGGGGAGCTGCTTGCCAAGTTGCTTACTCCAACGTTGCTCGGAATATTTGAACCAGCTCATGAGCAAACCAATACACCAAGAGAGCTCTGGTTTTGCCATGTCGGCAATGCATTTAAAGTAAAAGTAAGTTACGAGAGCCGCGAAAAAATGTTTATTACGCTGCACTTAAATGAGCATGTTACTAAGGTAAGTGAATCTTTCAGGAGTGCAAAGCCGACGACCTTATTTGTGGACAAAGCAGAGTGTATTGAGCAAGCGAGTTTAAACAAAGAGGTAGGGAAATTGCCCTAAGCATGGCGGTGCCTCGGGCATACATATGCGAGAAATGCAGATGTAATAAGGAAATTCCATACTACAGCGGAAGATTTAAAAAAACAATAGCTGATTTTGGGTATCGGCTCATGCTCTCGGGCACCTTTCCTATCTCCTTGACTTATAAGAGCTAGCTTTTGTTTCGACAGGCTAAAATGCAAGATCCTCAGTTTCAGCCCTGCATGCGGTTCGTCATCAACAGACCATCGATAGACCTGAGTAATCCACATCAATGCGTTCACACCTCTATGGAGTCCACCTTCTTTTGTGCTGCGTACGTCATATAGAATCCCATCCTCTTTTTTGCCGCTTGCCGCTTGCCGTTTTGAGCAATAGTTCAGTAAGGCCTGTTCGCCAGTAGTGTATCAGTACCGTCTTTTTGCTTCGCGATATGCTCAGGCACCAACTTTTATCACTCCCGCATTTATCAGCAAACTTCATATTCCGTCATTCTCAGAGCATGTAACGCTCCATATAAACAGGCACGAGCAGTATTCGATGATTATTACTACTGCTTAATATCCGCCCTCTCGCATGCAATGAGCAAGGGTTAATGGCGATCGTACATGGAGTATCTGAGTTAGCGGTGTGATTCCTTGTGCAGGACTGGGTTGTGTGGCGGGTGAAGAATGACAGGGTTGCTTCAACTGCTGTAAATCGACCTTTCACTGGCACGCTAAAAATACAATGTTACTCGAAGTAGTCACTTATATAGTAGTAATAATTCTATATAAGCTGCTGTAATTGTTAGTTAAACTTGTTTTTTATTAAGTTTGAACTCTACATTTTTGTATCGCACTATGAGCTCAACACAAGCAGCACCTCCAGAAACGTTTGGCGGTACTGACATTAGAATTGAATGAAATGGAGCGATACCCGATGACATTAAAAGAGTTCTTTGAGCGTTATTACGAAATCATTTGCTCGGGCAATCTCGACGACCTGGAGCCGTTTTATCATACCGGTTCAGGTGTGATGGCGGGTGCTAAGTCACAGTTTGAAAGTATGCGTAAGCAACTGAGCTTTAAGATGACACTGCGCAATGTAGAGCTACTTGCCAAGCGTGACGATTTGCTAATAGTACGGGACGTGATGACCATTGAGGGCGAAAAAGAAGGTCAGGCTCTTGATAAACGCTCCGAAAATATTCATTCATTGGCGAAAGAAGGTGGTCAGTGGCGAATTTTTTCGACGTCAACTTTTCCTGGTGGGGCGGAATAATTATGTCGGGGTTATTCAGAAAAGAAGCCATTGAACACCAGGGGCAAAAGTTAGATGGTGAGGTCTCCATTGCGACGCATATGTCTTTCAACTGGATCCTGTTAGTAATTCTGGCGACGGTATTGATTGGCATCACTTACCTGGTGGTTGGCGAGTATCACAGGAAAGAGATCGTTTCAGGTTATCTGAGGCCAACAGATGGACTGAGTAAGGTGTATCCCTTAGGTCAGGGCGTCATTGATGAAGTCTATGTTGAAGAAGGGCAAAAGGTCGAAAAGGGCCAAGTGCTTGTGCGGGTAAGAATGGAACGGATCCTGACCTCTGGCAGCGATATGAATGAAGCGATTTTAGCGGAACTCATTAAACAAAAGGATTTGGTAAAGAAAAATATAGAGAATCAGACGCAGCTGGCGAAAGTCAGTCAGGAGAAACTGGACTCTCAGATCAATAACACGGCATTTCAGCTGGCACAGACTAAAAAGCAACATGAATTGCTTACTCAGCGTGTCGAGCTCAGCGAAAAACGCTATCGGGATACGCTGGCATTGATTGAAAAAGACTTCGTCTCTCAATCTGATGTTGAAAGTGTCCGTGATGCCATGTTGGTTTTGCAACAGCAAGCGGAAGATCTGGAAGGGCGAGTATTGAGCCAGCAAGAGTCCCTCAGCCAGCTGCGTCTGGAGCGTCAGCAACTGCCGCTGACTTTACAGAAAACAGAAGCACAGCTGAGAACTCAGCTTGCCGATATTAATCAGCAGATCACTCAGGCCAGTGCACAGCAAAGTTACGATGTGCGTAGTCATAGAAGTGGTCGGGTCAGCAGCCTGATGGTTAAACCGGGCATGATTGCACAGAGCACCAGCCCTTTAATGACGGTCCTGCCGGAAAATGCGGCGCTGGAAGCTGTGCTGCTGGTGCCATCTCGCGCATTTGGCTTTGTACAGGAAGGGCAAAATACACGGATCCGTTATCAGGCTTTTCCCTATGCCCGGTTTGGTATCTATGAAGGCACGATTTCGAGCGTCTCAAAATCAATTTTACTTCCAAATGAGACAAGTTTGCCTGTGACACTCGCAGAGCCGGCTTATCAGGTGGTTGTCTCACTCAAAGCACAGCATGCCCATGCCTATGGTGCGTCTGTGCCTCTGCAGGCTGGGATGTTACTGGAAGCCGATATTATGGTTGATAAACGCACATTGTTTGAATGGCTATTTGAACCTCTTTACAGCATTAAAGGAGCAATCTGATGGAAAATCCAATGCACTTACTCCGGTTTAGCGCTGCCAAAAGGCTGCCTGTTATCTTGCAAACCGAGGCGGCGGAATGCGGGCTTGCCAGCCTGGCAATGGTTGCTGCTTATCACGGATATAAAACAGATCTGACGACATTGCGTCAGACCCATGAAATCTCATTGAAAGGGGCGAACTTAGAGGAGCTAATGCAAATTGCAGACAAGCTGAAGCTCAGCTCTAGGGCACTAAGATTAGACTTGGAACATCTGCCGCAATTAAAAACCCCCTGTATTTTACACTGGGACATGAACCACTTTGTTGTACTTAAAAAAGTGACTAAACACAGTGTTGAAATACACGACCCAGGCTTAGGCCATCGCAAATATGCCATGGATGAGTTCTCGAAACACTTCACTGGTGTGGCACTGGAGCTGAGTCCAACCGAAGAGTTTAAGTCTGAAGATACCCGGGTAAACCTTAAGTTATCCGATTTTTGGAGCAAAGTGACCGGCCTTAAATCCACATTGGGTAAAGTGTTTGTTTTGTCCTTACTGTTGCAGGCTTTCGCCATCGCCAGTCCATACTATATGCAACTGGTTGTTGATGAAGTCATTCTGAGCTTTGACCAAAACTTATTGGCTATTTTAGCCGTGGGATTCGGCTTATTGATGCTCATAGAAATGGTAACCGGTGCGGTACGGAGCGTGTTACTGCTGCACTTCGGTAACCTCATGAGTATTCAGCTTGGTGCAAATCTGTTCCATCACCTTATCCGTTTGCCACTGCAATATTTTGAAAAGCGTCATATTGGTGATGTGGTGTCACGCTTTGGCTCTTTACAACAGGTAAAAGAACTGCTGACCAAAGGCGTGATCGAAGCCTTAATCGATGGGGTTATGGCCATTGCTACCTTGATCATGATTTTTGTGTACAGCCCCAAATTGAGTGCCGTGGTCCTTGTTGCTACCGCAGTGTATGCCGTCATTCGCATTGCCATGTACAGACCGTTACGACGCATGTCGGAAGAAGTCATCGTCAACCAGGCCAAAGAGCAGTCTAACTTCATGGAAACGGTACGTGGTATCCAAACCATTAAGTTGTTTGGCCGCGAAGTGCAAAGGCAGAGTGTCTGGCATAACAAATACGCGGACAGTTTGAATGCCGGGATCCGGGTGGGTCATTTGAACATCGGTTATGAAGCAATCAATAAGGTGATCTTTGGATTTGAAAATGTGCTGGTGGTCTACTTTGCTGCAATGCTGGTTATGGAAGGCGATCTGACCGTCGGGATGTTATTCGCTTTCATGGCATATAAGCGTCAGTTTGTAGAGAAAATGGCGTCTCTTATCGAAAAGCTTATCGAGTTTAAGATGCTAAGTCTGCATTTTAACCGACTTGCCGATATTTCACTGACCGACAAAGAAGATCATATGCAGGGTAAAGCCAGCAGTGGGGAATTGACCGGAGCGCTTACACTTCAGGATGTCACTTATCGCTATAACAGCAAAGAAGCACCGGTATTCAAAAACCTGGATCTGACTATTGAGGCCGGTGAGTCCATCGCGATAGTCGGCCCATCCGGCTGTGGCAAAACGACGCTTGCCAAAATCATGCTGGGCTTATTTGAACCCGAAGCGGGTAAGGTATTAGTCGATGGGATCGACATCAAGCAGATAGGGTTATCAAAATATCGCTCCCAGATCGCGGCTGTGATGCAGGATGATCAGTTATTGTCAGGCTCCATCGCCGATAACATCTCGTTTTTTGACCCCGACCTGGATATGCGAAAAGTCGAGTGGGCCGCTCAGGTCGCCGCGATCGATAAGGATATTATGTCGATGACTATGGGATACAACACCCTGGTGGGAGATATGGGCGCTGCCCTGTCTGGAGGGCAGATACAGCGACTGCTGTTGGCCAGGGCATTGTATCGAAAACCCAAGATACTGTTTATGGATGAAGCCACCAGTAATTTGGATACCAAGCTCGAGTTTTCAGTCAATGAAGCGGTTAAGAATCTGGACATTACCCGAATAATCATAGCGCACAGGCCTGAAACCATTGCCAGTGCAGATCGTGTCATCGAGTTGAGATATGGGCAGGCTGTTGCGGTAGATAAGCCGGATATTAGCCTGAGGCGGCCTAAGCCTGCAGATGTCTCCTTGTGTATAGATAGCACACCATATACTGAAACAGGTGCGACGAGTGAGTTTAATATGGCTTAGTATAAGTTATTATAATAAGTGTTTGGTTTATGTTTGAGTGCGCCCTTATTAATTTAATGGCTTGTGTTCTTGGTTGTGGTGCGCGCTCAGTTTACTTTTTAATTGTTTTTATTTTATTTTTTAGTTTTATTTTTTTAATATGTTTTGTTGACATTTAATTTTTTAGTGTTAACTTATAAATCAAGCTTAAATCTTGGCGGAGATAAGCTTAAATCAAAAAGTGTAATAAGGTTTGCGAGATTAATACTCTCTTTAATTTGAAAGTTCTATTTTTAATTTGGATTTTTAAATTCTTTGAGTTCTCCATTAAATTTAAAAAATAGAGTTTGTTAAATACAGCCAGAGAATATTTTACTGTTAAGTTAAAGTTGCTTTGGGATGTTGCAAACCTCTTTCTGCTCTCTGGCTTTATCGTTTTAGTTGTTAAGTCTTTAAGAAAAAAGATAAAAATCTGATATTGACGACTGTGGCCGTTACATGAAAATAGGAAAAATTATGAAAAATCTAAATGCTAAAGACCTGGTTCTGATCGCTGGTGGTGAAGAAGAAGTACCTATGTGCCCTGATATCGATCAATATATCAACTAATAGAGGAAATAAACGTGAACGAATTAAATAAGTATGAAGTGGAAAATGTAACTGGTGCTGGCCGCGAATATGATGACCCGTGTGACCCTGAACTTTTTTTCAAAAAATAGGAAGTTAAAAATGAAAGAAATAAAAGAACTGACAGCTGTTTTTGGTGGAAGCTTATGCGAGCATTGCGCTGAAGAATTACGTGAACTTGAAAGCCTGAAATAAGAGTTAAAGGAAATAAAATGAAAGTTATTAATAATCCCAGCTTGGTTTCTGGTGCAGGTGACCCTTTTATCGATATGAGCTGTGATGTTATCGAACACCAAGATTGTAAATCTAATTAATTAAATATTTATATAAGGATTAAATGATGAAAGAACTAAACGCAATCCAAATGAACGCAATCAATGGTGCTGGTGGCTCTGTCTACGGCAAAGTAACCAAAGACGGCTGGGAAATCGGCTTCGAAATCAAGTTTTAATAAACACTAAAGGACAAAGATCATGAAAGAACTAAACGCAATCCAAATGAACGCAATCAATGGCGCTGGTGGCACTATCTACGGCAAAGTAACCAAAGACGGCTGGGAAATCGGCTTCGAAATCAAGTTTTAATAAACACTAAAGGACAAAGATCATGAAAGAACTAAACGCAATCCAAATGAACGCAGTAAATGGCGCTGGTGGCACTATCTACGGCAAAGTAACCAAAGACGGCTGGGAAATCGGCTTCGAAATCAAGTTTTAATATACACTAAAGGACAAAGATCATGAAAGAACTAAACGCAATCCAAATGAACGCAGTCAATGGCGCCGGTGGCACTATCTACGTCAAAGTAACCAAAGACGGCTATGAAATCGGCGTCAAGTACGAATTTTAATCGACCCTGAAAGGATAAAGATCATGAAAGAACTAAAC
>NZ_PNCI01000042.1 GCF_005887095.1 Pseudoalteromonas rubra | reverse complement strand
TTCAAACTTTTCTTTTGCCATGACGGAACCTATAAGTTTTTGTGTATCTAGATTACATATAAAAATAATCCACACGCCACAACGGCGGCAGACTAAAATTATTAAGTACAATTATAAATGTTTTTATGACAAATCAAAGGAAGTATTTAGGAAGATCCGAAGACTGGTGCTGATAGGCAGATTTGAACTGCCGACCTCACCCTTACCAAGGGTGCGCTCTACCAACTGAGCTATATCAGCACACCAGAAAACTGGAGCGGGCAGCGGGAATCGAACCCGCATCATCAGCTTGGAAGGCTGAGGTAATAGCCATTATACGATGCCCGCTTTAGGAACCTGTTCTTAACTACCTCTAACCGTCAAGAATAAAGTGGTGGAGGGGGCTGGATTCGAACCAGCGAAGGCAGTGCCGTCAGATTTACAGTCTGATCCCTTTGGCCGCTCGGGAACCCCTCCACGTCAAAAAATTCTTGTCTAAAGCGTTGCTGTTTAAAAACTGGTGCCGACTATCCGAGTCGAACGGATGACCTACTGATTACAAGTCAGTTGCTCTACCAACTGAGCTAAGTCGGCACTGCTTTAGTACGGGGCGAGATATTAGAGGAATGGCCGGGACTATGCAACACCCAAAGTAAAAAAAATCACAGATAATTGTTTAAATGGTCACATTTACAGCAAAAACCTGTATTGCAGGCAAATTATTATGCAAACTGCTGATATTTACGCCAGTACATCAGGCCCTGCAACACCAAAATATCATTATATGTACTTGGTCGGGCTAAGTGTTGTTGCATTAATTCGCCATATCCGCCAGCACAAACAATCACAGGCGTGTCGTCAGACTGGCCTAAATAGTATTCCAGCGCGCCTAAGGTTGCTACCAGGGCACCATTTTTGACCGCATTTGGCGTATTGGTACCCAGCTCAGGCAAAAATAAGCTGGTGTCATCACTGAAGACTTTCTGGGTATTGCTGACCAGGCTGCTGATCATCATATCCAGACCGGGCAAGATCCAGCCACCCAGATGTTGTCCGGCTTTATTTAGCACATCTATTTTGCTGGCGGTGCCACAATCGAGTATCACGCAGCTTTGTTGCGGATAAAGATGATAACAGGCCACCACCGTCAGCCAGCGATCGACTCCTAAGTTCTCAAATTGCGGATAAGCGCAAGTTAACCCACCCAATGTTGCACTGGTCTTAGCCTGATAATGTGGAATTGCCAGTTGCTGCGCACGTGCAATTAGTGGCGCTACCAGCTCTCCCTTACCCACCTGCGCAATCAGCACTTCTTCTATCTCTGGCCAGGGAATGTCTGCCTCAGCCACTAAGGAAATCACTTCCCCTGCCAGTGTCGCGGTTTTCAAAGCCGTATTACCCACATCTACCAGCAGTTTCATGAGGCTTCCTTACGCACTGAGATTTCGCCGCCGTAATAGGTTTTAAGCTCGCCATCCTGACGCAGCACCAAACCACCTTGTGAGTCTATGCCTTCACAAATGCCCCGCCACTGTTTTTGCCCTGTGGTCAGCGTTACGGCTTGCTGACGATGCACATTCAATGCATTCCACTGCTCAGTCATCACACTCAGCCCATGGCGTTGATATACCTCTAAGCGTTTTTGCAAACACAAAGTCAGCACGGCCACCAGCTGGTTTTTATTTACCGCATTAACGTGCTGGCTCAGATCGGTCCAGGCCTGGTCGATTTGCCCGGCAGCACTCTCTGGCATCGCCACATTCAGCCCAATACCAATCACCAGATGACAAGGGCCTTCAACCTGGCCATCCAGCTCAACCAAAATGCCCGCCAGTTTTTGTTCATTGAGGTAAACATCGTTTGGCCACTTCAGTTGCACATCCAGATCGAACAAGGCTTTAAGCGCATCATGTACCGCCAGCCCGACGGCTATCGACAACCCCATGGCGGCCTGCATACCTTCATCCAATTGCCAATAGCAACTATAATAGAGGTTCGCACCAAATGGAGACTGCCACTGACGGCCACGTCGGCCTCGCCCAGCCTGCTGCATTTCCGCAACCAGCACTTGCCCTTTGGGAATAGACTGGTGAGCCTGAATACGACGCATCAGCTCGCTATTGGTTGAATCAATAATAGAATGCACTTCAATCTGACACGGCGTGTCACTGACCTGCGCCCAGCTCTGACGGATCTCGGCTTCCTCTAATAAAGGCAAACTGTTATTGAGCCGATAGCCCTTGCCCGTTACCTTAAAAATGTCGATGCCCATTTGCTGTAAAGACTTAATGTGCTTAGACACCGCCGCCCGGCTGATCCCCAACTGTTCGCCCAGTGCCTGCCCGGAAACAAATTCGCCGCACTTCAGGGCATGTAAAATGGCCAGCTTATTGCCATCGGGTGCTTTAACCATAGTGCGCTTCCTGTATTGTAATTTCACCCTGCGGGCCTATCAGCCTGACCTCATGCTCCAGCACAATGTCAAACTGAGTGAGTATAGTGTGCTGAATATGGCTGATCACCGCCTTAAGGTCCTCACCATTGCTGTGGCCTTCATTGACCAGCACCAGGGCCTGGTGCTCATACACTCTGATCCCACCCCGCTGATAACCTTTAAGCCCGGCGCGTTCAATGAGCCAGCCAGCGGCCAGCTTGCTATGCTGCGCATCGACCGGGTAACTGGGCAGGTCGGGATAACGATTGGCCAGAGCGTCGGCTTGTGCTTTGTCGACCACCGGGTTTTTAAAAAAGCTTCCGGCATTTGCCAGCACCTGAGGGTCGGGCAGTTTACTGCGCCGGGTTGCCATCACTTGTTCAGCAACCGCCTGAGGAGTCACAGTATCACGGCACAGCGCCTTTAACGGACCATAACTCAGCACAGGCCGCCATTGTTTAGGTAGATGCAGAGTCACTTCAGTAATGATAAAACGGTCTTTTAGCGCATGTTTAAACACAGAGTCGCGATAGCCAAGCTCACAGGCCGCTTTATCTAACGTTTGTATGGTGCGACTGGCAATATCAAAGCCCGTCACCTGAAACAATACATCGGCCAGTTCCACACCATAAGCGCCGATATTCTGGATCGGTGCTGCACCAATAGTGCCCGGGATCAAGACTAAATTCTCCAGTCCGCCAATCCCTTGTGCCAGCAGATGCATTACCAGTGTGTGCCAGGACTCACCCGCAGCGGCGCGCACAACATAATGATTGGCTTGCTCTTCGAGTACCACGCCATGATTGGCCATCTGGATCACTGTGCCCGCATAATCGCTCAGGAACACACTGTTACTGCCCTCACCCAGAATATAAAACGGCGTACTAAAATCGTGGTCGTAAAGCTGCGCCGGATCCGTTACACGCAGCAAGGTGCTGCATGACGCCGGTAGCGAGAATGTGTGTAATGACTGCAAAGAATGCACACCCAAACCTTGTAACAAATGCAAAATTGCCGCTAGTGTAGCCTATCCTTGGCTTTGGCGCATCAAGGTGTCATTTTGGCACTTAAGTGGTATAACAACGCCTCTACTCACATCATGAGCAAGGATAATAATGAAACTTTCTGCCCTAACCTTTGGTCTTGCCTTAGCAGGCCTGTCACATACCGCGTTGAGTGCTCAGGCGGTGGACGAACACACCTATGCCAACCTCAACGACGTGATCAGTACACACCTTCACCTGGATCTGGATGTTGACTTTGCAGACAAACAGCTGGAAGGTTTTGTGGAACACACGCTGGCATGGCAAAACAAACAAGCCAGAACCCTGGTGCTGGATACCCGAGACCTTGAAATAGACAAGGTGATGTATCAGGGCAGCAACGGGAAATGGTACCCAGCCTCTTTCACCCTTGCTCAACGCGATGATGTGAAAGGCGCCAAACTGACTATCCGCTTTAAGCAACAAGCGAAAAAAGCGCGCATCTACTACAACAGTTTGCCACAGGCATCCGGTCTGCAATGGCTGACGCCAGAGCAAACCGCCAGCAAGTCGCACCCTTTTATGTACAGCCAGTCTCAGGCTATCCATGCCCGCAGCTGGATCCCCGTCCAGGACACCCCAGCGATGCGCGTTACCTACTCTGCGCGTGTTAATACACCTAAAGATGTGCGTGCAGTCATGAGTGCCGACAACAGTGGCGCGTTAATCAAAGATGGCGACTATTGGTTTGATATGCCGCAGGCCATTCCGCCTTATCTTATCGCCATCGGTGCCGGTAACCTCGAATACAAAGAAATGTCGCATCAAACCGCCATTTTTGCCGAGCCACAGATATTAGATGCCTCTGTTGCCGAGTTTAATGACACCCAGGCGATGATAGATAAAACCAACGCCATGTACGGCGAATATGCCTGGGGACGTTATGACTTACTAATGCTGCCGCCGAGCTTTCCGTTTGGTGGCATGGAAAACCCACGTTTATCCTTTATTACCCCAACCGTCGTCGCGGGTGATAAAAGCCTGGTTAACCTGATCGCCCATGAACTAGCGCACTCCTGGTCAGGCAACCTGGTTACTAACGCCACCTGGGAAGATCTATGGCTGAATGAAGGTTTTACCTCTTATGTCGAAAACCGCATTATGGAAGAAGTGTTTGGTCGTGAGCGCGCGGTCATGGAGCAGGCATTGGATTCTGCCAGACTGCGGACCGTCGTTGAGGAGTTGCCGGCACCAGATACGCGCCTGAACCTGCGCCTAAACGGTCGCGATCCGGACGATGCATTCAGCACCATTCCTTATACTAAAGGTCAGCTGTTCCTGATCTACCTGGAAGAAAAGTTTGGTCGTAAAGTGTTTGATGCTTTTGTGAAAGGCTACTTTGACGCCTACGCGTTTAAATCGCTGACCACCGCCGAGTTTGTTCAGTATATCGAGAAACACCTCATCAACAAACATCCTGGCATAGTCAGTATGGATAAGGTCAATGAGTGGATCCATCAACCGGGATTACCGGCCGACGCACCGAATCCGACCTCAGATGCATTTGATAAAGTCGATGCCGCGACGAAAGCCTGGTTAGCTGGAAACAGCACGCTTAGTGCTATTCCCACCGCCAGCTGGACGGTGCACGAGTGGCTGCACTTTATCAACAACCTGCCACGTGACCTGGCTCAGGATAAAATGACTGCGCTCGATCAGGCGTTTGGGCTAACAAATTCAACCAATGCCGAGCTGGCCTTTGCCTGGTTTATGCTGGCTGTCGGCAATGGATACGACGCCATCTACCCTGCACTTGATAAGCACCTGACCGGGATTGGCCGCCGTAAGCTCATTGTCCGCTTATACAAGTCACTGGTTGCCAACGGCAAACGCGACTGGGCATATAAAGTGTATCAACAAGCCCGCCCGGGCTATCACCCGTTAGCACAAGGCACCATAGATGCCATCTTTGCTAACTAATTGATACCGGCAAAAGTACCGCCTCATCGAGGCTGTACTTTTTCTAAAAATGCCGCGCGCTGGGCCGGACTCGCCTGCTGCCACCAGAACTCTAGCATCGCCGCTGCGTCAGGCTTGCCAGCCTGAGGTGCTGCAGGCAAAGCGTCAGACAAAGCAGGTTTACTAGCTTGAGGCGCCACAGGTGGCTCTACAGGTAAAGAGTCGGCATGATCTGGCTTAGTCACCGGGGTTTTAAGCCTTTCTGTCGCCTGCGGTACTGAGCGGATCCGCAGTTGTTCAGTCAGCGTTTTGACTGGCGTACGCGTCCCATCTGGCGCTTTAAGCCACAGCTGTGGCTGCTTTGCAAACTGCTTAGCGGCTTTGAGTGTATCGGCCCTATCAAACTGCACGTGATAATCTCCCTGAGCACTCGCCTCAATGGTGATCCAAAAAGGCTTAGACTCAATCACTTCATGGTCGTCATAGTCGATTTCATACAAATCCGTATACTTTACCCGGATCTGATGCATCCCTGTCGAAAGCGTCAGATCTCGCACTTTGTTAAAGAATGAATGCTCTATTTCCTGCTGCCCTACCTGTAACGGCAAGAGTTCTTCTGGAAAATGCACCTGCGCCGCCATGACACGCCCACAAAACAGGCTGACGCACAGAAAGCAAAAAATGCGTATTTTCTTCATAATTCCTCTTTATTTTGTTGTTAATGTGGCTGACACTTAGCTGTGAACCTAAAATAGATACAGAGTAATTAAGCGTCCTGTTCGGGCTAAAGCACTCACTTGCCACAGATTGGTATCCGCTTGTCGAGTGACTAAACTCTGAACAACACTTTTCGCTTGTATCTTACTCTTTGCACGCTATGCTGATCAGCTAAACTTTCGTATACAAGGAAAAATAATGAGCCAAGAAACAATTTTTACCAAGATAATTAACCGGGAAATTCCCGCCGATATCCTGTATGAAGATGAGTTGGCCCTGGCGTTTAAGGACATCAATCCGCAAGCTCCCTTTCATGTTCTGGTGATCCCAAAAACCCCGATCCCCACCATGAATGACATTAATGAAGAAAATGCACACCTGGTTGGGCATTTGTATCTGGTAGCAGCTAAGCTTGCTAAAGAGCACGGTTTTGCAGACGACGGCTATCGTGCGGTTATGAACTGCAATAATGATGGCGGTCAAACTGTTTACCACATTCATTTACATGTACTTGCAGGAAAAGAAATGGGCTGGCCTCCATACCAGGATAAGAAAAAAGTAGTAGGCTAAATTATTCTTTGTTAATGAATGTAATTTACTAACATATTAGCAAATAAAAAAATAAAAATATAAATATCAAAGCCTTGGGGTTTTACCTAGGGCTTTAATTCGACAACAAGATCAGAAATGCCACAATATATAGCAGAACGATCTATTTATTGATGATATTTCTAATACAAAAGGTCTGAGTCCCGTGATAGCATTGCGTAATCAGACAGAATGAGAGTGTTTTCCACATGAGCAGTACTGCATTTTTATTGCTAGACAAAGAACCTATTAACACCATAGGCGTCAATGTATTACAACCATTGCTGAAAACTCAGGGGTTGGACGTAATCACTGGGACCGATATTTCAGAAGTACCAGAGAACACTCGTTTACTCTTCATTGAAACGGCTGTCAATGATGCCTGGGGCAAGTTAAAAGAGCAGCTTGTCAACCTCAAGGTTAGTTGCGACATTGTGTTGTTTAATCTTGATGAAAACCCTGAACTGGCCAATCGCGCCCTGCTCAGCGGTATCCGTGGCGTCTTCTATACCACGGATAATGCGGATGTGCTGATGAAAGGGATCCGCCTGCTGATGGAAGATCAGCTATGGTATCGTCGTGAGATTATGTGTAATGCACTGAACCGCATGCTGCAGTTTAACAAAGACGCACTACACAAGCTGACTGAAGGTGATATTGAACCGGTTAAACTCACCAAGCGTGAAAAGGCCATCATTACCTTAATGAGTAAAGGGTCAAAGAACAAAGAAATTGCGGAAGATCTGAACATCAGCCCACACACAGTGAAAACTCACCTGTACAGTGCATTCAGAAAAACCAAATGCCGTAACCGGATCGAATTATTGTCCTGGGCGCAACAAAATATCCCAGACGAAATTCGCTAGTTTACGTCTCATTGTGAGTGTGCCGGGGCCAACTCGGCACATTTAACCTCTTAGCACCGCTTTACTGTTCCTAATCTTCCTTTTATGCTAGCAAAGTTCATTTATTGCTAGAGCGCACCATGCTGGATCCTAAAACTCTATACGTTACCAGCGTCGTCATGACTGCCATGATGACCCTTCTTAACTATCTGACATGGCGTGCGAATAAAGACACTCCAGGCACACTGGTTTACATTTTCTATCCTATGGTGTTGTTTGCCGGTATCATCGGCTTTGCGCTTCATAGCCACTTTCAGCAGTGGCAGACCATAGGCATAGCTAACGGCCTACTCTTTGCCGCCTCTATGCTTCACTGCTGGGCGATCAGCCAGTTTCTAGGGGTCCGAGATAAAGCCTTCCAGTTTTATCTCATCGTCACCGGCGTTTTATTTTGTGCCCTGGTCTATTTCAGCGCCATCGCGCCGGGCCTCAGGCAGCGTATTCTGATCTCCGACCTCCAGCACATCGCTGAGGCACTGCTGTTGCTATATTATTTTGTCCGCTATGCCCATCCTTTATATCCCAATGGCAGCATTGTTTACCTCATTGTGCTGAGCTTTATCCTTTGCGTCTTTACCGGTCGTACCTTGCTCATGGGAGAGATTCATCATGGTAATCTGCTCGACAGCCCGTGGTTTACCATCACCCTGTTTTTTAATGGTGTACTGGCACCCATCTTTTATGCCACCGGTATGGCAATTTTATGTAATGAACGACGCGAACATAACCTTAACCGCCTGACAGAAAAAGCACAGCAAGATCTGGAGATCCGGGGCTTATTCCTGTCTACGGTCAGCCATGAGATCCGCACCCCACTCAATGGCATACTCGGCAGCGCTCAGCTGGTACTCAATCGCATTGGCGATCAGGCCAGCAAGGCATACTGCGAAGCCATTATTAATTCAGCTGAATCTCTTAATCTTCTCATCGACAAGGTACTTGATTACGCCAGCCTGGAACAAAGCGACGAAGTACTGGCCGCCGAGGACATTGAATTTAAGAGCTGGCTCAACAACTTGTGTCTGCTAATGACGCCCATGGCAGAGCAACGCGGGCTAACCTTTACCTTGGTATACGATATGCCTGAGCAGGTTTGCTATTACTGCGACCAGCAAAAACTGCGTCAGATCCTGTTAAATCTGGTAGGTAACGCCATCAAGTTTACCGATCAGGGTGAGGTAAAGGTCTGTGTTGAGATGATCAAGGAAGGCAATATGGCTCACAGGGTACGTTTCAGTGTGATCGATACCGGCCCCGGCATTGAAGAGGAAGACATCGAGAAGCTCACCGAGCCCTACGTGCAAAGCAGTGCCGGTAAAACCAAAGGAGGCACCGGGCTTGGACTGGCCATCACTGCGCGACTGCTGGATAAAATGGGCAGCCAACTGGAAATCCTCAGTGAGCTCGATAAAGGCAGTTCATTTAGCTTTGATTTAACGCTGACTGTCGGAGAGCTCAGCCTGGTCGAGAAGCGCCATCATAATGTCGACTATGCCACCGGCCTGGACATTTTGTTGGTCGAAGACTTGGATCTGAACCGTAAGATTGCCATTGAATTTATGGCCAGTGACGAACACAGGATAAAACTGGCCAACGATGGCGAGAGTGCCATCGAGCAGCTTACCGAACATGCATTTGATGTGGTATTACTGGATATGAATTTACCTGATTTAACCGGTCAGGAAGTACTCAAGCGACTTAAAAACATTGAACACAAGAATCGGCGTACCCCATTTTTGGCCTTTACCGCCAGCCTCAGTCCGGAAGAAATCAAAGAGTATCTGGCACTGGGGATCCGCGATGTAGTCGGTAAACCCATCAAACAAGATAAGCTGCGCCAGGCCATCAGTAATTCGCAAAAAGCGCAAAAACCAGATATCAGTGTCGAACTGAGCGATACCCTCTATGATGAAAGCGCGGTAGGCTCACTCAGCGGCTTCAGCGAAGATGAAGTCTCATCCATCTATAACGAATTTGTTTTGTCTGCCCGGACTAAATTACGCCACATTCAGCAATTGTTGGATGAAGATGATCAACAGTGTATTAAGCTCTTGCATCGCCAGGCCAGCACCGCGCTCCAGCTTGGTTTTAATCGCTATGGTTTAATGCTAAAAAAAATCGAGCGCAGGCTGCTGGATAAAAAGCGCTGCGATGAAGAGCTATCCGATGCCATGGTGTTATGGCAGCAAAGCCTGGAAGCCTACCTGCAGTATGTGCGTCATCACACGCTCAACTAGGCAGCTTCATGCAAACGCGCAAAGCATTACTTTTATCGCCAGAATGTCGACTTTATGGGAAAAGTTAGTCATTCTAGCTGACACAGGGTGCTGTGCTACCCAAATAACAAGAAATCTGAAGGAAATTTCATTATGACACTACTTAAATCACCGCTGGCCATTGCCATTGGTGCGGCCATGATCGGCCTCAGCACGCCCTCAGTGGCGGCAACCACAGATAAAGCAGAACAAGCCAGCACAAAAGAGTGGAACGTGCTGACCCCACCGGGTGAAAAACAAACCATTACCATAGACACCAACGAGACCACCTGGAGTAACCTGGATGTCAGCCCGGATGGTAAGTCCATCATTTTTGACATGTTGGGTGACATTTACGTGATGCCAATGAGCGGTGGTAAAGCCACAGCGATCACCAGTGACAGAGCCTGGAACTTCCAGCCTAAATTCTCTCCCGATGGCACAAAAATCGCCTTTATCTCGGACCGTGAAGGGGCAGAGAACCTGTGGGTGATGGACGTCAACGGCGACAACATGCGCAAAGTCTCTGATGAGTCTCATAACCTACTGCATAACCCCGCCTGGTCACCAGATGGTCAGTACATCGCGGTTAAGCAAGGTCAGGTAACGGGTCGTACGATTCCGGGTGGTTCAATCCGCATGTACCATATCTCAGGTGGTAAAGGTGTGGTGGTAAGAGATCGTTTACATGGTGCTAAGTCGCAGAAAAACATCGCTGAACCCGCTTTCTCAACCGATGGTAAGAAGCTGTATTACTCAGTCGATGCCACACCTGGTGTCACCTGGGAATACAACAAAAATGCCCTGGGATCCGTGTTTGAGATCCGCTCATGGGATCTGGCCACTGGTGAAGAAGAAACCGTGATCCGTGGCTCCGGCGGCGCGATTCGCCCAACACCGAGCCCGGATGGTAAATCACTGGCGTTCGTTAAGCGTATTGAAAATGGCAAGGTCATGCAAAGCGCCTTGTATATTAAAGATCTGAAATCAGGTATCGAAACTGAGATCTTTGCCGGCCTGGACCGTGACCTGCAAGAAGCCAATGGTGCACAAGGTAACACCCCGGCATTTGCCTATACACCGGATGGCAAAGCCTTAGTTTTCTGGGCGGGCGGCGTATTCCATAAAGTCGACATTGCCAGTAAACAAGCCAAGGTGATCCCAACTCGTGTTGTTGCTGAGAAAGAAATCACACCTGCGCTTAAATTTGCTGTCGACGTGGCACCGGATACTTTCAAAGTCAAGCTGGCGCGCTGGTCACAGATTTCTCCGGATGGTAAAACGGCGCTGTTTCAGGCATTAGGTCATTTGTACACCAAAGACATCGCTTCAGGTAAAGTACGCCGTGTAACAAAGCAAAACGACCACTTTGAGTTCTACCCAAGCTTCTCACGTGATGGCAAATACATCGTATACACCAGCTGGGACGATCAGGACTTAGGTGCCGTACGCATAGTATCAGCCAGTGGCGGCACAGGCCGAGTGATCACCCAAGACCCAGGTCACTATATCAACCCGAGCTTTTCACCAGATGGTAAACATGTCTTGTACCGCAAAGTGACAGGGGGTTACCTGCTCAGCGGTGACTGGTCGATGGAACCGGGTATCTACCTGACCAGTGCCAAAGGTGGCGAAGCCAAGCGCATCATCAAACATGGTGACAATCCCCACTTCGGCGCAGAAAAAGACCGTATTTATTTCAGCGTCATGAGCGATGGTACACACCGTGAACTAAAATCTGTTGACCTCACTGGTGAAAAAGAGCGTTCACACTTCAAGGGCGACTACATTTTTGACTACCGTGTTTCTCCTGATGGTCACTATGTTGCCTTCATCGAAAACTTCAACACCTTTGTAGCGCCATTTACCAGCACAGGTAAAACCCTGTCAATTAACAAAGGAACTAAGTCGTTCCCGGTACAACAAGTATCAAAGTATTCTGGTGACTTCCTGAACTGGAAAGCAGACAGCAGTGCGTTAACCTGGGCTTTTGGTCCTACTTTGTATCAGCGTAAGCTGACAGATACCTTTGCATTCTTGAAAGGCGCCGCAGCTGAGCCGGCAGAACTGACAGCGCAAGGCATTGATCTGAGCTTTGAGAAAAAGGCCGACAAACCAGAAGGTATATTGGCCCTGGTTGGTGGTAAAGTTGTGACTATGCGTAACGCGGACGAGCAGCAAGAAATCATCGAAGATGGGGTGATCCTGATTGAGGAAAACCGCATTGTTGCAGTGGGCACTCGTGCCGATATTGAGATCCCAAGTAAAGCCAAAGTGATGGATATCACCGGCAAAACGGTGATCCCTGGCCTGGTAGATGCGCACGCCCACGGCAGCTATGGCAGCCATAACCTGCAACCGGAACAAAACTGGAATCAGCTATCCAACGTCAGTTTTGGTGTTACCACGATTCATGATCCATCCAATGACTCGAACGAAGTCTTCTCTATGGCCGAATTACAGCGTGCAGGTTTGACCGTCGCACCCCGTATTTACTCGGTAGGCCGTATTCTTTACGCAGGTAATGCACCGGGATATAAAACCCCAATCAGTAACCTGGAAGACGCGCAGTTCCATGTTAAACGTCTCAAAGATGCGGGGGCTATCACAGTGAAGAGTTATAACCACCCACGTCGTGATACGCGCCAGCAAGTGCTCGAAGCAGCAAAGCAAATGGAAATCATGGTGGTACCGGAAGGTGGTTCTAAGTTCCAGCAGAACATGAATATGATCATCGATGGTCACACCGGTCTGGAGCATGCTCTGCCAATCCCGAACATCTATTCTGACGTTACGCAAATGTGGAGCCAGACCAAAGCCGGTTTCACCCCAACGTTTAACGTGGCCTACGGTGGTATCAAAGGAGAAGACTACTTCTACGACACCACAGATGTATGGAAGAACGAACGTCTGGCCAGCTTTGTTCCGGACTACATCCTTAACCCGCGTTCAGTGCGCCGTGAAAAGGCACCAGAACACCACTATAACCATATCAACGCAGCGAAATCCGCGAAACAACTGCGTGATAAAGGCGTAACGGTACACATTGGTGCGCACGGCCAGCGTGAAGGCCTGGGCGCCCACTGGGAGCTGTGGTCAATGGCGCAAGGTGGCTTTACGCCATGGGAAGCGCTGCGCAGTGGTACCATTGATGGGGCAAAATACCTGGCCATGGACCACGACATCGGTACCATTGAAAAAGGCAAGCTGGCTGACTTAGTGATCATCGATGGTGACGTACTGAACGACATTCGCGAATCAGAAAAAGTCGCTTATACCGTGCTGAATGGTCGTATCTATGACGCTGCGACGATGAACGAAACGGGTAATTATAATGTGAAACGTCAACCGCTGTTCTTCGAAAATGGCAGTAAGACACCAATGCATCCGGCAACGGAAGCATATATGGAAGAAAAAGCACATAAATATCACTGGAAACACTAAAACCAGATCGTTTCATTGCTAAAGCAGCCGATTGGCTGCTTTTTTTTCGCCAATCCCTCTATCTGCGCATTTATCTTCTGGCAACAATGCCTTACATACCTCGGCTTGTCCCGCTCTGCATGCTGGATATTGTCGAGAACTGTTCTAAACTGTGTCACTGAATAGGATACTCTATCGTCAGGCTCATGCTATGATGGCGGCGCAGCGAGGCCGCCCACCAACACAGCCTCACGGGTATATCAGCTAATACAAGGAGCAGGGAGCATGTCTGATCTCAGCCACTTCTTTAAGTCACTTAACCTGACACAAAAATTGATCTCGGCCTTTCTACTGGTCGCCCTGATCCCAACTGCCATCGTCATCACTATGGCCCTGATGCAATCGTCCGATGCCATGACCCGACAGGTCTATGCCCAATTGGGGGCGGTCGGTGAAATTAAAGAAAGCGCCATTGAGCGTCATTTCAATGGCGTGCAGGATAAACTGGTATCGCTGGCGGTGAACCCCTATGTAAAACAGGCCGCCAGCGACTTCATCCGGGCCTATGCTGAAGTCGATGATGCCGTTGCGACACCCGCCAGCCTGACACGCTTTTACCGCGAGCAGTTTGCGCCACGCTTTAAATCGCTCAATGAGCAAGCCGCACCACCCGCGATACTCTTAGACAACTTGTCCCCTCAGGGGATCACTTTGCAAACCCGTTACCTGGCCGAGAACCCGCATCCACTGGGGGAAAAGCTTAATCTGCTCAGCAGCCCTGTTGACGACACATACGATCAAGTGCACAGGCAATACCATGAATTTTTCACTAAGATTGCCGACGTTTACGAGTTTTATGATATTTTCATTGTCGATAACCTGAGTGGCAATATTATCTATTCGGTCTACAAAGAGAGCGACTTTGCCACCTCACTGCTCTACGGCCCTTACTCAAAGAGCAATATTGCCAAAGCGTTTCTCGCAGCCCGCGAATTAAGCCAGGAAGGCGATATGGCGTTTGTTGATTATGAGCAGTATTTGCCTTCTTACAATGCCCCCGCCAGTTTTGTCGCGGCCCCCTTGGTCATTGATGGTGAGGTACCAGCCACATTAATCTACCAGCTCTCTATTGACGCCCTGAATACCATTATGACAGAGCGTCAGGGACTGGGAGAAAGCGGAGAAACCTACTTAGTTGGTCCGGAAGGCCTGATGCGCTCAGACTCTTATCTGGATCCGGTTCATCACTCAGTGACAGCTTCATTTCGTCATCCGGAAAGAGGCACAGTGAATACCGAAGCATTCAAACTGGCCATGCAGGGACAACAAGGACAGAAAGTCGTACTCGATTATAATGGCAACCCCGTTCTGTCGGCTTATACCTCCGTTGATGTGTTTAACGTACGCTGGGCGCTGCTGGCTGAAATCGACGAAGCAGAAGCCTTTGCGCCGATAAATACCTTACGTACCCAATTACTTATGGTGCTGGCAGCCTGTATTATTATGATAATTCTGGCCGCATTCTGGTTCGCTCGTACTCTGACTCGCCCGGTCCACGCGCTGGTGAATACCATTCGCAAAGTAGAGCAAGAGGGTGACTTCGCTTTACGCACTGAGATAAATACTTTGGATGAAATTGGCCGCTGCGGCCAGGCGTTTAACTCTCTGCTGGATGCGTTGCAGCTGTCTATTTCAGAGACAAACCGAGTGATGAACCGCATGGCCTCAGGTAGATTTGACGACCGGATCAGTGTGCCGTGTAAAGGGGAACTGGATACCCTGAAGCGTGCCACGAATGACTGCGCGCAAAGCCTGCAAACGGCATTGAGCGATGTGGGGCAAGTGATCCATGCAATGTCAGAAGGCCAGTTTGACAAACAGCTCCAGTCCGAAATGAGTGGTGATCTGGCAACCCTCAAACAGCATATCAACACCTCTATGCATTCTATCAATGCGACTATGACAGAAATTGTCAGCGTGATGTCGGAGATGGAACAAGGTCACTTCCGGGGGCAAGTACAGGTTGAGGCGCTAGGTAGCCTGCAACAGCTAAAAGTGAGCGTAAATAACTCCGTAAGCAGTGTTGCCGGGGCCATTGATGGACTCGCAGCCATGATGAGTGCACTGCGACAGGGCGACTTTAGTCAGCGTCTTGAATTGCCGCTACGCGGCCAGCTTGAGGAGCTCAAAGAAGACACCAACTCCAGTGTTGAAAACCTCGCCGCCATTATCGAAGACATCGGCCACACTATGGCTGCCGTCAGCGAGGGAGATTTCAAACAAACTGTGTCGACACCAGCTCAGGGACAGCTTGGGGAGCTAAAAGAGCATATTAATGTCTCGGTACGCAGCGTCGATGAGGCCATCAGCGAAATTTCATCCGTGATGATGGCAATCAGTCATGGTCGCTTCGACCGCACCATCAATTCTCCTATGTGTGGTCAGCTGGATACACTTAAAGGCGATATCAACCATTCGGTGAATAATCTCAGCCGTGTCATAGAAGAGCTGGCCAGCGTCATGTCGGCAATGAGTCAGGGCGACTTTACCGTTCAGATTGAGTCCGACTTGCAGGGCCAGTTATTGCAGCTAAAAGAAGACGTCAACGCCTCCACAACCACAGTGTCTGACGCCATCAATGAGGTCACACGGGTATTGAGCGCGCTAGCTAGAGGGCGGCTGAATGAACAGATCAATGGCCACTATGAAGGCGTCTTTGAAACCCTGCAACGCGATGTTAATGCCACCATCGCCAAGCTGACTGAAGTGATTGAAGGGATCCAGTATGCGGCGGGTCAGGTTACCCAGAGCGCCGGCGAAATTGCAGCCAGCAACACTGAGATCAGCCAGCGTACCGAAGAGCAGGCAGCCAACCTGGAAGAAGCCAGCGCCAGTACCAGCCATATGCTCGAAGAGCTGACCTTAGTAGCCAAGCAATCAGGCACCGCCGTTGAACTGGCCAGCAATGCGGAAACCATAGCCAAAGAAGGCGGCTCTCTGTCACAGGACACAGTCACAGCCATCGGTGAAGTGAACCGGGCCAGCAAAGACATTAATGAGATTGTGTCAGTGATCGATGCACTGGCTTTTCAAACCAACTTGCTGGCACTCAATGCCGCCGTGGAAGCGGCACGGGCAGGTGAAAACGGCCGGGGTTTTGCGGTCGTTGCCAACGAAGTGCGTGAGCTGGCGGGTCGCAGTGCCGCTTCTGCCAAGCAAATCAAAGAGATCATTGCAAATAGTAACGAGAAAGTGGAGCAAGGCACACAGCTGGCTAATTATTCAGGTGAGAAGCTGGATCAAATAGTCGAAGCCGTCGCCGATGTGAGCCAAAACATAGTAAAAATCAATCTGTCGACCACCACACAACAGCAGTCGATCAAAGAAGTGGATATCGTGGTACAACGTCTGACGGACTTAATTCAGGAAAACTCGGCTATCACGGAAGAGACGATGGCGGCAGCACGACAAATGTCTGAGCAGGCCAATGCCATGCGTGAATTACTCGGTTACTTTGAAGTGAATGCACGTCAACAGAGCGCCCTGGCGTCACCTGAGCAGGAGCTACTGATCCACAGCTATAACGCCTCTTAAATCCGCACAGCGGTCCATCAGTGTATGTACAGCGCGGTTTAGGTTCACCGCGTTGTATCTGGTTTCTTATTGCAGGGCAAATGAGTCCGCATCCAGGTGCGCAGGAAAGCCCAGCTTGAAGGACTCCAGCGACGCCTTGTCCAGGCTGACCACCAGCACACCGGCTTGATCATCCGCTACCTCCGCCAGTAAGGCGCCGGTATAATCATATGCAGCTGTCCCACCATTGTGTGCCGTGCCATATCCATCCTCACCAACCCGGTTACAGCCCAGCACATAACACTGGTTTTCAATCGCTCTGGCTTGTAATAACGTATCCCAGATGCGACGTCGGGCAGCCGGCCAGTTTGCCACATTGATCATCACATCATAGTCATTGCGATTACGCTGAAACACAGGGAAACGCAGGTCATAACACACCTGCGGCAAGATCCTAAAGCCATTCACCTCGAATACCACACGCTCCTCTCCGGCAATGACATACTCCCCTTCTTTGCCAAGGCAAAACAGATGACGTTTATCATAGTAGCGCACCGAGCCATCCGGCCAGCACCAGTAAAAGCGATTGGCTTTCTTGTCACCTTGCTTGACCAGTACACTGCCCGCCACAACCGCCTGCCAGCGCTGCGCCTGTTGTTTTAAAAAAGCCAGGGCCTTCCCCTCCAGGGGAGGTTCTGCGCAAGGTTCGGCCAGCGCAAAACCAGTTGCGAAGGTTTCCGGCAAAATGATCAAATCACAGCTGTGCAACTGGGTCTGATGAGCTTGCAGCTGAGTTTGCAGCTGAGCAAAATTATTTTGAGGTGCCAGCCAGTCAATCGATTGCTGCACCAGCGCAACGGTTAAAGTTGACATAATCGCTTCGCAGCCTCCTGTAAGGTACTGTCTTCTTTGGCAAAACACAGACGGATCACCTTATCTGTACTGCCGCCTGCGTAGAATACACTGAGGGGGATCGCCGCAACTCCGACTTCCTCCACCAGGTATTCACAAAAGCGTACATCATCCAGCGACGAAATGGCGCTGTAGTCCAGTAACAAGAAGTAGCTGCCTTCACTGGGCAAAATGGTAAATCTTCCCGGCTGAAGTGCCTCAACCAGCAGATCGCGCTTATGCTGATAGAAGTCAGACAATGCATCGACATGCTCCGGTTCCTCTTTGAGCATATCAGCCAGCGCCAGCTGCGCCGGGGTAAAACAAGAGAAGGTGACATACTGATGGATCTTACGAAATTCATCACTGAGCGCCTCAGGTGCAATACAATATCCCAGCTTCCAGCCGGTGCAATGAAAAGTCTTACCAAAACTGGCCACCACCATCGCTCTGGCTGCCAGATCAGGGTCCCGTAGTGCACTCATATGTGGCTGAGCATCAAAGGTAATATGCTCATACACTTCATCGCTGATCAGATACAGGTCGTGCTCATTCAACAATGCCTTTAACGCTGTCATATCTGCTGCTTTTAGCGTTTTTGCACTTGGGTTATGGGGTGTATTGACAATAATAGCACGTGTTTTTGCCGTCACAGCGGCTGCAACCTGTTGCCAGTCAATCAGGTAATCCGGTGCCTGCAGCGCGATATGTACACTGGTACCGCCGGCCAGTTCAATGGCTGGATGATAAGAATCATACGCAGGGTCGAACACGATGACTTCATCACCCGGGCGCACCAGCGTCTGAATGGCCACAAACAGTGCTTCTGTGGCGCCAGCTGTCACGGTAACCTGAGCCGCAGCCTGGACCTTAGCCCCGTATTTTCGCTCTACCAATGCGGCAATCTGCTGTTGTAAAGCCGGCATGCCGGGCGAAGGCGCATACTGGTTCATACCCGCCTGAACATACCGGGTCAGTCCGAGTTTGAGCCGTTCAGGCGCATCAAACTCAGGAAAACCCTGAGACAGATTGAGTGCACCATGCTGATTGGCCAGCGCGGTCATTTTTGAAAAAATACTGGTGCCTACATGAGGTAATTTACTTTCCACGGCCAAGTCCTCGTTTGCGTGTGGTGTAACGGCCCAAGCGATGCTATCATTGCTTCGAATAGAAGTATAGCCGTCTAAAATTATCCACGATATTACTCGTGAGAGGTAAGCGTATGCAATCAGCACAAGCAAAACATGCCCTGATAGAAGCCGGAGGCTGGCTCAGCGCACAGGGCTGGGTACCGGCAACCGGAGGCAATTTCTCCATTAGAACAGAGCAAGGCTTTGTTGTCACGGCCAGTGGTCATGACAAAGGCGCATTGCAACCTGAGCATTTTCTGGAGTTCGACACCAAGGGCACACAGACAGCCGGCACTGGTAATCCCTCGGCTGAAACCGAGCTACATCTTGCGCTGTATGCACTCAGCCCTCGTACCCATTGTATCTTACATACCCACTCTGTTGCCGCCACAGTCTTGTCACACCTGACAGCAGATCACAGCCTGGACATCACTGGGTATGAAATGCAAAAAGCCCTGCATGGCTATACCAGCCACCTGGAAACTCTGGCCATTCCGGTATTCGATAACGATCAGGATATTCCCGCCCTGGCTGGTCGAGTAGCTGAATATCATTCCCATACGCCTATCCAACACGGCGTGCTGATCCGCGGCCATGGGTTGTATGCCATGGGTGCCGATATCAACGAAACCCGTCGCCATATCGAGGCACTGGAATTTTTGTTTAACTGCGAACTGACGCGACGACAACTGGAAAAAAACGCATGATCAAAGCTATTCTGACCGACATCGAAGGCACCATTACGCGTATCTCTTTCGTCAAAGAGGTCTTGTTTCCCTATGCCGCAAATAACCTGACAGATTTCGTCACTCAGTACGCACAACAACCCGAAGTCAGTACGCAACTAGATGCCGTACGCGCAGAACTGGGCGACCCACACGCTACACTGGATCAGGTTATTCAGGCGCTACTTAACTGGATCGCCGAAGATAAAAAAATAACCCCGCTAAAGCAATTGCAGGGCATGATCTGGCAGCATGGTTATCAGAATGGCGACTTTACTGGCCATATTTATCCGGATGCCTACCAGTTTTTGTGTACCGAGCATGACGCTGGCAAGGCGCTTTATGTGTATTCATCCGGCTCCGTTCAGGCTCAACAACTGCTGTTTGCGCATTCAGACTATGGTGATATGCGACCTATGTTCAGTGGCTATTTTGATACCCGGGTCGGTGCCAAACAACAGCCCGAAGCCTATCAAACCATTGTCAGTCAGTTATCTTTTGCGGCGCACGAAATTCTCTTTCTAAGTGATGTAGTGGCCGAACTGGATGCCGCCAAAGCAGCCGGTATGCAGACCTTGCAGCTGTGGCGTGATGCACAGCCACGTGCACAACAGCACAAATATATTGAAGATTTCAGCCAATACCATGCACAGGAGTCGCTATGAGCCAGTTGACCGTTTTCCACGACCAGCACCCGAATAAAGTAGAGTTCCAGAGTCAAGCACATCACCAGATAGCAGCCCAGCTTAGTGAAGTAGGCGTGCGCTTTGAACAATGGCAGGCCGCTTACGATGTCGCCCAGGCCACCTCTCATGACGATATTCTTGCGGCATATGAGGCCGATATTGCGCGACTAACAGCACAAGATGGATATCAAACGGTAGATGTGATCTCCTTACCCAAAGGCCACCCCGATGCCGCCTCACTGCGTCAGAAGTTTCTCTTTGAACATACTCACAGCGAAGATGAAGTCCGCTTCTTTGTACAGGGACAGGGGCTATTCTGCCTGCATATTGGCGAGCGGGTGTACCAGGTGCTGTGTCAGCAGGGCGACCTGATCTCAGTCCCTGCCAATACACCTCACTGGTTTGATATGGGCAGCGATCCTGAGTTTACGGCGATCCGGCTATTCAACAATGAACAGGGCTGGGTGGCACAAAGTACCGACAGCCCAATCGCAGAGCGCTTTCCGTTACTGGATTAAAGCGCTCTTACGGCACGGTCCTCTCATACCGTGCCTAACACGCCAGCTGCAACCTGTTGCGGATAATATACCCCAGTATCGAGTACCCAGGCCGTGATTAACGCGGCTGGCGTGACATCAAAGGCAGGATTGTACACTTCTGCCTGCTCCGGTGCCCACTGGCAGCTGCCAAAACTGCCACTCACTCCGGTAACCTCTGTTTCTGCACGCTGTTCAATAGGAATGTCCTGCCCAGATGCACAGCTGCTGTCCAGCGTCGTCACTGGTGCGACAACATAGAAGGGGATCTGGTGATAATGCGCCAGTACAGCCAGGTTATAAGTCCCCACCTTATTAGCAAAATCGCCGTTAACCGCAATGCGATCTGCGCCGACGAAAATCTTATCGACTTTGCCCGCTGCCATCAGGCTGGCTGCCATATTGTCGCAGATCAGCGTGTATGGGATCTGCCACTGAGCCAGCTCATAGGCCGTCAGGCGTCCCCCTTGCAACAGAGGCCGGGTTTCATCAACCCAGATATGAATATTCGAATGTTGCCTGGCTGCATGATGGATAACCCCTAGTGCCGTACCGACACCTGCGGTTGCCAATGCCCCGGTGTTACAGTGAGTAAGAATATTATCTCCGGATTCAACCAGCTCAGCTCCGAATGTGGCCATTCGATCGCACAAGGCACAGTCTTCCTCAAACAGACGCTCCGCTTCTGTGACCACGGCTTGCGCATACTCGGGCTGTTGCAGCGCTTCGCGTAGTCTGGCCATGCAATGCATCAGGTTTACTGCGGTTGGACGTGTCGCGGTCAATTCATCAATGGCGTCGTTCAATTGCGCTTTGCTGCTGCCCTGCTCTGCCAGATAAGCCACTAATAAGCTGGCAGCCAGGCCAATTAAAGGTGCCCCGCGTACTTTCAGCGCCAAGATCAGCGATTTCATCTGCTCTACATTCTCGCAGTGATGCCATGTTTCCTGGTGTGGTAACAAATACTGATCCAATACTTGCACCATGCCATTTTGATACTTAAGACTGCGTGCGATTAACTCTTTCAACCTTGCTTCCTCCGGCTTGCTCCTGAGTAATGCCAATCATCAGCGAGAGCAGCGCGTTTAGCGTGATCTCTTAATGAAATGACCTGTTACTATTCTACATCAAGATCTAAAGATGTATAGACTTCTAAACGTTTGCAGGTATAGAATGCTGATCTAATTTTATTCTATGTGGATGATCCGGATGAGTGCTTATCAGGCGTTTGACAATGAAATGGCCATTGAATACATCAATAATCTGGGGGGGATCTTCCCGCCAGACGCACAACTGAGTTGTTATGAGTTTGGCGATGGCAACTTAAACCTGGTGTTTAGGGTCATTGATCAGCATAACCACAGTGTGATCCTTAAGCAGGCACTCCCGTATGCCCGCTGCGTTGGTGAAAGCTGGCCACTGACACTGGACAGGGCGCGTATTGAAGCCAACGCATTGCTCCGCCATGGTAAGGTCTGTCCGGCGCACACCGTTAAAGTGATACATCATGATAGCGTACAGGCGGTTACCATACTCGAAGATTTGGGCCACCTGCGTATACTGCGTGGTGAACTCAATGCCGGTCGTACCTTTGCAAATTTGGGCCGGGATGTTGCCCGATACCTGGCCACAACCAGCTTTTATCACAGCGACTTCTACCTCAGCGCCGTCGAAAAAAAATCTCTGGTACAGACTTTTACGAATCCGGAACTGTGCGCCATTACAGAAGAGCTGTTTTTTGATGACCCTTACCAGGACGCTGAGCGCAACCACTATCCCGAGGCGCTGAGCCCTGAAGTCAGCAAACTTCGCCACAATAAAACACTAAAGCTGGCAATCGCCCATCTCAAAACACGCTTTTTGTCTTCGCCCCAGGCACTGTTACATGGTGACGCCCACAGTGGCAGCCTGTTTGTAGATGACGCGACAACCAAATTTATCGACCCGGAATTTGCTTTCTTCGGGCCCATTGGGTTCGATCTGGGGTCTTTCATCGGCAATTTACTGTTGAATTTCTGCGCCCAGCATGGTCGCATCAAAGAGCCATCAAAACGCCGTGATATTCATACATATTTACTGCGCACCATAGATAGTTGTCTCAACGAGTTTGAGCAGCAGTGGCTGAAGTTGTGCGAACAACAGGGCAACGACAGCACTTTGCTGGTGCCGGGATATGCAGAACACTTTTTACATGACGTCTTTCAGGATGCCATTGGCTTCTGTGGCAGCGAAATGATCCGACGTACCATAGGTCTGGCCCATGTCAGCGATCTGGATGAAATTGAAGATGATCAAGCTCGCCTGCGCGCTCAGCGTCTGGCACTGGAGGTAGGTGAACAACTGATCCTGCATGCTCGTAGCTGTCACAGTAAACAGGCCTGCTACCAGCTGATCATCAGTGTATTGCAGTAATTCAGCATAAGGAGCAAAGCAGATCAAGCCAAATATACGGATTGATCTGCTTGTGATTTAGTGGGCCTGACTCGCTTGTTGCGCCGATGCAATGTACTTATCGATCTGCGATTCCAGCACGCTTAATGGTACTGAACCATGACGCAGGATCTGATGGTGGAATTCACGAATATCAAAAGCATCGCCCAGGGCCGCCTCTGTTTTTGCGCGTAAGCGTTTAATCGTTAACTCTCCCACCTTGTATGACAAAGCCTGCCCCGGCCATGAAATATAACGATCGGTTTCGGTTTTAACATTGTGCAGTGACAAGGCAGTATTATCGCGCATAAAGTTCATCGCCCGTTCGCGGCTCCAGCCATACATATGCATACCGGTATCCACGACCAAGCGTGCCGCCCGCCACATTTCATAAGTCAGACGCCCAAAGTTACTGTACGGATCCTGATAGAAACCCGCTTCCAGTCCCAGGTATTCCGCATACAGTCCCCAGCCCTCACCAAATGCTGAAATATATGATTCACGACGGTAGTCAGGTAAATAATCTAACTCCTGGTTCAGTGAAATTTGCAAATGGTGTCCAGGCACAGCTTCGTGTAATGTCAGGGCTTCAAGTACATACAGGGGGCGTTTGTCCAGAGCATAGGTATTTACCCAGTAATAACCCGCATCCGTGTCCTTATCCGCGCCCAGATAACGGCCGGTAGTGTACTTAGGTGCAATCGCATCCGGTACCGGGGCAACACCATAAGGACGGCGCGGCAGCGTATGGAACAACTTAGGGAGCTGAGCGTCCATTTGCTTTGCAATATACGCCGCTTCCTTAAGCAGCTCCTCAGCACTGTTGGCATAGAACTGGGGGTCGGTTCTCAAAAACTGTACAAACTCGGCAAAGCTTCCTTCAAACTCGGTTTGCCTGATGATATCCATCATTTCACCTTTGATCCTGGCAACCTCTTTCAGCCCGAGTTCGTGGATCTCTTTAGGTGTCATTTGCGTAGTGGTGAAATGCGCAGTGCGATTACGGTAAAACTCAACACCATTTGGTGTACTGGAAATGCCGATGTCATCTCGTGCACCTGGTCGATACTCTTCGACAAAAAACCTTAAATAATCGCGATAAGCAGGGATCACCTGCTCTGCGAGTATCGCTTGTGCTCGCGTCTGGATCGCGGCAAATTCCTGCTCAGACAAGTTATGCCGATTAACCGCAAAAGGCTTGAAAAACTGCGACTGTGTTACATCGTCGACAATAAACGCTTCGATGGATGATTCATATCCTGCCAGCACCGCTTTGGGCTGAGTCAATCCCACGGCCAACCCTTTACGCATCCAGTCAATATTTTGCTGGAAATAACGCGGCACCTCTGCAAGCTTGTTCAGATATACCTCATACCCCGCTGGAGTGCTCAAATCCACATCATTGAACAACCAGGGCAAACTACTGTGAAACCCACTCTCAGACTTAAGCGGCATGTAATGTGTATTGAAGCGGTAACGATCGACCTGATCCTGGATTTGAGCGCGTAAAATCGTCAGATTGATACGGTTTTCTTCACTTAAATTTCCCGTGTTCAGTGCGTCTAATCGCTGAAGAAAGTGTTCACGTTCCGCATTTTTAGTCGCCAAAGCGCTCGCACTTAGGTCGGGTAACTGAGTTTTAATCGTGTCTCGATTGTCGTTACGAAACGTCATAACTTGCTCAGCCAAACTGGTAAATTGCTGATCGGCGTTGACCTGAGTCAGCTCACACCCCGCCAGTCCCAGAGCCAAAGTCACAGCGCACACAGTGCGAGATAAAGTGGTTTTAAGTGAAGCGTTCACGCGAGTGATCCTTTAACAATAATGTGAAATTTACGCAACACCTAAACACGCCAGTGAGAGGCTTGCAACTTAAAGCGACCAGTCACAGAATGGCGCCTGTCACGCATCAATCATGCGCGGCCCTAAAGACCAAGGAAAAAGTGATTACTAATTCATCAGCCCCCGCAGAAAAGCAATAAATTTGCCCCTTAACGCTGAATTTTGCTTTGCAAAACTCGGGAGAGCGATTAATGTAGCCGCAGCGAAGCTGGCACCTCACAGGTGTTATGTTAGACGCTTCGGTGACCCGTACAACAGCAACTGATTATTGTGGTAAGTGAAATGATGTTCCATGATTCCATGGCAATAGCACAAGAAAAAATGACTAAAGTTTGTCAGTTTCTGGAACAGAATCAGCTGCCCCCTACGCCATTGAATTACCATATTGGCTATGTCTATATCAGTCAAAACAATCGTGACCTGACTGAACGCCTGGATCGGGACATCCGCAACCGTGTTGGCATTGACAGCATTTATATCGAGCAGCTCTACTATGAGTACCTGCAAAAAGAGCATCAGACCGAAGCCAATCTAATCCAGCAAGTCGGCGGTATGATCGATCAGCTCAATGACTCCGCACAACAGTCACAGCAAAGCCTCATCGGCTTTGCCAAACAAATCAATCACTGCATTCATAATCTGGATGAACACAATGTCGTCAAAACCCGGGCTGCCCTGAAAGATTTTGGCGGACACACTGAACAGCTACTGAAACAACACCAGCAGTTCAAAAATGCCTTACGAAGAGCACGCGAAATTCATGAAAAGCAGCAACAGCAGTTACTGAAACTGCGAAAACAGCGTATTCTGGACCCGCAAACTGGCCTTTATAAACGTCATTATCTGGGTCATAAAACACAACTGTGGCTGACTCAGGACAAATCAATCTGCGCCATTTCCGTGCTGATCGAAAACCTGGATGCCTTCAGTCAGGACTTTGGTGAACTGGTTGGCGAAACGGTGCTGCAACGTGTCGCAAAACGGATCCAGAAATACGTGCTACAAAGTGGCCTGCCGGGCAGAACGGGTAAGCAAGAGTTCACCATAGTGCTGGCTGACTGTGAAGCAGATACCGCGGTGGTGGTGGCAGAAAAAATACGCCGCGGCGTAACCAGGCTGAAGTTTGTCAGTGCCAAAGGTGATGTGTCGTTTCCGGAAATCGATTTGGCCATCGGGATTGCACAGCATCAACCGGATCATGACTTCAACACCCTGGCGCAACGTGCCGCCTTTGCAGCTAAAAAAGCCCAGACACTGGGTCAACACTATTATATTTCTGCGCCCAATTAGAGCTTACCCATCGTACCTGGAGGCACAACAGGTTAACCACATCAGGGGCTATTGATAAATCTACTTAAATTGCTGACACCGATTGCGCTCACTGAGTGCGATCAAGTACACTATTGACACCCAGATCCGGCACAAATAACACACATGAAAGAAGCAAATCGCGACACCACACACTTTGGCTATAAAACAGTAGCAACACAGGAAAAGGCATCCATGGTGGCTGATGTTTTCCATTCAGTGGCAGCAAAGTATGATGTGATGAATGACCTCATGTCATTTGGCATCCATCGCTTATGGAAGCGCCAGACCATAGCGTGTTCAGGTGTCCGTCAGGGTCACAAAGTGCTGGACCTGGCCGGTGGCACCGGTGATCTGACCGCTAAGTTCAGTGAACTGGTGGGTGAATCAGGTCAGGTGATCCTGGGTGATATCAACGACTCAATGTTACGCGTTGGACGAGACAAACTGCGCGACCTCGGTCGGGTCGGTAATATCGAATATGTGCAGATGAATGCCGAAGCGCTGCCCTTCCCGGACAATAGCCTGGATGTGATCACCATAGCTTTCGGACTACGTAATGTCACCGATAAAGACAAAGCGCTACGTTCCATGTATCGCGTATTAAAGCCCGGTGGTCGGCTTCTTGTTCTTGAGTTTTCAAAAACAGACAACGAGGCGCTATCTAAGCTCTACGACTTTTATTCGTTCAACATTCTGCCAACCATGGGCAAATTGGTTGCCAACGACAGTGAGAGCTATCGTTACCTGGCTGAATCCATTCGTATGCATCCGGATCAGGAAACACTCAAATCAATGATGGAAGAAGCCGGTTTTGAACAGGCAAGCTATCAAAACCTCACGGGCGGTATCGTGGCACTTCACCGAGGCTTTAAATTCTAACTCCGGGGAACAAAGGAAACTGTATGTGGATCACGCTGCTCACTGCCGTTGCCGAAAGCGCACTGGAAAAACTGCTGGACAAAGAGCCGTCTCTGGCCGTTCAGCTTTCCTCTGTACAACACAAAACACTGGCCATTACCTTAACGGATCTGGGGCTGTGCTGCGCGCTACACTATGTAGGGGAACAGCAAGGTAAGCCGCGCTGTTTCGTCTATGGTCATTATCGGGACCAGGCTGACTGCCACATCACCACGACTTTATCGACCTTAGGTGAAATCTCCGATCCAAGCCAGCTAACGCGCCTGATCCGTGAAGAAAAGCTGGACCTGGATGGCGATCTGCAACTGGCACAAAGTTACAGTAAAGCCTTTTCCGGATTACGTATTGACTGGGCCGAACACTTGTCGGCTCACCTTGGAGATGCGCCGGCGCAACTGCTTGTCGAACGTTGTAATTCAGCCGCTCAAAAAGGGACTGGCCACCTAAAAGTACTACAACGAACCTTTGCTCAGTTATGTCAGGATGAGCTGAAAGTGGCCGTTCATCCACTTGAAGTTCGTCAGTTCAAATCCCATACGAGACAGTTGGCGCAACAGCTCGCAGCACTGGAACAACGTATTAACGCCTTAAGCGAATTATAAGGAGCTGGATTTGTCCATCGCTCGTCTGTATCAAATCGGTAAAACGTTTCTCAATTATGGCCTTGACGACTTGCTGCCAAGGCAAAAACAGCCCTGGTATGCCCGGGCAATAAGACGTAGCCTATTCTGGCTGCCAAACCAGCATCGCGACAAACCCCTAGGAGCACGACTCAGGCTGGCGCTGCAAACTTTGGGGCCGGTGTGGATCAAGTTTGGCCAGATGCTATCCACACGCCGCGATCTGCTGCCGCCGGATATTGCTGAAGAGCTCGCCCTGTTACAAGACAAAGTCGCTCCCTTTCCCGGCGATCAGGCACAGTCGTTAATAGAAAAAGCACTGGGGCTGGACACCATTAGCGACTGTTTTGTTGAGTTTGAGCAATCCCCACTGGCATCTGCCTCCATCGCACAAGTTCATTGCGCCAAACTGATGGTTGATGACGAGCTGAGAGAAGTGGTGGTCAAAGTGATCCGGCCAAATATTGAAAAACAAATACTCGCAGACTTGTCGCTGATGGAACGTTTTGCCCGCTTACTGGCTAGCCTGATCAGCGCTGGACGCCGGTTGCGACCCGTGGAAGTGGTCAGAGAATATCGCAAAACCTTGCTGGATGAATTGGATCTGATGCGTGAGGCGGCCAACGCTATTCAGCTGCGCCGCAACTTTGAAGGATCTGACTCACTGTATATTCCTGAGGTATACAGTGACTATTCCAGACGGAATGTGCTGGTAATGGAGCGTATTTACGGCATTCCAGTTTCAGATACTGAGTCGCTGCTGGCGCAGGGCACCAATATGAAAGTACTCGCAGAGCGAGGCGTCGAAGTGTTCTTTACCCAGGTGTTCCGCGACAGTTTTTTCCATGCCGATATGCACCCGGGCAACATCTTTGTTTCTCGGGAAGACCCCCATAATCCGAAGTATATTGGTATTGACTGTGGCATCGTTGGCACTTTGAATCGCGAAGACAAACGTTATCTGGCAGAAAACTTCATTGCTTTTTTCAACCGCGACTATCGCCAGGTAGCACAATTACATGTCGATTCTGGCTGGGTGCCCGCGGATACGTGTGTTGAAGAGTTCGAGTTTGCCATTCGCACAGTGTGTGAGCCAATCTTTAACAAGCCTCTGGCCGAAATCTCATTTGGTCATGTACTGGTCAATCTGTTCAATACAGCGCGACGCTTTAACATGGAAGTACAGCCGCAGCTGGTACTACTACAAAAAACCCTGTTATATGTCGAAGGTCTGGGTCGCCAGCTTTACCCGCAACTGGATCTATGGAAAACCGCCAAACCCTTTTTAGAAAAATGGGTGCAGGATCAGGTCGGCCCGCTGGCTGTAGCAAAAAAACTCTATACTAATTTGCCATTTTGGGCTGAAAAAATGCCGGAACTGCCGGATCTCATTTATCAGAACCTGAAACGCAGCCAGCGCCAGAGCACGCCAATTGCTCCCAGTCGCGGCAGTGATACGCGTGCACTGCTGCTTGGCATAGCCGCTGCTGCACTCACTATTGTGGCCGGTTTGTGTTTTATTGACGAACGCCAGCTCGCCAGCAGTGTCTGTTCAATACTGGCAATCGCAATATTTATCAAAGCTTGGCGTAAAACAGGGTGATATTTTACACACTCGGCGTATAATCTTTATTAATTCAATAACACAATAAACGGAGTAAACATGGGTTTTGGTGGTATCAGTATTTGGCAATTGCTTATCATTCTGGCCATTATTGTGCTTTTATTCGGCACTAAAAAACTACGTGGCATCGGCAGTGATTTAGGCAACGCTGTAAAGGGCTTTAAAAACGCAGTTGCAGAAGACGAAGAAGAAAAAAAGTCGGATAAAGCTGAAAATAAAGAGCAACTGACCGATCAAGCGGCACAAGCTAAAACAGCCAGCGAAAAAGAAAAAGACAAGGTGTGATCTGACATGGGGATGTGGGAACTCGTTGTAGTGATGATCGTTGGCCTGATAGTGCTTGGGCCGGAACGCTTACCTGTTGCAATCAGAACAGTGAGTCGCTGGATCAACACCGTCAAATCTGTCGCCAACTCTGTGAAAGCAGAGGTCAACGAAGAATTGCGCGTACACGAGTTGCATAGCAACCTTAAAAAAGCCGAAGAACAAGGTCTGGATAACATCGCGCCGGGCCTGAAGCAATCGGTGGAGGAGCTACAACGTGCGGCAGAATCGGTGCGCCATAGCTATAGCAAGTCTCCAGATTCGTCAAAAAACGACAAAGATCCGTCCTCTCCAAACTAACTGTCTACGAGTTTTTGCATGTCAGATATGACAAACAGTGGCTTTATTGGCCACCTTATTGAGCTTCGAAATCGTCTGATCAAGGCGCTGCTCAGTGTCCTGATTATATTTGTGTCTTTGGTTTACTTCGCCAATGACATTTATGCTTTTGTGGCGGCACCGCTGGTTGAAAGTTTACCCGCTAATAGCACCATGATTGCGACAGATGTTACGGCCCCTTTCTTTGCGCCTTTTAAGCTGACGCTGTTCGTGTCACTGTTTTTGGCAGTGCCCATGATACTGCATCAGATCTGGGGATTCCTGGCACCCGGTTTGTATCAGCATGAAAAGCGTATGTTGATGCCTATTTTGCTGTCCAGTATCTTGTTGTTTTACGCTGGCATCGCTTTTTGTTACTTCGTTGTGATGCCTATTATCCTCGGCTTTTTTACCGCCGTCGGTCCAGATATGATGACCCTCTCCCCGGATATCAGCAGTTATCTTGGCTTCATTCTGAAACTGTTTTTTGCGTTTGGTGTCGCATTTGAAATCCCGGTGGCCATCATGTTGCTCTGCTGGAGTGGCGTTACAACGACCGACAGCCTGGCACAAAAGCGCCCTTACATTATTGTTGGTGTCTTCGTGATTGCCATGTTCTTAACGCCACCAGATGTATTATCGCAAACCCTGCTAGCCGTACCCATGGCATTGCTTTTTGAAGTCGGTTTGCTGTTAGCAAGACTCTACAGTAAAAAGCCAGTAACAGAGGAACAAGGCCATGAATAACCCCCAACTGATGCTGGCGGTCACCTGCATACTCTCCACGGTACTGAGTATATTTCCCGCACAGGCTAAGGGACCTTTACTTCATAAAGTGAAAGCATGCAGTCAGCTCGAAGCAGATACACAGCGTCTGGCCTGCTACGATAAACTGGCCGCAGATCTTGCCGCCAAGCCACACCCTGCACCTCGCCATGCTGAGACAAAAAGTAAAGAAGCGTTCGGGCTGGAACACAAAAAAGAAGGCGACCAAGAGATCAGTGCCACGCTTTCTGACGTCAGTAAGTCACCGAACGGACAACGCCGGTTTATGCTGGACAACCAGCAAAGCTGGCAGCAAATCGGTACCCAGGCATTTTTTGCTAAAGAAGGAGATACCGTGGTTATCCGCCGAGGTTCCTTCAACTCCTTTATCATGCAGAAAGTGGGCTCAAACCGCACAATTAAAGTGAGAAGAATCGACTAAATGCATACGTTAATAGATGCCGGTGTCAACCTGACCAGTACACAGTTTGAAGCCGAGCGTGACGCGATTGTGACCCGGGCTACCAGTCAGGGTGTAGAGTCTATGCTGTTGATTGGCTGCGATTTACAAAGCAGTGAACACAGTCTGGCTCTGGCAAAGCAGTATGGTCAATATGCCACTGCGGGAGTTCACCCTCATGACGCCAAAGACGTACCGGACGATTTTATTGCGCAATTGCGCAACCTGGCCGCACAGGACAGAGTTGTGGCCATCGGCGAGTGCGGACTCGACTTCAACCGCGACTACTCTCCGCGTCCGGTTCAGCAACTGATCTGCGGGGTACAACTGGAACTGGCTCAGGCGCTGGATATGCCTGTTTATTTGCACGAGCGTGACGCCTTTGACACATTCAGCGCGATGCTGGATGAATTTTCTTTGCGCGGTGTATTGCATTGCTTTACAGGCGATAAACGCGCACTGCGTCATTACCTGGATTATGGTCTCATGATTGGCCTGACTGGCTGGTTATGTGACGAGCGACGAGGAGAAACCTTACGAGAGCTGGTACGTTACATACCCGAAGATCGGATCCTGCTGGAAACCGATGCGCCATTTTTGCTCCCTCGGACATTAAAGCCTAAACCAAAATCACGGCGTAATGAACCCGCGTACCTGCCTGAGATCGCACACCATGTTGCCGCGCTCAAGGACATCTCCGTATCGCAGCTGGCGCAACAAACTTGTGACAATTTCAGAACCCTGTTTTTAGCTAAAGGGATAACCGGCTAATGCTGTGGCGTTTGGTGTTACTCATGATGCTGCTGTCAGGCGCCACTCAGGCACTGGAGGTTTCAGCTGAGTTTAAGCAACACCAATCGCTCTCGTATCAATACACCTACAACCAGGCAGAAAATATTCAGGCTTTACTGCTTAGTCAACCACAGTGGCAGGCCGGTCAATATCACCCCCTAAAACCGCCAGCTGACACCCATGCCTGGATCCGAGTTACCTTGCATAACCCAGGCTCCATTGAAGTACCTTTGCTACTGAGCATAGATAACAACTTATTGGACAAGATCACCGCCTATATCCGCCATGATGAGGCATCTTTTCTCACCCTGGCACTGGGCGATGCACTCCCGCTCTTGCAGCGCCCGATTAAACATGAAGCGCAGTTGATCCCCCTGGAGCTGCCGGCCCACAGTCATAGTCAGGTGTACTTGAAGATCAGCCATCATGGCACTCTGAATGCGCCGCTAAGCCTTTGGCATCCGATAGAATACTTAAAGTATAAGAGCAAGTTTAATCTGCTTTACGGTATTTTAGCCGGATTTATCCTGGCCATGATTGCCATTAATGTCACCTTATATAGCTTTACCCGCCGGCGTTACTTTTTACATGGTACTGTGATCATTGGGCTGTTCTGGTTGCTGATTGTGCACCTCTATGGATTTAGCTATCGCTACCTGTACGGAGACAATGTCTGGCTACAGCAATATGGGCAAAGCCTGCTGGTGATGCTGTCGACACTGGCTCTGATCCCTATCCAGCGCAGCAAAGCATTGCCCAATCTGCTACAGGCAAAACACGACCGTAAACTGACCCAGTTGCTGATCCTGGGTGTGATAATGACTTTGCTCAGCCAGCTGCTGCCATTACCTGTGGCCACCTTTGCAGCTTATGGTATGGCACTTACTTTGGTGCTGGGCTATATCCTTTGTACAATGCGAAGCCGGTATCGTCGCACAACCAAAATGACCGCGATACTGATTTACACCATCATGCTGGTCACGCTGAGTTATCAATTTGGCTTTGAGTTGGGTGTCTTTGGCGGTGCACAGCTGGACCGCCCGGTGACCTATGTTTGCTATCTGATCCTGAGCCTCTACCTCAGTTTCGTTCTGACCCGCCAGTTTATACTTGAGCGCGAAAAGCACATTAAGGCTCAACAACATAAGTTGGCCCGCACTCAGGCTGAGGACGCTCTGCTCAAGGAGAAACTGAAACTACAGGAACAGGCACAGCAGGAACTGGAAAACAGCATAGACGAGCGAACTTTTGAACTACAGGTCACACTTCGGGAGCTCGAAGAAAAGAACCATGAGCTTGAAAAGCTCAACATGGAAGATCCCATGACTAAAGTGAAAAACCGCCGCTACTTTGATAAGCGCCTGATGATGGAAGTTCGTCGCTCGCGTCGAGAGCAAACCACCCTGAGCCTGATCATCCTGGACATCGACTTCTTCAAGAAGGTCAACGATAACTACGGGCACCTGGCTGGCGACCACACCATTTGTGCCTTTGCGCGCCTGATAGAACAACATCTGAAAAGACCCCATGATGAGGTCTTTCGCTATGGTGGCGAAGAGTTTGTGATCCTGCTGCCCAACACCTCACAGGACGGCGCCCTGGAACTGGCTGAGCAGATCCGACTGGCGACTGAAGCACATGAGCTAAAAGTGGCTGGCCACCATATTAAATTTACTACCAGTGCAGGGGTTTACAGTGCCATTGCACAGGACACCGGCAACCCCACTCTATTTACCGATTTGGCTGATAAGGGCCTGTATATGGCCAAACAGCAAGGCCGCAATCGGATCTGTATTTACCAACCTAAGCAGGAGACTTAACGTGGCTCAGTCAGGACTGGATCTTTTTCCTTATACGCGCATGCGTCGTATGCGCAAAAACGACTTTTCTCGCCGTATGATGTGTGAAAACACACTGACGGTAAACGATCTGATCTATCCGGTATTCGTTCTGGAAGGCAAGAACCGCAAAGAAGCCATTCCTTCTATGCCAGGCATTGAGCGCCTGTCGATTGATTTATTGGTAGAAGAAGCAAAAGAACTGGTAGCGTTAGGCGTTCCAGCCATTGCGATTTTTCCGGTTACGCCGGCCGACAAAAAATCCTTACACGCTGAAGAAGCCTATAACCCCGAAGGGCTTGCTCAACGGACCGTACGCGCCCTGAAAAGTGAATGCCCCGAACTGGGAGTGATCACCGATGTGGCACTGGACCCGTTCACCACCCATGGCCAGGATGGCATCATCGATGATGAAGGCTATGTGATCAATGACATCACGACGGAGATACTGGTTAAGCAGGCGCTGTCTCATGCCGATGCCGGTGCTGATATTGTCGCCCCGTCAGACATGATGGATGGACGCATTGGCGCCATTCGCGATGCACTGGAAGAAGCCGGACATATCCACACCCGCATTATGGCTTACTCCGCCAAATATGCCTCCAGCTATTACGGCCCGTTCCGTGATGCGGTCGGTTCAGCAGGCAACCTTAAAGGGGCAGATAAGAAAACCTATCAGATGGATCCGGCCAATTCAGATGAGGCACTGCGCGAAGTTGCACTCGATCTGCAAGAAGGTGCCGACATGGTCATGGTTAAACCGGGTATGCCCTACCTGGACGTCGTACGTCGTGTTAAAGATGAGTTTGGTGTACCCACTTTTGCTTACCAGGTCAGTGGCGAATATGCCATGCATAAAGCTGCGATTGACAACGGCTGGCTGGCAGAAAAGCCAACCATTATGGAGTCATTACTCGCCTTTAAACGTGCCGGTGCCGATGGCATTTTGACCTATTTCGCAAAGCAAGCCGCTATCTGGTTGAATGATAAATAAATAATAGGTAATTATTAAAAAAGGAGCAATAAATTGCTCCTTTTTTGCATTTTTCTGATTAACATTGTGTCATTTTTGTGTAACATAGCCCCCGTAAGCTTATGTACCCATTTGGGTTTAAACTACACACGGGAAAAAACATGATAAAAACAAAATTCACTCCACTGGCACTTCTTGTGGCCGCAGCAACTGCCCCTGTGCAGGCTCAGGTCATCATGTCAGAGTACATTGAAGGCAGCTCAAACAACAAAGCAGTTGAGCTTTTCAATACTTCAGAAAACGCAATATCACTCGATGGCTACACGCTGAGTTATTATTCAAATGGGGGTACCGATCCCTCTAATACGATTGAGCTAAGCGGCGAAATTGCTGCAGGCGGTACCTATGTAATCGCCAACAGCAGTGCAGTCGATACTGTACTCAACGCTGCGCAGCTAACTATTGGCGGCAGCTGGTACAATGGCGACGACGCAATTGTGCTGCGCAATGGCGATACTGTTGTGGACAGCTTCGGCCAGGTTGGCTTTGACCCGGGCAGTAAATGGGAAAACAACGGCGTTGCAACCCAAGATAAAACACTGCGCCGCAATATCGAAGTAAAGACAGGCCGTACCGCCTTTGATGCTGAGTTTGATCCTAGCGCCGAGTGGGTACAGTTCGATAAAGACGATTTCAGTGGCCTGGGTAGCCACAATGGCGACACCGGCGGTGGTGATGGCGATGATAAGCCAGAGCCTTTGGTCTGTGGCGACGCAAGTACAAAAATTAATGAAATTCAGGGCAACACAGATGAAAGCCCGCTAAAAGATCAGGTTGTGACCATTGAAGCCGTTGTGACTGCTGATCTTCAAGAAGACAACCAGCTCAAAGGCTTCTTTGTCCAGTCACTGGCAGCGGATATGGACGAAGACAGTACGACCTCAGAAGGTCTGTTTGTATACTACAAAGATGTCGATGTTAAAGTAGGCGACCAGGTTCGCGTACAAGGTACCGTTCAGGAATTCTACAACGCAACGCAATTAGGCAATGTCACGCAACTTGAAGTATGCGGCAGCGCCGATGTTCAGGCACAGATGCTGACTCTGCCTGTAAAAGAAGTAAGCGATCTGGAAGCGGTTGAAGGCATGCTGGTTAGCCTGTCTCAGGATATGGTCGTTGCGGATACATACAATCTGGGCCGTTATGGTGAAGTTGGCCTGGCAACAGAGCGTCTTTACCAGGGCACACAGGTGGCACTGCCTGGCGATGCAGCCAACGCATTAGAAGCTGAAAACACCAAAAAATTCCTGCTAATGGACGATGGCTCTACTGTTCAGAATCCAGAAGTGATCCCTTACCCAAGCACAGGTCTGGATGCCTATAAAACAATCCGCCTGGGTGACACAGTCACTAATCTGGAAGGGGTTATTGCCTATAGTTTTGGCAAGTATCGCCTAAACCCAACTAAAGCGCCGACTTTCAACAACACCAATGAGCGTACTGAAGCACCTGAGCTCAAAGGTGAAGGCGATCTGCGTATTGCCAGCTTCAACGTATTGAACTATTTCAATGGCGACGGTCAAGGTGGTGGCTTCCCGACTCCTCGTGGTGCAGATACAGCTGAAGAGCTGGTGCGTCAGGAAGCGAAACTGGTCTCTGCAATTACGGCACTGGATGCAGACGTGGTAGGTCTGATGGAACTAGAAAACGACGGTTTCGGCGAGCATAGCGCAGTCGCAGATCTGGTGAAAGCCATTAATGCTGAATCTGAGCACACCTATGCCTATGTCGACTTTAACGCCTCTCAGATTGGTACAGACGACATTACAACCGGTATTATCTATCGTACTGACACGGTTGAAGAAGCGGGCACAGCCAGCTTTACCACTGCAGCGCCATTTGACTATAGCAACCGCCCACCAACAGCACAGAGCTTCCGTAAGCTAGACAACAACGAAGAATTCACGGTTGCGGTTGCGCACCTGAAATCTAAAGGCTGTGGTAGTGCAGAGGGTGACAATGCAGATCAGGGCGACGGTCAGGGTTGTTGGAACGCTATCCGTACCGAAGGCGCCAATGCATTCGCAGATTGGCTTGCAACTAACCCTACCGGTAACGACGATGCTGATGTGATTCTGGTTGGCGACATGAATGCGTACGCAATGGAAGATCCAATGCGCGCATTCGAAGACAAAGGCCTGAGCAACGTCATAACGCACCTGGATAGCAATACGCTGGGCTATTCTTACAACTACTCTGGTCGTCTGGGCAGTCTGGACCATGCCGTTGCTTCTCAGTCTTTGCTGAGCAAAGTAACCGATGCAACAGATTGGCACATCAATGCCGATGAGCCACGTATGCTGGATTACAATACGGAATACCGTACCGACGCACAAATCGCTGAGCTGTATGCCGAGCACGCTTATCGAGCATCAGATCACGACCCAGTGATCATCGAAGTGAAAACCGTTGCAGGCGAACCGCCGGTCGATCCTCGCCCGGTCATTGCTGAAGGTCAGCGCTTCACTGTTGATGAGAATACACAATTACAAACAGTTATTGGTATGCTGGACTTCTCTGATGCAGATTCGGCGGTCACGCCTGTAGAACGCTTTATTGTCACTGGCACCAATGTCATCACAGTAAACGCATCAGGTCAGCTGCTTGTAGCAGGTGAGTTAGACTATGAATACGATAATCGTATCGAATTCATGGTTCAGGCGCAGGACAGTGCAGGTAACCTGTCAGAGGCGGTTGAAGTGGTTGTCAATGTCAGAGACGTCAAACAAGGCGATGACAACGACGATGATGATTCAGGTAGTTTCGGCTGGCTGGCACTGTTAGCAGCGCCTCTGGCATTACTGCGTCGTCGCACTAAGTAACCAGTCACTGTAAATAGATAGACAGACTGAATCATCAGGTTAAGTCTGTACTATAAAAATAGAAAAAATGCGCCAGAAGGCGCATTTTTTGTTTGCTCTCAGTTTTTACACCAGGTCACCTTGTGTGGTGATTTGGTATGTTCAAGCTTTAACTTGGTTGCTGCTTTCCAATACCGGTACAGATAGCAGCTGAGCAGCTTTTTGCAGCTCAGCATCATCAATAGACCAGTAGGGAAATGCTAATTTTCGGTTGTTACTAAGCACAACCCTTAAACAACGCAACGGACCCAGCTTTTGTCGCTCGAGTGATACTATTTCATCTGCATGCACATACTGTGTTTTCATCCATGTACGATAGCAAATTCCTGCTTTATCGATATGTACAAAGCGCTTATTGGTGAGTGTCGTCACTACAACCAATGCAACAACCAATAACGCTAAAACCATCAATGACGACGCAATCCCATTTAGGGCCACCAATGTCATCATCCCATAACACAATGAAATACCACATAACGTGGCTAACACGGCAAACCAGCTGATATCCAAATCTATGGTTCTCATGAGTACCTCCCAATTTTACTCAATTACAGGCAGAATCAACAGAATCTGAGTTCTAATGATAAAGTTGCAGAGTTCCTAAATCAAGTCCGTTTGTGTTATTTTTAGCAATAATTAGCGATTAATTTCCACGCAGGGTCGGGGTATGATTTTATTTATATTTGTGCCTAAGTAGCATGCGAACTATTTAGATGAGTGATAAGGAGAGTTTTGGCGCCACGGGATTTAACACGCCGCATCTTACAGTAACAAGCATTAAAAAGGCCGCAAATGCGGCCTTTTTTCAGAAATCAGTCAACTAATTACTTAGCAGCTTTTTTCTCTTTCTCTGCTGCAATTACTGCGTCAGCAACGTTTGCCGGGCAAGGTGCATAGTGAGAGAATTCCATTGAGAACTGACCACGACCAGACGTGATAGTACGCAGGTGACCAATGTATCCGAACATTTCAGATAGTGGTACTTCACCTTTGATACGTACGCCAGTTGCGCCAGCTTCCTGGTCTTTGATCATACCACGACGACGGTTAAGGTCACCGATTACGTCACCTACGTTGTCTTCTGGAGTGAACACGTCAACCTTCATCACAGGCTCAAGAAGCTGAGGACCTGCTTTAGGGATTGACTGACGGAATGCGCCTTTCGCTGCGATTTCGAACGCGATTGCTGATGAGTCAACTGCGTGGAAACCACCGTCGAACAGCTCAACTTCAACGTCTAGTACTGGGAAGCCAGCCAGAACACCTTCGTCCATCATCATCTTGAAGCCTTTCTCAACTGCTGGCCAGAATTCCTTAGGAACGTTACCACCAACAACTGAAGATGAGAAAGTGTAGCCAGAGTTAGGCTCACCAGGCTTGATGCGGTAGTCGATCTTACCGAACTGACCAGAACCACCAGACTGCTTCTTGTGCGTGTAGCTATCTTCAACTTCTTGCGTGATAGTTTCACGGTAAGCAACCTGAGGCTGACCAACGATTAGTTCAACACCGTAAGTACGCTTAAGGATGTCAACTTTGATGTCCAGGTGAAGTTCACCCATACCTTTCAGGATGGTTTCGCCTGAATCTTCGTCAGTTTCAACCTGGAATGACGGATCTTCTGCAACCATCTTACCAATCGCGATACCCATCTTCTCGTTACCACCTTTGTCTTTAGGTGCTACCGCGATAGAGATTACCGGATCAGGGAAGATCATCGCTTCAAGTGTACATTCGTGCTTAGGATCACATAGAGTGTGACCAGTTTGAACGTTCTTCATGCCTACAACCGCGATGATGTCACCCGCTTGTGCTTCAGTCAGTTCGTTACGCTCGTCTGCCTGCATCTCAACCATACGGCCGATACGCTCTGTTTTACCAGTTGCAGAGTTAAGTACTGTGTCACCTTTTTTCATGCGACCAGAGTAGATACGGATAAAGGTCAGGGCGCCGAAACGGTCATCCATGATCTTAAACGCAAGCGCTTTAAGCGGCTCATCTGCAGAAACAGTTGCTACTTCACCAGTAGGCTCACCTGTTTCTTTGTCAGTCAGAGGCTGAGGGTCAACTTCTGTAGGCGCAGGTAGGTAATCTACAACCGCGTCTAGTACCAGCTGCATACCTTTGTTTTTGAACGCAGAACCACAGTAAGTTGGGAAGAACGCCAGCTCGCGAGTACCTTTACGGATACATGCTTTGATTTGCTCAAGAGAAGGCATTTCACCTTCCATGTACGCTTCCATCAGGTCGTCGTCTTGCTCAACCGCAGTTTCGATCAGCATTTCATGGTATTCTTCAACTTTGTCAACCATGTCTGCAGGAACGTCTTTGATTTCGTAGTTTTCTGGAAGACCAGTCTCGTCCCAAACGTACGCTTTCTTTTCAAGTACGTCTACAACACCACAGAACTCGTCTTCGATACCGATAGGCAGAGTCATAACCAGCGGGTTAGCAGCAAGTACTTTCTCAACCTGACCAACTACGCGGTAGAAGTCTGCACCCATACGGTCCAGCTTGTTTACGAAGATAACACGAGCAACTTCTGACTCGTTCGCATAACGCCAGTTAGTTTCTGACTGAGGCTCAACACCGCCAGATCCACAGAATACACCGATACCACCGTCAAGTACTTTCAGTGAACGATATACTTCAACTGTGAAGTCAACGTGTCCAGGAGTATCGATAACGTTTAAACGGTGGCCTTTCCACTCACAAGTTACCGCTGCTGATTGGATTGTAATACCACGCTCAGCTTCCTGCTCCATGAAGTCAGTAGTAGACTCACCGTCATGTACTTCACCCGTTTTGTGGATTTTACCAGTAAGCTTTAGAATACGCTCAGTGGTGGTAGTTTTACCCGCATCAACGTGCGCGAAAATACCAATGTTTCTGTATTTCGATAAATCTGCCATTGTTTTACTCTATTTAAAGTAGAAAAATTATTCGGCGGGAGTATATCACCTCTTTAGGCGAACATCATCCTTCAAGTCGTCTAAAATGCAATCAATTTGAGAAAAAAGTGGTTTATCGTGGAATGTATTTTGCTTATGGGGCTTTTGTATGCTCCAAAACACCGTCAGATAAAGGCTGCCTCTGTTTTAATGGGTAATAAAAACCCCGCGAATGGCGTAAATAAGCGGCCATTTTCATGACTTAAATGACCTGCTTACTCTGCTCCTGCTTTCCCAAATCAGGGGCTAAACGACTCAATACTGTTCAGGCAAAAGCGCCTGCCTGCAAGTCATTTAAAACCAAATAAATAGCCCGAGAATAAGCCCCACACCCAATAATGGAACCAGCACCGTCAGTACCGCTAATGGCCAGTACGCATCCTGATGCTTCTCCCCGCAAATTGCCCGTACGGTCGTCACAACATACCCATTGTGTGGCAAGGTATCGAGCGCCCCAGAGCTGATAGCCACCACCCGATGCAGCTGATTGGCATCGACGCCTAAGTCCAGATAATGTGGCGCAACCAGTGGTAGCGCAATGGCTTGCCCGCCCGACGCCGATCCTGTCAGTGCCGCGATTACACTCACCGCAATGGCAGCGCCAAGCAATTCATTGCCGGGGATACTGGTCATCAGGGCAACAGCTTCATTAAACGCTGGCGTGCCTTTGGCTACCGCGCCAAAGCCCACCACCGCAGCCGTATTCCCGATTGCCACCAAAGCGCCAGTGGTGCCAAGATTGACCGCCTGAGATAAATCGCGAAAGTGCTTAAAATTAATCGCTAAAATAGTGAGTACTCCCCCCAGCAGAGCAACGATCAGCGCGTTTTGTTGCAGTGCACCATGCAAGGTAAAGGACAATATAAGCACGACCAGTAAAGGCAATAAACCCGTGATTGGATGCGGCAAGCGTCTCTGAACCTGCTCGGGATCATCCTGGCGGGCTACAAAACTCTCACCGTTCGCCACTGCGCGACGGATCATCCAACTCAACAGCATATAACCTAATCCCGCCATAAAGATGGCTACCACCAGACTCTCCTGCCAGGCTGCATAGGGCGATGTACCCAGGTACTTGATGGGGATCCAGTTTTGAATTTCAGGTGAGCCGGCTGAGGTCATCGTAAAGGTCACGGAGCCAAAGGCCAGTACGGCAGGGATAAAGCGCCGAGGCAAATTCGCATCTTTAAACAAACTCAAAGCCATCGGATAAACAGAAAAAGCCACGATAAACACACTGACACCGCCGTAAGTCAGCAGCGCACACGCCAGTACCACGGCAAGTACCGCGTATTTCATGCCGATTTTGCCTATCACGTAATGGGCAATGGCATCAGCCGCCCCGGTGTCTTCCATGAACTTGCCAAACAAAGAGCCCAGCAGAAACATTAAAAACCAGGCTTGCAAAAATCCGGCAAATCCGGCCATATAAAGAGACACAAAGGGTTGTCCTGAGGTGCCATTGAAAATGGCAATATCACTGGTCAGGGCCACAATCAATGCACACAAGGGCGCAGCGATAAACAAGTTGACCCCGCGCAGGGTAAGGCCTATCAGTAATGCCAAAGCACCAATTAAGCCAAGCAAACTTAGCATAAATATCCTGTTTATTTTTTGTTATTTAAGGTTAGTTATACGGCAATTTGGCACTGGGATCGAGCACCCATCATGGAATATGTCTGACACATACTGTCGACGGTAAAACAATCAATAAGGAGTCTAACAATGCCTAAGCGCCACATCTTTCTTGGTTCGATACTGGCACTCATGACCAGTGTTGCCATTCAGGCATCTGAACGCGCAACCTGGCTATGGAAAAAAGGGGGCGACCCGCTGGGTGCTTCCTCTATGATCACCGCACAATCTGAACAACAAACCTTGATTGATTTACTGCAGCAACAGAGTATTGCTGTTGTCTATGGTTCCTATGGGCAATATACATCGACTCACCCTCAGGCCGTCGCACAGTGGAATCAAACACTTGCAACACAGGGGATTCAGTCACACTATCTGATGGCACAAAACACCTGGGTTTTTCCAAACAACCACAGCAAGATGCTGAGTAAATTACAGACCCGTTTTATCGACTACCAGCACAATGCTGCGCCTCATGCTGAATTTACGGCGCTTCACCTGGATATTGAGCCCCATGCACTGACTGAATGGAAGCAAGGCACGCCCCAGTCTCGCCAGGCGTTGTTGTGGCAGCTCATTGATACATTTAAAGCAATCAGAGCGCAGCTGGATAATCAAGGGATGGCGCAGTTAAAGCTGCATGCCGATATTCCCACCTGGTATGACAGCTCAGCCAAAATTGATTGGCCAGATCAGGGCGCCGCCTTTTTTGCGGCGCTGAGTGAGGTGTTAGATAGTAATTCAATTATGGCCTACGAGCGGGATAACAGCACTTCTATATTAAATGCGACCGTTACTGAGCGTGCACTGGCCTCATCCACATTTTCGGTGAGACTGGGCGTGGATGTCAGTGAAACCTGGGAAAACCCGACACATTTACACCAGGTCATTGACGAACTGGAAGCCGCGCAGCAGCGTGTCGATATTCACGATGCCACCGACTACTATTACTGGCTGCAAGCACACTAAGCCCGCGCCTTTGCTCACCCAGATGCTCGCATGTCAATGTCACCTGTACATGCGACGCCATAGTTTTCGTCTGCTCTGTGCACTGATAATTCGCTTTTTGTGTAAACTCGCGCAGTTTCTGTTCGTCATCAAGCTCATCTGCATCCTGTTTGTTGACCTGATAAGTGACCGAGAAAACGCCGGGGCTGAGCGTGGTAAAGTGGAAGTTGTCATTTGGAGTACATATGGCATCTAGGTTACACACACTTTGTGGTATCACCGCGCCAGACTCAGATGTAGACCCGATAACAACAAGATCAAATACTCTTAGGTCATAGCGCTCAAGTTCTTCCAGTGTGACATCTATTTCCAGTGTTTTAGCTATGCTCTGAGACTTGGATGTACACCTTTCACCATCCTGGCAGGATAATAGCTGATCTTTGTTCCTTGTTGTAAACTGAACGCGTGGCATTGCCAGTTCAAAGTCACGCACCATCTGCCGTTGAAAACGGCGGTTATCACACTGCGCCTGGCAGTCTGCCCAAAATCGTAAGTTCACATGTTGATAACTCTGTGTTGAAGGTGAGAACTCGACATAAATTGTGTGGCCCTGAGAGTGGAAAGCAGCCAGCTGGCTTTGACATCGAAAGAGGCGTGTGCTGCGGCAGGTAATACCAGACACGCGGCCAGTGCATAAGGCGTAAAATGAGACTCCATAATTTCATTCCTTGTTTTTTAATACGGTTATCTTTAACGGGGGTTGACCATGTTGCAAGTCCTGTCACCTGACAGCTATTGGGCATTATGGTGGCACGTCAGTGTCACCTCTAGCTCGGGCAGTGCCCCGCTCACTTGCTCAGTACACTGATAGGCCATTTTTTCAACGTGTGCCAGCAGTTGTTGCTCGTCTTCTTGCTGATCAATATCATTTCTATCGGTTTTATAGTGCACCTGAAAAGTCGACGGACCAAGCTGAGTAAAAACAAAGTTTTCATTTATCAGAAAGTTATGACCCTCATCTACATTAAAGGCACCGTTCGGCATGAGTATGCCTGAATCCTGCCGATTATAGGACAACCTAAGGTCAAACACGGGTAAATCAAACCGTGAAAATTGTTCAACAGAAAACAGAGTATCAAACAACACCCTGATCTGCTTTCCCCGGTACTCACATCCGGATGTATCTTCACAAGACCAGGTCCTGGAAGGTAGTGCATTTATTGTATCGGACCGCAATTGGGCTTCAAACTCACGTACTATCGCTCTTTGCACCTGACGTTTATCACACGCCTGGGTACAGTCAGACCAAAAACGTAGTTTAAAGGGTAAGACCTTATAGTTCGTATGGAGCATATCCACATAAAAAGTGTGACCCTGTGCATTGAAAGAGAAACCCACTGGCACCTCAACAACAACCTGCTTTGCCCAAGCCGGGACGCTCACAGCGCTCAGCACCAGTATTGCAGCATTCAAACCCTGCATCTAAAACTCCTTTTTGTTTTTGTTATACTTTTCAATACTTTTGATCATATCACCAACAAAAAAGCAAACAAGGCGTAAAATATGAGTAAATTAATAAATTCACGACATTAATATGGTGCAACTTAACCCTCACAAGGAAAGTCGCACAGCCCCATTCAAAAACAAAAAACATAAATGAGAATTATTTTCAAAAACATATTGACAGGCCCCCAAATCTAATTGATAATCAATCTCAACAAGGTGATGTGACGGTTCATTTTGTTACTCTAATTGTTTCTCGACCCTGAAACGCGTGTTGCGCACGATAACAGCACTGGTTGTTCATGAGTTACATTGACGCCCCTTGGTGTAACTCAACAACCACCTTATATTTTACTTGCTACATTGCTCATATCGGTGACGGTAGATATGAACTCAAAAAGCCCTCCTCAGGGCTTTTTTCATTTCCGGTCTAAAAACAGACTAGGTTTCCACAAACACATCACAAAGAACACTGCCATGAAAGGTAGTATGGCGACGAGCTACGCTTAATTTGGAAACACCAAACTAAATGAGAATTATTTTCAAAAAATAATTGACAGGCACACAGATCTAACTGATAATCACTCTCAACAAAGCGGGATTGACGGCTCACTTTGTTGCAGTACGTATTTTGTTTCTCGACCCTGAAACACGTGATGCACACGTTAATTGCACAGGTTGCAGGTGAATAACATTAACGCCCCTTAATGTGGTTCACAGGCAACCAACTTACTATTTTACTTGCTACATTGCTCATATCGGTGACGGTAGATATGAACATAAAAAGCCCTGCTCAGGGCTTTTTTTATGCCTGAAATTTGCGGCTTGATGATCCAACCACCAAAACGCAAATGAGAATTAATTTCAAATAGGTATTGACACTTGATTGGATCTAACTGATAATCATTATCAACAAAGAGAGGTTGACGGCTCAATTTGTTGTAGTACTCAGTTTGTTTCTCGACTCAGAAATACGTGTTGCTTACGCAAAAAGCTCTGGTTGCAGGTGAAAAACATTAACGCCCCTTAATGTGGCTCACAGGCAACCAACTCACATTTTACTTGCTACATTGCTCATATCGGTGACGGTAGATATGAAATCAAAAAGCCCTGCCCCGGGCTTTTTTTATGCCTGATTTTTTTATTCAACCCACGAATTAACGACGGTTTTTACGCGCACGAGCACGACGCTGGCGTTTTTCTTCCTCTTTGGCCGCCTTTTTCGCTTCTGCCGCCTGACGCAGTTGCGCAACCATTTCTTCCTCTTCATCACGCATTTGCGGTGTTTCCATGGTGATGCGACCTATGATGGCATCGCGGAGCTCGTTGATCAGGATCTCCGACATTTTGTGCGTATCCACCTGGTTGCCGCCACGAATACACCCTCGCTTTCTCCCGGCCATTTCAATAAAGGTCCAGTCACACTCAGGCAACTCGTCAATTTTATATCGAGCCTGTAAAAGCTGTGGATATGCCTGCAGCAGATATTCGGCAGTGTAACTGGCTACTTCTTCATAGTTGATTGCAGTATCACGAATAGCTCCGGTTGCAGCCAGGCGATAGCCCGAGTTTTCATTTTCAACTTTTGGCCATAACATGCCCGGTGTATCGTACAGCATAATGCCGTCTTCGAGCTTAATGCGCTGCTGGGCTTTCGTCACCGCGGGTTCATTGCCCGTTTTCGCGACGATACGCCCTGCCAGAATATTGATCAGTGTCGATTTGCCGACATTGGGAATACCCATGATCATGGCCTTAAGCTGCTTATCCTGACCGACTTTATGCGGCGCCAACTTTTTACATAACGCGTTAATACGCTGAACGTCATTGCCTTTATCATGGCCAAATGCCAGGGTTTTCACCCCATCTTCACGTTCAAAATAGTCCATCCAGGCCTGTGTCAGCTCGGGATCGGCCAGATCAGCTTTGTTCAGAATTTTGATGACCGGCTTATCACCACGCAGCTGCGCGACCATAGGGTTTTCACTGCTGTAAGGAATGCGGGCGTCCAGTACCTCAATAATCACATCCATCTGCGGCATGATCTCTTTGATCTCATTGCGCGCCTTGTTCATATGTCCGGGAAACCACTGGATACCTGTTCTGCTCATCGTTTTCTACCTTATTAAATCTGCTTGTGTCTGGTTCAATGGCTCGAAAAACACACTATTTAGTTTGCCCAGCCGCGCGACACATGAATAACGCATAGTGTACTATAAACCGCGATATTGGGGATAGAATAAGCAGCCACACATCTCTGGGCAGTAAGGAGTATGTATTTTGAACAGTAACTGGGACAGTGCAGCGGTAAAAAGTGTTTTTTACACCGGCCTGCTGCTCTTGCTGGGTATGGCGACCCTGATGGTTGATGATTTACTCAGCCCAATGAAAATGGTGGGTTTGCTTACCAGTTTCGCTTTATTATCCGCGTTTTACCTTGCTTTCTCTTTGGTCGGCTGGCTCGTCATCGGTTTGCCGGTTCACTGGCTGTGCAGCCGCTATACCCAGGGTCACCTTTTGTACTACGCAACTCTGCCTGGGGCTGTTTTACTTCTCACTCTTATCTACAACGGGCCATGGCTATTGCCCGGCTGCGCGCTTGCTCAGGCCTGTCTGTTCCATTACCACCTGAATAGTCGCTAGCGGACATCCACATCACTTTCCCCGCACAAACTGGGCAATTACCGATATAATGGCATTTTTGCTTTATTGGACAGGCAATGGCACTCAAATCAACTATTTTAAAGGCCAATCTCTCGCTCAGCGATATGGACCGTCATGTATATCAGGACATCGGTGTTACCTTGGCACAACACCCATCGGAAAACGCCCAGCGTGTGATGGTGCGGCTGCTGGCGTTTGCGCTGGAGTATCAGGACGGACTCAGTTTCAGTAAGGGCTTATGTGTCGAAGATGAGCCGGATATCTGGCTGAAAAATTACAGTGATGAAATTGAACTGTGGCTCAGTGTGGGTTTACCCGAAGAAAAGTGGCTTAAAAAAGCCAGCAATCGTTCTAAACAAGTGGTACTTTATACCTATGGTGAGAACAATCAGGGCCCATGGTGGCAAAAAAACCAGAACACACTGCGCCAGTACACGAACCTTAAGGTCATCAGCTTGCCTTACAGCGCCACCAGCGTAATGGCTGAGATGCTAACTCGCACAATGGCCTTGACAGTCACGGTACAGGACGGTGAAATCTGGTTCAGTGATGAACAACACAGTGTGCATCTGATCCCGGAAACATTGCAGGGATAACCTCACCCGGATGCACAAGAGGTAAGCACAATGGCAGTAACCAGAGTCGTCGTTTTACATGGATTGTATATGTCAGGATTTGTCATGCGCCCGCTGTGTGAGCGGCTGGAAAAGCTCGGCTTCGAGATCCTAAACCTCAGCTATAACACGCTGACGCCAGACAAACAGACTATCTTTGCGCAGATAGACGCCTTTGTTGCGGGCCATGATGCAGCACTGGTTTGCCACTCAATGGGTGGACTGGTTGCCCGAGATTACCTCACCCACCAGTCTGAGGCCAGTCAGGCTATCAGCAAAGTCATCACGCTGGGCACCCCGCACAAAGGCAGCTATATCGCCAAACATATGCATGACCATGGTTTTGATATGGTGCTCAGAAACAGCGTGGAATACTTGCTCAGTCAGCAGCATAACTGGCCATTCAAAGCCAAGTTATACAGCATCGCCGGAGATCTGCCAATTGGCCTGATGCCGCTGCTGAAAAAAGGCAGTCGCTCAGATGGTACTGTGCTGCTGGATGAAACTAAGTTAAAAGGCATGGCCGAGCACAAAATCTTTCGTCTCAGCCATACCACCTTAATTTACTCTCGTACTGTGCTCAACTACATCGTTGAGATACTACAGCGATCTCAGTGATCGCCATTTGCTGCTATTTTGTAAGCCACCAATGCGATGATCCCGACAATCAGGGGGATCGGCGCAGCAATATAGCCGAATGCGTCTGAATTCGCGTAACTTGCACCTGCCAGGTGGCCGACCAGACCAACCACAAACGTCAGTAGTGCAATAACAACCACAGCAATTTCAGATTTATGTTGAGAAGGGGTTTTACCTTGCATGATACGCTCCTTGGGTGTGGCACCTGTATACTGTGCTCTGACACGCCTAAAAAAACTTAGTGAATGGCTCAGATGTGCGTTTCAGATAACCTCGGTTCAATCCACATCTTCCGCCTGCTGAAGCCATTATGCGCCCCTTAGCCGGGGGAATTTTGACCTAAATCAAATTGCCACAGCGGTGAAAAAGCAACCTATTTTCTGCTTGAGATAGATCAACTTAGTGGTTGTTGTTATGGCCTCAAGTATCAAAGTGGCAAACTTTAAGCATCATTAAGTGCAGATTAAGCCGCTGTTGTATAAGCTTTTGTCCAACAGTGTGGCGCAGTCAGTACGGTGCTGTCTTCAATAATGTTGATGCCTGCAATCGACTTTTCCCATTTGGCATCTGCCGTCTTTTTAGTCACACTAAGAATCACTCAGACGCAACCTGTTTGCGTCTTCTTTTTTAACCGCAATACAGGAGTAAACTATGAGCAACAGCATTGGATTAGACAGCCAGAAGAGTCAGGCGTTAGTAAGCAACCTCAATATCCTGTTAAGTAGTTATCAGATCCAATATATGAACGCCCGCAGTGTCCACTGGAACATCAAAGGCCGAAATTTCTTTGAGCTGCACGTCAAGTTTGAAGAGATTTACAATCAACTTTTGCTTCAAGTAGATGAAATCGCGGAGCGTATTCTGACCATAGAAGGCACGCCGCTGCATGCTTTCAGTGATTATCTTGAGCACAGCCAGATCAACGAGGCCAAAGGGATCAGTGATGGCCAGGAAGCGGTGAAGTACCTGCTGGACGGGTTTACCACCCTGATAAAAATGCAGCGCGCCATTTTAGAACAAGCTGGCGATGCAAGTGATGAGGGTACCGCGGCAATGATGAGCGACTACATTAAAGAACAAGAGAAACTGGTGTGGATGTTAAAAGCTTATTTAGCCTAACAGGCTGACAAAGTTTGCAAAATGGAGGGGCTGAGCCTCTCCATTTACTTTATCATTCAGTCATCGATGCACTCAGCCAGGGTGCTGCATCACGATAATGCGGGTGCTGAATCAGATAAGCATCCGCATCAAGATAAAATAGCACTTTCACAGGCTGCTCCTGCCACAACCGCGTCAGCAACTGACGAGACAAGGCATTCACACCAATAAAATCGATTTCCTGATAACCTCGTTGCGCCACTTCTGAGAAATAGCTTTGCAGTGCCTCCATACTGTCCGACGTTGCCAGCTCACACTGAGCCAGATTGATCACAACTCGCTGCAGCGACCCCGCAGGAAAGAATGACACTTCAGTCACTGCCTGTTGCTCGAACGCCCGAACCCCTTCTCGGTTAAAAGCACCGATCAGATTCACAAAAATCACTGGCGGGGCAATATTAATTTGCCATTTTCCATGTGCTGCAAACATACCTGCTCTCCAAGTCTATTTTTCACATGATATGCCAGGTGACCCGCACACAGACTGATCTATATCAGTCTGTGTCAAAGCGCTCAATTAACGGGCGAGTAAACCAATGAAAAAGGCCATTTCAAGCGCCTTTTCGTGCAAGCTTTTAAAGCGACCCGACGCGCCACCATGCCCGGCATCCATATCGGTTTTAAACAACAACAGATTATTATCCGTTTTCAGTTCGCGCAATTTGGCCACCCATTTCATTGGCTCCCAATATTGCACCTGAGAATCATGCAGTCCTGTTGTTACCAGAATATTAGGATAGTCAGCGGCGCGCAGGTTGTCATAGGGTGAATACGCTAAGATAGTACGGTAGTCCGCCTCATCGTTCGGATTGCCCCACTCATCATATTCGTTGGTCGTTAGCGGAATGCTCTCGTCCAGCATGGTGGTTAGCACATCCAAAAAGGGCACGTGACAACCGATACCACGATATAACTCTGGCGCCTGATTCACCACAGCCCCCATTAGCAGACCGCCAGCACTGCCGCCAGAGGCAAACACTTTGTCCGCAGCACCATATCCTTGCTCAACCAAAGCCCGGGTGACGTCTTCAAAGTCATTAAAGCTATTTTGCTTATGCGCTTTTTTACCTTGCTCATACCAGTTACGGCCAAGCATCTCTGAACCACGAATATGCGCAATGGCATACACAAAGCCGCGGTCCAGCAGGCTCAATGTGTTAGTCGAGAAATTTGGATCTATGGTGATGCCGTAAGCACCATATCCATATTGCAGCAGCGGGTTAGTGCCATCTTTACTGAACTTATCTTTGCGATAAACCAATGACACCGGTACCTCGACCCCATCACGCACAGGGATATGTAATCGCTCAGAAGCATAATAGTCAGGGTTAAAGTCACCCAATACTTTTTGTTGTTTCTTCAGGGTCTTTTGACCCCCGACAAGCGCAAAGTCATAAACACTGCTTGGGGTTGTCAGGCTTGAGTAATAGATCCGAACGGTTTCGGCCTCTGGCTCGGGGTTATAGCCCAATCCGGCAAAAAAGCAGGCATCATCAAACTTAAGCTGATAACTGTTGCCCACGTAGTCATGTACAACAAAACGGATCTGACCCAGCTCTCGCTCCGTCACCACATAATGACTGTGGAACAGTTCCAAACCTTCAAGCAGCACCTGTTCGCGATGCGCAATCAACTCTTGCCACTGTTCAGGATTGGCCAGCGTCGCTTTGGTCGCACGTAACAGACGGAAATTTTTGGCTTCCCGGTTAGAGACCAGATAGTAATACTCGCCCAGTTTATCCAAGCCATACTCGTGGCCTGTGGTGCGGGTCAGTAAGCGCTCAAACTGACCTTGCGGTTCATCGGCCGACAACGCCAGGATGTCTGTGGTTTCCGTAGCAGCCAGATGAATGTAGATCTCGCTTTCATCGCGGCTTTTACCCAGACCCATATAAAACTGACGGTCCTGCTCTTCATATACCAGTTGATCATCGCTTTGCGGTGTGCCTAATACATGGCGATAAACCTGATAGCCCAGCAGAGTTTGCAAGTCTTTACGCACGTAGAACACGGTTTTATTGTCGTTGGCCCAGACCACTTCCCCTTCGGTTTCAGTCAGTACGTCACTCAGCATCTCACCGCTTTGTAAGTCTTTAAAACGCACAGTATAAATGCGCCGGCCGTCTGTATCTTCACTGTAAGCCAGCACATTGTCATTTGGACTAACAGCGATATCACCCAGTTCATAAAACTCATAAGCCGTGGCGAGCGCGTTGACATCCAGCAGTAATTGCTTGTCAGTCATGGCTTCATCGCTGCCACGGTAATGACGCGAATATTCATCGTCGCCACTGACCTCACTCATATACCAAAAACGCCCGTCCTTAACCGGCACCGTACTATCATCTTTGACAATGCGACCTTTCATTTCTTCAAACAACTGGTCCTGCAATGTTTTGTGCTCGCCCATCACCGCCTCACAGTAGGCGTTTTCAGCATGTAAATGGTCCAATATCTGCTGGTCCTGACGATTATCGTCACGCATCCAGTAGTAATTGTCTGTCCTTTGATCCTGGTGGTGGGTCATGATGTGTGGCACTTTTTTAGCCACGGGCGGGGTCAGCGTTTTGGTCACTCACTTGTTCCTAATTTGTTAAAAACCATTGTGACCTTAACATAGCAAATAAACGCCAGAGATGTCATTTAATTCACTGCGAGCCGCAAGATTCTAGCTGTAAAAGAAAAAGGCCAGCAAATGCTGGCCTCTGAACAGTCTGTCACAACGCGTGCAATTAGCTCGGGCGCTTATCCACGTTAAGGTTAAGCAATTGCTTTAGCCTGTTTAACATTAAAATGAAGACTTCTAAGATGAAAGCAAACACCTTAATCAGCAGGGCTTTTACATCAAGCAAAATGATATACAGGCAAGGAACCAGAATAAGTGTGATTAACGTTGCAAACAGCACTGCAAAGCCCAGTGATACCGCCATAGGTATAACAAACTTCGCCTGCAGGCTGGTTTCAAAGATAATCGGCATAACACCTGCGAAGGTCGTGATTGAGGTCAAAGTGATCGCACGGAATCGCGCACAACCCGCTTCCACAACTGCGTCTTTGAGTTTTACGCCTTCTTTGCGTACCTGATTCACATAATCCGTCATAACCAGCGAGTCATTGATAACCACACCCGCCGCTGCGATCAGACCATAAGTCGACATCATGCTCATATCCAAACCAAAGAACCAGTGTCCCCAAATAGCGCCGACCAGGCTGAACGGGATTACAGACATTATGATTAATGGCTGGCCATAACTCTTAAGCGGGACTGCCAGCAAGATGTAAACAATGAACATACCAGCAATAAAGAACATCATCTGCTCATTAGCCTGTGCCTGATCTTCTTCAATATCACCACCCAGTTCGGTTTTCACCTCAGGGAACTGCTCCAGTAATTTTGGCAGCAGATTTTTATTGATGTTTTCAACGACCTGGTTTGGCTCAATAACCTGTTCATCAATATTGCCGTAGATATAGACAGTACGATAGCCGTTTTCACGACGGATATAGCTCACCCCCGGGCGTTCAACAAATTCAACCACATCACCCAGCATAACGTCTTTGCCCTCAGGTGTTGTGATGACCGTGTGCTTCAGTGACGAGAAGGCCTCCCGGTCCAGTCGTGGATAACGTACCATAACCTTGATTTCTTCGCCGTCACGGATCACCCGCTGGGCTTCGCCACCATAGAAGCTCATGCCCACCTGGTTAGCAATGTCCGACAGGCTCAGTCCTAAATCATATGCAACCTGCTTCAATGCCAGCTGTACCTCTTTACTTTCAGGGTCAATACTGGAACTCACATCAAACAGACCTTTTTCCTGCTGTAGCATTGCAATGAACTGTCGGCCCGCAGCGTTGAGCATATCTATGTCCGGACCATACAGCAGATAACCGAACTCACCCTGTCCCTGACCTTCATCATTTACATCATCAATGACGAGCAAAGACTTTACACCCGCGATAGCAGGCATATTTTCGCGCCAGCGACGAGATAGTTCAAAGGCATCAAAGGGGCGGTCTTCCTCTTCAACCAGAACAGCCAGTACGTTACCCTCGGTACGCCCTTCGTTCCATACCATGATGTCCTTGATCATACCCTGACCAAACTCTCGCTCCACCTCTTGTTCAACATCCAGCATCATTCTTTCAATGGTGCTGAGCGCTTGTAGTGTTTGTGAGTCCGACGCATTGTCGTTTAGCGTCAGTTTCACCATAGGATAATCGTGTGGCACTTTAGGCATAGCAACAAAGCGAACCTGATTCGAGGTGATCAGCGACACACTCAATACCAGCATACCGATAAACCCACACAGCACGGTCCAGCGCCATTGCACACATTTTTCGACCAGGTTACGGTAAGGTCCATTAACGAATTCGAAGAAGCGTTTGTTAAATTTGGCACGCCAGCTGCCTTCACGCAAAGGCTTGAATTTAGTATGACCAATATGCGCAGGTAAGATCCATTTAGACTCGATCAGGCTGAATGCCAGACACAACATGACAACGATGGCGATAGACTTAAAGAATGCCGCTTCGGGTCCACTTGAGAGCACCATAGGCGCAAATACGGCCATGGTGGTCAGTACGCCGAAGGTGGCCGGCGTGGCAACCCGCTTAGCCCCGATCACTACATTATTCACGCCCGGTCCTTTACGTTCTATCTCCGTATAGGCCGCTTCCCCTATGACTATGGCATCATCGACCACGATCCCCAGAACCATAATGAACGCAAACAGGGAGACGATATTCATACTGATCCCAAACACTGGCATCATCATGATTGCACCCAGGAAACACACAGGCAGACCGACCATCACCCAGAACGCCAGTTTAAAGCGCAAGAAGATGGTCAGCATAATGGCCACCAGGATCGCCCCCTGGAACATGTTCTTTTTCATCATGTCCAGACGCGCTTCAAGATAGTAGGTCATATCAACAAAGGCTTTCAGTTCAACCCCTTCTGGCAGGGTCTTGTTCTTTGCTTCAATATAAGAGTGGATGGTATTGGCAATTGGCACCATGTTTTGATCATTGGTTGCCCTGACCGACAGATACGCGGCATTGATCCCGTTGAGTCTGAAGTAAAACTCACCTTCAACAAAAGCGTCTTTGATTTCAGCCACATCCTGCAACAGCACTTTCGCGCCGTTCGCGCCGACCTTGACCGGAATGCGGCGGAACTCATTACCGCGGTACTTCTGATTCTCGACCCGCACTGAGATCAGGCCAGCATTGGTGCGGATCTGACCTGCCGATACATTGGTTGAGTAACGGCTAATTGCAGCCGCCACCTCTTGCATTGACATGTTGTAACGACGTAATGCATCTGGATCGACTTCAATGGCAATTTCGTACTCAGGCGTATTCCGATCAACCAGAGAAATATTAGACAATTGCAGTAGCTCGTCTTCAACTTCTTTCGCCAACGGCTTGAGTTGCGTTAACGGCAGATCAGCTACCAGCGCCATCTGCACAACATCCTGTGTAAACTCAATTTGCTGTACTCGGATCGGTTCCATCGACGCCGGGAAAGTGGCAATACCATCGACCCGCGAGCGCACTTTATCGGCCACATCGGCCAGCTCAGCGCTGGTGTCTATTTCCAGCTGAACGCTCCCCCCGTTGCGGAACGAACGATAAACGGCTTTGTCTATCTCCGTCACGTCCTTAAGGGCTTCTTCGACTTTAATCAGGATACTCTCTTCGATTTCCTGTGGTGAAGCACCTGGGTAAGTTGCATTAACTGAGATCAGATTCAGTTCAATGCTCGGAAACATCTGCCGCTGGATCGTAAAGTAACTGATGATCCCCATGATGAGGATAAAACCCATCATCAGATTGGCAGCGACCGAGTTATTTGCAAAATAGGCGATTAGCCCTGTTTGCCTGGGTGTATGTTGTTCACTCATTGTCCGTCCCTGCCGTTATAGCTTTTCCAGGCTGGTGCCCTGTGTGTTTGACTGATCGGCCCCTGCCACTTTTACAGCCATACCGCGCTGTGGATATTCAGGTAAAGTCACGACCACTTTGTCACTGTTGCTCAACCCATCTGCAACCAGGAAATACTCCCCTTCTTCGCGGACAACTTGTACTTGTCTGGGTTCCAGTTCAGCATTGTCATTTAACAACCACACGGTTTGGTTATTCACCAGCTCCTGAGGTAAACGGTAAATCTGCTTGAGGGTTTTGCCCAGGAAGCTCACCTGAACATAGGTACCAAACTTCACTTTAGGTTGATCGCTGTTCAGACCATATGGGTCGTCAATACGCACCACCAGGTTGCTCATTCGGGTCTGAGTGTCTACCGTACCCAAGTCGCGATCAATGTATGCTTCGCGAGAAAAACCACTCACCCCTTTGTTGAATATGGTCGCTTTTGTCCCGCTGACTGTTTCTGGCAAAAATACAGAATCGAATCCAGCAATCGGGATCACCACTTCAGCTTGCTCAATGTTATTCAGCTGCGCCACAACACTGCCTGTTGAGACAAACTGACCCAGGCCTACGTCACGAGACACAATTAAACCATTGAATGGGGCGACAACGTCACAATTGTCCAGGTCACGCTGTGCACGCATCAGTGCTGCTTTGGCCGATTTAACCGCAGCCTTGGCACTCATTACCTGAGGCTTGCGTAAAAACAGATCGGTATGCTTTTTGTTTGGGAAGCGTTTGGCTTCATCTGCCGCTACCTCAGCCTGTGCCTGCTCTTCGATCAATGCAGCCTGTGCACTGGCTAACTGGGCTTCCGCTTGCAGTACCGCAGCTTCGTAGTTGTCTTTCTCAATGCTAAGCAACACATCGCCCTTAGCTACTACGCCACCTGCTACAAAGCTGGGGTGCCAGTACACGACCTCTCCTGCAACCTGAACAGACAATTGCGTTGTTTCCAACGGCATAACTTCGCCATAGCTTTGGATCAGTACCTGATGATCCTGTGCCTGAACCGACTCAACCTGTACCACCGGACGCGTATCTACGACCTGTTGTTCTTCTTCGCTTTTTGCCACCGCATTCACGGCTGCGAAACCTGCCCCCCCAAGGCCTAGCGCAACAAAGGGAAAGATCCATTTTAGTGCTTGTGCTTTCATGACTTTACCTATTGATATTTTCCTACCCACTATCTTACCAAGATACTGACGTTCAATAACGTGACATTTGTAAGAATCTGTTACTAATTCAGAGAAAACTCTTCAGTTGACTTTTAGTGTGGTAGTAATCCAAGAATAAAACCATTAAAAACATAAAAGTAACTGCAATTACAAAGCTTGCAGCCAATCCCAGCCACGCCATACCGAGAAACCAACACAATAAATAAAGTAACAAAAAAGACACAAAAGCAACTGGTAGGACCTTACAGACACGACCAAGTAGCTGCTCTGACATTAATGTGCCCGTCTTCGCACCCAGCTGCCACTTTATTTGCCATACCGGTTTATGCAGCAATGCCAGGTAGCCCAGCAAGCCATACAGACCTACCCCAACCAGCAAGATCATGAGCGCACTCAATGCACTGCCGGTGTAGGCGCTTAATCTGGCTAATTTGCTCATAGCACGAGACTGTCGGGTCATATCCACGACCTGAAACACGCTTTGTGTACTGTCTTGTACGCGCAGTAGCGCATTCAGATCAGATTTTGCCAGCTTTTGCCCTGGCACTAATCTGACCACCAGATTGGTGACAAAGAAGTTATGTGGCAAGTAAACAATATCCGGGGTGCCCAGGGTGGGAGAGTAAATATCCGCAACAATGGCCTGTAACCTTACCGGGCGCTGATTTCGAGAATACAAGGTGGTGCCAACATCTTCGAGCGTTAGCCCCAGTTTGGTTGCCAGACTCAGGGAAAGGATCACGGCCTCTGCAGGCGCATCCAGGGTAAGCTGCTGTGCACTGAACTCACTGCCCGCAAGGATATTTTGTCCGACGGTTGCAAAATAGCCCTCACCAGTCCACTGCCCAAAAGCAGTCAACTGCTGCGCAGAATCGGGGCTAGTCCCTATAGGTTCAACCCAGGACATCTCCAGCGGATGATTCGCTGCAAGGCTCACTGCTGCTATCTGAGGCTGTGTCAGCAATGCCTCAATATTGGCCTCGCTAAGCTGACGCCTGGCCCGTGCTTTTTGTTCGCTACGCTCAAAGTCCAGCTGCTGTAGCTGTAGGTGCACCAGGCCATGGTCATCAAAGCCCTGGGCGGTATTCATTTGTGCTCCATAATGACTTAACAGCCAGATACTAAAGCACAAGACCACAGTCCCTACTGTCAGCTGGCCATTAACCAGTAACTGGCTGAGCCAGCCAGGTAACTGCCTGGCCTGCCCTTTACCTGAGCCGCTGAGCTGCTGCCTCAGGCCTCGCAAATCAACAAAGAGAAAGACACTGCGGGCAAACCCCCAGGCCAGACCTAGAGCCACCAGCCACATAGCCAGATACGCTGACCACGATACGTTCAGCCAGGTAATGCTTCCCAATACGGCATGACCCCAATATTGCACCAGTGCCAACAACACCGGCGCCAATGCCGTCGCCACCAGAGCAGACAGCGCAAATAAGGCCGTTGCATGCATCAGCACCTGACGAAATAAACGAGACTGGCGGGCACCCAGGGCCAGATGCAGCGCCAGTTGTGACTGACGGCTTTTAAAGTCTAATAGATATAGAGCGAACAAATTACACAGCGTCACTACAATGACACCGATCGCAGCGCCGAGCAGCCAGCGTCCGGTTTCCTGAAGCGCCCCTTTGAGCTTAATCGTGAGCGGACGAAGCGCCAGCGTCAGCTTTGTCTCCCCAAAACCATATTGCTTTGCCAGTTCATTGACCTGAGCGCTGAGTATCTGCGCCTGCTCCTGCAAGACTGCACTGGCCTGTGGCAAGGTCCGGCCAACCAGCATCACATTATTGCGGATTGCCATGTGTGCAAAGGGCGTCATGTCAGTTGCGGTATGACTGAAAAAAGGCAAGAACACATCGCTGTGTTGTGCTGCCCGAAAGAGCTCAGGCTCCTGGCTGGTTTCAGCGAGAATACCCACCACCTGAAAACGCTGGTCATCGAATTGAAGTATCTGTCCCGCAGCTTTTTGCGTTGCTAAATACTCGCGAGCAAAACGGGCACTGACAATGGCCTGGGCGACGCTCTGAGGCTGCAGACCTTGTGTTGTCGAGGCTGAAAAGTAGTGTCCACTTTGCAGCGGCATCGTAAATAATGAAAAGTAACCGGGTTCAACCAAAGCCGCTGAAATACGGGGGTGCTCTGCATGATTAAGGTACAACATATCGGTGTAAAATACCGGGGAAGACACCTCGAATAGATCCGGCGTCTGGTGCAAGGTCCAGGCTGCTGGCGCCGACAAAGACGCGCTCAATGTGGTTTCACCCTGCTCATTAAACAGCGTCCCTTCTACCCAGGCTAGTCGCTCAGGCTCATCATAAGGTAAAGGGCCATGGGCCTGCCAGGCGACAACTCCGGCGACCAGCAAAGCCGTCATCGCACTGGACAGTAAGGTGACAAAGACCAGGGTCATTCGCCAGCGGTTATACAGTGCCCGCACCGCATCCTGAAGATCTAACAACATCTCGCCGCGCTCCCTCAGGCAGTCGCACTATGTGCTGACTCGCGCGTATGGCTGCCACCCACGATTTCACCGTCCAGCAAACGTATCTGCCTGGGCGCCATGTCGGCATATCTGGGGTCATGTGTCACCATGCAAATGGTGGTGCCCTGTTGATGCAACTGCGCAATCAGCTGCATCACCGCATCACCACTTTTTGAGTCCAGATTACCTGTGGGTTCATCGACCAACAAAATACTGGGATTGGCCACCAATGCCCGGGCAATGGCCACGCGCTGCTGCTGACCACCTGAGAGCTGATCGGGCTTATGAGCGGCACGATGAGACAGTCCGACTTTTTCCAGACAGCTGTGCACCGCATGCTGTACCGCCTCACGCGACCTTTTCTCGCTGCTATAACGCAGTGGTAATGCCACATTATCAAATACCGACAACTCATCTATCAGATTAAAAGACTGAAAAATAAACCCGATATGACGGTTTCTTAACTCGGCACTCTGATCTGCGGTCAAAGTGCTCACCTCGGTGCCCTGGATCAGGTATTGCCCGCCACTGGCTTCGTCCAGCAAGCCCATGATAGACAATAAAGTGGATTTACCACACCCAGAAGGGCCTGATATTGAAACGAACTCTCCTTCATCTACCGTCAGGCTTACCTGTCTTAGCGCATGGGTTTGCAATTCTTCGGTTTCAAACACTTTGCTGATGTGCTTCATTTCTATTATATGTGTCATATTTTCCCCGCTGACAAATCGGCACCCCATTGTGCCATATTTGACCCTTAAAACCTTAATCCAGCGCGACTTGCACGCCCTGCTGCGCCAGATTACTCAGATCGGAAATAATCAGGCGTTCACCTTTCCCGGCCCCCTGCTCAATCACCACAAAACGACCAGCCGTTGCACCAAAACGCACAGTTTTCAGCTCGGTCGAACCATCCTGCGATAACCTGTACATCTGAGCTGTTTGTTGTTCACGCACATTTGCCGGACGGCGGATATACAGCGCCTGTTCGAGCTGCGCCACAGTAATGCTTGCATCTATGCTCAGCATCGGCCGGGCTGCTTTCGGCAGCGCCTGGGGCAACACCACTTCTACCTTGACACTGTTATCAACCACCACAGGATCGATACGACCTACCGTGCCATTCACATGCTGGTCGCGGATCCGCACCGTCACAGCCTGACCTGGTGCGACTTTTTGTACCTGGGATTGCGGCACCTGCAGCTCGGCGAGTAAATGCGTCTGACTGCCGATCAACGCGGTTTCGTCGCCCACACTCAATCGCTGACCCACAGCCAGCGGCATCCGCTCCAAAATACCCGCTACGGGCGCCGTGATCGTCAGGGCAGCTAACCTAGCACGGCTGCGCGCCAGCTCCTGGCGCCGGATAACAATGCGCTGCGATGCCAGCTGCTGCGCACTGGCATGAAGCTTTTTTAGCTGCTCCAGACGCTGTTGTGCGCTTCGCATTTGACGGGCCAGATTAGCAACACGAGACTGAGTCTGGGCAAACGCCAGTTGTGAGATGATCCCTTTTTCAGCCAGTCCCTGCTCGGCCTGCTGCCTTAGCTGGGCAGTTGCCAGATCCCCGGTTAGTTTATCCAGTAATGTCTGTTCACTGAGAAATTCCCGCTGCTGATTGAGTGTCAGCTGTTGCAGCGCCATATCACTGTCCTGCAAAGCCTGTTGTGCCTGCGCCACCGCCAGTGACAGGTCCGGGTTATCAAGCGTTGCAATAATCTCCCCGACAGATACCGAGGCCCCCGCTTTGAGGTGGATCTGTTTCACCACGGCATCGCTGTCGGCTGTGATCAAGTGTTGCTCTGCACTGCGCAGTACACCAAAGCTGTCGACACCAATCGCCAGCGGTCCATATTCCACTGTCGCTATCAGCACCTCGTGACGCCCCAGTCGAGTGCTCTGATCGCTGGGACCGACCAGCCACACACTCGCCGCAAAAATAACGGGCACCAGAGCCCACATCCAGCGACGCCAGCGGCGGGTGGGTTTAGGCGGTTTAATTAGATCCATGTTTGCTCCGGGTATCTTGATTCTATCCCCCTGGAGCCAATTTCATGCCAGAAATTTATCCATTAAATATCAGCATCTTACTATTTATAAGATACGTGTTTGGGCAGAACCGGACAATTTTTCCGGAATTGAAACGCACACCGGCCAGATGTAGCACAATGAACTGAAACAAGTTGGGCGGGGCGGAAAAGTAAATAGGGAAGTCACGCTGACTTCCCTAGGTCTCGGGCTTAGATGGCCTTGTCACGGGCCATAAATGATGAGAATCGCTGCCTGACGCCTACCCTCATCGGGCAAGCGTTGCAGCGATGGATTTACTGTAAGTCGTACACACTCTTACTACGATTTTTCAGCCAGGCCTCAAAGGTGTCCTCGTCAACCAGATCCGCGATACGGCCTTTAAATTCACTGTAGCCTTTCTCATTGTAAAACTGCTTAAGTCTGAGTACTTCTTCGTGACGTGACGACATACCAGTGCCGGCTTTACGCACCGCACGGTCAAAGTAGCCTGATCTATGCTTGGCACTGCTCACATAACCACTGACGTCGCGTTTACTCCACTCGTTATAGATCACATCGTTACCGCTGCCACCAGTACCAGAGGGAAACTCATCACCCCGTACGAAGAGAATATCGCCGCCACCGCCGCCATACAGACCAATATCTGAGAAAGTAGAAATTGCTGCTAAGAAGTCTTTGCTGCCACCGCCGCTGAGTTCACAATGGCCGCGTTCACACACCAAAATGTCCTGACCACTGCCGCCCCAGGATTTAGCCCGGTTGCCCCATGAGCCACCACCGGAATCAACAATGATGTCGGCGCCTGAATTACCAGACAGACGGTCTTTGTTACCATCATTACCAAAGATGATATCTTCCCCATCACCACCTGAGATGTCATCGCCATCCCGGTTTCCAAACAGCACATCGTCGCCGTTTTCACCTTTAATGTCGTCTGCACCATCATTATTGTAACCGCTGATGCGTACGCGATGTACCACACCATCGTGATCAGTCTCAATCTCAGAGCCACCGGCAACCCAGTCGTTACCGTCGCCTGCGCGGATCTTGTCTTTACCGTCGCCACCAAAGATCAGGTCATTACCACGACCAGTCTGGATAGTGTCATTACCATTGAGGCCATACACTGTCATATCGCGACCAACGCCGCTCGCCGACAGGGTATCGTTGCCATTTGACAACTGCACCTCAACTTCTTCTACGGCGTTGCTGAAGGCACAGTGCTGATAGCCTGCCGAGTAAGCAAACACATACTCGTCGTGCTCTTCGACAAACAGGGTCAGATTGCTGTCCAGCGCGCGTAGTTTCCACACTCCATTATTCAGCTCACTGTCGAAACTGCCGGTCTGCATATGACAACGCGCGTATGCGGCCGTCAGGCTGTCTGGTACATTACCCGCCGGCGTACAGGAATATTGCTCGATGCCACTGATATTACTCTGGATACTGCCGCTCGACCCTTCCGTCAGACAGTCCATGCCCGTACCACCATCCACTTTTTCATAGTCGCCATAAGTGTAAATGGTGTCGTCGCCTTTACCGGCATAGACATAGTCCACTTTATTACCGGTTAAGATGGTGTCATTACCATCACCGCCGTAAACCAGCTGGTGCCAGTTCAGCGCTGTACCGTCATATTCTTCACCGCTATCGGCCAGGTTCACCTGGAAGCCGTTATGATTGCTCACATCGAAAGTTTCACAGCTGCCAGCGTAATACACAGTGACCAGCGCATCATCGCCTTCGGCGGTCAGCTTCTCACCACTTACATTCGGTGATACCGACAGGTAATTCATATATGGGTTTAAGGAGTTATCATCGGCAACAGCTATTTTTGAACGATCCAGGCCTTCACAACTGGCCGGTGCATAGTTGGCACAGCTGGTTGATTCAACATTTTCGAATCGGCTCTGGATCGTGCCTTCATCCCCTTCTTCAACACAGTCTGCGCCGGCGCCGCCATCCACGCGCTCATAGTCTCTAAACGTATGGATCTGGTCATTACCGCCGTTTCCATACACGTAATCGACTTTATTGCCGGTGAGAATAGTGTCGTTCCCTTCACCACCATAAACCTGTTGATGAAAATCCAGGTTCGCACCATTGTAATATTCACCACTGTCCGGCAGGTTCACGTGTAGCCCGTTATAGCTAGTGCCGTTGAGCACTTCACAGCGGCCACCGTACGAGACCACAATAGAATTCTGAGTTCCCCTCACGGTCAGCGCGGTGTCAGCCAGCTTAGGGCTCAATGCCAGATAAATCATATATTGATTTTCAACATGCTCGCCGATGTCTATCTGGGTCCGATCCAGGCCATTACAGTAAGCGCCAGGTGCAGCCAGCCGCGTGGCAAGCGCGTTGTTGGGCAGCAAGGTCAGCGACAGCGCCGCTGCCAGGAGTGCCTTTTGATAAACCACCATGTTAGTCTCCATGAGTTAGGTAAAGATTTGCGCAAAGAAATCTTGATCATGGAATTTATAAGCCACAATTGTGCAATGACTATGGACTCAGACTGGGTAAAAAGGATGAGTTTTACTGTCTGCAAAACTGGTAAGAGCACAGATCAGGCTGGTGTATTGGCTTGATAAAACAGTCTGAATAAGGAAAACAAGCGGGCGAAAAGTGAAAAAGCAAACCAAAAAATGTGACGTTTAATTCACACCGAGCCCCGACACACGGGGAGTTGAAAAAGCTTCATCGTACGATAATGCACAATAAAAATCCAAATCTGTTTACATAATAATATCTATGCACTATGAATGCATTCATAAAGTTTCAACAGTTTCCCAGCTCATCTGGTCAAGGCAAGTATTCGAAAAAGCCTTTATAATTAATAGTTTTTACCTAAACACATACCGCTTATACACACTTTTGTTCCGTCACGATAAAAATTTTTGGGTACAAATCAACCCTTTAACACTTTACATTTTTTAAACAGCTGTTAAATTACACTAGGTATAATAAAAAGAAACAAAATGTAACTTCACTGTTTTAATATTCATATACGGATGTACAATGAATACACGTCAACGATTGAACTGGCTAAACAGCGCCCGACGGGACATTCAGGCGTCACTGCGTAGTCTGCGAATACAACAAAAAATGTCGCAAGCCGAGCTGGCTAAAAAAATGTCCGTCCCGGTCGACCAATCCACTATCTCAAACTGGGAAAGTGGTAAAACCATTATGGACCTGGAACAGCTGCTGGATATTCTGATGATCTTCGGCAAAGACTGGAAAAGCTTTTTTGGTTTACTTGCCGATAACGCCGAAAAAAGAACAACAAAAAAACCATTACAGACAAAACCACCTATGGAACCAAACGCAGAAGACAAGGGAGAAGACTAATGCATATTGTTGAGGTATTGCTCTCTTCCGTAACACTGATTGGACTAATCATGACATGGCAGCACTATAACGCCAGGTGGCTGTTTTTAATTCTTATTTTAGTGCAGTCAATTGAAGCTACAGTAAAGCCAATTGCCATTCAGTGGACTCAGCATTATTACTTATGGCTGTTATTCGCTAACATTTTGTACTTGTTACTTCTTTTGACTCGCAGCGTACTTGCTCGCAGACTACACAAGGCTTCAGGCTTAAATTTCTTTAAGCTTGCAGGAGAAAACTATTCATTGACTGTACCTGAATGTGCATATTATGTGTTAGCTCTTGTATCTATGATACTTTGCGGTGCACAGTGGATTGAAATTCAACTCTATTATTATAAGATTCTTGAATATCCATTCATTTATCACCATGTTTGGGTACCCGTTATGTATGCACTTCATGTATTGCAATCTCTATCACTTATTACATACATTTTTGTGATTAAAAGAACGCAAGGAACTTTACAATATGAAAATAATTAAACGTGTTTTATTGACTCAGGTTGCAGGTGGAGTCAGTGGAGATCCCGATAGATCAACCTTACCTAGAATGGTACCGTTCGATCCCCCTTTTGAGAAAAAGAAAAAAGTACCCTATACAGGTTAAACATTCGAGCTTATTAATTTATTCATTAAAAATGAAGAGTACTGTCGTTGGCAGAAACAACGCTCTGAAATTGCCCAGCTAGCCTCTGCTAAAGTTAATAGAACAACACAGGCGCATTGCGATTTAAATGAGCAGTAAATCAGGAGATGTCAGAAATAAATAAAAATAACTAAGTGCACTTTTAGTTGTTTTAAATTATGAATTGATTCATAGAATATGATATTTCACAGCTCAGTGTTGCCGTTGAGTAGATCCCGTATCAAGTACGGGATGACGACTCGGTGTTGTCATCGCGCTATGCTCGTATCAAATGTGGATGACGGTTCGGTGCTGCCGTTGGGCCGTGTTCGTATCAAATGCAGATAACGGCTCGATGCTGCCGTTGGGCTGTGCTTGTATCAAATGCGGATAACGACTCGATGCTGCCGTTGGGCTAAGTTCGTCTTAAATACGGGATATTATCTCGGTGCTGGCGTCGGGCTATGCTCGTCTCAAATGCGGATAACAGCTCTGTGCTGGCGTTGGGCTAAGCTCGCCTCAAATGCGGATAACGGCTCAATGTTGTCGCCGGACTGTGCTCGTATCAAATACGGCATGTCGGCCTGGCATGCTTGCTATATAAACTTCCGTGCCGGACGGTGCGGGAAACTAGGCGGAACGAATTCGAAAGCGCTCCCCGCCGTTATCGTAAACGTATCCAACGCCTCTGACAGCCACACCACAACGCTCAGCATTAGTGCGCTTTTTCTCACTTATCTACCCGACAGCCAGGCTGGTGCCAGACGTGCAACCCTGGCTGCTTCTGCCCTCTTAGTTATTACCTCAGCATGACACCCTATTGGTCATCCACTGACGCACATGTAAATTAACCGTTAAACTTTATGCTTTGCACCTATGGGGCTCAACGGACTGATGTGCCTGAACGTTCAAAGCAGTAAAACAGCCAGCATACTGTGGGAATTAACGGAAAATCGTCCCTTTTTTAGCTAAAAAAGGGATAAATACGGAAAATGCGGCCGCCTGGAATAAAAATTTTCGCCCCCGATTGTACGAAATAACAGTGTTTAACAGCGCAGTGGAAACTCACTTGATTAAATTTTTATTATCACTTTCTTTACAAAAATAATATTTATGATTACCTTTGTACCTGTGCGAAATTTATTCAATAACTTTTTATTCTAAAAAATCATTCAACAACAAGTGAAAAGGAACAGCAATGAAACTAACCTATCTTGTATCTGCGCTAGGCTTACTCTCAACCGCAGCACTGGCACAAAACACCGCGCCACTCACAGAAGCACAAATGCTGCAATACACCAGTAAGGCTAACAAAACCATCATTGGTGCACGTGCCGACGCAAACCTGTCTCTCTCTCAGGAATTTGCGACAATGAGCAGCACGGGCAGTGCCGTGATCACCCGCACCATTACGCACCCAGATGCCAGCTACATCAAACTACACTTTAAAAATGTGAACCTGGCAAATGGTGGCAAGCTGGTTGTACGTTCAAAGGACGGCAGCGAGCGTTACGAATATACCGAAGCGAATATGCGTGCCGCGACGGTCAATGCCAAACTGGGCGATGACGGCGTTAGCAGCTTCTCTGCAATGTCAATTTCTGCAGATACCGCAGTCGTTGAATACACACCGGGTACAGCGTCAAACTCAACCCTGATGTCTGCACAAACCATTGCACCAGCTGTGATTGATTTTTATGACCACGGCATTGAAAACACACCTATGCTGGAAACCATGAACGCATCAACAGATGTGGGCATTGAGTCAACTTGTGGTGTGAATGAGCGCCGCGATGTACAGTGCTGGGCAGGATCAAACCCAACTGAGTTTGAGCGTTCACGCCCGGTTGCCCGCCTGCTAATGAATGGTAGCGGCCTGTGTACTGGCTGGCGTGTTGGCCCGGACAACCGCATGTTCACCAACGAGCACTGTGTGGGTTCTGCCTCTGAGCTGGCCAACACTGAGGTGTGGTTTAACTACCAGCACACCAGCTGTAATGGCTCAAACCTGGAGACAGTGGTCAAAGTAACCGGTAAAGACTTCCTGTCTTCTGACTACACGCTGGACTACACCCTGTTCACCATCAATGAATTCAACAAAGCACAGCCATTTGGCTACTTTGGCCTGGACGTACGTGATGCAACGCAAGGCGAGCGCATCTACATTCCTCAGCACGGCGCAGGTAACCCGAAAGAGCTGGCTATTGAATCAGATCAGAACAGCAATGGCCTGTGTCAGGCAGATGTTGTTACAGCAAATGGTCGTGGCACAGGGACCGACATGGGCTACTACTGTGACACCATAGGCGGTTCTTCAGGTTCACCGGTTCTGGCAGCTGCCAGCAACAAAGTCATTGCCTTGCACCACTTTGGTGGTTGTACTAATCAGGGCGTTAAGATCAGCAAGATCTGGCCTGAAGTATCAAGCCACTTTAACGGCATCCCGGATGGCGACAATAACAGCGATCCAATGCCTACCGCTGACTTCACGTCCAGCTGTACAGAACTGGCTTGTACCTTTGACGGCAGCGCCTCAAGTTCACCAAATGGCTCAATTTCTCAGTACGAGTGGAGCTATGGTGACAACGGCACTGGTTTTGGTGCGACAGCCAGCCACACCTATGCGGCTGCTGGTAACTACAGCGTTTCACTGACTGTGACCGATAACTCGGGTGCAACTGCAACCGTGACTAAGCAAGTGCCTGTATACGGCCCGGGTGGTGAAGATCAGCTGCAAAAAGGCGTTGCCAGAACAGACCTGTCTGCTGCTCGTGGTGAAATGACTTACTTCTACTTCGACGTACCAGCGGGTGCAACCAACATCACCTTCGATATCTCAGGTGGCAGCGGTGATGCGGATCTGTATGTACGTAAAGGTGAGCAACCAACCACCTCGACCTATGACTGTCGTCCTTACCGTTGGGGTAACACTGAAAACTGTACCCGTAATGACGGTGCAGGCCGCTACTGGGTTGGCATTCGTGCTTACAACGCCTACTCAGGTCTGAGTTTGGTTGCGGATTACCAGTAATCCCACTTCCTATGTTTCTCCCTAAAAAGGCAGCGTGAGCTGCCTTTTTGTTTATCCGGGATCTCCGCCTCTACGCCCAGTTAAATTAGCATCACCTCGTACGTTGGCCCGTAAAGTACCGGCTTATAGTGCATACCACAGCCCCAGCCAGGCACGCAGGTCATCCTCTGCCAGATCACTCTCAACCCGGGCAACACCCAAATCAAAACGCAGATCGGTAACACCAGCCGGTGCGAACCAGTTTGCCCATCCCAGTGCCTGCTGGCTCAGATCAATTTGCCACTTTAACCCATAACTGGTCGCGCTGCGCTGACCATCAAAACGGTGTTGCTTCATAAAAAATCTGGGCTGATTCAGCGCCCAGCTCGTCGCCAGCTCATAGCCGTAATAATGTCGGCCAGAGGCAAACTGGAACGGCAACTCCGGGCTAAGTACCAGATCGCTGCGTGTGCGCCCGCTGAGAATATTGTTATCGAATCCGCCCAGACGCAGCAACTGTGACTCACGGTACTGAGATTGTACGCCAGCAAACCAGGGCCAGTTCCAGACCTTACCAAACCCTTGCCAGTCATAGCCATGGCCCCTGGCATCGCCACTGAGTATGCCGGCTTTGACCCGATAACCAAGCGCAAAATCCTGCCGGTAGCTGTGCCACCCTTGTTCCAGTCCGCTCCATTGCGTGGTTATGGCATCCCGGCCCTGATCATCGAAATGAATAAGGGACACAAACGGCGACACCGACCAGGTGCCTGAGCGCCATTCATAGGCCAAACGGCCACTCACCGCACTACCTGTTAGTTTTGCCTGCTCGGCCTGTGCACGCTGTCGGCGACTGTCAAAGCGATAGTCGCTCAGGTGCGCATCAAAGCGCCAGTCGCCAGCGCGATAACGCAGCGCAGCAAAGCTGCCGTCCAGCACATTGTCGCCGCTTTGAGCCAGCCCCAACTGCCATGATAAATGCTGGAGCAGATCGCTGCCTTTGACCCCGACACTCAGTAACTCGCTGACCGCACTGCTGCCCTGCAGCGATAATGCCGCGGAGGCATCTTGCGCCAGCCACTGGTACTCGCTCTGCGTGATGTCCGCCCCCTCGCCCACATAAATTTGTGCATCAGGTAGTACAAAGGTATCGGTTTTACCAAGAGGTACAGCCGCACTGCTGCTAAGTTTAGCCACACGCTGCTCACCGATCTGAGCATCCAGTTCATGCAATCGGGTACCTGAAGGTGTGGTATGCAAGTACAGCAGCGGTGCATTTTCACGCGGCAGTAGCTGCTCAAAAACGGCCTGCCCGTTTGCGACCTGATATAAAGCATTGTGCTGCAAGTCGTAACGATATACGCCCACCTCACCGTGCAGACCCGCGATAAAATAAAGCCCCTGACCTTGATGCTGCCAGGCTGGCGCCGTCAGATACTGATAACCCTCAGGCATAGGTACAGTGCGCACTTCTGCGCTTTGCAAATCTTGTATATACAACTGCCAATTGCCATTCAGCGTGGTTTTAAGGTACGCCAGCTGACGTTTATCGGGTGCCAGCTGCGGGTAGTCATACACAGTACCCAGATCGCGGGAAAACAGCGGTTTGACCGAATTGCTGCTGATCTCCACCCGTACCAGTTCAGAGAACCCACTGCGCACTTGCTCGGCATACAGGGTGTCTGCATCCAGCAGTGTAAAACGCCTTATCCCAAGTGACTGGGTTAACCGGGTAACCGCGCCACTTGGTATATGCCAGCGATACAGATCGTTAACCCGGTTGTCCCGGACTTCATCGACCCGGGCACGCGCCACAAAGTATAAGGTGTCTTTATCAGCCCATTGCGGATAAAGAATGCCAGAAAAATCGCTGGCTGCCAGCTGTGCGACAAGCTCACGTTCAAAGACCTCAGGCGGTTTATCGGCAATGTCTGCCGGATCAGCCGCCAGTATCGCCTGCTGGGCTTTCTCAAAGGCCTTTTTTGCTTCTTCATTGTCTTCGGTTTTGTAGACTCTGAGCCAGGTCTCTCCCTCCCGATCGCGTTCGGTCATGGCAATTTGCAGTCCATCTGGCGACAGCACTGCATCGCTCGCCGCAAAATCAGGCTCAAACCACAACGGGCTGTTTAACAGGGCCAGATCGCGTTCCTGCGTCATCGCCTGGTATGTAAATTCGGCAATAAAGCGCCGATACAGCTGACCTGCACTTTGTCCGAAAACCCCTTTAAACGCCGTTTCAAAATTACGTTTTTGAACCCCGTGTACGCGGGTCCAGACCGCATCCAGCGTTTCTTTGCCATGGTTGTCTTCAAGCCAGGCCAGAAACCGCACACCCAGTAAATAAGCCATAGCACCGGAACGATAGCTGCCGTCGCCATTGCTCAGTGCGCCATACGACAGCAATGCGCCCTGGCGGGCAAAAGCGCGCAGCAGTGCTTCGCTGTAGTTGTCATAGAGCCGCCCCCGGCCGGTCAGGCGTGACTCCAGCAACGTGGCATACCCCTCAGCGACCCAGCGCGGCAACACCGCACTGGACAGATCATAGATATCAAACCAGTCACGCAGATGCTGTCGCCACCGGCTGCGACTGGGCTGAGATAAGTGCACCAGATGAATGTATTCATGGAGGATAAGCAACTGCTGCCAGCCCGGGCTGTTTGCAATCACCGAGTCTGATTGAGGCGGTGTGGTAAATAACGCCATCAAAGGCGTGTCTGTACTCGGCAGTGCAAAGCCATTGGCACCATTGATGGGATCAAACACCACGACATCGGCTATGCTGTCCAGTGCCCGGCCTTGTTGCTGCAAAACCAGCGTTCTGACCAGCTCTAACTCGACAGCCGCTGAGCGCGCCCAATCCTGTTGTGCAGGTGTATAATGCACCCTGAAATGTTCAGTATGCAGGGTCTGCCAGTCCCCGGCACGTACCAGTGTGGTATAAAAAAGCAGTAACAACGCGACGCACAGTAACGCAGCGGGTGAGTTCATCAATCGCACAGCCATTCTCATCCTCGATGAAGTGATCCGAATCAGGACCTAGTATGGCAAATAATGTGCTTGAAAATCAGCGGGTATTTATCTTTTGAAACACTTTTAAACAACAAGGTTCAGGTGTCGTGATTGGGGTCCAGCGAACTCACCAAATGCAAAATACCTCCGGCCACAATGAACACCGCCAGTGCTGAAGCCAGGCTCAGACCTGCATAGACTTTTGCCAGTGCCAGTACACCTGCGCTACCCCAGGCCAGCACTATCCTGAGCCGGGCCGTCATCAGGCTTGCCAGTTTGAGTTGGCTGACGCACGCAGCCGCAATGATAAATACGATTAAGGGGATTAAAACCAACATAGTCCACTCCCGGGTCACTGTATGCCGACTAAGTTATACGGCCCCAGTGCCATTAGAGATCACGGTAATGAAGATTATACGCAAATGATAACTATTATCAACTAGGAAGGGTAACCTTAATCACCGCGCCCATTCGCTCCCCAGATTCAGCATTGCTCACTTCAAGCTGGCCGTCATGACTCTCGACCACATGCTGACTCAGTGTCAGCCCAATCCCCTGCCCGTCTGGCTTGGTAGAATAAAAGGGTGTTAGCACATTGTCGAGGTTGGCAAACCCGCCACCTTCGTCGGCAACTTCAATCACCACCGCGGGACTAAGGTAATAGCTACGCAGCTCTACTCGCTGACCGGGCGGATCCGCAGCCTGATTGGCCTCAATGGCATTCTTAACCAGGTTGATCAGTACCTGCTCAAGCAACTCGGGATCGCAATGGCATTGAGGAGCCTGACAATGCAATTCAATGTGTTGTGCCGGATGCTGTGATGCAAACAAATCCCGGACAGAGTCGAACAGCGCAAGCACCTGTGTAGCTTGGATCTGAGGTTCAATGGCCTTGCTGAGCTGACCATAACGCGCCACAAACTGCTGCAAATGCTGACAGCGCTGCTCTATCACCCCCAAAGCCTGACGTTCCCTGCTACTGGCCGCACGTTCGGCCAGACTCTGAGCCAGGGAGCTAACCGGCGTGAGTGAATTACGTATTTCATGGCTGATCACCCGGATCAGTTGTTGCCAGGCAGCCAGTTCTTTTTGCCGCAACGCTTTGGTGATATCCAGTGCCACTAATAAACTGTGTCGCTGACCCTGTTCAAAAAAATAGCTGCTGTGAAGCTGCCAGCGTGCTGACTGTGTATTGCTGAAAAACCGCCAGCCATGCTGCGCCTCTTCCAGCCCCAGTGAGGTTGCCGTGGCACCTTTGTAATGCTGCCAAGGTTGTCTATACAAGCTTTCAAACGCCTGATTTGCATAACTTAAACGTGTATCTTCGGTAAAGACCAAGATGGGTGTATTGAGTTTATCTATCAGCTGATAGATAACAAAAATTTGCGAGTTGTAACGCGACTTCTGACGATGAAGCTGCTCGCCCAGCGCTATCAGCTGCTGCTCAAAAGCTGCCACCTGACCCGAGGAAAAATGTGGCCGGATCTGCTGACTAAAATCGGCCTGCAGCATGGCTTCGAGCTGCCAGTGAGCACGGGAAAAAATGCTATGTAGCTGGGCCAGCCGCTGCGTTTGCAATCGCCACAGTACCCAGCTGACGGCGCCACAGATCAGCCCTATCTGCCACCAGGGCAGAGCGAGTTGCCACAATACCCCCACCAGCAAAGCAACCACCAGACCAGCCAGCAGGGTAAAGTGGCAGCGTACCGTCCACTCAAAGTTAGTCTTCACTTCGCAGCCCGTATTTATCCAGCCGACGATACAATGAAGATTTAGTCAGCCCCAGCGCTTTAGCTGCCTCACTGACCTGGCCCTGGTGTAAAGCTAACGTCTGTTCAATCAGGTTTTTCTCCACTTCAGCGAGCGTCGTTCCCGCTGGCTGTGGTTGAGTGCCCGGTTGTTGCTCCGGTGCAGGGGCTGCCAGGCGTAATTGACAATCGGAAGCGGTGATCTGTGCTCCTTCGCTCAGTAATAGTGCTCGCTCCATCACATGACTGAGCTCACGAATATTGCCAGGCCAGCGGTATGCCAGTAAAGCAGCTTGCGCTTCACTATCCAACGATTTAGCGGCCAGCTGATAACGTGCAGCATGGCGCGCCAGCAAGTGATTTGCCAGCGGCACAATGTCATCCAGTCGTGCACGCAGTGGGGGCAGTTCAAACGTAAAGGTATTGATGCGATAAAACAGATCGCTGCGAAAGCGGCCTGCCGTCACATCCTGCTCTAAATCACTGTTGGTGGCACAGATAAGACGGATATCAGCATGCTCAGTTCGGCTGCTGCCAACCCGCTCATACTCACCGCTTTCCAGCACCCGTAGCAGTTTTGCTTGTTGCGCCAAAGGTATGGTGGCCACTTCATCGAGAAACAGGGTGCCCCCGCCTGCCAGCTCGAAGCGCCCGCTACGCTGAGACTTAGCATCGGTAAATGCGCCTTTGGTATGACCAAACATTTCACTTTCAAACAGGCTGTCAGGAATAGCGCCCATATTGACGCTGACAAGGGGGCCTGTGCGCCGTGGCGACTGTCTGTGCAATGCTTCAACCAAATGACTTTTACCACAGCCACTTTCGCCACACAGCAGTACGCTGGCATCGGTACTGGCAATACGCGACAGTTTGTTCAGCAAGGTTTTCATGGCTGTGGAACGCCAGGTATAGCAAGGGATGTCAGTTTCTGTGCTCTGTACAATGCCCTGCTTTACCTGCAGCAGGTTGAGCTTACTTTGCTTACGAATGGCATCCAGTAGTTGCGCATTTTGCCAGGGCTTTTCAATAAAGTCTGCCGCTCCCAGACGCATCGCCTCAACGGCCAGTGGCACACTGCCCCAGCCAGTCAGACAGATCACCGCAGGAGCACTGGACTGAGACTGCAACCAGCGCAAAAAGGTGAGGCCCTCGTTACCTGAGGTTGTATCCCGGGTAAAATTCATATCCAGTAAGATCTGGTCAATGGATTTACAACTCAAAAATTGTTTTGCGACCTCAGGGTGCTCCGCTTCATACACTTCAAAACCATGATCTTCGAGCAAAAATGCGGCGCTTAATCGCACCTCTGGATTATCATCTACAACGAGTACTGCCATTTTGTTCCCTGTTCGTTTATCACTGCACTCAGAATACGGGAATTTAATGGAGACGAAAAGCGCGAGCACCGAGTTACAGGGTGCTGACGCCCCAGGTAACCTCGATGGTGATTCAGGCTAAGTCATAGAATAAGCGTTGCTTCGGTCTGTGTGGAGGTATGAGTTGGCACATATATGAAGGGCTTGCGGTTCGGCCATCCGCGGCCTTACATTCGCAACTCATCTTGCTGCACGCTCTTGCAAGATTCGAGACGTTGCTCACCATTGCGCAAAGGCCGCGCTAAAGCACGGCTTTGCACGATAGCTGCGAAGCCGTGTTTCGGTCTTACTAAATCCAACGGATTTTGGTGGTGAGGGTGTGGGATTCACCCGGTGCCAGGGTGACGGCGTCGTCCATCACATTGGCAGCTTCCAGACACAACATCACGTGATACTCATCATCACGGAAATTGCTCAGACGCTTGGATTTTTCTATCCAGGGGTTCCACAGCACGCACGAGGCAGAATGCTCACGGCCAACCTCAATTTTGCCATCTGGTGTATCGATGATTTGCACCCCAGGCGCCTGGGTATACACCATGTCCGTTTCACGGGCGAATGAGACCACCTCATCCTGCGTAAATGGCCCTTCACCAAACTCGATATATTGCGCGCCTTGCAGACCGTCCACTCGGGTCTGTTCAATTTCAGGCGTTGGAAAATACGTATGCAGTGCCTGGGTGAGCGAGAAAGTTTCTTTGCCGGTATTCACATTGGTCAGCCTGACTTCTAGCTGCTCACTCAATATAAACTCCACAGTCAGACCTGACTCATGTGGCCAGAAGGTGCGGTCAACACTGGTCATCGGCAAAGACAAGACAATCCGGATTGCGGTGTCATCTTCCTCAACACGCTCCGCGCGCCAGACCAGTTTGCGTGCAAATCCATGGGCTGGCCAATCCGCTTCGGCATGAACACCAAACCAGGGCCAGCAAATTGGAATGCCACCACGGATAGACTGACCTTCGAGATAGGTTTCGTCCTGAGATACCCACAGCAGGTTTTTCTTGCCTGTGGGAATGAATTCGGTGATCTGAGCACCCTGAAGATAAATTTTAGCCTGACACTGTGGGCCGTTAACGTCAAAATACTCCAGGCCGGACTCGGTACGTGCCAATTTTACTGAGGCAGAAAGTTCCATATAACACCTATTTTTAAACTAAACTGGCACTACCTTACCTAAAATGCACTGACGGTGTAAGAGCCACCCATCGAATATGAGTGATCTTCATCAAGAGTACGTTAATCACACTCTGAACTGACCCACCAATTTTGTCAGTTGTTCAGACAATCGCTGCATCTTATCGCCATTTTCGCTGGTGTTGTTTGCCACATCACTGACTGTGTCTGCCGCATGCTTGATTTCTATCACATTACGGTTGATATCCTCTGCAACATGCTGCTGCTCTTCTGCGGCGGTTGCTATTTGCGTATTCAAATCACTGATGGTCTGAATAGACTGAGTGATTTCACTAAACTGACTTTGCGCAGATCCCGTAAGTTCTACCGTTTTGTCGGTACGGGTTAAGCTACTACGCATATCCTGAGACACGCCTTCCGTCATTTTTCTCAACTTATCGAGCTGCGATGCTATCTCTTCGGTCGATTCCGAGGTGCGCTGCGACAAGGCTCTTACTTCGTCTGCCACCACCGCAAACCCCCGCCCATGTTCGCCTGCTCGGGCCGCTTCAATGGCCGCGTTCAGTGCCAGCAAATTGGTTTGCTCGGCGATCCCTCTGATCACACTGAGGATAGACATGATATTTTCACTTTCACTGTCGAGCTGATTGATATCTGAGGTCGCGCGCTTAATCACGTCCGACAAGGCAGCCACACTGTCAACCGCCTCGGTCATAACAGACTGACCCAGCTCAGACGCCTGCTGGGTCTGAGTGGCTAAGTCGGCGGCATTGGCACAGCTGGACGCCACCTCATTCGCCGTGGCAGCCATTTCATTAATTGCCGTTGCGGCCATTTCAAGCGCCTGCTGCTGTTGTGCCGTCGAGCTGGTCAGTTCCTCAGACTCCGTGGCGGTTGCACAGGCCGTTTGATTCAGTTGCTGAGCGCAGGCATTGATGTCCATCACCAGTTGGGCAATGAGGTCTAAAAAGCTGTTAAAACTGTCCGCCAGTTTGCCCGTTTCGTCTTTGCTGTCGACCTCCAACCGCTGGGTCAGATCGCCTCCCCCCTGAGAGATCACTGTCAGTCCATCACTCACCTCAACAATTGGCCCAGACAATACATTGGCAATATAATTCGCCAACACAACAAACAGCGCAACCAGTACCACGCTCAGGATCACCAGCGTCCAGGTCATGGCATTCGCCGCCGCCATCACCTCTCCTTGCTCCACAAAAGCGATGAATTTCCAGCCCAGTTTCTTCGACGTGTAGATACTGGCAAAGTAGTCCGTGTCATCAATCTGGATTTCATATAAGCCGGACTGATTGCTGGCCACAGTACGATACAGGCCGTTATCGACCTGATTAACATCCTTAAACCGATAGTCACTGTGCTTGGCATCGACCAAAATTTTACCTGTGTCTTCCACTAGCATCAGATAGCCGGTTTCACCGAGCTTAACTTCACGGATAATCTTGGTCAGACCCTGTAAAGACACATCCATGCCAGTTACACCTATCTCTCGGCCATTCGACCTGACCGAGCGCACCGTGGAGACGATGGCCATATCATCCGGGGCCCAGTAATACGCATCGGTCATCACAGTTTTGCCATTGGCCGCTTGCCCACTGCGATACCAGGGCCGGGGCCGTGGGTCATAATTGGCACTGACCTCACCCTGAGGCCATTGAATATAACCCCCTTCGGTATTGCCAAAGTAGATATAGGCAATTCCCGGGTGAGTATCACCAAAGCGTTCAAACAAATCATATACTGCCTGCTCAGTCTCGCTGCCTGAGCGTGAATTCAGCTGTGTGGCGGTGCCCTTATCGGTGTAAATCTTGACTTCGCTCTGTGCGCGGGTCAGTTTGGGGTTAGTGGCCAGAAACTCAACATTCTTGGCTATTTCATCGAAAAACATGCCAATCCCGTTGTCGACCTGTAACGCCTCCCGACCACTCATCTCGACAAATTTATCCAGTGCCAGCTGCCGGGTCTGGGACACTATCAGAACAGCAATGATCAAAATAGGCGAGACGATAGCAACGATAAAAGCCAGCCTGAGCTTTTGCGAAATAGTCATAGAGTGGATTCCTCACTGGACTGATTGACTGCGCCAACACGCTAAGGCATAGGCTGCCTAGCGCCAGTATTCAAATTGCACGATACTGCTCAAAAATATAGTTGATAGTTGCGCAACTATCCAAAGGATCAAGAGAAATTACTGTTGTTCATGGCTGATTACTTGGAACCTGAGAGTGGATGGTCTAGGCTATTTAGAGATAATTTATTCTCACTAACTCAAACAAACGGGTGTTCTCCCATGCTAAAACTCTCTCGACTCATGACGGCTCTGTGCGGCGCTATGATGTTGTCTTCTGGCCCCGCTATTGCCAGTGAAGATGAACTGGCACAGCTGAAGAAGCAGCTTGAACTGCTCCAGCAGAAGGTTCATAAAATGGAACGTGAACAGGCACGTGAAAAAGCACAAGCCAAGGCCGATAAAAAGGCCAAGCAAACGGCGCCTGCCAAACCCAGCATTAAGGTCGGCGGGGCGGTACGGACTAACCTTAGCCATACGTCGTATGACGATGATAACAAAAATCGCGGCGGCGACTTTGACTTTGACATTTTCCGTCTGAATTTCTCCGGCAACGTTGGCGGTTTTGGTCTCAATGCTGAGATCCGCTTTTTTGACTACATGACCGCTGTGAAATACGCGTATTTACACTATGACTTTGCCAAAGACTGGCAGGCACAGCTGGGCATGACCAAAGTGCCCTTTGGCAACTGGCCATACAATTCACACAATTACTTTTTTAACACGACTTATTACATCGGGTTAGAAGACGATCACGACATGGGCGTGTTATTTAAACGCAAAGTTGCGGATAACTGGCAAATAGATCTGGGCTTTTTCAAAAACGATGAACTCGGTGGCGTAGACGGCTATGTGGAAGATCGCAGCGACCGCTACTCCTACGATATCGTGGGTTTTCGTAAGGCCTCAGATGGGGTTTACGATGATCCGGCTCAGCCCCTGGGCGAATATAACACCTTTGCCGGCCGCTATGCCTATCACTTCAAACATAAAGGCGGCACCACTGAGGTTGGGGTGTCTGGCTTAAGTGGTGGCCTACATGATGGCGTTGATAAGGCGGGTGATTATATGGCCTGGGCCATTCACCTGAATGGCAACTATGGTCCGTGGAACCTGCAACTACAGCATGGCGAGTATGAATATGACGTCGATACCCCGGCAACACGAATGGCGGTTGGTGCTTATGCATTTTTCGACTCCATTGCGGCTGAAGCAACCATGAGCAACGCCAATATTGCCTACAGTTTACCCGTAGAATTTGGCCCAATCACAGGCTTACAATTCTACAATGACTACGGCATTATCTACGATAAATCGGATGAGACTGAAGACACCTGGATGAATGTGACAGGCGTCTCGCTTTCTGCTGGTGCCTTCTTTACGTACATTGATTACGTGCTCGCAAAAAACCAACCTTTTGTGGGCGGCTCTATTGCGGGGAACAGCGATGAGACAGAGCGCCGCTTCAATATCAACATCGGCTACTATTTTTAACACTGATTCACGGGAGCGGCCAGTGCGCCGCTTACCGTCCATGAACAGCCCGGTTCAAACCTCCCTTTAAACAGCAGTTAAAACACCGAGCAAGAGTAAGTACACACTTACGCATGATATTAGTTATCTTCCGCAGAGAAATATTACAGACAACACAAAAATATTACGCCTGCTATTCGTCTGTCGGTTTTTGGCTATAATGAAAAAAGTTAGCCAATGCAAAAGTAACGACATTGGATATTACCGGGAAGGATGGCGATGAAAAAACACGCTCAAAAACTCTTTAACCGCTGCTTCTGGTTGCACGTTGCAGGAATACTGTGTGTTGCACTGGGGTTTATCGGGATGGCACTTCCGGTCATGCCGACAACGATCTTTTTTATCCTCGCACTGGCCTGTTTTACGCGCTCTAACCCCAAACTTGCAAACTGGTTGCTATCTCACCCGAAATTTGGCCCGTCATTGCACGCCTGGCAAACACACCAAGTCGTGCCTGTTAAAGGGAAGTGGGGCGCAGGCCTGGGTATGCTGCTTGGCTTTGTGATCCTTTGTACCACGTCTGCCCCCTGGTATGTGTTGGCTGGTGTCGCCCTCACCGAGCTATTGGTTATGGCCTATTTACTCAGTAAACCCTCGCACCTGCCCGTCAGCTAAGTACTTTTGCGGCTGGGTGTTCGTTTGTCATCAGGTTTTCTGCGGTGCAGTAGTCTGGTTGTGGGTGGTATACACTATCAACATCACCGCCCCCAGCATAATCGCGACATCTGCAATATTAAATACACCCGTTCTGAGCTCACCAATACCCAGATTAAGAAAGTCGATCACCGCACCATTATTGAGGATCCGGTCAATCAGGTTACTTACCCCACCTGAGAACACCAGAGACAAACCCGTGATCTGATGGCGGTTGAGATCCTCACTTTTCAATGTGTACACCAGTATTGCGATCAGCAACAGCGCAATGACACCGATAAATAACACACTCCTCAGCGGCGCAGGCAGATCGCTGCCCAGACTTAAGAAGGCGCCTGCGTTTTCTCGGTAACCAATGCGCACCAAATCATGCCAGTAGCTGGTCATCTGCCAGCCGTAGAGATAGTTACCAGCAAACCACTTTGAGAGCTGATCCAGGCACATACCCACCACACAGATCATCAGGACCCAGTGTATACGTTGTTTTGTTGTCATAACTTGTCGTCGTTTCAGTTGGCCGTATATCACTATAAAACTGTCATTGTGACACCTGCATGACACTTTACTGAAAATGACATTGTTTAGCACAAACACGACAAAAGAGCACATTTGCGTTGCAGTGCGACCCAGGCATACCAATTCGGGTTTTCTAAACTAGACTTAAGCATGGTCGGTCATAAAGGGTGGGTGAGTTTTGCGCAAGTTGATGCCTGTAATCTTACTTTATTGCCTGATGGTCACCCTACCTCTGGTGGCAAAGCCCATGCTGCTTGGTAGTCACAGCGTCTGGCCGCCTTACGTACAGAATGACGATAGTGGCCTCAGCTACGATATTGTCGCTGCAGCATTTGCGCGCAGTGGCGAAACATTTGCATTGCAGACCGCACCATTTAGCAGAGCCATGCGCCTGGCACACAATGGCAATATCGATATGATCCCCGCACTGTGGTTTACTCAGGCACGTGCAGAGCACTTTCTGTTTAGCCAGCCGTATCTGCATAACGAACTCATTTTCATCTCTCAGGCAACTCAGCCTGTCTCTTTTTCTGGACTCGCGTCACTGGCCGGAAAAAACGTCTGTATGATCCGTGGGTTCGCTTATCAAAACCTGCTGAGTGGGCACCCCACAGTCAACGTTATCACCCAACTGCATTTGAGTGAATGCCTGCGACAACTGGCAAGAGGCCGGGTCGATGGCATGATCGCAGACAGGTTTGCCGCTGCGTACACCATCACCCATCATTTTCAGGAGGAGACATTTACTTTGCATCCACAGGTCGTGGCCTCCTGGCCTCTGCACATCGGTATCATCAAAACCCATCCTCGCGCTCAGCAGCTTATTCAGCTATTTAATCAGGGGCTGGCTGAGATTATCGAGGACGGCACCTACAATCACTTACTCTCACACTATCCTATGATTAGCTCTGACCTGAGAGCAATTCAGTCACAGTAATCATTTGTACCCGTAACTTAGAGTGAAATATTGAAAGTGCTGACTATAATTTAATCACGCTCTCTTGGTCCGTTAACTTAAAACTGATAGAGATTAGGCTGTTAGGCTGTTATCAGTGATATCACAGCGCCTTGCAACTGCGCTCGTACTCATGCTGTATGAGCCCCCTGTAAAGGTGTCTGGGTATGAAATAATGCTTACAAACAAAGTTGACTGGCAGTACCAGAGAATAATCGAACTTTGGGTGATCTGTTATGCAGCTATTACTTCAACGCGCGTTTATTCCGGTCGTTTTGCTCCTGGGCCTACACACCAGTACCGCCCTGGCAACAACGTCGCTTACACAACTCAAATCAGCACTGGATCAGGGCCAGTTTGAACAAGCTTATGCATTGGCTCAGTCGCAATTCGAAGATGCGGCGGGCGACCCCGAATTCGACTTTTTATATGCCAGAGCCGCATTGGAGACCAACCGCTATAATGAGGCCGTTTTTGCGCTTGAACGGGTCCTCGCTGTGAAGCCCAACCACCAGCCCAGTTTGTTCTTATTGGGCCTGACCTATAACAAGCAAAAGAACTACCCACAGGCCGCCAGCACCCTCAATAATCTGCTAGCCACACCGCTCAGCGACGAGTTTCGTCAACGGGTAGAGCGCGCGCTGGACGCGATTGAAGAAAACCTGGCCAGTCTGAAACAACAACTTAAGCACCGGGTATCACTGGCGCTGGGCCACGACAGCAATGTAAACAGTGGTACGACTGACGACCGTATTGTCATTGGTGGCTTACCTCTGTTTATCGACGACACCAGCCGTGAAACATCGGATGGTTTTGCCCGTGCCAGCTATCGCTTTGATGGCCGCTGGCAGCAAACTCAGCATCAGGCTTGGCGGGCAAATATTCAGTTATCGAACCAGGTCCACCAGGACAGCGATGAGTTTGACAGAGCGCAGCTCAGCGCCAACATCAGTTACATCCGGGATATAGACGCATTTCAGCTCCACCTGGGGACTCAGCTCGGCGTTATGTCTCTGGATTCAGGCACCTATCAACAAGATGCCGGCGTGTTTGGCGCGCTCCGTTACACCATGAGCGCACACTGGTCTGCGACTTTTAATGTCAGTGCATTTAATCTCAATAACGTGCGTGACAGCGCACTGGACAGTCGCCTTTATACATCCGGGCTGGCACTCAGCAGAACCGGTCGAAACTGGCTAGTTCGCTTTAATGCAGGCTATACCTGGCAGCCTGCACAAGAACCGTCAGGGGAGCACTATGCGCGCGATTACAGCCACTTAGGTGCTGCACTCATTTATCGTCTGAACGACGCTCATCGCCTCAGCGCCAGAGTACAGTATCGAGATATAACACATCGCGCTGCCCACCCTTTTTTCTTGCAGATACGAGACGAAACACTCCATATCGCCCAATTAGGCTGGCTCTATCAGATATCACCCGCCTGGGGCGTGGAAACAAAACTGGCTTATTACGACAAAGACAGCTCGCTGCAGCTGTACAGCTATGATCGTACTGAATGGTCCTTAGGAGTACATTATGATTTCTAAATCCCGCACTGTGTGGCAGTTTTTCGGGCCACTCAGACAATCCGCACTCTCAGCAGTGTTACTGCCTTGTTTATTCACAGCCCAGTCAAGCCTGGCCGCACCCGCAGGCAAAACCCTGATGTCACGGGGACAAGTGGTTGCGACAGCTACCGACAGTGAAGCACAACGCGCGCTAAAGCGGCGCAGCCCAATCTTTGATGTTGATGTAGTGAACACGGGTCAACAAAGTAATGCCCAGCTGCGCATGCAAGATGGTGCACTTATCGCGTTGAAAGAAAATACTCAACTCATTATCAGTGAATACTCAGGCTCTTCCGAACAGGATGGTTCTGTCGTTATGGAGCTGGTTACTGGTGGTTTGCGTACCATTACCGGAAAAATTAAAGGCAATAAAGACAATTACCAGCTAAAAACACCTGTGGGCAGTATCGGGATCCGAGGCACCCACTACGAGGTGGAATGGCAAGGTGATACGCTGTTATTGGCGGTCTGGGATGGCACCATTGAAGTCAGTGTCAATGACCAGCCACTGTTACTCGGTCAGGAAGGCAACTATTCGTTTGCCAGCGTCAGTCAAAACGGCGAAGTGACAACGTTACTTGCCCCACCACAGCAGCTGTCACGACTTACCCCCCAAAGCCAGGCCTCCGGTAGCGATTCAGAGCCAGACACACAGGCCGATCAAAGCGACACATCGTCCGGGCCTGATGACATAACCACCGAGTCGACGTCTCTGGCCATTGCACAAGCCCCCGTTACAACAGCCCCTGCTGCTCAGGCGGCCTTTGAAACCGCCTTGCCGGATGTTGGCCGAGATATCTCAGACAACGACTTTATTAGCGAGGAAAGTCTCGACACCTTTGGGGTAGAGCCAATTGAAGACCTGATCGCAGAGCGTACGGGTACCGCACTTTACACCGTCCTTGAGCGCGCAGAATTTAGCGCTTCTGCAGGGGCCGTGAGTGATATTCAGATGCAGATCAGTGTCGATTTTGATAACGGCACAGTCCCTCAGGGGGTACTGTCGTTCAACGATCCACAAGGTGAGTGGTTTGCAGCCTTTAACGGCTTGATAGACGCCAATGGCATGACTCTGGGTGTGAATTTTGCCTCTCATGGACAGAACCTGGCAGAGGGGACCATAGAAACACTGTTTAGCGATGAGCTGAGCAAGTTACGTGGCAGCTTTAATTTGAATGAAATTGACGAGCCAGATGTAACCGCCTCGGGCTTGTTTACTTTGAGCCAACCTTAAGGGGGATGCGGGATGAAGCGCTCGCAATTACACCAACTGGGCTTACTGACGCTGATCTGTGGCGCGCTGATAACGGGTTGCTCAGGCGATGGTGACAACGCAACAACACCGAACAATGACAGCATAGGTGTACCACCCACGCAGGACCAAAACACGGATCAGTCTGACGCGCCGTCAGGACAAGTAACCCTGATCCCCTTTGACTATCAGCCCAAGCTCGCCAGCCGCAACCTGGCCGCCCGACAAGTGGTGAATACACAATTTGTAAACGGGACAGGTACCGTGCTGTTTCCCGATACACAGCGTACTTATCGGGGAAACATCACAGTATCTTTGGGATCCATTACTGATCCGGATGGGGTTGGTCGGGTCTTGCTGGGCTTTGAGAATGCCGAGCTGGCACAGGTGCTGTGCGATGGGAATTGCAGCGACCCCTTTGCCTTTACCGAAACCGGTATTAATCCGATGAATTTCGGACAGCAACCCGGAAGTGTGCAACTGCAAGTCTGGGTCGAAGACAACGGGGGTAATCTAAGCACAGTTGCCACCCAGCAAATCACCTGGCTCCCACGCAGCGTCGTATTTAATAGTACACAGCGCAGCGATGGTAGCGCTTCTCTCGATTGGCAGCCTCTGTCGAGCTTTTTACGGTACAATGCCTACCTTGCCGAGTCGCCTATAGATGATGTACGAACCGTCACCACATTACCTGGGGGTCAGCGGGCGATCGCCCTAACGGATTCAAGCCATGTGTTTAGCGGGCTCGACCCACAAAAGCACTATTACACCCGGATCTCAGCCATTGATGGCAGTGGTGAGAGTGCCTTCAGTGAGTCTCGCATGCTGGCGGCCTCGAACCTGATCACACCGACAGCCGTCTCGGACAGCTTTAGTGGTATCCAGTTTGAGTCTGTCTCTGGCAACCTGCTAACCAATGACGACGCCAATGGCCTGCCTCCGTTGACTTTGGTTACCACGCCAGTCAGAGCACCACAAAATGGGACCCTGACGCTTTTTGCGGATGGTCGCTTTACCTATGTCCCCAGAGAAACTTTCTTTGGTTCAGACAGTTTTCGCTATCGAATAGTCAACAGCCAGGGCGCGACCGCCGAGGCCGAAGTATCGCTGCTAATTGAGCAAGTCAATCAGGACCCCATTGCCTTTGATAACCGCTATGCGCTTGAACAAAATAGCGAATTAACCATCAGCGGGGCCGGACTTCTGGTCAATGATATTGATTTTGATGGCGATCCATTGACCGTCGACACAACCCCGGTAACCGATGTGCAGCATGGTATACTGACACTCAGTCCCGACGGCAGCTTTAACTATCAACCCGATACTGACTTTATTGGTACCGATAGCTTCGAGTACCGGGTTGAGGATGGTAAGGGCGGCTCTAATACCGCCACCATCACCCTGAGCATAGAAGTTGAAGTCAGCAATTTTCCACCTGTCGCAATCAATGACAGTTACCAAACCAATGAAGATGAGCAGTTGTTTGTCGACATCCCGGGCATACTGAGCAACGACAGTGACGCCGATGAAGACCCGCTTGCGCTTTCAATCATTGAGCAACCAACCATGGGCACGTTAGAACTCAGTGATACAGGCAGTTTTCGCTACACCCCTCAGCAGAACAGTTACGGACAGGATTATTTTGTTTATCAGGTGGACGATGGGGCAGTCAGTGTGCAGGCCTTTGTTGTAATAGACGTAATTGAGGTGAATGATGCACCACTGGCCAATGATGACAGCATTGAGGCCCCGCAGGGACAAGCCGTTAGCATCCTGGTGGCCGCCAATGATCAGGACATAGATGGCAATTTAAACCTGACCAGTCTGGCCCTGGTCGAGGGGCCCAGCCATGGCACTGTGAACCTGAGTAATGACAATACGCATTTTATTTACCAAAGTGATGCGGATTACCGTGGCAGCGACAGCTTCACCTATCAAATAAAAGATGACAGGGGCGCCCTGTCCAATATCGCAAATGTGTTTATTGAAGTTACCGGAGACAATATCCCGCCGGTCGCGACCAATGACAGCGCAACAACACAGCAAAATATGCCAGTCACCATTGATGTCCTGGCCAATGACAGCGACGTCGACGGCAGTCTGAATTACAATAGCTTAACCGTAGTGACGGCACCAACCAATGGCAGCGTGACCCTAGATCTCGTTGGTTTGGGTGGCTTTATCTATACGCCGCAAAGCAGCTTCTTTGGCGTCGATACTTTTTCCTATCAGGTGCAGGATACAGAAGGTGGTATGTCCAAAACAGCCACGGTGACCGTCACCGTTGAACGGCTTAATGTGGCCCCCGAGGCCAACAACGACAGGGCCACACTGGAAATTGGTCAGTCCGTTACCATTGCGGTCCTGGAGAACGATAGCGATAGCGACGGAACATTACAAACTGACAGCATAGAGATAGTAGAGCCCGCTATGATGGGCTCCACAGAAGTAAGCAGTGATGGGTCGATCAGCTATTTCCATACCGGCACTTCTGAAGGAGAAGACACTTTTACTTATCGCGTCAAAGACAACGACGGCGTCTTCTCAAATACCGCGACTGTGACAGTCACAATTACCGCTCCCGACACCACGCCGGTGGCCATTGATGACAGTGCTGAAACCGACAAAAATGTGGCCGTGAACATCGCCATTTTAAACAACGATCAGGCGAAAGGCCGTAGCCTGATCATCAGCAGTATCACTTTTGTAACGCCACCAAGTCATGGCAGCGTCTCGATTGACAGTGTTAGCGGCTCAGTCCAGTACACCCCGCAGTTTAATTTCGTTGGCGGCGATAGCTTCAGTTACACCGTGAATAACGATTTGGCCGAAACGTCGAATGCCGCAACGGTCACACTGACCGTAAACGACAAAAACTACGCGCCTACCGTGGAGCCAGGCTCGGCAGAAATCGACACAAATGTCACTAATGGGACTGAGATTGTGCAGATCAGCGCCTCAGATCCCGATGGCGACACTCTGAGCTATGCGCTGTCTGGCACAAACTCAACCTTGTTTTCCGTTGACAGTAATGGCAAAGTGACCGTAGCAAATGCCGATCAGATTGCCAGCAATGGCGCGCAAACCTATACCCTGACCATCACGGTCTGTGATTCGGGCACCCCACCCTTGTGTGCTGAAAGTGAGCTCAGTATTTTTGTTACACAAGCAGCGCCGAGCTATGTGGCCAGTAAGCGCAGCAACTTTGGTAGCGACGGCAGCTTAATGGTGGCACTCAATGCCAGTCTCGAATTTCACAGCCCGGGGCAAACACTCCTGCAAAGCGATGGTAAGCTGGTAAGTGTTGGAGCCGTTGGTCATTTTAATGATGCCGCCGGTCGCAACATCCACCGGGCTTATGTGAGCAGACAACTCAGTGATGGCCGACCGGATAATGGATTTGCCGAGGCTGGTAACTTCCAAAGTGGTTTTGGTATAGAGATAGAGAGCATTCCACAGGATGTCTGGGCCAAGGTGGCTGCTGTTGATTCGCAAGGGCGCATTTATGTGGCCGGGTACGTTAATTTCACCAGTTCACAGCAATTGCTGGTTTTCCGTCTGCTGGGCGATGGCTCTTTGGATACCAGCTATGCCAATGGCAATGGGTATATGACCTTGCCCCTGGGCAGCAACGTCTTTGTGACACCTGTCGCCATAGCACTGGAAGACAATGAGACGATCACCGTACTAAGTAATATCAGGGCAACAAGCAGCGCAACCTCAGGCACTGTCACCTTGTCCAGGATCACTGCACAGGGAGAAGTCGCCGTTACTCAGGCGCTCGCAGACACCCCCACTAAAAATGCTCGAGGTATGGTCACTCTGCCTGCCGGTGATTACCTTGTTTATGGAGAGATCACTTCCAGCGAAACCGGTGAAGATATCATGTTGATGCGCCTCACAAGAAGCTCGCTGGCTCCGGATAGTGGCTTTCAGAATAATGGATTATTACAAATCAATATTACTCCCGTGCCGGATGGTGCCAACGGTAGCCAATTCAATGACACAACGCGTCATGTACAGGTCAAAGACAGCAACACTCTCTTGGTCACTGGGCTTACAACATTGGATGAATCTGGGGAAGAGCGCTCGGTGTACTTGCTGCAAATCACCATGGATGGTGTATTAGACACCGCATTTGCAGGCACAGGTAAGCGCACTTATATGCTCAGTGAACTGCCGACTGATTCAGCCAATGATGTATCCGACTACTCTGCGACGGGTATCGGCATCGTCGCAGATAGTGATACTTATTATCTGGCTCTACAACGCAGCATTTTTGGTATTGAGCAGGTCGTACAGATAATAAAAGTAGGTCTCAATGGCGATGTAGACACCAACTGGTTGCCGGGCAACAATGGCTTCAGTGTGTATCATGGCACGGGGCTCAAGGTATTCGGCTTGCTTGAAACGCAAGGCGGGCTGCTGCTCAGTGGTCAGAAGTTTAATTATCTTGGCAATAATTATCTGTCTGAGCATTGGCTGGGCGAAGTAACCACAACCGCTGAGTTTAACCAGAACTTTGGCTCATTTGGCCAACGCACAGTCAGTGTCGGCCGTCGAGATGAAACATTTGTCGCTGGACACACTTCCAGCTTTAGCGCATCGGCGGGGCATTTGCTGCTCAGTGGCCAGGCTAACAACTGGCAAAGCACCCCGCAGGCGGTGCCATATGTACTGAAACTGGATGGCGTTGGCCAGCGGACCAGCGCCTTTGCTAACCTGGGTTTAGTCTCCACAGTCCCTGTCACAACGATGGGAACTATGTCCAGTGCCACTGTAGGTGCCATTACTGAAGACAGTACCGGTGCTGTTTTGCTGAGCGCATCGGGCACGGTATCCGTGTCTGCAGGTGATGAACAGGCCATGGCAACGATTAGCAAACTTAGTAACCTGGGAACTCTGGATACCAGCTTTGCCAACAGTGGCGTATTTAGTCTGACCGCCAGTGAGTACAAAGCAGAGGCCTCTGCCCTGGATTTAACACAGCTTGCGGTGCTGCCCTCAGGGGATATTCTCGCTCTGGGGCAAGCGACAGCCAGCTGCTATACACACAGTATGGCCTTCATCGTGTCCAGCTCAGGTACTTTGTCGAGTTTCTTCGAATACACAATTCCAGGTGAACCCAGTTGTAGCCCTAATGCACACAGAGTATCTATGATCCATACTGTAGGTACTAGTCTGGTTGGCATTGGGCAAAGCCAACCAGGTCCGGTTGCCCCTCAACTACTACTGGCCAAAGCCAGCGCAACGGGCGTCCCGGATACCAGCTTCGGAACAGGTGGTATGGCATTGCTGGACATAGGGCTGAGCGCAGGCGACGACATCACCATTAAAGGGTCTGTGGTTGATGCCAGCCAGGGCTTTATTGTCTTTGGCTACGCTGGCACCAATAACTTTATCGTTCGGGTGACCAGCTCTGGCGCACTGGATACCAGCTTTGCAGACGGCGGTATTTTGAAATTTACACAGCTCGAAGGCGAAGCCGTACTGGTTAATCAGGCCTGGATTGAAAGCAATGGAAAGTTACTGCTATTTGCGCAGGCAAGCAGCTCGAAATCCTTGTATGTCGGCCAGCTGTTGCTCAGCGAATCTCCTGGAAGCTGGGATAGTAGCTTTAATGACACCGGTGCACAGCTTTTCAGTAGTTCAGTGACAGGCAATTTGGTCACCGTACTAGAACAAAGCAGCAGTACTGAATTTGTTTTTGTGTTGCAGCAGTCGGCGCCCGCCAGAGTGAGTTTACAAGCCGGCCAGGTCGATCAACAGTGATGGTAATCAATATCCATCACCAAAGGGTTAGGTATGAAAATAAAGTTTTACGGTGTGCGGGGGTCTACCCCCACACCCGGTCCAACCACCGTGCACTATGGCGGCAATACGGTATGTGTAACCCTTGAGAGTGACGAAGGAAAGCGCTTGATCCTGGATGCGGGGACTGGGCTTCGAATACTGGGCCAGGAAATGATGCATACCCGCCAGCCATTTTATATATTACTGAGCCACAATCATTGGGATCATATTCAGGGCTTTCCCTTTTTCATTCCCGCCTATATTGCCAAACGCCAGATAACCATAGTACCTGGCGTGACAGAAGAGCACGCCCCCGATGCCATCCTAAAACAAATGTTTGGCAGTTATTTTCCTGTGCCACATACATCTTTAGCGGCAGATATTCGAGTGACTCCGCAAACTCAAGACCATTGGCAGTACGAGGACTTCGACATTCAACGCTGCGCCATGAACCACCCAGGTGGTGGCAGCGCCTATCGCATTCGTGCAGATGGTATGGACATTGTGTATGCCACAGACAATGAGCTTAACCCACCGGGTTTGCCTGTTACCTCGTTTCAGCAATGGGTGGATTTTGTAAAAGGAGCTGATTACCTGATCCATGATGGCCAGTTTATTCCGGATGATTATCCATTAAAACATGGCTGGGGGCATTCACTGATTAAAGACGCCCTGCTGCTGGCAGATCAAGGAGCAGTAAAGCACCTGGTACTGATAAGCCATGATCCAGACCGCAGCGATGCAGAACTGGACCAGATAGCCGCAGATATCAAAAGCCAGAACTGGTCATTTGCGACCATTCTGGCCAGAGAAGGACTCACACTCCCATGAGCCTCACGCAACTATGGCGCAAATACTATCAGCAGTGGGTGTGCGGTTGCTTCTTGGTTGTGTTGTTTATGGCTTTACAGCTGTTAACCCTGTCCCCCGCTTCTCCCTATGGCGATGCCTTTAAACGACTCGAAGGCCTGGGTTATGACCTGCGCCTTAAATCAACACTCTCTTTGCAATCACGCTCTTTTCTGCCTATTGTGATTGTCGATATCGATGAACCCAGTCTGAAACAAGTCGGCCGCTTTCCCTGGAGTCGCCATGTTATGGCACGCTTACAGTCTCAACTGGCAGATGCTGGTGTGGCGGTTATCGCCTACGATATCCTGTTTTCAGAACCAGAACTCAACCCCGCACAGCAAGTGCTCAGTCACCTTACAGACACTTTACCGGCGGTGTCTCAGACACTGCAAACTCTGGCACCCACCATAGATGCCGATAGTGCATTCTCTGCTCGCTTGCAGGATACTGATACCGTACTGGGACTGTTATTTGAGCACCAGCCGGAGATCCAGGTCGGCACCTTGCCGGAAACGATTTTTTTCAGCGCAGTGCCAGCCACCGCATTGCCAGTTCCGGCCTTTGCCGGCCACGTTGCCAACGTACCAGATCTGCAACAGCAAAGCCCGGGAAGCGGCTTTATCAATAGTGCCCCGGACAGCGACGGCTTTATTCGTAATTCCATGTTACTGGCTAAACACCAGGGTCAGCTTTATCCAGCACTGGCGCTGGAAGCTGCCCGACTCTACACCATGGCCGAACACGTAGAAGTGGTCGCCAAACCGTTTGGTGAAGGGCATAGTGTAGAAGGGATCCGCCTCGGAACCCAGCTGATCCCAACCGATGATTACGGCCGGGTTAATGTTCCCTACAGGGGCCCCGCCTTCAGTTTTCCCTATGTGTCTGCTTCTGACGTATTGAGTGGCAATATTGACCCTCAACTATTTGATCAGGCAATTGTGTTTGTTGGTACATCGGCGGTCGGTCATGCCGACTTACGGACCACACCAGTCGGCGTCCAGTACCCAGGTGTGGAAGTGCACGCCAATGTACTCGAAGGACTGGTATTCCCTGAGCTGTTACCCAGCCGACCAAACTGGATGGATGGGGCTGTCATAATGTTGTTATTGCTCTCAGGGTTACTCTGTGTGGTTATTTTGCCTCGGCTTGAAGTCTTGGGGATCGCAGTATTTACTCTGTGTCTGTGTGGGTTATTTGTTACACTCAGTGTCTATTTATGGGTCGAATTGCGGCTGGATTTGCCACAGGTTGCTGTACTATCCATGTTGATCAGCCAGGCCATGATCCTGGGCAGCCTGGGCTTCGTCCGCGAACACAAAGAGCGACTGCAAATAAAATCGATTTTCGACCAATATGTCCCACCGGCCCATATACAGGCAATGCTGGACAACCCGGATAGTGTGTCCATGGAGGGTGAAAAACGTGATATTACTGTGCTGTTTGCCGATATTCGATCCTTTACCACTATCTCTGAGTCGTTAGATGCAGGCCGACTCAAGTCCTACCTCAACCAATACTTTTCACCCATTACACGCATTATTTTTGAACACCAGGGCACCATAGACAAATATGTCGGGGACATGGTGATGGCATTCTGGAACGCCCCCTTACCCGTTGAGCAACATCCGGAGCTTGCTGTGCGCTGTGCCATGGCCATGCAAGATCAGGTGGATGCACTACAAGAACCAATGCGCCAACAATCATTACCGCCTTTTAAAATTGGTATTGGGCTCAATACCGGAGACATGAACGTGGGCGACATGGGCTCGGAGTATCGCCGCGCTTATACTGTGCTGGGTGATGCCGTGAACCTGGGCTCACGTCTTGAAGGCCTGACGAAATACTATGGAGTCGGCATATTAATTAATGAAACCACACACGCACAGTGTCCCGGGCTCGTTTGCCGCCCTATCGACAAGGTGAAAGTAAAAGGTAAAAACCAAGCCGTCACTGTGTACGAGCCCATATGTAGCAGCGATGCACTGACCCCAGCACAGCGCAATGAATTAGAGACACATCAACAAGCCTGGGCACTTTATTTATCACAACAATGGCAGCAGGCACTGGCAGCTTTTACTAAACTTAAAGAGCTGTCACCAGAGCGAAAAATCTATGCGCTAATGTACGAGCGCATCCTGACATTACAGGCGCAACCGCCCGGTGAAGAGTGGGATGGCAGCTACACCCATACATCGAAATAGCAGGTAAGTTATGGAACAGCATATTCGAAACATTGCAAATAAGTTCGAGCAGGCAGGCTCACAGGTGGCGTTACAACATTTGCTTAAGCTAGCCATTGAACTGGCATCAGAACACGACACCAACAGGCTACTTGAAAACATCCTGCTATCCGCCATGGAGCTGAACGCCACAGACGGTGGCACGATATACTCAGTGTCTGAAGATATGCAGCTGCACTTCGCCACGCTCATCAACGGGCCATTGGATCTTCATATGGGTGGTACATCGAATCAACCTATCCCATTTGCGCCTATACCCATTTATCTCGAGAACGGTCAGTGTAACGAGAGTGCTCTGGTAGCACTGGCAGCAGCAAAACGGGAGGTGATCCGCATTGATGATGTCTATCAGTGTAGTGAGTACGACTTATCTGCGGCGCGAGCCATGGATGCAAAAACGGGCTACCACACACAATCAGTACTCACAATTCCACTGCTCAATCACGAAAATGAACTCAATGGTGTGCTGCAACTGATCAACCCGCATAGCAAAGGAGAGATTGTGCCTTTCTCTGCCCAACAGACCGACATGATCTGTTCAATCGGAGCACTCGCTGCCGTTGCATTGACTAACCGACAGTTAATTGATGGCATGGAAATCCTGTTCCAGGCATTTACCCGCTTGATTGCAAAAGCCATTGATGAAAAGTCCCCTTATACCGGCGGACACTGCCGACGGGTTCCTGAACTTACCATGATGATTGCAGAGGCGGTTCATGAAACGCAGTCAGGCCCAATGGCAGATTTTTCCATGACGGAGGCCGATCGCGCCGAGCTGTCATTGGCCGGGTGGCTGCATGACTGTGGCAAAATCGCCATCCCTGAATATGTCATGGATAAAGCCACAAAATTAGAGTCCGTCCATGACCGTATTGCGCTCGTAGATGCCCGGATAGAAATTGCAAAGCGCGATCTCGAGCTTGACTACACCAAACGTATTTTGCGCTTTGAACGCGGTGGGGATGAGGCACAGGTGTGTCACCTGAGCGCGGAACTGGACGAGAAACTGGCGCAATTAGAGCAAGACCGTCAATTTTTGCGTCACGCCAATATCGGCGGTGAGTTTATGCGTGAAGAAGATCAACAGCGTGTTAAGCAGATTGCAGAGCAAACTAAAGTCAGGATAGGCACCGACATACACTCCTTACTCAGCGAAAATGAGGTGTATAACCTCAGTATTGCGCGCGGCACTTTGACCACAGAAGAAAGGCAGATCATTAATCGTCATATGGACATCACACTGGAAATGTTAGAAGCATTGCCCTTTCCTAAACATTTGCGTCGTGTCCCGGAATTTGCCGGAGGTCATCATGAAAAAATGGATGGCACAGGCTACCCAAGGGGGCTAACCCGTGAGCAGATGTCCGTTCCGGCTCGCATCATGGCGATAGCTGATATTTTTGAGGCGCTTACGGCGGCAGATCGCCCCTACAAAGATGCCAAAAAGCTCAGTGAATGCCTATTTATCATGGGGAAAATGAAGCTCGGAGATCATATAGATCCCGATTTATTCGATGTATTTGTCAACTCGCGGGTCTACCTAAAGTACGCGCAGCAATTTCTAAAGCCAGAGCAAATCGATGAAGTGATACACGAAAAGATCCCCGGATATGAGAAAAAATAGGGCCGAAAGATAACTGCCAATAATGGTGTGCATTGACAATGTAGCTGTGACGACTTGTTATCTCTGCGGCCCTATATCTAGGGGTGACATAGTTATTGTTATTATTATTTAGTACGGAATACGATCATCCTATTACAGCACGGGTATCCTGTGAATGGTATTGATGAATCTAACCAGCGATGCAGCAGCAGTAGGACCACTGCATCGCTGGAACTCACTCCTTGATCATCATCGACCTTTCCTTGTGAACATCTGGGACGCATAACAACGGGTGGCAGGCATTCACCCTATGCTTCCAACACTATTCCTGTTGCTCTCCTTGTGTTGGTCCAGATCTGTTTATTATTATTGTTATTGCACCACCTGCAAGTTGCACTATATGCAACAAACGTACCCGAATTAACCACTAAATAATTCTGCGGTACATTCTGAGCTAACACCAGGCATTCCTTTATCGCTCCTTCAGGGCCTGGTACTTACTTCTTCCTTTCCTTGCAAGAAGTATTGTCCGTAATTCGCTTACCTCCCTTGGTTGCGCTGGCAAACTGCGCCAGATTACCGACTAAGTTACAACCATTCATCAATCCTTGTCCGGTTGTTGTTAACTCGGTTAAAACTATAAAAATTTATCTCAAGTTTCGAAACAACTGTTACATCTCTTTTTTATAACCAAAAAAATAAGCCTTTTTATCAAAGACTTATTTTAATTATTTATTTAAAAAAAATAACAACACTATCTCTTCGTATTAAACAAATCCCAGGGCCACTCACAAACAGTCGCGCTTTTACAGTCTTTTACTGGGCCAATATGATCTTCCCTGGAAGCAACGGCGGTCGACGATGTCATTGATACACATACCACAGTCAATGCATAGGCAATGCTTTTAATTACTTTATTCAAAATGATGATCCTTTTATTTGATTGGGTAAAGTACAAACAGAGGCCAATAAAAGTTATTATTGAGGGACCTCTTTCAGGGATCTATGTTAGTGTTTTATTGTCATTCCGACAACAGCAGTGTCATTTATTTGTACAGATAAGGCTAAGACCTTACTGCCTGCAGCATCTGTGGATATGGTGGGGTAAAATGCGTAAATACGATGTGCGTCTTGGCTATATTCACCGGTACGCCAGTTTAGTGTATGAAGGTAAGTTTTTCGGGTATCAAACGTACTCCAGATAACAAGGTCCCCTCTGACATACCAGCGGCAAATGTGTCTGAAGTCGATTTTATGATTAAGGGCAATTGCATCACTGTCCAAATCACTGAAGTAATAAAGCGGGCCATCACCCGGGGCTGCTTTAGCTGCTATATAGCCATCGCCAACCGGGCGAATGGAGCGGTACTCAGGCAGCAGTAGAGTACTCATTTTAGTCTCGATACTATAACGCTGTATTTCCCATTCCCCGGCGACATTTACTCCATAGTAAATGTGCTGGTTGTCCATACTAAACGCAGCATCGCTGGTAATTTCTGATGAGGAAGTGATGTATTCAACCTGCCTGTCTTCCATAGATAAGAGTGCTAATTTGCCCCCTTGCTTCAGCAGTATGCCTTTGGCGGCATGAGAAATACTTAACAGCTCCAGAACTTCTTTACTAACCAAATAAGGTTCTACTTTACGTGTATCGAGTGACAGCCGACCTATTGTAAAGATCTCATTTTGCAGGAGTAACACCCATTTATGCGTGTCAGAGGTCTCATCATAGTACATGTTTACAATCTGAGGCTCCGCATCAATGATATTCAAAACCTGCTTCTGTGCCCCTAGCGATTGCTCCAGATACAAACGATTTGCCCGGGTCAACGCTCGTTTAGTCAGGAAAATATCGGTTCCATTGTGCGAATCTATAGAGCGTAGCAGTGTCTCTTTGTCCTCAATGAGTTTGATTTCTTCCCCCGACTCCAGCTCAAGCTGAATAAGACTTGTTCTGCCCAGGAGTAATAAGGTTTGCAGGTTTTTCCAATCCACGTGGCGAATGGGTGCCTTCCTGCTATATACCAGTGTTTCCTCTCTATTTTCGAGGTTTAGCAACACCACGTGATAATGCCCCTGGCCTTCTTTTAACACAGCTAGCTGTCGCAGGTCAGGAGATATACTGGCATGATAAAGGAGCTCATTAGGCTCACTGAGAGTGAATAATCGAGAGTATTGGCGAGACTGCAGATCCAGTGCATAAAGCATGCTATCTCCCGCCCCGGCTGGGATCATGGGAAACAGCACTTCTGAAGGGTGTCGCCCTTGTGAAAGGTCACCTATAGACTCAACACCTTCAATCAAGGTTATCTGACCCTGCTCCGGTTCCACCATGGTCAGGGGAAGCAAACGTAAGGCAGTGTTTCCGTCTATAGCATCTGTATACACTAATACTTTATCATTCTGAGCAAACTGTACATTAACAACATTCTCTGCATTATATGTCAGCTGCCTGGTGGTGCCATTTTGTCTATCAAAAATATATACTTGAAGATCGTCCTCTATCGATGTACGACCGCTGAAAGCAACGTAACGGCCATCACTGGAAACCGAAATATCCAGCTTTTCACCATTGAAAGACGTAATCTGATCTAAATCGGCCACCTTCACCACCTGAGTTTCCTTGATAAAGGTGCTAATTGCATCATACTTTACCCAACCCACCACCATCGCCAACACCGTGGCAAACGCCAGCCAAGTAGCAAACCATCTGTCACTAGCGGATTTATCAGGCTCAGAGGTTAATTCAGAAGCATCAAGGCTTGGCGCTGGTAGCGTTTTTACACTATCACTGGTGTCTCTGGGTAATGCGTCATTGATTTGTATGTCTTTGGGTGGCACGTCGTCTGGCTCGAGACTATCCACGGGCGCAACCTCACAGACCAGTTTATAACCCCGTTTAGAAACCGACTTCACATAGCGTGCGTTGGCAATATCGCTGTCTCCCAGAATCAACCTGAGTTTTTTTACGGCACTGCGCACAGCGGTATCAGAGACAATACGATCTGACCAGACTTGCTGATGAAGTTCTTCGATGCTCACATATCTGTCCCGATTTTCATACAGATACAACAGCAACGCCATGACCTTGGGCTCAATGGCAACCTCGTCAGCATCGCAATACAAAACCTGATCGTCCAAATCCAGAACGAACGTGCCAAGTTTAGTCAGTTTAATATCCGTTAACGAAGACATGTCACCCAATTAAAGTGGTCAAATTTCATGAAATTGATAGACGACGAGGTAACTAACTTAGCTTGGATAGCATAGCTATCATCATTACATAGTCAGCAAGTGCAGTATTATTCAATAATAAGAGTATTTTACAGTTTCAAATCGTCACAATTGACAAGACTAGCAGGGAAGAGAAACCAAGTTCAACTAAAACCTGCTAAACACATTTCTGTGAGCGTTAAAACTTATTGCAAATATGTCTAACTGTTTCAAAATACACAACTCTATAGAAATAACGCCACTTTCACGCATAAATAATTCAGCGCTCGACATTCCTTTCACCCTGACTGAATCAACCTTTGATCGATCCGTCATCAGCCACACGAAACGCTGCCAGAACATCATCATCCGCGCTGACTGCATATAGCAGGTTGCGGGACTCATCGAACAGCAGGCGTCGTACATTATCCAGCCCGTCGATGCCATTTTGGTTATCTATATAACGATGTGTCAAAGCAGCACCGGGCACCTGCTCTTGAATTACAACACATCCGGCTAAAACACAGCTCAAACCAGAGACGGTTAAAAGGTGACAAAGCCAGTGCTTTCCTAAGGCAGAACTAAATAACATCGTCCCTCCTGCGGACAATTGGTTATTCTGTTACTTTACGATAGCACCATTGAAGACCTGCCCACATACATGATTGCGAATTGAATCACCCGGCATTAAACCCCGACAATCAGCATTTTTCCCTGAGCCATGCCCTCACGCTCACAGCTTAAGTCCAGGCGGCTATCGAGTGGGTACTGATACAAGCGCTCTAGCTTGGGGTGGCGCTGGTACAAAAAGGTGCAACTTCGTACAAACAGACTCATTTTGCTCTGTTTATCCAAAAATGCATAGGCCGTTTTAGATAATGCCTCTTTGCAGGCCGTCATGATTTCCGGATTCACCTGATTTAAATGAATGGCACTGTGTGCCTCTTCTTCGGGGATCACTTGCAAACTACTGGCTAATACACAGGCTGCGTACACATCCAGCACCCCAATTACCCGGGGTTTCTGGCTGCCACGTTCTGCATACACCACCATCACACAGGGGACTTTGCTTTCATCCAACTGTTGCGCCTTAATGGGTTTTAACATCAGGGAGTCGCTGATATTTTTCTGCATCAGGCGCTCCAGCATATCGGTTTTTGGTAATGCCAGCTCTTCTCGAAGTGGCACTGCCTCATCCTCAGCAATCACTTCATTGGCCTCTAGTTCCAGCACCAATGGCATAATCGCACTACGCAGCGCATCGTCACTAAAGGGTTTGGACAGAAAAAACGCACAGCCCAAAGAGTTCGCGTATTCTATCTGTGCTGTGTCATCAACGGTAGAAATCATCGCTACCGGCAGCTCTGGGTGGCTAACACGCAGAGTTTCAAGCAACTCGATGCCTGTTTTGTCTGGCATATGCCAGTCAGTCAGGATGATCTGCGGTTGCCAGCTATCAATCTGTTCCAGTGCATCATCCACACGACTGGCACAGCGCAAAAACAGCTTTCGGTATTCAAACTGTTGTAGAGCACGCCGGATGATTTCACAGGTCGCATGGCTATCGTCAACGATCAGAACTTTCACTCTTAACCCTAACGCAATTATTCTTGTTAAGTATAGGCAGAATTTTCAACGAAAACTAAACTTATCTTATTGATAAACAAAAGCGGCGTATCACAGCTTATGGTTCCTCTCGAAGTTTACCAATACGTAGCGCTGAATGTCGGGCTGCTGATCCTGGCAGCCTGGTTCTATATTTTATTATTGATTTTAAGAGAGTTTCGCCAGTTTGCCGGAACTTTTTTAAACCACAAACAAGCCTCACCAGACAACGACGAACTGCTTGCACAGTGCCGCGAATCGGTGACCCGGGCCAGCCAGTTTACACAGCAGCACAGCAAAACCATTGCGGAACTTTTGCAGGTACAAATGACACTCGAAAATCAGCTCTCCCAGATCCGAGCATCAACCGCTGATCACATCACCAAAGAAGAACAGGGCTCAATCAATGAACTGAATAAAAAACTCATCCGCTCTCATAAGTTAATTAAGCGGCTGAAAGGCGAGCTGGATAGCAGCGGTAAAAAACTGCGCCATGTCAGCTCAAAACTGGAGCACCAGTTCCAGTCTGCCGACACACTGCGCCAGGCAAATACGCAGTTACAGGAAGAGCTGGAACAACTAAAACAAGACAAAGCCGGATCCTCCGCTAACGTTATGAGCGACCAGCAAACCCAAACTTTACTTAATCAGTACAAGCGGCAAATCGAGGAGCAGAATCAACTGATAGATCAGCTGTCGGTCGAACATGAGGGAGACAATAGCAGTGCCGAAGTGGCCGCCCTGAAAGCGGAGCTAGACCAAACCCGACAAAAGCTAAAACATCTCAGTAAAGAGAAGAACTTCGTGGAAAGTCGCTATCTTGAAGCCATTAAACAGAATAAACCGGAATAAACAAGGCGCACACCGTGCCAGATTATCTATACTGGATAGGACTATATCGGTTTTACCTCAGCGCACTAAACCTGGGGGAGCACTAGTGACTCGAGTACACAGCCAGCTGCGCGTGGCGGCTTTATTTTTACTGCTAGGTATTTACCTGATACCCATTCAGATCTGGGCGGCGGTTACAGCAACTGAGATAAACACACATCAGAAGCAACAACCAACGACTGGCAGTGCGTTTTTCGATCTTGGCGAATTGATTTTTCAGACCATAGGCGACAACGAGCAAATTCCCCAGGGGGTGGTCACCGCACTAGCGCAGGACCGGGACGGGTTTATCTGGATAGGCACCCAATTTGGCCTGCTCCGCTTTGATGGCTACCGCTTTGTGTCATTTCTTCATGACCCGAAAGATGATACAAGCCTGTCGGGCAGCTTTATCAGGTCATTATGGGTGGCTCAGGATGGCCGGATCTGGATAGGGACTTTTGCTGACGGGATATCCGTCTACAACCCTGCAACGGGGCGCTTTAAACGGTTTGAACATAACCGCTCCGAGAGCAACAGCCTGTATAACAACACGGTACGTGCGCTAATCGGGGATGATCAGGGTAACATTTACGCCGCAACGGATAACGGCCTGAATCACATTCAGGCCACCACAGGTCGGATTTCACGACTGAAAATTACTGGCTGCGATCAGCCGCTTGCACAACCACGCCTGCGTTCACTGTTGCTCAGGGATACAAATACACTGTGGGTGGGCAGCAAAACGGGACTCTGCCGCGTCTCCTTACCGAATGGACATACTTCCGGGGAGGCCGATTGGCAACAACCACTACGTGGTCAAACTGAGTCGGCATTTAATCAGCAAAACGTATTTCGTCTGTTTCAGGGAGCCGATCACACTATCTGGGTTGGCACCACAGATCATGGTGCTGCTTTTTTCACGCCCGGTTCGGATCAGGTGACCCGTATCCGCCATCGCCCCGGCGATCCAACCAGCCTCAGCCATCACTGGGTGAATGGCATTATCCAACCGGATCCGGATCATATCTGGCTCAGCACCTCCGGAGGCGGGATCACTGTGGTGAATGCCAACAGCGGTGCAGTGATCCGACATATTCGCCATGATCCGCTTAACCCCTACAGCATCAATCTCGACTCTATGGGTGCCCTGCTTATTGATGCTTCCGGACTGATCTGGGCTGGCACCTGGGGCAACGGGCTGAATCGTCATAACCCCCACAATGGTGCGTTCAGAACGTTTGTCCGGCGATTATCCTACCCACATTCACTCAGTCATGAGGATGTCCGCAGCATTACAGAACTGAACAATGGTCAGATCTGGGTTGGCAATGCACAAACAGGGATCGACATCATAGATCCCCGTATTGGCGTGGTAACAGGTCATCGACCCGATCCTGCGGATCCCAGCAAACTCGCCGACGGCTATGTCCGGGTGATCCGGCAAACCTTTGATGGCAGCCTCTGGGCCGGCTCAGCAAATACCGGATTGCACCATTTTGATCCCCAGAGTCAGCAGTTCACACGTTACAGCAAAGCCGATGGTCTGCCCGGTTATCAGGTGGTGATGTTACAGGAAACCGCCAATGGTCAGCTGTGGGTTGGCACCGACGACGGGTTAGCGCTGATGGACATTCAGACCCGCCAGTTGCAGCCCCTGAACACCTTTAAAAATCATACCCTGTTGTCTGGTAAGCCCGTCCTGACCATGGCCTATATGACCCCGGATCTGCTGTGGGTCGGCACCCGTATTGGTTTATTTGTACTTAACCTGACAGCGAAAACCGTGACCGAGATCAGTGCCCAGGCACTGACCACTGAAACGCTTTCAGACAATTACATAAAAAGCTTACTGGTTGACAGTCAGGGACGCCTGCTGGTCGCTACCCCACATGGGCTCGACAGGCTGGTTCACTTCGATGGTCATCACGCACAGTTCGAATCCCTGGATCAACTGGTTGGCAGGCCAACTGGTACCGCAGGGAACCTGATGGAAGATGCACAAGGGCGGATCTGGAATGGCTATGGCTGGCTGGACCCCTCAGCGCAAAGCTTTGAAGATCTGGGCACTGCCGATGACTGGGACACAGGGACCATGTGGACGGGCTCCTATACTAAACTACGTGATGGCACCTTAGTGTTTGGTGGCACAAAAGGGCTCCTGTTGCTGCGCCCCGAACGCTGGACGCAGTGGACCTATCACCCGCCAGTGGTGATCAGTGAGCTTGCTGTTAATAATCAGCCTGTCACAGTATCCAGGCAGCTGGTGCTGCCGCCAAGCACCCGCAGCTTTTCAGTCGAATTTGCCGCGCTGGATTATACTGCACCACACAGCAATCGTTATGCCTATCAGCTTGTCGGTTATGACGACAACTGGATCCCGGTGGATGCCAGTAAACGCCATATTACCTACACCCGGTTGCCGCCCGGTCACTACCAACTCAAGATCAAAGGCAGCAACCGTAAGGGACAATGGAGCAAGCAGCAGTTAAACCTGGCAGTCATTCAGTTACCGACCTGGTATGAAACCTGGTGGTTTCGCCTGGGGCTACTGCTACTGATCACCACTTTGTTATACCTGGCGTATTTATGGCGGATCAAAGAACTCAAGCAGCAACAGGTTGCCCTGGACAGTCTTGTGCAATCGCGCACCGCCAATATCTCGATGCTGGGCACCATAGGCAAAGACATCACCTCTACTTTAGATCTTTCGTCTGTGCTGGAACGTGTTTATAAACACGTCAATGAGTTAATGGGCGCCGATGTTTTTGTGGTTGGGATATTGGATACCGAAAAGCAGCGGATTTCCTGTCGACTGGCGATTGAAAAAGGGCAAAAGCTACCCGAATTTGAATATGCTCTGTCCGACACTCAGCGCCCTGCCGTGTGGTGCGTCACCCACCAAAAAGAGCTCAGGGTCAATCAGATCAGTGAACTAACGCACTATGTCGGCCACATTGCAGCGCCGGTCAGTGGTGCCGAAAGTGAGTCGCTGATCTACCTGCCTCTGATTATTGATACCCGTATCATTGGCTGCTTAACCGTACAAAGCTTTCAGCCGCATGCCTTCAGCGACAACGACGTACAAATGTTACGCACCATAGCCAACTATACCGCCATCGCACTGGCCAACGCCGACTCTGTTGCTCAGCTCGAAAGTACCTTTGCGCAGCTACAAACCGCCCATGACGATCTCAAAGTGACCCAGCAACAGTTGGTCCAGCAGGAAAAAATGGCGGGACTTGGCCGACTGGTCTCTGGCGTTGCCCATGAGATCAACACACCGCTGGGCATTGGCATTACCGCAGGGTCTTATGCCAGCAAGGCGCTTTCGGAGTGCGAGCAAAAGCTGGCCAGTGGCAAACTGACCAAAGACAACCTTGAGCAGTTTATGGCTTTGCTGAAAGAAAGTCTGCAACTGCTTGAGTCCAACCTGAATCGTGCGGCTCAGTTAGTAAAGAACTTCAAACAGGTGGCTGTCGACCAGTCCATTGAAGAGCTAAGTACCATTAACCTGCCAGACTACCTGAACGACGTACTCACCAGTTTGCACCCTAAGTGGAAGCATACTCAGGTCTCAGTGCAAACCGACTTTCCCGGTGAAGCCAGGATGTCGACTTACCCGGGCGCGATTGCTCAGATCCTGACAAATCTGGTGGATAATGCCATTAAGCATGGCTTTGATGAGGGCACCCAACCCGGTACGGTCACGATTTCGCTCAGTACCAGTGACGAACAGATCACCTGGATTGTATCTGATGATGGTGCTGGCATGAGTGACGACACCCTAAGTAAAGTCTTCGAGCCTTTTTATACCACCCGGCGCAGCAACGGTGGCACTGGGCTTGGGATGCACATAGTCTTTAATATTGTGACGCAAAAACTCAAAGGTACCATAGAGTGCCACAGTGAGGCAGGACAAGGGTGTCGCTACACCATAGTGCTGCCAAACACGCTTGAAAACGCCGAATGACACCGCTTGAACCAGCTTGAACCAGCTTGACGACAAAAACACGGCACGTTAAAAAAGTAACAACCTACTTATCCGGATAAAAGGAATCAACAATGAATACCAAATTGATGTTAGCATTTTCGCTGCTACTGCCACTTGCACCATCGGCAATGGCGGCAAAAGGAGTCGGCATGGTTGAACGTATCTACCCCACTGATACAAGGGTCAACTTTCGACTGAAAGGAGATGAATGCAAAAAAAACGCAAACAATGGTAACACCTGCTGGTACTACGAGCTGTCTGATGGTGCCGCAGACATTAATACTGCCATGCTGCTGTCAGCTGCTGCGACCGGAACAATAATCAAGATTGGCTATTCTTCCTGCGAGCCAGACAAAAGTCAGAAAATCCATTATTTGTATCAAGATTATTAGCCTCACCGGGCCAGGCATCATTGCTGCTTGTTTGGCCCTCCTTTAAGCAGTTCAGGCAGCGAATGAACGCCCCAACAAACTAATTATAAGTATTTATTTATATTAAATTTTTCTTACTGAAGACGAATACCCTCACGCTTCGAAAAACACAATAATAAAATTACTGCAACATTGAAAATATTTCGTTTTATTTATGGGTATTTATTGTTGCAACCGGGTTCTATTCAGGGTACATTCTTCCGCAAAAAAACAGCAAAGATCATCAACCTCAGCGAAATAAAGCCGTTCAGTCATGATCGTGGTCCGCTTAGGTTGTTACATTCATAAACAAGTTAGGTAGACACCATGAGCACGGAGCGAACCATGAGCACACAGCCAGTCAGGTCACTCAGACTGGCCGCATTTTTTGATATCCTTCCCTTGTCTATTGCCGTGATCCCCTGGGGTATTTTATGCGGCTCACTGGCAATACAAGTGGGGTTGAGCCCTTTACAATCCCAATTAATGTCACTGCTGGTGTTTGCCGGGGCGGCACAACTTTCTTCTTTGACCATAGTCGGTGCCAGCGGTGGGATCGCCACGATTCTGGGCAGTACTGCGGTGATCAGTTCACGCCATCTGCTGTATTCCGCCACCTTTCGTAACAGCGCCATCGCTTTGCCACTGCATCACAAGATGCTCATGGCCTTTTTACTCACCGATGAAATGTTCGCGGTCACGGAAAACAAACGCAAAGAGCTGGGACGCTTTCCGCTGGATTATGCGCTGATTTCAGGGGCCACCTTCTATGTTATCTGGAACCTGTCTACGCTGGCAGGCATTATCGCTGGCACCAGCATTCCTAACCTCGAAAGCCTGGGGCTGGAGTTTGCCATAGCCGCAACCTTTATCGCCATGGTGGTGCCCAACATAAAATCATCCCCCGTGTTAGTCGCGGTACTGGTATCGGCGTTTTGCGCTGTGCTGTTCCACAAACTCGATGTACCCAATGACCTGTTGCTCTCTGCACTGATAGGCATGGTCGTGGGGTATAGCCTGGATAAAGAAGCACTGTAGGAGCACAGCAATGAGTTATGACCTGATCCTGTTAATGGCCTTGATCACCTTTTTCATGCGTTACGCTTTTTTTATGGAAAAACTGCCTATCAAGCTCGACCTGAGAGTACAGCGATTTTTAAGTTTTACCGCCCCCTGTATTCTGACCGCCATGGCAGCGCCCATTGTATTTGGCGAGATGGTTTTTACGGCCGAAGACATCACTAACCCCTTTTTACTGGCCGGTATTATCGCGATCGTATTGAGCCTGCTGGTAAAAAATACCTTATTCGTTGTACTGGCCAGTATGGGGGTGTTCTTTTCTCTAAAAACCATGCTCTGACAACAACTTATTAAAGCAACTTTAAAACACAGCATTAAGCTAAAGGAGATAGTATGTTTTTTAAAAGAAGCAAAAAGTTCACGATAACAGTGAACAATTCACAAGTGCAAGGAAAGGACAGTAAGACCATCCTGGATACCATCTTGCGCTCCAATGAAATCAATTTCAAATACAGCTGTGGCTCGGGCGAATGTGGCCAGTGTCGCTATCACCTGGTGTCAGGTGAAGTTGAAAGCAACCCCAATGCCGGTGGTTATCTGGCATGCCAAAGTTACCCAAGATCTGACATTGAAATTATTCAATAGAGTGAACTAAGACAATGAAACTAAATAAAGAGCAGAGTGCGTTAATCAGAGAGTCATACAATCGTACTCTTATTCCAAAAGCAGTCGCTACCTGGCTTACCGGCAAGCCATGTGCCGGGCAAAAGCCACTATTCAAACTACACTGGATACTGTACGTCGCGTTTGTGCTAGCTATTTTCTTTCTTTCCTATATTGGCGGCTTTTACAATCAGGTTGCCGATCAAAGCATTGCCATCATGTTGCTGTGCTGGGCTGGTTTGGTGTTTTCTACGCGCAGAATGGCGGCGGTTATTCTCCATCAGAGCGTTCACGAGAGGCTCAGTGGCAACGGCCTGTTTGATAAATTATTAGGCGACTTTGTGACGCTACTCATGCTGACTCAGGACTATGAAACCTATAAGGTCGACCACTGTAAGATCCATCATGGTCCGCTGACCTTTGCGACCAAGTATGACCCTATCGTGCAGTTTTTCTCGGTATTTGGTATAGATTTAGGGGCGAAAAAGCAAAATTTGTATCTGAATTTCTTCATCAGCATTTTCTCGCCAATCTTCCACCTGTCGTTCTTTATTACCCGCCTGGGCTACAATATCAGTGCCGAACGAAGCATCCGAAGCCTGCTGTCTATCGCCTATATTGCCGCCCTGCTGGCCGTACCTTACTATCTGACCGGTGGTTTTAGCGCTCTGTTTTTCGCCTTCATCGTACCCGTCGTTTTCTTATATCAGATCAGTGCCTTCATAGAGATTTGCAGTGAGCACGCCTGGTTTGAAAATAACATTAAAAGTACCGAAGATCTGCTGGAAGATCCTTACTTCTACAGCGATATCTCGTGGGGACGCTTTTGTGGCTCAAAATATCCGGAAAAAGGCATCATCAGCAAACTGAAATGGTATTTTGTGCAACTGTTTTACCATCTGCCAGTGCGCCTGTTTATTCTGGTAGGCGACTTACCTCAGCACGATTACCATCACCGAAAACCACTGTGTTTTGACTGGGTAAATGCGCGATATAACCGCGAAAAAGCCCTGTATAACCTGGCCGAGGGTGAACCTGAGTACATAGATATTTGGGGGATCCATAACGCCATCGAGCACGTGTTCGGGGTTGTGTCGGAAAAAGACCCTAATTACATCTCCGACTTCAATAGTTATTCAAAAGAAGCCCGGGGGTCTTAACCTCTGGCTATCCGGAACAAGTGCGGCGGCTCTCTTCAGCGCTGCACTTGTTCCAGTTTAAGCCCACCTTACATAGCGGCAATATCATCCCGGGCTTGACGAGTATCACGATGACAACCGCGAATATGTGCCTCTACAGTCGCCAGTTTCTTTTCCAGACCAGGTATTGTCAGCCAATCGGCAAAAGTGCATCTTATCAAAGCACCTCAGCATGAGTATGTACCCGAATTGTTCATCATTTTTACTTATTTGTGTCATTTAAATTAACAATGGGTTGCAAATAAAAACATCAAAGGTTAGTTTGATCCTTATTGGGGTACAAAATAACCAACAAACAGGACACCATTGCAACGGACGCAGCAAACATAACAAGTAGCAACAATAATAAATCAGTAGGAAGCAAGATGAACAAGACATTCACACTCACCTCGTTGGCGCTTGCCTTATCGGCCCTGTCGTCCACCGCCGTCACCGCACAAGAAACCAAACAGTACATTCTTAAACAAAGCGATTTAGCCATTTTTGCACCGCAAACCAGCCGCTTTGCCCGCGCAGCTATTGCGCAGGACTTTGCCGCTGAGCCTGTGGCAGAAGTACTGTCAAATGATAACAATGGCACTGTGGTAACCATGGAGCTGACTGCTGAGCAAGTCGCTAAACTGAAAGCATCTGGCCAGTATGCCTACATTGAAGAAGATTATGAGTACGTACCTTTCTCATCGACTACCAGCGCGGAAGTCTCACCGTATGGTCTTGCTGAAGTCCAGGCTCCTCTGCTGCAAGACACCAATGCTGATCTGTTTAAGGTCTGTGTGATTGACTCAGGCTATGATCTGGGCCACCCGGACCTGCCGCAAAACGCCACTGGCTTTACCGATCTGCCGGGCGGTCTGACCTGGTATCAGGATGGCTCCGGCCATGGTACCCACGTTGCAGGTACCATAGTGGCGCTGAAAAACGGCCAGGGTGTAGTGGGTGTGCTGCCCAATGATAAAATTGGCGTACATAACGTGCGCGTATTCGACAATGACGGCAAACAAGGTTTAACCTCTCGTATTGCCCGCGCCGTTGATAACTGTGTTGAAAATGGCGCTAAAGTCATCAATATGAGCTTAGGTGGTGGCAGCCCCAGCCAATACTTTCAGGAGCGCTTGCAGGCAGCCTACGACAAAGGCGTATTACTGATTGCAGCAGCCGGTAACGGCGGCGACGCGACCCTCAGCTACCCTGCCAGCTACGATACGGTGGTATCGGTGGCCAACATTGACGAAAACCGCGTTAAAAACAGCTCATCTCAGTACAATGCGCAGGTCGAGATTGCTGCACCTGGCACCAACGTTTTATCAACGGTACCGCGTGGCACCGGGGTTGCAGCAGGCGTCACCGCGAATGGGGTGTTTGTTAAAGGTGGCGGTATGACCAACTCGGTAGAAGGTAAGGTCAGTGCTGAACTCGTCGACTGTGGCCAAGGTCTGAGCGCCTGTGCGGCCACGCAAAGTGTGTGTTTAATTGAACGTGGTGGTGCATCCTTCAAAGATAAGGCGGCAAACTGCCAGGCCGGTGGTGGTGTGGCAGCCATAGTCTATAACAATGCCCCGGGCTCCTTTGGTGGTACGCTGGGTGACGGGGTACACGGTGTGACCATCCCGGTGATTTCTCTGTCTCAGGAAGACGGCACAGCCCTTCTGGCATCTGTGGGCAGCACGGTCGAAGTGCAGCTAGAAGCCATACTGGATTACGATGAAAAGTCGGGTACGTCTATGGCCAGCCCACACGTAGCCGGTGTTGCCGCGCTGGTTTGGAGCCAGCATCCAAGCTGTACCAATGTCGATATCCGTAATGCCCTGAATGCCACCGCCATCGACTTAGGCTCAGCAGGTCGCGACCATGAATACGGCCATGGCTTAGTTCAGGCCAAGGCTGCGTCTGATTATATCACTACCAATGGCTGTAGCGGCACGCAGGAAAACCAACTTCCGGTAGCCAGCTTTACCGCCAGCTGTACCGACCTTGCCTGTGGGTTTAACGCCAGTGCCAGCCGCGATCCGGATGGCCAGGTTGTTGCTTATGACTGGAATATCGACGGCTTCGCAACCACAGGTGTAAACGTGAACCACGCTTTTGCTAACGCCGGCAGCTATCAGGTATCACTGACGGTAACAGACGATGCAGGTGCTACACACACCGTGACTCAGTCGGTCTCCGTCACGGATGGCAATAATAATAGCGGCTGTACTGGCCTGGAAACCTGGTCTGCCAGCAAGATTTATCGCTCAGGCAATGAAGTTGCCTACAATGGTCGTAAATACCACAGCAACTGGTGGCACCGTGGCAAGAACCCGGCACAAAACTCCAACGTGGGTAATGCCTGGAAAGTCTGGACAGACTTAGGTGCCTGTAACTAAGCACCCCATGATTTACTATTGAGAACAAGCAGTCAGGCGGTACTTAGGTATCGCCTTTTTTATGGCCTTATCCGCTTCAAACACGCATCGCGAGTTGTGATAATAGATCTCTGAATTTACTTACTTTAAAATAGCCAAGATGTACCGTGCTGACAGAGAAGATGAGTGTTTTTATTGTTGGCAGAATCTGAGTGGCCGATATTTTATCAACCTTATAATGTTGCTGTACCAAGTGACTAGACGCCTGACTTTATTTTTATACTCCCACACCGTCCATTTGAACCAGTAGCGATTTTCAGGGTGGATCTAAAATGGTTTACCTGCTTCCATACACCAGCTTGAATAACGAGGTATTAAGCGCATGTGTTTTCCAACTTTGCATGGTAATTTTATCTGGATGACCATTCAATCTCAGGATATTAACGGTATACTGAACTTTCTTGATGAGTTCGTTGAAATAGAACAAACACAAAGATCTCAGCCCGACTTCAATCAGTCTAAAGTCTACAACGCAACAGGGATCGTCGCAGCGAAACTAGATGATCACATCTACCTCGGTGGCTGGGGCTTACCCTACACCCACTCATCATTGAGACCAAGTAACTTTCCATACTATGTAGATTACGAGCTAGCTGATGCTTTGAAAAAGCAAATCAACTTACAGGGGGCGCTTGCCAATGCTCTGAGTAAGCGCTTTGGCAAAACTCATTTTTATGGCATCAGAAGCTCAGGAAATTCTTTCTTTTGGCTTCAATCAGCAAATGGACAGCTTGTCAGATCATTTGTGTCTGAGCCACAAGAGAATGACGACTTGTGCGAGAGCAACAACCCGGAAAAGGCTTATTTTAGCTCTGGGCACCCTACACCCATAGAAACAGCCCTGTCCCAGGAGTATGCTATTCACGGGTTGAGTGAATGTCCGTCAACACTTAAAGAAATCGATGGGATTGAACTGCTAAAAATGATTGCTGCTGATTGGGATGTTCATCCAGACCAGATTTTTAAACAGTGCCAGGATGTTCACTTATTGACTCTATCTGTACCTGCTTACGATGCATACCAACAGTTTGTAGGTACCAATGCCCTGGAGAAGGAGTCTAATAACAAGCTGAAGACACTAGCGTCATCACTATGGAAAAGTATTAAAAACTAAGCCAAATCTCACGTCCGGGCGCTGTAAGACTGCCGGCGTGTCGGGGGCCCGTGCCCCCGCAAACCTCGAAATAAAGCGCACACACTCCCACTGCCAGCCCCCCAAAGTTTGCTAGTCAAAGCGCGATTCTTCATCTACTATGTGACTGTATTGACGCATAAATAATAATCAAATGAAATCATTCCCGTCGCTCTATTTTACCAATCTGTTTTTGATCAGTGGCACCGGTTTACTGACCACCTATCTGGCTTTGTACCTGGGTAAACAAGGGGTCTCCACCTTCTGGATAGGTTTACTGACCTCGTGCTATTACCTGGGCCTGTTACTGGGTTCCAAACTGGGCTATCACCTGATCAAATCAGTGGGGCATATCAGGACCTTTGCTGCCAGTACGGCTGCGGTCATCGCCTGTGTGGCTGCCCACGGGGTGAGCGATAACATTTATCTGTGGCTGGCACTGCGCTTATTTGTCGGGCTCGGAATGATGTGTAACTTCATGGTGCTGGAAAGCTGGTTAAATGAACAAGCCGCGCCGGAATCCCGTGGCCGGGTGTTCTCTTTTTACATGATCACCTCTTATCTGGGCATGGTGGCAGGACAATATGCGTTGTCGCACTTTCCGGAGCTGGGCTATGCACCTTTGTTTTTAGTGTGCATGGCACTGTCGGTGGGGATCATTCCGATTTCAACTACCCGCCGGATCCATCCTAAACCGCTTAAACCTATTCAGGTCAGCCTGTTCAGTTACATCCGTAAGGTGCCCCAGTCAATGACAGCCATCCTGTTTGCCGGGATCATCAATGGCAGCTTTTATGGCCTTGCCCCGACCTTCGCCCATTCATCGGGCTTTAATGCAGAAGAGATCGCGCTGTTTATGTCGATCACCATTTTTGCCGGACTACTGGCGCAATGGCCGATGGGGATCATTTCAGACAAGATCCGCCGCAGTATTCTGCTGCGCAGCAACGCGGTAATCATAGGTCTGGTGAGCCTGTTGTTATTTTTGTTGCCTGCCTCGCAGCAAACCGCCTATGTGTTGAGTTTTATCTTTGGTCTGTTTGCATTTACCTTATATCCGTTGTCATCCGCGCTGGCAAACTCGCGCGTTGATGACGAAGACAGGGTTGGCGTTTCTTCGGCCCTGCTGGTCGCCTTTGGCGGCGGTGCAGCGCTTGGCTCTGCGGTCAATGCTCAGCTGATGGCGCAGTTTGGACACCAGGCACTGTATGCCTCCATAGCCCTGCTTACTGTGCTCATGTTTACCCTGCTCACTTACATCAACTCACGACAAAAAGCCGAACGACCCGAACCCAGCGACTATGTGGTGGGTACGTCCGATGTGACTAACTCGCCACTGGCCGCCACCATGGATCCGCGGATTGAAGAAACCACAGCCCACGAGCAAATGCTGGTTGTGGATGAAGATGAGGCTGGCGACACACAACCCCGGGATTATGATCCCCAGGACCACGAAGCGGATGACGTGCCTTGCGAAGACGACACGCCGCCAGACAGTGCCACTGAGACACCTGACGACATACACGGTGCACCCACACCACCCGTCAGTAATAAACAGTAAATTCGTGAGGCCTGTTTAACTGGCCTCATTAACTTTCCACTCTTGCTTATTTGTAGTTTTTAACCGTTTTTTCGACGCTTTTTGCTTCATATTCCAAGGTTTTATGCTGGGGTGACAACATGGCCGCTGCCGGCAAATTTGCTGTCAGCCAGCCTGCAAAAGACGAAATGTTATCGGGCGGGATATGCAAAAACACAACCTGCCCGGCATTTAGTTTACTAAGTAGTGATACATAGTGAGGCTGTCGACGCACCAACAGGTCGTAAATAAGCGCCACATCGATGCGCTGCTCGTCCAGTTTTAGCCCTGCAATTATATCGTCGGTCAGCTCCCCATCTCCCACATGCAGCACTGTCCAGCCATTGATCTCTACAAAATAGGCATAATTTTGCCTGATAAGAAATTGAATATAAAACTTATCTATATAAAACAAAGAGAAAGGCCAGACATCGGCTAAAGCTGAGCGGCTTTACATTGCAACCCTGTACTGTCACTGTGCGCCATAAAGCCAAGCTCGGGCCTAACTCGCTTAATGCGCTGGCAAAAAGGGTTTGGCTTGCCAGCCTAACTCGCGGATGGCTTTGTCGCTTGAGAACACCTGCTGCAGTGCATAGCCTTCTGTCCAGGTGCCATATATTTGCGCCCACTGCGCCGCTTGCCCGCACACAATTGGTTGCGCAGACAATGTCTGTAATAAGCTTGCCAGCGGAGCGCTTGGCTCTGCCGATCCTATGTACTCTTCACCTTGCTTGCCGCGCTCAAGCACCAGACGATATAGCTCGGCCAGGTTAGTGCGCTCAACCAGTGGCCAGGTTTGCGTTTCTTCCGCTGGCAACACGGGGTTGCCACAGCGCTCTATTTCCCAGCTCAGGATGGGCGGCAAATAGTGCTCTTCCTCGCACACCACATTGACCGGGCTGACAACGCGTAAGTCGATGTTTTCTTTGTCCGATAACCAGGCGATGTTATCCAGCATCCACTGAAAATCGGCCACTGAATGCTTTGGCGTGGTTTCGGTGATCACCGCATCATGGCTGCCATAGGCCCAGCACCCAGCGGTATATACAAGTATAAGTGGCGTAGCGCGTGTTAATGCATGGTCAGCCACAGCCTGCATCAGCGTCGCATCCACCTCGCCCATCTTGTCATCAAAGGTACAGGCGGTATGGATAAACGCATCACAGCTCGTAAGCTCGCTGAGCCAGGGTTGCGGCTCGGTCAGTGACCCCGTCACGGCCGTTGCGCCCAGTTGCAAGGCTTTATCAGCGCTTGTTGCATTTCTGCACAACACCTTGACCTGATAGCCATGTGTGACGAGTTCTTGCACTATGGCACTGCCTATATTACCTGTTCCGCCAGTCACAAATACCGATTTGTGTATGCTCATCTGTTTCTCCTTTCAGATTTAAAAACATACAACCACAGTAGCGCAATATGTACCCAAATTTCTACACTTCGTATGAGTAAAAGCGCCCCAAAGCGTTTGTTCACGCTACCTGAGATCCGGCCACCGTATCAGCGCGAATTACCCGGCTGGCCCACACAAACGCCAGCGCCAGTAACCCATTGGTATAAAAGTCCAGCGATAATCCCACTTCCGCCCCATACAGCATGCCCGCCAGTAACATCAAAAAAATCGGGCATCCCATTGTTTAGTTGTATGGTCAGTGTTTTTCATTATCTTCCTCGTATTAGGTCCATGAACTGGTGAGGGTAAACAATGCTGGTAAAATGCACTTATGTCGTTTGAATGGGCCCGTTCGAACTTTTTATTTCAATTATTTTCATAACGTTACACCACTTTCTTCAGCCTCTTTTATCTCTGTGGCTTATTCAGCGGTGCTTGTCAGGGCGCAATACGATGCGCCATAACGCACGCTTTAACACCCTGATTGTCACAGCCTACGTGCGACATGGGTTACCAAAAAGTACCCTGGTAAGTAATTTGTGCCTTCTTGCAAAGGTAGTTACTAATAATTACCATGGTTACCAGATGAGACTTAAACATGAATTTACAACTAAGGAGCACCCCATGTTGAAAACCCTAAGTGCAGCATTACTTTTACTGGTCAGTACCGTGACATTTGCCGCTGGCAAAGACGCCCCTAAAATCCAGTTTGATCAGTTAAAAAAACCAAACTGGAGCGAGCAGGAATTAAGCAACGCACGCCTGGTCACCGACTTTGTACAAAACCTGATGAACGACCACAACTTTGACTATGTACTGGAGCACTACAACGACAGCGCCTACGTGCAGCACAACCGCAACTTACCGGATAAAATTCCCGGTCTGGTCGGCTTTTTACAAGCGTTTGTAGAGGATTACCCGGACTACAGCTACGACGTAAAACACATCTACACAGACGGCGACTTCGTGATTTTTCACTCTCACGCCACGCTGGATAAAGATCACCGTGGCAATGACCAAAAAGGCATGAACATCATCGACACCTGGCGTATAGAAGACGGCCGCATTGTAGAGCACTGGGACTCAATCCAGGCCCTGGACCTGTCGATGCGCATTTACTCACTTTTCAGCGGTGGCGATATTCAAAATGATAATGGCGTTTTTTGATAGAGAGTTTTGATGAAGAGTTTTGATGGGGTGAGTGTGGAGTGAGCACAGTCGTCTTATGTCAGCTTTAACATTCAGATTGAAATGACACGGCTCAACTGCAATATCGAGTCAAATTAGGACAGTATTTAGCCTTGAATCTAATGATTTAGACGCTATAATCCACCGTAACAATACCCCTCCCGCTTCTCATTGGAACAGCGCACCGCGAGGGGTTACTCGTTTATGGGGTATAGAAATGCGCAACAGCCCTAAGGTCCGGTATAGCAAACCTCCAACCACTTACCATGCCCAGATTAAGCAACTCCAGGCCCGAGGTTTAAACGTTGAAGACACAGAAGAAGCTGAGTTTTACTTGTCACAGTTAAACTATTACAGGCTTGCAGCCTACTTTCTCCCATTTGAACAAAACCATTCAAATCATATATTTCAAGCTAACACCTCATTCAGCGATGTATTAAACCTGTATATATTTGACCGGAAGCTTAGGCTGCTTATACTAGACGCAATTGAACGATTTGAAGTTTCCCTGCGCACCCAATTCGCTTACCACCTCAGCCATTCCTATAACACAGCACACCCTCATTTAAAGCCTGAGCTGTTTTTAAATCCATTGATATATGGTAGCAGTGTGAGTCAGTTAGCTAGGGATGTTAAGAATAGTAAAGAAGAATTTATCAAGCACTTAACGTCGAAATATGAAGAGCTAATGCCTCCAATCTGGGCAGTGGTCGAACTAATGACCTTGGGCAACCTATCTAAGTGGTTTTCGAATATCAAACAGCGAAAAGATAGACAAGATATAAGCCGTATTTACAAACTGGATGAAAAGGTCATGACGTCGTTTTGTCAGCATCTGTCTTTAATCAGAAATCACTCAGCACATCATGCGAGGCTCTGGAACCGAGATTTTACAAAAACCATGATGCTCCCCAAAAAAGGGCCTGATGCATTACTACAATCGTTGCATCTTCTTCCAGATAGCGATAGACGCCTTCGCAAGCTCTACAATACTCTCACAATGACCGCAAACTTGATGGATATAATAGCGCCAGGCAACCTGTGGAAACTCAAGCTGAAACATTTAATCAATCAGCACAAGATTGATACATCCAAAATGGGTTTTCCAGATAACTGGCTAGAAAAGCCAATATGGTGCTAACCATAGAAGTACCCTATGCGTAATAACACGACATTTCTTTCGTGCGGAGAGTGCTGCCAAAATGCTTTTGTTGAGAACGCTCAATTACAGCCTTCACCAAAAGACATAATGCAGCCAAAGATCACAAAAAAACCGCTCTAAATGACAGAGCGGTTTTTAACAATGTAATTAACTAAACTGAATTTAGCGACTGCCGTTGACTGCCTTTGTTGTGGTCAATCATACCGGGCTGCACATAGCGTTTTTATTTGCAAAGCTTCAACAACACGACTCACTCATCAGCAATTAAGTTTTAACAAATTCTATATTCAATACATTGTGCACACCCGTGAACAAACTCACAGTGCCTTGGCATTGTTGAATTCTCAACCTGGTTATATCCTCATGACTGGTCTTTAGTAAATCTGACTCGCAATATTCCAGCTGGTACACTTCTTCAGCGCTGATCATCCCTAATGCTCGCCCGTTATGACAAATTTCAATTTGAGTGTTCAACTCTGCACTAAAGTAGCGACCAACCAGCCTATTTAAATCTGCCTTAGATGGTTGAAAATCGTTAATTTTTCTGACTTTAAACGCTTTGCCTGTACGTGCGCCTAACCAGGACACAAGCTGGCTTTGCTGCATATCAAATATCACCGTTAACTGACCTGCGTCGTTAACTAACTGGCCGTCACCCGCATGGTATAAAACCCTCTCACCACCAAACAACAACGTAATTTGCTCGCCACTGCGCACAATTTCAAAGCCGTTTTCAGGGTCATGCAAAAACTCATACCTGCCTGGCAGGGCTTGCAGCATAGACTCGCTAAACGCTTCTCTGCGTGCCAACTCGGGCAGTACCTGCTCGTCGACCAGGACATTGGCAAGCACAATATCAGCGATACTTTCAGCCAGCCCAATAGGGTCGCCGTCTGCATCATTACTCAATACAACCACGGACAGCTGTTGCTCGGGAAAGCGCAGATATTGCGACAAATAACCACCCCAGCAACCGTCGTGAAACACGATTGGCTGGCCCCGATAGCGGCCAAACTCGAGCCCCAGCCCGTACTCTGCCTGCGCTCCATTATTGAGCATACCCGGTTGCTGCAATCGCGCGGCGACATCCCGCCAATATGGGTCTTGCGTGTAGAAGATATTGTCCCACTTGAGCAAGTCGTGCGTATTTGTGCACAGCGCGCCGTCTGCCAGTTGGCCATCTGAGGCTCATAGCCGTCGTTACCATCGTCGCAATAGGCCTTTACCACCGGAGGCTGATCCTGGCCCGCTCTTCCCCAGAAATAGCTACTGGTCATCTCCAGAGGCGTCAAGATCGCTTGCTGGCTGAACTGGCTGAGCGTTTTTCCGGTCACGACCTGAACCACCAGAGCGAGTAAAAAGTACCCTGTGTTTGAGTATTCGAATTTTTCACCTGGCGCAAATTCCAGCGCATACTGACGTTTGATCATGGCCAGGGCCTGGCTGTCGCTCACGGCCTGATCGAACTGAACACCCGCCTGAAACAGCAACTCATTGTAATCACGCAAACCACTGGTATGGTTCAGCAAGTGTCTGAGGCAAATGCTGTTGCAGTATTCGGGCAACCCATCGAGATAATCGGCCAGCCTGTCGTCCAAACTGAGTAAGCCTTGTTTCTCCAGTATCACCAAGGCTGCAGCAGTAAACTGCTTAGAGACCGAGGCAATGTCAAATACCGACGCCGCAGTCAGACTCACGTTTCGCTCTATATCAGCCAGGCCTGCCGCACCGCAGTAAATCACCCGCCCTCTTTGATAGACAGCGACGGCATAACCGGGCCCCTTTGGCACCTGATGCTGCTGGAGCAAGATATCAATGCCTTTCATAGTCGTTCTAGTGTAATCGTTCGAGAGCGTTGTCATGGTTAGGTTGCGACTCCATCAGCCTAAGGGTAGGTACTTTAATTGTTCATCCACAAAAAAGTCATTAACTAAAAGCTTCTTAACCTTTTGATTTTATTTCACCAGAAGGTCAACCGCATGCTAAGAGCGTTACAGGCAAATCTACGCAACCTAAGACGGGACCATAACCTCTCACAAGCCCAGCTTGCCGCCAAGCTCAATGTGGGCCAATCCACCATCAGCAACTTCGAATCCGGCAGAACCGTGATGACCATAGAACAGATTTATCATCTTCACCTGATGTTCGGCGAAGACTTTACCTGCCCCTGTATTGATTTTATTTTGGGAAGGGATGAATGAATAGAACTTACAGAAACTGTCCGATTAGAAGTAGCCGAACTTGGATACATATCTTTGTTAATTTTTACAAAAATGATTTTATCGATGCTTGTACATACTTTTTGATCTCCTTATTCCTAACCCCAATAAGCCCTCAGCTACTAGCCCCCGCTTTCTAAGTATCCAGAGCGTGCAGTTGTGCTGATCCAATGTTAACCTTACTGTAGGTGCCATTTAGTAATTAGTACCTATACATTATCAATATCTAATCAGGTAACTTTAAAAACTTGGTGGGCAATGACACAGTTCGAGATTAAAACGCTAGACGATATATCCCTTCTAAGGGAATCGTCAGAGCTAGAGTGCAAGCAGGCAGGTGGAAAAGATGGCAAAGGTGCGATTCCTAAAGACATGTGGGAAACTTACAGCTCGTTCGCTAACACTAATGGCGGCACAATTATTCTCGGCTTAAAAGAAAAGAGAAATCAATTCAGCCCAACCGGTATTGAAAATATTGAACAAATAAAAGCTGATTTGTTTAATACAGTAAACTCACAAAAAGTCAGCTGTAATTTACTTACTAACGACTCGGTTCAAGAAGTTACTATTGATGGTAAAAACTTACTTATTATTTATGTAAGAAGGGCCAAACGCGAAGAACGCCCTGTTTTTCTAAATGGTAACCCATTTGAAGGCTCGTATATACGAGCTCACGAAGCAGATCAAAAATTATCCGCAGAACGTGTAAAACGTATGATGGCGGAACAAATAGAAGATTCTCGCGATAACGAAGTACTTCCATATTTTGATATGCAAGACATTGACATCGAATCTTTGCGCATTTATCGTCAAAATTACACTAACCTCAACCCTACACATGCCTGGAACGAACTAGATAATCAGTCCTTTCTTAAAATGATAGGAGGGTGGCGAAAAAATAGAGAAACTGGTGAGCAAGGTTTAACTGTAGCTGGTCTATTGATGTTCGGTATTCATCCCATCATCCAGGAAAAGTTTCCCTATTATATGCTTGATTATCAAGAGCGCCCAGAAGCAAAAACTGAACGAAGGTGGGTAGATCGCCTTACTCTCGATGGCTCATGGTCAGGTAACCTGTATGACTTTTCAAGAAAAGTCTATAGGAAGCTCATTGAAGATCTCAAAATTCCCTTTGTGCTCGAAGAAGGTATCAGGCAGGAAGATACTCCAGTGCATATTGCCCTACGTGAAGCTTTGGCAAATACAATTATCCATGCTGATTATACAGGAAGAGCATCAGTACTTGTTGTAAAAAGGCCAGATATGTTTGGCTTTAGAAACCCAGGGACGATGCGAGTGTCAATAGAGACAGCACTTCAAGGCGGTGAACCTGATTGCCGAAATCGTTTACTTGCTCAGATGTTTAGATATATAAAATTTGGCGAACAAGCTGGCTCTGGCTTACCAAACATTCTCGATGGTTGGAAAAGTCAACACTGGAAAGTACCTTTACTTCGTGAGGCATCTCAACCTTATGAACAAACTCTGCTTGAACTCAGAATGATAGATTTATACCCCAAAGGAGTCGTGTCTGAGCTTAAAAGTAAGTTTGGAGAAAAATTTTCCAAGCTTTCAGAGCTGGAACGCACCCTCACGATTACAATTTATTCTGACTATTACTTGACCCACCAACAGCTTTGCTCACAAACTTCAGCACATACCAGAGAGGTAACTCTAGCATTAGTCAAATTAGAGCGAGCAGGTATAATATCTTCCAGTGGTGAGCATAAAGGTAAGGTTTATCATAAACCAAATGTCATCATCCCCACTCCAGATAATGAATCAGGCCAATTTTTAGCTGAGAATGTATTCGTTTCAAACCCCAGCACTTGTAATGACCCACAAGAAGGTCCGGAGCTAGATCCGGACCTAAGTCCGGACTTTACTCCGGACTTTGAATTAGCAGGCTCAGAATGGAACGAATTAGAGAAAATTGCAGAGCCAGTAAAAGGAAATAGCCGAAAAGCAGGTAAAGAAGCTGTAAACCAGGTTATCAAAGAGCTATGCCAAGGGAGGTTTATTGGGCTTAATAATCTCTCAATTCTACTTGACATGAAACCCGATACATTGAGGAAAAACTATCTTAATCCGTTAGTTGCAAACGAGCAGCTTCGCCTAGCCTATCCAACAACCCGCAATCACCCAAAGCAAGCTTATACAGTAAATAAAATAGTTGAGTCTTAACTTCGGGTCAAAACTCTATTATCCACAAAAAAAGCGCTTTCGCGCCTTTTTCAGTTGTGGGGGAGTAATAAAGATATTATCCTTGGGCTGATGGAGTAGCCCCTTAACCTTGGTGAAAAGTATTACTTAAAATATGATTTCTTGCTCTAGGCCTTTATTTATAAGACCTAGAGCTATGTTAATAGCTAATCATATTTTTAGTCATAATGCGTGTCAAAACATGCTTAAAAAGCAGACAAATAAGTCATAACTTTATTGATATTACCCCACTCTTTTTCAGCTCGAAACTAAAGCTCTTAAGTTACCAGCAAGTATGGTCTGAACATCTTCTAGAGATTTTTCCCAATCATTAGACAGATATTCAATGACACTCTTAACACTTGATGGGAATAGTATGTTTCCATCAACCTTAGCAAATGGACCGTCTGTCTCTAATAAAATCCGACTCTCAGGTAACCAAGAAATTACTTTTCTTGCTCTAGCTGAAGTCAACATCGCAGGCCCTATTGAAAAGTAGCAACCAAGCTCTACTGCTTTCAATACTTGCTTCTTTGTTGCTAAAAACCAGTGAAGAACGGGTATACCAGATTTTGGGTATTCATTTAGACATTCTAAAACCATGTCTACTGCATTGAGACTATGAATGGTTAAGATTTTATCTTCGAATGACTCACACATATTGAGAATATGCTTGAACACCAACAATTGATCATCAAGGTTCTCGACAAAACCTCGAGAGCCATCAAGTCCAATTTCGCCAATATATCGAGTTTCACTTATCAACTTATCAAACAGAGCAAGCTCACTTTTCCTTTGGTGAGCCAGCTGAGGGTGTAATCCCAAAGCGGTTCTACAGTTTTTTATTCCTCGCGTAAGATTACGAGTACCTTCGAAAGCAGAAGGTACCGTAGTAACAGATAACACATAAGACCCTGTATTAGAGATGTCTTTTAGAATTTCGTCATAGTCTGGGTACAGATCTACATGACAATGCATATCCATCATTAAACATTGTTCGCTTTCAGAAAAGTTTCCACTTCTTTTAATCCACGCTGGATCGTAGACTCAAGTTTATTTCTTGTCACTTGATCATCTGGTAATGAACCACTTTGTCTAACCCAGCCCTTGTAATCTTTGCTCTTATCTAACCTAATAATAGCTGTCTGAACAGCATGTAGATCATCTCTTATATCTTTTTCTTTATGAATCAACTTTAAGTTTTGACTGACATATGGCGCATCTGCAATAAAACCAGCATGATGCACTGAAGCCCGTCTTATTAAACAAGGTACGCAGTGGCCACATTGCATATGCTTTCTATGCCAATGACTGCAAGACACACTTAACGGTACGGCCTTAGCGATAGCATCTTGGTCTAAGCATTCAGCTAACATCTCTCCCTTTGTTTTAAATTGGTATGGGTTAATAAACTGTATGTTTAAGCCTGCGTCTTTAAGTAACTCTTCTAGGCGATTTAAAAAGTATGGATGAGTAGTTCGCGTGCTGTGACTACCTATTCTCCGCCTTGTAAGTGGAGGGTTAATAGATATGTAGCCATTTTCTGGAACAATAATTGTGCTAATACTACTATCTTTATTAGCGTTTCTTAATGCAGATATCCCCAACACAGCCATAGCTAAAAAGTTAAAACTTCTACCACGCATCGTGACATCTGTTTTACCTTTTAGTTTTGACATTAAACTGGGCGAGATGCTGTATGAAAGTTCCCCGTAATGAGATTTCAGCAGCTTTTTAATGCTTTTTTGCTTTACTCCATCGCCACGATAAGCATGACTTAACAACAAAGGTTTATAATCTGAGGGACTATTTAGTATATCTATCGCACCAACGGCGCTATCTAATCCTCCAGAGAAAAGACATACTGAGTTTAGACCTTTGAGACTATCAAGCCTTGCTTTGGATTTTTTGCTAATAATAGGAGCAGGCATTTGAAACGTCGTTTTTGTGAACGTAAATTGCCACTGATCACCGGTTAAAAAGTTTAAAATTGAGCTCAAGCGGTTCGACAACTTATTCCACAAATAATGATCAGATACAGGAATGTGAAGATGCATTACCCGAGACCACGCATCGGCTGCAACGCTTCTGCGCTCAAATGTTTCCGCAGCAGTAACTGCACTAGCGATAGTAATCAAATCGATAGCATTTGCATCGATCTCTACACCAAGATCTCGAACTCTCTTTAGCAAAGTGCCAGAAGCTCTACTATGTTTTTCTTTATTATGTGGGTGTGTGTTAAACAGCTGAACAGGATGGCAAGCATCTGAGTATTCAGGGAGCAGTGCAGGGTCATGGTTAAAATAGAAGTTAATCATTGAAAGACTCCCACTCATCTACTGTCTGAGATATCGCATCAATTTGTACCTTGCCAATGTTGCCTTGCGATATATTTCCTCCATTGTCATTCATCACTTTTTCTACTTTAGATTGAGTTATCACTTTTATTAAGTCCCTTAATTCTTCTTCCATTCTGTGGTGCTTGCTTGGATGCGCAGCATGAAACCAAGCTTTACCCATACCATTGACGACATCCTGAAAAATGAGATCAGTTAAATAGCAGGAGATTGCTTCTTGAATGACATCATCAGTAAACATGGATTCATCAAATGCATCTTCTTCTGGCAACACTTCCGCCAAGGCAAAGTCTAGGGCTAAACGTACAGAGTCGGCATCACCGTTTTCGGGCGCTAAATGTTCACTAATACGATCTATAGCTTGATCGGTTGATAGCCCATTAAGGTCTGATAGAGATAGTGTTCTGCCGTTAGCTTTAACACTCTCACCTTGCATCATTCCGAATAATCCGGAGCCTGCGGTAATTCCGCTTGCTAATCGACGGCTTGTTCCTGAGCCTCCTCCTGAACTAACTGAGTACTTTTTAAGGGAACCACGCAAATTGGAGCTCTTGCCATCTGGCTTAGCGTAATCACCGAACGATCTCCTTGCACCGGCTAGCCTATTTGGAGGTGGTATATTCGGAACGGGCCCAGGAATTTGTTGTTGTACCTTTCCATTATCTATCTCCGAAGAAGGCTCTTTGTCCTCAAGCTCTTGCTGACCATCCTCTCCGTCTTGATTACCGACATCGCCTGTTCCCACTTGCACAGGATCACCTTGCTCTGCCCACGGTGGCAAAAGGGGACTTTTATTGTTCGGTCCAGTACTTGATGCTGAAGTTCCCACTATTTAGCTCCTTCTAACTCTTTAATTATTAATGACAGCCAGCGTTTCTTTGGTGCCTTTTTTGCAGCAGCCAAAAAGATATCTCGACACCTATCGTCATGCCCAGCTAACTTCCAAGCCCCATATATGCCAGGGGTTTCTCTTTGCCAGTCTTCAATTTGGCGCAAATGATCTACCAGAGCATCCATGACTGAAACATACTCCTCTGAAGCTGTTTTCTCTAATAAAGCGTCACTTGCTTTGCTTCCTTTAATTTTCTGCTTGATCAGGCCCTCTAGCAAAGCTTGCGCTGCTCCAGATATTACAGAGTTAACAGCTCCCATAGGAATGTTCTGTCTACTTAAATATGCGGCAGCAGTAAGGTCAATGCCCGTGAACTTTGGCTGTAATTTTGACCATTTGGCTAAGAAAGGTTGATCATGTTTCCATTCATCAGGCAGTACATTTTCTTCTAGTTCTTTGTCATTGTTTTCTAATTCAGCAATAAGAGCAGGCTGGCCACTCTCTGTATCAATCAGCTCATATAGTTTATTTGTTGCTTGAACACCCATACAACGTTCAAAAATAACTAATTTCGTGATCGTTCTTTCATCAAGTTGCATACCCCTGCGATGTGCAGTTCTTTTTCTCATTTTAATTTGATTTAGTAGTCGCTTAACAATTCTAGGGTTGCCGTTGATATTTGCCGACTCCGCAAGTATCAAAGCCATTTGTTCAGCTATTTTGAATTCCTCCCTAAGCTCAGCAACAGCATCAAGCTCACACTCTTCCAGTAAGTCGTCAACAGAAATCTGGGCTTGCTTCCAAGAAAATTTGAGTGATTCCTCCAGCCTTTCTCTCAAACGGACAAACTCTTTTTCAGGAACTTTTCTATCTTGGGCAATTAACATAATCAAATAGGCTCGAACCTCAGCAACACCTGGTTTTGGGACGTGCACTGGAATTTGTATGAGCTTGTCTAAGTAGTCAGTTTGGTGACGCGCTGATGCGCCTTTATGAAAGTGTGGGATTGCTAATCGAATCATGTCAGGATCAGCTGCAACAACAAATGCAGTATTTGGCATGAACAGGAATAACCTAATAGCTTCAAGTGTAGATATAGTGTTCTCTGGTAAACATCGATCTAGGTTATCTACATAGACTATAACAGGCTTGTCAAAAGCCTTTAATAAGGATGTGTATGATTTTCTGAACTCACTGATTTCTTTAGGAGGAGAGAACCTTTTCTTAGCTTTGACAATCCCTTTCGTTTTTTTACTGACCTTACCGAGTTCTTTAGTATCTTTCTGAAGGTCCGATAGCTCGAACGTACTCTCTTCATCATCAGTGGCATCACTAGCCCATCCAAAAAGGCTTTGAATAGCCCCAAATGTTGGCATCCCTGATATAGTCGCTGCTCCTTCAGCCATCAGGCCCATGAACCTTACTTTGTCGATTCTTTTAGCAAAATCAAGAGCTTTGGCAAGTAGCTTTTCATCACCTTCAGCAGCTTTAACAAGGTGAGCAGCTATGGTTTCTAATAACGCAGCTTTTGCATCGTCATACCCCTGGAATGTCCAAGCATCGAAATGAATTTGGATATACTCTTGCTCTTCTTTTTCAAGAGCATTAGCTGTTAGCTCTAAGATCGTAGATTTACCTGCTCCCCAGTCACCAAATACACCAACTGAGATTGGCATTAACTCTCTCTCGGTTATTAGGTCTTTTATTGATTCTGCAATCTCATTAAAATTGAGAAAGTCTATTTTTGACTCTTTATCGGACCACATTAGCTTTCCTTACCATTCAAAACAGTAGGCAGAATATACTAGATCAACAAACCTGTTAACCTTTATTATACATTGCAGTTCATCGACTGAATGGTTACTACCGCTTGGCAATAAATCTTGCTTCGAATCTTATTTGATTCTAATGACTTTAGGTTTGGAATCTTGAAGAAGCTTAATTCTATCTTCAACATCAAGCAGGCTCATCATAGCTGTCAGCTGCATTGTTTGTTCAGCGTATAGCCTGTCTAGCTTTTTATTCGCTTCTTCAAGCTCTAAACGGTACTTCTCTTTCAAAGCCTTCTCTTTGGCTTTCTCTTCTCGCAACCGCTCTAAGTCCGATTTAACCGAACGTTTTCTGATATCACGTTTAGCAATAGCAAGTTTTTGCTCTTCAATCGCATCCATCACGTCAGGATAACGATAAGCGGAGCCAAGGCTTAAACCAGCTTCTTCCTGAACTGACTTTACGTTCACTTTGTACTTACCAGAGAGACGCTCTGGCTTCTGTTCAACAAGACGCTGTAAAGCATCCAGCAATTTTTTCCTAGTTACTTCAGGGTTTCGAGTTTTGGTCATAAATTACACCGTTGAAGAAATAAGCCCAGATATCTCATTACCCTTTAATTGGTATCGTTCAAAGTCCAACCCCATGTCGGCCATGATTTTTTCTGCTGCCTGAATACGAACCATATGGAAAGCGATAATATCCGGTGACAATGCATTCTGTATCTGCACAGTTTCTAAAATCTTGATGCTTTCCATTCTGGCAGTTTGTGCATAAGCCGAGCTTTCTACAATTGACCAATCGCAATCCGAACATTCGGATAGCTCGATACCGATCCTCATACTACACATACGATTGATACAATACATGCCAGGTGCCAATGCGTGAATGTGCTTTCTACCCGACTTAATCTCTTTCTCGAAGTATTCAGGTGATATATCTCTTCCAGAAAGGCTTTCTGAAAACATAACTTTTCCTTGACCACCTCCCAGCTTGATACCATTCATGGCCTTTTGCGTAAGGTTTGAATAAAGCTGACCTTGCTGCCTGGTTCTCTCTTTTTCCAAGTCATGATACACCTTACTGAAAGAGCTAGCATTTCGAGCATAATACATAGTCATAGCAATTGAGTAATGGCTAAACTGCTGCTTCAGCTGGGGGTAATCCGCCAGCTGCATTCCTACCAGATAGTATGCCAAAGACCGCCTTAGCTGATGTGGCGTAAGGTGCCATTTATCACCGATGTTGAATGTCTTTTCAGGATCGCTACGCCGGAGCATTTCAATGTCGTCTGAGTTCAATTCAACAGAAAAGTTATGCTCTTGGTTTGAAAATAACTGCCTCAGGGATCTAAGAACATTTCCTGCTCTGTGGACACTTCGAGGCTTTCTGAAATGAGTGAAACCATTCAGCAGCCAGACTTTACTTCCTTGACTCTCAAACCAAGTGCGAACCGGCCTATTAAGTACGTTCAGAAGGTCATACGCAAGGTGGCCGTGGCGCGTCGTTACATACACATCATTTTGTCCTTGATAACCCGGTGTGATTTTCTGCTGCTTAGTATGAAAAAGATGAATAGGCTGGCCATCCAGTTCAATCGTCTGTGCGCCATACTCTGGGGTGATCTGTAGTAATTCATTACTTCGCATACCGCTAAGGCAAAGAACCAAATATCTACATTTACTATCAAGCCGCCTACAGAAATCCTTCACTTCATGGTGAGAATCAAACCGCACATTCCCAATGGTTTTAGCGGGGAACGGCTCATAGAAATCAGTTCTGAGTTGTGGATTGGTTTTATCCCATATAACATTCCAGAGTTCATTTTTTCCGTGATCTACTAATGGCACCTTATGCTTATTTAGCTCAGAAATGAATTCAAAATACTTTTTGTCCGCATTATTAAACAGTTGGCCAACACCACATCGTCCGTGGCGTAGCCTCTGGATCATCCTTCTGGCCTGAGACATTTCATATTTTAAAGCTGCTAGAACAGTTTCCTCTAACTGTTCTTTATATTTGTGCCAGTACTGTATTTCTTCGGTGAAAGCGTTTAATGCTGCCAGGTAAATTCTCAAAGGTATTACCGGGTGCTGTTCTTTCACAGGCTGTTTTACATTGAGCTTTCGTAGCGTTAAGCGCTCAGACAAATTAACATTGAAAGGTAAAAGATCGGCTAAATCGTTGAGGCTGTTAATCACACCAATATCAAGTTCTCTAGGAATGAAAACACCGTTTTTAATGAGGTTCTTCAACGTTTCAATCGTCAGGCCTTCAAACGAGGAACCACCCGATTTATTTAGTGCATAAGCAAGTTTTTTCAAACAATCAATCTTGGATCGCACTGAATTGATGCGATAGGCCTCACGGGAGTGGTATATGTAAGCAAGGGCAACAGATTTGAGTTCCTGGATAAGCTGCATGGGTACTGCGCAATCTGGAAATCTAAAATTCAACAGTGTTAGTTCCGTCCCGACCTTATAGGGCTCAAAGTCCCAAATATCATCGTTGAAAAATGAAATAGACGAGCCGTCAAGTTCGAAGGATACAGCTTCCCGTGCTAAGTCTTTCCATAGTCCATGTTGCGCTAAATACCGCAATCGTTCCACAGATGCATCAACCGTACTGGAGTTTGTTAATTGCGTACTTCCAATAATCACCCTAAACCCCTTTCATACCAAGAGAAGATAGTTCCAAATTATCCCAGAGCATGTGCCTACCTTCAGTATCAAGCTTAAATTGGGCCTGTTGGACGATATCGGGAGAAACAGTGCTAGATATGACCTTTTTATAAAGCTCAATCGTCTCACCCAGGTTTTTTGAAAAGCGCTCCGGATAATAAAACCAACTCTCTTCCATGCATTCTAAAAAGGACAACAGCCGATATAATGGCTCCACATCATTGACCAGTTTTGCGTGCTGGCATTTTATACAGCTTTCATAATCGAAGCATACTTGGCTGCCGGCAAGTTGACTCTTTTCACTCTGCTCCTTATGCTGAAAACACGCAACACCAACACCATTTAAGTTCGCCTTGGTGCCTAGCAGTTCATCAAACTTGATAACTGAAACACCCAATTCAGAGGCTAACTCGGCTTTCGATTGTTCCAGAGAAGCTCCTGCGCTCATCTTTTCAATTACAGCCAGCCCTTGGGATATAACCAGTTGATTGTCGTAGCGGTTACCTTCACTGTAATGCTTGAGCACTGTGCGGTATTGATTGTTTAATATCTGTGAAACGTGTAATTCAGTTTTATTGGCCTTTCGCCTTGCAAGCTTTGCAGCGGTTTCTCTAAACCGGCTGGACGCCAAATTTACAAAAAACTGCCCGACATGAATCCCATAGTCGCCTAATTGCCCTAAGTTAGGCGCTAAACCTTCCCACTGGCTGGCCTCTTTTTCACTGCCCAAAGGCAATAGATAATGTATCTTTGATACGTTTTTACGCTGCCGAGTTACTGCATACGCAGCCAAACGTTCTAAGAAGTTTTCGTATTTAATATCAATACTGAAGCTACCTTGAGTTCCATTTTCGTAGTAAAAATCAACTCTTAAGATCCCGTCCTCTAAGTTCTTTTTTAACGGCAGAATTATGTGCTTTAAATTCACGCCTTCTGATCTATTTTTCGGGTGAGCAACAATGATGGCATGCAATATAGCAAAGCTAAGTGTCGTCACTCGTCTGTTGCAAAATCGACGGATAACTCTTTTGTTTTTTACAACCGTTCTTTTTACCAGCTTCACCTCATCAAATTCGATATAGCCTTTTGAGCTTGTCTCTATAAAGTGAGCATGGATACCCATTAGATATGGAATGGATTTGAATGCTCCATCTGACATTAACAGAAGGCGGCCGGATAGCTGAGTATTAATGAGCAATGTCGAGCTTAAAGCTCGCTGCTCACCATCTCTATCTAACCAATAAAGCAATTTGTCATTTGTCCCAGTCGAATATTTAAGGGATAGAGCCAATAGTGTTTCGATGAACTGTAAAGACTTCTTGTGCACCTCCCCACCAACGAGCGACAGCACTTCCTTGTTTGCTCTTCGTTTGTGTGCGGTCAGCCTGTAATACTCAACACTTTTATCTTCTATCCAAGTAACCGGGTGGCACAAATCCAACAACTGGCTTGTATTAAACGCGGTAAAGTAACTGAGAAGGTAATACCCGCACGCCATAGCCTGGTTAAATGCGGTATCGACATTCATCATCGCGTGCTTGGCTCGCCCCTTTTTATTCTGGGCATTTACTGGAACATCAAAAAACGCCTGTTTTATTTCAACCGATATCACCCTAGGAGGCGATTCACTTAACAGTGGAATAGCCAACTGAAAAAAGTAAGAAGATAATCGGTTCAGGATTATTGGCAGTTCCCGCTCTGAATAGGCTTCATAGGACTTCGGCTTTCCAGAGCGAAACCGTCGCAGTTGTTTCCCCCACTGAAAAACATTTTCACCACACCATGTTAAGGCTTGCTCAGTTGCAGAAAATATATAACCTGCCGATCGCTCCTTTAATCCCGTATCTTGCCCTTCTGACATCTGCCATATAGGAGCGGAAGAGTTGCCAAGTAAAACAAGCTCCCATAGATGGCGGTGATATTGTCTCCAAGTGGTTTCAGAGAAAGGGTATAAGCTATTTTGGTCGCACCATACCAGATATTGTTTGAACTTTAGAAAACTGTTGTACAGTGTCGCATGGGCCGTTTGGCGATCTAGTTCCTGCTGAAAAGCATAGGCATATCTGGTGACTTGCCGTTGTCTATCCTGTTTTTTCTTTGTCGGATCACATAAATAATGCGCCAGTCCTTGGAGATCAACTGATGTGACGAAATTGTCGATTAGTAATTCATAGCTCCAGGTAGGAAAGGTTGTAACCGCACTATCTTCTGGTCGCCTTAAGTGTGAACCGCTTAAACTACTTTTCGCCATCGGATCCACCGAACAACTGGAAAATGTCACTCATGTGATCCGCATGCTCCAGCATCAAGGCATTGGATTCGATGAACTCGACATACTTAAAGGTTGAAGTAAAACTGTTATGGCCCATCAGTTCTTGAAGTATTGAAGCAGCAGCCCGCAGGCTACCTTTCTCCTCCCAAAGCTTATGAAGCGTGTAGGTTGCATAAGTTGATCTCAAGTCATGAATGGCATAGTTAAAATTTCTGTACCGCCCAGAAATCACCTTTCGTATGTCTGAAAATGACTTCTCTATCGTATTGGAATTAAACGGTTTACCCTGTCGGCTAATAAATAGCTTTCGCTCGTCATTTTTACCCTTTGCGGTATATTTTTGTCGGGAGGGGGACCATAAGTATTGATAGAGTTTAAACATCAGCGATGCCGGGAATTCGACATAACGCTGTTTACTAAACTTTGTTTTCACCCCATTTTTCGGACCAATAGAGACAGGAATAGCATATGAGCTATCCGGATTAAAAATGGCTGATTCAGGTATAGTAAGGACCTCTTGCAACCTCATCCCTGTAACCAATGCAACCTCAAAGATTAGCGCTTTATCTTCGGGGATTTCTTTGATGTGCTCTAAAAATGTCGCAAGGTGCTCTTGAGTTAAAGGCGATAGTGTCCGAGTTACATGTTTCTTTTGTTCCCTGGGAAGCTTTTTCATTAAATTAGTCGTCTGTACACTAATCACCCGTTGGGAATGAGCCAGCATCCCCGACTGACGCAGAGACACGATTTCAAAATCAAACGGCTTGTTCCTTTCGGAAAACTCGATGAGGTTGTTCCGCCCAAGAAACTTGTAAAAATTTACAATGACTCTTAAGTACGTCTTGGCTGTGGATATTGCAATATCATCCGACTGGATAGCGCTGACGAGGAAATCTGCGAACCTAAATGTTTGCTTGCGGCTTTTTGAATGGGGAAACTGCCAGTAGTTTAAGTTGTTCTGATGGAGAAACCTAAAATAAAGAAGCAGCGCTTTTGCATCCGTTGCAGTACTTTTAGCCTGCTCTTCATCTTTCTTCCAGAAGAGATATAGGCATACGGGTTTGACAAGTGAACCATCTGGATCAACCAACACATGGACGGCAATCTCTTCTTGGTTTTCACGAGCAGCAAGCTTTAAGGTTTCTTCGCCAGTTTCTTTGTCTATGGATAGAGACAGTTCAGGATCTCTATAGACATTCACTTCACGGATACAAAAATCGTTATCAATCATGGTGACTGAAATTTCTCCTCATTTGACTTGCAGCAGTAGCATGCTAAGTCATATTAATTTGAAAATACAATCACCAAGGTTAAGGGGCTACTCCATCAGCCCAAGGATAGAAACTTTATTGTTCACCCACATTTTCGTTCAATCAACCTAACCCACTTACTCTACCGTAACTGACTTAGCCAGGTTGCGCGGCTGGTCGACGTCGGTGCCTTTGATCACGGCAACGTAGTACGACAGTAGCTGTAGCGGGATTGTATAGACAACGGGTGCGATGATGTCTTCAACATGGTTCACGTTCATTACACGCATAGTGTCGTCTGATGCGAAGTTGGAGTCTTTGTCGGCGAAGACATAGATGATACCGCCGCGGGCGCGGACTTCTTCAACGTTCGACTTCAGCTTTTCAAGCAGTTCGTTGTTCGGCGCGACGACGATGATTGGCATGTCGGCGTCGATCAGGGCCAGAGGACCGTGCTTCAGCTCGCCTGCTGCGTAGGCTTCGGCGTGAATGTACGAGATTTCTTTAAGCTTAAGTGCGCCTTCCATTGCGATTGGGTACTGTGAACCACGGCCCAGGAACAATGAATGGTGCTTGTCGGCGAATTCTTCTGCCAGCGCTTCGATGCCTTCGGCCATGTTCAGTGACTCTTCCAGTTTGTTTGGCAGGGTCTTGATGGCGTTGACGATCACGCTCTGGTCGCGGCCTTTTTCCTGTGCAATTGACGCAGTTAGCATCAATAAGCCGACTAATTGCGTTGTGAATGCTTTAGTTGAGGCAACACCAATCTCGGCACCGGCTTTGGTCATAAAGGCCAGGTCGGATTCGCGTACCAGTGATGAGCCCGGCACGTTACAGATGGTCATAGAGGCCATGTAACCCTGCTCTTTAGCCAGGCGCAGTGCCGCCAGCGTATCGGCTGTTTCGCCAGACTGAGAAATAGTTACAAGTAGGCTGTTTTCGTGCACGAACGACTCACGATAGCGGAATTCAGAGGCAATCTCGACATTACAGCTTACGCCTGCGTATTGCTCTAGCCAGTAACGCGCCACCATACCTGAGTGGTAAGACGTACCACACGCAATGATCTGAACGTGTTTAACGTCTTTGAAGATCTGGTTTGCCTGGTCGCCAAACGCATCTACCGATACTCTGTCGCCGTCTAAACGACCTTCCAGCGTGTTACGCACGGCCATTGGCTGCTCGTAAATTTCTTTAAGCATGTAGTGGCGGTATTCGCCTTTGCCCGAGACATCCTGAGAAATGTTGGATTCAACCACTTCACGCTCAACAGGTTCGCCGTTGATGTCGTAAATTTCAACCGTATCGCGGGTGATTCGTGCTACATCGCCTTCTTCTAAGAAGATAAAGTTACGTGTTACCGCAAGCAGAGCCAGCTGATCAGACGCGATGAAGTTTTCACCCAGACCTAAGCCGATAACCAGCGGGCTGCCAGAACGTGCTACGATGATTTCGTTGTCGTTGGCTTTGTCGAATACCACAGTGCCGTAAGCGCCTTCAAGCTGCTTAACCGCGGCTTTAACCGAGTCCAGCAAAGAGTTGTGCTGCTGACGCAGTTGGTGGATCAGGTGTACCATGACTTCGGTGTCGGTGTCAGACAAGAAGGTATAGCCATCGTCTTTTAGCACTGCACGTAGCGACTCGTGGTTTTCAATGATGCCGTTGTGAACCAGCGCGATTTCGTTATTTGAAATATGTGGGTGAGCATTCACTTCGGTTACACCGCCATGTGTAGCCCAACGCGTGTGCGCAATACCTGTGTGTCCGCTGACACCAGACTCTGCCACGGCCGCTTCCAGATTAGCCACTTTACCCACTGCCTTAACCGTATTCAGGGTTCCGGCTTCGCTTAAAGCCACACCCGCTGAATCGTATCCACGGTATTCAAGACGTTTTAGACCTTCGATCAATATACGGTTAACAGGACGTTCTGCTACCGCACCAACTATACCACACATAAATTCTCCATTATTTGCACGTTGTGTGTTGTCACTCTACCTCTGCACAGATCAACTGCACGCCACGGGCCTCGATCGCCTGGCGCAAGTCGTCGGCCAGGTTGTTGTCGGTGATCAAGGTCGTGACCTGATCCCAGGGCAATTCTAAATTCGGTATTCTGCGGCCGATCTTTTCAGATTCAACCAGTACAACCACGTCACGAGCCGCTTCGGCCATGACTTGGCTGAGTCCAACCAGCTCATTGAACGTGGTGGTGCCCCTTGCTACATCAATGCCATCAGCACCGATGAACAAGGTATCAAAATCGTAAGAGCGCAAAACCTGCTCGGCAACCTGCCCCTGAAAGGATTCCGAATGCGGGTCCCAGGTGCCACCGGTCATCAATAAGGTCGGCTCGTTTTCCAGTGCCAACAAGCGGTTGGCAATATTAATGGCATTGGTCATCACCACCAGCCCGCGCTTTTGCGCCAGCTCTGGGATCATCGCGGCTGTTGTGCGGCCGCTGTCGATAATGATGCGATGGTGATCTTTTATCAGCGCGGCCGCGGCTTTAGCAATGGCCACTTTGCGCTGCGTATCGCGCTCATCGTTGCCTTTAGCAACAATCTCTTGCGGCAGCGCCACTGCGCCCCCGTAGCGGCGTAATAATAGACCACTTTTTTCCAATGCGGTTAAATCCTTTCGAATCGTAACTTCTGACGTGGCAAATTCACTGGCTAAGGCTTCCACACTCACTTCACCTTGCTCGTTTACCATAGCAAGGATTGTATGTCTGCGTTGTTGTGTATTGCGTTTTGTCATCGTAGTTTTATATGTAGTTATAAGTTTCGTTTCGAACGTTACGAGATTATAGTCGGAACTTACGGTTCGAAACAAGTTAAATTTTGAACATAAGTTTTTTCTTGTGGAAGTGTCCTTTTTTAGCTGGGATGTTAAAGACGGGGATAGTGGAGGAAACAGGCTGGATATCAGCAAAAAGGTCGGGTGACGGGAGCTGCTCGCCTTCGGCTTCGTGGCCGTTTTTGGTACCTGACGGCACTATTATGGTTCCCGGCTCGGGGGCCGGGATGACGGAGGGAGAAGCTGGATGACGGAGGGAGAATAGGCATAAACGGGTACCCTCCACTCGTCATCCCGCACTTGATGCGGGATCTACTCGCCTTCACTTCGTAGCTGTTTTTTTGGCACCTGACGGTGCTTTTGTGGTTCCCGGCTCGGGGGCCAGGACGACGGAGGAAAGAGCCGGGATGACGGAGGAAAGAGCCGGGATTACAGAGGTGAGAAGCTGGGTGACGGAAGGAGAAGCTGGGTGACGGAAGGAGAAGCTGGGTGACGTGAGAAGCCGGGATAACGAAAGAGGGAGGCAAAATGAAGAAGGAGAAGGCGTGATTACGGAAGAAAGCAACCTTGTGATGGAGGTAGGAAGCAGGTGGTGGAGGTAGGATATCAGGGTGTATGTTTATGACGCTTGAGTGATAACGGCGTTGTTTGGCTTCACATCCGTTAGCAGAATGCTAAACTACGCCGGTGTATCAAATATGGGAAAATATCGTGTCGGCTCGGATCAGACAAGAATGGTTACTGTCGTTGTGCGGGTGGACGCTGGTGATTGCCTTTCTGACCCTCATAGACTTATTGCACGACTGGTCAGTGCCCGAAAAAGAGCGCCTTAACAATCCACTCTGGTGGGCGGGGCAGGAATGGGGCCTGTGGTATTTACTGTCTCCAATAGTTTTTCGTGCTCTTTCCCGGCTTGAACCCGCTCCTAAGGTGAATGTGACCCATTACCTCCTGCTCATGAGTGGTGCCTATTGCAGTGCCATGTTGTTACAGGCGCTGTTCGATCTGGTGGCACTGGACGACCCCATTGCTTATACCTTGTATTATTTTGCGCCGGCACACCTGCTGGTACTGTTTGTGATCACCATTTTATGGCATACCCAGTTGCGCGTCATTGCCCAGCCAGATCAGGAACATCCGGTGCTTTGGGCAGATCAGGGAAAAGACAAAGCCCCGGTGCCCTTTGATGACATTACCCATGTTACGGCCGCCAGCAATTATATGGAGATCCATACAGGTACCCGGCAATACCTTAAGCGTGGAACCTTAAAAGAACTGATGGCTCAGCTACCGCCTCAGTTTATCCGCACTCATCGTTCTCATGTGGTCAATTTGTATGCCATTGACAGGATCCAGAATAAACCTTCTGGCAGTGCCATTATTCTGCTGAAAAGTGGTGCTCAGATTGCCCTGAGTAAAGGCTATAAACAGGAAGTGAAAACCCAACTGGCGCAAAGTGTCTAAATTCGCGCCAGTCTGTTCGTCCCACCTCCACCGGGGCCAATAAACTCCCCTGGTTCATTCGTCCCAGTCAGCCACAACTTGCCCCTAAGCTTTTGTTTCTCTTGATTTGAAACTCATATCATAGGACAACTTTTCAAGGAGTGTTGTATGAACCGATTTAAACCTGCTTTACTGGCCTCATCGCTGTACTGCGCTGTCGTCGCGCCGATATATGCGCAGGATCAGGCCGATAGCGTGTTTAACGAAGCGGCCCTTGCCCAGTTCAGTGCCCAGCATGCACTGGATCTGCTTAATCAGCTGCCCACCTTTGTGCTCACCGAAGGCAGTAACGAGCGCGGCCTCAGTGGTGCCAGCAGCAATGTACTGATCGACGGCGTGGTCCCGTTGTCCAAATCTGACTCAATTGAAACCCTGCTGCGCCAACTGCCGATGAGCCAAATTGCAGGGCTGGAGTTATATACCGGCCAGCATCCGTTCAGCCAGTTAAGTGAATACACTCAGGTCGTTAACATCCTCATCAAAGATCAGGACACGGCCATAGACTGGCGTGCCGAGCTGCACTCTCAGCACAGCGACCATGAACTAAGTGAAGCCATGATGAGTATGCAAACCAGCCATGCTGACTGGCATCATAGCGCCAGCGTAAAGTGGGTAAACAACCATGCTTACTCATCAGGCGAACTGATGCAATACACCGATGTACAATCAGATCAGGTTGCCAATTCCGAACGAGAGCATTTTGCTGAGCGTGAGCAAGGCGTGCAGCTGGCGCTGATCAGCAGAACCCAGCTGCACAATGGCACCCTGCAACTCAATGCATCGGCACAGCAAACCGACTGGCTGACCCGTTACCGCTGGACGCCTGCTCTGCCCGCGTCTGTCAATGGCACCAGCGACATAGAACAGGTAGATGAGTATGAACTGGGCGTTGACTGGCAAAGACAGACTGCCACAGGCTGGCAAATGCAACTGACAGGCCTTGCCAGACGCGAGCAGTCAGACTTGTCTATACAAGAGTGGGCCGGCCAAACGCCAGCACAAGCTACCTTTGAGCAACGCGAACGTGCTCGTGAGCAGGTGCTCAGGCTGGCCTATAGCAATCCGTCACATGATTTGCAGCCAAGTGTCGGGATAGAAGGAAGCTACAACGCAGTCAGTGCTGACACCTGGAGTGAAGGCGAAACCGAAAACAGCAAGGTCACTGAAACACGCTTTGAGCCATTTCTGGCCGCCAGCTGGCAAGTGGCGCCACAGTGGCAGCTGTCGGGTAAGCTGGCGCTGGAGCAGGCCACCCTGAAATCCGGCCACAACGGCGCGCAATCACAGCAGCATCGCCTGTTAAAGCCCCAGCTCAAACTGGGCTATGACCTGAGTGCAGACTCACAACTGACTTTCAGCGCCCTGCACCAGGTTGAACAGCTGGACTTTGGGCTGTTTCAAAGCTCCCAGAGCAGCGGCTTTTCGCGCACACAAAATGGCAGCACACAGTTAAAACCCATGCAATACACTGAGCTGATGCTCACCTGGCAATATGCCCGGGCCGACTGGTTTGAGTTTACCCTGAGTCCGCTTTATCAGTGGCAGCAGGACATTCAAGAATATCAGGTGCAAAGTAATGGCAACGGCGCCATTGTCAACGCAGGGCGCGCCCGTTATTTTGGCCTGGATACCGAGTGGAGTATTGATACCCACTTTGTACTCAGTGACAGCCGTGTTGAGCTGAGTTATGCCTGGCGCGATGCGCGTTATGAAGATCCATTGGATGGCACCCGACCCATTACAGATCTGACCCCGCACGAGTTGATCATCGGGTTCCGTCGCGATCAAACCCGGTTATCCTGGGGCTTTGAGGCGTTTTTGCCTACCCGTCTGCGAGAATACTTCCATGATGAAGTCTTTACAGAGCGCGCCAGTACTGAGCTCAGTGCATTTGTGCAGACCCAGATTGGACAGGGGTTGTCAATCCGGGCCGAGATGAACACGCTGAACAAAGCCAAATATCAATATGTCAGAGCACTTTACGCGCCGGACCGCAGCCAGCCACTGGCAAGTAAAGAAGTGCTGGATGAAAATATCCAGCCGCAATTAAGCCTGACGTTCAGTGGTCGCCTGTAGTTTGGGCGGCACACTATCAGTTGAGAGAAAGTTCAGCGATAATGTGCCTATTATGCATAAAGAAATACAAGGACCCTCTTAACATGATAAGGCTCATCGGCTTTTTTCTTACCATTTTAGTCTCCAGTATGGCCCATGCCAGCATTACGCCATGGATCTCATTTGAGTTGGAAAACGGACACATTAAAGTCCCTGTCACGGTGGCTGGCATAGAGAGCACAGCAATACTCGATACCGGTGCGCAAGGTAATGCCATTAATCGGAATTTTATCGACTTCCATAAACTCGACCTCGCACATCATGGCAATATAAAGATCCAGGGGGTGCATGAAACTGAGCGTCGTAAGCTATATAGCAATGTTGATGTAAACCTGTTTGGTATCCAAACCAAACTAAGTGGATTAGCCGAGTTTAACATGGGTAATTCACAGGACAGTCTGCTGATTGGCTCCGGTTTTTTCAATCAGTTTGTGATTCAGATTGATTACCCAAATAGTCGCATGCGCATGGTAACCCGCGATGTTATTGACGTGGCAAAACATGAAAACATCAGAACCCAAACGCACAAAGGCTCCGGGCTACCCATAGTACAAACAGAAATAGCAGGAAAAAAGGTCTGGCTGTTGCTCGATACCGGCAGTACCAGCGGCGTAGTCATTGGCCGCCGTCTTGCTGAGGGACTGGATTTAATAGCCCCCAATGATGACCAAATTACCTCGCGGGGTGTCAACTCACAAAGCACAATGCGCATCACAAGATTAGAAGAATTTACGTTCGGTCCGTTTGTATTATCGGATGTAGAGCTTATCTATCCAGAGGAGGGACAAAGGATCCTGCATCTTGAGCAATATGAACACACATCCAGCCGTATTAAAGGCAAAAAAGTCAGAGGGATTGTCGGCTATGATGTGCTTAAACACTTTCTGGTGACACTGGATTATGCGCGCGGTCATATGCATCTCAGCGTCCCCGAGCAGTTATAAGCCGATATTTCCTGCCTATTTGGGCCTGCTCGTCTATACTTAACGATCACAGTAAGTAAACACGGGGAGGTCCCATGACTCATCGTATCAGTGCCTACTTAGACACACACCTCATTCCGTACCGCGTTATCGAGCACGTCGAAAGTCAGTCTTCATTTGCGTCAGCTTATCTCAGCCAGATCCCATTGCCGCAACTGGCAAAAGCGGTAATGCTGGAAGACCATGAGAGTAAACGCCTGATGGCGGTGCTGCCCGCTAATTACAAAATCAGCTTGAGCAGCCTGAACGACGCTCTTAAACGGCGCTTTCATCTGATGAAAGAAAGTAAGGTGTACCGATTGTTTTCAGATTGCAGCCCGGGCGCTGTGCCACCCATCGCAAACGCATATCACCTGGATACAGTGTTTGACGATTTGCTGCTCAACCAGCCGCATGTCTATATCGAGTCGGGCGACCATCGCCATTTACTGCAGCTGGCCCAGGAAGATTTTCGTCAGCTGATGGAAAATGCCAAGCACTTGCGCTTCAGTCACGAAACCTTTCATTAAATGCTGTTACTTTGAATGCCTTGCGCTATCGGCAAGGCATTCATTTAAAGGGATGCTTTATTCAGCGGCATCACAAATCGGCAGTGTCCGTCGCTGACATTGCCTATCATCTCGTCGTAGGCTGTTTCCATATCGAAGGTCGCTTGTGTCGCGCCCAGCTCCGCCAATACCAGCTCGGCTTCGCGCAATGAATTATAGGTCAGGGTTTTACCCTGGCGGTCGGTCAGTAAATGATAATTACCTAATGGGTCCAGCCCACCGGCGAGATAATGGTTTGAATCCGCATAGCTCAGGATAACTGCATCCATATGGTCCTGATCAAGCTCGTTTTTCAGTTCGGAACGTAACATAAAAGCCCCCTGACGGTACTCAGTAAGCACAGCGCAGTGCCCTGCTTAACATTGCAAGTTTAGCTCAATTTACGTACAGATTGGAGCAAACGATCAACCCTGTCCGACAAGAGTGGCAAAATTCCCCAACTTATATACAATCAAAACAAACAAGCATAACGCCGAAAACCAGATGCCAGCCAGAATATTACCTTTGCTGATGACCCTGTTATTGCTCACCGGGTGTAACACCACGCCCCCGGACAGTACATCAGCAGATGAAGGTGTGACCAATCAGCATAGTCAGCCCCAGTACGCCCCTGTCGCAGATCAGCCTTTGCCCGCGCTGCCCACGCCGCATACCAGCGATGACGTCTGGCAACGTATTCGCATGCAGCTCAGCTTTGCTAGCTCAACACACCCCCGAGTGCTGAAACGTGTGAACTGGTATCTGCAGCACCCAAATTATATGCACACCATCAGTGCCAGGGCCGAGCCTTACTTGTATTATCTGGTAACGGAAGTGGAACGTCGTGGTCTGCCCATAGAACTGGCGCTGATGCCGCTTATAGAAAGTGACTTCAACGCGCAGGCTTATTCGCAAAAGCATGCATCGGGCTTGTGGCAGCTGACGCCTTTGATAGCAAAACATTATGGTGTCACTATCAACCCCTGGTTTGACGGACGCCAGGACTTGATCCAATCCACCGGGGCTGCGCTCGATTTTTTAACCTATTTACATCAACGCTTCGACGGCGACTGGTATCACGCCATTGCGGCTTATAATACCGGCGAAGGCCGTGTCGCCACGGCCATTGCGAATAATCGCAAAGCGGGAAAATCAACGGACTTTTTCTCACTAAAGCTGCCCAGGCAAACCCAACACTATGTGCCCAAACTGCTGGCTGCCGCAGCGTTACTAAAACAGCAGCGCATGCACTTTCCAGCCATAGCTAACCAGCCCGCCTTTACCCAGCTGGCGATGGACAAAGCCGTGATCCTGCCCAATGAGCATAACTGGGCTGAACTGGCGGTTCTGAACCCGGGCTTTCGTCGCTTTCCGGTGTTACTCAGCGGCCCGGGCCACCTACTGGTTCCCCGAGATCGGGAGCAGGAATGGCAACTGGTAGCGGCAGAGTTTCAGGCACTGCCGGATACTCGCTGGCAGCAAGTGGTGGTGCGCCGAGGTGACAGCCTGAGCCGGATCGCCCAGCAACACGACATCACGGTCAGCGAGCTGCGTCAGTTCAATCAGCTGAGCAATAACCTGATCCGAATTGGTCAGACATTGTTGTTGCCATCGCGCTCAGAAAAGCTCGACTACGTGGTGAAACGCGGTGACAGCTTGTGGCGCATCGCCCGACAGTTTGGTGTCTCAGTCAAAGATTTAAAACGCTGGAACCAGCGTGACAACAATCAGCTCAGGCTGGGTGAAACCCTCGCCATTCATCTCACGGCCCCATAAAACAATACCAACAGGACTTGCCGTATGACACAACAGGAAACCACTTTACCCGATACCGATGACAGTCAGGATCACCCGCCCGGGCATGACGTTGGCAGGTCCGAGCCTGCCCCTCACGTCAAACCAAAGCGACTGTTCCGGCCTATACAGCTGAAGCTATCGCGCTCCAAGATGAACACAGTGCTGGCTTTATGCGCTATGCTGATCTCGGCAGCCTCATTCTATGCCACATACATGCAGGCCAAAGCCGCACAGGAGCAAGTTGCCGCGGCAGAGCGCCAGCTTGAGGCCGAAACCTGGCCCTGGCTGCAATTTAGCTACAGTAACTTTGACCTTGAGGCAGAAAGGCCCAGGATCACCATTGGCATTCTGAACTCGGGCACCGGCCCCGCCCTGATTGAGTGGGTGCAATACCACTACCGCGGCCAGACCTATGACTCGCTCACAGCCCTGTTCGATGCCTGCTGTAACATCAGCGCGTATCGCGAAGCCCTTGATACTGCGCAGCAGGACGACAACGAGGTCAACGTGCTGGCCAAGTTTGGCTGGTATATTACCAGCCGGGCCGAACACTCATTACTTGCCGACGGCGCCACGCTCCCCCTTTTCACCATGCAAAAAAGCAATTTTAACAATCGCTTATGGGATAAAATTGATGATATATCGGAGCAGGTAGAGGTCTTTACCTGTTATTGCTCGCTGCTCAAACAATGTTATATTTCTTCCGTCGAGTCGCATGTGTCACCCGTAGAAGATTGCACCCAGGGCAAACTGACCCTGGCGCAACAAGATGATACAACCACAAAGGAGCATTAGCGGATTTGCTGAAACGCCTTTTATCAAAACATCGCACATCATCGCCCGCCGTCCGGCATATTTGCCATTTTGAGGGCGTAATCGATCACTTGTATCTGGATACCCGGGGCAATCCCACCATAGGCGTGGGCTTTCATGTCGCCAGTCAGGATGCCTTTACCCGCCTGAGCCTGCGCGACAAGCGCACCAACAAGCCCGCCAGTCGGGCACAAAAACAGCAAGAGTACAGGACATTAAAACGACTGCCAGCCGGGAAAACAGCTCGCTGGTATGAACAGCACTGCACCTTACACTTACCCCACAGCGAAAGTATGCGCCTGCTTGAGGAGCAGATACGGGCCTTTGAGCAAGAGCTGGCCCGTCTGATCTGCCCTGCCAATGGTTACACCCGGGCGTACCACCAGCTACCAGAGAACGCCCGGCTTGCGCTGTTAGACCTGGCCTACAACCTGGGCACCACCAATTTGAGTAGTCGCTGGCCCAAGCTCTTAGCTGCCCTGAAACGCGAAGACTGGCAACAGGCGGCAAACGAATGCGCCCGCAAACATGTCAGCAAAGCCCGCAATCAGGCCACCCGGCAGCTATTTATGCAAGCGTCAAAAAATGACAGCCTGGTAGCCCGGCTGCTCAGGCGGCTGTGGCGTAAATTATGGCGCTAGTAACGCTCGCGGATCTGTTGTTTCGCTTTAGTGCCCTCGGCTTACTCATTGCGCTGGTGCTGTTTAACTGGTCCCGCCTGACTCACTTTGAGCGCCTGCTGAGCGTTTCCCTGGCCACCAGCCTGGCGTTTTTTCTGCTCCTCACCCAGCCTTTGCCTGAGTGGCGCTTTAACCCATTACGTAACCTGTTTCTGGCAGGTACAGAGCTGCTGCCGCTGGTGTTGTGTGCCTGTGCCTGGTATCTGATCAAGTTGCGTGTTCCGCGCTGGCTGACGCTTCATTGGGGGCGCTGGCTACTGGGGTGCGCCGTACTGGTCAGTAGCTGTATATTTTTGATCTACGGAAGCAATACGCACTGGCATACACTGATGCATGTATTTTCGGCGTTGGCTATGTGTGCCGCCTTGTATTATTGCCTGGCGAATTTTAATGATGATCTGGTGCATAGCCGACGTCGGCTGCGACTGCTCCTGGCCACATTTGCCCTGCTACACTGCCTGGTGCTGGTCGGGTTTGAACTCAGTACCAGCCTCATTCGGCGGGATCCCGTTTATCTGCTGGCCAATGCGGGGGTTGTTTTTTGCCTGTTGTTACTGCTCACCGGAGTGTCACGACCTGGCGTAAGACACAACGACAACCCCAGTCCGGCCAGCCAACAAACACTGCCGGTGCCTGCCCACTGGCTAGCCACTTATGAGGCTTTGCAAACCCTGCTGGCACAGGGGATTTATCGTGAGCCCGAACTCACCATTGGCAAGCTGGCCGAGCACCTTGACATACCGGCTCATCAGCTGCGCGCCCTGATCAACCAGCAGCTCGGCTGCAAAAACTTCTCACATTTCATCAATCAGTATCGACTGGCGTATGCCGCCGAACAATTGCGCGACCTGGCGCATGCGCGCACCGCCATTCTGAGCATCGCTTACGATGCCGGGTTTAACTCTATCGGTCCGTTTAACCGCGCCTTTAAACGCGCTTACTCCCTCACGCCCGGTGATTACCGCAAGCAACACCTGAGTGGTGTTCAGACTAGATCAAAAGATTGCACGGGTTCATAAATAAGCCCACGGCTGTCGCATCGGTAAGAGTGGTAGAGGTGAAACTGCGTGACCGCAAGGGTAAACGGCATAATGGATGAGCGTACCTCAGGTTCGCCTTTGTGCCCTCTCAGCAAGGTGATATGAGGGGCGAAAGGTAACCGATCACAATGCAACCCCTGTGCGGCCCCCATGTCACGTAATGGCTCTGCTAGTGCACTTAACTCCGGTGGTACAGGCTCTGGACGTAAAAAGAAAATCCCGTTACCCGACCAATAACCGGTGTGTGCAAAGCTCAGCGTAAAGGCGGGTACCTGAAGCTGGCGGGCAAACGCCACCATGTCCGCCTCCTGCGACTCAGTCACCTGACCAAGAAAAGCCAGCGTCAGGTGCCAGTTCTCCATTTTAGTCGGTGCTTTGCGGGCACGAACCTCAGTGCGTAACCAGGCATCAATATGTGCCTGGCAGTGTTCATTCAGCCCAATGCCAAAAAATAAGCGCTTTGCCATAACTCACTCCTGCTGCAGATATGCTGAGTATATCGCGCCACGCACGTATTTTCCCGCCAGAACAGTACAGGATGACCAGCCTAGTGAGCCCGGGCGTAGCGACGCTCAAGTAACAGGGCCAGTAAACCTGCGACAAACAGCACGATACCGATAAACTGCATCCAGGCATACTCAGGAATATTGCGCCATACCAGCTTCAGACAAGATTAACCCGCTGCAAAACAGGGGTTTTGCCGCACACATGGCCTGAACGGACCCTCCTATTTAGCCACTGATTTAGCTTCTTTTTCAGAATCGGCGAGCATTTTTCACTTTAGACAAGATTTAAAAGCTTAATTCTCAGATAGTTAAGTTAGTTTATCGAAAATTAAGGATCGACAATGAAACACCTGCTCAGTCTGCTGATCTTACTGCTCATCACCGCGCTGGTCTATTTTGGCTGGCCCGTCTATCAGTTTTATGCCTTCAACCTGGAAAAAGTGCCGGTACTGGCCAGCGCAGATCCGCTCCCCGGGGGCCCGTTGCCACACCAGTCGCGTCATTCGCCAGTGCTCAATGCATTCAACGCCCGGGCCAGTGACATTCTCCATACCACCAGAGCCACCAGCAAGGCGCCCGGTATTTCCGCAGCCATTGCACATCACGGCGAAATCGTATGGCAGGGCACGCTCGGCTATGCCGACATCAAAACCAAAACCGCGCTCACACCCGAGCATCAGTTTCGCATTGGCAGTACTTCCAAAGCCGTGACCGCCACACTGATGGCAAAACTCATGCAGGAACAAAACTTTAATTTGGATACACCGCTGAAAGACAGCCTGATACCACTGCCCAATCCAGCATGGCGGGATATTACCCCTCGCCAGCTGGCATCGCACAGCGCCGGTTTGCCCCACTATAAAGGCAATCAGGACTTGATCGGGCTGTATCATTCGCTCAGCCTGAATACTCAGTTTGAGCGGGTGCAGGATGCCGTTGCGCAGTTTGATGAGGGGCCACTGCGCGCCAAGCCGGGCGACGCATTTTATTACTCCAGCTATGGTACTGTGCTGCTGAGTGCGGTCCTGGTGCAGCATGCTCAGCGCCCCTATCTCGATTTGCTCCAGCAGCATGTGCTGACGCCGCTGGACATGAACCAAAGTGGCGCAGAGTCACAGGGCAATAAGCTGGTCACCTTTTATTTCAATCGTCGGGGGCAGGACGCTCAGTATATTCCCTGGCGCCCAGTGAACCTCAGCCATCGTCTGGCTGGGGGTGGTCTTGTCAGCACACCCAGTGATCTGGTTCGACTCGGTAGCGGTTATCTGGATACCCGTTATTTGCATGCTGATGTACGCGAGCAAGTCTGGACACCACAGCGACTCAATCATGGCGAGGTCAACCCGCAAAACTATGCGCTGGGATGGCGTCGTCATGAGTACCAGCATAACGATAAGCCCGTATTTACTTACTACCACCATGGCGGCGTATCGCGGGGTTCTCAGAGCATGCTGATTGTCGTGCCAAAATACCAGCTCAGTGTCGCTGTGAACATTAACAGTAAAACCAAGCCGTTTTGGATCTTCGGTGAAGCTGCACTCAAGTTAGCGCATGCTTATGTGCAGCTGGCAGAGCAGGATCAGCGTGATTTACCCGACACTAAGGTCAGCGCCGCATCCAGCACTGCATCTTTATTAGCAAAGTAATCCTTTGCCGTCAGGGCAACCGGCAGGTCCGGCGCCAGCCACACCCGGCTGTCTTCTGCTGCGCCCTGCTGATGAAACTGGGATGAGATCACCCCAATCTGGCCACTGAAGGGCAAGGTGAACCAGCCCGCCTCGCCGATAGCATTAGGTCGGGTCCCCGAAGGCTCGCCGACCAGTACAGGGCTGGTCAGCTTACTGATCCTCACCAGCAGGTCGTGACCGGCTGAGAAGGTATTGCGCCCAACCAGGATGATCAGCTTACCCTTAGGTACCAGAGCCTCAAATAACACTGCGGTGGCAATGGTACTGGGCAACAAAAAGCCATTTCCGCCGCTGTTATCACGCAGGTCCAAAATAAAGTGCTCCGCCTGCCCGGCCAGCAGAGTATCACGCAGCTGCTGATTAAAAGCATCCAGCGACACATCCTTGCGCTCACGTACGGCATTAAAGTTCACATAGAGTGCCTTATGTTCAGGCAGCAATTTGGACCAGTAAGGCTCTGACTGTGAGTGCTGGCGTGGCAACTTTGGAAAGCCATTAAACTGCATAGCGCGCGGCGTCAGCGTCAGCTGTTGCGTTTGCAGGGCCTCTCCACGGACCGTCAGCGTGACTTTGCTTGCGTCTTCAACCACCCCAAGCCCCTGCAATACCTGAGTCAGGCTCAAATAGTAAGGCCCCAGCCACGCTTGCTGCATATTATTATCGCGCGGGTTAACCTCCCCGGTTTTTTCCAGTGCCTGTAATGCCGGGGTATTGCCTATCTTCAAAACCTGCTTGCCAACGAGGTGTTGATAGTCTGAGTCGGCCGCCACAATAAATAGCCCTTCTTCAAACAGATAAAACTGCACGGGTAACTGCTGAGTGTTGCCCGCCTTCCCCCAGGCCGGAATAATGAAGTTGTGGCCATTTTCCAGCATGCCGAGCAGCTGCATCAGCTCAAACACGACCTGCTGGTCACTCAAAGCGGGAATGTGCTTATCAATCTGCGCGACCTTGCGCTCAAAGTCCGGTTCACTCATGCGGTGAAAGGCCGACACATGTAAACGCCTGATCTCTTCAGCCAGATAATGCAGATCATGACGCCAGCGTGCATCTCTGTCGAACTCAGCACCAGGCTCTGCGCCCACTAGCCGACGAAAATCGGTATCCTGTGCAAACGCGACAAAGTGCGGATTCGGCTTGCGGCTAAACAGACTGCGGCCTGTCAGTGCCGGTTTATCGTCCCAGCGTGCCTCGAGTGCCCGCTCCAGCCACAACATGGCATTGCGCTTATCTTTGAGCGCACCATACAACTCAGCTAAGGTCACCATCATGTCGTTGGGGTTGTCATGCCATTTCGGCAAACGTTTTAACCGCACGCCCAACCGCAAAGCCCGTTTTAGGGGGGCAATGGCTGCCCGCCACTGTTGTTGCTGACGGTACCCCAGGCTCAGCAGATACCAGGTAACCCCATCGTTTTGATAGCTTCTGGTCAGCTCGGTGGCCAGTTTGACCACCGCAGGCCAGTCTTCACGTTCAACCAGGGTGAACAGCAGCTCTTTGCTGTGGTAATAGCCCAGTGGATCGCGCACCTGATTAGGTAACACTATAATTTGATATGCATTGTTATGATGCCCGGGTGTACCTCGAGACGGGGTTGCATGTGACTGCTGACAGCTCAAAATAATGAGTCCGAGTAGTCCAAAAACGGCTTTATACATTTGGTTCTCCTCTTAAGTTAAGAACCAATGTATTGAATATACTACTTTTATTCGTCCGGGATCCGGATCCTGAACGAATAAAAGGGGGATTTGGTTAGTTTTTCAGCGCATCATGTCGAAAACGTGTCGGCGTTATGCCCGTACGGGCTTTAAAGGCCTGATTGAAGGTCGACTTGGCATTAAACCCATTGTTCATCGCAATATCGAGCACCGACACCCCGGCATAGGCCGGATCAGCCAATTGCTTTTCAATCTGCTCGAGCCTTACTTCATTGATATAATTAGAGAAGTTATTTCCAGACACCGAGTTAATGGCCCATGAAACCTGCTTCACACCCAGTGACAGCTGATCTGCAATATGCTGAATACTCAGTCGTGGCTGACAAAACAGTCCCAGCTCCCGAACCTGCGCATCCACCGATGCAAATATCGACTGCGCCAGCTGCGTGTCCTGTGCAGTGTCATCACGCTGACTGAGCGTTTGATACTGGGCCAGGCGATTGAATAACAGCGGCTGCTTAATTACCCCAATCAGCAATACAGACAAAATACTAAAGAAGCCCACTTCATGAGCTAAATACCAGTAGGCTTTCCAGGGCATTGGCGTGATGGGCTGCACGTTCATGCGTACAAAATCCGTGACACTCAGCACTGCATACACGCCGAGCAGTCTGGTCAGCCAGGTCAGATCCATTGTAGATGCATCAGCATGGACCTGATACACCGTATCGCGATAATGACGCAGCAGCTTTAAAGACGCCACCAGGTAGCCCAGCAGCATGACGCTGCCCAGCGCAATAAGGGGCTGGACATAGTGGGTCAGACCCAGTGACACCAGGGGTAACAGCAAATGGCGAGCAGACTTTAAGCCGCCTTCTGATGCGCCAACCAGATTGCAGACACTCAAATACCAGACCGGCCCCATGGCCACAGTAAAAGCCGGTGTAATCACATATCCAGCCAGCGTAAAGCCAGCACTTTCAAGCACGTTGGCGAGGCTGAGCAAGGTCTGAAAGACAAAAAATAGCACCAGGCAGCGGCTGTGTGGATTTTGCCACACAAGTATCGCGGCAAAACACATCTGCCAGGCGAAGATCAGCTGAAATACAGTCAGCCCTGAAATACTGAGCGAGGTGAACACGTTTAACTCTTTATTATTGTTATTATGGTTAGCTGCACCGGTTATTTAAACTGTACCGTTTCATTACTGCGCACATAAGTGCGCTGCTCCGGCTCTGTCCATTTGCCTTGCTTCAGGTACTGGGTCGATACCGTAAAGCGACCGTCCTTAAAGCGACTGGTGGATTTCACCTGAGTGATCCCATCTTTATTGCCGGTTACGTCCTCAAAAGCGACAAACTCGGTGGGACTGAGGACTTCTATGGTGCCCTGGGTATAAAATCCAGCTGTGGTGAAGTAGTAAAAAACCACCGCATTTTTGCTCTTATCCCAGAAAATCAGCGACTCTCCGCCATACATACCGGCATTGATAGAATGCAAAGTGCGCACTGCGGTGCCATTGAGCGCACGCTCCCAGCGACTGATATCCCGCATGGCCGGTTTGCCAGCGGGGACAGCAAAATCCGCCTGCCACGTGCCCAAAAAGGGTTGAAATACGGCAAGCTCCTCGGCAAGCTGCACAGGTTTTTTGTCATCTGCCAGCACCTGAACATGCCACACAAGCAACATCAGTAAACTAAGCCAGAGCGTTACTGTTCGGGTCATAACACCATCCTTTATTTTGTTTTTACTCAAGGGTAGTCAATAAGCCTCACAAACACAAAAAGCGCACCTGTGGTGCGCTTTTTGCTGCTCAATCACTTAGCTGGCCTTTTTATCCGCCGAGAAGTACTTACGACGGAGCATATCGTGAATAACCAGCTCCTGCTCGCGGCCATAGGCTTTGAACATACGGTTATTGTGCATATGCAACAAAGAGCCCATCAGCGTATCTTTGGTACAGTTGAGTTTACCCTCATCGATCATACGGTTGAGAACCCCAACCACAGGCTCAGCCGCCAGATACCATTGTGACAAGATCTCAAACAGCGCTTGCTGCGCTTCATCGGCTTGCACATCGGCTTGTTCGGTCAATAGCGCAAAATCCTTGTCCAGTTGGGCTTCATAGTCCCGATACCGGTTTCCTAACTGCTTACGCAAGACACTGGTTTCATTAAACTCTCTGCCAAATCCATCACGTAACTGGCTGACCAGTGTAAAGCGAGTAGCATCATCGTATTCAAACAGATCCAGCAATTTATGGGTCTGAGCCAGGGCCATACGCCAGCGCACGTCTTCACCGTACTCGTCCACCAGCGCACAGGTTTTTGTAATGAGCACACTGTCGTACATAAACAGTGATTCAACCAGTGCCATCGACTCAGGGCCACCATAGCGTTCAACCTCACGCTCATAGGTCATCAGTTCGACTTTGTGAAGCTCACCACTTTCCACTTTCGGGTCGAGTAGCGCATTCAATTTTGGCAAGAGCTGACCGCATAACAGTCCTGGGTCGCCGTGGAAGCGCAGACGCAGGTGCCAGTCTGGATCGCCATAACGAATGAAGAACCACTTGTCGTATAGTTCACCATTTTGCTCAATCAATGGCAGCAACTCTTCTGTCAGCAGTTGCTCGACCAGTGAGTTACCTGAGTAAATCTTCAGACTCAGCCATTCCGAACCGGCGCTGAAACGGCGCTTTAATGGCGCAGCCGTGATGTTACCCAAAGGATCATCGCTGAAATGACGGTGTACATTCGCATGCTCATTGATGAATGGAATAATCACTTCGTTGCTGTAGTGGTTACCCTGTGCATCCACCACCCGGGACGGGTAATGATTGCTGAGTACTTCTTTGAGTTCGACCCGGCGATGACCTTTGGTTTCGGCAAGTAAAATTGCAAACATGTCCGGGTTACGCAGGTCCAGCTGAAGCACGTTATCTGCCATAGCAAAACTGACCTGCGGGTCGAGATGATAAGTTTCAAGTAGCGCATCCAGTTTAGTACGATCAAACTGACCTTTTTTACTGATGGCTTCTAGCTCTGTCCGGTCAATGCGCCAGGTTTTTTCATTCAGGATCAGGTTATCCAACATCAGACGCGGTATAAAGGTCGCACGCTCCAGACTACTTGGCAGCTTAAACTGCGGTGGTCTGCCATCCTGATGTTGCAACATGCATAAGAATTTGTAGGCACTCAGGCTACGTGCGGAGTAGTTGTGGGCGCTGGACAAGCGCGGCACCACTTGTTTGTTGAGCCGCTTGCTCCACAGTTTTACTTTTTGCCGTTCAACCCAGACATACAGATCGCTCAGTGGGATCTGATACTCATCATCCAGCGCGCTGTCGGCCAGGAAGACAATTTCGTATTGACGCAGATGTGGGCGTGCAATCACATTTCCCGGACGTCCCTCAGGCATGTGGACGACTTCAGCAAAAATGACGTCGTCGCTGTGTGCCTGTTCAGACGCCAGATGCGCCACCACATTGTCCTTAAGCCCGTCATCCAGATGACAAAAACGGCCCAGCAGATTTGCAGCAGACGGACCATAACAGCCATTGAACTTATAAACCGGATTGCCGCGGTTATCCTGATACAGGCTGACCATAGTTGCAAAGGAGAATGGGAACTTAGCAACGGCTTCTTTGTTGGTAATTTTTTGCTTCAGCTCTTTACCACGCAGCACAACACAGTCTTTTGCACGGTTTTGGGGCTGACTCAGTGCATCCTCAACAAGGCCATCCAGTACGCTGATTTCGGGCACAGTCTGTTGGCTGCTACCACTGCGTGCAAGGTTTAGACCCGCAACCAGAGGTGCCTCGTAGCCGGTTTCTGTCGAAATGCCAATGCCAGATTCATCGTCCAAAATTTTATCGAGCGGTACAAATTGCCCCTCAAAACGCGCATTGAACTTGGTCATAAACTGGCTTAGTGAACTGCCCTGCTCCGACACACTCAAACCAGCAATCAGCTCCAGTTGCTTTTGCAGACGCAAAACTTCCTGTCCTGACAACTGACAGTCATTAAACTGGCGATAAATGTCGCTCTGGAACAGCTTGTTCTCCTGCACCTTCACCGGCAGGCTTTGCAGGTGCTCCAGCAGCTGTTTGTAAGGTTTAATTTCACCGGTTTTTTGGCTATCCAGGGTGTCTATCTGCGCCAATGCCGTCGCCAGTTTATCAGCCGTATCCAGCTCATTAATGGCAGTGATTGACTTCAGTAAGGCACGATCCGGTGACTCGCCGGTCAGTGGCAATGGGATATCTGCCAGCAACACACCTTCGTCAATCAGGTCCTGAATATAGGCTTCCACTTCTTCTTGTTCGGCTTCAGCATACTGCTCACTGAATTGCGCTACCAGAGCATTGAAACTCCTGCCATCACGTGCGGCTTCCAGCACAAAACGGAAATACTCGTCACTTTCTACCGCACTCAGACGATACTGCATGGTCTCTTCTGATAAATATGTCTCGATATATCGACACTGCTCGGCGATAAAGTAATGCGAGGTATTCGGTTTGTAGGTCAGTGTATCTGAACGGGAAGCATGTTTAATAAAGTGTTCTTTCAGTGCATTCAGATAGAACATATCGAGGCGAGTTTTGCGGTTGTCTTCAGCGAGATCCGCGACGGTCAGCTCAGTGTGGTCTGTGATGCTCCCCTGATGGATCCCTGAAAACAGGCCAAATGGCGTCGGCCGAGAGCACATACGTACCATATATTTAATCAGGGCATGCGCCACTTTTTTACCCTGCTTGGACTCGGGCTTAGTACGCCACTGATCTATCCGTTCAAGTAGTGACGGACTGGCAAGGTAAATTGCCTCTTCAACGCCCGGCGTTGCGAGCCAGGCGGCCAGCAGCACATTGGTGTCGGCATTATCTTCGCCAAACTGAGCCAGCTGCTCCAGCCCCAGACGGGGCGTACGAATTACAAAAAAATCTTCATTTTTTAGTTGTTTAGACATCACCTACTCCCTATGCCATTAACAAACAATCAACCCAGCCAGTATCATCATCAAACAGAGAAGTCAGAACCATACCAATACCCGCATACCCCATCAGGAAACCAAAGTCCTCATGATATGCTTTGTCTATGCCATTGAAGGAGTAGAGAGACTCTTCACCACGCTCTGCATACTGTTGCAATGAGTAATCAACCCAATACTGCATCGCCTGTGCAAAACGAGGATGAGGCATTAACTGGTTCAGAATTTGATAAATCAGTGCCATACCATAGTAGCCATGGCAAACACCGGCGTCGGTAATATGGCCAGATTTTTCATCACGCTCGGCGGCACGCAGGCCAACCTCCAGCGCCCGCTCTACATAGCTTGGGCGGTCCAGAGCCTGACCAACCCGTGCCAATGTCATTGCGATGGTCAGGTCGCCATAACACCACCCCAAGCGCGACTGATGTTCGCCACCCGCACATGAACCAAAACAGGAATGTGAGCTGCTGTCCGGACTCTGCTGTTCCAGCAACCAGTCGCAGCCACCCAGCAACAGCTTGGTCACACGCTCCTTCAGGGCTGGAATATGAACCGCAGGCAATAGCGCGGCAATAATACCGGGCACGCCATGCGCGAGGCCCAGGTTATACTCAGGCTCTTTGGGCTCATCTTTATTAAAACGGTAGACCGACTCTTCAGGCTGAGACCAGGCAATATGGCCGTTGTCGAAGTGGGTCGCGGTGCTTTCTAACCCATTTACAATCACTTCATACAGAGCAGTTTGGTCAGACTGTTTACCGCGACGGGCCGCATACGGTGCAAACCCGGATAGCCCCAGCACCATTTCAATTTCGCCACGCCAGGGCTGATGATCCAGAGACTGACGAAATAGTTCGTCAATTTCCTCAAGTAGTTCAGGGTCGTAGTTTTCTGGGTCAGCCTGGTTCAGATACTCAAGCAACCATGCTTGCCCCGCCAGGCCATTACTTAATTCAAAACTTTGTTGGTCCAGGCCTTCTTGCAGTTCTTCTAATTTTTGAGCAAACAGGTTTTCGTCAACCAGGCTAGCGTCATACTCATACGTTTTATACAAAAACAGTAGCTGACCTGCTAAGCCGCTTAGCAGGCCATGAGGTATATCCGTGTCACGGATATGTGCGCTGACCTTGTCAGCCATAATGGACAGAATGGTGTGGATAGTGTCGCGCTGCTGCGTCGACAATGAAAATTGCTCCGGCATGTTCATCCTTAATCTAATCGTCATTCGTTATTGTTATCGTGTCGTCAACGCAATACGTACATCACTGATGCACGTATTGCCATCTGTACCTTTTGTTATCTTTCCGACGTTAACCCAAATTGTTCGCCCGCTCAACCACCGCCACTCAAATTTTTTACATAATAAAAACAATCAAACAGACAGTTACTCACAAACAGACTCTTCCTCCTGCTCCTGGGCATCAGGTAAGTCGGCCTTTTTCAGCCGAACTTCTCGGTCGGCCGAGGCAATGGTTTCTTTACGGTGCGCAATAATCACTCGGGTGATATCCAATCGAGATACCGCTTCATTGATGTCGGATTCCAGACTGGTGTCCAGGTGACTGGTTGCCTCATCCATAAACAAAATCTTAGGCTGTTTGTACAGCGCACGGGCCAGAATGATACGTTGCTTCTGACCACCCGAGAGGCTCGAACCCATGTCGCCGATCAGGCTATCGTAGTTCATCGGCATCTGGCTGATATCGTCGTGGATCGCGGCTAATTGCGCACAGTACACAACGCGCTCCATATCAATTGGCGTGTCGAAAAATGCGATGTTGTCGGCAACTGAGCCCGACAACAGCTCATCGTCCTGCATTACCGCTGCAATTTGTTGACGGTACTGGCGTGCACCGATCTGCTCCATCGGGACGCCGTCGATGAGTACTTCACCACTTTTTGGCTGGTTCAGACCCAGCATGATTTTCAGCAAGGTTGATTTACCACAGCCTGAAGGACCCGTGATTGCCACTGATTCCCCCGCGGATATGGTCAGGTTGAGATTGTTCAGAACGTTGGGTGTTGCATCGGAATAAGCGAAACAGATGTTACGTAGCTCGATGTGACCTTCAACCTGATGCTGTTTTACCTGATCCGGCTGCAAAATTTCCTTGTCGGTCAGTGCAATATCCGCAATACGATCAAAGTGCAGACCCACCATTTTAAACTCAATCAACTTTTCAATCAGGTTGGCCGTTTTGTCCATAAACTGGCGCTTATACGACATAAATGCGAACAGCATTCCGGTACTGAAGCCCCCATCCAGAACCAGATGCGCTGCCAAAAACACCACCAGAATGTTTTCTATACCAAATAAAGCCCGGTTAATGGCATCGTAGCCGATCTGGAAATTCCCCAGACGAATACTCTGATTAATCGCGTTAGCGTAGCGGTTTTGCCACTGGCCCTCGCGCTTCACCTCTGAGCCAAACAGTTTGATGGTCTGAATGCCCCGCACGGTTTCCATAAAGTTGGAGTTTTCTTCTGCCCGTGCCATGATTTCCTGTTCGCTGATATTGCGAAACGGTTTGTACATGGCAATACGTACTATGGCATACGCCACCACAGCCGCTAATACTACCGCCGACAGCGTTGGGCTATAAAAGAAGATCATGGCCAGCGTAATGATCGCCATCAAACCGTCGATGATGGCTTCGATCACCCCGGTAGTCAGGATTTGTTTGACCTGCTGCAATGAGCCAAAGCGGGAAACCACGTCACCCATATGGCGTTTTTCGAAATAGGAAATCGGCAGCCGAACCAGATGGTGGAACAGGTTGGCCCCCAGCTGAATGTTCATCTGGTTACCAAAGTGCAGCAAAGTGAAGCCTCGCAGCGCATTGGTGGCGATTTCAAATACCAGCACCAAAAAGAAACCGGTGGCGAGCACCGTCAAGAGGTTGATATCCCCTGTCAGGATCACATCATCGATCACCAGCTGAATATAATAAGGTGCCGCAAGGGTAAAGACCTGAAGGATGATGGACAGTAAGAAGATCAGGGTCAGCGAGCGTTTCAGCCCTGTGATACGGCTCCAGAAATCCGAAAAGTGCAGACTGGGTTTCTTCTCTTTCTTTTCAAAACTCTTGGTCGGTGTCAGCTCCAGAGCGACGCCCGTAAAGTGCTTGGACGCCTCCGCCATGGTGAAGGTTTTTTCACCCGAAGCCGGGTCATGGATGACGATACGCTTTTCATTGGCCTTTTTAAGGACCACAAAGTGATTCATATCCCAGTGCAAAATGCAGGGCGTTTGCAGTGCATCCAGATCTTCCAGTTCGATACGCAATGGCCGCGAACTCATCTCCAGCTTCTCTGCAAAATGCATAATATCCAGCAGGGTTGCCCCTTCGATAGATATGCTGAACTTTTGTCTTAATGTGGTTAGATCGCTGTGGTAACCGTGATACGCCGCGACCATGGCCAGGCTGGCGAGGCCGCATTCAGCCGCCTCGGATTGTAAAATAATAGGCAGTGACTTCCTTGACCAGAACTCTAACTGCTGTACCGGTGATTCGTCTTCAACGTGCATAAAAAGCCTTTTTATTCTTGTAGTTGCAGCCTACAGCTGTCCTTTAATACTAAACACGGGATCAAATAACCAACGCAATAGGGAGCGTTCTTCAACGATGATGTCTGCATCGAGCATCATCCCCGCCCGCAGCGGTGTTGCCTTGCCGTAGGCCGTGATCTGCTGTTCTTCAAGAGAAACGACCACCCGATAAGCCGGTTGCTGTATCACCCCGGGCGTACTGGTTTCTTCTGGCAGGATCACACTGTTACTGACTTGCTGAATAGTGCCGTTATAGATACCAAACTTCTCATACGGAAAAGCGTGATATCGCAGTTTGGCTTCCTGACCCAGGTTAATAAAGCCAAAAGACGACGTTGGCACATAAATGATGGCCTGCATCTGGCTGCCCTGCGGCAAAATGCTGAGCAGGTTTTGTCCGGCATTTACGCTCTTACCTACTTTGCCCAACAGGCCTGTGACAACACCCGCTTTGGGGGCACGCAGCTCACCCAGGCGTTGCTGTTCAACGGACGATAGTTGGATTTGCAAATCAGCTTGCTGCGACTCCAGCTGACTTAAACGTTCATCATGTTGAAGCGGCAATTTTTCCAGATCGGTGTCGTGCTGCTGAATTTGCGCAGCCAGTGTCAGTCGTTCGGACTGGATACTCGATGCCTGTTGCTGTAACGACAACAAAGTATCTTTTTGTCGCTGCAACTCCAACTCAGAAATATAGCCAGTTCCTTTTAGCGTACTGATCTGACCCACCATTTGCTGATTCAGCTGTAATCGCTTTTCAAAGGTACGGGCCTGGCTATCCAGCTCTTTCAGACGTGCTTCTGCCGTGGCTTTTTGCTGTCTCAGCTCAGTCAGTTCCAGTACATGCTGGCGCTTTTGCTGACTGATCTGCTGCTGTAGGTTACGTAGCTGAAAACTATACTGATTGAGCAGTGCCTGGTTGAGTTCCAGTGACTGAGTACTGTGCTTGGCAGATGCAACCCGTAACAAGGGTTGATCGGCTTCTACATAGTCTCCTTCAGACACCAGTACCTCAGCAATGATCCCAGTCTGAGGTGCAACCAACTTTAGCACCCCTGTATTGGGTTCAATCACTCCGGATACCCGCTCTTTGCGCGCATAGCTACCGCTGGCAAGAAATATGATACTTACAATTACGACGATCAGGATAAGTAAAGTCAGTGTCTTGAACACGGGTGGTTGAACTAAACTTACAGCTCCTTCTAGTCGGTGTCTTTTACTCTCTAATACTTCTTTTCTAAAGAGATTTTCCATAATTACCTAACACCCGATTGTTTGAGTTTTTATTGTTAAATTTTAATTAACCCCCAGTAATGTATCACTTTGGTCATCAGAAAGGAACTCACTGTGCGATGTCTTGACAAAACAACGTCCCTAAATAAAAACGGGAGCCTAAGCTCCCGTTTTTATTAACTCTTTTTTACTGGTCTTTGCCAGCTATCAATGTTTCGCTGCTTACCTCTGGCCACTGCGAGTGTCTCGTCGCCGACTTTAGTTGTGATCACAGACCCCGCGCCAACAGTCGCTGTCTTGCCAATCTCCACCGGTGCGACCAGTGAAGAGTTGGAACCAATAAAAGCACCATCGCCAATGATGGTTTTCGATTTATTGACGCCATCGTAGTTACACGTAATGGTACCGGCGCCAATATTCACTTTCTCACCAATCTCGGCATCACCCAGATAGGTCAGGTGGTTTGCTTTAGACCCTTTGCCCAGGCGGGACTTTTTCATTTCGACAAAGTTACCAATGTGCGAATCAGTTTCCATTACTGCACCGGGACGCAATCTGGCAAATGGGCCCAGCGTACAGGCATCACCGACGGTTGCTTCTTCTATCAGGGTGTTGGCTTTAATAACCACACCATTGCCAATCTTACAGTTTTTCAGCACGCAGTTTGGACCAATCACCACATCGTCACCCAGTTCAACCTGGCCTTCGAAAACCACATTCACATCAATTTGTACGTCCTGACCGGTTGTAACATCACCGCGGACATCGATACGCATCGGATCGGCCAGACTCGCGCCATTAAGCATCAGAGTTTCAGCCTGCCATGCCTGATAGGCACGCTCTAAACCGGCAAGCTGCACACGGTTGTTTGCCCCTTCAACTTCCATTGCGTCATCCGGCTGTGCTGAGGTTATTTCGACGCCTTCCTGGTGTGCCATCGCAACGATGTCGGTAAGGTAGTATTCTCCCTGAGCATTATTATTGGAGAGCTGACCCAGCCATTTTTTTAATAGCCCGCCATTCGCCGCCATGATACCCGTGTTGATCTCCTGGATTGCCAGTTGAGCTTCAGTTGCGTCTTTTTGTTCAACGATTCCGACCAGCTTGCCATTTTCACGGATCATACGGCCATAGCCACTGGGGTTATCAAGATTAACCGTTAATACCGCTAAACCGCGCTCTGGGGTGGCGTCTAGCAGGCGTTTCAAGGTCGACAGGCGGGTTAGTGGCACATCGCCATATAAGATAAGCACCGTATCATCATCTGCAATATGTTCTTTCGCAACGGCGACAGCATGACCTGTACCCAATTGCTCAGCCTGATGTACCCAGTTTACAGCATTGTGCTGCAGCGCCTGTTGTAGCAGCTGTGCACCATGGCCATATACAAGGTTCGTCGTACTCGCACCCAAAGCAAAAGCATTGTCAATAACATGCTGCACCATCGGACGGCCTGCAACCGGGTGTAATACCTTAGGTAATTTTGAACGCATACGAGTCCCCTTGCCTGCGGCAAGGATCACTGTAGTCAGTGCCATAACATTATTCTCTTCTAATTTGTTGTCTACCACGAAGAGCATAGGAATGCCGTTCCATTGCGTGGGCAACCCGCTCCATTTATATGATGACATTGTAACGCTTACTTCTGCATATTGTCAGTAATGAATGCCTTCTTTCTTCTCGCAACAATCCCAGGCTCACTCACCTATGTCAGCACGCACACAGTACCACCGGCTTTCCTGATTCAGGACAATGAAACCTGTCATATTCTACAGCTAGACAATAAAAATAATGCCTGAATTAAAAATACCCCCCATTGGAAGTAAAACCTGTAATAAAAGCCAACTAATAAAAACATCAATCAGCGCTATTATTTAATCACTGGCTAACGCCAAGAAGTTAAAACCTAGTTTGTTACACAAAAATATCCCTGGAGATAAAAATAAACAAATCAAACAGCATTAAAACAACTGAAAAAATCAGTGACGGTTTGAGCTTTGATAAAACAGCAAACTTATCAAGTCATTTTTGTGAAACCAGGGTTAATCGTGCCATTTAATAAATCGGAGAACCATTATGAATAACGTATTAAAACTTCAAGCAGTATCAGCAGGTAAAGACAGTGCAGAAATCCAAGAGTGGAGCACTATTTCTAACCACTGTGGCGGCTCAGCGCTGCGATAAGCCTGACAATTTATTCTGCGTCACTTCATCAACACGCATTGGCTATGCCTTTGCCTGATCACATAACCAGACAGTCTGTTGTTGGTTTATCTCCTGCACAGAGATCTGTCCGGCCAGTTCATGTTTTGCCAGTATACGCGCGGAACGAATTATAAATAACATTTCACCAGCGGTCACTCGATATCCGGGAGACAATTTATCGCTGACATAATCAATATAACCATCCGATTTAGATACCAGCAATTGGCTTTCACCGCCGCGACCCGTTTGAATGGTCAGTAGTACCGAGCCCTTCTCGATCCAGGTACCATTCGTCACTACCGGTGCGGCCAGGACGGTTACGGCATCTCTGGAGTAGTAAAACTCACTACTGGGTTCTTGCAGTGTTAACTGCCCTGCAAGCGCACCCGCGGTCAGCATGGGAAAGATCATGGTCAGCAATGTTTTTTTCCTTGTGTTCAGGCATCACGACAGCTGAGTATTGCGACGACAGCGACGGTATACGGCTACGCCCATTCGCTCAATGTGATGCAATGGGTTGGGGTGTTAAGCATCCTGCTTTGGATCGACTGACCCGGTAAAAGTATCTGTGTTAGTGCCACCCGCAATAAAGCGTGTTTCTTTACTGCCCAAGATTTCTTTTTTGACAAAGTTTTTAGCTTTTTTGTTTTTAATGTAATCATCCTGACGCTCCTGCTAATTGGGTTAGCTGTGTGATTGAAACTATGTTGTTTCGTTACTAACTACCTTAGCCAAGCCATCATAAATTCGGTAATTATCAAATCTTATCTTACCTCCAGAAGAAACTGGTAAGCGCATGTTATATATGCGAATAATAGAGAGTAATATTTGCTGCGATTGCCGAATAAATTAATTTTGGACAAAAAGCCGAAAAACCCTGTGTGCACAAACAGTTTCACAGCAAGATTAACTTAGAAGAACAAGAAAGAGACCTGGCACACTGACAACCGTCACAAGCCATATAAAGTGGTGGACTCTGCCTCACCAGGGCGTTTTATTGAGCGACCAGCCTTAGAGCGAAAAGATACCGTAGGGTTTAGTGTGCTTGTTGAGCAACATATGAGGCTTTGATAACCGATGAACTCCCCGAAATTACTTTGTCTTACACAATCAGCGATTCCCAGAACACACGCAGCAATACTCACACATGCATCAGAGTGACTCAGTTTCTTTTAATGTAACTTTGATCAGCTGGTTTTCCACAACTTCAATCAGGTCTAAGATTAACCCACCCCGTTTTTGAGAGTACTTCATATTGCCGATCACATATTTCGACGCATCTATGTGATAGAACTCAGAAATCACTGACGGCGCACTAAAGTCAAGTTTGTAGATGGTTTCACCATCAGAATGGTAGATATTCCCTTCGCCGATGGCGAGCGTATGCTTATATTTCACCTGGGGTAAATCAATGGCTCGGGTTATCTCACCCGACTGAATGTTGTAAAGGACAACTTTATCACTGGAAGACAAAGATACCAGGTGCTCGTCATCAAGACGCCCTATCCACAACGAATCCGACGTGGGCAGTGGCGTCACCTTTTTATCAGTCAGAGAGTAGCTAAAGACCCGACTTTTTACTTTATGGTCATCCACAACCACATAGCCGAGTTCATGGGGTCCGATAAACTCGGCCGCTACCACGACCCCCTGTGCATTAATACTGTCAGCCAGCGTCATGTCCGACAGCTTATACACTTCAATTCTATCTTTATACTGGAGCAATAAATGATCACTGGCAGCGTTATAGCGCAACGAGGTGTAGCTGTCTTGTGGCAATGTCAGCGGCACAATTTGACCATCTGATTGCTGTTTTCTCACGATGCACTGATCACCCTGACGTGTCAGAAATAAAAACTCGTCACCCACTTCTGTAGCGGAGGTATCTTCCAGAGGGCTCGCTATAAGCTCTGTCAGCCCAAGGGTCTGCTGATCTAATAAGAATACATCAGCCTGAAAAGGGTAACTCACCATCAATAAGGTATTGCTGTCCAACATTTGAGAGCTCGCATATTGTTGTTCAGTCTGAAGTTGCTTAACACTATGTAGTTGCCGCTGTGTCAAAGAAAAGCGGTATAGCTGATTTGCGGTATTATCAAACCAGCTGACTAAATCCTGTTCAGCATCATAGTTCACAGCCCAGATCCGGCTCGCAGACTCAAATAGCTTAACCTGATTGCCACCGTCCAGATCGGTCATATACAGTTCATTGGATTCATACTGCCGGCGCTCAAACAGGATCACCTGCTTCTGAGCAACATAAGTTAAAAAGCGGTCGCCATAAGAATTCAGGTTGGGTGAGGTAATTTGAAACTCATCACCTGTGCTCAGATCACGGCTTGTTAGTACAGACAATTCATCGCGGTTGCGATAACCACTTTTTGAATACACAAAGCGTCCTGGCGCCACGCCCCCACCCGTTGTGTTGTGCAGCGTACAATCAAAAACATGTCGGTTGCTGGTGATAAAGTCAGCGCTCAGTTGCCACACCTGACACTGATCTTCACTCACAGCCCGATAGTAAATAAAGCTGGAATCAACCGACCACCCGACCGGGAAATAATTGACACCAGAGTTACCAATACGTTTCTCATGCCCACTTTCCAGTGACTTAACCACCAACGCATAGTTTTTGTTATCATTCTGAATAAAAGAAAAAGCAACGTGTTGTTTATTGGGAGACAGATTGAGTGTGGCGTAACGACCCGGTAGCCAGGAAAGCACACTTTCTTCTATATCGCTGCGGGTAAGGGTATGAGTCTCTTGGTCTCCGATAAAAAAGCCCGTTGACAGGATATGCCAGGCCAGTGGTGGCAAGATAAGGAGCAATGGTAACAACACATAACGCCATCGCAGCGTGCTTTTGCGATGATGACTGGCTGCTACATCAAGATCAAGCTGAGCCCGGGTAGTAAGTTCAGACTCCCCGGACAAAGAGGAAGGCTCTGAATCAGTGTTGATCTGCGCGTAAGATGTAGACGGTTTCTCAACATGCTCATAGTAAATGATTTCTGGCTCAAGAAAGAAACTATACCCTTTACGATAGTGAGTCTTTACAATCGTTCCTTTCTGCTTTTCAGATTTCAGGATCTTTCTTAGTTCCGACATCGCACGATTGATTGCGTTATCGTCTACATAGTGTTGCGACCAGACATCATCTACCAGATTTTGTCGAGTGATGATCTGCTCATTGTTGATGATAAGGTAGCAAAGCAGCCGAAATAACAGTAAAAGCGCATTTCTGGCAATAATTCTCTGTACAATATCCGTATTATCGGGTGAGAAATCGCCCATTTTGAAAACTGACAAAGCCATATGCTTAACGCAAAAAAGAAAAAGGGCTGAATGTAAATTCAGCCCCTAAACAACAAGTAAAACTAGGAGACACAACTCGTTAGCAAATAGTACGAGTCGGGTCATTAGGATCGCCAAGGCCAATGCCCATAACAAAACCACCAGTGGCTAACGCTAACTCTTCAGATGTATTTAAGTCTTTCATACTGATTTCCTTTGATATTATTCTCATTTACAGCACCAGGTTCACGACACCCAGTGCTGTGGAGCATATGACTGCCCTTCGCGACTCAGCTTGAATTACATTTCAAGCGGCGGCAACGGATCGTTACCATCTTCTGGAATCGCCATTGTCACGTAAATCGGGCCACCGTCTTCGTAAAGCGCCTGAGTAATATAAACTGGACGCTTGATTAGTCCACCAGTCACTGCTTGCTCTTGTTCTTTCTTTAATGAAAATGGATGCATATGTTTTTCCTTATTAATCTTCTTACATGGTTAAAAAACGAGAGTAAGGCTTACTTTCCCGATAACTCCGCCAAGTGCTTCGGGACAACTTCACTCTCAATAAACGTCTTGCCGTTAAGGCGTATTACATAGTGATAAGCGTTGGGTCGTAGCCGTCTTCCGGGATGGCCTGAGTCACGTAAATTGGGCCGCCATTCTCTACAAGCAGATCTGAAATGAAAGCATTTCCGCCAGTGACATTTTGTTTTTGTGCTTTATCTAGTGAAAAAGGGTGCATATGTTTTTTCCTTATTAATCTTCTTACATGGTTAAAAAGCGAGAGTAAGGCTTACTTTCCCGATAACTCCGCCAAGTGCTTCGGGACAGCTCCACTCTCTGTAAACGTCTTGCCGTTAAGGCGTATTACATAGCGATAAGCGTAGGATCGTAGCCATCTTCCGGGATAGCCTGAGTCACATAAATTGGACCGCCATTTTCTACAAGCAGATCTGAAATAAAAACATTTCCGCCAGTGACATTTTGTTTTTGTGCTTTATCTAATGAAAAAGGGTGCATAACGCTTCCTTATTTAATTGCTTGCAACATGCATGTTTCCTTCACTGTCTCCGCCAAGATTACTGATGAAGGTACCTATATAAATTTATTCAAAAAATTCAAGAATCGCATCAATGACGTCAACCCAAGGTTGGTCAGGAGACGTCGTATTCACGCCGCCAACCACGGCGCTGAATTCCACCTTATTTAGTTCTTTCATCTGCTTATTCCTCAGTTAAGTGTTAATTACTCAGTTAAGTGTTAATTACTCAGCCTTTTCCTAACATATAGTCGACTAAGTGATCAGTAATAGAGATCCCTGAGCGTTTCTCAAACCCTATAAACATCGGAGAAGGGTTTGCTTCTAAAAAGTAGTACTCTCCACGCTCATTTCTTCGCCAGTCAATGGCCGTCCAGTTCAAATGCAGGGTTCGCGCAATCAGCCTCGATTGCGCAATGATCTCTGCCGGTGTCTCTATCGCGAGGAGCGCCATGTTGTCATCTTCTCGGAAGTCTGCCCGATCACTTTTCAGTTCGACCGAGAACACTTTATCCCCTATGACGTAACTGCGGATATTAGTGCCGGCAATAAACTCCTGAACGGTGATAGGCGACTTAGCCAGCGCAGCAGTCACACGTTCCGACTCCAGGTGTGCCTCCGTCAGCAACTCAGTATGTGCGCCCCCAAACACCGGCTTAAAAATAGATTGCTTAAGCACACTGAACGCGGTTTTTATGTCCGCCAAATTGTTACCGACATAGGTCTGAGGAATGCGTACACCCAGACGTTTTACTTTAGTTAACTGAAACGGCTTCTCTTTATGATGCTGAAATGCTTCCCAGCTGTTTAACCAGATGGTGTCGTTATCAAGAAAAAACCAGGTTCTCAAACACGCCATCGCATCTTGAGCAGCAATACTCTCCGCACTCATGTAATTTTCTCGGGTCGACTCATCCGATACACCTGAAAAGCCACGCCAAAACACCGCTTGTATTTCATCTAAAGTCAGTTTTTTACCGCATGCAAGGGTTAAGCTTCCGAGTTCCTCATTGGGCTCATAACTAAACTGAACCTTGCGCGGGAAGTCGTGCGTAGACAGTAGATAAGCATCAAGGCCACGCATTTTCAGCTTCTCAAGCATATACTGCGCGTGTTCATCCTGCTGTTGTCCAAGTACGATAAATGCCATCTCAGGTGCTCTCCAAATTTACATACGATAAAAATTAATAGGTTGCTCATCACCGATATTCATTTCGGCGTCTGCAACATTGAGCAGTGAACAATCCAGACCATCAGGCTGAAAATAATCATCCAGGCAATCACCAATGAGTTGTTGATTTAATAAGTAAGCTAACTCTTTGTCTGTATAAAATTTTGTTTTCGCCATTTTGTGCCTCCAAATAATCAGGCATCTGCGAAATCGTGTTCGTATGCATGCCTGGCTAATTTTTTAAATTGTTCAATTTTCAATTCCGATTACTGTTTAGTGTCGTGCGTTGCATCGCTTTGACGGTGAGCATCATGGCATCGAGAATTTAATAAATCAAAATTACAAAAACACAAACATAAACATAAAATACAAAGGCTTATGCGCAACCATTATCCTCAGATATACCTTAATTATGTGCTAAATATGAATACCTGAGCTGTTATAAAAATATTCATATGACAAAAATGCGCAGGTCCCAATATTGGAGATTTGCATGTGTGCATTGCACACCCTGAATACCCGCGCTTGCCGCTGATTATCGCCAAAAAAGGGACAAACGTCGCCAGCAGCACTGAATATCAACCCAGGCTCACAAACTGAAAACCAGTAGCAGACAAGGTATTGCTCGATAAGAAAATGTACCAGGCAGAAATTCATGGTCAGCTTGACTGATCCATTATTTCTGGTGCACTCAAAAGTGGTAATGATGAAAAGAGTACAGGCAACCTGACAACTCAAAATTCTGCGGGAACATACAACGGCTTTATCAGACTTGTCGCAGGTACAATGCTTGTGTGGAGTCGGTATTGAACGAGCAAGGTTGAGGTAAAAAGGCATCGAATAAATCAAACCTTTGCATCTCGATACTGGCCTCACAGCAGTCTTAGCTGCAAATGATCACGTATTACAAGTGGTGTTCGAGCCAATGCATGACATAAAAAAGCCGCACAGAGTCTCTGCACGGCTTGTTTCAACAGCGGCTTATTGCGGCCGCTTGTCGACACTTAGTTAAATTTTTTGTCCTGAGGAGGGAACAGGATACACCCGCCCTCATCGATACCGCCAGAAACCAATGCCAACTGTACGTTGTTTTTTTCAATGACTTGCATGTTATTCTCCTTGTTTAGGTTTAAAGATCACACTCAATTTTTGACAGATCTTTATTCTGATTATTGATGCCACCCGTGATAGCTTTTAGTTCTTCTTTGGTTAAATACATATTTCACCTCATACAAATAAAAATGCGCAGGGAGCGCAAAGAAACACAATGCCAATTTATAAAAGGCACTACATTTATGTCATTCGCTGCAGTTCCTGGGTCTGATAAGCAACCGGTTAGTTGCTGTTTTTCTCTCTTTCCATCTTTTCCAGCATCTTATGTGTTGTATCACCACCAGACACCTGAGTTGCTTGCTTTTTATCCAATATAGTAAACATATTCATCTCCAAAAAGTTGTTATCAGCACTTAATCCACCTAAGCGCTTGAGGCCATGATGGGTGACGACAGCACCATTGTCAAAACAGTAAAAACCACAATTTAACAATGTATATCAACAGGTTAAACCCATCTATTTTCTATCAGTAACCGAACTATCAGCTCTATATATGCGAGCTTCCGGATTTTCAGTCATGGGGGCACGCAATACCACATGCCAGTGCCCTGACAGATCCCCTCAGGTGATGCCAGCCAACCAGGCTTAATGCGCTTTCGCTTCCTGCAGCTTAATACTCTGGCTCATTGTCAGAAAGGGACACCTGAAAAAGCTTTAACGGGAAAGTAAGAGGCAGGTATATAGAGATAACTTTTTATGTCGACAGGCGCAGAAATAAAGCATGCTGCTCCCCAGCCAGAGTAGTTCAAGCAGTCACTTACTATATTAAAATATCTCTGTTCGGGCTGGTACATCAGATATCGGCTCGCCTTATTGCTGCTCCTGTATATATGAAGACAACTCCGTCTTACCAGGGCAGATGTGCAGTGTTGTATTGGAGGTTTCGTCAACTCTGGATTGGTGCCGGAATTGTGTAAATGAGTATAAAAGCAGCGAATATCTGTGCTATGAACAGGCAAAAAAAGGAGTCAATCAGACTCCTTATTTATTCAGCATTCTCACATTACAAACAAAGGCGACTTTCCGCCAAAAAAGGCCGCTTTGTCGACAGCTTAAAATGTGAAATTAGTGCTGGCGGCGCTTTGTGGGATCAAATACATCCACACAACCACCTTCCACGATACCACCTACTACTTGTTCAATATCAGAGTGTGTTAATGTCATCATTTTGGCCTCTCTCAGGTTCCTCAGAACCAGTTTTTTATAGTTTCAATCAGCAATTCAACTTCTGTGTCGGCAGGGTGTGAAGCCCCACTCACCATAGATATTTCAGCTGTATTTAAGTTCTTCATATTTCTAGTCATCGTCTCACACTGATGTGGCGTTGTTCGCCTAGCCAGTACTATGGCCCTGGGGCGCTCAGTACCAATTACAGCGTTACACGAATTGGTCGGGTGCAGTCATGATCTGCTTCCCGGCCACCGCTAATTGCCAGCAGTGCTGTATCTTTTAATTCGAACATATCTGTCGCTCCTGATTACCAGTCTTTTACCTGACACGGAATAGACGGGTTATGATGTTCTACACCACCAGAAACTTGCGTTACTGACGCACTTTGCTTGTGTAATTCGTACATATTTAATCCTTAAACTTTCTATTCGGCGCTCAAAAAGCACCCTTTACATTGGTATCCGAATTACCAGTTGATCACCATCCTGATCGCCGCAGCCGCAGTCAACACCGCAAGATGAATGAAAACCCCCACCGACGGCTGGCGTTGCATCAACTGGAAATGACTTACCTGCACTCAGGTTTTTGATTTTTGTTACTTTTAGCTTCATTTCAGACGCTCCAATTGGCCAGGGATTAGTGAATTTCATTCAGAACAGGGATAGTGCGATCAACACCACAATCATGCACTGTATGTGGACAACCACCTGCGACTTTCACCAAAGTAGCGTCACTATTCAGTACTTTCAGATTTACTTTTTTCAGTTTCATCATAGTCTCCTGTTAGTTTATGAACTGTTCACGAGTTTCGTTTGATTGGCAGCCACGGAATGCACTTGGCTGAAAATCATGACCACCCGCAACGTCTTTCGTCGCTGATGGGGCAAACTCTTTAGCAACAAGCTTTTTAATTACTTTCTTTTTTAAACTAAACATACAATCTCCTTTTAGGATTTAACCAGGTCAATATGCTGAATTAACGATTAATCAGCTTGTCTAAGTGTGGAGGGATACACCCTCCTTCCGCACGACCGCCAGATACCAGGTGAGCGTTTTCAATAGTAAACATATCTAACTCCAATACTTTGAATTTATAGGCATGACACATAGAGCGAAGTGTTACGCTTGCATAGAGCAAACACTCTGACATGAGTCATCAATCACATCAGCCGCCTGAGATCTTCCTGCACCAGCCACGTGTGCCGCTTCGGTAAGAGACAGGTTTTTAATTGCTTTTTTACTGATTTTTAAGTTCATACCAATACCTTTTATTGATCTGTTTTACACAGGTCACAGTGGGTTATGTTCAGCACTTCCCCCTGATCGCTCATTCAAATTAGCAACCCAAAAACATCAAGTCAAAAACTCAACAACAACAAAATATTTAAAAAAATCAATGATTTACATGAGAAAGTGATGAGCCAGTACAGCAATAATAACTATCCTGTGAGGATCGCTACAGCTGATCCTTTGCTGGCCACCAGGTCGTGTGATCGCATGTGAGAATTCGCTTACCAGGAAGTGGGCCGCCGTTTGGCAATGGCCAGATCGCAGTATGACAAACACAACTCACGTTGCAGCCTAAACACTAAGTTTGCTCAATGTTGTTACAGCGTTCTCAGGAAGAGGCATACATTGCTCGTCCTACCTGACTGGCTGACTGGCTGACTGGCTGACTGGCTGATTGGCTGATTGGTTGATTGGCTGATTGGCTGATTGGCTGATTGGGTGATTGGTTGATTGGCTGATTGGGTGATTGGGTGATGAGTAGATTGAATGCGTTGTGTATGGGGTTGGGGGGTGGGGGTGGGGGGGGGGGGGGGGGGGGGGG
>NZ_PNCI01000041.1 GCF_005887095.1 Pseudoalteromonas rubra | reverse complement strand
CAAAATCACTATGCCACTACAGGCTTGGTAAAGAGCTAATAGGAGCTTTAAAGAAAGGATTGATTCTTTACGTCTTAAAGCCGGGAGAGTTAGCTGATGGAACACTTGAAGGGGCTATCGCTAGTGGTGAAATAGATGAGAATGAGCTTATTCTTTATCATCATACCAACTCAAAAGAGAACCTTGATTCCATAGTTGCTACTCAAACCCTAAGAGCCTCTTTTGGTGAGAAAAATGCCCGTTGTGGTCCGGGGTAATATTTTACTGATATACACCCCGGAATGGTTGCAGCAGAAACCGTTGCAGGCCTCACTAAAGATGACATTACTCTTGGGAACATGTAGAAAGGACAGGCAGCAAGATTACTCTTTGGTGATGCCCGTAAAAAAGCAAGTCTCAATTATTATTTAAGAATAGGTGTTGGTGGTTTACCAATACAAAATCCGAGACCCAACGTTTATTACCTTCCTAATGATAAGCCACTTGACCTACGTGGGCGAATCAAAGGGTACGGAGCTACATTGGATTCAAAATGATGACTAAAAAATATTTTAAAGGCCCTACAGAGTCGACGCTTGGTGAAGGTATCGTCTATACCGAATTTGATGGCGAGGTCGCCGCCAGGCAGGTCGAGAACTTTGGTGGTAAATGGTACTCATCTCGTCATGAGTACCATGATGAAATAGGTCCGGGACTGTACGATGGTAAATTATCTGACTTAGACTTATCCGATTCCGTTGAAATATCTTCGGACGATTTTGAACTAGTCTGGCAGGAGTCGGAGTAAGATGCCTGTTAAGTTTGTCAGGGGTGACATGTTTCAAACACCTAAACTTAAGTCATTTGCTCATGGCTGTAACTGTGCTGGTGCTATGGGTAAAGGTGTAGCTATCGAGTTTAAAAACAACTGGCCTAACATGTACTCTTCCTATAAGGAGCGGTGCAAATCTGGCCTCTTCAATCCCGGTGATGTCTTTACATGGGTTGAAGGCGAAAACACAATTTTCAATCTTGGGACGCAAAGAACTTGGAGAACAAAAGCAACACTTGATGCTGTAGCAATATCCTTAGCTTCAATGCTGGCTATTGCAAAAACTAAAGGAATTAAGTGCATAGGAATTCCGAGAATCGGTGCTGGCCTTGGTGGATTAGTGTGGGATGATGTAAAGGCAATAATTCATGAAGAAGTTCAAAAAAGTGATGTAATGCTAATTGTCTTTGAAGAATTTGTATCAGGCCTGGATGCTAGCCAATCTATAGAGTGATAGTGAGCACAAGAAAGACACCCATTTGAAATGTATCATGGATGGTGCATTTGCAGGTCGATGCAATAATTAAACGCCAGGACACGCAGTGTAGCTGGCCAGCAGTGTTACTGCTGTAAAACAACCCTAAGCCCAAAGCCTATCCAGGCTTCGGGCTTTTTGCTATTTACTAGTACTGAAGTTGTCCGCCGTTTTGAATAAACTGCACGTAATCCTGCCAGGCTTGCTCTACGCCTATACCCAGTATATCGGTGAAGACACGGTCAAATGACCAGGTGTAGTTGGTGTAGTCTACCGCCGACTGGTTAAACTTGCGGATAAACAGGGGGTCTTTTTCCTGTTTAATGTAGTGCAGGAAGAAGCCGGTAGTGGTGTATCCGCCCAGCCACTTTTTAGGGTTGGTGATGTCCGGTTGTCTGGTTTTATGAAAACCCGCGCCAATCCGCACAGCATCTGCCAGGCCTTCGGTATAGGCCCAGTAAGGACCGCCGTCACCATAACCGTCGTGTGTTATTGGAGAGTTGTTATAGCCATGGGTAACCTCATGGAATAAGATGCCGTCAATTTCGTCGCGGATCGCGTTGTCGTCGTTGTTTCCTTCCCGGTAGACTTTTTCCAGATGCTTAGTACTGACGGCAATGGTCATCTCACCGGACCCATCCTGGCCGAGTTTATAGGCCACAAAGTCGTTGCCCCAGGCGTCTTTTTCTCTGAGTTCAAAACGCAGGTGTCTGAAACGTTGCGATTCTTTCGGGTCGGTATAGAGCACTTTGGCCACATCTACACAACGCTTTGCCATATGGGCGGCCGGATCGCTGATGATGCGCTTCACTAGTTGCGAGCCCGCAGTTTCTGGGTTCATATCAACAAAATCGACCACCGGCTTATCCCAATTACCGCCGCCATTGTCGCTTTGTTCTTGTATATTGATGGTGTAACGGGTGGCAGACCAGCCATAAACGGAGACATACAAGTTGTTGCCCTGAGCCTGACAGGATTCCGCAGCTGTGGGCGAGGTGCTGGCACACTGGTAGTTGTTGGTGGTTGGCTGGCTACCCAGGCCGATATACAGATCGGCATCACCGCTACCTGAGGTGGTTGCCAAGACCTTTCCCGCTACATTGAATGGCCCATAATGCTGCCAGCTCCCTTTACTGAGCGACTGGCTGTCTGTGAGTGGCAGAGAATCTCCCGGTGGTGTCGTTCCTCCCAGCAATTCAATTTCTGCCAGCTGCAAAATTCCCGCGCCCTGATTGGCAGTGACGTTCAGCTTGTAGTGGCGGTAGGCCTGATTGTTCGTAACACTATACTGACGAGTCTGATAGCGTGCAGAAAAGATCTGATTGGTTTGTGTATCAAGTTCGTACCAGGTGTTGCCATCGTTAGAGCCTAATAATTGCCAGTCCTGCGGGTCGCGACTCGCCGCATCGTTGGCGGAAGTCAATGTGTAACCCGATACTATCTGAGGGGTATTGAACTGATAAGCTATCCAGCCTGTAGGCGTGAAGGTCAGCCATTTGCTGTACTGAGAATCGTCAAATGCCTTGCTGCGCCCTTCAGCTGTGCCATTCTCCCCACTGGCGGTGATAATCCCTGCATTTGGCTGAGTCAGGTCGGTACTTGCGAAGCTTAACGGAGCTATAAGCGCTCCACTTAGGCACAATGCCAGCGTGAGTGGATTTAAGTGTTGTGTTTTCATCCTGTTGCTCTCTTTTACATGTTGTTTTTTATAGTGTTGCACTTAATTGTATCGTTCCAATTTATTTCTGGTTGGTAATGGGTTTCTTCTCGTTGTAGAGGCAGAAAGTATGAGTTTATTTGAATTGGAACGATCTAAATATTGCGCTTAATGTAGGAGTTGTCAAACTTATGTAAATAACAATTTGATTTAAAATTAAGCAGTTTGGTTATAAGTAGCCCAGTACTTTTCCCATTTTCCTCTTTGATTGAACGATAAAGTCAAGCAATAACAGGCTGATAACAATCAGGTTGTTTGTGAATTGAGCGCTGGAAGAGGACATGCTGATATCAGCACCTGGATGGCCTGTTCAGTCCTACTTTGAGGTGAAATTGCGTTGATGGACAAGGTTTCCTTTTGGGAAATTGGAAACCTGTTTCGGGATTACTGTGGTCGATCTGGCATACAGTGCACGTTTAAATCTGGCAAAGGCCAGGCTTACTGGCTTTTGTCTACCTTTTACCTTTCTGTTCTTGTTGCCAGGCCCAGATAGGCGGCTTTGTCAGTAGCTTGAATCTGTGTGTCCAGCTTGGTGCATTAATGAGTTGTCTGAACAACTTTGTGTACCCGCCAAAAAAGATGGTAAGTGGATTTACGCTGTTAATTCTTGGGAAGACGCCATATCTGACTTGTGCTTCTTCCCTGGCAAAGGTGCCAAACAGCTTGTCCCAGATAATAAAAATGCCTGCATAGTTTTTATCCAGATACTGTTTGTTGGTAGCATGGTGCACCCGATGATGAGAAGGGGTATTAAAGATGGCTTCTATCGGGCGAGGCAGTTTCTTTACGGTTTCTGTGTGCAATAAAGTTTGATAGACCTGCACGACCACCTCGGCCAGCAAGATGATAAACGGATGGAAACCCATAAGCGCCAGCGGCAGGTAAAAAAACAGCGGGAAAAACCAATCCATTGGACCATGACGATAAGCAACGGAAATATTGAAATGTGGTGAGCTGTGATGAACGGTGTGTGTTGCCCAGGCAAAGCCGTTCTTATGTAAAAAGCGGTGCTCCCAGTAATAAGCGAGATCGGCCAGCACAATACAGCACAATATGGTCCAGGGTGTAAGTGGCAGGTCTACAATTCTGAAATTATCATAAACGTAGAAAAATATACCAACATAAGTCATCGCAACCAGCGTGACCAAAAACATAAACAGCCCAAGAGTCACAAAGTTGGCAACACTGTCACCAAACAGGTTTCTGGTAAATTGCTTTTTACAGGCGTACCGAAGCATTTCAACAATGAACAAGCCCAATGCAATGACCAAAAACCAGTCGTCGATAAAGACTTCGAGCCACCAGATATCGTCTGCTGATAGAGCAAGGGTTAGCAATTCCATGGTTTACTCTCCATAACCTACCAGCAATTCAGAGCTCGTTATTGTACTGTGGTCTGACAGGTAATGGATCTCAACAACCCTATTTATTGGTCTGCGGTAATCGATTTCTTGCCATGCTAGTGCGATATCTTGAACGCTATGCTTTTTTCTTGATAACAGCGGCTCATAGCGCGCAGCGTCGAGCGTTACGGTGTCCTCTGCAGAAGAAAGGGCATCTATGGAATAGCCGATGGTAATAGTGGCTTGAGCAAAGTTAGCAGAGAAGTCTTTATACAAAACATAAACCGCGAGTGGCTGCTTTATCAGCCGGCTATTTAAGGCCGTATTGGTATTAAAATCCTGCCATAGCTGTTGCACTTTATCTGTGGGTAAAGTGGCAGTATTTCCGGAGATCACCAGTGTATCCAGAGCAACCATTAAGGTGCCTTGTTGTTGTGCCGTCGCTTCAGTCGCTACATTCGTGCGTGTTGCTTTAAGGGACGATTGTTTCTGAGTTACTGTTTGGGGTTGTGCTGAGGAAAGCGCTTGTACAGGCATTGGCTGTAGTAAAGCAATTCCCCAAACTGACATGGCAATGATCCCTGTGACTACCAATGAGCTGGCTAGCTTCATATCTAAATCCTATCGATGTGTGACGAATGAAGCATAGCCTAAATTTTGAGTCTTAAATTGTCAATGTGAAAATTTATTTCTTTCAAGTGGTCGATTTACGCCAGTGTGGTACAAAGTAGTTTGGAGGCGGCTTTGAGCTTATAAACCTGATCAACCAGGGTGAGAGGTAAAAAAGATTCTGACAGCAGGTAATTCGCGTAAATTCCGTGGGCAACCAACTCCACTTTATCTGGGTTAGCATCCGGGTATTCGTGACGTAAAACATCGCTGATAATCGTAATAAACTCATCCATGATACTGGTCTGATCTTGTTTGATAGCTGGCAAACGCTTGGCTTCTGAGAAGATGGCTTCACCGATAATAGTTGCGTTGATCCTTTCCTGAGAACCGACAGTGAATAAAGCATCTATGATTGATTCAATCTTATTCGTCGAGGGAAGCCAGTGCAAAACTTGTTGCCATTGTTCAGAATACCGGGAGCGTAGCCGGGTACTCAGTGCGCAAATGATATCGTCACGGTTACCGATATAATGACGCAAAATGGTGCGTTTCACTCCCGCGGTTTCTGCGATATTTTCAAGTGACGTTGTTTGGATCCCATATTTCAAAATACAGGCTTCAAGTGCATCCAGTATCTCTTCAGTGCGTTGTGCCGCCATACTTGGTCTTGCCATGGTTTCTCCAGTTTTGCTATTTCAGTCACTATATCAATTGAGGTTTGATTGTCATATTGACAATCAATGGTCTTGCAAGTTATGGTATAAATTATCAATGTGAAAATCTATAGTGAGGAAGTTTCAAATGTGGATAGGATTGCCCTGGAGCTATTGGCTTGGTTTTGGATTACTGTTGTGGTTACTCAATGACCTGGTAAGAGGGGTCAGCTATTTGTGGCATCCCTATGTGCGAAGTGAGCAGCCCTACAGGTACTGGTTGACGATATTTCTCTGGGCATTGGTAGCTGCATCATGTTTTGTCTACCCACACTGGCCATATGCTTGATTATATTCACACTGTGCTACTCACCAAGGATAATATAGGATATCTATGAAAATATATTTCTGATGGTTTAACTGTTTTCTGCCTTGATTTTTAAATATGTTAGTGGTTTTTATTTGTGGCGTTTTTAATTGTATTCTGCTTTTATAGTGATGGTTTAGGTTGTATATTATAATGCAATAAAATATTAAAGCAGGCTACAGCATAATGCCTGCATGCTAACTGTTATTACCAGTCAGATACTGAAGTACAGAAAGAAACACTTGTTTCGCGATCTTCGTGAGAGTTGCTGTGACGGCTAGCCATGCCTACAAGCGCGCCGTTTGAACCCAGGTGCCAGGGTTGGTCGAAGTTAGTTGGGCCTACATTCGAACAGGTTTCAGCACTTAGCGCAAAACCATTTGCTGAAGACTCAGCCATAGCGGCACAGGCGAACTTGAATACGCGATCTTCATGTCTGTTGCTGTGTACACTGTATACACCAACCAAGAACTTGCCTGCCGGGCAGGTATAGTTGAAAGCCTGATCGTACGAGTTTACATAGCCAGTCCAGCTGACTGTTTTACGGTAAATACGTGCACCACCAGACGTAGTGTACTTGCCACACTCGATGTTAAAGCGACGGTCTTCTTTCTTGTTGTCGTGGTAGCTTGAGATTGACTTGATAAACATGTTACTAGGACATGTGTATGATAGTACGGCATCAAAGTCGTTCAGGTAACCTGCGTTGAACGTACTATACAGGCGGAGTGAACCACCTGCTTGTATTGAGAAGTCAGATGTTGACAGTTCAGCGTTCGGAATGTCAGCTTTTAATGTCACAACGCCATACTCAGAAACGTCATTGCGACTTTCAATCAATGCAATGATTTCATCGATATTGTTAGCCTGTGACGCTGGAATTCTGTAGATGCTGTCTCCCAGGTTATACTCCATATAATTTGCCGTTTCCTGAGCTGCAAATACACCCGTTGTAGCTACTGCCAAAAATAATGTTGCAATTTTTCCAATAGAACTAACTTTCATCTTGATAATCCTTTTTAGGGTTTTAGTTTAAGTGATTCAGTAGAATCGGGGTATATTTGATGCTTTGGTGTTTAAATTGTCAATTTCATTTATATTAACCTTGGGTTTCTATTTTATGTCTTGCTGATCTTTATACGCTGATCTGAAATTGTTGTTTGTTGAGGATAATTGGTTTTTCTTGACTAGGGCGTTTGTTTTTTAAGCTAATAACGGTGTTTTTTCATCCGTTTGTTTTGTTATGTTGTTCAATTAACTTTTTCTTTATTGGCTAATAGGTAATAAAAGGTCGCCTTATTCTATTTTATTATATTGATGCCCCCTTTGGGGCTAATTTTTGGGTGTACAGGTGGTAGCTGAGAACGTTTTAGAGAGTACAAAGTGTGTACAGGTGTGCCCGGAAAGTGTCATATTGATTGATGTAACGAGATAAGCTAAGGCTTTTGGTGTGTAGTTACGAGTGGCTGCCCACGCGCGTCGCCGTTGAGGATTGATTACAGATGTGGCTTTCATTTTTATAAATGTTCATTTCTATTTAATCTGATGGCATAAAAAGAGCGCTCAACATCGAGCGCTCAAAGCCTGTTTACCTGATAAAAGATAAAGGTTGCTTGTTATTTCATGTTTGCAATGTCGTCTTTTGTTGCATTCACGGTTTTCCAGGCGTACGACTCGCCCTCAACACCGAAAGGATATCCGTTTGCCGTCCAGTTAGGGTTTGAGAAGTAGTCATACTGAGTTGCACTGCCAAAGACATGCGGATATGCCATGATGCTGGTGAAGACATTATAGACACCATGTCCCATACCATCTTGGTATACACCACCCGATGTGTCACCCTGTCTGCGGGCGTGTGTTAAACCCTGGTTGTGGCCTAGCTCATGAACAAAGGTGGTTGCACCACAGTCTACAGCGGTAATGGAATACATCTTGTTGACCTGAGACGAGTACAAATTACCATTGCTGCCCTGACCAACCCAGGCAATACCACAGCTAATGAGATTGCTGCCCGCAGATGAACCAACACCCAATAATGCAACCATGTCAGCATTATTGGCATCACGATATTGTGCAATAGATGCGCTGTCCGTCAATGCGTTTAACCAGTTTTCGTCAGCTGTTACCTGCGCACTGCCGATTGAAGCTGACGCAACCAGATTGAGTCTTAAGTCAATTTCGTTTTGGCTGTAAACCTGGTTAGAAAATGAGATCAGTTGATTGATTTTCGTTTGGATATTCGATGTATTGGCTGCCGCTTCATCACTATACAGAATAGCAATATCGATTGTATTCGCCTGAGTTAAACCTGAGGCTAAGATGAGCGCCGTCGCTAGGATTGCTTTTTTCATATTGATTTTCCTTACTTCTTACTTGTTGTTTGAGTGTTGATAGGCGGGGAAAAGAGATCTTTTGCCCCTTCTGCAGGCGCACGTTCTTGAGGCGTGTGCTCCACATGATTCTTATACAGGTCGCGTTTTGCGGCTATCCAGCCATGTTTGCCATGGGATTCAAAAACATAATTGCCAGAAGGGACAGTGAATTGCCCGTAAATGGCATCACTGCCTACCGTCATCACAGAATTATGAAAGCGGTTATCCGAGCCGGTGACTTTTGCAAAAACACTTTTGTCACCGTTTGGAAATACATCCACCTGGGTGACTTCTGCGCGATGCATTTCGGTGGTCTGTGGGATGGTTAAGTCAAAGGTGTCGCCAACCTCCAGTTGCTGCATGGCTGCAAGGTTGAATTCGACATAGGCTTCTTCACTAATATCCCTTACCAGCACACCTGCTTCTGTTAACACGGCTCTTGCGTCATCAGAAATTGCTGCGATTTCCCCAATATCTAACGGCAGTCGCTCCATGTCCTGCATAATTTCTTTTGTTGTGTTTGAGGCAATTTCTATTGGTTGCTTGGGTGAAATTGAAACAGCAAAGGATTCTGCCTTGTCTGTGTTTTTATTCACTATTGGTGCATCTTTTTGCATAGGTGCGGTGTGTGCAACTTCTGGAGTGGAACTGGAAAAAAGCCAATATGATATAAATATACCTATTAAAACAAGTGAAAATGTCAGTTTCTTCATTTTTTATTCTTCGGTTGGCTGGGGGGGGGAGTGAATATAATTAAAGTTAACAATTGTGTCAATTAGGTTGCAAAACTCTTTTTTTGTGATTATTTTGTTATGATATAACGAATTATTATTGCTAATAATGAATAAGTATTAGTTACAAAATAAGTGTAAAACGCAGGTCTAATCACTGAGGAGTAAGCAATAAAAAGTGCATTTTTTCATCAGGTGAAATAGCTATAGTTATGTATTTATTGCTTTTTTATTTTTCTAAGGTAAAACCAGATCACTCCGCTTATTTGTCTGCAATGCGTTTTACACCTGTTTTTAGGGATCCGCAGCTAAGTGCTCTCCACTTGGGTGAAGTAAATTGCTCTCATGTGAGATAGTAATGTGACTTATAAATTGGTTTGTCGGTATATATTATTCATTTTTATTATATCCGTGCTCAATGAAATTTGTCTCAATCACCGAAAGTGACAAGCTATATAAGTTCAACGGGGTAAGCTGGGAGCAGCGGTCAGTTGCCTGCAGAAAACTATGCACACTTAATGACATTGCAGTGGGAAGCGGTCAGGTTTACCTGGTTGCCAGTGTGTATGGCAGCAATGATGGCCCGCAGAATGTGTATACATTGAACAATGGTAAGTTGGTTAAATTTGGTGCTTTTTACAATATTGATGTAGACAGAGAAAGGGTGATCTGGGCTATTTCAAACTACACCCGCACAGTGTTTTACAAGCGCCCGGGTATGAGCGAGTTTGCTGAAGATACGCAAATGAGCCAGCGGGTCTCATCAAATATTGGTGGATAATAAGTCCGAACAGTGACGGTAAGTACTTGCAAATACAGAAAGATATAGTCTGTTTGAGCTATCTCTGCATATCCGTACTGAAAAGGAAGGGGTGATGACTATCACCCCTTTTCATGTTTAGAAGCTGAAGCTCACCTTGGCGTAATATGTCATACCATCAAAGCCATAGGGCAAAGCTCGCAATGGATAGCGCATCGCGCCATTGGTAATGAAGTTAAGCACCTCATCTTCACCCAACTCGTCAGGTGTTTCATCAAACAGGTTATCAATACCAGCAGACAGCGCAATGCTGTCGGTCAACTGGTAGCCCGCGTTGATGTCAACCAGAACGGCCGATTCTACAACACTGGTTTCCTGCCAGCTATTGGTTGGCGACAAGAAATCTGGCAACACTATGTGTCCGCCAGCAAAGTAGCTGACCTCAGTTTTACCAAAGTAATTAAAGCGCAGCAGGGTGTTCCAGTCGTCCTGCTGGTAGTCAAAGGTCAGCGTGGCTCGTTCCCTTGGTTGACCATGGGTCAGGAATGAGCGTCTTTGCGCATCAAGTACAATGTTGTCCGGAATACCCTGAGGCGCGTTAACTTTGTCAATCTCGGTCTTATTTTTGTTCGCTGCAAAGGTGATGTCCAGCTCACCAGCTGCCAGAGCCATTGAGTAGGAGGCGATTAAATCAAATCCCTGAGTTGTTGAATCAAGCGAGTTTGAGAAAAAGTTACCTTGCACGGCGCCGGTGGTTGTTAATGCGGCGTTGGCAGCCGGGAAAGCGTTCAGCTCATCGCTGTTTGCACCAATGAAACTGCCGAGGTTGATGCGGTCGTAAATCTTGATCTGATAGAAATCCAAAGTGACAGACAGGTCGTTGCTGACATCCCAGGCCAGACCTAAGTTATAATTGTCCGAGGATTCCAGTTTCAGGCCTTCCACGCCAAGTGCGGCGGGGAAAGGTGAACCAGCGGTTGCGGTATAAGATGTAGCCAGTGTGCCATCTCCACCGAGTGTCGTGGTAAAAGCGGTATAACCCGATTGTTGCAACGACGGCGCTCTGAAGCCCGTTGAAGCTGCTGCGCGCAGGGCCAAATCTTCAGTCAGTTCGTAGCGGGTTGCCAGTTTCCAGATGGTGTCATCATTTGAGTCAGACACATCTTCGTAGCGCAGTGCTGCACTGATCAGCCAATCTTCATTGAGCAGGGTTTCTGCTTCTATATAAATGGCATGACTGGAACGATCGGCTTTATTGGCAGCATCTGGTCTGAGCCCCTGATAAGCCTGAAAACCACAATCAGCGAAAATTTCAGCATCAATCACCGACGGGAAAGAACGGTCAGAGTTCGAGACACCACATGCATAAGATGCCACTTCACCCGGGACTATCTCATAATTTTCCTTGCGGTATTCGGCTCCCACAGACAGGTAAATCGGCTCGCCGCCGTCTATGTCAATAATGCCGCTGATATCCAAATTGGTGGTCCACTGGTCGAATCGGAAACCACCTGAATACCCGCCTCTGGGGCCGGCATTGTTGGCAATGTCTTGTGCAGATGCATTCGGGTTGTTGGCCAGGTATTCTGCTGCATAAGATGCATTGATGGTATTGGATGACGAATAGTCGTACTGGTTTTCGCCGTATACGCTGGATACATCGAATGCCCAGTCTGGGTTGATATCGCCTTTCAGACCGATTGCAAAGGACAGATCTTCAGCTTCGTTATCGATCCGTGGTAAGAAACCATCCGGATAAACCTGAGGTACATTGCGTTCTGCACGATTAAAGTCGCGGTAAAAGCCGTTACCTAAAGCAGTCCGGTTTGAGAAGCCGGCAAAAGAATACAGTTCTTTGTCACCCACAGGCAGCGCAGCGTTGTAAAACACTGAGATAAACTCACTGTCAGAGTTACCCTGCTTCCAGCGCACATCATCGGATAAAGTTCCTGGCGCTATGGTTGAGGAGCCACCCGTATCACGCTCGGCCCGGTTGGTACCATCGGCATCGCGATATTCTAAAGAGACATTGATAAAGCCGCCCTGGCTGCCCAAATCAAATCCTCGGTTCAGGCCCAGAGAATAGGTATCCCCATCGCCTTCTCCGGTTGATCCAGCCTGTACAAAGCCGGTGGTGACGCCGGTGCTGTCGTTCAAAGAAAGGTTTATAACACCCGCAATGGCATCTGAGCCATAACGCGCCGCGGCGCCGTCTCTGAGTATCTCAACATTCTTCAGCGCCATCATAGGGATGGAGTTCATGTCTGTCCCGGCGGCACCAGCTCCAACCGTGCCAGATAATCCAAAGATTGCCTGAGTATGACGGCGTTTGCCGTTGACCAGAACCAGAGTTTGATCCGGCTGAAGGCCACGTAATGTCGCCGGGCGGAACAGATCCGAGCCATCTGAAACTTGAGTCCGGCTAAAGTTAAACGACGGAGCGATGGATTGCAGACTTTGCCCTAGTTCAGTAAAGCCGCCTTTGTTTAATTGATCGGTATCCAGTATGTCTATGGGAGAGGTCGACTCGGTGGCCGTCCGGTTGGAGACCTTAGAGCCCAATACTGAGATGGTTTCTATGTTTTGTTCATTGGATTGTTCGGCCATCGCGGCGGAGCACGCAAAGAGTGCCAGTGCTACTGGCGAAAGTTTAATAGTCGTTGTCATCACTTCTACTACTCTGTTGATGTTATGTAATTATTCTGTGTTTGTTGAGCAGACGTTGACATAAATCAAATTTGAGTGCAATCGGATTGGACTAAAGTAGAAGATGAATTTTATTCATTTCAATGAAGTGATTTCTCTTAAGTGGCTAAGGAGACTAGCCACTTGAGTGAGAAAAATACATGCTTGTTTATGGCCCACACTGACTCAACCAGGGCGATTCAAGGCAGGTTTGACGTAGTGTCTGCGCATCGCTGAGTGCTATCTGGGCGGCTTCAAATTGGGCTTCCAGTGCGGGTTTTTCGGCCTCACTGGCCACCGCTAAGAACGCTTTGGTGCGTTCCAAGTGTCTGACTGCTTCACCATACTGATGCTCTGCCCACCGCCAGGCTGTCTCATACAGAGTATTACTCATCACAGACGCCCAGTCAGCGGCACCATAGTGGCCTGAATCCTGAAAGCTTTTTACCACAAAGCTACGAGGCACTTTGTCTAAGTCGGCCAAATCCAGCATGAGTCCATTGGGGTCGAAACTATATGCCACGAGTTTCTCCAATGTTTGCAGGCAGGGAGTAATGTTACCGCCCCGGCAGTAGGTAGGTTGCTCGCTGAGTTGCTGCTGCAGCTTAGCTGGTAATGGTCCATTTGAGTTAACATCGACGCTGAATACCGCATTTTCGGCATACTTTTCGATTTCTTTGACCTTAGTGATGGTTTTTTTGAAAAACAGCAAACGTATTTTAATTTTAATGACAAACCGTTTGTAATCTTCTTCGGTCCTAAAATGTAGCCTTGTGTTGACGAACAGATCGCGGCCATAGTTGACCTGATAGACAAAATGGCTACCACAGTCTTTGAGAGCCACGCCGGCTTTTACCTGGCGATCCTCTAAGGTGCTATAGCCCTCATCAAACTTGAGATGAAGCTGCGATGTTAGCGTGCGTTGATCGGTGGCATTACGATGTGTCATTGAAGTCGACACACTACCGGCAATAATGAACAGGTTAACACCGCCATGTACCTCACCGAATGTACGGCGCTTGATCAAGGTCTCGTCAACCCGTTGGAAATAATCCAGGCTACCGCTGAGTTCATTATGCAGCACAGGTGTGCCCTGTAAGCAGGCACCACTGAGCTGGTGCATGTTTGGGTCAAAAGCCCGGCCAAGGTCGTTAGCACCGACTTTTTCACTGTAATAGACCTGGCTGTGTGCTGCGAAAGTGCACCCCAAAGCCAGTAAAGGTAAAAACTTTTTCATATCCGCTCCCTGAAAAGAAATCGCAATGTGCTCCGGCACATTGCGATTAATTATGGCAGGTTATTGCGCAAACGCCGTACCGTAAGTGGTCAGAGCGCCTTCACATAAACGCCAGTTCAGGATCCCACGGGCCGGGGCTGTGACGTCGATGAAAGTCGGAGCCCAACGCATGTTTCTGAAACGTGCGCTTTGCTCCTCAGTGACGATACCGGCACGCACGGCTTCTTGCCTTGCTAATTCGCACTGTTTCCAGTCCTGCTGATCGTTACTTGGCAGTTGCAAGTCAGTCACATTGTAGGTGGCCGGACAGTTTTTACCGCGTTGCACACAGGCACTCTTCATTTCCTGTACCTTGTTTTCACATGCGTAACCAAATGGATTGTCGCGGCAAAATTGTGCGGCATTGAAGAAGAACCAGGCGTTGTCGTAGGCCAGGTCTTTGATCTGCTCTACAGCCAGACGTTGCGATGCCGGTAAATAGGCATAGTAACTATTGAGTAGCTTATCGGCACGTTGCTCATCCAAAATAGCTTGTTTGAAATCATCTTCAAGTTCACTGATCAGCCATTTTGTTGCATTTCTGACTATCTGATACTCAGGTACTAACGCGCGTAACGCCAGTGACGAGTTCTCATAACGCGTGGTGTAGTAACGCACCACATTATAGTCACTCAGCGAGTTTAGCTGCGAGTTGAAACCAGACTTGGCATACTTCACGGCTTCATAAAACATATCAAAACATGGCTCTGGGTTGTCCAGTGAACAGGTGATGATGTTGTTTGGTATGATGGTCAACAGTTGCTTAGGATCGCCCCCTTGCTGGATGGCACGCACCGTGATCTTCACTGAAGATTTAGTTTCGTCCTTGAGGTATCTCAGCTGACCGCCGACGTTGAATACACCCCCATATAAATCTACATCCAGATAACCGCCAATGTCTGATTTGTCTTTGTTGCTACCGTAATCGATCTTAAGGTTTACCAGAACGTTTGCGCCATATTCAATACCGGTTACAAACTCATCGCCAACCAGAGTTTGCAGTTTGGTCTGATGATTGTTGGCAACATCACTGCCCACTTGAGACAGGGTATAGCCCTGGTTTTGGTCTTTAGGTAAGAACAGACGTTTTTTCGGCGTGCTCGAGGCACTAAAAGTGTATGAACTTGAGTAAGTGCTGGAAGCCATTTCTTTAGCTAAAGACGCACCTGCGGATACACGAACAACCGGAAAGTTGACGTCTACATCCACACTGCCGTTCAGGGTATTGAGCATATCATCATAGCTCATATCTATACCGGTTTTAAATTTGAGCTCAGTATTACCAAAGGTCTCATCAATCACACCCGCAACAGGCTGAACATTGAGAAAGCGTTTCTTTTGGCTGTCATATGCTGTGCCCATGGCAACATGATCATTGATCAAGCCTGAGATCACGGAACCAGACAAGTTGGCGCTTGAAATGTTCGCCTCTTTTTCTTGCGCAGCAAGGCTTTGTCCTGTCATTGCCAGTGCAAAAACAGATAAATAAATAGGTTTCATATCATCTTTCCTTAACGAACCGTTACAAGGTAGTCTTCGACTTCACCATATTGAATACGGGAGCACGCGTTGTCTGAGCCACCACCCGCATCGGTTGCAATGCGCATCAATGTTGTGCCCTGGGGTACATCCGCAGGAATGTCCATGGTAAATTTGAATACCCCATCTGATGCAGATTTGTAGACCATTTCACTGTTGTCTAGCTGGCCATTGTGATCCCAGTCAACCCAGACTCGTGCAACGACGTACGAAGGATAGTCAGGTTCCAGATTGCCTGGCGTGATAGACACCTTGACGCTCCGGTTTGCAGGCAACGTAGCCACTTTTCCTGACACCATAGTGTGGGCTTTGGTGCCCGACTGATGTTCGAAATCCTCAATGGTTACTTTGGAAATCCATTCCCACTCGTTGTCAAAGCTGGCATTGTCGCAGTAGTTATGTGACAGCACAGTAGTTTTCAATGCCACAGGCTGATACTCTGGCGGCATAAGCGTACATGCCTGACTATCACTGGTGCCTGCAACCCAGTTGTAAGGATTGCTGAAATCTTCATTCGCAAAGGTCACATATTGCGCTTTGCCTGCAGCGATTTTATCTGCCGACAACCACAGCTCTTTAAGCTGGCGTAATTTCTCTTCTTTGCTGACAATGTCACGGGTATCGAACATCTGCTCCCACAGTTCAACGAGTAAACCGTCGTAGCATTTTTGCATCCAGGCGAATCTGCCCTGAGCCTCAGTAACCGTTAGCATGTCACCAAGCTCGCTATAGCGGGCTGCCTGTAGTTGGGCATCGCTGAGATCCTGTGCCTGTGCAGTGGCGGCCAGCAGGGGTAATGCCAGGGCGGCAGACACAATCGATGTGCTTATAGAAAACTTTTTCATAATGGTATCCTTACTTTAATACGGCGCTGATAGCGCTGTAGTCGCGATAGTAAGCTAAGTTGCCTGACTCATAGTCGAGGCAGTAATTTCCTTCAGGATTGCGTTCGCAGTAGTCGACCATATCTGCGAATAAGTTGGCGTTGGCGCGACTGGATGTTTCGATTTCCTGTAATTGATTCAGCTGCTCTGCGCTAAATTGTGCGGCATAATAACGCTGTAGATTCTTCGCTCTGCGGTATGTCAGTCGCTCTTCAATCCAGCGGGAAGTTAACTCTTTAATAACGAGTTTTGTCAGGTAGTTGACCGGAGTGTAGCCCGCGTCTGGGATTAACTGTTGCAAACCTGCGCCAGAGTCCAGGTATTTTGTGACATAACTATCAGTGATATTGTAATCATCCAGTGAATTAAACTGGTTGATGTAATCTGATTTTAAGTAGTTTACAGCGGCTTCGAACAGGTTGAAGCATGGCTCAGGGTTCAGCAGCGTACAACGCATAATGCCATTAGGAATGATGTTCAACAGTCGGTTTGGATCGCCGCCGCTCTGATAGCCGCTGATGGAAATTTTAACGGACTGGCGTTTTTCCTCATCAATCTTTTGCAGCTGACCATCAACCTTAACCTTACCTATCCAGTCGACACTGAGGTAACCACCGATCTGACGTTTGTCTTCCTCATTGCGATAATCAATTTTCATGTTGATCACGACGTTGGAGCCATAGGCAAAACCTTGTACAAAGCCATCGCCCAGATTTGCCGCTTTGTTACCCGGATATGCCTGAGCCAGCTCTGTTGCGGCCTGCGTTGGCTGGTATCCTTGGTCTGAACTTGGCATTAGGATGCGAGACTTAGGTTTGACTGATGAGTACACGGTATAGGTACCTGTGTAACGGTCTGCGCTGATATCTTTGGCATAGTTTGCGCCCGCGTCAACGCGCACAGCCGGGAATTTAAAGCCGGCATCGACCTTACCGTCGATAAGTTTGAGTGCCTGTTCATATCTCAGATCTACACCAACGCGAAAGTCGATGCTGGTATTTCCCAGGTGCTCAACGGCCATGCCTTGTACAGACTGAATGCCCAGCAAGACATCGCCTTTACTTTGATGTGCTGTACCAAGTGGCACCAAATCGATGCTTTTTGCCTCTGCTGAAAGCGGGGCTAATTCGCTGAGTTTCTCTGGCGTTTTGGTTGCCTGCGCAAGGGCCTGGGATGTCGTTAGTGCCAGCGCAAGGCAAATGAATTGATTTTTATTCATTGTGTTCACTCCGTGAAGAGGCCCCTTTAGAGGCCTCACTGGTTTGTTTCCTGCTTACTGAATGCTGTTTAGGTAATCTTTATGCCAAGCTTCAGGAATTCGATTTAGGACGTCTTGTGTTGTTTCCACTTCGTCCTCAAATTCATTGTCACTTTGCATTGCCAGATCGCCTACCTGCAGGCCATTTGCAAACATTGAGAAAGTCTCACCGGTAATGTGCTTTGGATCATCCGAGGTGCGAGCCAGTTTGAGGTTGTAAACATTGTCCTCGTATTTCACTTGTTCGATCTTAGTGACCAGCTCCAGGCCATTGGCCGTATGAATACGGTCACCTTGTTGAACCTTGTTGGCCCAAGCCGAGACACCCGATTGAGTGACTACTGGGTGCGATTCAGTCAGTAGCAGCTCTTTACCAGAATCTGTGGTGATCTTGATCATAGGTAAGGCTTCAACACCGATTGATACGTCTTTGATTTCAAGCGGCATGTGTGAGTTAGGTGCAAATTGACTGGCGCCAAGTACCAGATCGCCAACCTGTAACTGTTCGATAGGCAGTTGCTTGCCATTGGCCAGCATGATCATCGACCCTTTCGCCAGACAGCTATACACCATCTGCATCGGTGGATGCTCAATATCGGTCCAGGTTTGCTCTTCAGGCATGTCTGTGCTGCCCACAACGTAGGTGAAATTACGCAGGCGTTTTCTGCCACGCATTTCCTGCTCAACTTCAATCGACAGGTTCATGATCCAGTGCGCATCGGCATAACGGCCGTAGAGAGTTGCGTCACCAAATACCCCTTTTGAGCGTGGGATATTCCATGAGATACGAGTGTAATCGTAGACGTTGTCACCGACTTGCTTTTGCAAATATTTCAGCGATATGTGATCAGAGAAAAGGTGTTCTGAGCCCTGGTAACCCCCTAATTTGGATGCACCACCGCCTTCTTTAGTCTGAATGAAAATTTCGGTGCCATGGTATAGGCCCATCGGTTGGGTGCCCGCAGGTTTGATAGCATAGCTCGGGTTACCATTGGCGTCATAAGTGACATCTTTAGTGCTCCAGTCCGGGCGATAGATTTTGGTCACTTTACCCATGACATCACGAAAACCAGAAAATGGTACAAGTACCTTTAACTGATCATTAGGGGTACCGTGAGGGTAGACCGCGTCGTAGTCACAGTCAGCGTATTTGCGGTTCAGGCAGATTTTGATCCGGTCCAGTGTTGAGTCTGCGTTGATCTCTTTTAAATCAACCGGGTTGGTGACGGCACTTTCCAGAAGCGCACCTTGCTGAATAGTCGGCATAGATGACGAGGGGAGTGCTTCAGTCCATGCCTGAGTTGATGCAGTGGCGTGCTTTAAATTCTGACTCGCTGAAAGCGCATTCTGATAGCCTAACTCGGCTAGCAGAGTCTCTTTAGAATATTCAACGATGGTGTTTTTGTCTTCAGCAACTTCATTGCCATTTTCATCGATATACACCACAGTCACCCAGGCATCAGCGAAAATTTGCTCTGCAGCAAGCAGCCTTGGCATGATATCGCTGAGCTTACCAAGCGACGCTATGTCCATACGCTTTTTGGAAATCCCTTCACCATAGTACTCAGCAAATCGAGGAATGGTGATGTCCTGGCCATTTTCGTCAATCAGCGCAATGTCGATAAAGGTATAAGTGGTTGATGCCACTTCACTGTTGATGGCGGAGATCATCACGTACTCAGTGCCAGACGCGTCCTTAACGGCTCTCAACCCCATGTGCTTGAAAAACGAACATACTTTATCAGCGTTACAATTTGCGCTGATACTATTGCTCAGGCTGCTAAGCTGCTCTGTCTGAGCAGCTTTGAGCCCAAATTTTTTCGCCTGTTCGCGTTTGTCCAACAGGTTGAATAAATGCGGACGGTTACTCTTATTAAGGCCATGCTTACTCAGTCGTTGTTGTACTTTTTCTGCACTGCTCAATGCCTGAAATTTTAAAGCAGACTTAGGTAAAGCGGTGCTATTTTCGGACAAAGCGGTGCTATTTTCGGACAAAGGACTCGCGACAGTAGCAAGAGAAGCCCCTCCCAAAGCAGCGATGACTGCTAGGCTAACAAGTTTCATAAAGTTTCCTTTTTGAGTGGTTTTATGAGGTAGCTCGTAGGCAAAGTGACCTTTGCCTACATGACTGCGAGCGGTTTAGTTAATATCGGGTGACTTTGATTTTGAGATCTTCAATTTCACCGTAATTAAATCTGTTACAAGCATCTGACTTATAATCATTGGTTGGACGCTCTTCTAATTTAGAGCGCAATACAAACCATTTTGACCAGTCCCAGGTGCTGACATTGGGCAGTGTCAGTGATTTTGTTGCGCTGATCCGGCAATATTCAGAACCGGAAATTGTGGTGCACTGGCTATTGTCTATCCAATAGTTGTAGTTTGGATCGTTGTCTAACCCGGATTCAGCAGGCGCGAACTCCTCGTTGCCGTCTGCATCCAGCCAAATGGTGAAGCGTACATCTCGGTTACCGTTTTGCAGTAAGTTTTCGGCAGTAGAGCGAGGTATCAGATTAGTCATGATTTCGACACTAATATAAGTTCTTCTCTTAATGTTGGTGCCGTTTAAAGTGTTCAGGCTGTAGCCGTCACGGTTGAAGCCTGCTGCAGAGGGGACATTGGCAAGTAGTGTTGAATAATTGAATAACTTCATATCGTCGATATAGATGACATCGGCATTGGCGCCGTCACTGATTTTAGCTGGACATGCGTTTACGGGATCCAGTGAGATGCTGGTTTGCTTGGTATCTGTCTCACTTTGATCGGCGTACTGTATTTGTAACGATACATTAAATTGACCGCCGCTGGCTGGATAGTCAATTATCCCGGGCTCTCGTGCGGTACTGGTGCGGTTATCAAAACCAAATTGCCAAAAGAATTGTGGGCTTTTAGCGTCATTGACCTGAGAGGTGTTAGTGAATTTGACTCGGTTACCATCCAGATACTGCACCTCAAAATCAGAGATCAGCGGCAGGTTATCAGAGTCCACATCCATCATCACATCCACAACCTGAGCGTTGTCTGCAACACCACAGGCGTCTAGCAGTGAATAGTCAAACTCGGTGTTAGTAATGGCGACACGTAGCAGGCCAAGACCACGATTAGTTTGCTGATCAAGCGTGAACTTCACGTTATTCCCTGCGATGGTTTGATTTGAGAGTATTGCTTCATTCGATTCCATCAGCCCGTTTTTATTGCCATCAAAATACACGGAAACACGTTTTCCGCTCAGATTCTGTGCAAAGCTCAGAGTGTGCTCTCTCGGTTTTGCGACGGGCCAGGGCGTGTCTAGTTTTGCTCTGTATCCGGCGCTGAGCCCTGACAAAGTAAAGTTATTGATAGACAGAGTGCTGGTGTGTAACACAGCGTTGTTTATAAATGGCTCACAGCGCAATGCAGCTGGGCGACTATAAAAGTGGTTATAAGCCGACTGAGTTGTCTGGTTACCAGTTTGATCCTCGGTGGTTACATTGACAGAGAATCGGATCAGGGTGTCTTCAACAACCTGTTTGCTGCGTTGTAAAAAGGGATAGATGGGCGTGCCACTATCGCGCTGCCAGCTCTCGCTCTGGCCGTCTCCCCAGTTCACGTCGATGCTGCGAATGGTATCCTGAGTGATACGGCTTAAATCATAGCTGGCCTGGTTGTAGTTAAGCCATGCATCGGCATCCAATGTCGACAGTCCGATTCCAGTAGAAATACCGACACCAGCAAGGCTGAGAGATACGTCTGATTTTATCTGGTTCAAAGATTTGTTGCCGACTTGAATGTGGGCGGTTTGATCGATCAGGCAGAAGCCAAATTCATTTAAAGACATGCCAGAGAAAACACAGCCAGACGTGTTGGCGCGCAAAAATAAGCGATAGGCTTGCTGGATGGTCCAGCCCTGTGTTTTTACAAGCTCATAGAACGCTTTTCTTAGTACACCGCCATTGTCATGACCTGTTTTGGCTGTGGTAAAATCTTTGACGTGATCTATGCTTCGGCCATCCCAGGAAGGTAGCTCAAAGAAGCGTGCCGCTTTATCCTGTGGGAACACATCCCAGCCATACCACCACTTACGGTTCTTAGTGTACAACCCCGTTTGATCGGTAAATTGATCAGCAAATGCCTGAGACTGTGTGTAAGCGCCTGATGCGGTATGTTGATAATAGTCGAGTATTGCAATCGCAGAGATATCGGATAGCCCTTCGTTAATTGCACTGTCGACGTCCTCTCTTCCCAGTCCTGAATTCCACTCGGTAATGGCATGGGCTATTTCGTGTGCGGCGATACTCATACCAGTCAGAGCAAAATACTCATATCCTCCGTTGCCCGAGCCATAGTTAACAAATTCACCATCCCAGGACGCGGAGTTAGTGCCAAAAATGGTGTTTCGGTTTACTTTCTGGGAAAGCGGTTTAATGCAGTAGCCATTGCTGTCACAGTCAAGGCTTTGCTGTGGGTACAAAGTCTTGAGTTGTGTGTGGAAATACTGCATCACCAGGCCAGCGTTAAAATGTGCTTCGTTTGCCGGGCTGTAGCTGTAGTAGGCGTCAAATGTTTGGTCAATTTCGCGTTTTACAAAGTTTTCGTTATTCGTCTGACAGACATAAGAAACCGGAGTAGTTTCGGAGACCGTTGCATCGTAAGTGACCACATAAGGGTTATCTAAAATACAGTTATTGTTTTCCTTTTTGACGATGAATGGGTAGCCATTAAATTCGGAAAAAATGGCGTTCTGGCTCAGGTCTTCAAATCTGAGCTCTGCACCTTTGGGGGCAATTTCGTCAAATTGGTAACTGGTACAGTTTTGCATACTGTCAGGACTGGGGGAGTAACATATTGCACCTAGCTTGTCGTTGCCACCTATACCGCCACCTGCAACATACCCAGCATCTTTTAGCGAGTCTTGAGAAAACGCAAAGGACATATTGTAGGACTTAGAAACGACAGTAAGATCGTCACCACTGAGCAGTATCTTTTCTTTTCTATCTTCAAATGTCGCCAAGACTTCTATGACAGGGACCAACATATCGCTTTTGATAAAAAAGGCCTTTTCGTAACTGTATTTGGTAACATTACTTAACTCGGGCAGTGCTTCAAGGCGCTGACTGAGCTGAGTATGTGCCATATCGTGAAACTGAGCCTGTCCCTGAGGTGCAATCCCGGAGATTAAACTGCCCATTGCCTGGCGGATCTCACCATTATTGTTGCGTACAACCACCAGGTTACTCGATAACACCGGATAATTTCCGACATAAGCACGATAGTGTTCATAGACAGTAGGAGCACCTGTTCTTTTTGTTAATTTATAGTGAACATTCTGTGCTGTTTTTTCTGCAGTTAGCCTGCCTGTCCCAAGTGTTGACGCTGGAAATGAGTGAGGATGACTTTCTGAAATTACCTGCTTCAGGTCGTCCCACAGAAATTGCTTGTTATGCAGTGATTGAGATTTGATGTCAGCGAGTGCACTGGAAATGGGCAGCGCAGCAACACCTAAACCAAATAAGTACCCCAAATGTTTCATGCAGTTTGTCCTTAATGAGTGTCAATATGTGGCCTTGTAGACCTTGATTAGTTGGAAAACTCTAATGCCAGTGTTGGATAGTATATAAATTAAATAAATTGTTGCAAATGTTTATTTTATGTTCATTTTGTGTTTCTTTTGGGTTTATTTTTAAGTCTGCAATAATTTGCTGGAAAGTGTCTTCCCATGTCATTGTTTTTGTTTCTACAGCTTAAGAAGTGGATAATTGTGGATTGCGAGGATTGGAATAAAAATTTCTTATTTTGATAATCTTGGTGATGTGATAATTCTGTTAAAGACAGTGGCGGAAGGGGAACTTGATCTACTTTTGCAGCAATGCGTAGATCAAGTTAATCATTTTTGCGGGTTTATTGGATGGCTATTTTGCAGCGGTTGCAAGCCATTTTGCGATGCGCTCATACATGAAATCCCGAATGAGAGGTTGAGCTTTTTCATTGGGGTGCAGATTATCGTTTTGCATCAGGCTGCGATCTGCTGCAATGGGCAGCATAAAGTAATCCATTAAATAGGCGCCAGTTTGTTCTGCTACCAGAGGGTAGCTATCGGCAAACAGGGTGCTGTAGCGCTGACCATAATTGGGCGGGATCTGGATCTGCATTAATGCTACCTTGGCCCCATTTGCCAGGCTTTTGTCAACCAGCTCGCGCAGATGTTTGCGGATCAGCTTAGGCGGAAACCCCCGCAGGCCATCATTGGCACCCAGCTCTATCAGTACGTGGCTGGGCTGATGGCTTTCAAGTTGTTTATCTATCGTCAGCAGCGCATTATCTGTGGTTTGTCCCGAGACACTAGTATTGATCAGAGTGATCGCTTTTTGCTCCGTCTCGTATTTATTTTGTAACAAATTAACCCAGGACGGTGCTTGTTTGAGACCATAACCGGCGCTTAAGCTATCACCAATGATCATAATTTTGGTATCGTTGGCGTTCGCTTTTAATACGAAAAGTGTGCCGAAGATCAATACCACCAGTTGTAGGAAAAATCGCATCATGTCAGTGCTTTCTCAGTTAAATATAATTCAGGTTAAGGAGTTGGGTAAAACCGTCAGTACCTTTGAGGGTGACCTCACTATCCTTAGCGATATCAATTTTTCTGTCAAGTCAGGGGAGTCAGTGGCAGTGGTTGGCACATCTGGCTCGGGAAAATCAACGTTACTTAGTTTGCTGGCTGGTTTGGACATTGCCAGCAAAGGGGAAGTTTACCTCGATGGTGAAGCACTTCATCAACTTAATGAAGAGCAACGCGCACGCCTCAGGGCTGAAAAGGTTGGTTTTGTATTTCAGTCCTTTATGTTGGTGCAAAGTCTGACGGCATTGGAAAATGTGATGCTGCCTGCGGAACTGGCAGGCGAAAAAAATGCCCGTGAGCAGGCCCAGGCGCTGCTGGAAAAAGTGGGGCTGGCCCATCGGGTGGGTCACTATCCTTCGCAGCTGTCGGGAGGAGAGCAACAACGTGTTGCTATCGCGCGAGCATTTATCGGAACACCAAAAATTCTGTTTGCCGATGAGCCCTCCGCAAATCTGGACTCAAAAAATGGCCACCTAATCGAGAGTCTGTTGTTCGATTTAAACAAGCAGCATGGCACAACCTTAATCCTGGTGACACACGACGAAGATCTGGCAAAACAGTGTGACCGCATCATTCACATCGAAGGCGGTCAGCTGGCAAAGATCCGTGACGGAGAAGGAGTAGCGGCACATGTGGGCTAAACTGGCGCTGAGATTATTTTTTCGCGAGTTGCGCCGTGGCGAGCTGACCATCATTTTTGCCGCTATTGCCTTGGCGGTGCTGACGGTCTTCAGTCTGAGCTCAGTCACAGAACGGATCCGGCTCAATATTGAACAGAAGTCTGCCGACTTCATCGCCGCGGATCGTCGCTTGTCGAGTAACCATGAGCTAGATGAACGCTACCTCAAGGTCGCACAAGACTTTGGGCTCGAAACGGCACAAAATATCTTCTTCGACTCCATGCTATTCGCAGATGATGAATTGGTGCTTGGGTCGATTAAAGCGGTGAGCAATAGCCACCCGTTGCGCGGCAAGATCACACTCAGAGATACATTGGAAGGTGAGCAATACGACATTGCTGCGGCGCCCAATAAAGGAGAAGCCTGGCTCAGTGAAGGGCTGTTTTACACGCTTGGCCTCAAAGTGGGTGATCAGGTAGAAATTGGTGCGGGTATGTTTACCGTCACAAAAGTGCTGGTACAGGAACCTGATTCTGCTTTTTTCTCGTTGGCTGGCAATAAACGTGTGTTACTGAATATTGCCGACATACCAACCACGCAAGCCGTGCAGCCTGGCAGTGATGTTTTTTACCGCTTACTGTTCTCTGGTGATGAGCAGATCCTGAAAGAGTATTATAACTGGCTTAAACCGCAATTAAGAGAAAACCAGAACTGGCAGGGTGTTAAAGACAGACAGTCCCCTTTGGGTGAAAACCTGGAACGCTCGGAACGGTTTTTACTGTTGGCGGGTTTATTCGGCATTATGTTGGCGGCGGTTGCTATGGCGGTATCTGCTAAACGCTATTGCGAACGTCAGTATGATCCGGTTGCTATGATGAAAACCTTAGGAGGCAGCCGCGACACAATCAAACGGATATTTTTGATGCACTTGTCGCTGGTCACTTTGAGTTCTTTGCTCATTGGCTTGGCAATTGGCTATGGTTTACAGGAGGTCGCCGTTGACTATCTGACACGCTTTGTTGCTAACGAGCTACCGGCTGCCGGGCCTCGCCCGTGGATTTTGTCTATTGCCATCGGGGTGGTGTGTGCGTTGATGTTTTCTCTCAAACCGCTATTGGACCTGTTCGACATTCCTCCGTTACGGGTACTCAGAAGAAGTTTGGGTGACAAACTGGCTGTCAGCCGCATACATATGGCGGTGTCGGTTGGCACCATATTCATGCTGATGTGGCTATTCAGTGGCGATATCAAAACCACCTTACTGTTGTTTGCCGGCACCGCCACCCTGATGGCCGTGTTGTTTGGTTTGTCTCGATTGTTTTTCAGTGCGGGTCGCAAACTTGGCCTGAGCCCTGGGAACAGCTGGTCTCTGGCCATTGCGACCTTGCAAAAGCGCGCTAACGCAAATGCTGTGCAACTGATCAGTTTTGCATTGGCTATTAAGCTGATGTTGTTTTTGTTTGTGCTTAAAAACGACATGATCTCTGACTGGCAAATGCAGGTACCTGAGGATGCGCCCAATGCGTTTTTGATCAACATTGGCGAGCGTGATGTTGACCAGTTCAAACAATTTTTTGCTGAGCAGAACATCCACCACGAGGCGTTTTATCCGGTCTTTCGGGGTCGAGTCAATGCTTTAAACGGAGAGGCGTTTGCACGTCGGGTATCCAAGCAAGAAGGGGAGCAGGAACAAGACGATGCGCGCAGTGGCGTGGGTCGTGAACTCAATCTGACCTGGACGGACACGCTGCCCGATGGTAACGAAGTTCTGGAAGGTCAGTGGTTTGAGCAAACCGATGAATTGCAGGTGTCTGTATTTGAAGGGACAGCAGAGCGGGTCGGCATTGAGTTAGGAGACACGCTAACTTTCCTGGTGAATACACAGACATTCGAAGCGAAAGTAACCAGTATTCGCAGCGTTGATTGGGGAACACTCAAGCCAAACTTCGTAATGATCTTTAACTCGGCAATGGCCGAACGACTACCGGTGACTTATTTCACCGCGGCCAAACTGGAAGAAAACCATGTGCGTCCGATCAGCCGGATGTTATTGCAGTACCCCACCGTGAGTATGATTGACATCAAAAATAACATAGCTCAGGTGCAGTCGATGATAGCTCAGGTATCGCTGGCAATCGGGTTTGTGTTATCTATTGTATTGATCAGCGGTGCGCTGGTCCTTATCTCTCAGGTACAAGCCAGTCTTGCGGAGCGTATGCAGGAGGTGGTTATTCTTCGTACCCTGGGGGCCAGAGGTAGACTGATTAAGCTTGCGACGCTCTATGAATTTTTATTACTAGGGGCACTTGCGGGTTTCGTAGCAGCGCTGGTGAGCGATATCACGCTATTGATCATTCAGCAGCAACTGTTTGATGTTGAGGGTCGCCTGCATCCATACGTTTGGCTTTTAGGACCGCTGTCCGGCGCGTCTTTTGTGGCACTGATAGGGTATTTTATGGTGGCACATACGATGCGGCAAAATACCCAGGGGTTGTTACGTAAAGTGGCCTAGTCGTCTTGTGACGAAATGCCGTGGTGTGTGTAAGTATCACACGCCACGGCGGGCTTACAATATCTTCATCTCGTGCAGTGTCGCTTTAGCAATTTCGACTCGCGTTGCTGCCATTTCTTTAAAAGTCTTAGCATCCATATTGAAAGCAAAATAATGACGCCCCTGAGCGTTTTCAACCATGCCAACATACCACCCCAGATACTCGCCTTTTGCGACCGGGCCAGTCCCTGTTTTGGCAAAGAGTTTTGTGCCTTCGGTTTGCTCTTGTAAGAAAATCTTATTAAACGCCTGGTAGGTAGTGGGCTTTAGTTTGAAAGCATGTGATTGCAACCGGCGTAAAAACTCGACTTGCTCGACTGCACTGAGCTTAATACTGCTGTTCAGCCAAAACTTGTCGTGTGGGCCACTGATGTCGCGGTTCCCATAGTTAAAGTCATCCAAATACTGTTGCATCAGGGGTTTGCTAAGCAAGTTTGTCCAGGTCTGATATAGGGGTACTGCAGAGTATTTAAATGCTTCTTCAGGTGTGATCGACTCTTTGCGCCAGGCATCAAACCACCATGATTTGGCTGGATACCTGGCATGATCTATCTGGTAGCCTTGCCCGGGCTTGATGGTATCTGTGTCCAACAAGATCAGGGTATTGGGGATCTTATACGTTGAAAATGGGGTGTAGGCCTGAGTTGCGCGCGTTTTGTTTACAAATTGCCATTGTTGGGTGCGCTCGCTGTAAACCGCCATTGTACAGGCCTGCCCGTCCTGACAAGCTGGCAGTGTTGCCTCGGTAGTAATGACACTCGTCATTACCAAAGGGGCAAGTGAAAGAGATGAGAGAAGTGGCATAGGTATATCCTTAGTTATTTTTATTTGCTCGCGCTCATCATAGAAACACAAACTTACCTTAGCCTGAACCGTTTTTTATATCAGCGCTTTTTGCTGCACTCGGGCGCGAAACTGGCTGGGTGTGCATTGCTTGATAGCCAGAAAGCGACGGTTAAAATTAGACAAGTTATTAAATCCACACTGATCACTGATCACCGTGATCGGTGCTTTGGTTTTGAGCAGCAGTTTACAGGCTTTGGCAATTCTCAACTGGTTGATGAATTCGGTGACCGTGCACTCGGTGCGCTTTTTAAAGAAACGGTGAAAATGATTAGTACTCATATGGGCTTGTCTGGCCAAAAGCTCGGCACTTAGAGGTTCGGTGTAATTGTCGTAGATGTAATTGATCACATGATCAAACTTATCTTTGGCGGGGTCCAGCTGCTTGGCAAAGCTGAATTCCATGGTTGAAAGGGTGTGGTATTGACTGCCCGCCATCAGATTAAGAAGTTGAAAGAGTAAAATATAACGCTCCAACGGAGTGGCATTTTGCATTTTCCGAAACAGCTTTTCACTTTTTTTAGCTGTGTCTGTGTCAAAACTTAAACCACATTTGGCGTGGTCCAGCAAGGTGTGTAACCCCTGAAGTTCAGGATTTTGTTGCAGCTGTTGCTGTAACCAGGGAGCCGGAATTTGCGCAACATGCACAATATGTTTACTGCCATCTGTATTGTCACGGGACTGCCAGGTGTGTGGTAGTTCCGGGCCCATTAACACCAGGTCGTAATCTCCATATGATGCGATATGATCGCCAATATGGCACATTCCCTGGCTATTTAAAGTCAGGCAAATTTCATATTCAGGATGATAGTGCCAGTTAAAAGGAATTTCTTCTAGCTGATACAGGCAGTATCGCCATGAACAATTATGAGACGGAATGACTTTTTCACACATTGCTTTCATGGCATTACTCCTTTACTTAAATCGACTGATGGCTGTACAGACATATTTTTACGTCATAATTTGCTCTATCCAGTTATATTCACGCCTTAGTCTCTAAATGGTGATGCATTTCACTTATCTTATAATATTATTCTATGCATTACGCTTAAAAAGGTACAGTTTATTAACAAAGGTTAAGGGAAAGCATGCATAATGCATGTACCTAGTTCGTTACTAAGTACTAGATAACGAAATGACAGCGCTGTTATCTGATAGGTTTGTACCGATATGGGTTTGAAAATGCAAACTTATAAACTACAAGCCTGTTCAAATAGGGAAAGTGCCTGGTGATTATTTCGTCAGACGTACATCTTAAGAATATAGAATAAGAGGAAAGAGATGAAACATTGTAATGCAGCATTCAGATTGTCTCGTATTTCATTTGCGGTAACCGCCGCAGTGATTTCGAGCACCGCTTTTGTCATGCCAGCTCAGGCTGAGCAAGAGGAGTCTGTTGAAGTCATTGAAGTTCGAGGGATCCGCGCTTCGACAGAGAAAAGCCTGAACACAAAACGCTTTGCCGATGGAGTAGTCGACTCTATCACTGCGGAAGACATTGGTAAGCTTCCCGACGTCACCATTGCTGATTCACTACAACGGGTTCCGGGTATTCAGATCCGTCGTAGCGCTGGTGAAGGTTCGACGATTAACGTCCGGGGTATGCCACAGGTTACAACGTTACTGAATGGCGAGCAGTTTCTAAGTGCAGGCTCACTGACCACTGTACAGCCTGACTTTACGGATATTCCGTCTAGCCTTGTTGGCGCGATGGATGTAATGAAATCGCCTACCGCAGATACGCTCGCAGGGGGGATTTCTGGTACGGTTGATCTTAAGACTCGCAAGCCATTTGATTTGGAGCAAGGGTTTAGCGGTGCGGCATTGATTGAAGCATCACGGGGCTCTTATTCAAAAGAAACGGACCCTAAAGCGATGATTGCAGCGGGCTATAACGCAGATCGTTTTGCCGTGCTGGCAACCCTGACCAGAGACGAAGTGAACCTGGCGAACTACCGTTTTGGTTCGACCAACCACGGCTGGGGTTATGCGCCGCAAGAGGACGGCGGTTGCTGGTATTGTCCTGCAGGTGATATCAATGGTGACGGGGATACCGATGATGCAGAATTCACTTATGTGAGTTACGGGATGGTTAACAGGTTTACTGAGCGTGAGCGTACCGGTGGCAGTTTGAGTTTCCAGGCGCAGCTCAGTAACAACTTTGAACTGAGCGCAGACGTTTTTTATACCAAAATGGATGATGCAGACCGCCAGCGTGGCTTGATGGCCGACAATGCCTGGGGTGGTCACTGGGACTGGCAAGAGCAGCATGATGCCATCGACAGGGGTAAAACGGATGGCGGTTACAACCTGTACACGGCTCAGGACATTACCCTGCATGCACCACGTGTGGTTGCGCATTCGGAAAGTCATACCAACGAGCGTGAGTCTACCAACTACAATTTCGAGCTGACTTACAAAGGCGACGGCAACTTTTCGGGCAAGATGCGTGTTATTACAGCGGATGCAGAGCGCATGCACACTGAAAACGTTGCGCAGGGCTATATGACCAGTGGTCTGGCGCATAATCTACGTCGTAATGAAGGCAACGGCCCGATTGCCGTAAACCCTGGCGGTTATGGTCCGGGCACTGTGCCGGTCAGGCTGAATTATCAGGGCGATCATCCGGTACTGGTTCCACCCAGTGAGCTGCAAGGCGAAGTGTTTGGTTCTAATATGAATCGCTACTCAGTGGTGTCGACTTACTCCGAAAACAACTTCAATGAAGATGCCAGCCTGGATATCATCCGCCTGGATGGTGAGTACTTGTTCGATGATCTGGGCTCACTGACCAAGATGAGTTTTGGAGCTCGCTTGGGTAACCGTGATGTTTCACGTGAGCAGTATGTGCTACTGGCTCCATTTAGCAATCCAGTAGGTGAAGGCAGTGTCGATGTTATGTGGAAAGACCAGGGCCTGGCGGCATTTGATACTGACGGTAGCGGCGGTGTGCCAAGTGCATCTGATGGTGACCTGACCATGGGTTATGACACTCCGTATACGTTCGATAAACTGCCTGAAGGCTGGATCCAGCAGGTCTCTGACTTTGGTCCGGTGAATGGTGGCAGCTATTTCTTCATTGATCCTCGTCAGCTGGATGACCCGTTTGCGTTCCAGAATCAGCTTTATCCGGGCAACAAGAAAGGCGGCGTACCAGGCAGCACCTATGAAGTTGAAGAAGAGACACAAACGCTCTACTGGCGCGCAGATTTCTCCACTGACCTTTACACCGCAAACGTAGGTTTCCAGTACATTAAAACGGATCTGGATATACTACAAAACGTGATTGGTGATTCTATCTGTGTTAACTGTCCGGGCTCTGTGGCTGCAGATGCCGGTGATATTAATACCAGCAAGTCGTTCAGTGACTTCCTGCCGTCATTAAACCTGGCGGTTAATCTGAGTGATGACGTCATCTTCCGCTCTGCCTGGGGCAAAACCATGACACGCCTTGACCTGAGCGCGATTGCTGGCGGATTGCAGGTCAGTCGCTCACGTGCTGGCGACGATCTGGCTGCACGTGAAGGTATTTCGCCAGACTTGTTGATTGCAACGAACGCGACCATGCAGGGTAACCCGGAGCTTGAACCCTGGCGTGCAACCAATACCGATGTGGCATTGGAGTGGTACTTCTCTCCAAGTGCATTGGTGAGCATTGGTGTGTTCAACATTCAGCTGAAATCCTTCATTGAAACCAGCACCTGGACAATGCCATTGGCCGATGCGGATGGGGTTGTACGTCGTGAAGTGAGTGTCACCGGTCAGGTAAATGGCCAGGGTGGTACGATGAATGGTGCTGAGTTCACTTACCAGCAGGCATTTGACTTCCTGCCAGGGTTCTGGAGCGGGTTCGGCGCGGCATTCAACTATACCTATTCAGACAGTGAAAGTGGCCGGGTGGATTTCTATGGTGAAGCGTTGCCATTACAAGATAACTCTAAAGAGTCTTCTAATGCTGTACTTTGGTATGAAAAAGATGGCTTCCAGTTCCGTTTAGCTGCAAACCATCGCTCTAAGCGCCTGGCTCAGGTTACCACCACAGGTGGTATGGGCGATACCGCCATCTGGACGGAACCAACCACCTACATTGATATTTCGGCCAGCTATGATGTCACTGATTATCTGACGGTTTACATGTCGGGCAGTAACCTGACAGAGGAATACGAATCCAACTACGCACAGTGGAAAGACAACCGTATTTCACAAAACGTCTACGAGCGTCGTCTGACACTGGGTGTGCGCGGTCGCTGGTAATTCTCCCTCGGGCCTGAGTAGGTAGTTCAGGCCTTTTCTTTTCCGGCGGTATCAATTAAATGCGCTGGGAACATGCTTCTACGATAGTGCCTTGATGATTTTTTCTCACTCAATATATTTTTAAAACTCAGAAACTTACCAATCCCCATCGTTGTCGAATGAAAAAATGGCAACTCCTGAACTAAATGAGTTGCGGATTGACGTCGATAATGCGCTTCACTCATATAAAAGAACCTGAAAAATATAGTTTATTAACTTTTTCATATAGCAAGTTGAATAATAGTTTAGTCTTGCCTTTCATTCTGATGAGTCAATATGGTTCGTCTGGTGAGAAGGCTAAGCTTACTGATGGTTATCCAGTTTTTAGCGTCATTGAATGCCATCAACCGCACTAGAAAAGTATTAGCAATTGTTTGAATTGTGCCGCAACAGCGCTGGCAATGGCGGCACACTAGTCTTACCAACGAGTTAAGGCGGTGGCTATCCTTAGCAGGATCCCCTTGGATCATTGAGTTTGTCTGCCCACAAACTGATTCCAAACTAGTCACCGCCTTTTTATCTCTCAGTTCATAACAAGGTAAGACACATGAAACCCAATTACGTCGTGGTTGCCCTGGTACTGGTGACCTTCTTTATGGTGTCCTTTTTCACCAATATTCTCGGTCCTATATTTCCGCAGCTGATAAGCAGCTTTAACATAGGTCTGACTCTGGCCGGTTTATTTCCTTTTGCCTTTTTCATCGCCTATGGGGTGATGTCCATTCCTGCTGGATTGCTGGTTCAGCGCTTTGGAGAGAAGCGCGTTATGCTTGGAGCATTTGTGCTGGCCGGTTCCGGAGCGCTGTTGTTTGCAGTAGCACCCGTGTTTTTAGTCGCTATGCTGGCGCTATTTTTGATTGGCACCGCGATGGCAATGTTGCAGGTTGCCATTAACCCCCTGCTCAGGCGCAGCGGCGGTAGTGCGCACTTTGCTGTGTTCTCAGTACTGGCCCAGTTACTGTTTGGTGCGGCAGCGAGTCTGTCGCCTTGGGTATATGTCACGCTCGCCACTCACATACAGGCGTCTCCCGCTGATTTCAGCTGGATCCCTTCATCCATGCCCTGGCTCAGCATGTACTGGTTGTTTGCACTGTTAAGTGTGGTGATGCTGATCTGGATTAGTCTGGTCAGGTTGCAGGCCGTTGAACGCAGTGATGAGGAAAAGCTGAGTGTAAAGGCTTGTATGGTGTATTTTCGTGACCCTGTCGTGGTGCGGTTCTTTTTTGCGATTGTGGCGTATGTGGCATTGGAGCAGGGCATCGCCAATTCTATAGCGGTGTTTTTGCACACCTATCATCAAATAGAGACAGCTCAGAGCGCGCAAGTAATCAGCCATTTCTGGATGATGTTGACTCTGGGGTGTGTGCTGGGTTTATTGCTACTGAAACTACTTGATGCAAAACTGGTGCTTATGTTGTTTTGCCTGGGGGCGGCGATGAGCCTGATTGTGGCTCTGACAGGCAGTGCGCAGACCGCGTTGCTCGCATTTCCGTTGTCCGGATTCTTTTTGTCTGTGATGTGGTCAGTACTGTTCTCTTTGGCATTGAACTCTGTGCCAAGTGGTCATGGCACTGTCTCTGGTGTGTTGTGCACGGGGATAGTGGGTGGGGCGCTCGCTTCTCCCTTGATTGGTATTTTGACTCAGCTGAGTGGCTCGTTGCAGCTGGCATGCTTCGTTTTGATATTACCACTGGGATACATCGCCTGGATTGCATGGTGGGCAAAACCTATCGTGAAAAATCACACCATTAAAATATTCTGGCAAAAGAAGGCCCTTTCAACTGAGCAACAGGAAGTGACAAACCAATGAGTATGATAGTCAGTGTTGACCTGGGTGGAACCAAGGCACAGGTTGCCCGGGTCGATGAGCAGGGGGTTTATGATGCTCGTCGCTATAGTGTGCCTGCTACCGCAACCAAGTCACAAGTTAATGATTTTATAACAGGGATCGTTGCTGAGCAGCTAACTGGGCAATGTTGTGGCATAGCAATTGGTGTTCCCGGCATGGTTGATCTTAGCAGTGGCACCGTGCTGGAGACTGTCAATATACCGGCCTGGCAGGATGTGCCTCTGGCAGCACAACTAAATGCATATTTTTCTCTCCCTGTAGTTGTTAACAATGATGTTAACTGTTTTACTATGGGTGAATATTGTTATGGACATCACTATCTGTCGGGCACTGGCTTGCATACACCTGTTCCTAACCTGTTGGGCGTATGCCTGGGTACCGGACTGGGCGCCGGGCTTGTTTTTGATGGTCGTCTATATAGCGGCAGGCATTGCGCCGCGGGTGAGTTTGGCAGTTTTCCGTATCGAGACGGCATATTAGAACATTACACCAGTGGGCAGTTTTTTCTGAAGCGCGGGACGAATGGCGCTGAGCAGGCATTGCTTGCACAACAAGGAGATCGCTATGCGCAATCTCTGTTTGATGAATTTGGAAGCCACCTGGGATATGCGTTAGCGCAAACTTTGTTGGCCTTTGATCCGGATAAAATAGTACTGGGTGGCTCTGTTAGTCAGTCGTATGACTTATTTGAACGTGCTATGTGGCAAAGTCTGGCCAGGCAAACACATCCGGCGTTGTTTAAACGACTGGAAATAGCCGTCGGTACATTAGAGCACGCAGCACTGCGTGGTGCATATAAGTTGTTTCAGCAACAGCTTTCGGAGGGAATATGAAGAAGTTAGCTTGCCTGTTTATGGCGCTGTTGAGTGCCCCGGCGGCTCTGGCAATGACGCAAGGACAGTTGAATGAAATTGCGGATACACTCCAGGTCCGTTATCACCTGATTGACTCTATGCCAAAACACTGTCCAGAACCTGCTAAACAGTGTTATTTATCTGAGCTAAGATTGCGCTCACCGGTGCGTTATCCGGGGTCTGATTGGGCTATTTATTTCAGTCAGCTGATGCCTATATACCAGGTTGAGTCGGCATTGTTTAAGATTGAGCACTTAAATGGTGACTTACATCGTCTGACACCCACAGCGGCGTTTCGTGGATTTTCATCGGATGATGAGCACGTAGTGCGTTTTTATACGCAAAACTCACAGATCACGCGCTCTGAGTTTATGCCCAACTATATCTTGGCGGACCAATCGCACAACCTGACCCCCAGAGTAATTGCCAGTACGCGGCCGGTTCGTGATGAGCATACTTTGCTGGAACAGCAGCCATACCTTGCGCCGTTCGACTCCTATAATCAATTACGGGTGAGCGATAAAGATCAGACTCCCTGGATGGGCGCTGCCTATCTCGCGCAGCACCAGTCGGCGCCTGAGTTTACCCATGCACCGCAGGGCGTCATTCCCAAGCCCAGACAGCTGAAGGTAGTGTCTCAGGGACGGATTATGCTAGACAAAGGCGTTCACTTTGAATTGGCGGGTGTTAATCTGGCACAGCTGGAAATGGCTGGTAAACGACTTGCTCAACTGGGCGTTAAGCAGACCAAAGAGGGGCTGCCGGTCAGAGTCACTGTCGATCCCTCATTGTCAATCGAACGAGAGGGGTATCAGCTGAACAGTTCCACCCACGCCATAGACATTAAGGCGTCCAGTGCCGCGGGAGCCTTCTACGGCGTGCAAACGTTAATAGGATTAATGGACCTGAAAACACTGACTATCCCCAGTGTATCCATCGAGGATTCGCCCCGTTATGCGTTTCGGGGGCTGCATATCGACAGCGCTCGTAATTTCCGCTCCAAGCAATTTATACTGGATACCATAGTGCAGATGGGTGCGTATAAACTGAATAAGCTGCACTTGCATCTGGCTGATGATGAGGGCTGGCGGCTGGCTATTGCAGGCCTGCCTGAGTTGACAAAAGTTGGCGCGTTACGGTGCCTTGATCTCAGCGAAACGCGTTGTCTGTTGCCGCAATTGGGCGCAGGAACGGGCACGGGGGCGCCGCGCAATGGGCATTACTCTCAGCAGGATTACAGCGATATTTTGCGCTTTGCACAAGCACACCACATAGAGGTCATTCCCTCGTTGGATATGCCGGGTCATTCTCGGGCCGCCATCATTGCCATGGAAGCGCGCTATCGCACTTTGATGGCCAAGGGTAAGTCTGAGGCGGCCAATAAATATCGTCTGGTGGAGGATGCCGACACCACGACGTACTCTTCTATCCAGCATTACCATGACAACACGCTAAATGTGTGTTTGCCTGCCACCTATCGATTTGTTGACAAGGTACTGACAGAACTTCAGCGTATGCATGAGATGGCGGGAGTGCCATTGAAAACCTACCATATAGGTGCCGACGAAACTGCCGGCGCTTGGCTGGAATCTCCAGCGTGTCAGGCCTTGAATAAGGAACAAACCATTACCTCAATGAACGGCTATTTCATAGAGAAAGTTGCTGCTATGGTGGCCGAAAAAGGGATCACAGTAGCGGGCTGGAGTGATGGTCTGAGCGATGTGGACCCCGAGAAGATGCCAAAGCGTGTGCAAAGTAATGTCTGGAGCACGCTCAGTGAGCAAGGCCACAAGGTTGCCCATCAGCAGGCTAACCTGGGTTGGGATGTTGTGTTGTCACTGCCGGATGTCACTTATTTTGATTTTCCATATCAGTCTCACCCGCACGAACGTGGTAATCATTGGGCGAGCCGAGCGCTAGATACTCGTAAAGTGTTTGAGTTTATGCCGGATAATTTGCCAATTCATGCAGAGTTCTGGCGTGATGTGCTTTCGCATACTTATAGTGCAGATGACAAAGAATCAGGTCTTGTACAAGGTGCCGGTTATATTGGCATGCAAGGACATCTGTGGAGTGAGATGATAAGGGACGATTTACAGGCCGAATACATGTTGTACCCGCGCCTGCTGGCACTGGCCGAACGTGCCTGGCATAAGCCTGTCTGGGCTGTACCTTATCAGAGTGGTCGGGTTTTTGATGATAAAAGTGGCTACTTTAAGGCTAAAAATCGGCAGTTACGCGAACAGGACTGGCAACGTTTTGTGGCCTTGTTAGGCTATCGGGAACTCCCCAAGCTGACACGTCAGGGGCGCTTTTTCCGTATTCCTACCCTGGCTGCAAACCGGCGAGACGATGGCACTCTTAACCTGTTCAGTGAAATACCGGGGTTTAAACTGGAGGCACTGATTAATGGCCGCTGGGTAAACTATCACCCGAAACTGGACTTTGATGCCGTAAATGCCGTGCGTGCGGTCCTGGCGGATGAGTCGCGAGCAGGCCGGGCATTGCCTTTACCTGCGCCGGTTGAGCCAACAGTTAGCCCCCTGGAAAATTAAAAAAGGGGCTAACCGTAGCCCCAATATGGCCTAACGCTGATAAACAATTTCGCCATCGAGTAGTGTCATGACTACCTGGGCATTGCGGATCTGTGTGGCCGTGGCTTCAAATAAATCTCGGTCAATGACCACCAGATCTGCCAGTTTACCGGCTTCAATGCTACCGACACGTTGCTCCTGGCGCATGGCATAGGCGCTGTTAAGCGTATAGGCTTCTATCGCCTGTGCCAGCGTAATGGCCTGCGGCTGACGAGAAACCGCATTGCTTAATCCGATGAACGGATTAAACGGGCTGACATTCCAGTCGCTTGATAAGGTGAGCGTGGCTTTGTTGTCAACCAGGCTGCGAATGGGCACCAAATCCTGCGCCCGCTCCGCCCCAATTAAGGGGATGGTGTCGGGCCAGTGGCTCGGATCTGTAAAGTCGCCGGCAACTTGTGCATCGGCAATCACCCCCAGCTTATCAAAGCGTGGTAAATCAGCAGGGTCAATGACCTCCAGATGGGTAATTCTGTGGCGGGCTTGTCCATTAGAGGCCTTTTCAACTGCGTTCAACGCTTCATGAATACCACGGTCACCAATACCGTGGATGTTAAAGTCAAAGCCAGTAGGCTCCAGTGCTTTGATATACTTTTCAAGTCGAGCCTGAGAGAAGTAATTTAGCCCCCGATTACCATCCAGTTCCAGCCAGTTTTCCAGATAGGGTTCATGCATTGCTGCTGTGGTATTGACTAAAATACCGTCCATATAGAACTTGACCTGGTTAACCTGTAACAGCTCAGCCGGGTTACTCTGGTACAAAGATTTAAGTTTTGCCAGTTGGGTATTGTCGTTCATTTGTGGGTAAGCCCATAACCCCAGCGCGACGCGCAGTGTTAATTTGCCTTCTTTCGCAACGCGCTGCCAGGTTTCCAGGTGATCACGTTGCCAGTAGGTGCGCGCATCACTGATGGAGGTGATGCCTGCCTTGTTGAGCTCAGGCATGGTGTATTCAATCAGGCCCAGGTAGTCACTCTGTGCAGCTTCCGGAAGTGACTGCATGGCCAGCTCCATGACCTGGTTGCCCGCATTGTCGTACAAAATACCGTTGAGCGCCCCTTGCTCATCGCGACCCAGCACCCCACCAATAGGGTCAATGCTTCTGGCGGACAGGCCAGCAAGCGCCAGAGCTTTACTGTTTACCCACATAGAGTGAGAAGTTTGTTCCATAATGATCACCGGGCGGTCAGGCACGGCTTCATCGAGTACCGCCAACGGAGAATCAGACATCTCCAGCAGCGTTGATATCTCATGGCCATAGCCGATCAGCCAGGCAGCCGTGGGATGTTGGCTGGCTGCGTAAGCTACTTCGTCTATGTACTCTCCGGCGGTTGCTGCGGCAGGCACCGTAAACTGGGTCGCCTCCGAGGCTGACTCAAGCGGGTGCATATGCACGTCATGGAAGCCGGGCAGCATCATCTTGCCCTGCAAATCAATGTGCTGTGTGGTTTCGCCGATATACTGCTGAGCTTGTTCATTGCTGCCAACCAGGACAATTTTGTTGTCTTGCAGCACCACGGCCTGTGCCCATGGTTGCTCAGTATTCACTGTGTATATTCGTCCATTGGTAAAGACCATAGTGGCGCTATTAATATCACTGGTCTGCGCTACATTCGGGGTGCTTGTCGGCTTCGTAGTTGGACTCGTTGTTTGATTGTCTGAGTTACAGCCACTGAGGGCTAAACCGGCTATCAGAACGCTGCTGGTGATCATCTTTGTTGCTCGCATTGTTGACTCCTCGTTGATGCCGATACACTATCAATAGCATGGTAACCACAAGGTAACAGTATAGAGGTTAAATGCTGATCTTATTGGTTGAAGACGACTCGGTTCTGGCTGCGCAAACCATCGACTTTCTTAACGCTGAAGGGATTGACGTGGATTATGCCGCAACGCTTGCCAGCGCAAAAGAAATTGCGGCTAAAAATGCCGCGTTTGATGAATACGATGCGATTGTTCTGGACATGGCATTGCCTGATGGTAATGCTTTGAGTTTGATGCAACAAACACTGGCGGGGTTTGACGCTCCGGTATTATTCTGCACTGCCGCAACGGCACTGGATGATAAGCTGGCTGCATTTGATGCCGGTGCACTCGACTACTTAACCAAACCCTTTGCGCTTCCGGAATTGGCAGTACGAATCAAGCTGTTAACGGGTAAAGTAAGCAAACAAAACCAGGTCTTTGAGCTGGGTGATCTGCATATCGACTTTTCGGCAAAAATTGCCCGGCGAGGCGGTCGCACCATAGTGTTATCGCCTCAGCAATGGCAATTGCTCGCATTACTGGCTGAGCAGGCTCCGGCTCCTGTCAGTAAAGTCCAAATATTGCGCCATATCTGGCCGGACAGTGAGGTGAACAACAATATGTATAAGTCATTGATAACGCGGCTGAGGCATAATCTGAGCCGGGGGGATGAAGCGTCAGTGATACACACGCTCAAGGGACAGGGCGTAGCGTTGAGAGAAACCACGCCATGAAGCAAAAAACGCTCAGGTGGTATCTGGCCAGGCGATTGTTTTTGCTGTTTAGCATCTTTTCTTTGATCTGGATTTGGGTAGCCAGTCAGGTTTATCACTATGCCTGGGATGGCACGTCAGAGTATTATCTTTATCAGGATCTGGAGGTGGCGCTGTCGGGCCAGCTAAAATTACCTTATGAGGATACCGGCAAGTTGATGGGTCACTGGCAAGATCTGCCCACAGACTATCAGCGTACTTTTGCGCGTCATGGGTTGGGGCCTGACGAACAGGCTCGGGAATTCACACAGTTGCTCACACTAGGGGAAGACTATGTGTATATTCTGCGCTATGCAGAGATGCCGTCCGAACCGCTGTACATTGTACATCGTATTGCCGGGCAGGATTCGCCCAGCCTGCTGGTGGTGTTTATTGCCCTGACGCTGGCGCTGTTTGTGCTTGCCGCCCTGATATGGTGGCCCACTCATCAACGTATTGTGCGCGAGTCTGAACAACTCACTGCGTCTTTGAAGTCACCAGATAGCAACCCAGCCCAGTTTGAAGAGTTTGCTTCTCAGTCTATTCTCGCCGCCACTGATGCCTACGCACAAGACTATGCCCAGCAACAGGAGCGGCTGTATTCCGCCTTTTTAAGTCACGAACTTAATACGCCACTGGCACAGATCCAAAATACGCTGGCACGATTTGGGCAGCTGGATGAGCTGCCTTTAGATGCTTTACCTTTATTAACTCAGCTTGAACAAGCAGGTCAGGATCTGGTTTCGCTGAGTGAGGCTATTTTGTTGCTGTGCCGAGCCGATCAGGCACGTCTGACAGTAACTGAACTGAGTGGGGTTCTGATAAGCTGGCAACAGATTTGGCTGCAACAAGGTCTGTGCATAGAGCTGAATCTGCCAACAGAGCCAGTCAGCCAGCCAGTTCAGCTGCGTCTGTTGACCTTACTCCTGACGCAGCTGGGCAAAAACGCGCTGCAACATGGTGAAGGCGCACTCGTTGTAACACTGGATAATAGTGGCATGACCTTTTCCAATCGAGTGGGTCAACAACAAGCACATCACGGTCAGGGGTTAGGTACCCAAATTATTGCCCGCGTATGTACATGTTTTGGCTGGCGGGAGCAGCATCATTCGCATTCGGATCAGCAATTTACGCTGACGATCCATTTTTCCGGTTACACCGGTTGAACCAGTACCTCGGTTTTAACAGAATTGGCAATAAAGCATAGCTCATGAGCCTGATGATGTAACGTGTTCAGGCTCATCTGATCATACGTATTATGTGCTGCCAGAGTTACTTCGGGGCGCAGGATAACCTGGGTCATGGCCATTTTACCTGTGCTGTCTTCACTGAGGGTGCCAACAGCCCTATCTTCGTAACTTTCCACCACAAAGCCTGATTTTGCAGCCAGGTGAAGGAAAAATAGCATATGACAACTAGATAAAGAGGCAACAAACGCTTCTTCCGGATCCGCATATTCAGGCACTGAATATGGCTGTGGCACTATGTGTGGTGATGCAGAAGCTTCGAGCTTCGCTCCGCCACCCAATTGCCAGTGGTGTGCGCGGCTGTATTGTTGTTCAGTAAAACGTTCATTGTGGTTGAGCTGCCAACGAATAGTTGCATGATATTGGGACATTTTATTGCTCCAGATTTTGATGACTGACATCAGTATGGAGTTGAATTGCTATGAGTAAAAGCGATAATAACTCAACCTGTTGTTAAGTATATTCACATCATGATTGAGGCAAATATTTCGCTGACTGCACTACAAAGCTTTGCCGTGGTCGCAGCTGAGCTGAGTTTCACCAAAGCCGGTCAGATCCTGCACAAAACCCCCAGCGCGATTAGCCACCAAATGAAACAACTGGAGCATCAGCTCAATGTGCAGTTGTTTTACAGAAAATCCAAAGGCGTAATATTGACACCTGCAGGCAAGTTACTAAAGGCGGATGTCAATCACGGACTGGCACAAATCAACGCAGGGATCCGCCAGGCCAGACTTAAGGCGCAAACTGACAGGCAGACTCTCGTTCTTGCGGTGATCCCTTCATTACTGGAACACTGGCTGTTGCCCAGGCTCAGTCGCTTATACACAGCGCTGCCTGCCATTCAACTGGAGCTGATTGCAATGGACCAGCTGGCCGATTTCGCCAGCAATCGGGTTCATGGTCATCTGCACTTTGGTCGGGGAGAGTTTGCTAATTTGGACAGTCGCTGGCTGGCCGATGAGTATACCTATCCCGTGATTTCACCGACGCTTCGCCAGCAATATCCTCATTTGTCTTCGGTCAGAGACTGGATTGGGCAAGTGCCCTTACTGGCTTATCGTGGTGGGGTCGAGGATGCGCCAGCAAATCTTGGTTGGGAAGCATGGCTGAATCGCTTTAACCCATCAGACGCTCGGGTGCCGCGTGTTAACACCTTCAGCCATGTGGGTCTGGCGATAGGGGCGGCCAAACATGGTCAGGGTATGGCCCTGGGTTGGCACCACATTGTACATCATGCCCTGAATCGTCGAGAGTTAGAGCAACTCCCGGTTGAACCAATCAAGTTGGCATTTTCTTACCATCTGGTAGCCCCCAAATGCCAATGGCTCCGGCCAGAAATGGTGGCTTTATTTGAGTGGCTCAGATTAGAATTTTCTCTCTCATCAATCGGGTGAATTTTAGGCAAAAAATTGCCCTAACTTGTGACTGCGTGACTATACTCTGAGTGAGTATTTCAAGAATAAATGGACTGGCACTGGACAGAGAGAAGGAATAATGGAGTTAAATACGTTAAGCACGCGCATTAGTGCGGGGTTTGTACTCGCCTTTGTTATCCCCGCTGCAATTGTTATTACGGCACTTTTTCAGCTTGCTGAGCTGGAGCGCAGCAGCACTCACTTTAGTAGCAATGAACTGACCAGTGTAAAGCATATGCAGGCACTGAGATCGAATTTTGAGGACTCTAAACTCGAGCTGAAATCCTGGATGGCTGGAGGTGGTCAACAGCACCTGCAAGGAAGACGCGAAGCCTGGCAAAACATTGATGAGTCTCTTTTCAAGATAAAGCGACTATCTTTATCTGCGTTGAATCGTGACCAGGTTGTAAGGCTGGAAGAAAAGCTGGGCGAAGCCAGGCTAGTGCAGCAGAAAATAGAAGCTGTGGCCCAAACCGAAGAGAACTTTCCGGGGTTACAAATTCTGTTTAATCAGGCAATGCCCAGAGCTGAGCGGATCCAAAATGCGGTAACCCTGTTGATAGAGCGAGAAGAAGAACTCGCTGCGGGAGAGCAGCGTAAACAGCTTCTAAAACATCTGGCTGACTTTAGGGCCAGCTTTGCGAGTGCAATGAGCGCTGCAAAAGCATTTTTACTCAGTAATCAGGAGTCCTATTTCAGGGACTTTGAGGAATATCACTCTTGGCATGAAGACGCCTGGTTAAATGTTCAGCAGCAACAGGCATTGCTGGATGAACAACAAATAATGCAATTTCAGAAAATTACACGTTTACGTGTCGAATACTGGGGGCTGGTAAGAGACATGTTTGAGTTCAGGCGGAGTGCTAATTGGGATCAGGCTGAAAGCATCTGGCAAGAGCAGTTAGGTCCGCTAACGCGCGCACTTAAAAACCAGCTGATCGAAATAGAGATAGCCCAGCAACGACTTGCCGACAACAGCCTCATGTCTAACCAACAAAGTTTAGCTGAGCTGTCTTTGTTCTCTGTCATTGCGCTCGTGCTGGCAGCAGTGATTACAACTTTTATCGCATACCTAATCAATAAGCAGATAGGGCAATCAGTTAGCCAGTCTATTGAAGTTGCAGAGCAAGTGGCTGATGGTGACTTTAGCACCAATGTTCAGCTCCAAGGCAGCATTGAAATTGTTCGGTTGTCAAAATCTTTGTCACGTATGACAGAAACACTCAGAGCAATCACACAACATGTGAAGTTAATAGAAAACGGCTACTACCAGACAGACTTTGTGCCCAAAGGGGAGCAAGACCAGCTGGGCAAAGCGCTTGACTCGATGACCAAGAAATTAAGAGAGAGTAAACTGCAACTAGAGTCGCAGAGTTGGTTAAAAGCGGGGTTATCTGAGTTTTCTGACTTATTGACTGGCGCTCGAACCGTTACAGATATTTATCAGGCTTCAGTGGATTTTTGCACCAAACATACCGGGGCTGAGGTCGGCGTATTGTACGCAAAAGAAGGGGGCGGTTTTAAGCTTGTCAGTAGTTTTGCATATAAACATCGCAATTCTGCGAGCAACGAGTTTATGGCTGGTGAAGGGTTAGCTGGTCAGGCGGTGTTAGAAGGCAAGGTGATGTGCTTTTCTGATTTACCCGCTGATCATATACCGCTTGAGATTGAATCCGGGCTCGGTCACTCTGCGGCTAAATTTATTGTCGCGGTCCCCCTGGTCGACAGATTACAAAATGGCGCCGTTTTGGGGGTACTTTTACTCGGGAACACTAAACCTTTCAAGGCTATAGATATAGAGTGGCTCGAGCAAAGCGCAGATAAACAGGCTCAGGCGCTTACATCCGCTCAATCTCGGGGGCGATTGCAAGAGCTGCTGGAAGAGTCGCAACAACAAGCGGAAGAGCTTGAATCTCAGCAGCAAGACCTTAAAGCCGCCAATGAGGAGCTGGAGCAGCAAACACAGGAGCTCAAGCGCTCGGAAGAAGAGCTCAGAGAACAAAGAAGCCAGCTTACCCAAACCAATACTGAGCTTACAGAGCGTACAGACACCTTACAAAAGCAAAAAATTGAAATTGAAAATGCCCGAATTGAGTTGCAACATCGTGCTGAACAACTGGCCGTATCGAGCAAATACAAATCTGAGTTTCTGGCCAACATGTCTCACGAATTGAGAACGCCGCTCAATAGCTTACTACTATTGTCACAGTCGTTAGCCCGGAACTCTGAAGGCAATTTAACCCAAGATCAGCTTGAGGACATTGAGGTGATTTATAACGGTGGCCAGTCTTTGCTGACCTTAATTAATGAGATCCTGGATCTGTCAAAAGTGGAGGCGGGAAAACTTAAGTTGATTTCGGACCGAGTTGATTTACACAGTTTTGTAGCCCGACTAAAAAGACAGTTTGACCCGGTTGCAAAAGAAAAAAATCTTGAGTTTAAAATCACGGTTTCTGCGTTGGCGCCGAAGGACATAGAAACAGACGAGCTGAGACTGGAGCAGGTACTTCGAAACCTACTGTCAAATGCTTTCAAGTTTACGGAACAAGGTTATGTGGAACTATGCATTGAACCCGTTGCCGGCGACGTTCGGTTTAGCAGTTCAACATTGACTCCGGATAACAGCTTGAGCTTTGTGGTGAGAGATACAGGCATTGGAATCGAGCAAGGCATGCAAAAAGCGATTTTTGAAGCTTTCCAGCAAGCAGATGGGTCAACCAGTCGGGCTTTTGGAGGTACAGGTTTGGGATTGACCGTTTCGAGAGAGTTTAGCCTGTTATTGGGCGGAGAGATCCAGTTGGTCAGTGAGGTGAATAAGGGCAGTACCTTTTCTCTGTATATTCCACGCCATAAACAACCCGATCATGAAGAGCAGGGTGAGCCACAGTCTCAACCGGATTTACCAGCAAACCAGGTTGCTCAGCAAAACGACTTTGTGAAAGCGCATGATGATGCACTGCTGGCTGAGCAGCAATCTTTAAGTGCTGATGTTATGGTCACCACAGATGTCAGACCCGCTTCAGCCCCAGAACGCAATAGTACAATTTTGATTGTGGAAGATGACAGTCAATTTGCCAGTATTTTATCTGATATTGCCCGCAAACATCAGTTTGACCCGCTAGTGTGTTCGCAAGCTGAGCAGGCACTGAACATGATACAGCAAGCGCTGCCCAGCGCGGTGATATTGGATATCGGACTGCCGGATATGGATGGCATGATGTTATTGGACACCTTAAAGTCGGAGCCTAAAACACGCCAAATTCCGGTACATATAGTCTCGGGCAAAAACAAGGATCCAAAAGCGCTGCAAAAAGGCGCCATCGACTTTTTAACTAAACCCGTGTCTTTAGAGCAATTGGAACAGGTTTTCGCAAAGTTCGAGGTCTTGCTGCAAAAGCACATTAAACATTTGCTCTTAGTAGAAGATGATACCGATGCCTGTAAAGTGATTAAGCAGGTTTTGCAGCAAAAGGGGTTAGAGCTACATGTTGCCAACGATGGCGGCACAGCTATGCAGGTGTTGAAACAACATCAGATAGACTGTTGTATTGTTGATTTGAACCTGCCGGATATATCGGGTTTTGAATTGCTTGAAAGAATGGATGCAGAATCGGGCCTGACTCTGCCGCCAATTATAGTCTATACCGCACAAGACTTGAGCCGGGATGAATACCATCAACTGTTGCGCTTTACAGATAAAATTGTACTGAAAACCGATCACGCGCCGGTGCGCTTGCAAGATGAAGTCGAGCTCTTTTTACACTCAGTAGAGCAGCAGCTGCCACCCAGTGTGATAGCCTCTAAGCAAAATGATATTATCAGCCAGCCCGTTGATTTATCGGGCTTTCATGTACTTCTGGTCGATGATGATCTGCGGAACACCTATGCCTTATCCAAGTTGTTGAAAGAGCAAGGCCTGGCCGTGACCATGGCAGACAATGGTCAACTGGCTCTGGAAAAGCTACAGCAAAGTGAACAATTTGACCTGGTCCTGATGGATATTATGATGCCCGTAATGGATGGCTTTGAAGCCATGCGGCACATTCGTGCAGATATTTCCCAGAGCCTTCCCATTATCGCATTAACCGCCAAGGCGATGAGTGAAGATAAACAGAAATGCCTTGAGGCTGGAGCCAGTGATTACCTTGCCAAACCGGTTGATATCAATGTATTGATTTCTATGATGAAAATCTGGCTATACGAAACGCAAAATGCAAGTGACAGACTCCATTAACCTCACGCAGGGCAAAGACTCTGAGAGAAAGCTAACTCCTGAGCAACTGTTGGAAGTCGACATTCTGCTGGATGTATTATACCAGCGCAGTGGCTACGATTTTTCACAGTATGCTCGCAGTACGCTGATCCGGCGTCTGCAAAATTGTATGCTCATGGACAATGTGCCCCATTTTTCTCATTTAATCCCCAAAGTGTTATATGAAAAAGGGTACATGCACAAGCTGATTCAGGAGCTGTCGGTCAGTGTGACGGAGTTTTTCCGAGATCCCGCCTTTTTTCAGTCTTTGGAGCAACATGTACTCCCCGTATTAGAGACTTTCCCTTACTTTAAAATTTGGCACGCCGGCTGTGCCACGGGGGAAGAGGTGTATTCTCTTGCCATATTGCTAAAGGCACATGGCCTATATGACAGGGCAAAAATCTATGCGACCGACTTTAATGACCGTATCTTGGAAAAAGCCAAAGTAGGTATTTTTACTGAAGAAATTATGCAGCAGGGAGAGCAAAACTATAATCAGCTGGCCATATCACACGATACCCCATTTCATGAGCACTTTTCGACTCAATATCACAGCAGCAAGATTCGAATGGAGCTGGCTCGAAATATCGTGTTTGCCAATCATAATTTGGTCTGCGATGGGGTGTTCGGGGAAATGCAGTTGATACTTTGCCGTAATGTGATGATTTATTTTGATAGTACTCTAAAAAAGCGGGTTGTCGATTTGTTTGATCAAAGCCTGCATCACAGTGGTTTTTTAGGGCTAGGGCGGCTGGAAAATCTCGATTATCTGGACACCAGTGAACGATGGCAGTTACTGGACAATGCTGCAACGCTTTATCGTAAAGTACCGGGTCAAAAACTAGGACTAAAGACTTAGGGTAATATCTAAGTTTCGGGCTGGAAGATGCGATTTTTGTACTAAGCTTGAAGGAGCTGGAAAGAAACAAACCAGGATGATTTATGGAAGCACTAAAGCGAAATCAGGTGCACGAAGATGACTGCACCAAACCAACGATTTTGATTGTTGATGACAGACCCGAAAACCACAGAGTGGTGAAAAAAATCCTTGCGGATATGCGTGCCAATTTTCACTCTGCCGAGTCGGGTCATGAGGTATTGTCGCTGGTATTACGCCACAAGTACGCGGTTATTCTGCTGGATGTGATGATGCCAGGCATTGATGGCTTTGAAACGGCCTCTTTGCTACGTATGAATGACGAAACCAAGCATACGCCAATTATCTTTATCACTGCCGCAGATCATACCGAAGCGCTGGAGTTTAAAGGATATGAGGTAGGTGCGGTCGACTATTTGTTTAAACCCATTAATGCGCACACGTTGTACAGTAAAGTGCAGGTTTTTCTTGAGCTGGAACAGCAAAGAACGAAGCTTTTACAATCTTTCCATGATATTCAGGAACTTGAAAATAAGAACCGCCTCTTGTTGAAGTCGATTGGCGAAGGGATTTTAGGAGTCGATACTCAGGGTCGGATTACTTATACCAATCCGGCGACCGAAAAAATACTGGGCTTAAATGAAAATATGTTGGTGGGCGCTGATATTGCGGAGTTTATCTGTCTATCTACATCACTTGCCGGTATTGCAAACTGGGAAAATTGCAAAATATTTGAGCACTGTACCAAGGGGTATACCTATCGGGATTCATACGGGTTATTCAAGGATAAAGAAAAACGCATGTTTCCAGCTGAGTTTATTGCCACGCCCATCTATGAAAACAATACTTTGTTTGGTGTGGTTATCGCCTTTCAGGATATTAGCCAAAAGCGCAGTATTGAAGAACAGCTGAGTCGTTTATCTCAGTTTGATACTCTGACAGGCCTGGTAAATCGCAGCACTTTCGAAAAACACTTGCAGCAGGCGATTAAACGTAGCCTCAGGCATGGTCGGGAATTTTCACTTCTGCATCTCGATTTAGATCATTTTAAGCAGGTCAACGACCAGTTTGGTCACGAGCTGGGTGATATTTTACTTCAGGAAGTGGGCCACCGGATTGTCAAAACGGTCAGTGATGGAGATATTGTTGCTCGGATTGGCGGCGATGAATTTGTGATTCTGCTGGAGAACTTTATTGAGCAGCATGTCAGAAACGAAGCTGTACTTGCTGAACATTTGCTCAGTCATTTATCGGGTGCTTACCATATTCGGGGTAACGAAATTTACATTGGCCCGAGCATTGGCATAGCGCGTTTCCCTGGTGCCGGTGAAGACAGCGTCAGTGTATTAAGGGCAGTTGAACTGGCAATGTATCGGGCCAAAAAACAGGGAGGACAGAACTTTCAGTTTTTCACCGAAGAACTGCATTTGCAAGCTCTGGAATCTCTGGAACTGGAACAAAAGCTACGGGCGGCCATCGAGCATCAGGAGTTTGAGTTGCACTATCAGCCGCAATGGGACATTGCAAATAACAAAGTCAACAAGGTAGAAGCTTTGTTACGTTGGTTTCCCGCCGACGGCAACAGGGTGGGCCCGGATGTTTTTATTCCTAAGCTTGAGGAAATGGGGTTGATCAATAAAGTGGGTGAGTGGGTTGTTGAACAGGCCTGCTTGCAGGCAAAAAAGTGGCGATCCGAAATGCTCAACCCACCCTGCATTGCGGTTAATTTGTCGATGGAGCAACTGCAGCGAGAGGAGTTGCCCGAAATGGTGTTTTATTTGCTGCAAAAGTATCAATTACCGGCTGATGCCATCGAAGTAGAGGTAACGGAAGGGATGATGATACAAAACCCCCAACAGGCAATTGAAATTCTTAATGCCTTTCAACGCCTGGGGATTGCCGTAGCGATAGATGACTTTGGCACGGGCTATTCATCGTTTAGTTATCTGGTACACCTGCCGATCGACACACTAAAAATAGACCGTGAGTTTGTTCGCAAGTTGGGAGAAGACGAAAAATGCGAAATGGTGGTGCGGGCGATTATTAGCCTGGCTCACAATATGCGCTTAAAAGTGGTGGCAGAAGGGGTTGAGACAGAGCAGCAGCTGGCCTTTCTTTTGGAGCAAAAATGTGACCATATTCAGGGCTATTACTTTGCAAAACCTGCATCAGCTGCGCAGGTACGGCTTGAGCTATGAGCCTGTGCCAGTGCAACAAGGGGCAAATGGATAACGATAGCCTGTGAAGTGATATAAAATACCCAATTGATTGCTCTGATCTGTGGGTAATAACCTTGCCCCTCATTGCCAAAAATCCAAAATTGTCCGATGAGTGCATCGGCCACCGTGGCGAGTATCAAGCCAAACGCCAGGTAGAATCTGGGCACTTTTGGCAGGCTGGAACGAGTTAGCAGGCAAAAACCCAGCAGGGTAGTCTGAGCAATAAAGACGGCGTAGCTGCCTGTTAGGAGCGTAATATACCAGCCGCTGTCAGGCAGGTGCATAGACAGGTAACTGCATAATGCCAGTAGTGCAGTGAGCAGCACGGCAAGCATAAAGTAAACCACCTGAACACCTGAGTAGTTTAACAAACGCCAGCAGGCCAAGTATAAGAACAGATAGCCGGGCATAAAAAACCACACAGAATCAGCCAGGTAATCATGTTTTACTACTGTACCGTGTTGAAAGTAACTTTGCGTCAGATTGAAGTTAACCAGGTCGCCGGCCAGACAAAACAAAACAGACATAACGGCCAAGTTTGCAAATAGTCGGCAATTTTGAGCGTATTGATGTTGATAGATCGATTGTCTTATTATTAAGCAGTTGGACAGTAGCAAGAGCAAAGTCAGCGCTTCGAAACTCACAACCCAGACGCGTGTCTCTCCTTGTACAGACCAAACGCCGAGCAGGGTTAAAAGCAGGTCGAGCATTGCTAATGCGATGATTAAGACACTTATTTTTATCGTGTTCCAACGGGCTATCATCCTGAATCCTTGTTGCTTTGCCGATCTGTTTTGTGGAGGTACAACTTTTAACAGTATTCTCGATGCAAAAGCAATGCTTTTTGTGTAGATTGCCAGGCTTGAGAGGAAATATATGTCACAATTAAAAACCACACTGTCGTTTACTTTTTCAATCAGTGCGCTGTGCATCGCGCTCTACGGCCACTTTACTCAACCGCCAGGGCAAGAGCTTACTCACTATACTCAATTGGGAGAACGGGAACAGCTTGTGTCGCAAAACGAGCCGTTGACCACTGACCGACCGGAAGAATCCGAGCAAGGTCTGCAGCATATTCAGCAACTAAAAGAACAAGTGCGCTACTTGCAGGAACGTGTGTTAGAGCTGGAGAATCGTGCCTTTTCATCACCCGGGGCCGCTCAATCTCTTGAGGCATCAGTATTAGCTATTCTGGAAGAGAAAGAGCAACGCGAAAGAGCTGAACATCGCGAAAGCAATCCTGTGTATGGTTTTTACGAAGACCTGCCTGATGATTATGAAATGCGCCTAAAGACTGACCCTGAGTACGCAGATAAACTCTCTAAACAGTTACAACAAAAGGTTCTGGATGAGAGTTTACCTGTGATTGATCGTCTGTCCGCTATGGGTCAGTTACAGATGAATATGTATGTGCTTAATCGTACGCAAATGGACACTATGAGCTACGATACTGTAGATGCAGTCATCAAAATCAGTCGAGGTCAGTACGACGATAAATTGCGCGTTCAGGCGCTGGACGTGGTAGCTCAAACACCGGTCGTAGACGGGCGTATCGCCCGCTCTTTACTTGATATAGTCGAAAAGGAAAGCAACGATTACATGCGCGCAACGGCTGCTGAAGGCCTGATGGCGCAATATTATCAAGCCAATGATGAACAGTATCCAGGTTTAAAACGGCAACTGGCCAATGACATATTGAAGCTCTATAACAATGATATAGACAGTCAGGTATACAACCTGATGCAACGCATGATTGGAGATGAAGACTTACTGGAGCAAATACACAAAGATGCCAACAAGTAGTCAGGTAACGCGAATTGGTGTGATTTAGATACGAAAATCAGGTATTTTGTTTCTAAATGCAATAATTACGTCTATGTTTATGTTATATATTTTACTAAACAACTCGAATATTTAGCGTTGCCGCCAGGAAAAACTGAGACGGCAGTAAAGGAAGGTATAGCCATGTTGCCGTTGCAGCTTTCCATAAAACACAAAATTACCCTGGGCTTCGGGGGGATCGGTATGTTGCTGGTCATTGCCAGTGGGCTGGCATACTGGGCACTGCTGGAAATTCAGCATGCCAATCACAAAGTAACCGACACCGCCCAGCCTATCTTGCATGCCGCTGAACAGTTTCAGCAACAACAGCTAAGAATTAGAAACCTGGTTTCAAAAACATACAGTGCGGACGATGAAAGTAGTGTCAGGCAAGTACAGTTGGCGTTTAGTCAGGCGGAAGATAGGGCTCAATTGTTACTGGCTGATTTAGAGGCGCGTGCTAAAGACAATCCACGGCTGACGCAACCTTTGCGAGAAGTAAATCGGATCCGCTCAGAGTTACAGCAATTATCAGAGGCCCTGTTTACAGCACGACTGAGTCAGTTTCAGGCAGCAACTCATATTCAGCGAGGCGTTACAGAGTTCTTTGAACAAAGAAACACAGCTGGCTCGGCAATGTTGGATATTGAACTGATAGAAACACCCAACAGCCGACTAAGAGACGAAGTGGCGGGAACTGGGATCAGGATAGACGATCTGTTGTTTACACTGGAAAATAATGTGCAATCGCTTGCACAGGTTGGGCCTGACGGCTTTGCCACTCACCGTGAAGATGTTGGCTTCATAGTAGACAACATCAGTGACAATTTTACTTATCTAAAACGCCAGTCTGTCGGATTACCCGTAGAGCCTCTGTTACAGCAGTTTGAGCCAGCATGGGGAAAAATAACTCAGCAGCTTAAAGCGCCGGGAACTTTGTATCAGGCTCTGGGTCGTCGTCATGAAGGGCAGAAAATGGCGATACAGAGCTACCAGCAAGCAGAGCAAGCATATCAGACGCTGTTTTCTCAGATTGACAGTATTCAAAGCCATGCGCAGAGCCAGTTTGATCTTTATCAGCAGGAGTCCGATCTGATTATCGAGCAGTCTAAAAATGCGGCCATATTGTTAGTAATAGTTTTTGCAGTGCTTGCAATCGGGATTGCACTGTCTACCAGCCGCGCGATGTTGATCCCACTGGCTGCAGTAAACAAGATGCTCAGATACATTGCAAGTGGCGATTTTTCTCGACAAATTGTTAAGCGTCAGGATGATGAGTTTGGCACGCTTACTGACAACATTAATCAGGTAAAGCAAAATTTGAGTGGTCTACTTGAAGAGATCGACACCCAGGTACATGAATTAAAAAATCTCGCTGGTACATCGCTGGAACGTAGTCAGACGCTAACTACCCGAACAACTGCTCAGGTAGAACGTACCGGCAACGCACTCAGTATTGCATCGAACATCGCCCGCAGCGCAGTGGATGTGTCGGAACAATCTGAGCATGGCGTGGCCGGGCTCAAGCGCGCCCAGTCGTTGAATCACGAAACAACGCAAAGTGTCATGCAAAATAAGCAGAAGATCATGTCGCTCAATAGCAGAATGGCTGAGTCGGTCAGTGCGATGGACGGACTTAGAAACCACAGCGAAAGTATTGGCCAAATCCTGGATACCATTGTTGCAATCGCTGAGCAAACGAACTTATTGGCGCTCAATGCCGCCATTGAAGCAGCCAGAGCCGGTGAGCAGGGAAGAGGGTTTGCAGTGGTGGCAGACGAAGTGAGGCAGTTGGCTATTCGCACACAAAATGCGACCCAGGAGATCAACAAAATGATTGCGGCTTTGCAAGCTGATACTCATTCGACTGCGACTTTAATTCAAAGCGGACAACAAGATGTACAGGAGTGCGCAGAGCAAAGTGAAGTGCTGGCAAGTAATATGTCACAAGTCAGTGACGCGATTGAACAAGCGACGGTATTGAGTGAGCAGGTTTTGGATGCTGCAAATCATCAGGCCGAACACTGTGAGCGCATCGCAGACCTGATGAAAGAAGTGCAGGAAACAGCCTCTCGTAACTCGCAGGAAATGGGGTTTATGGCCAAAGACAGCGAGTCACTGAGCGGCTTTGCGGCCAGGTTAACCCAGTTAATTGAACGCTTTAAGCTTTAATATCAAACTGCATGAAGACATAACCACTTTAGTGGGATTAACTCTGCCAGTAACTGAATTATACGGCCCTTTGAATCGTCGGGTTATGATGACCTAAGTATCAATGTGGCCCATTGAGCGCTCAGGATCAAGCTGGTCTCGTACCCGACGTTTTAATATTTTTGCTTCAGGAAATCCGCCATCGCGCTCGCGACACCAAATTAAGGTGTCATTGTAATAGATTTTAAAGACTCCCTTACTGGCCGGAACCAGTGCGACCTCTGCCAGCTCGTCAGAGAAGGTAGATAGCAGCTCCTGGGCAAGCCAGCCACTGCGCAGCAACCACTGACACAGGACACAATAGTGAATGGCTATTTTAGGTTTATTCACGTCAATTCCTTGCTATCGTCAATCCCCCGGGCATGTTGCACAAACTCCGAGTAAATCGAATCTTTGATGAGCCTGTCTGGTGTAAAGGCATAATAGTTCTGGTAAACGTTGGCGATTGCACCGATAAAACTCACGTCGTAGTGACGTTCAATTTCGTCACGTACAGATAAAGGCGCAGGGAATACACCAAACCCTTGTTGACCAAGCGCTTTCATCAATGCACTGTCATCTACATGGCCTGCGACCGAAATCTCGATTTTTTGCTCATTAAGCCAGTACTGAATTGCACTGGTCACCGGGCTGTTTTTTGCTGGTAAAATAATGGGCGTCTCGGCGAGCGCGGCTGGAAAGTTATCGCTGGTTATGGCCTGAGTGTGTTTCGCGCCATAAAACCCGATCTGACTTTTCCCTATTTCATGGCAAAAGAGTTTAAATGGTGTATCACCGTCTAACGGTTTGTCTGCCAATACCAGATCCAGTTTATGTGTGGCCATTTGCGCCAGTAACTCTGCTTGTTGCCCGTCAATGCAGTGGAGGTTTGAGATCCGCTCATTGTCAATTAAAGGGGCGAGCCATTTTGATACCAGCGACTTTGGCAGAGCATCTGAAATGCCCACTTTTAGCGTTCGGTTAATCGATGCGAGATCACCTTTGGTCGTTTCCAGCCACTCCTCGGCTATGGCGAACATGTCATCCGCATATTGTTGTGTCAGTTGTCCGTACTCGGTCAGCCTTAGTCCTCGCCCTTCTCTTAAAAACAATTGTTTGCCAAGGCGTTGCTCCAGGCTGGTGATCTGAGCACTGATGGTCTGAGGTGTCAGGTGTAGTATCTTACTAGCCGCAGCGATACTGCCGTGGCGGCTTACCTGCCAGAAGTAGTACAGGTGGTTATAATTTATGTTTGTAATCATTCGTAATATTCGACGTTTCGCTAAGAATTTATCAGCTTTTTTCTTTTTAAATACATTAGTAGATTAACCTCAACGACGCAACAATATGAGTTCAACTCCATTTGTTGACTGGCTTTGTTCAAGAGGTTGATGGCATTATGAAACTGAATTTCAGAGCAACGGGAAAGCGCATTGCAGAGGCGACTAAGTCGCAACTCTCCAGATTAGCAACGAACAAATTTATGCGTTATGCGGCCCATATTCGCAAAGTGCGGATAGATGTGGATGAGCAGCCTTGTCAGCGTCACGGCATGCTGACGATCTGTAAGGTGGAAGTGTTGTTGCCCGGATTACCGAGTGTTTCTGTTCGGGCAAAAGGCAAGAACATGATGCAGGTGATCAAACGAGCGTTACGCGACAGTGAGCTGTTGTTAGCACGCCAGTTCAACAGAGCCGCATAGGGCTGAACAGTATTTTTAACAAAGTAGATAAATTATTTGACCCTAACTGTGCAAAATAGGAGGTGGCGTCCAGTTTAGATTACGATTATGCAGTATTTACAGTTATTCCCAAGCACTTGCGGCGGCATGGAGGCCGCGCTTTACCCCCCTTAACTCAATCCCTTCACGTGATATCCCTGACCTTGGGCCTAACACTCTGTATGTAAATTAACCATATAAGGTAAATAATGTTCCCAAAACAAATTTTTACACGAGGAAAATATTAATAAAATGTTTATTCTTGGTGACATTTAGTTTGATTTTTGCTATTTTCAGACTCGGTATTGATCAACACTTTTTATTTTCAAGGACGTAGTAGATGCAGTATATCGATGATACCAGTGCTCAGGACAGCCAATTAGAGAAAAAACATAACTATAAACGCTATTTCCTGATCATCGCTGGTGTAATTATTTCATTATATTTTGTTGTTCCTCAAATACTTGCATGGGCAAGTGGTGAGAGCGCTGTCAGAATGGACAATATCCACGTTGCACAAGTGCGCCGTGGTGAATTTGTCAGGGATATCTCAGTCCAGGGTAGGGTAATCGCAGCGCGCAGGCCCACATTATATAGCCCGGCAGAAGGGACTGTTACTTACCTTGTGACTGCCGGAGATTCTGTCGAAATTAACCAACCGCTGGCCCAGATAGACAGCCCCGAACTTAAGAGCTTGTTGGCGCAAGAGCAAGCTGAGTTAACCCGTTTGGGCACTCAGTTAGAGCGGGAAAAAATTCAGGCGAAGAAACAAGATCTTGCACAAGAAAACTACCTGGGTAAAGCCATGGTGGCATTAAACGCAGCAAAGCGAGAAATGCGCCGTAATGAAGAAGGTAAGAAGAACCAGGTTGTCAGCGACATTGATTATCAAAAAGCCAAAGATGAGCTGGAAAATGCGCAGCGAGAACACCGCCTTGCAGTCAAAGAAGTTGCTTTATTAAAAGAAAGCCAGAAATTTGAGATCCAGACGCGTGCAATTGAATTGCAAGCACAACAGGTGCTGGTTGATGAGTTGCAGCGACGCGTTGCATCGTTGGAAATTCGCTCTCCGGTGAATGGTATTGTCGGCAACCTGAGTGTTGATCAGAAGAATTCGGTTGCGAAAAACCAGCCTCTGCTGAGTGTTGTGGATTTATCTCACTATGAGGTTGAGGTCAACATCCCGGAAAACTATGCGGATGATTTGGCGTTGGGCATGCCAGCACAAATTACACTGAATGGTCGGGCATATGCTGGCGAGTTGACTGCCATTTCACCTGAGATTGTACGTGGACAGGTCGAAGGCAAGATACGCTTCAAAGAAACAGATATTACCGGCCTCAGGCAAAACCAACGTTTGACTAGTCGTATTGTGTTGGAAGAAAAGTCAGGTGTGACCTATTTACCTCGTGGCCAGTTTGTCGATGCTTACAGTGGTAAGTATGCCTATGTACTTGATGATGGCAGTGCAGTGAAAAAACCGATCAGTCTTGGCTCGAAAAGTCTGGGACAGGTTGAGGTACTGTCCGGATTGGCGGTCGGTGATACCGTCATTATCTCTGACACCCGCATGTTTAATAGTGCGGAGCGTGTGAGGGTCGTTCAGTAAAAATATATGCAGAAGGGCGAACAAAACGAAGCACGAATAAAACAATGTTCGCGCCAGCCCTGCGCGGTTAATAAGCGTAACAATATGTGGAGGAAGCATGCTGATGAGATATTATTTCAAACTGGCCTGGATAAGCTTCAAACAGACTCCACTATTAAGTTCCTTGATTGTGGTCACGATTGCAGTTGGGATTGCCGCAACCATGATCACCTACACCATCAGCTATATGATGAACAAAGATCCCGTGCCAGGCAAGGCCGACTCTCTTTATCTGGTTCAGCTCAATAGTTGGGACCCTCAAAAAGCCTATTACAGTCAGGGAGAAGATGAACGAGTTCCTCCTTACCTTACCTATCAGGACATGCAAAACTTATGGCACGCCAACCAGGCGCAACGCCATGTTCCTATCAGTGGTTACAGAGATCAACTTAAATTGCCACAGCAGGCTGACTCAGACGCAAAAACAACATTAGTACGCTCGACCAGCCGGGACTTTTTTAGCGCATTTAACGCGCCAATTCGATTTGGCAGTCCGTGGTCGGCTGAAGCAGACAGGCAAGGAGAGCTGGTTGCCGTTATCAGTGCAGATGTGAACCAGCGACTATTTAACGGACAAAACTCAGTTGGGCAATCTATTCGATTAGGCTCGCTGGAATACCGAGTTGTGGCTGTTCTGGACAACTGGCCCATCCTGCCAAGATTTTACGGCGAAGCGATGCGTGCTTTTCGCAAGCCCAGAGATGTATTTATTCCTTTTGAGACGCAAGTGCGTAACGAGCTGTGGTCGTCGAATTTACAAGCTTTTGAGTGTTGGCGTGATCCCCAAGACAGCTCATTCGAAGCGTTCTTGTCCTCGGAGTGTGTCTGGGTGTACTTCTGGGTCGAGCTTAATGGCTCTTCTGAGCGCCTTGCGTATGAAGAGTTTCTGTATTCTTATGTTCAGGAGCAACGTGCATCAGGGCGATTTCAACGCAAAATCATCAATAAGCTGAGCACTCCTATGGAATATCTGACCCAGCGTGAAGCCATTTCTCAAGACAACTATATGGCATTGGGACTGTCACTGTGCTTTTTGATACTGTGTCTGCTTAATAGCACCAACCTGATGATGGCGAAGTTTCACACTAAAACCCTGGAGGTGGGTTTGCGCCGTGCCGTTGGTGCCAGCAAACGGCAGGTATTTAATCAGTTCAGTATTGAAACCCTGTTGCTGGGGACGTTTGGGGGCGTACTTGGGTTGATATTGGCACAGCTGGGACTGAAGGTGTGTAGCCAGGTTTATCAGCATCTGAGTAGCGATCTGATGCAAATGGATCTGTTTATTGTGGTGTTAACCCCCTTAATTGCGATATCTGCCAGCGTATTATTTGGCTTGTTACCCGTGATTCGTGCTAGCCGTATTGAGCCCGCCAGTCAGCTTAACAGTGTGTAAAGGGGCAATCATGAGAGACCTGTTACCGATCCTTAAAACGTTGAATTATAGTCGCACTGCACCTCTGTTGTTTGTGTTGCAAATAGCGTTGACGTTTATGATTTTAGTGAATGCTGCCTATATGGCGTTGCACAAGCACAGTTTATTATCTCGCCCAAGTGGATTGGATGAACAACATACCTTTTATGTGCTAACTAATTTGCCCTCAGACGCTACGGCAAGGGCTGCGGATATTGACCAGGATTTGTTAGCAATCAATGATTTGCCAGGCGTCACTTCTGCGTCAGTTACATCCGGGGTACCTCTGACTGGCTGGGGACGGTTTCTGGAAGTGGCGACTCAGGCCGACAGCGAGTACGATACCCTCAGCGGTTATTATGGAGGCGACAACACATTACTTGAGACGATGGGGTTAGAGCTGGTTGCGGGTGAAGGCTTTTCACAGGCACCGCTGTTTGCAGAAACAGACGGGTTTCGAGTCGCAACTGAGATCATCATTACACAAGCGCTCGCACAGGCACTTTACCCCGATGATTGGCGTCAGGTTGTAGGGCAGACCGTCTATATTAACAAACGACCACAACAGGTGCGAGGGGTCGTCAAAACCTTGCACGCTGCCTGGAGCTTTTGGGCCGTTGTGGAACACAGCGTGCTTGCACAAGTTATAGAGACCAGTGAGTATGTTCATTATCTGATACGTACTGAGCCAGGCCAGCAGGCAGAGGCTATGGCACAAACGGTTGACTATCTTATGCGTCGTCATGGAAGAAAAGTTGAAGAATTACAAACGTTTGAACAAGTAAAGCAGCAAAGCTATCAGGCCGAGTATTCGGCCAGTATGACGCTGCTGTGGGTCGTTGTCTGTTTGTCTTTGGTTACGGCGCTGGGCGTATTTGGTCAGGCACGTTTTGCTGTTACACGGCGTCGCAGGCAAATAGGTATCCGGCGAGCTCTTGGAGCACAAAAAGGGCACATAGTTGGGTATTTTATGCTGGAAAATGCGCTTCTGACGACAGTGGGTATCGGTCTGGGATGTATCGCGGCCATGCTGCTTAATGTGCAATTTAGTAATTGGTTTGAACTTGCTGTTGTGCCTGTAGAATTCCTGGTTATCGGTGGGGCGTGTATGCTACTGCTCGGTCAGACTGCAACGCTGGCACCCGCTCTTCGTGCCGCCAGCGTATCACCAGCGATCACTACCCGCTTTGGGGAACTGAGATAGACTCACCTGTGCGCAAATTGTTATGATAGCGGCTATAGAAGCAAATCGTGGTAACTATGTTAAAGCTATCAAATAATGTTGAACTGGCTGCTTGGGAAATTGAACTGACAGCGATCCGGGCACAGGGAGCTGGTGGGCAAAATGTTAACAAGGTTTCCTCTGCGATTCACTTGAGGTTTGATATTAAACGTTCAACCTTACCCGCTTTCTATAAAGAGCGATTACTGGCCTTGCAAGATAGCAGGATCAGTAAGGAAGGCGTGATTGTCATTAAAGCACAGAGTTTTCGCACTCAGGAACAGAATCGCGAGGATGCATTAGAGCGGTTAAAGACATTGATCCTCGCGGCCATTAAGGTAGAAAGAAAGCGCAGGGCCACTAAACCAACACGCAGTTCTCAGCGCAAACGCCTGGACAGTAAAAGTAAACGGGCCCAGACTAAAGCGATGCGCGGGTCGGTTAAATTCTAATATCACTGAGCCAGTCAGCAATCCGTGGGCAACGCCAGCGTAAATTTAGCCCCGCCGAGATCAGACTCCCCAACCTGACAAATGGTGTCGTGCCAGGACAGGATTTTACTGACAATGGCCAGCCCCAAGCCAAATCCGCCGGTTTCTTTACTCCGGCTTTTGTCCAGTCTGGAAAATGGCTGAAATACTTGTTCGCGTTTGGACTCAGGAATGCCCGGACCATCGTCTTCTACTGAAAACTGCGCTATTCCCTGTTGCATTGTCAGGGTGATTTTGATTGTACTTTGGCCATATTTGTCTGCATTTTGCAGTAGGTTTTGTATCACTCTGGATAACTGATGTGGATCGCACTTTACTGGAATAGTTGATGTGATATCGGTGACAAGGTGTTTGTCAGTTGTACGCCTAAGTTTATCAATTTGGTCCTGGACCAGAGAAGCCAGGTCGCACCTTTGCATATGGAGTTGTTGATTAGTAAACTCTAGCCGTGCATAACTGAGCATCTCGTCAATCAGTACTTCCATTTCTGTCACATCCTCTTCCATAGCCGCGACTTGCTCTGGGTCTTTGGGAGCTAGCATGGCCAGCGCAAATTTTAGCCTTGCAAGAGGGGTTCTGAGTTCGTGAGAGACAGCATTAACAAGCTGCTTTTGGTTACTCATCAGGCTGGCGGTTTTCAGCGCCATTTTTTCTATTTGCTGGGTCAGGGTATAAATTGCAGAAAACCGCGAGCGAGTCGGAGTGAGGTCAAGAGAGCCTGATGCGAGTTTTTCGGATGTGCGCTTGAGCTGCACCAGGTCTACCCAAAGAGGTCTGAGCCAAAGTATTAGTAACAGTGCCAATAAGGAAAAAGAAAGAAATTTAATTGTGTATTGCTTTGTTGTCGCGGATTGCGCTGGTGCAAAAGGACCAAGCTGAACAACTGATGTACTATTGACTACGAATAAGAGCTGGGCGTTTCCAGAGTCGTCAAAAGAGGTGATTATCTCCCCGTTTTTGAGTGCTGCCAGCTGCTCAGGTAACCAGGCAACATCTTCGTACGGAAACACGGTTAACTGTGTTTGAGTATTGAAAAACGATGCCAAATCTTCTTCGTTTAGATGCGTTAATGCTTGTTTGTAGTGCTTGGCGACCGCCTTTGCGTGACGTAAGTCATCAGGTGCCTGCTCAACCCAGTTACGCCAGATAGCCTCACTGCCCTGATTAATTGCAATTATACTGGCAAATACCACAATATATAGGCTAACTAGCAAACGCAGCACAGTGTATTATTCCCATGCAGATTTAGAACACAAGTAGCCTTTGCCCCAAACGGTAATAAGTCGGTAGGGTTGTTCCAGGTTGTCATTGAGCTTTTTACGCAACCTGGAGATCCGTACATCTACACTACGATCTAAGCCATCGTAAGGCCTGCCAACAACCTCAGTATATATGTGTTCACGACTGAGGGTCTCTCCCGCGTTTCTGGCAAGCTCCCACAGGAGATCAAACTCATAACTGGTCAGTTCGATTTCTTGTTCGCTGAGATAGGTTTTTCTGGCTGCTTTATCTATGTGAAGCTGGCCTAAGGTCAGTGTATCTGTGTTATCAGTCTGTTTACCCTGACGGCGCAACAAAGCGTTCAGCCGGGCCAGCAGTACATAGGGTTCAACGGGTTTAATTACATAGTCATCCGCACCAATTTCCAGTCCTCGGACATGGTCGAAATCGCTGTCCTTTGCGGTTAGAAATAAGACAGGCCCTGAGTAATCTGGTCGGATCCTACGGCATATTTCAAAGCCATCAAGATTGGGCAACATGATGTCGAGAATCACCACGTCAGGCTGCTCCTGCACGATTTTTTCTGGAGCCAGAGCGCCATCATGGATCAGGGTGACATTGTAATTGTTACTTTGTAAAAACTGCCCGGTAAGTTGAGCGAGTCTTTCATCATCTTCTACCAGAATGACTTTGGTCATTAGAATAAACTCCAATCGGTTTTCAGTTTCCTACGGTACTTGGTACTAACCACGGCATTGACTTTCACTGTCTTCCTGGCAAGCGTATGCTGCTTTGAATTTCTCAGGCTAAACTCCATATTTTGCGCAAGTTTAACTGCCAGTTTAGCTGTTCCCTGATTGCTGCTTTGCCAGCAATGCAATTGCTTATTTTCCTGGTATAAGCATAGGTTTTCTGGCTCTGAGTGATGCCAGTTTACTCGGATGGTCATTTGGCAGGTTTGGCCTTGTGTCTTAACCATACATACCAGTGGTTTAATCTCAAACAATGGTGGTGGTTCTTCGCTCGCTTGTACAGAGCCGGCGCACCATAAAAGCACCCCAACAGGCAGGCCGTACTGAAGACGCCTAGAACGCATAAAGGCCTCCGACGAAGACTGATGTGGTATAGCCTTCCTCTATAATTGGACTGTCTGCGATGCTTGAACCAAGCCATTGATGTTTTGCGGTGAATTTAAGCTGCCAGCTGTCAGTGAGTTTATGATTATAAGCGATACCGATATAGGGATTGACGGTGCTATCTACCTGATAGTGAAAATGTGTGAGCTCGGTATCTCTGTCTGTGATGCCGTAGTAATAAGTCCCCAATTTCGCATCTTTGTAGTCTATACCCAACTTAAGCTGTAATTGCGCATATTTTGGGTGACCAAAAGGTAATTTGTAACTATAGCCCAGTGAGCCATGAAACCCTTTATAAATCCCCCTGATGTCGTGTAGCAAACGTAACGTTAGCTTGTGTTGCTCAGAGATGTACCAGTGTGCAAGTATGCCGCTGTCTATTGCCCACTTTCGCTTAGCCAGGTCTTCAAAGGTTAAGGAGGGTGGCTTGGTCTTTGTTGGAGTGTGGTCACTGTTTATGACTGGAACATAGCCGCTGATTTTATTGGGCTGGCTAATATTACCGCCGTTATCAGGGGTTACGTCACCATCACCGGAAGGGATCCGGGACTCAGGAAAATCTACTCGTTCACTGATGTCCGGAGAAAGTGTGTTTGAGCGTAACAGGGTACCAGGTCGGGAACGGGAAAAAAATGCCTGCTCTGAGTTAAGCTCTGCAATCCAACTGACGTCGAATGACTGCTGATTGATGAATGTGTAACCAATTGCCGTATTATCAAGGAAGAAGCGATCACCATAGTAGCGGACATAAGGTAATGCGATAAGTGGTGAGTGTTCTCCATCTTTAAGGGGGTTAGTCGCAACACCGGCCCCTACTGCCACTGAAACCTCCCACTGTGAGACTTCAATGCAGTTTTCAGGTTGTGTGTCGCAGTTAGCAAAAGCTACACTGCTAAACAACATTGGACCAATCACACCTGACAGACGTTTCACTTTCTCACTGCTCCCTATTTTGCACAGTGGTACTTTACCAATTAAATTACTAATTACCAGAAAGAGTTACATTAAATAACATTTACACAGGTTGGAGTAACAGCAACTCTTTTACAAACAGGTATGGTTATACACATACTTAATCCCAAGGAGACAACCAATGTTTAATTCTAGTCAGTTCAAACTCACTGCAGCCGCGATTTCGCTGGCGTTGCTCAGTGCATGTGGTTCGGGGAGCGACGGTAATTCTTCCGGCCAGGGTCCAGGCAATGGGGGAGGTCAAACTCCAGTCGATAAAGTGCCTGACTTATCTACTGGAGAGGCCAGTGCGAAAAAGTTACGAAAAGCCAGTGCAGAGGACTTTGCAACTTATCTTAAAAATGGTGTTTATCTATCTCAGGGGACATCAGGTGCTTCAGATGTAGCAGACGGCTCCGAAGCAGGCACGTCTCCAACTTCTGGAGAATCTCCTACTTTTTCAACCACCAATGTACAGGAATCGGCAGTCAATGAGGGTGACCGGATCAAGTATGACGGTGACTACTTGTATATTGCCAACACGACGGATTTTCAGGCGGCAGAAGGAGAGCACCAGCAGTCTGTACGCATTCTGAAACGCGGAGAAGCGGGAGAGCTTACGCCACTTTCCAGCTTGATAACCAGTAGGGATTATTATTTTAATCAACGCCTTTATTTAAAGGAGGATAACCTCGCCGTCGTACTCAGTAACGAGGGTGGCATGTTCGGGGTAGAGCCTGGTATTGATGGAGCCCTTTCCATTGCAGTGATGCCTTATCCGGCAGAGCTAGGTATTACGCTGGTACGTGTTGATGTTAAAGATCCCACACAGAGTAATATTACGCATCAGCTACGCTTTGATGGTGAGCTGGTGGACTCGCGCGTTATAGGTGACTCGCTTTATTTGGTTAGTGAATTTACTGCGCGTTTTGATGGTTTTGAGCAACAAGGAGAAGATCTTAACCTGACTAACTACCAGAAAATACTAGCGACGGATATCTCCGAGCTGTTACCCAAAGTGACCGATATCAAGACCGGAACACAAAAACTAATGATAGACCCCGCAACTTGCTTTGTACCGGAACAAGCATCGGAGCTTAATGGTTATCATCAAATTACCTCAGTAACGCGTGTGTCACTAAGCGATCCCGACTCCCTGACTTCCACCTGTATTGCAAGTCGAACGCAGGGGATCTATATGTCACAGAAAAACCTCTACCTCTACGGTTATTATTACGATCCAGAGCACCTGACTTTTGAGGACACAACCCAGACAGTTATGCACCAATTTAGTCTGACAGAAAATGCCGTGACTTACAGTGCATCAGGCAGAGTTGCCGGCCGATTAGGCAGTGGAAATACCAACCTTCGCTTTAGCGAACACAATGATTTGCTGCGTGTAGTAACGTCACGCTTCACCGAGGTAAATGGTATGGTGCACAAACTGTATATACTGGAGAAGCAAGGCGATAACCTGGCACTCATCAGCCAGTTGCCCAACGACACTCGATCCACGCCAATCGGAAAAGTCTCTGACAATGGTTTGGTGGAGGAAGATATCTATGCGGTGCGTTTTTTTGGTGATAAAGCCTATATCGTGACATTCCGTCAGATTGATCCTCTGTATGTGCTCGATCTCAGCGAGCGAAATGACCCTAAAATAACCGGTGCATTGGAAATACCCGGGTACTCAGCATACCTTCACCCGGTTTCAGACACTCTGCTGGTTGGGGTTGGTCAGAATGTGCAGGATTGGTTTATCGACCCTGTCGCGCAGAGTGATGATCAGATAGGCGCCAAGGTAAGCCTTTTTGATGTCAGCGACATTGGCGCGCCAACCTTGCTGCAGGAAAAAGTATTTCCCGGCGGATATAGCCCAGTAGAGTTTGATTATCATGCATTTAGCTACATAAAGCACAGTGAAGAGGTATTCAGAATGACGTTACCTGTAGAAAGCTGGCTCACTCAGGATGAGAGCGACAATAGTGTGACCTGGTATCGACGCAGTGAATTAGCTGCATTCGAAGTGCACAGTGGTGAAACGCCAAAGCTACAGTATATGGGCAGTAGTGTTATTGAACCGCAATCGGACTCAGAGCTTCAGGGTTATGTTTGGTCAGGAGATGATCGTAGCGTGATACATGACGATCATATTTACTACGTGCATGGCAATTTTGTCTGGTCAAGTCTGTGGCAAACGCCACAAGATACGACAGGGCCATTTTAATGTAACTCGGCAAAAACGACGCAACCGGGTTCTTGTTCCGGCTGCGTCATTTGCATTTAGTATGGCGTGATCAAGCCAAGCTTTTGGTCATTACACCACTTTCCACCGAGCAGGTAGTTGTCTTTTAGTGTGCCTTCGTGCTCAAAACCTAACTTGGTCAGTAAGTTAAAAGAGGGCTCATTGCCTTCGGTTACGGTTGCCGTTAGTTTATGGTAGCCGCACTCGTTGAAAGCAAATTCAATGACTGCTTTGGTTGACTCTTTGGCGTATCCCTTCCCCTGATGTGTGGGATCAAGCATAAAGCCAAGTTCTGCCTGTTGGAAGGGCACCCAGTTACACAGAAAGCCATGCAATCCAATAGGTGTCCCTGATTGACGGTCTTCAATCACCATTGTTAGCCAGTGATTTTGTTGTTTTCGCCAGCGAGGCAGGCGGCGGTTGAATTGGCCACGAATAAAATCTTGCCCCGGCAGGTCTTTAATAAATCGCATCACCTGAGGCTGCTGGTGAAGGTAGAGAAAAAACGACCAGTCATCACTGGTCAAAGGTCTGAGTAAGAGTCTTGGGGTTTCTATCACAACATTGTCCTTATGAATTATTATTTAGGTGTGAAAAAGTAGTGCTCTGATGGCGACAATTTGCGCAATGCTGTCAGGGTTATCACCGTGAACGCAAAGTGTATCCGCTTTGAGCGGCAATGAGCGGCCGCTGGCCGTCGTAACTGTGCCCTGGGTGATCAGCTGTTTAACCTGCGCCAGAAGTTGGGCTTCATTATGCACTGCATTGGGCTGCGCGCGAGGGCTTAGCAGTCCTTCGTCTGTGTATAGCCTGTCTGCAAAGGCCTCAAACAGCAGCTCTACACCAAATTGTGACGCAAGACCCAGGTGATGTTCTTGCTTTGCCGTTGCCAGAATCATCAATTTGAGCTGTGAAGGGTACAATGAGATTGCCTTAAGTACCTGAACAAGTATACCTTCGTCGCGCATCATGTCGTTGTACAGTGCACCGTGTGGTTTAACGTATTGCAGCGTCATGTCGTGTACGCGGGCCATACCCTCCAGTGCCGCAATTTGATAATGCAGGGTATTGATCAGCTCATGCTCATTAAGGGTCATTGAGCGGCGTCCAAACCCTTGCAGGTCCGGGTAACAGGGATGAGCGCCAATAGCGACTTTATGCGTTTTGGCAAGCGTCAAAGTAGATGCCATAACACTTGGGTCGCCGGCATGAAATCCGCACGCTATGTTGGCCAGATCAATGTGAGGCATAACCTGATCATCCAAGCCCATTTTCCAGGCGCCATAGCTTTCGCCTAAATCGCAATTTAACAGCATGAGTTGCTCTTTTGTTTGGTTTTTACTGAACCTTAACACGGATCAAGGTTGAAGGTTAGGGTATCAGCAGACAGAAATGAGCAGAGTCCTCAAGCTGAATTCAGCTGATCACAAGGCTGAGGTCTGCTTTATCAGTCACCAGCAGGTGTTGTGGACTGTTGATAATACACCACTCGGGTGCTGCCCGGGTGATGGCAAGATGCGCAGTTAAGCTGGTGGTCCAGAAGACGGGGATATCACCCGAGCTAATGCAGAGTGGCTCGCCAAAGTTTGGTTTACTCAGGTTAGTAACTCCTATTTCGCCGGCGTCACCAAAATGAACAGGAATACCGTGAGGCACCCGACTCACCGAGCCTGCCTGAATTGCACGGATCAACGTCGGCTTATTCATCGGACGCATACAGACCACCTTTGGCCCACCAAACGGCCCGACCTGATGGCTGTCGATATTGCTGATATACATTGGTAAAGAGTGAGTTGGATTAGCAAGTGGACTGGCAATGCCAAAAGAGTGTAAAACAGTGTCAAATGCCAGATGACTGGCCAGCGCAAAGGCGACAAAATCATCCCGCCACAGATGCGTAATATCAGAAACTTCTTCGGCTAGCTGTCCTTGTTTGAGTATTCGATAACGTGGAATATCTGTACGTATATCAATATCCTGACCCAGTTGGTCCAGGTGATAACAGCCAGGCGAAATACTGCTTGCCAACAGTGGACAGCAATCAGCATTGTGCTGGCAGTAGGTCTGAAATTCAAACGCATTGGCTTCAGGCAGGATTAAAATATTGCATTGGGCAAAACCGGGAACAAAGCCATTAGTTGGGCCGGAGTAATCTCCGGCCCGGATCATGGCGCGAATAGCGTTGGGTGCAGTGAGTGATGCCTTAGGGTCCATATTTGTCCTCATCAGATAACAGGCTGATTTAACAACATCTCCCCAATATTATAGGCCGATACGATTAATCTGCCTGTTTGTCTATGCTGACCGGGAGCGTACCATTGGCTTTGGCCTTGCCCATAATCACTTGTGCAAGGGCGGTGTAAGCGGGGCCGCTCACCCGGTGATCGGTTTCAACATCTACGTTATACGCATAGCTTGCCAGTACGGCCTGGCTGTATGGGGCAAAGCGAGTGATTTCATAGGGTGCGCGTAAGCTGATGAAAACTGTCGGTGTATTCTGCGCTTGGGTGAATATCATTAACTCTTCTAAGGCCTTTGGCTGGGCTTTTGCGTTTACCGCAAATTTGGCTAAAGTGGCCAGGTCGTCCATTCCGCCAATTTCAGCGGCACTTTGTGCCGGGGAGGCGTGTCCGGCAATTACCCAGTCAGCACGCTGGATATCTGACTTTGCTTGTTGCGGATTAAACCCTTGTAAACTAGACATAGTTACGGTGAGTGGATGTGCCGAGTGAGCCTGTAACGCTTGTTTAAGCGCGGTGGCTTTTTGCTTGTCAGGCATGATCAGGTGAATGTGTTGATTCGCGCGAATTGCCAGTGGCAATAGATTATCATTTTTCACTTCGGTAATGGCCGCCAGCGCGAGTTCGGCCTCTACTTTGCGATGTTGGGGGTTACCCAATACTGATTTAGCAATGGCGGTTGATAAGCGGCGTTTTGCGGGTAAAAAGCGTGCTTTGAGTGCACGGATCCGGTTGGCTGATAATGTGAGCTCAGAGATCGCTAGCTGGGTAGAGGCTGTTTGATAAAGCTTGTCCATAAATTGCCTGAATGCGCTGATATCTTCTGTGCTCCGTATCGCAAAAGGCATGAGTGCGATATCTACGCCGGCAGCAAAGGTTTCTATGACTGCCTGCTCAGGAGCAAAGAAGTCACTGATCCCGGCCATGTCGAGCGCATCCGTGATGGTGACACCCTGATACCCTAATTGACCCCTCAGCAAATCATGCATTATCTTGCGTGACATGGTGGCTGGACGCAGCATTTTCTCACCACGTTTGTTGAGGATTTTCGTATCATCTAAAGCCGGATATTGAATATGTGCTGTCATCAGCATACCCGGAGGGTGTTGCTTGATGATGGTCGCAAATGGTGCGATGTCCTGCTGGTAAATTTGATCAGGAGTGTGATTGACCCGGGGCAAACCTGTGTGGCTGTCTACATTGGTATCACCATGGCCTGGGAAATGTTTAATGGCTGAAATAACCCCTTGTTGCTCAAATGACTTAACCTGCGCGGCTCCAAGCTTTGCGACTATGTCGGGGCTCTCGCCAAATGAACGTACATTGATGACTGGGTTGTCCGGGTTGGCATTGACGTCGACTGTTGGGGCGAAGTTAACATTGATCCCAAGTACAGCCAGTTCTTTCCCTATCGCAGAAGCGACTGCATGCGCATAGTGGGTGCCGTGTTTCGCATAGCTGGCACCAATACTCATATTGCCCGTAAATGAGGTTGCCTCGGCACGGTTGATTCTTGCAACTCTGCCACCCTCCTGATCAATGGCGATAAAGGGAGGGACTTCAGTAGCGTCATGCAGCTGGCTTGTTAGCGCGACAATCTGGTCAATTTCCTGAACGTTTTCGGCAAACAGGATCACCCCACCGATATGATATTCACGGAGGATGTCTCTTAGCTGCGGTGGCAGAGACGTCATAGGCTCTCTGCACTGGGCTCCTTTGCCTTGTTCACAAAAGTATCTCAAATCGAGCATCAGTTTTTGGCCAATCAGAGGGCGTAATTCCGGTGATACCGTGGCACTGTGGCCTTGGGTTGTCAGGGTCATGAGCAAACCTATTAAAAGTAAGCGAAGCAAAGTATTCATCGTCAATATGCTATTTTTTCTGGCACTCTATCATGCCATAGCGCTAAGATGGAGCAAATTCAGCTCAGTACGCTATCTCAAACTGGTGTCAATGAACGAGCTTTGAACATTAAGGTAGAATCATAAAAATTAAGAGGGAAAAACCATGACACACCATGCCTTAAACTATGTAGAATTTGCAGCGTCGGATCTGACTGCGACACAGGCATTTTTTGAATCGGTATTTGGCTGGCAGTTTCAGTCATATGGCCCAGAGTACGTTGCTTTTAGTGAGTCTGGCTTGGAGGGGGGCTTTTTTCAAAGTGAGTTGTCTGCAAGTCAGGATCAGGGGGCACCGTTACTGGTGCTCTACAGTCAGGACCTCGAGCAAACACAGCAAGCTGTAGAGCAAGCTGGGGCTACTATCAATAAAGCCATTTTCAGCTTTCCAGGTGGCAGACGGTTTCATTTCATTGAACCAAGTGGTAACGAATTAGCGGTGTGGAGCGACAAATAACGTAAAACCAGTATCCAGTTAACTTGCAATCCCGACATCCAGCTTGGCAAACCATTCAAGGAATTCGGTGACGGCGTCTCCTTTAAACAAGCGGCCATGTTGTGGTGCCATAATATCGATATCCAGCTCTTTAACGCGGGCTATCCAGTTTGATTTTGCGCGGTTAGAGGGCATCCAGCGACGATGAAAATACTCCATGTGTTTCACATGAGTGCCAAAGTCTTCAACAAATATGGGCGCATCCGTTTTTTCCAGTGCTGCGCCTACGTCGCCGCTCATCAGAATTCTGGCTTGTGGGTCATAGACATGAAAATTTCCGGATGAATGCAGGTAATGTGCTGGTACCAGCTTTAAGCTGACGTCATTCAGGCGGATCTCCCCGCCTTCATCCTTGATCCCCTGATATCTGATATTGTTCATACCAAAGTGACGAATAAACCCTTCCCATAACCAGGGAGCATGCAGGGTTGCGTTCGGCAGAGCTTTATCCCACAACCCAAGTGATGAAATGATGTCGGGGTCCTGATGAGAAGCGAATAACGTTGTCAGCTCTTCGAGTTCAATATGCTGTAATATGGCGGCTAACATAGGCGAAAAAAGCTCAGTGCCGCCCGGATCGAGCAGCACTGCCTGACCTTTTCCTTTTACCAAATATTGGTTGGTATCTATGATTTTTTCCGGTTTTCCTTCATCCCGACCAAACATCAACCAGGTATGGCTGGGAGCCTGAAACAGTTGTGTCGCTTTCAATGCAAGGTGCCTCTTAGTGTATGAATTTCATTTAAGTTTACGGTGACAGATTGCTTGATTGTTCTGGCTGCACTGGCAATAAAGTCGGAGACGGATTGCAAGCTATCACTGAATTCTCCTGCATTCGATGCTTCAACTCTACTGGTCACTGCAATGTATTCAGCACTGCGCATTTGTTTGTTAATTTCTTCAAAAAAACTCTCGAGCTCAAGCAGGGCGATTTCGAGTTTCTTAGTCTGTTGCTGCCGTTCTAATTTCGCTTTGTGCTGTAAGGCAGCAAGTTGCACTGTGGTTGCTAATGCCGCAGCCTGATCAACATGCAAATCAAACTGTGTACTGCGCACGGCTTCGAGTGCGATTTTGAACAGCTGGTTGGATAATGTGGAGATGTGTGTCGTGGTTTTAATGGTTTGCTCTGAGAACTCATCAATAAAATTAGTGATAGGCTTAAAACCTGATGCAGAATCTCCCGCCCGAAGTGCCACAACTCGTGCATTTTTAGCGGTTAATGATAAGTTTTTGGCTTCGGCCAGAATGGCATCCAGGTTGGCTATAATACGCGCAACGCGAATGAAGCCATCTACTATATTTTTATCACTCAATGCAAAACTCCACTGGCAACGGGCTGCTTTCAAGACACTAGGATAAAATACGCTGAAATTCCAGAAATCGGCATAATTGCACACTCAGTAAAATTTATCTCCACAGCATTAAACCCTTTCATTAACAAAGGCTTCAAAAGTACTCTGAAGCATTACCAAAGTAGCGAGATAGCGACTAAGCTTGTCAGGTGCGACATAAAAAATGACCGGAGCCTGAGTGAAACCCTCTGCGTTGCAATCAATAGCTTGTCTGTGTTTCTCTGCCATGGGGTGGCAGGTAAGCGCAGCAACTCAATCACCAACTATTTTATTGGCCAACCCTATGGTGTTTGCGCTGGTCATAGGAGGTGTGTTTGCGTTGATGGCAGGCTCGGTGGTGTGGGGATTGAATCGTAAACGGGGTGTAATTCGCAGTAACGAACATCATGAAGCTCACCATTTTTATCTGGAGGCATTTCAGGCTAACCCGGGATACCAGTTTGTGTTTAGCTCAGATGCAAGCTTAGTCAGTATGAGTGATGGGTTGACCAAAGCGCTGAATAAAAGCCATGCAGCATTGTTTGCCTATAACCTCCACGAATTGCTTGAACCAGATAGCTGGGCAAGGCTTGCGGCATGGCTGGAACAGCCAAAAAATGGCCAGGTGGTTAAATTGACGCTGGTTAGCGGCCACAACGAACGTGTTACGGGGTTGTTTGAGCTGCAGAGCTCCGAGCAGGGTAATCTGCACCTTGCTCGCTATTTACATCTTTCTCCTCATCTTGGTCAGGCAGACACAGACAGCGAGCTGCTGGCCGTGACATTGAGCTCTATCGGCGACGGCGTAATTTGCTGCGACTTGGACAGCCGCGTGATCTTTATGAATCCGGTCGCCGAGGCCGTCTTAGCCTTGCTGACCGAAGAAGTCAAAGGGTTGCCTATCACCGAGGTCATGCCGCTTTATCATGAAGGCAGTGACAGGCTCATTGAAGATCAGATGGCGGTTTGTATGCGCAACCAGCAAACGGTTAGCTTGCCGGATTCTACCTGTTTTCGAAATCATCTCGGGCTGGAGTTTGCGATTGATGATTCCTGCTCTCCGGTCTACAACAACGCAGGTAAAGTGATTGGGGCGGTGATGATTTTTCAGGATGTGACTGAATCGCGGGCGCTTAAACGCAAGATGAATCACCTGGCTCACCATGATGCACTGACCGGTTTGCCGAATCGACTATTGCTACAAGACAGACTGATTCAGGCTTGTAAACGTGCATTGCGCAACCGTCATCAGTTTGCCGTTGTGTTTATGGATCTCAATAAGTTTAAAAAAATCAACGATTCATTGGGGCATGACTTTGGTGATCTGCTCCTGAAACAGATTGCGCACCGACTAACCGATGCTATCAGGGCATGTGACACCGTGTCCCGAATGGGGGGCGATGAGTTCGTGCTGCTGCTCGATGCCATTGAAGATAAACGGCATGTTGGCAGTGTAATCAAAAAAGTGCTTGATAAAGTGTGCGGCCTGTACGAGATCAAAGGCGTTCAAGTGCAGGCGACTTTGAGCGCTGGTGTGGCTTTATACCCCGATGACGGTGACAATGCCGAAGTGTTAATGAAACATGCAGACAGTGCCATGTATCGGGCGAAGAAATCTGGCAAAGGCGGCATGCAGTTTTACTGTTCACAACTGGATGACGAAGCCGAACAAAATCAGGTTCTGGAGCAGGCCATTCTGGCGGCAATATCTCAGGATAAGTTTGTGCCTCATTTTCAGCCCGTTGTAAATGCCGCGGATGGCCGGGTTGTTCAGTTAGAGATGTTAGCACGCTGGCAAAGAGAAGGTGTATTGGTCGAAGCGAATCGTTTTATCGGTGAGATAGCAGACATGGACGCTTTGATGAGGTTGCAGGTCAGGCTTTGGGAGCAAGCGCTAAGCTACTTTGTAAAATGGCAGGCGCTGCATCCCAAGCTCAGGTTAAGCATCAATCTTGCAGTAAAAACACTACAACACGATGACGCATTGCAAACGCTTAAACGCTGCATATCCTCACACGGGTTATTACCCCAGCATATAGAAATTGAGATTGCTGAAAAGCAGCTGTCGTTGCTTGGAGCAGAACTTAGCTCGGTGGTTAGTGCATGGCGTCAGGCAGGGTTTACTCTGGCAATTGACGACTTTGACGCCTGTCATACCAGCATTAGTGAGCTGCATGCATTCAGTTTTGATGTCCTTAAACTGGACCCCAGGTTAACAAAGGGACTGATTGAGGGTGAGGCTTCGGGGGTGGTGAGTTCGGTACTTACTTTGGCCAATAATCTCGGTGTTGTTTGCTGCGCAGAAGGAGTCGAAACCACTGAACAAGCCAGGTTACTCACTGAGATGGGCTGTCCCCTGCTGCAGGGTTATCATTTGGGCGAGCCGCTCTGCGCAGAGGACATTGCTGCGCACCTGACACGGAAAAGCAGGTCATAAACTCCAAATACGCACTTAAATTGGTGTGTTCAGGCTATACTCAAAGAGCAAGCTTGTAAGATATATTGCCAGAAAAGCTTGCCAGGAGCAGGCACATGAACACCAACACTTTATCAGATGAACTGGTTGTACAATGGAATGAGTTATTAACTCGGGTGGCTGAATTACTGGAGGTGCCTGTTGCATTGATCATGAAACTCAATGGCCCCCACCTGAGTGTTTTCAATAAGAGCCTCAACAGCAAAAACCCTTACGAGATTGGTGATAGTGAGTGTTGGGATCAGTCTGGGCTCTATTGTGAAACAGTGATAAAGACACAACATGAGTTGTTTGTTCCTAACGCCCTCAAAGATGCTGACTGGGATCATAACCCAGACATCAAGCTCGGCATGATAGCTTACCTTGGTTTGCCAATTAAGAATGTCGACGACTCAGTTTTTGGTACCGTATGTGTACTCGATGACAAAGAGAATACCTTTGATGGTAAAACCAGAGCTATGCTCAGCTCACTGAAACATTTGTTTGAACTGCAATTGAGAATGCTGGCAGAGCAAAAGGAGCAAGATCATAAAGAGGCATTTAAAGAGCAGACATTAATGACCATGGGGCTGGCTCATGAACTCAATACGCCATTGGGCGTGGGGGTGACATCTGCATCTATGCTGGTCGAGTCGGCCAGTCGGCTTTTGCAGGCATTAGAGGATGGACCAGAGTCCATGGATGAAGTCCGTAAACAGGCGGACTGCATTGGTCAGGCTGCGGCCTTGCTGGCACGCAACCTTTATCAGATTGACGATAAAATTGACCGGCTTAAACAGTCTATTGTGCAGTGCCACAATGGGGTTTCGACAGTATGTCGTATTACAGACGTTTTTAATTCACTGGCGGATGTATGGGCACCCTCTCTTGCAGAGAAAGAGATCACGCTCCATATCGACATTGACCCAAGCGCTGACGTACTATTACACCTTAAGCCCGCAAGCTTGGTTGAAGCGCTTAACCATCTGATTACAAACGCAATTGAACACGCATTCGATGGCGTTGAAGAACCAACCATCAGAATTGGCGCCAAGGTTAAAAATCAGGAGCTCAAGCTCAAAGTGAGTGACAATGGCGCGGGTGTGAACCTGATTCACCCGGAAGATATTTTTGCACCATTTTATTCAACTAAAAAACAGGTTGCAGGGTCAGGGCTAGGCCTGGCACATGTTAAGCGTATAGCTTTGAATGATCTGGCGGGTACTGTGTACGTCAGTTGTTATCAAGATGGCTTGAGCATAGTACTGCGATTTCCTGTGTCCGGGCCAATCGCACAACCGTAAGCGGATACTCAAAGAGGCTTTGCTACAGACCTTTTTGTGCCTTGACGGTTGCAATCGCCAATGACAGTTGTGCCGCCATTGACGCATGCTTTTTATGCAGTACGTGATAGGCTTTTGAGCTAAACAAGTGGTGCACATTTAAATGTGCGAGTGAGTCGGGTAGCGGCCACTGAGTTGATACCACAAAAACAGCATAGTCGAAGCGGTGCAGGTTTAGCAGCTCAGGCAGTTTGCCTAAATTGTTAATCTGATAGAACTGATTCCTTTGCGCTTGCGGGTACTTGGTGAGCAGCACACGCTTGGATTGATCGGTAGCGACTATGGTACTTGGTGTTGCTACTAACACAGAGTTGTCGCAAGGCACATTTGCGACGCATAAGAGCACAAAGTCAACTTCCGTTAACGCCGGACCGACAGAGATAACATCTTTGAATGGGGCGAATATCTCCTGTGCCAGAATGACGTCGCCGTCTGTATGCTCTGCTGTAATTTCGTGAAGCACACGGTGCGCGGGCATGGCAATAAAGTTGGCTTTGATACCTGCTTGAGCATACGCAGCCTGAACTAATGGCAAGGCCTGATCTCGGACACTAGGGTGTTGCAGGTAAGATATTGTTAATGGTGTAGCACAAATTGGTGCACTGATAGCGCACAATACAATAACTCTGGTTATTAGCAGAAACATTTCTTTGAGCATAAAAAGCGCCTTAGCGAACCTGCGCAGGATTATACCCAGTTTGGTTGCAAAGCGTAGTCTCCAAAGGAGTTATATCTGGTTAAATTAACCACAATTTGCCCTCGTTCATAATCCTGTTAAATAGGTAAAATAAAAAAGGTACACCCTTGCCTCCTCTGCCTTTAAAGCGACTTGTTTGTGTCATCAAGAATTAACAAATATGATTAAAAATTAGTTGACTTAGAGGGGCAGCCCGATAAGATGAACGTAGACAGAATTTGGGTCAGTGTTTATAAATCTCCATTACGTTGTTGTATAAGTTTTTGCTTGTAGTAGTACCGTCCTGAAGTTTTATCACCGGCAAAATTTAGGTCTATGCGCCCACATGGGCATAGGTTTGCCAGTTTTTTGTATAGAAGGATCCTTTGCAACAGGGCAGAGGTTAGCTTTTAGGGATTGGCATCATTTTAATATTCAGGATTTACTATTATGTCTAATACTTTAACAGGTACCGTAAAGTGGTTTAACGAATCAAAAGGTTTTGGTTTCATCGCTCAGGAAAATGGCCCAGATGTATTCGCACACTTCAGTGCAATCAAAGGTGACGGTTTCCGTACCCTTGCTGAAGGCGAGCGTGTTGAGTTTAAACTGACTCAAGGCCAGAAAGGTCCTCAGGCAGAAGAAATCGTTAAGCTTTAATTGACGCTTGATGCCTAAGAGAAAAAGCAAGCTAAGGCTTGCTTTTTTTGTGCCTGTGAACCGTCACACCATACCTTTCAGTTAGCAGGCTGTGGTAAGATCGCATCATTACTTCCTGATGTGTTTTATTCCATGGATCTGACCCAATTTTGGCTGCTCATTGCCATCGACAATCAAACTAAAGATAAAGCGGCACAACTAAAAACCAGGCTGGAAACCCTGTCTGACACAGAAATTGCCGATTTTGACACTCACTACAGCAAGCAGCTCAGACGCTTATGGCACTGGGATATCTGGGGGGCAGCTTATGTGACCTGCGGCTGTAACAGTGAATATGACTTTCTGGATTTCTGTAATTGGCTACTAACCCAGGGCGAAGCAAGGGTAGAACAAGTACTGACCCAGCCAGATACCCTGGCAAATATCGAAGATATCCCCCTGCGCGATAACCTGCCTTATCCCTACTGCGACGAACTGGACCTGACAGCAGGCTTGCTCTATGAGCAAAAAACGGAGCAGGAGCTGCCCTATCACAACACGGTGAATTATGCGCCACAGGGCAAACAATTTAAAAATAAGCCCAAAGTGTTAAAGCAAACCTACCCACAGTTGTTTGCTAAGTACTGGCAGGGTTGATCTCCGCCAGTGCCGTCGAGGACCTGACTACGCTTTGTTAGATTTAAGTAATACGCCGCAGAATATGAGCTACAAAATGCAGGTACAAACAGCACATTCCTTGTGTATAGATAATTAGGAGTAACAAGGCGCGTGCCCAAATTAGACTTTGTACACCAGAGACATTTTTCTGCTCGGTGCTTGAGTACTGCAAATGCAAATAGTTCTCCTATGAAAACCATGGCGTACTCTTCTTAGCCATTTGAAATCTCTACTAACTTATTAATTCTTTGAACCTTATTATTAAAATAACGGCAGCAATCTCCACCGAGTCTGTAACATACTGTTTTGAATAGTGCTTTAGCATTATTTTTATTTGCTACAACCGAATGTGTCCAAAATGCGGAAGTGAACATGAAATTTTAACAGGTTGTTTGTTTTTTGTTTCATTGTGGGTGTTTGTACATTACGCTTTTATGACGTAACGCGTTAGGCTTGAATACTCAATCAAACGTCTCAATGGCTTCATGATGTTAGCGATGAGCCAGGTTCAAGCTTAAAAGGAAATAGCCTAATTTGTAAACAGTATGTATTCAGGGAGAGAGTGAATGCCTATAAAAAAAGCCGCTTCGATGGCCTTTCTATGTTGGTTCAGTTGTTTTAGCTACGCTGAGGCACAGTGGGTCGACACACACTCATTATTGAACCAGCAACACTTGTGGCATGAAATTGAACATGAACTGCACAAGCAGATTCGAACCTTTGCCCTTTCAGCGGATGCGGACAAAGCGGAAAAAGGATTAAGTTATCAACGGATAAAAACGATAGAAAGCACCAAACGCTTTGAGCATTATCAGGTTTTTTATCGTGACATACCGGTGATAGGAGCTCAGTTTGTGCTCGTCAAAGATGGTACTGATAAAGTCGTGCAGGGTCTGGGTGTGACCTTGAGAGCATCAGAGGTAACAAGCGCCACTGATGGGCGTTACTTTCACAAGCCTCAGACAGATATAGAGCAGCGGCTGAAGGATGGAGCTGGCATAGCTGCCGAGACGAAATTACAACATCTCAGGCGTGCGTATTTGACTTGGCAAGGCCGTTTAGTTGGCGTGTTTCGGGTCTCAGCCACTTCGAAAGAGGGCGTACGTATACTTACCATAGACGCGGACACCCTTAATGTACTTAAATCTGAGCAAGGGGTCGTTCACGTTTCCAGTGATGAGCAAGACGTTAAACCGCTTTCTATCGACGAACAATACGTTGCTGCTGGTGGCATAGGTGGTAACGAGAAAATGGGGGCTATTTGTTATTCACCACAGCCTTCGACCATGGAGGCCTGTCTCAGATATCAGTATGATGAAACAACCAGCCCTTCAACTGAGTTGCTATTCAATGATATCAGCGACATAGATCGTTCGCTCATTTTTGCTGAATTTGACGGCTACCCTTTTATTGTCAGAAAGGAGGGGGGACGCTGTTTTTTAGAAAATCCTTATGTGCAGACGATTGACAATAGAATTCATGAAACAGAGCCTAGTGAGTTTGACTGTAGTGACAAACTTGAAAATTTTGATCGAACTAATGTCGATCAACTTTACTATCAGCGGTTTAGTTACGGCTCTGTGAATGAAGCTCACTTTTATGGTGGGCTGACAATGCAGTTTTTTCATAAACAGCTGGGTGAGCTATTTCCGGAACAAGATGCTCATTGCGCAGAAAACGGCTATTGCCTTCACAAACTAAAACAGAGAGTGCATCGGAATTTTTTTGGCATGAACAATGCCTATTGGGATGGTACTTATACTAATTTTGGTAGTGGCGACAGCTATTTTAATTATTCGCTGACTGTGTCGAGCGTAGTCGCCCACGAGGCTGCGTATGCATTGACATACTGGAATAGTCAGCTGAAAAGTCAGGGGGAAGCAGGCGCTTTTTATCAAGCGTTCTCAGATATTTCTAGCCTTGCCGTACTGGATTACTTACAGCGCAGAGTGTCTGGCAGCTTTAGTACTTCAGAGCCATTTTTAACGCAAACATTGGATGGCACAGGGCGCCCGCAAGACGATAAGAAGTGGTGGCTCGGCTGGGATGTTAAAACCCAGGACGTAGGGCATCGTTATTTTGCCCTCCCGTCTATGGATGGCCGAGGTATTGACCACATGAGTATGTATCGTGCGAACATGTCTACCTACGACGTTGGGGGAGTTTTCAGAAAAGCGTTTTATGAGTTAGTGAAAACCTATGGCTGGACAATTAAAGAAGCGTTTAAGCTATATCTGAAAGCAAATGTATCCTGCCTGCCAGCCAATGCCAGTTTCGATGATGCAGCGGCCTGCTTGATACTCGTTGCAGATTCAGATGTTGTGAATATGCCAGTACAGGAAGCACAAAGTCATGTCGATGGTGCGTTGCACCAGGTGGGGCTGGTGGCACACTCATCTGGGATTTCCAGCCTGCCGGTCACGGCAGTACCACAGTATGATGAGTTTAGATATTTGATTGAGACACTACCTATTGATGAAATAGAACGCATTACTGTGGACTGGGGTAATGAGGTTACTGAACACTGGGCGCGTACGTCTGGAGATGCGATTTATCCGTTCTTACAAAGGGCGAACGTTATTGAGCCTGAATTGCTTACTCGGTTTCAACTCAAAGTGGTCAAAACAGATGGTAAGGAGCTGTTTGCCTTTCGGGATTATTATTCACGCCCTCTGGGAGTAGTTTGCCCACCATTATTTGTAGACGAAAATCCAGATCTGATGAGTCGTGTTCTGATTAATGGTGATAATTTGTCGTTATTGCCACAGAGCTATCAGGAGATATTGGACCAGCCTCTGCGTTTATATTTGAAACAGCAGAACATCATTGACCTGGGGCTAGATGCTGTAGGTCAAAAAGTGACTGTATTGCTGGATACCAACCGTAATGGTTCGTATGAAGAGCAGGAAGTTTATCTCGTAAAAGAGGTAACTGATACGGGGCTGGTTGCTTTTACTTTGCCCGAAAGTATTCTGCCGGGTAAAGCAATGATGCGTGTGGTGGTTGGTCACGGATATAGTTTTTTCTTTTCATGTGGAAGTGTAGATGAGGGTCAAATCTTTGATGTAAAAATCGGCTTCTCAAGCACTGGTGCGTGGTCGCCTACAAATTTTAGTTTCGAAATTCACAGTAATAACAAAGTTAAGTTTACCAACAGCTTCGTGCAAAATACGGCTCAACCTTCGGGTGATATTAAACAGCCTGTGAATGTAAATGGTTTAACAGATATTCCCTTCTCAAGTGCAACTTCGTATTCTATTGGTGCTAAGACTTGCATTGAGCAGAGATCTGAAACAAGCTCACGCATGTATACGTACAGTGAGTTGTCATATTTATTAGCCTGTCAAATAAAAATAGCCACACTGCAAAAAACTCATAAAGGGTTCCATCCGACTTAATTGAATGAATTGCTGTAGGGTTTCGCTGGCATATTGTTGGCGGGACCTGAGCGTTTGCTCAAATAACTCTCCATATTAAGGGAATAAAATATGAAACCTCTCTATTTATCCATTGCACTTGCACTGGGGACGGTATTTGTTATGCCAGATTCTCTGGCTGGCTCATCAAATGCAACCCATGATGTCGCTTACCAACAAAGTATGCAGATTAAAAATGAGCACTTAAAAGCGCGACTGGCAGAGCATAGTCTGAGTAAAAATAATCGACCTCATTTATTTTCGCTGATTGATCAAAGACTGAAACGGGACATATCAGTAGCAGACAGTGCGAGCATCAGCTCATTACAAAACTGTTCGAGCGGCAGGCCTGAGCTGTGTTCTTTTTTCAAACATATGGGAGTTGAAGTAGCAACTAACAATACAACTGGTGAGTCATTTGTTGTGTTATCTGCATTGTACAGTAAAACTGTTTCAACGAATTACACTTTGATAGACCTTCGCTTGATCAATGAAAAAGGCGAGCAACTCACTTTGCCCGTATACAAGGAGTACTTTGGTGATGGTCAGGAAGCCAAGCGAAAAGTTGTTTACTCGTATGCCAAAGCGCAAAACATTCTCTCCAAACTTGCAGCCTCTGAGCGTATCTTTGCTGATGGCTGGGTCACCGTCGTATACATGGATGCGAGCAAAAAACAGGTAGTCGAAGATCGAAATATCGTAGTGGAATACTCAAAAGATACCTTGCTTGCTAAACTGGGGTATCTCAGTCATCAAGGAGCGGGTACATTTAGCGAAACAGGTGCCTCTGTGTTTCCAGCGACCGATCAAGGTGGCTTTGAGAGTAACATTGCAAAGCCAATTGACAATCGCTCCGAAGCCGGAGAAGGGGTGCCAGACGGTAGGATAGTCATGTGTCTTAATCGGAATTACGGTGATTGTGATTATGAGAATATCTACCCAAGAGATACACCTACTAGCCAAACCAAGCTTAAGGTGCCTTTTAAAGGCAGCTTGAATGTTATGGGAAAGGTGACACGCATCTATCAGCCGGACTTTACTACGCTGGAAGTAAAAGAGGAAAACGGCGCAATAACGTTAGTTGAGAACCCAGTGGTTGATAAGCCTACCTTTGTTAATCATGGCTCAAATATCTTTATTCAAACGAAAGAAGGCGGAGGAGCTGTGCCGATTGGTGGTTCTGATTTTCAGAGCATTAGTGATTTTTTTGCGAAGCAACTGACGGTTAGCTACGATAAATTTCTCGGTATAGATAGAACAACTCTATCATGGGATATTCCACAAAGTGAAGGGGTTTTTGGGGATGCTACTTTGTTTAGCAGATATCAGGATACTCACTGGATCATGCACTTTGCACTTGATCACGTACTTCGTCCTGGAAGAGATCCGCTAACGGCTTCTTTTGTTATTGGTTCCACTGAGATGGAAAGTGGATGGCAGGATATAGGCCACCCTCAGATGCAAATTGTTTACAGTTGCCTGGCAGAAGGCACCTTAATCACTCTGCCAAATGGCAAGCAACTTCCCATAGAGCAGCTTGATGTGGGAGATCAAGTGCTCGGTGCCAGCGAGTTTTCACCTGATCATCACTTAGCGCTGACGATAGAAGATATTTCTGTTGGTGTTGAAACCATTCCCATGGTCCAGCTGAAAACCAAGTCGGGTAAAACGCTGCTGTTGACAGAATCTCACCCTGTTGTAATGCAGTCTGGTAAGGCTGTGTGGGCCAGTAAAATTGAGCAAGGCGCAAAAATTCTGACCGAAAATGGATTGGAAATGATCACTCAGATAGAAGAGATTGAGTTTGCCGACAAGGTGTATAACCTTCGTCTGGGCCGTGGTAAGGATGATCCCAATTATCAGCAAGGTGAGTCTTTCAGCATGTTTGCCAATGGCCTGCAAGTGGGTGATTTGGCGATGCAAAGCGAGCATGAATTTAGTAATGAGGTGGAAACAACAGAAGATGTGCTTAATCGTCTGCCACAGGTTTGGCATCAGGACTATCTGAACAGCCTGAAGCAGTAGTCATGGATTGACAAATACCAAGGCCCGATTGGGCCTTTCATGGAGATATGATAATGAAAATACGTAATGTGGTTTCGATTATGCTGTTATTGGGGTCCGCCTTGTTGTTGGTAAAGGCGCACGCTCATACTGTAGCTGTCCATGAAGTAGAAGAACGAACGACCATTGGTCAGAGTAATGACCTTGTGCCACTTGGCACGGCTTATCAGAGCAAAGGAAAGCAATTTTTGGGGTTGCAATCTGTGCTTGGCAGGCAAGTGGATCACCTGGGCAACACGCACATAGATTTTAGGGTAGGTGTTGACCTGAGCTATCAGCAAGCACTTAAACTCGTCGATGGGAAGGTGGATGCGGGTTTCGAATTGCCAGCGGTAAGAGTGGATGCAGGCTCAAACTATGCTAAGGATATCAGTGCGGACAGGTACACAGGTACATATACGGTCTACGCCTCAATTAAGCCCAAATCGAGAATATTGATTCCCAGCGATGATAAAGGCTACCAGCCTACAGCGGCCGCGAAGGAATTGGCGACGGCGTACCCCGGAAACAAGGCCCATAATTTGGGGGACGGATTTGCTCAGGGCTTTGCTTACGGCTCGAATGTTGTTATTAACATGAAAATTGAGTATCGAAATGAGACGGATAAGCGCACAATTGGTGGATATCTTAGCGTTGACTGGATAGGTAAAGTAAAAGTCGATGGAGAGCTTCAGAAAATTGCCGAGGATAAACGCAAGTCAGTTAAAATTACGATCAGTGGTCTTCAAAGCGGGGGAGACCCAAACAGGTTATTGCAAGTAATACCTAACGGTATTATGCACTGCACATTGCTAAACCCTGACCCTTGCTTCAATTTGTTTGAAGCTGCGGTACACTACCTTAAAACGGACTATATCAATCAGTTTAATTCACTGGATGATTACAATATTACCGACACTTATACAGCCAGATATTTAGATTCTGGTGCAGGCCTTCAACAACTCATCCCTGATAGTGGTTATACGCCAGCTAATTACCTGACTCGACTCATCATCAAAGAGCTAACCACACGTTGGATAGATGAACGGCTGGTATATCGCCGTGCAAAAAACCTGCAACGTTACTACGCAGCGCAATTTTCAGCGGAGCAATTGATACAGTTACAGGATATTGAGACTAAAAGCCGTGCCAACGCCAACTTGTTTGCTGATTTAGTGGATTACTGCGAACGCAACCCGGAAGGTAATCACTGTATTAATTACGAGGCCGATAATCTCGTGTATGTACGTGATTATAGCGCCATCAGCGACGTACTAAGATAAGGATATCTCATGAATATACTCAGATTTTTGTTAGTGTTACTGGTACTGATTGTGGCTTTTGGTGGTCCAGCCTTCGCTTCAGTATCAGAGCAAAATAATGATACACACCAACAAGCCAGATACAGTGAATTAGGAGATTTACTTACGGTTGAACAGGCACAAGGCCGGTTTGCGTGGCTGAGCAAGTGTTATGACGGGCTGCTGGTTGAACTATGGGAGCAGATGTATGAATCGACCAATATAGTCCCAAAAGAGGAAAAACTTCGCCAGCTTAAAGAGCTGTGGCTCTCTGACGCTGCTTTAGCTGCTGGCAAGGCGCAATACGTGACGTTTGCGAACACTGATTTTACGAACCCCTATCAGTGGTATGCAGGCACCAGTGCCGATGAAGCCTGCTCTATAATGCCTCCGGAGTATAAGCCCGTGGCACTTAAAACCACGGTACTGCCAAGATCATACTGTGACAACCGCAGTTATGAACATGAATGGGAATGGATCTCCGAAGTAACCGTGGATGACGTTACCCACCAGTCTGAAAAGCACGGGTACAGCCTGGTTTCGGGTAAAGTGCTTGGATTGCGTGCTAATCAGGTTTCAAAAGTCATCATCAAACCTGGACACAAAGAGCCAGAATTTCCATCTTATGTCGCAGCCAGAGTCTGGCTAGACTGGGATCATAATGGTCAGTTTGAACCTTCGGAAATGGTTTATCGGTCTGCATCAACAGGTGTATTTAAGTTTTCGCTAGACGTGCCGGCACAAGTGCCCGAAGGTTTGACACTGATGCGCGTTGCCATTGATGCTGGAGGAGGATCGGATAGCGCATGTACGCGTGTCCATTACGGTGAAGTTGAAGACTATCTGGTAACAATTCGTTAAGGAAGATGATATGAATCCAATTTACTCTACATTGCTGGCGATAACGCTGGCGGCAGCGAGTTGCTATTCACTGAGTGCCGATACTCAAATGACGAATAGTGCTTTGACAGGCTCTGTCATTTCAGGGCTCATAAATGATCACATCGAAGTGGGCACGGCATACGACAGCCAAAAGAAGCGTTTTTTAAACGTGCGGCCAGTCAGTGGTGTTGTCGATGAGAGTTTTGGTAATACTGAGCTGCAGTTCAAAACCGGCATTGACATGGGTTATGACGATATGCTGAGTATTCTCAATGGCAGTGTTGACACCAACGTGAACTTTCCTGTGGTGCGCGTTTCTGCGGGGGCTTCGCTTGCCAAAGAAATGGCATCCAGTACTTATTCAAGCTCTTACACATTCAGTGCATCCAGCACGCCAAAGAAACGTTTGTTTTTGCCTGTGAACCAGAATGCGGGATATACCCTGTCGCAAGTTGGGCAGAGCATAGCGAATAACTACCAGACTAACTTGCAAACTTTGGTAGGCGATGAGTTTGTCACTGGTGTTGAGTATGGTGCTAACGTGCTGGTTAACTTAAAGATTGATTTTGGTAGCAACAAAGACAAGTCAGACATAGGCGGCTATCTGGATGTTGACTTATATGGAGGTGTATTCAATGTCGGTGGGCAGCTCAGATATTTACAAAATGACGTAAAAACGTCGGTAAAAATTACGGTAAGAGCGGTACAGCAAGGAGGCGACCCAAAACAACTGCTCACCGTCATACCCAACAACATCATAACCTGCTCTTTGGATAATCCACAGCCGTGTTTTGACATGTTTTATGAGGCGGTTAAATATGCAAAATCTGGGTTTAATAACCAGCTGACCTCACTCAGCGATTACAATGTCGTTCGCTACTATACAACCCGCTACGACAAATCTTCACTGGCATTGCGCGCATTGGTGCCTGACTACCAGATAGTCAGAAATGCAACTAAATGGCTGATCACTGAGCTTGAGGATGACTTTAAACAAGCTATTCTGGATGAGCAAAGAGCAACTAATCTGCTCAACAGCTATTATGCATATCTACCTGAGTCACAACGTCTGGCGGTGGAGCGGCTCAAAGTACTTGCCTACGACAATGCCTGGTTTTCCTTCACCGCTGCACAGTTTTGTCGCGATAACCCCTTTGGTTATGCCTGTGAAAATAAGGTACAGGAAATGAAAAACGCCTGTGTTCAACGAGGCAAATCTTGCCCCGCCAGCTACGATATAACGGATTTACAGTTACCCACTAGTGACGGCCAGGATTGGAAGCAGTGTGAGCTTGCCCGGCAAGAGGCCGTTCGTGCTGGCGTTGTTTCTGGAGAGGACAGCGTAAGATATCGAAATATGAGGTGGGCACCTACCTTCATAGACGTCAGTGCGCCAGCGCGAGGGATCTTGAACTGGCGGTTGTGTGAGGCCGCTTTAAGTACCTATGGTGTTGCATTTCAGTAGTAGGACAAAAGCGTATGCCTGATTGCAGGTATACGCTTTTAGGCAAAGTTACCGTCGGGCACTGAACTTAGACCTAATACAAGTGAATACATTTACACATCGTAAGTAGTACTATTGGATGGATAAGTTAGCGTGTTATATTTTATTTTTTAACGATTATGTTACAATGAACGCCGTCATACGCAGGCTCATCAATGACGTTTTGATGTCACGTATGGCTCAATATCACTATCAGGGAGTGACTATGTACAAAGTAATGACTGGCCTTTTATTTCTAATAACTTGCACTGTATCTGCGAGTGATGCTCAGTACTTCTGGCGGTTTGGTGATGGTTCGGTATCTCACGAGGCAGAGCCCGAACATGAGTACGCGCAACCCGGCATTTATACAGTGACCCGAGAAGTGTATCAGGACGGAAAACTGTTGGAATCTTCCCAAAAGCAAGTTGATCTTATTTCTCCAAAAATTGTTGGGCTGGTTATTTTGCAACCTGATACAGTCGAGCTAGGTCAGAATGTAGAGTTTCTGGCAAATCTCACATCCAGTGAGCCGCTTGACTTACATTATCAATGGTATGTTGCTGGTGAGCCGATAGCATCGCAAGCGGATACTGGCAAGTTAACAACCCAGTTTGCTGAGCTGGGTAATGTTGAGTTATCAGTTGATGCAATGTGGCAGCAGACCACGGTTTCCAGTGCAAGCGTTCAGTTGCAAGTTGTTGAAGCTGATAACAACAATGAAAAGCCCGGTAACGGTGATGGCAACAGCGATAATGGCAATAAATCACCTGGTACTGATAACGGCAATACTCAAGGTGGTGGCTCAGGTGGTAGTCTGAGTTTCTTAGTTTGCTTGATGGCTGGTACGCTCTTACGCCGCAAACTTTTTGGCAATGAGGTGAGCTGAACGTTTTTAGCCGCCGCAGTTTGCACTATGCATGGCAGCGAAGGCTGCCTGCAAGTTCATTTAGTACATGATCTGGGCGTGAATTATCCCAGCCCTCCTAATACCCAACCGCATTGACGCACAACCAATTAGAGGAATTATACCAATTTCACTTAATACCTGTTCAATTTGGCGGAGCAAATATGGCGATAGCTGTGTCAAAAATTCCTGTTTAAAATAACTACACCTCAACTTATTAGCTTGCCTATTTTGCCTCGCTACTGCATACGGATTGTTATTACAGGTAGCCACCTGGACCATTAGAGGTGTGTTTGTATTCTAAAGCACACGTTGTTCGGTGCCCAGTTCCACTTCCACTCCAACGCCTTTTTGATTAGCCACTCTATCTGATTTTTATTGTTGATAAAGCATATGGGCTGCTGTAAAATTGCGCACTTTGTACCTATTGTGGTTAAGCTATTTCGTTGATTGTAAATCAAGGGTTAGAATGAACATCAGAACATTGGTTTTTTATGTTTTTATTTTTGGGGTAATGTGTACGACACTCGCCTCTCAGGTGGCCTATGCGGCTGGGTATTCTTACAACGCAAATGCGAGCTTTTCAGTAGCGACGTACCCAAACGCAAGCAGTGACTTTCTGGTTATTGATGGCACACAACAGCTGGAACAGCTGAACTTCTCTCAGTTTAGTCAAACTGGGAAGCCTCTGACCATCAGAGTCGCAGAGGATAGCCCACTTGAAACTTTGGTGATCACTTCACCAGATATGCTGCTAAACAGTAAAACAACGGTCGTGGGAAAGATGATTGACGTGGTGTTTGCAACCACTTCACCCGCTTTGACCTGTAGTGACTGTAGTTTTGAAAATATGGGTCGGGTCACGCTGCTAAATGGTACTTTTTCAGGTACTAACCTTGACTCCAGAAGTACCGGTAAGATCGATATTAACAACCTTTTTGCACCTGGTATCCAATCTCTTGAATTAATAGCAAAAAATATTGTTACCGCAGGTGTGGTTGATACTAACCTGAGAGCTGAGCGCCACCCAATGGGCGGGTTTTCAGTATCACCAGAAGGAAACTACATTGTTGGCGCAGGTGGTATCAACCTCTATCCGGGCCAGTTTAGTATTAAGTATAGTAACCTTGATATTTTGTCAGCTACTACAACAACAACTCAGTACAGTCCCGGCGGTACATTCAAAGCTGCGAGCATAGGTATTGTAGCTGCGGGCACAGTCATAATTGGTCCGCAAACAGAGTTAAATACGCTTTCAGATGCACTGGCAACCAGTACCCGAATGAATGATTTCTATGCACCAAGCGAAGGTATATTCATTCAAATAGCCAAGAATGAAAGAAGTAGTATTGGCCTATCTGGAAAATTATATTCCGACAACATAGTAACAGTGAAAAACCAAAGTAGGGTTACCGTATATAACTCTGCCCACATTATGGGCAGTACATTTAAGGCACTTACTGACGGGGTTGTATACAACTATGGGCAAATTGATAGCGGTAATATTGAGCTTAAAGGGGCAAAGGTCATTAATCGTGGTCGCCTGACGGCTCAGAACATTGAAATTGACAGTGTGAGTGACGTGTACAATAGCTTTGGTGGTGTAATGCAAGCCGGCAACATTACGGCCACGTTGGCTAACGGTATCTTTACTAATGGCTCTCGAACTCCGGGTTTAAACATGCCTGCTCAGTTGCCTATGATGCCTCCAACAATTGACGTCACCAGCGCAAATCATGGTTTGTTCCAGAACATAACCAACAGTGGTGCCCACGAACCAAATCTCAGGGCCTATATCCACGCCAACTCTTTGTCTATCAGTGCAAAAGCGATAGAGAATATTAACCCTTATTCACTCCAAAAAGGGGCAAATGAAAGCTGGGATTCAGGCATAAAAGTAAATACAAAGCAGGCGAATCAGGTCAGGATGTCTGCAGAGCATACATTAGAGCTTAAAGCGACACACTACATTCGTAACGCCTCTGCGATTATGGCGCTCAATCAGGCGGGTAACTTTGACGTGAACGCGCCCAAATTTTACAACGAACGCTATCGCTTAGAAGCGACTACTTTTCTGGTATCACAAATTGCTTACGATGCGACCAAGAATGCAATATATAATGAGGTGCATGTTGGCACTGAATCTAAAATCACGGCGTACTCGCCACCTGGGCGCGTAATTAGTTACGGTAAACTAAAAGTCAGTGATGGTAATAGCACGGACTCTGATGAGCAACTGGTTAATGCGTTTTCTTACTTTGAAGTCTTTGGGCAGAGCCATTTTCATCAACTTGAGTTGAAGTCAATTGGTCTTGAACTTACCAGAGATATAGCCACCGCTACTGTCAATAATATGCGCCGTTGTATGCTGGGGTGGCGTTGTAGCACTGATTCCGTAACCACTTATGCAGAAGCTGAAACTTTGCTGTCACTGCAAGGCAACGTATATGGCCTGAATGAGCAGCTGCTGTCAGAGACCGACTATACGCAAGAAAATATCAATGTTCAGAATCAAGTCAGAAGAGATGCCATTGAGAAGTATAAGGCACAGTTTATCTGGGATAAATCTGCAACGCACTATTCTCGTATCGTCAATATCAAAGCGGAGGGTGATTGGCTCTCTGGCACCTATAAAGTGTGTAATGGGACGAAATACATTCCTTATGTTGGGTTTGAGGTACCTAATTGTAGCAGCGATTCTTTCAGAACCAGAATTTCAGAGCTAGTAGAAGAAGCCGTAAAAGATAATTTGGTAGGCACAACGGGTAAAACACATGCACAAATAACGCAAGCTGCTACCAATTTTGTGGAGGCACTTCCTAAAAAGCATTCCTCTGTATTTGCCGGTATGGATGGCAAAATATATTTATCGTATGCCTTGAGTGCAGATTACAGCACTGCGACGATTTCTTATGTTGAGTATGGAAAATTGTACCGACCGGGCTCCGGATTGGGGAGTGTTGATTACAGTGAGCGATACAACGAAACCATATCATTCACTACATTGATGACGCATCTGTAAGGGACTCTGAATAGTATGAAAAAGAACAACTTCAATCCTGAAAAGCCCGTATCATTATGGCAAAAGTGCGTTGGTTATCTAAATATTGCTCTGCTGGTCGGTCAGTTGGGCTTGCCAACGCTTGCGCAAGCGTTTACCGCGTTTGATGCACACCAGGCTGCTGTAGAGCTTAACGCAGATCCTGCGTTTACTAAAGTGAGCAACTCAGACAGTCAATTTGTTAAATCAGAGTATGTGGTTGAGTCCTCTCAAGCGCGCTCAGCGCAAACCATTGAAGCATTCCATGCCAAGCTGGTTAAACATAAAAAAAGTGGCTTGAATCCACCTATTTATATTCCAATCGTCAATGGTCGGGTTAACGTTATTTTTCCGCACTATAAGTTGCCCAAAAGAGTGGGTGACAGGTTTGTGCAATCGCGAATGGTGCGCTCGCAAATCTATAACCAGCTTAACCGTACTTTGATTAGTAGCTTGTACACCAATGAAACGCAGCAAATTAATGATCTGTATAACAACGCATATGAATTTGCGGGCTCTACAGCAACAAAGTTTGGTGACAAAGTTACAGCGAGTAACCTTAAAAGTTTTAATAAAAACTTTATCTGGCCAGAGCTTCAAACCATCAACGGCGAGCAGGTGTTGATTCCTGTTGTACACCTCACTCAAAGTACCATTGATAAACAAAGAGTTGATGGTCATGTGGCCGAATTTGGTGGCTCGCGGGCCGAATTCAGAAGTATTACCATCAAAAGTGGTACGCTAACAACTCAGCATGATACCTTCGTCAGAACAGCCAAAGATCTCACCGTTATGCCCAAAGCCGAGATCCGAGCGGATGGCGACTTAAATCTGTTTGTAGGTGGTACATTACAGAACCTGTCGGGGCGACTTTCTGCGACACAGAACGTTGATATTGTGGCGGGTCAATACCTACAAAAAACAGTTCTGCATCGATACAACACGGCCTACGGACAGGGAACCCGACTGGGACAAATTGCCTCAGTTGACGGCCAAAATATTCGCATTCAAAGTTATGGTGATCTCGTTGTCCAGGGCGGCACTATTACGGGGAATACCATTGGCCTGCGCGCCGACGGTAACATCCGTCTGATCTCACAACAAACCACTTATTCAAGTAACAAAAAGTTCGAAGGGTTTAATGAGTCCTACTCTGAAGTGGAGCACCTAACCACTAAGTTGTCTGCTAAAGACAGTATCTACCTGATGGCATCGGGTGCCATTGAGCTTAAAGCGGCTGAACTGCATGCAGATCAGGGAGTGATTGAATTACTAGCCGGGCAAGGGATTTTTATCGGTAACGAATTCAATAAGATTGAAAAGACGACAGATAAAAAATGGGGCAAGACGACTGAGCAGGAACAGGTACTCCAGACAGCAGCAATTCGTTCAGCTTTGCACGCTGGTAAGGGGATATTGATTGCGTCTGACTATGGTGATGTGACGCTGCAGGCAACTGAGTTGACCTCCGACAGTGGTACAGAAATCAATGCCTACAATGGCCGTGTTAATCTTTTACTTGCTAAAGAGCAGGATCACTATTTTTACAATAAGGTGCGTAAAAGCACCTGGAAGATTAAAACTGAAACTAAACAGGATCAGGTTGACACCGCCATTTACAATGAGGTGATCGGTGGGGTTAAGGTTCATGCTTCCCACGGCATTACGCTTGAGTTAGGTCAGTATGATGGAGAGCTTGTTGAAGATGTCATCTCAGAGTTTAGAGGGAAAGAAAACCTTGAGTGGATGGCTGATCTTTATGACGACAACCGTTTCACAAACAATCTGAATATTGTCTCAACCGAGTTACTGAAAATTCATAAGCATGAAAAAACCAGTAATTTGAGCCCCGCTGCCATGGCTATCATTGCTATTGCGGTTTCTGTTGCCATGGGCCCGGCAGGCACAGGGTGGATTGGCAGTGGTGCAAATGCCATTGGTCCAGCTTTCAATGGGCTAGTTTCTGGGTCTGCAATGCAGGCCGGTGCTATTACTCTGGCAACTCAAGCCGCGACAGGCCTAGCAAGTGGTAAAGGGATAGACGGCACCATCAAGTCAATGCTTGAGTCTGACAACCTTCGTGCGCTTGCAACGTCTATGGTCACTGCGGGTGTCCTTAATAGTGAAACGTTCAAAAGCCTGGAGTTTTTCAATAGCGCTAATTTAACCAATGTTGCTGAACAGAGCCAGACTGCAATTGATATTGCAAGACAGGCATCCCAAGCGCTGTTAAACGCCACGGTGAGCGCAGGTATTTCTACAATTATTGAGGGGGGGGACCTAGGCAGTTTTAAAGATCAGATCCTGGGTAACCTGACCTCTTATGCAATTGCAGAGTTGGGCAAACAACTTGCGTCAGAGATTGGTGATGCTGTTCATTCGGATCCACCAAAGATTAACCAGCTAACACGTTATTTGGCCCATGCAGGTGTGGGGTGTCTAACAGGTACGCTTACCGCGGCAGCTAGTAATAGTGACAAAGGTCTGGCTTGCAGCAGTGGTGCCGGTGGCGCTGTTGTAGGTGAGCTGGTCGCTGATGCACACAAAGAAATCAGTGGTTACTCTGACTTAGAAAAAGAGCTAAAAGACAAAGATAAAAAACTCCAGCAGTTATTGGGTGTGGAGGGGGTTGAGGATATAGACAACCTGACTCCTGCGCAAATGCAGACGCTGGAAGATAACCTGATGGTCTTGGGGAACCTCGACTACAGTAAAGCCAAGTTGATGCAGTTACAATCCGAAGGGGTTGATCTTGCTAAACTGGGTGCAGGTCTGGCGGCCTTTATTGCCGGTGGTGAAGTCAATATCGCTGCTAATGCAGGGGCGAATGCGGCCGAAAACAATGGTTTCTGGTTTGTTTTGCAAGGTGCTTATCTATTATGGAAAGCCTATGACGCGATAGAAGCTGCCAGAAAAGTTATTGCTATTGGTAAGCGACTAAATAAAGTTAAGAACTTGCCAGCAGGGCAACAGGCAGCTGCTCGCAATGAGCTGATCATGGAGTTAGGCTTTACCCTGCTCGGTGATGTGGTGCTTGGGCAAGCGCCAGAGCAGGTGTTTAAGGCAATTAAGAAACTGGCAAACAAGACCAAAATTGGTGCTGAGTTGTCAATGCAGTTGGATCAAGTGATTGATTCAATCGAGCGCAAGGTTGAGTTTAAAGTTGCGGGCTATCGGGATGCAAAATTTGACGACCCTAAATATGTTTCTGGCTCTGGCTACTCGAATGAAGCACTACCGGGTGATCCAACTGGAAACCTTAAAAAAGCAATCATTAAAAAGGACTATTATACCAATGCTGAGTTACAATTGCTCAAACATTCGGACGGCGCACATACGCTTGAAAAACACGGAAGCCATATCAGCGATGAGCACCTGGTACATCGTCTTGCAACTGGAGTTGCGCCAGATGGTTCAACTGGCAGGGCAATCGCAAAATATGCCAGTAAATTTGATAGTCCGGAAAATTTAAGGCATGCACTAGAAAAAGTACAGCCAAATAACCCTGAGGTGATTGCGATGTTAAATGAGGCACTTAAAAACGGCAGGCCTTATGTAGCCGGTGTTGTTGTTCCTATGGGGAAGAATGTCGGTTATGGTTTTAGGAGGATTGGTAATGGTCGCGTGCCCAATGAAGGGCAGGTTAAGCCTGCGCCGGCGGCAATACCAGAAAACCGCCATTATATGGACCAAGTTCATGTTAACTATGCTTATGATAGCTCAACTAAATCATGGTACATTGATACAATGTTTCCAACGAAGCAAGATTAAGGGTTGCAAAATTTGTTATGAAGTATTTTTCTCAACACTATCCTGTTATTACACATATTTCTAAACCCTTTAGAGGTGGGTGGGGCCCTGGAATTTGTCGAAAAGATGAGTTTGAGAAAGAGTTTCCTGATCGGGCTTACTATGGAGAATTAACACTTTGCATCCATGATATGCAGAGTATGTTTAATGAGTTTTATGGTACAGAGGAGGACTTCGAACGCTTATGTCAGGAGTTCTTTAGCCTTTTTAACGCAGAGGAAGCTGACTGGTTTGGTATGTGTTCAGAATCAACAAGAATTGGTGACAAAAAGCTGGAGGATATTGACTACGGAATCCAGCCGAGCGCCATTTGTATTTGGGAAGAAACATTTTCAGATGAAGTTCAATTATACAGTATTGACCCAGAAGAGGAGTTTCATATAGACATGCTAAAACTTATGGTGAAACGCTGTATGTGGGATGTGCTATTTCCCGGTGAGACCCTACCGGGTTATACGGAACCCACATCAGGTGATTTATCCCTATTGGATTACAGCATAATGAAATAATACAGGATCCATCTTTCATTTCTACAAGGCCAGCTTTTAAGCTGGCCTTGTAGAAATTAGGAAAGACCCCCCAAAAAAACTGGCGCGGAGTTGCATGGACAGCCATCTAAAACTGGCGTACAGAATGTGCGGCAGGTTCAACTTGGTACTCGGCGCCAATTTAGGGTGGGTGTCCTCGGTTCTATCACTTCCTCGGTTCCATCACTCGGTTCCATCTTTCAGTATCATTTCGATTTATCCAAGTTCAGGTTTGGGTATGCTATCGTACTGTCCGAATCTGATTATTCTCCAGGATTTAATAATTAAGCTTATGAGCTTCACAATTCGGAGCTTATAGGAAGCGCAGCATTCAATAATCTTGCATTTCTATTGTAGTTTTGCCTTCGAGTTGGCATATGTTATGGGTGGGTGTCGCTCAAATTTTGGGCTATGGCTATAAAAAGGTAAATGGTCAAGTGAGAAAGATCAGTAACCTGACTAAAGTGGTTGTTCATTACAGACAAGATAACAATGGTACATGGTGCATCAATACCATGTATCCAAGTAATAAAGGCGTCAGCCCAGTTGATAAAGGTTAAATAAATGTTTGATTCTAAAAAGTTGGAGATTATTTATTGGGTTATATTGGCATTCAGGGATTATTATGTTCCTGGCGAGTGCGAAGAAACCCCAATGGGCATGATGCAGGAGGGCATTGACAACTATCTTCAGGGGTTTGATATTCAGGGAGGCCGATTTCGAATCGTCGATTTAAAGGATACATTGCTTTGTGCTTATCAGTCAGATATTGAACTGTGGTGGCGTCTAAATTGTCATGACTTTAATGCAGAGCCCCCAATAAATGAAGTTCAAGTAGAGGATGATTTAGGCGTGCAATCCGCAAGTGTCCTTTTCTGGGTTGAATATTTTGGTTTGGGTAAGGAGTTCATGGATCAAGATAAGTTTGATGAGTATTTTGATAAGTACCATCCTGAGATGCTCAAGTTGCTGGTCAAGTGCTGTGTCTGGGATGTCTTATTCCCGGGAGAAACCTTGCCCGGTTATACGGTGCCCACATCCGCAGATACATCGTCATTTGACTACACTGCTTAAATAGCTATTTTGCGATTCGAAAGCCAGCTTACCAGCTGGCTTTTTTGTTGTTGGGCTGTGTATAAACATATTCCAAACTGTCGTACAGAATGTATGCCGTCTATCGTTAGCTAATACTGTGCAGGGCGGATTTGTCAGCCTTGTGCTTGTAGTGCTTTAAGCGCCTTGTTCACTTGTTGATCGGCCTGACGGGTCGTTTCTGGCAGGCGATACTTAGGGGTAAGTTTGAGGATCCAGTCTTTTGCTGTGCTCAGACTGACTTTATGACCAACAGAGACATACACTGGTTTAATGTTGTCCTGGGTCCGTAAAACCTCACCGATTACTTGTTCATCGTCTATCAGCGGCGTGCTGGCTCCGCGAGTTTCAAGTGGCGTTTCATGCGTGCCTGTCAGTCGTGTTTTACCACACCCTATGGTGGGAATATCCAGGACTACACCAAGATGACAGGCCAGACCAAAGCGCCTTGGATGAGCCAGGCCCTGTCCATCACACACTATCATGTCCGGTTTATGGGTGAGTCGCTCAAACGCGGACAGCAATGGCGGCAATTCCCTGAATGAGAACAAACCGGGAATGTATGGGAAACGCACACTTTCGGTGACCACCTGAGTTTCAATGATCTCCAGTGTGCTGGCATCTAACACCACAATGGCACCAACCAGTTGGTTTGTCGCGTCGTCATAAGCCACATCAGTGCCAGCAATGGTGGTGATGGAGTCAAATTGATCTTCACTGATAACCTGAGCTGCGAGTGTTTCTTGCAGTGTTTGGGCTTCTGTTTCAGAGCTGGGGTGCTCTATTTGCATGCTAACGCCTTATTTTTTGTATTGCGCTGCAATTTTAACGTACCTTTACTCATTAATCATAGGGGGCTGTACCATAAATGGACATACACGGTATGATTAAGTTTGTTAAGAGAAAATTGAGCCAATAGAAAGTGTAACTATTATTTAAGTGGCTGATTGAACTAAAGTAGACAATTATAACAACAGCTCATTAGGGCTGTTTAACATATTTAAGGAAGCCTGATGTTGGTTGAAATGGCAATTGCTGATGCATACGGTGCAGGGTTTGAGTTTGTTGCACAAGATATTATCCGGACACACAATGATCTTAGTGGCTACCGGGCACATGCATTGTCGGGTGAGTCTGCCTGCTACACTGACGACACGCAGATGTCTTTGGCTTTGGCTGAGCTGATGTTAAGTGACAAACTCTGGGACAGCGAAATGATTGCCGCTGCCTTTTACGATACGTACCACAGGGACCCGGTTCATGGCTATGCCAAGCGATTGCAACAGGCTTTTGCCGAGGCGCCTAATGCACAAGCGTTTGCCAGACTGGTTAAGACCGATAGCTTTGGTAATGGCGCTATGATGCGTGCTCTGCCTTTGGGTTATCTGATTGACGAGCAAAAAATTTTGAGCAGAGCTGAGCAGCAGGCCCGAGTAACACACGACCACGATATTGCGGTTAACGCCGCCAAGTGTATTGCTCTGGCCACTCATGCGGGCTTATATAAAAAGGCAACGCTGAATACTTTGGCAGATTATCTTACTGATTTCGGTTGTGTGTTTGATGCTCACTGGGAAGGGCCAGTGCGCGCTATTTCAGAAGATACGCTGAGCGCGGTTTTGATGATGCTGAGCCAGTCGCGCAGTTTGAGTCACATACTCGAACTATCAGTAAACTTAGGCGGCGACACAGACAGTGTAGCAGCAATCAGTTGTGGTATAGCAAGTTGCTATGACGAGGTCGAAAAAGATCTGCCTCAGATATTAATTGCTCAGTTTGATCATCCTCATTATGGTCTGGAGTATCTGGCCAATATTGATTTACGTCTTGAAGACTTGAAGACTTGAAGACTTGAAGACTTGAAGACTTGAAGACTTGAAGACTTGAGTTTAATGGAGTAGAAGAAAAATAACATCGCCTTTCTGGCTAATGGGTTGTATTGAGAGGAAACATAGTATAAGGCTGTTGCATTTTGAATCAGTTTCTCTTTTCTGAAGCGACACTTCCGTCACATACCTGCGCCGATGGGATTCCAGCATGACAAATCGATTTGTTCGACAGTATCCTACAAGGATATAGAGAACTCACATCAGGTGATTTGTCATTAGTATTATGGAATAAAACCTTGCTCTATCTTGTTATTATATCCAGCCAATTTTTAGCTGGCTGTGTTTAGCCCAATGAAATACAGCTTCTCCTACTCAAAAAGCGCTTTACGATATAAGGGCGTATCAATCAGTTGCTGGTAGGCGGTGCGAAGCCGAACAACCAGCTCCGGATCCGTAGCTAAGCTGACAGCCAAATAGCCCCTGACACTAAGCGGTTCAATATCCAGCACATAGCGAAAGTGATTGTCGGGTAAATTCATTGCCTGCTCTATGGCGCTGACATAGCGTGGGTCGTCCACAACCAGGTCGACTTTATTGGCTGCCAGTAAATGGTAGGATTGTTGTATATCTGCGGTCTCGATAAACTCAAAGCCCAGAGTCTGCAATACCTGGGCAGCCACGTCTTCTCTTTGTACGGCAAGCCGATATTGCTTAGCGTCCGTCAGCGACTCAATGTGGACTTTCTGAGGAGGCTGATTCGTTACAAAGCCGAGGTTAAACAGCGCCACGGGGCCAATCCAGTGAAACAAAGCCTCCCGCTGTGGGGTTTTTGCCATGCTGTAAATTAGGGTGTTGGGCTTATCTTTTGCGGTACTCAAAGCGCGTGCCCAGGGGTACATGTAAAAGTCCCCCTCAAGCTCAGCTGTGTCCAGAATGGCTTTAACCAGTTCGGTGCTGATACCGGCAACCTGGTCGTTGACCCAGGTTTGATTGGGTGGGGATAACTCCGTGACTACGGTGAACTTAGCCCAGCTGTGAAAGCTAATCAGCAGCGTGACTAGCATCAGGGCAACGACTGTTTTTACCATCAAAAACATACCTTTTAATCTGCATACGGATAAAAGTGTAGCAGGGCCAGGTTATCTTGCCCTTATTATTCAGGGTGTCAGGTTCAAGATGTCAGCCAGTATGTCGGTAAACAACCATAAATTTCATGAATACCCCCTATATTGTAAATTGTCGACAATCTACCGCAGATTGGGTTGACGTACACGTAAAGCAGCACTATATTGTCTACAACTTTTAACAAGACCGGAAGGCAAACACATAATGAGCTTTATGCATGAAAGTGCCGTAACTGCTTCTGATAAAGCATTTTTCCGGCTTAGAAAAGAGATTGTTGAAGGTGATATTCCGGCTGGCTCTAAGCTGAGCGAAATGGAATTGTCGACAAAATATGAGGTAAGCCGAGCGGTTGTTCGGGAGGCGATAAACCGCCTTGAGGCCTGCCATTTGGTTGAACGTCGTCCGAATGTGGGGGCCAGAGTGGTCTCGCTGAGTGAAGAAGGCCTGATGGAGTTGTATCAGGTGCGCGAAGCCCTTGAGGGCATGGCTGCACGTCTGGCAGCGCAACACATGCCAGATGAAGAAATTGCCAAACTCAATAGCCTGTTGAACGAGCAGTTCGACGAAGTCAAAGGCGGCGAATCTTATTATCAGGAAGCGGGCGATCTGGACTTTCATTACCGCATTATTGTCGGCAGCCAAAACCAGCAGCTGATTGCCATGCTGAGCAATGGTATTTATCACCTGGCGCGAATGTATCGGGTGCAACTCGGCATGGCCGGGCCACGCGTGACAACGGCCTACGACGAACACAAACACATAGTGCGTGCCATCGCAAATCGAGATGCCGAGTTGGCAGAAATGCTGATGCGCCGCCATATTCAATATTCTAAAAATAATATTGCCACCAAGTTAACCAAACAGCATCAGTCATAATCGGGGAGACACACTTATGAGTACAGGGATCATCAGCGCAGGTAAAAGATTTCGCGACGCGCTAAAAGCCAATCAGCCACTACAGATCGTGGGCACCATTAATGCCTACAGTGCCATCATGGCGAAAAAAATCGGTCACCAGGCTATCTACCTGTCTGGCGGCGGCGTTGCGAATGCCTCTTATGGTCTGCCGGACTTAGGCATCACCTCTTTAAACGATGTAATTGCAGATGTTCAGCGTATTACGTCTGCCTGTGACTTGCCCCTGATGGTCGATATCGACACAGGCTGGGGTGGCGCATTTAACATTGCTAAAACCATTCAGGAGATGCAAAAAGCGGGTGCCGCTGCCGTGCATATGGAAGATCAGGTAGCGCAAAAGCGCTGCGGTCACCGTCCTAACAAAGAGATTGTGTCGACAGACGAAATGGTCGACCGCATCAAAGCGGCTGTAGATGCGCGTACCGATCCAGACTTCTTCATCATGGCGCGTACCGACGCATTCGCGCAGGAAGGTCTTGAAGCGGCTATTGAGCGTGCTAAAGCCTATGTTGCAGCTGGTGCAGACGGTATTTTCGCAGAAGCTGTGCAGACTGAAGAGCATTATCGTGCATTTGCCGAAGCGCTGGATGTGCCCATTCTGGCCAATATCACCGAGTTCGGTAAAACAGAGCTGTGGAACAAAAAAGAGCTGGGTGAGTGGGGCGTCGACATGGTGCTTTACCCGCTGAGTGCGTTCCGCGCAATGAACAAAGCCGCAGAGATGGTGTATCAATCAATTTTAGAAAACGGCGATCAGAAAGCCGTCATCGACAGCATGCAAACTCGTATGGATTTGTATGATTATCTTGGCTATCACGAGTACGAGCAAAAACTCGACGCATTGTTTGCCCAAGGTAAGAACAAATAAAAAGTTTAAAGGATAAAGATAAAGCCGCGTTCCTGCGGCTTTTATCACAATGAAATTAACCAGCAGGTAAAATTCAGGAGACAACAAAATGGCTAAAGTATTAAGCGGTGCGGGCCTTCGCGGTCAGGTTGCAGGTAAAACGGCACTTTCAACAGTCGGTGTATCAGGCTCAGGTCTGACTTATCGTGGATACGACGTAAAAGACCTGGCTGAACATTGCCAGTTTGAGGAAGTCGCATATCTGATCCTAAAAGGTAAATTGCCTAACCAGCAGGAGCTGGACAGCTACAAGGCAATGCTAAAATCTCAGCGCGGCCTGCCACAGGCACTAAAAGAGGTGCTGGAGCGCATTCCGGCCGATGCACACCCAATGGACGTATTACGCACCGGCTGTTCTATGTTGGGTAACCTTGAAGGTGAGCACGACTTTGAACAGCAGCAGGCCATCACAGATCGTATGCTGGCATGTTTCCCAAGCATCATCTGTTACTGGTATCGCTTTAGCCATGATGGTGTGCGTGTTGATGTTGAAACAGACGACGACTCAATCGGCGCACACTTCCTGCATATGCTGCATGGCGAAAAGCCAAGCGAGTTGCATGAGCGCGTAATGCACGTTTCGCTTATTCTGTATGCAGAGCATGAGTTTAACGCCTCGACCTTCACTGCACGTGTGTGTGCTTCTACGCTGTCTGACATGCATTCTTGTATCACAGGTGCCATCGGTTCATTACGTGGTCCTCTGCACGGTGGGGCGAACGAAGCGGCAATGGAAATGATTGAGCGCTTTGAGTCGGCCGATCACGCTGAGCAGGAAATGATGGGCATGCTGGAGCGTAAAGAAAAGATCATGGGCTTTGGTCACGCAATCTACTCTGAGTCTGATCCGCGTAACGAAATCATCAAAGGCTGGTCTGAAAAGCTGGCAGCTGATGTGGGCGATACCGTACTTTATCCGGTTTCTGTACGATGTGAAGCGGTTATGTGGCGCGAGAAGAAACTGTTCTGTAATGCGGATTTCTTCCACGCATCGGCTTATCACTTTATGAAGATCCCAACTAAGCTGTTCACGCCTATCTTCGTGATGTCGCGCCTGACTGGTTGGGCAGGCCACGTGATGGAGCAAAGAGCAGACAACCGTATCATCCGCCCGTCAGCGGAATATACGGGTGAGGAACTGCGTCCGGTTCCAGCTATGTCTGAGCGTTAATACCTGAACGTTCACATTCGTCACTGTATGGCACAGATCACCGACAATAATCATAAAGATCTGTGCCGTTGAGCCAATGAGCAATCCTGGAAGTAGTTATGAACAGCCAATTTCGCAAAAAATTACCTGACTCTTCGCTGTGTTATTACGACACACGCGAAGCGGTCGAAGCCATCAAGCCTGGAGCGTATGATGGCTTACCTTATACCTCTAAAGTTCTGGCAGAAAACCTGGTGCGCCGCGCCGAGCCTGAAAAACTCAACGATTATCTGGCCCAAATAATTGAGCGTCGTCGCGACCTGGACTTCCCCTGGTTTCCGGCACGTGTGGTCTGTCATGACATCCTGGGCCAGACGGCCCTGGTAGATCTGGCCGGTTTGCGTGATGCCATTGCTGAAAAAGGCGGCGATCCTGCCAAAGTAAACCCGGTGGTACCAACTCAGCTGATCGTTGATCATAGCCTGGCCGTCGAGCATGCGGGCTACGAAGAAAATGCCTTTGAGAAAAACCGGGCGATTGAAGACCGCCGTAACGACGACCGCTTCCACTTTATTAACTGGACCAAAACAGCCTTTAAAAACGTTGATGTGATCCCGCCGGGCAATGGTATTTTGCACCAGATCAATCTGGAGAAAATGTCGCCGGTTATCCAGGCGCGTGATGGCGTGGCATTCCCGGATACCCTGGTTGGAACCGACAGCCATACCCCGCACGTTGATGCACTGGGCGTAATTGCTGTGGGTGTAGGGGGTCTTGAAGCCGAAAGCGTGATGCTGGGTCGTGCTTCATATATGCGCCTGCCAGATATCGTGGGTGTAGAGCTGGTTGGCAAACGTCAGCCGGGGATCACCGCCACGGATATCGTGCTGGCCATCACGGAATTTTTACGTCAGGAGCGCGTGGTTTCTTCGTACCTTGAGTTCTTCGGCGAAGGCTGCGAGGGCTTGTCTTTGGGTGACCGGGCAACCATTTCGAACATGACACCTGAGTATGGCGCCACGGCCGCCATGTTCTATATTGACCAGCAAACCATTGATTATCTGCGCCTGACCGGTCGTGATGACGAGCAAATCAAGCTGGTTGAGCAATATGCCAAGCACACTGGTTTATGGGCCGATGCCATGACAGGCGCTCAGTACGAGCGTGTGCTGAAATTCGATTTATCTTCGGTTGGCCGTAACCTGGCCGGTCCGTCAAACCCGCATCGCCGTGTTGCGACAGCAGACTTGGCCAAGCAAGGCATTGTGGCAGATTATGAGCAGCGTGAGGGCGAAATGCCAGACGGTGCGGTGATCATCGCAGCCATTACCAGCTGTACCAACACCAGTAACCCGCGCAACGTGGTGGCAGCCGGTTTGCTGGCACGTAATGCCAACAAACTGGGTCTGAGCCGCAAGCCGTGGGTTAAAACCTCATTTGCGCCGGGTTCTAAAGCGGTGCGCTCTTATATGGAAGAAGCGCAGTTGTTGCCTGAGCTTGAGCAACTGGGCTTTGGTATCGTGGCATTTGCCTGTACCACCTGTAACGGCATGAGTGGGGCATTAGAACCAAAAATTCAGCAAGAAGTGATCGACCGCGACCTCTACTCAACTGCTGTCCTATCGGGCAACCGCAACTTTGATGGTCGTATCCACCCTTATGCCAAGCAGGCTTTCCTGGCATCACCACCTTTGGTTGTGGCATATGCGATTGCCGGAACAGTGCGTTTTGATATCGAAAATGGCGTGCTGGGTCATGACCAGAATGGCAACCCGGTTACGTTAAAAGACATCTGGCCAAGCGATGAAGAGATTGATGCAGTCATTGCACAGAGCGTGAAACCGGAGCAGTTCCGCGCCGTCTACGAACCTATGTTTGATCTGAGCGTTGACTATGGTGAAGACAACGACCCGCTCTATCAGTGGCGTGAGATGAGTACCTATATCCGCCGTCCGCCATACTGGGAAGGCGCGTTAGCAGGTGAGCGCACCATGAAAGGTATGCGACCATTGGCGATTCTGGGTGACAACATCACCACAGATCACTTGTCGCCTTCAAATGCGATTCTGGCATCCAGTGCCGCTGGTGAATATTTGGCAAAAATGGGCTTGCCCGAAGAAGACTTTAACTCGTATGCAACCCACCGTGGCGACCACTTAACGGCGCAACGTGCTACCTTTGCTAACCCCAAACTCCTTAATGAAATGGTGTTGGAAAACGGTGAAGTGAAGCAGGGTTCACTGGCGCGTCTTGAGCCAGAAGGCAAAGTCACTCGCATGTGGGAAGCCATCGAAACCTATATGGAGCGTAAACAACCGCTGATCATCGTAGCCGGTGCCGATTATGGTCAGGGCTCGTCTCGCGACTGGGCAGCCAAAGGCGTGCGTTTAGCCGGTGTAGAAGTGATTGTGGCTGAAGGCTTTGAGCGTATTCACCGTACCAATCTGATTGGCATGGGCGTGTTACCGCTGGAGTTCCAAAATGGTACAACGCGTAAAACGCTGGAGCTCGATGGTACTGAAACCTACGATGTCGAAGGCACACGCACACCAGGCGCTACGCTGAATCTGATCATCCATCGCAGCAATGGCGTGCAGCTAGAAGTGCCTGTGTTGTGTCGTCTGGACACAGAAGAAGAAGTGTCTATTTACGAAGCCGGTGGCGTGCTACAGCGCTTTGCCAAAGACTTTCTGGAAGCAAACGCTTAACCACTGCATTCTTGCTCCGCACTAACTGTGGAGCCTGTCTGAGCAGAGTGCACCCGCAAAGGGTGTTCACTCTGCTACTTAGGATGAAAACTATGACTTTCAAACCTCAACTACGTGTGCCGGCGACCTATATGCGCGGTGGCACCTCCAAAGGTGTGTTTTTTAATCTCAGCTCACTGCCCGAGGCGGCACAAGTGCCGGGTGAAGCGCGCGACAGACTGCTGCTGCGCGTAATTGGCAGCCCGGATCCTTATGCCAAGCAAACCGATGGTATGGGTGGGGCAACCTCCAGTACCAGCAAAACCGTGATCTTGTCGAAAAGTGATAAAGCGGACCATGATGTCGACTATTTGTTTGGCCAGGTCGCGATAGACAAACCCTTTATCGACTGGAGTGGCAACTGTGGCAATCTGACCGCAGCGGTGGGTGCTTTTGCCATTAGCAACGGCCTGGTAGATGCCAGCAGAATACCCGAAAACGGCATTGCTGTAGTACGGATCTGGCAGGCAAACATTGAAAAAACCATTATCGCTCATGTGCCTATGGCGAATGGCGAAGTGCAGGAAAGTGGCGACTTTGAGCTTGATGGCGTGACTTTTCCAGCCGCCGAAGTGGTGGTGGAATTTATAGACCCGGCCGACGGCGATGCAGATATGTTCCCAAGTGGCAACCTGGTCGACCAACTGGAAGTGCCGGAGATTGGAACGTTTGATGTAACTATGATCAATGCCGGGATCCCAACCTTGTTTTTCCGCGCGGAAGACTTAGGTTACACCGGTGTGGAACTGCAAGAAGCGATCAATGGTGACGACGCAGCATTGGCCCGATTTGAACAGATCCGCGCTTACGGTGCCGTAAAAATGGGCCTGATTGAACACATTGACGAAGCCAAGGTGCGTCAGCACACCCCTAAAATTGCCTTTGTATGCGGTGCTAAGGCGTATACCGCATCCAGTGGCAAAGCCATTTCGCAGCAGGACATTGACCTGTCTGTTCGGGCCCTGTCCATGGGTAAGCTGCACCATGCCATGATGGGCACGGCCGCAGTGGCAATTGCCACGGCTGCTGCTATCCCCGGTACATTGGTGAACCTGGCGGCAGGCGGTGGTGAGCGCAACAGCGTTACTTTTGGCCATCCTTCGGGCACTTTGAAAGTGGGCGCAGAAGCCGAACTGGCAAATGGTCGCTGGCTGGCAAAAAAAGCGGTGATGAGCCGCAGCGCCCGAGTGGTGATGGAGGGGCATGTTCGAGTCCCGCAAGAACAAATTTAGTGATGAAAATTGGCCCGGTTAATCCGGGCCTTGTTTTTTAAGGAACGAAAAAGATGTATGAAGCGTTATTTTCTATTGCTCTGACCACTGCGTTGTTGCTTGGCTCGCCAGGTCCTGCCCCCTTAGCATTGGCCGCTGTTGGTGCCAGCTCAGGTGTGCGCCGTGGAGTGCCATTTTTATCCGGTATTCTGCTGGGGCTGTTAGTAGCAATTATTGCGGCTGCAACGGGGCTTGGGGCGCTGTTGTTAAGCTATCCGAATCTCAGTGCGTGGCCATCGCCTACCTGTTTTATGTCGCCTATAAAATTGCGACTAATCGCAGTGGTTTATCTGACGTGTCTGGGGGAGAAGTGGGTTTTCGGGATGGCTTTATTCTGAATTTGCTTAACCCAAAAGCGTACGCAGCCTGTATTGCCATTTTTGCCAACAATAGCGTGCCTGATGCGAGCCCTGTGATGGGGGCTGTATTGGCGGCGATAACGTGTTTTGCAATTGCCATTTTAGTGGATAGCCTGTGGCTGGTGTTTGGTGGGGTATTACACCGTTTTATTAAAACCCCCAAACAGTTGCGTATTTTGCGTTTATTTTTTGCCTTTTTGTTAACCTCTCTGCTAGTTTGGATAAGTACCACACATATCCTGAGCTGAGGCTGCTATGGAGCGCTTTCATTCTATCTCTGTTGATACCGAACGCCTGAATGGCGGTCTTTTAATGAGTTTTAAAGCGCTCGGTAAGGTTAGTCATGCAGATTATATGACTATTAAGGCTGTGATTGACAGCGCGCTGAGAGCGGCAGCCGGGCAGCAAATCAGGGTACTGGTCGACGTCACTGAATTTGAGGGCTGGGAGCTGCATGCAGCCTGGGACGATGTAGCACTGGCACTGCGCCACAGCCATGACTTTTATAAAATAGCGGTATTAGGAAACAGCCGTTGGCAAAAACTGGCTGCCAAGGTCGGAAACTGGTTTGTAAACGGGGAGTCGCGCTACTTTGAAGAAAAAGGTGCCGCACTGAGCTGGCTTTGCGAATAAATTATTTTTAATGTTGCTTTGTCATTGGTCGTTTTCTCACTCTCTTCTACACTTCAATTGTACTATTTAGTATTGGAATTGAGTTGGAGCGGGGATGGCGGGTGAGAAAATATTGATCGTTGAAGACGAAAGTATAGTGGCGTTTGATATTAAACGCCGCCTGAGCAAGTTCGGGTACGTTGTCACAGGAATGGCATCCAGCGCAGAAAAGGCGCTTGCCTCAATTGAGCAGTGGCTTCCCGACCTGATCCTGATGGATATACATATTAAAGGGCCAATGGACGGGATAGAACTTGCTAGTGTCTTGAATAAGAAATATAACATTCCAATTATTTTTCTGACGGCCAATTCAGAGGCCAGTACTATCAACAAGGCTAAAATTACGAAACCTTACGGTTACTTGCTTAAGCCTTTTTCTGAACGTGAACTCAATGCATCAATTCAGGTAGCACTTCAGCGCTACGAGACAGAACAGGTACAACGTCAGAATGAAGAAGATCTATCTATGGCGCTTGCCGCAGGTGACTTGACCAGCTGGGTCTCGATTGAAGGCACTCAGGAGCTACTGATTGAAAAAAGTACGGATGGCACGCTGCAAACGCACTCGAGCTGGCAGAGTTTTCTAGCTCGGGTTGATAAGCGAGACTTAACTGCGGTTGAGCAAGCACTAGAGCGGCTTAAGCAGGGGGAAGTACTAGAGGTCGAAACTGAGTTCAGATTGCAAAAAGAACTGAATGTTAGCGACGTAAAGAGTGCTGAGCAACAATGGTACAGGTTATATGGACGCGCTCAGATGGACCAGAGCAATCGCATTACCCGGCTTGTAGGTGTATTGCAGGATGTGACTGGTCGTCATCAGGTAGAAGCGAAGCTTAAACAGGCCAGTAGTATTTTTGAAAGCTCCGCCGAAGGGGTGGTGATATTTAACCGTCAGTTTGAAATTGAATCCTGTAATTGGGCATTTGCCCAACTAGTTGGACAACCTCGTTCAGAGTTAACAGGCACGCGGGTGCCTTGTCTGCCACTGGACCCCGAACATGAGCTTTGGCAACAGCTGGCCCAACAGGGGGGGTGGCAGGGCAATCTTGAATTTAACTCTGACTCTGCACCCCCGCGTTTTTTTCAGATCCACGTTAGTAGCCTGAACTGTGATGATCATCATTGCGACTATGTCATGATGGTTGCCGATGTATCAGCGTTGAAAAGCGCAAATGATGAACTCTCCAGAATTGCTTATTACGACCCACTTACCGGGCTGCCTAATAGAACTTTGCTGGTTTCCAGGCTCGGTAAAGCGTTAGTCACGGCTCAACAAGACAATACCATGGTAGCAGTGATGTTCATCGACCTGGATGGGTTTAAGCAAGTTAACGATAGCTTTGGTCACCAAATGGGTGACAAAGTACTGGAGACGGTAGCACAGCGTATCGAATCTCGGGTTAGAACTTGCGATACCGTTGCGCGGTTTGGTGGCGATGAATTTATTCTTGTTTTAGAAGGAATAAAAGATGGGAGAGTGTGTGAGCGACTGGCTGATAAGTTATTGTCATGGATAGCAAAACCGGTTCAGGTTGGTGAACAAAGAGTAGGCGTGGGAGCCAGCATTGGTGTCAGCCTGTATCCAAAAGATGCGTTAGATGCCGATGAATTGATTGAGAAAGCGGATGTGGCCATGTACAGCGCCAAACACAAGGGTAAGTGTAAAATTAGCTACTTTGATGAACGGCTCCAACATATGCTGGAGCAGGCACAAGTACGTAAAGAATCTTATCTATCGGCCTTAAACGCGCATCAGTTGGATATGAAGACAGACTGCGTTCTGGGGTTTATTGATAGGCACGTTTTATATGAGGTAAACAGCATTGTTTGGGAGCAGGCGGATGGCTCGGTGTTGCTTGTTGATGAATTACTTGAGTTGGCTTTAGATCTGGATGTTCTTGACTTGTTTAATCACGCTGTATTGTGCCGGTTTATGATGCAAGTGGTCTCACGTAAAGGGGTACATCAGGCACTTGTTGTAGACAGTCGCCAACTACGAGATCCTGGTTTTGTTATGACGTTAGACGCTCTTTGCACGCAACACCATATTGAAGCATCGCAGATATTAATTGAGTACTTGGAGTTTCAACCGGGTGAGCGTGCTGAGGTGATATCTGTATTAGGGGCACTACGTACATTGGGAGTCCGTTGCATACTTGCCGGATTTGGGCGAGGCAGCATCTGCTTTGATAGCTTCACAGAGCAGCCGCCTGATTACATCAAGTTGGCTGTCGCATTGACTGAATACGTCAATGGCAATGAGAAGCAACAGACGGCGATAAAAGCACTTTTGGCTTTTTGTCAGCTATTTAACATTCCAATAATTGTCTGCGGTAATATTGCACCGGTTCAGGTTTCGCTGCTACAAGCTTTAGGTTGTCGCTTCTACCAAATTAGCGTACCGCCTGCACGTGATGAAGCGCAAATAACGGGGTAGTCAATGGAACATCCCATACGACACGCAGAACAACAGAATGCCGAACAAATTATGGAGCTGGCAGTAGAAGCTTCTCCCAATGGCATGGTGATGATCGATGAGCAGGGATTGATTGTATTGGTCAACCAGTCCGTCGAAACCATGTTTGGTTATAACAGAGAGGAATTGATTGGTCAGTCGATAGAGTGCTTGGTACCAACGCGATTTGCTCATTCACACCCAATGCAACGGCAGAGTTATTTTTGCCAACCGACGACAAGAGCAATGGGTAAAGGGCGTGATTTATATGGGTTACACAAAAGTGGTCTGGAGTTCCCGGTTGAAATTGGGTTGAACCCAATTGAAACGGACAGGGGAACCTGGGTACTTGCAGCGGTGGTCGATATTACTTCTCGTAAACGTGCGGAGCAGATCATGTCTTTGGCGGTAGAAGCTGCGCCAAACGGGATGATATTAACAGACAAAGTGGGTGATATTGTACTGGTTAATTCTACAGTTGAAAGGATCTTCGGTTTTGGCCGGGAGGAGTTGGTGGGCCAGCCCGTCAGCATTTTAGTGCCTGAGCGATTCAGAGATATGCACCCACATTTGCGAGAACATTATTATGAGTATCCTGAGGCGAGGGCCATGGGCCATGGTCGCGATTTGTATGGGATACATAAAAGCGGCAGAGAAATTCCATTGGAGATTGGTTTAAACCCAATTCAGACAGAGCAAGGCTTGATGATCCTGGCGTCAGTGGTGGATATCACTGAGCGTAAACAGCAGGAAGAGGCAATAATGAAGGCGCTGAAAGAGAAAGAAATGCTGCTTTCTGAGATCCACCATAGAGTAAAAAACAACCTTCAAATAATTGACAGCCTGATCGGTATTCAGTCGGAAACCATGACGGATGAACGTGCACAGAATGTACTGTTAGAGTGTCAGAATCGCATTAAGTCTATGGCGGTGATCCACCGTACTTTGTATGAATCACAAGACTTTTCTTTGGTAGATATGGAGCAAGTGACACACACTTTGTTGGAAAATCTTTTTGCGTCTTATGCGATTGAAAAAAGCAAGATCTGGCTGGAGTTTGCCGTCAAGGACGTGCGCTTGCCTATCAATGTGAGTATTACCTTAGGGCTGATCATCAATGAGCTATGCTCCAATGTGTTTAAACATGCCTACCCGGACGAAAAGAGCGGACCGCTGAGCATTCGTATGTCGCGCATAGAAGGCGAGTGTTTTGAGCTTGAGATTTCAGATCAGGGAGTTGGAATTCCTGATAGCTTTGTGGTAGAAGAAAGCAAAACGCTGGGGCTGATTTTGGTGCAGTTGTTGAGTGAGCAAATAAGCGCATCGTTAAGTATTAATAATAGGCACCCAACGCAATTCACGCTCCGTTTTTGCAATCAGGCATAGGGTAGTCATTTATGAATACACTTTTTATCACAGGTGCAAATCGCGGCATTGGGCTTGCGCTAGTTAAGCTGTATCTTGAGCAGGGCTGGAGAGTATTGGCAAGCTGCAGAGCGCCGCAATCTGCCGACGCATTGTGGCAGCTGGAGCAGCAGTTTAGCCATTTACAGATAGTCGCGCTGGATATCACTAACTATGCGCAAATGACAAAACTCGCCGCATCGCTTAGTGATGTGCCCATTGATTTGGTGATAAACAATGCCGGTGTCTACGGTCCGAAAGGTTATGCGTTTGGCGACTGTGATGTAGAACAGTGGAAGCGTGTTATGGAAGTTAATGTGATTGCACCGTTAAAATTGGCAGAGGCACTCACCCCGCAACTAAGACTGGGTAAGTTAAAGACCTTTGCGGTGCTCTCATCCAAAGTCGGTAGTATGACCAACAACACGAAAGGGGGCGGATACATCTATCGCAGTTCAAAAGCGGCGTTAAATTCGGTGATCAAGAGTCTCTCCAATGACCTGTTACCTGAAGGAATAAAAACCGTGGCGCTGCATCCGGGTTGGGTTAAAACCGATATGGGTGGGCCCAATGCGCTCATCTCGGCAGAGGAGTCTGCACAAGGGCTTAAACATGTTCTTGATGAATTACATGAGGCGCAAAGTGGCGGTTTTTACGACTATCAAGGGCTCGCGATACCTTGGTAGCAAGTATGCTTGATTTAATACCTAGTCATTGATTTGACGTAATACGGTGATGTTTGAACTGGCCTCGCAGAGGGAGCTTTGTGTAAAATGAATTAAAAGTAGCTGGGCTTGATGCGCTGCCAGCTACTGACACTGGATAATATTACTCAAATTTATCCTGACATGGGCTTGAACCAGGACAAGTCCAGCTTGTTGTGCCTGTACCACCTGCAACATGTGGTGTGTTTTTCTCTGCATGCTGCAGTTGTTTATGAGATAAGCTTTTTAGTGGTTTTTTGTTTAGCTTTAACATTGTTATTGTATCTCCAAATGGTTTTTGTGTTTTCCTTAGCGAAAAAATTTCGCAATTCAAAATTAACCTTGTGTTGATGTTTTGTCAATAACTGTTATGAGAACTTATCCTGTACTTGCGCCAGATGATAGTAACCCAATTGCCCGAAGCGACGAAGCTGAGGAAAGGGGATCCTGGGCAAAGGCCGCTGGAACAGGGGTAAATCAGGCACGGTATCTTTCATTGCCAGTTGTGCCAACCGGTAGGCAGCCTGGGAGCTAAATGATACGCCTGAGCCACAGTAACCCAAAATATATCCCACATTGTCCTCAAAAAAGACATGGGGCATATCGTCCAGTGCCGCGGCAATATAACCGTGCCAGTAATAATCATGTGGTATACCTTTGAGGCATGGAAAACACTCGGCCAGTGCTGTTTTAAGGTGAGTCAGATACTTGGTTTTGTGCTGATCTTTGGCAAATACTGCGCCTCGTCCGCCAAACAGCAGGCGGTGATCTGGCAGCAGCCGATAATAATATTTTAGCCTGCGCGTATCCATTACCACCTGATGTGTCCTCAGACCTGTTTGCTTTAGCTCATCCTCGCTGAGCGGGCGTGTTACAAAGATACTGCTGAGGATAGGCAGGTAGCGGTTATCGATCAAAGGATGGCTGTGTTTGTTGTTATAAGCATTTCCAGTATAAAGCAGCTTATCTGCACTGATTTCCTGATCGTTTACACTCAGCGTGTGACGCTGACCGTGTTTAACCTTGCTGACCAGGCTTTGTTCAAACAAGGTTACACCGGCTTTAATAGCCATGTCACGATAGCCGAGCAGGAGTTTGAGCGGGTGCAAACCAAAGCCATTCTCATAACGCATGGCACCATGAGCGTGGTGATTCAGCATAAACTGCGCGTCGAGTTCTGCCCTGCTGAGCAGTTGACTACTTTCACCGCCAAAATTATCTGAGATAAACCGCGCAGCACTTTGCAAGTTGGCATAAGCCTGAGCATTATGCGCTATTTTCAGATAACCCGATGCCTGTGCGTCACAGTCGATTTTGTGTTCATCAATGAGCGATCTAACTCGGTTAACGCCACCCTGAAACTCATCGTAAATGCCACGGCTAACGTCTAGCCCCCAACGTTTTGCATAATCGCCATAACCAAGCCGTCCCGAGCCGGGCAGTGCAAACCCAGCATTACGCGCACTGGCGCCAAAGCCAACCTGGTTGGCTTCCAGTACACACACTTTTTGCTGATAGTTTTTGGCCAGATAGTAAGCACTTAATAACCCACTGAATCCGCCACCAATGATGGCTACATCAAAGTGTTCAGATGTTTCGGGTGCGGGGTTTGCTGTTGGCAGGGGCTGTGTTGCGGCCCAGTAACTTGGCGCGAATTCCTGACCCTGACAATGGGCTGCACTTAGGGGATCGAAAGTTTGCATCAGAACTCCAGTACCATTTCAGCAGCCTGGCAATGGCATTCAGTATCGCAAAGCGTGCAGCGATATCCCTCATATAAGGTCAGATCTAACCAGCGATCATCGTGAACTTTAACGAGCTTTCCACCCGCTTTAGTGAAGTATTTCACGGCTCCGTTGCCCGGGCTTTGCATCCACAGATGGGAGACCCCGGCTTGTGCGCCTTGTTGTTTCAATACCTCGACAGATGCGTTGAGTAACTTAGGTCCAATCCCCTGTCCCTGCGCATCAGGGTGAATGGCTATACACTTAAAGTATGCCATGTGCTCCTCATCAACTGGCCACAGTGCAGGTGAGCACCACTTGTCTATAGGCCACTGGCCTGCGCTATAGGAAGTTCTGAACCCAACCACCTGTTGCGACTCGTCGATCGCCACAAATGAGGCATTCAAATCATTTTTGGTGCCCCGTTGGTGCATCATTTTAATACCCGCCATATCGAGGTAATTGTCCCCGTGGACCAGATTGCCGAGGTCGATGACCGCCTGATAATGGGAGGTATCGAGAGGAAGGATAGAAATCATGCGCTACTGCCTAGTGTCATTTACTGAGTAGTCATTTTGCAGCATTTATTAATTGAAAACAAAGGCGTTCAAAAAAAACTGTACAAAATAGGTACGAAAATAGTGTGTTTTATGTTCATCTGTCGTTGACAGCGATGTCATCTTGGTAATAATTGTGACAATGGTGTGTCTGAATGATGGTTGCGTACGCTGCAATTATTTGTGATGACGTACTGTTAAACAGAACGATAACAATTTAATTCAGGGCGCGATATGACAGTCGCAACCTGAATCACAACAACATGTAAAGGATGTCCTATGAAAAAACTTAACTCCGTTTGCCTGGCGGTCATGGCGTGTATCAGCGCGCCTGCACTGGCACTCAATGTTCAGCCAGATCCGAACAACTCTGGTGCCTATTTACTGGATCGGGCTGGGCTTCAGGCAGCAGAAGCTACCCTGACCTCAAACCCAATGTATAGCGTGTGGGCACAGGCACTAAAAACCCGCAGCAATACTGTGGTTGACGCCATTGTGCCTGGCGCCGCCTCTAACCCCGAAAACGTAAAGCGCGTAGAACGGGTATTTGGTCAGAGTGAGTGGGATTTTCTGACCCAAATGGCAGCACCGGAATACACTTATACGCGCTTTTTGCGTGCTATAGGCAAGTTTCCGGCGTTTTGTGGTGACTATACGGATGGTCGCAATGCGGACGCCATTTGTAAAAAATCAATTGTTACCGCGTTTGCACATTTTGCACAGGAAACCGGCGGCCACATAGCCAAAGACAATGTCTCGGATAACCCGCTGAGATTAGAAGAGTGGCAGCAAGCCCTGGTGCATGTGCGTGAAATGGGCTGGTCTGAAGGGCAACCTGGTTATACTACTGGGTGCGGTCAGAATGACTGGCAAAACCGACGCTGGCCATGTGCGAGCGGGCAAGGATATTTTGGTCGTGGCGCCAAACAACTGTCTTACCATTTTAACTATGGCATGTTCTCTGAAGCCATGTTTGACGGTGATGCGACCGTGTTGCTGAATAATCCGGCCCTGGTTGCCGATTCCTGGCTCAACCTGGCCTCTGCAATTTGGTTTTTCCTGACCCCTCAGGCTCCAAAACCGGCGATGCTACATGTGATTGACCGTACCTGGGTGCCATCTCAGACTGAGCTGAATGCCGGTATTGGCTACGGCTTTGGCACCACAATCAACGTCATTAATGGCGGTATCGAATGTGGTGATCACAATAAAAACAAAGGCCAGCCGGTCAATCGTATTCGCTACTGGGAAGGGTTGTCGCATTATTACAACATTCCGGTTGAAAGCGATGAAGAAAATACCTGCTGGCAGCAAACGCCCTTTGGTAGTTTGAATCTGGATGGTGCCGGTGAAGTACTTTACACCAACTGGGAAGCAAACTGGGAATACTATGCCGACCGTCCGGGAGGGTTCTCGTTTGAATGTAAACTGGTGGGCTATCAGACCGCTTATTCCGCACTTGTTGAAGGCGATTACGAAAAATGCGTGACTAACTTCTATGGATCACACACCGGGTGGCCGGTTGTCACAGTGGTTGATAACTTGCCGCCGCCAGATGACAAACCTCCGGTTGATAATGTAGCTGCATGGGAAGCGAATAAGGTTTACCTGAAAGGCGATAAGGCCAGCTTTAATGGGAAAGTGTATGTTGCGAAGTGGTGGACTCGCGGTGATGAGCCAAATGGGACTGGACCCTGGGAACTGGCACCTGCAGCGCAATAATCTATCACGTTTTTTACTGAGGGCCTTTTAGGCTCTCTCATTCTTAATGGCCTCCTTTTTTTAGGAGGCTTTTTTGTTGGGGTATCGGCCTTGTTGATCAAATCCAGATAGCTTAGGCAACACTGTGATTTCAGCTGTTTCCCTGATATTCAGGCATACCTACCCCAGCCATTCTGTTGAGCACTTTCACTTTGATCATCGCTTCAGTGTGCTGCTGATTGAATTCACGACTGATCAGTTTGTCACCCATTAGCTGTTTATACCGGTATATTGCTGTTTTCGCCAGTGAACGTTGATGGTAGTTCACACACTTCTTCCACTCACTGCTACCTATATGCTTTGTTAAAATGACCGCGCTGTTACGAGCATGTCCACCCTCCCACAACTGAGCGTTACACCCTCGGTGGGATCACAGCGTCGCCTTTTTGGCTGCCACTTCGGCATAACAGCCTCGGGTATCATATGCGCCATCCGCTTATACCGAGCTGATCACACAAGACTAAATTAGTTCAATGATTTAGGAAACAACGCCACAATGTGGATAAAAGCGATTGACGTATACAGACTTTCACGTTAGCCTAAATTTTAAATTAAGGAAAGCGCTGTTAAATAAACTAAGTTACACTGAAAAAGAGAGCCCCAATGAAGAGTAACTTTCATAAGATTTCAGTAATAATTTTTTTGTTGTTTATGTCTTTTATATTTGGGGTTTTCGGTGTTTTTCAAGTTAGTT
>NZ_PNCI01000040.1 GCF_005887095.1 Pseudoalteromonas rubra | reverse complement strand
CCCCCCCCCCCCCCCGCGCCCACCTTTATTTTTTCCCCGCCCCGCCGGCATCCGCTCTGGGCACTCCTGACTGGCTTGCAGCCGATGGCGCATCAGCACCTGCTACTGAAGCCCCGCTTGAAGCACAAGCCGAAGAAGCACCTGCTACTGAAGCCCCACTTGAAGCACAAGCTGAAGAAGCAACTGCTACTGAAGCCCCGCTTAAAGCACAAGCTGAAGAAGCAACTGCTACTGAAGCCCCGCTTGAAGCACAAACTGAAGAAGCAACTGCTACTGAAGCCCCGCTTGAAGCACAAACTGAAGAAGCTTCAGCTACTGAGGCGCCAGTTGAAGAGCAAGCTGAAGAAGCATCGACTACTGAAGCCCCGGTTGAAGCACAAGCCGAAGAAGCACCTGTTGCTGAAACAGCAGTTGCTGAACACGCTCCAGCACAAGTTGAAGCGGTTGCTACCATTACTGAGTCTTCAGCTACAGCGCAGACAGTATCAGTCCGCTCTCGTTATCAATACGTCGCCGAAGCACCTATGACAAAAGCGACAGCTGATGATAGTGCCGATATCACCATTTCAGTCACTGCCATGCCTGACTCCATGCGAGAAAAGGTAAGTGATAGCGGCCAGGGCTCTGGCTCTAAGTCTCCTACAGCGCGCGCAAGCTCGGCAATGGCATCACCAGCCAGCTATGAATAAGCGCTAAGCTACACGATAAAAAGGGCCGCCTGTGCGGCCCTTTTTTAATGCCTTGAGATCTGAGTAACCAATTAAGAATAGGCCAACTCTCTTAGAAACCAACATCTAATACCAATTTGCTTAATTAAGTGTTCTATTTTGAGGCGAGAAAATAGGGTCGATAGCACCGCTCCCGCGTCCTGCTATCGCTAAAGCACCTATGCCCATATAGGCGAGGCAAAAATTTGCGAACTTATACCTTAGGTAAAGGTTCTAAATGAGAAATTTTTAACGCTGTTAGCGCCATATTTACTCCGTCAAATTGAACAGGTCTTAAGTGAAATTGGTATTACACTTCAATGAAAAGAAAATACCAGAGTCATTAATTCTGGTACTTCGTCTTTTGAGCTAAATATACAGTTTTTCAGTCGCCAACACTTTCTTCAGATAGCGACGAGTTTCATTGTAAGGTAACCCTTGCTGCAGCGCTTCAAGTACACGTTCTGGAGACAGTGAGTTAATTATTCTCGCTGCACGCTTAATATTACGCGAGCCATCCGCATTAAATACGCTGGCGACATTGCCTGCTCCCGTGTTGTATGCTGCAATCATGCAATATTTACGGCTCAATGGGTTCTTGATCGCACTAAGATAACGGTCATTGAGAAGGTGTAAATAAGCCGTGCCTGCTTCGATGTTGTTGTCCACCACATAGAGATAAGGCGGGCTCATTGGCTCATCCAGTTTGTACAAATAGCGATTGACGTCTACGCCTGCGCTGGTTGGTACTATCTGCATTAAACCAAATGCCGGGATATGTGATTTCGCCAGGGGGTTAAAGTGGCTTTCAGTATGCATGACTGCCAGCACCAGACTGGTATCGATTTCAAAGCGTTCACTCTGCTTTGCAATTTGACTTTGATACTCAGAGGCTCGTTTGTGTGCCAGGCCGTTTTTAGGCATTTTTATCCGGACCTGAGTCACTTGCTGAGGCTCAGTCTTAGAGATCTGTCTAACAGATTTTGTCAGGTTTTTGATACGCTTAGTGGCAAGCTCATCAAGTTCGGCTTTCTTTGTGACCAGCTCTTTATTTGCGGCTTCCACCAATTGCGGCTCAGTCTGCAATGCCAGTGCGGCATCGGACTGCTGCTCTGCTAACTTTTTCTGTTCCTGTGTTTGTTGCTTAATCTGTGCTTTAGCAGCGATGATAGACTTGACACGTAGCCCATTATCTATGGCGACCTGCTCTCTGTGAGTTACGCCACCCATCAAAGACTCACCACTAAGAAAAGACTGGAAGAGCGTCTCCTCGGATTGACGAAACCTTTCTATTGCCTGAGAAATTTCTTGGTCTGATATATGGGTTCCTGCATGGTGGCGCACACTGAGGATAATTTCATCATGCTCAAAGTCAACTTCCAGCCGTTCCCGGTTATCGTCAGAATAACTGACAAACTGGCTTTGGCTAGACACTTTCGCCTCTCCCCATTGCTGGATCAGCTTGTCACGAAACGCATCAAACTCCGCAAAATGTTGTTCAACATAGTCGTTGAATTCTTGCAGATGCTGCGCTTTATAGCGTTCAAATTCCGTTTGTTCCTGGGCATTGTAGTCATAAGTTTGCATTGCCGCTTCCAGTTCGTTAAACAAACTAGATGTACTGGCGACCGCTGCTGCGGCAGCAAACTGAGATGCAATCGTCAATGCAAGTATGTTTTTCACAGCCCACTCCTGTCAATGAATAGCGCACCTGGTGGTGCGCTTTCTATTAGTTTGTTAATCTGGCGATTTCTTTTTCCAGATCTTTTTCAGCTTTAAATGCTTTAAATTCTTGATACAAGAATTGCTCATCCTGAGGATTAATCTGTTGCTTGCTTTCTTTTATCAGGTCTTTAAACAGGCTTTTAGTTAACGCTGGTGATAATGTCGTCAGTGCGCAGAAATAATCTTTGCCACCAATCTCTACAACATCGGCTTTAATCACGCGTGAACCATTTAAAGTTTGCTTCGTAAGTTGCTTAGAAACAGAGCTAAATGTTGCACCAACTGTCGTCTCTTCGTTGGCATCAGTACGATTAGAGAAGGTTTTGTCTAGCCCTTCGATACGTGTTTCAATTTGCTGGGCTAATGCAAGTCTCGCATTTGCGACAGCCATTTTCTGATCTATAGAGATATTGCCAGAAAACTTTACGCAATCTGCAGCAGCGATGCCATTTTCAACGGCCGGGTTTAATACCCAGTCGGGAATATTAATCTTCGACTCAGAAGCTGTTTTTCCTCCAGTCGAGCTACAGGCTGTTAACATCCCTGCAACGAGCATAGTAGTAATAAGCGGTTTGATCTTCATGATATTGTCCTTCGAGCTATTGATTGCCTAAGCGATGATTTAAATTTAACAAAAGCCTGACTGCTTTACAGTAATAAATTGTAAGAACGATTTCTTACAATATTCAGCTTCAAAAAAAGCAAAATAATCTTTAAGTTAGTGCAAATATATCCAACTTCTTTGGTATAGTCACCGTAAACTTTATGACAAGCAAAGGAAGCGTAATGCTATCACTTCTCCGTCCCCTGCATTATCAAGCTTGGTTAACAGTGACCCTGATAGTGGTTCTGACAGGATGTAATGCAACACCCGCAAACAAAAATGCAATACTTCTTGCTCAGAACGGTCAATATGAACAAGCCAAAACAACAATTGAAACAACCTACTCTGCAACAGGTAAGAATAAGCTGTTACGCCATCTTGAATTAGGGACATTGTATCATCTGGAGCAACAGTATGAGTTGAGCAATGAGCATCTTGATACGGCCAAAGCAATCATTGAAGAGCAATATACCGTGAGCGTCTCAGAACAAGCTTTGGCCCTCTTGAGCGGCCCAACTTACACCACGTTTGCAGGCAAAGAGTTCCATCGCCCGATGATAAACGTGTTTAAAGCGTTGAACTATAATGCCCTGGCAAACCGACACCCAGCTCAGAGGCAATACTATCTGGATGCTGCTCTGGTCGAAATGCGACAACTCGATACTTATTTGTCGACTCTGACCGACGAAACAGGTGGTTATGATGGCGAGCCAAGCGGTGATGGGCTCACCGACAGCATTATGCGCGTTTTACAACCGCTTCTGGCACCGAACGACTTACTAAAAAACATCGACTACAAGGATGATGCATTTGCACATTATATCAGTGGCCTTCTGTATGAAAGCAGCAACGAGTTAGATGCAGCCCGAATTCAGTATCAAAGAGCTGCGACAGCTTTTGAGCAAGGCTTTGCTGAACAGTACAACCTAAAAACCACCGTAACAAAGCAAGCTTATCTTGATTTGGCCCGAGTCATGCGTAAGGCAGGTGGTTACGGCAATGAACTCGTCGCCCTTGAAGAAAAATGGGGCGGTGGCATGACCAAAACAAAGCAAGCAGGCCCTCGTCTTACAGTGATTCAAAATGCGGGAATTGGCCCACAGCGCAAAGAGTTTAATTTGTTACTAAAAGCGGATCACAGCGCCAAAGCACTGGTCGTGACTCCGATAGTCTGGGGTACGCCTGCAGAGCGAAAAGCTCAAATGTGGTGGTTTCAGATGCTATATGCAGATACCAGCTTGTTCGATATGATGCAAAATTATGCGACTGGTGATCTGGGAGATGTTGCAATGGGTGCGTTAACTAAGCGCCTGCCATTAGGCGACTCACTTTGGCAAAGTGCTAAGACTTCCGGATTGATTGATGCACTGGAGCACGGCAGTCGCATTGCGGTGACATATCTGGAGCCGTTTGAACAAAAAATAGAAAAAACTGAACTTTGGCTTGATGGCAAGAAAGTAACAGAGCTGGACACCTACCACTCTGTTAGTCTGCTGACCTTACAAAGCGCACTTAAAAATGCCAACACAGAGATGCAAATAGCGCTAACAAGAGAGGTTGTCAAAGCCATGACAGCGCATAAAGCAATCCAGAGTACAGGTCTTCAGGCATTTGATGGCTTTGCCAAGTTAGCAACCAGCGTTGTCAACGCGGTTACAGCAGGTGCAGACTTACGTCAATGGCAGTCACTTCCATCGCACATTAAGCTGGCACAAGTGCCGGTGACACAAGGTACAGTCAATATTACGCTCAAAACTAAACTTCGCTCAGGCAGAGTCATAGAGCAATCTGACTCATTAGAAATCAACGAAAATATGACGCTGTGGCATACTCGTACTTTTATTGAAAGTGCAAAACCCGCGGCACCATCAACTCTGTTTACAATGGAATAATTGTTATGAACTGTAAAACCACACTTTTAAAGCTAACTCCTTTGGTTGTTGCATGCAGCTTAGCCATCACTGGTTGCTCTTCCACCAAAGTACAAAGAGTAGATGCAAATCAAGAGGTTGCCCTTTCTGACAAGTGGAACGGCAAGGACTCGCAATTGGTTGCAGAGGCTATGATCAACGATATGTTGAGCTTTCCATGGGTTAACGATCACTTACAAAAAGAAGGGTCACGTCCTGCTATTATAATCCAGTCAGTACGCAATAAATCGCATCAACATATTGCAGTTGATACCTTTTTAAATGATTTAAAACGATCAATCTTACGCAGCGGCCAGGCGGACTTTGTCGCAAACAAAGATGTCCGTCAGGAAATCCGAGACGAAAGGAAAGACCAGGAGCTCAATGCCAGCCTTGAGACGCAAAATGAAATGGGTCAGGAGCAAGGCGCTGATTATGCCCTGTCAGGCACTATCAACTCTTTCGTTGACCAGCAAGGCGGCGATCGCGTGACTTTCTATCAGGTCGACCTGAGATTGATCGATATGACCACAAACCGTGAGGTATGGAATGGACAGAAGAAAATTCAAAAGCTTCAGGAGCGCTCACGCTTTGGCTTCTAAACCCCTGCTCGCCACCCTGCTAGTATCAGCAATTATCAGTGGCTGTGGAGCAAATAACGCGACTCAATCCCCTGTTGATTCTAAACCGGCATGGATCACGTCCATGCCGAGTTCTAGCTATATGATCTACGGTGTTGGCAACGCACAAAACACAGGTGATTTACAGCAGGCAAAACTGGCTGCGCAGGAGGCTGCCCGACTGGCTTTGGCAAAACAGCTCAATGTGACAATTTCCGCCACTACGCGCATCGAGCAATCAGCAACTGAGAAGTCAATGCAGTTTCATGTTGATGAACTGATCAATTCGAAGGTGCCGGATATTCATTTGCAGGGTGTTAAAATTGAAGATGAATATGTTAGTGCAGATCGACAAACCGTTTTTGCGTTAGCCGCCTTTAATCGCACCGAAGCTGCAATGCAAACAGAGTTAACGATTCGTGCACTTGATGAAGATATTACACAGTTCAGATTGGCAACCAATGGAAGTAAATCTCAACAGCTGAAACAGGCCGCAGCGCTTAAAGAGCTATTAGTTAAGCGCAGCAAGCAAAATCGTTATCTAACCCAGCTCCAGGCCGCACCACTTGCTTTGCCAGAAGCTGTTCGGGCTAAGCAAGTTGAGGCCGATGCAATCATTAACAGCATTAGCTTCAGCATTGTGGGCGATAGCCAGGCACATCGCAAAGTTCGTGACATTCTGGCAAAAGCACTAAGCTCACAGGGAATAAAAGTGACGACAGGTGATGCCGACTTTGCTCTCAAGTTTACTGTAGACTGGCAGCATATGGAAAAAACCGGTACCTTTTACAGCGTAGCTGAAAGCTACCTGGTCGTGATGGAAAACGGCGAAGAGCAGGCACACTTTAATACCAAAGTAAAAGCAGCTTCTAGCTATAAGGATACCGCCAAAAGCAATGCTATGACCAAATTAGCCGACAAATTGGGCACTCAACTGGCACAGTTTGTTGTTACTGGAAAATCCTAAGTATATCAGTCTCTATTTCCTGCATGTTAAAAAGGGCTAACTCGAGTTAGCCCTTCTCTGTTTACTCACTTTCTTGCTGATAGAACTTTTCCAGCTGATCTTTGAGGTTCGGTGGCACGCCTTTAATCGTCAAAGTATCACTTTGCGGATCATACAATACTCGTTCACCAAGGTGCTTGCGCTCAAACCCAACGCTCACACCACCACCCAGACCGGAGAATTTAACCATAGTGGTGACGGTTTTTTTATCAAGCGGAAATGACTCTTCCAGTTCATAGCCCTGCTGCTTATAAAAGTCTTCAAACTGAACATCCGAAGACTTAGACACTGTATCTGACAAAGACTCGACATCAGCATCTTCGCCACTATTGATACAATCATTGCAATAATCAAAGACCTCTTTGCGGATCGCGTCTTTCTCTTCTTTGCCAAACTGTTGCTCAGCCAGGTAATCTTCAACAGCGTGTAGCATAGTTTGCGACTGCTGTTTAGGGTCAATACCTTCAGCACAGCCCAGAAAATCAAGAAAGAAATCTGCTACTTTTCTGCCCGCACGACCTTTAATGAACGAGATATAACGATGTTCATCCGCTTGCGTATCCCAGGCGGTTAGGTCTATACGTGCGGCAAGCTGCATACGCGAAATATCCAAATGCCGCGATGCCGCCAGGTCCAGTTCAGACGTAATGGAGTAATGCTCTTTGATATTGATCATCGCTATCAGCAAGTAATCGCTCGCAATATACTGATAATGACAAAACACCAGATAGCCAGTCTCATTGAACGCATATTTGTTCAACTCTTCTTTCAACACTTCAGTTGCTTGCTGCGTCAAATGCCAAAAAGCCAGCTCGTTGTTACGATAGCTCTGCATTGCCGACGCAACACGGCTGTCTTTATCAGGATCAAAAGCACAAAAGCCTTTCCCAGGCTTGCCATTATATGCATGGTGGAGTTGCTCAATGAATACCGCTACACGATCATTGATCTGCATCTCATCTTCACGCAAATGAATTTGTGTTTCTTCGTCTTGCTTGTCTACATAGTGTACAACAAGCTTGTTCACCTCAATGCTCATCTTTGTTTTTAACGCCTCTGGTGTTAGAATAGAAAGAATTATAACTCTTTTTATTTGAACCAACCGATGCCTATCCAGTCAAAATATTCCAACCAACAAGTAGAACAAATTGTCGACCAACTGTTAAATGTACTGACAGAGAATCAGGCAACCGTCGATTTAAGCTTAATGTGTTTAGGAAATTCTATCACGCACATCATTAAAGAGCATGTGCCAGAACAGAAAAGACAGGCGGTTGCTGAAAATTTTGCCAAGGCGTTGACCCAGTCGGTAAAGTAACTGAATGAACCTTTCTTCGCACAGCCCTTTTTCGTCAAAGGCCAGTCAGCTATTAAGCTGGGGGCACTGGTTTACCTTTGCAAACATTGGTTTAGTTTTACTCATTACCTTAAGCTATCTGGCCGCAGACAAAGCGCCTTCGACGGCACTGGGCTGGCTGTATATGCTGGTCACCTGGCTCAGCCATACCAGTTTCATCACTTTCTGTGTTTTTGTGCTGAGCATATTCCCGCTCAGCCTGGTTTTCCCTTACCCAAGACATATTCGGGGTATGGCAGCCTGTATTGCAACACTCGGGATCTCGGTCCTGTGCATTGATGCATTTGTCTATTTCCAGCTGGGTTATCACTTAAACCTTCAAGCATTACCCGAGATACTCTCACTTATCTGGAAAACCATCAGTGGCTCTCCGGCCATCAACAGCCTGATCGTGCTGGCCATCATAGCCTCGATTCTGAGTTTTGAGCTTATCGTCGGCAATCATGCCTGGCGTCACCTGGAGCGCCTCAAAGGCTACTCATTCCCCAAGTTAGCCAGCTCGATTCTGGTAACCTGTTTTGCAACCAGCCATATTATGCACATCTGGGCAGACGCAAATAGCTACTTCGACATCACTATGCAAGACAATGTACTGCCCTTGTCCTACCCTACAACGGCCAAGACTTTACTTGCCAGGCACGAATTACTCGATATGCAAGAATACAAACAGGCCAGATCACTCAATGTCGGGCCCAATGCAGTGACCTATCATCCACCAGCGTCATTGGATGTTTGCCCTACGCAAAGCCCCCCTGTCCACCTCGTGATTGCGACAGCACTGACAGAACAAACTGAAAGGTTACTGGCGCATCCATCCTGGTACCATTCAGATCAATTGCTGGCGCCAACAAACATTGAGGATTTCAGGTTTAATCTAATCTATGGTCTTCCCGCATACTATAAGAAGCCGCTGATGGCGAACGAGCAGCCTCCGGTCTGGTCCTCGCGCCTCACCTTATCTGTGACGGGAATGCCCCAATTCGATTATATTGGCAAGGTTGCTGATGCAAACATTGTCGTATCTTACGCAGGCGAAGGCGATTCGTTACCAGAAGACGCGCCTGCTACAATAGTCATTGTCGAGCCTGATAGCTCAGATATTGTTACAACAACACGTTTTATTACCAATATACCCGCTTTTTTTGGGCACTCGGAGTTGATTCAAATAAGTGACGTGATGACCACGATCATCGCAGAACAGTTTAAATGTAGTCCACTCGCAACAGCAAGCATGCTAGGCAATAATGTCGCTACAGATACCCTCAATGAAGGTGTAAACTACTCTCGCGGTGTGCTCATTGCTTACAAGAAAGACCGCATCACGCTCATCGCTCAGGATGGCAGCTACAAGCAGATATCTGCCAAAGAGGGGTTCACCTTAGATCAAAAGCTTGACGTCCCCTTCTTAATTCAGAGTATCAAGCGGCTTAAACAATTCAATCAGGCGCCGGCGAGAAACTAACGCGGCGTCAGTTCGAACACTTGCGATATTCACCAGTTTTACTATCTTGAAATGTAAACACAGGTTTCAGGGAAGCTTTTACTATGAGGATACTGATGGTCTTACTTTGGCTATTATTGCCAATGATAAGCTCGGCAAAAACAACATTCAGCTACTATAAATGTGTCACCGGAGAAACGACTGTGTACAGTCAGCATCCGTGTGCAGCCAACGCGACACAACATACTTTAAGCCACTCCAACCCTGAAGCGCCCGCCCCTGATGGCCAGTACACGAAAACACTCAACAACATAGAGCGACAACAGCTTGTCCTCAGGTTGAAGAAAACACTTCGGGCTAAAAAACAGCAAGCCGCAGTATTGGGCAGAAAAAGAGATGAAGCAACCAGAGATGAGCAGAGACGCATTTCTCGCATGATGGAAAAAAGTGAACGCGCTAAGACACTCAAAGACGTAAAACGTAATATAAAGTCTATTAATACGGCGTATCTCAAGGAAGTAAAAATTCTAAATAAAGAAATAACGAGACTGGAGAAGCGCCTTAAACATTTAGAATAGCCCTTTGTGTCTTAACCCAATTTCACTAACGATTTGTTCGATTTGAACAAGCACTTTGGTACATCCTAAAGCGTATTCGAACTTGAGAGACTGACATTTGTGCGCTAAAGTAACTCGCAGTTCAGGAGGTCCGATGAGTTGCCAAGTTCAAACAATCGCAGAATACATACTGTCAGGGTTCCATGCCCATTTTGCGCTATTTCAAAAAATCACGGCGCGAGCTCCGGTTGCATTTGCACAACAAAGGTGGGGGGAAATTGAACAAATCAGTAAACAGCGGATCAGTTTGTACGATGCCCGAGTCAACGACACCGTCGAAGCACTGAAAAAGCAAGTCACACTAGCTCCCCCTGACGAGTCACTCTGGCATCAGATAAAACAATACTACGCAGCGTTACTTTCCTTTCACCCTCAGGCTGAACTAGCCGAAACATTCTATAACTCTGTCTTTTGCAGATTGTTTCATCGTCGATACTATAAAAACGACTTTATTTTTGTCGCAACCACGCTTGAAAACCCCACAACCTTACCCATTGAAGCCGAATTCCGAAGCTATTTTCCTGTGGTTTCAGGGCTCAAACCCACAATCCGAAACATGATTTCACATATGGATTTACAATGTGGTTTTCGCGATTTGGAACAAGATATTAGACTGCTGGTTAAAGCCTTCATCAAACAGGCACCGAGTACCCACCACAGCCACCATGGGCTGCGCTTTGATATTCTCACCGCGCCTTTTTATCGTAACAAGGGGGCTTATATAGTTGGTCGGGTTGTGTCAAAGTCAGGTGTTCAGCCATTCATCATTGCGCTATTGCATCACCCTCAGGGTGGCATTTATATCGATGCGCTACTAACCAAAAGTGCACAAATGCGCGTCATTTTTGGCTTCGCTCGCGCTTATTTCCTCGTTGAAACCCAGGCCCCCTCAGCAATGGTAGGATTTTTACAGCAGCTAATGCCAAATAAAACAACTGCAGAGCTGTATAATGCCATTGGATTTCACAAACAGGGAAAAACCGAATTCTATCGCGACTTTCTCTTTCACCTGCAGCACAGCGAGGATATCTTTACCGTAGCACCAGGCACGCCAGGTATGGTAATGATGGTATTTACCCTTCCCAACTTTCCTTTTGTCTTTAAAGTGATTAAAGATGTTTTTGCTGAAAGTAAACCCTTCGGCAGGGAAACCGTCCTGGCACGCTACCAACTGGTAAAAAGCCATGACCGTGTGGGTCGTATGGCCGATACCATCGAATACTCCGAAGTGGTGATCCCCAAAAGCAAGTTTTCTTTGGATTTGCTGACTCAACTCAAGGCTACAATCGCCAACAACTTGAGAGATGAGGGAGATTATGTCGTCATCAAGCATTTATACATAGAGCGACGCATGACACCGCTAAACCTTTTCTTACAAACTGCCGATGAACAAACAGCCAAACAAGTTATCGAAGACTATGGTCATGCTATCAAGGAAATGCTCAGCGTTAATATATTCCCAGGAGATATGCTGCTGAAAAACTTTGGCGTGACCAAACATCATAGAGTGATATTTTATGATTACGATGAAGTGCAGTATCTGACGGATATGAACTTCAGGCCCATGCCTAAGCCGTCCCTGGAAGACATATATAGTGGCATAGCAGAGCCCTCAGCTGCGCCAAATGATGTATTTCCTGAACAATTGTGTACATTTGTACTGACAGACTCTAAACTCAGAGCGGTGTTTGAGCATGCCCATGAATCATTGCTTAAGGTGGAGTATTGGCAGCAAGCTCAGCGGGACGTAAAAACACATGTTGTGAAACAGATATATCCCTACCCGGCCAAACAACGTTTCTACCAGCATATAGAATAATAAAGGAACACCGTGAATATAAGTAAAATTGACCTGAACCTATTGGTTTATCTGGATACGCTACTACGAGAATGTAATGTAACTCGGGCAGCAAACCAGTTAAGCATTACTCAACCTGCAATGAGCAATGGTCTGAAGCGGCTAAGAAATTTGTTTAACGATCCCATTCTGGTTCGAACGAGTGAAGGCATGGTACCCACAGAACGCGCACTGGAGCTCCAGCCTGTTATCCGTGGCATTTTAATGACATTGGAAGAAACGCTGGCACCAAATCGAGAGTTTGAACCCGGGCAAAGCAAGCGGGTCTTTCGGATTATGGCCAGTGATTACGCAGCCAGTACACTGGCGCCTAAATTGCTGAATAAGCTACATATGGAAGCACCTGATACCACACTCGACATTCTCACACCCAGTGATGTTACTTTCCACGACGTGGAGAATGGCAAGGTAGATATGGCGATCAACCGATTTGAAAACTTGCCCCAGTCTTTCCATCACAAACGCATTTGGAAAGACAGCTTTTGCTGCTTGGTCAAGTCAGACAACCCAATCCGGGCAGGCTTTAATTTAGATGCCTACTTAAAGGCACGACACATATGGGTTAGTAAGACCGGCTTTGGCGTTGGCGTGGGTATGGATCCGGCTGACGTTCAGAAACTGGGGTGGGTGGATGAAGCTCTGGCCCATTTCGGGAAGCACCGTAACATCGCTACGTTTACACGCAACTACCACGTTGCAATCCACCTGGCAAAAGAGCAAAACTTAATAGCGACCTTGCCATCAAAAGCCGCCAATATCTACCGCGACGATCCTAACCTGACGATCCTTGAGCCCCCTTTTCCTATTCCGCCATTTGAATTAGACATGATCTGGAGCCCGCTCTTGCACCGAGACGCCAGCCACATCTGGTTAAGACAAAAAATAGCGGAAGTCGCAGAGGCACTCAAATAGCCCTCAGTTCAACAACTGATATAGGGGTATCCCCTATATCTCATTCTCCAGCATTGCCAGCGCACGTTTCTCACTGTCACATACTTCACCATTTGCTTCACTGATTTTGTGAGCGATTGATACGGCTAATTCGCGCATGGGTTTGTCTACAATGTGACTCAATCTGTGCTGAATATAGCTCTCCGTCTGCTCCTGCTTAATGGCTACCAGACACTTACCCAGTGCATCATCCATATAATCCTGTAGCGAGATAGCTGAATTCCAGTGCAAAGTTTTTGCCCAATCCCGGACAATGTTCATTTCCTCAGTTTCAATTTTTCCATCAATACTGACAAACAACAGAGCAATATCCAACAAGGACTCTTTTTGTAATTGCTCCACACATATCCCCATATCGAAGTGGTTCAATAGTTGTTCAAATTTCATATTAATTAGTTCCTTGTAATTGAGATGACCCTTACCAGTGGCAGCGGTGATAGTATTGCCAGGCTCGCTGAAATCTTAATTTCCTCTGCCTGACGCCTGCGTGCCAATGTCTGATATATAATCAAACCTAGCATTCAAACATATTCTACAAATGCCAGGTTGTCACTTTAAAAATCGTCAACTCACCCCCTCTGAGCTAGACTTTCTTAGAAAACACGGGAGTCGCTATGCCTTTATTGAAACTCTTATTTTTGAAAGTATTACTTATTTTAGGCTTATCACTGTCTGCTCACGCTCGTATCTCGATTTCTATAGAGGAAGATATTTATCAGTACGCGAAGGAAATTCTGGCGGAGCAATCCATTTCCAATTTCTCTGCTGAAATATTTAACCATCCGAAATGCCAACGTGATGTTGTTGAGTTTCTCATCGCGCAACGTGCACTGCGTGAAGGAGGGTTTAAACACACTTTTAGTTTTACACTGGGCAATTACGATGCAAGGAACCTGAAGTTACTGGAATCAGGCTTACTGCTGATGAGTTTTGATACAATCTGGCTCACTCAGGCCAAGTTGATTGACAATGATGTTTATATCTCAGAGCCTATCATCGAAAAAGGAAAGTACTTTGCAGGGATCTACACATCAAACACCAACAAAGCACGTTTGCGCAATAAAATTACCAAAGATCTCAGCAATGTGAGTGTGGTAAGTAGCAAAGCCTGGTTAGTTGACTGGCTCACACTCAAGGCACTCTCCCCTAAGCAGCTTCATCATGAAGACGACTGGATCACAATGGCAAAGTTGGTCAGCAATGGCTGGGTTGATGTCATGCTGGTCTCCTTCAACAATACTCGCCCGTTTTTCTACGAAGGGGCGGGTTACCGGATAGAAGCCATTGAGGGAGTAAAGGTAGCGCTTCAGGATAGCCGCCATTTTGTCGTTTCCAGGCACCACCCACTCGGCACAGAGGCATTTGATGCGCTAAAACTAGGCCTGGCAAAGTTAAAAGCCAATAACTTTATCTACCAGGCTTATCGCCAGTGCGGATTCATCAATCCTTTGGTTGATGAATGGCACACTCTTTAACCCTAAAATCGCAATTATCAGTTTTAATTTTAGGTATTCATAATTCTTCCATTTTCTTCTCCTAAATTTCCAGCCTCTCGGGAATTTGTCATATTAGGAACAAATAATGAATGAACTAAAATTGGAAGTGAACACTACTTTTTACAGCGTCGTTGGCGCTTTCGTTATTGCGCTGCTGGCACTGGCTGGACTTTTCACCGAACTCAATCTGTCTTTTCTGGCTAGCCTGCAAATCACTCTAGCCTGTGTGGTAACCATTGCATTTGCCATCCACTTTTTGATGAGCCTGGCCGGTCATAAACGTGTGACATTGTGCAATCAGGGACTGTCATTTTTTAGCCTGACAGGTCGTCGACATTACGTGCCCGCTGAAAACATTCAGTCTATCGAGTTCGTTAATTACGCGGGTCTGACTATTACTCAGGTCAAAACTCACACTGGTGTCATTAAGCTATTGGCTTTTAGAGTACGTAAAGAACAGCAACAGCGTCTTAAAAATATGGGTTACCTGGCGTAGATAACTTGCTCCGGGTACCTATTCTGATTAGCATGCAAATATCAGTGGAAAAGAGACATGTTATGACAGAACAGTATTCAATCGGACAGGCCGGTAAACCGTGGGACCAGGAAGAGAAGCAACAATGGTTACTACAGCAAACCAAAAAACGCGATTATTTTGAAGATATTGTGCCCAGCATCACTGCACTTAATACGCGCTTTCAGGTTGAGCAGTATGGTGTACTAAAGTATGAAAACCACTATCCTGTGTATGCTCTGAAATCTGCACCATGGTGTGCAGAATTACCAATTGTGCTCGTAACTGGTGGTGTGCACGGTTACGAAACCAGCGGTGTATTAGGCGCGCTGGCATTTGCCAAAAAGCATGCCCACACTTATCAGGGGAAATTTAATCTTGTTGTGCTACCGTGCATTAGTCCATGGGGCTATGAAACGATTAACCGCTGGAATCCGCTGGCTGTCGACCCCAACCGCTCTTTCCATTCACAGAGTCCGGCTGAAGAGTCCGGGCTCGCGATGGACTATGTAAATGGTTTGCAGGAACAAATTATCCTTCACATCGACTTACATGAAACTACGGATACCGACAACAGTGAGTTTCGCCCGGCACTCGCTGCTCGCGACGGAAAAGTCAACCATAACTGGAATATTCCGGATGGGTTTTATCTGGTTGGACACAGCCAAAAACCTCAGGCAGAGTTTCAGCGACACATCATCAACACAGTGAAGAAAGTCACTCACATTGCCGAAGCGGATGAAAATAATGCCCTGATTGGCGTCTCTGTACAGCAGTTTGGTGTCATTAATTACGACGCCACCAAGTTAGGACTCTGTATGGGAATGACAAACGCCCCCTACGTGACAACCACTGAAGTTTACCCTGACAGCCCAAATACGACACCGCAGAATTGTATTGACGGACAGGTTGCCTCTATTGAGGGTGCTATCAGCTACCTCAATAGCATCATGTAAGTCACGCCATTAGTTCCCCGTGCTCGTGAATAATCTCAAAAATGTCTCTAAATGAATGAGCTTTTTGAAAAATGTTTACGGGCACATGCAAAGCCCGCGCAATATCAGACGAGGAAATCATACCTCTTAAACCGCCCTTTTCATCCATTAGTAAAACATGCTGCTGGCCAAGCTCCCTGAGCGTCTGTAACACGTCACCTATCTTTGCGTTTGCAACGGTCGTAAAGCGCATTGCATGCAAGTCTTGTTTTTTCGTCATCACATCTTCAACGGTTAAATCGCTGCGCGCCACTTGTCGTTTCTGAGCAATTGATAACACCCGACGGCCCGACAAATCCTTCGAGTCCACGACCCCCAAGAAAGTATCATCATGGTCCACGACCAGCTTTGATCGTACGTGGCCGTTCAACATCATATAAACGGCATGATCTATGTCTACATCTTTCTGGATCATCTGTGGTTGGCGTCTTGCAAAGTCAGTGATCACCTTAGTTGCAGGGCTCGACAAACTCAGCGCTTCTGCGTCATAGTAATCACAAAACTGATAGACCCCTTCTAGCTTTAGGGTTTGTAGCGATTTGTATTCACTCATATGTTCTCCGCTGCCGAGCTATGGCTACACTCTAAGGAAAATATGGAACATAGTTGCATTTTATGCAAGGCACAAATCACTCGGTGTAATCCTCTGTAATGGCAAGTTCAAAGCGAACTGATTACAATGTTAGGGTTCGCAATTGTCTTTGCCCGGACACAAATAATGACCTGTTGAATCAGGCCTTATTATTGTGAATATTTCCTGAAATAACAGTACCCGCTTCGGCGGGTCCTTTTTATAAACTGAAGGTAACTAAGGAAATAGTCCCTTCAACAAGGTAGAATCTCCACCGACATTCAAAATCGTGTGCGTCACTTATACGGAAAGTTAGGAAAAATTTATGGCTTATTTAATCGATGAACAGAAACTAGAAAAAATTTACCTGAAAAGTTATCACACTTTTGGGCGTTACAAGTTTAATGTAGATACGTTCGTCGATAAGCCCGGTATTTCAAGGCACCATGCCATTATTGAGCACGCCAATGACACTTGGTTGATCCGTGATGTCAGTACTAACGGCATCTGGATAAACGATAAAAAGATCGATAAAAACCTTCCTTATCAGCTCTCGGAGCACGATAAAATAGATTTTGCTGCCCCAGGCCAAAACTCTTATGTTGTGGCTAACTTAAATGCCAATTGTCAGTACCTGGTTTCACAGAGCAACCCAAATCAGGTAATTGAACTGGAAAATCAGATCTTACTCCCAAATGATGAAGAGGCCAGTCACATTGTCTATTTTGATGCGTTACTCAACTACTGGTTCCTTGAAGATCTCAATACTTCAGATAGACAAGCCCTGATCGATGGTGGTGTTGTTTCTCTGTTTGGCCAGCAGTGGCTATTCTACTGCGCCAACACATCAACAATGACCAAGCACCTCGACAATCAGCCTGTGGTGAAACCAATCGCCCTTAATTTCAGCGTCAGTCAGGATGAAGAAAAGACCGATTTGACACTAGAGCTGGAGGGTCAGGAAATTGACCTCGGTTGTCGTACACATCATTATCTGATGCTGTTGTTAGCCAGAACACGTATTGATGATAAGCAAAATGGCATGGACACAGAGTCTCAAGGGTGGCTTTACCGAGAAGATCTCGCCAAAGCACTGGGAGTACAAACTAATCATATGAATATTATGGTACATCGCGCTCGTAAGCAGCTTACCGAAGCCGGCGGTGACAGAGCACCTGAGCTGGCTTATGTGCTGGAAACCAACAATGGTAAAATTCGCCTGAATTGTCAGAATATTACCATTGTTAAGGGCTGCCAGTTAGAAACTCGGATTTCTATCTAGTATCTAGCCATAGTATCTTAAGGCCGGTATGGACCGGCCTCACTGTTTATACGCTGCTCAAGTGCCCTAAAGCAACCTACCTTATTTAATAACTCCATCATCACAAACAAAGGGCCTATCAACAACCCCATCAGGTCATCCGCAAAAGCCGGTTTTTTTCCTTCAAAAAAATGCCCGATAAACTGGATAACCCAACCAATGACAAACAAAGCAAGTCCCATCACATAAAACCAGACAACGTCAATGCCCGCCTGAGCCACAACCTCAAATGCATAATTGGCTGCAATCTGACAAACCAACAAAAACCCTATCATCCAGCTGCCGAGTGTGGGTGACAGATATAAGTAGTAAATGCTAACGAGCAGAATCAAACAGGCGGACAAGGTTATCTGGGCCTGCTCAAACAGTCCCAAGGGTAAAAATGTCATCCAGACAACCGCAAACACAATCAGGGGGACACCGACAAAGTGCGTTGCAATATTGCGCTTATCTCTGTGATAAAGCGCGTAGTTGATCAAGTGTTGTTCAAGTGTTTTCATCTTTCTTATTCTTTTGAGTAATTACTTTATTTTATAAAGCCGTAATCCGTTGAAAAAGTCAACACTGTCCCAATATTAGACTACCCATGTCTTACAGTTACTAGAAATAAAAATGCCGCCAGGCTGCTGGCGGCATAAATCACTGGGTTATCAACGGTGATGAACACGGTTTGTCATCTCCGTTATTAACTACTGTAGACCAATCAGATAAACAAACAAGATAAAAACATAAATTTAACCCAAACGTAACCTTTCACTCATTCCAGAGTGTCGCCCGGCCTGTGTCTGCATCGATAATTGCAACACCTGAGGCTGACAATTTAATTCCAGATGCCGTTTAGCACGGGTGATACCCGTATAAACCAGCTGACGATTCACCCCTTTTCCTGCTCGCTGAATTGGCGGCAGGATCAATGCAGTATAATCAAACTCAGACCCCTGCGACTTATGAATGGTCATGGCATACACCAGTTCAAAACTAGGGAGTCTTGCCGGGTAAAAGTGCCTTACTTTGCTTTGTTCATCGATAAAGGTTGCGTAAAGCTGGCCATCGTCGTCGGGCAATAAGATCCCAATATCACCATTAAAGAGCTTAAGCTGATAATCATTTTGCGTAATCATAATAGGCATACCCGCATAAAATCGGCTGTATGGTACAATCAGCCTGCGCTGCGCGAGTCTTTGCTCTATCCGCCTGTTGAGCTCAGAAACACCGTAAGGACCTTCTCTGACCGCAGCCAGAAGCTGATACTGGCCAAACAGTGTATGGATGTCTGCTGCACCGCGATTGTCCTCAATGGCCTTCAGATAGACACTATATTGATCCGCTGCACGCTCAAGCAAGGCATTGTATTGCTCAACACCGAGACCATAAAAGCTCAGGTCGCTATACCCGTGATTTATGACCTGCTGCAAATGCTCTGGCTGATTATGATTGACGGCACTGGCCAGCTGGCCAATCCCACTGTCACTTTTAAAGCGATGGCTTTGCTGTAAAAATGCCGTGGCATCGGCCAGCGCATAACGGCTCGCTTTGCCTTTTAATACTGTACTGCCTGCAAAGCACACCTGATTTAAAAACGCCGCTCGATTCGCCGTGTATGGAGGTTGAGCTCCCAATATCAGATGACCGCACAAGTCGCTCAATATGCTACCTGTATCAACCGAAGCAAGCTGGTCTTTATCTCCCAGTAAAATCAACCTGGCATGAGGAGGCAATGCCTTCACCAACTTGCTCATCAAAGCCAGGTCAACCATAGAAGCTTCATCTACTATCAGCAAATCGAGGTGCAGCAAATTCTGCTCGTGATGAATAAATCGATTCGTATTTGGGATAACGCCAAGCAAACGATGAATGGTTTGAGCCTGCTCGGGGATCAGCGCAGCCAGCTCAGGGCCCAGTGCCAGTCGCCCTTTCGCACCAATTATTGATTCGCTAAGTCTTGCAGCAGCTTTACCCGTTGGCGCCACCAGTTTTATACCCAGCGGCACATCGGCATACAGCGACTGTAAAATCGCCAGCAACTTGGTCACTGTGGTGGTTTTTCCAGTCCCCGGGCCACCTGTAATCACGCAAAAACCGCTGGATGCAGCCATAGCGCAGGCAACCTTTTGCCAGTCAATTCCCTGAGCCTGATTGTCAGGAAAATACTGGTCCAGCAAATCACTTAACTGCGACTCATTCAGACCGATGGATTGCTGTGCCATCGATTGAAAACGTTTACTTAGATACGCTTCATACTCAGCCAGCCGCCCCAAATATAGCCGACCTGCGAACAACCTCAGCGGCCTGCCCTCTCCTACAGCAGGGTGTTCGCTTAACGCCGTCAGTGCCGCCTCGGGATCATCAAACGGGGTATAAGGTAATGTAGTCACCAAATCCGACATGCCAGAAAACGCACTTATATCGTCTGCACTTAGCGCAAAAGGATTCTGCCAGTCTATTTCTGCAAGTAATAAGCACGTATGCTGACTTTGCTCAGCCCGTTGCAGCAATAAAATAAGATAAAATACCGTGTCGAATCGCTCCTGACATAGCAGCTTTGCCAATGCTACATCCGCAGCACGCACGCGCCGGGCATGTATTAACAGAGCGATATAAGCCTGATGGTCCAGATTGTCGGCTGGGAATTCAAACATACTCTGTGACATTATTCTTCTCCCGCCTCGAATAAGGCATCCAGTTGCAACAAAGTGTCTTCATCAAGTTGTGTAAAGAAACATCCGGCACCATCGGGTAGCGCCCGCAGGAACAGATAATAGACGCCACCCAGATGACGCTGCGGGCTGTAGTCGGCAAGGCGGTGCTTCAATAGCCGGTGTAAGGCAACGGAGTAAATTAAATACTGAAGGTGGTACTGATGAGAATTCATTGCCAGTGCAAGATTATCAGCCTGATAATCGGCTGCGGTATCCCCCAGATAATTTGATTTATAATCGAGGATGAAATATCGCCCCTGCCAGACAAAAATCAGGTCAATAAACCCTTTGAGCATGCCCTGTACTTCATCGAAGCGCAAGTGGCTGGGCGCGCCGGTAATTTGCGCAACCAACTTGTTGAGTTTGGTATAAGACAACCGCTTTAGTGGTAACTGAAACTCCATTTCTACCAGACAATCCGAGACGCTCAGCTGGCTCAGCGTCAACTCAGGAGACGGGTTTAATGGCGCATTCAGACACCCCAAAATCCAGTGCTCCACGGTTTCCTGCCACACCGTATCGAGATGATACTTCTCAAGACAGGCTAAGGTGGCTGCTGCCAAAGTCAGCTTGTCTGGCGAGACAGGGGCATGTGGCGAAGTGAAATCTATCTGCTCAAATATCTCGTGCAAACAACTACCGGCTCTTGCCCCTTTGACAAAAGTGTATGGCGTATGACGTTTGACCACACTTGGCTCAGGTAAGTCAATTTTATGGTTCTCATCTTGCGCCCCAACGGGTCGCTCAGCACTGGCCTCATGATAGCTGAGCTGGCTGAAACTCGTCATGCGCCAGTTCTGCTCAATGCTAACCTCGACGGGCCGGGTGTATGCAGTTTGAGATTGTTCAGTGTCGGTTGGCTGATAAAGGCAAGGCACCGTTTCTAATGTCTGGTAAGCCATCTCTTCTTTACCTGCACACAAGTTCCTGAGTTGCTCATGCCATTGTGTTGCCTGGGTTACTTTGTCCTTGCCGAATAGCACATATCCCAAGGCACTTTGCTGGATCCCCGGCTTTTTACTGCGACCCAGCGGCAGGTTATACAAACCAAGACTGCAGTAGTGAATTGCCCGGGTCAGCGCAACATAAAGCAAACGGATATCTTCTGCCAGGCGTTCCTGCTCAGCGCTCTGTTGTGCCTGTTCGTCGGCATCCAGGTTAAGTACCAGCTCACCGTTTTCATGATAAATCGCGTCATCTGCTCTCCTGTAAGCACTGGCAAAAGGCATGTAGACCAGCGGATATTCAAGTCCTTTAGACGCATGCATGGTCACGATTTTGACCAGATCAGCATCACTCTCCAGACGCAGCTGAGTGCCCTCATAGTTGGGGTTGACACACTGAGACTGCAACCAGCGCATTACCCGCTGTGTACCTTCCAACTCAATCTGTTTATGCTGCAGCAATTCAGCCAGATGTCGGTAGTCGGTGAGCCAGCGCTCAACCTCAAAACCCGCCCGCTGCCAAAGTAATACAAGTTGATTATCAACCAATAAAGACTCCAGTGTGGCCATCGCCCCTTGCTGATACCAAAGCTGCTTGAGCTGGGCGAACTGCATAAGATAGCGCTGCCATTGCCCTTCCTGAGTGCGCAGAGCATAAATTTGCTGCTCATTCAGAGCAAACAACGGCCCCGCCAGAACCCCGCGTAATGCAGCTTCATCATAGCTGCCATGCACAACATGAAGTAATTGCCAGACTGCTTGCGCTACTGGCTGAGAAAACACGCTGTCCCGGGCCAGATATACGCTACTGACTCCGGCTAACTGCAAAGCCTGTTTGATTTCACGCGCTTCATTTCTGTCGCGAACCAGCACACAAATATCCGCGGCCTGTACTGCACGCTGACCTATACACGCTCGCCCCTGCTGCGCCAAAGTCAAAAGCTGAGCAATCTGGGCTGCAAAACCTTGCGCCAGCATAGGGTAGGCTTTGGCTTTTGGGGTTACGGGTGTCTCATCATCTTCAAGCACATTGAACTGTAAGGCTGGTGGTTCGACGCCATCCAAGGTGAAGGTATTGTCAGCGTCTTTACCCGCAGCACCCACTTCAATAAAGGGAATATCGCGATTGAAAATAAAGCTATCTGGTTGCGTTGTGAAAATGGCATTGACGGCTGACACCACACGCCGGGAAGACCGATAATTTTTATCCAAAGTAAACTGCCGTGTCTGTTCAACCTGCCGCTTGGCACCGATATAGGTGAAAATATCTGCACCACGGAATCCATAAATAGCCTGTTTAGGGTCGCCAATCATGGTCAGCCCCTGACCATTTTCGCTACCATAAATGCGTGAGAATATACCAAACTGGGTTGGATCTGTGTCCTGAAACTCGTCAATCATGGCTACCGGATAGAGCTGCGCTATTTTGTCTGCTAACACCTTACCTTGCGTACCCAGCAATGCCTGATGTAAGTTTTGTAGCAAATCGTCCGGAGAGATAAGGCTATGTTCCAGCTTAGAGCGGCTCATCAGCGTGCGAACTTCTTGCAGCGCATGCTGTAGCAAAGCAATTGGCAACCCTTTAGACACACTCTGGTGTAACTGTGCCATCTCATCGAACCATGCCACGGCTGGATGAACAACAGGCTGACCCGTTTTAGTATAGTTTTTTGGGTCGCTCAGCTGGGCCTCGCCCCATAACGCAAACGAATGCTTACTGGTGCCAAATTCAAAAAACCAGTCTTCACCCATGCAATAGTCGATCAGCGCCTGAATATTTGCAGGTCGCCCGGGGGCTTTATTTTTAGCCAACCCGGCATCACGCAATACCTGGAAAAAATCAGAGTTCAGAAGTTTTTGCTTAAACTGCGCGGCCTGGTTCTGATATTGTGCTCTCTGATCCAGCACGCTTGCCAGGTCAAGTTCTGGCCTCAGTTGAGCATCTGCGCGTTTGAGTATCGGGTAGAGGCGTTTCGCTAAGGCTTGTGGGTGCGAAAAATACGACAACACCAGCTCAGTCTTATCCGAATCCAGGGTATAAACGAATCGTCTCCAGTGGTCCTCCACGGCCGCATTGAACAGCTCACTGTCATCCAGAATAAACTCCAGATTAAAGCTCAGGTTAGATTCAAATGCGTGCTGCTTGAGCATACGCTGACAAAAACCATGAATAGTAAAAATTGCGGCTTCATCCATCGATTTCGCCGCCGCATCAAGTAAATGATAGGCACTTTCATGGTCTTCAACCTGCGCCAGCAGTTCGTTAATCAAGGTGTCATTGCATTCGTCACCAAGCAAAGCATCCCTTGCCTGCACAATTCGTCTGCGCACCCGGTCTTTAATCTCCTGGGTAGCCGCTTCAGTAAAGGTCACCACCAGGATCTGTTCGACACTATAGGGAGTCGACTGTGTTTTTGAGTCAACTAGCCCCAACAGATAACGTAAATACAGGCCCGTAATGGTATAGGTTTTACCGGTTCCGGCACTGGCCTCAATCAGGTTGTGGCCAGATAAAGGCATCGTTTGTGGATCAAGCCGTTTCATAGCGGGACTCCTGCGCAAGGTCAATAAGCGGTGTCAGCATCTCCAGACTCAGTTGCGTAAATTCGTTTTCGCAGGCCAGTAATGACGGGAAACTCAAAGCAACATAAGGGTCTTCACTGTCTCCAAACCCAACATATTGGCCTCCCTGAAATTTATTCAACGCTTTGCTCATGTCTTGCGTTTTACAGAATTCGTAACTGGTAGCCGGGAAAAAAGGCACCGCACGGGTGATCAACTGGCCATAGAACCTCAGCCATTTTGACAACTGTACATGCGCCTCATCCCTGCTGATGGGGGGGAATATCACTTGCTCGTCCAGCCCGTATACGTGGGTTTCTACCTCCCGTGTTACGCAGTTGGCGACTAAGTGCATCAGGTAACCGCGGATCCTGTCTTTACCTTTAATACTGGCTGTGCGATAAAACACTTGGCGTCCCAGGTACACATTACCCAGCCAACCCTGCAAGCGCGTCGAGCCTATTTGCAATGCAACCTCTACGGGCTCTGACTGCTCAGTAACGACGCCTTTTAGCCGCCCCGATAAGGCTGCAATGCGTCCTTTTAGTTTTTGTAATTCTACCACGCCAACATTGGCCTGAGGAAGCTGAGCTCGCTGCAAAAGTTGTGTTTCAGGCAAAGGAGTTTCGGTTAGCTCACTATGCAAAATTTCGTCGAGATACTGATAGCGTGTCAACGGGTCTAATGCAAAGGGTTCACTATCTGATAACTCTTCTTCCAGCGAAACCAGACGAACCCCCAGGGTAAATTGATAAAACCAGCGCTGCGGCGCAAGGCAGGCACGCAGAAATTCAGCCAGTTCGAGTTCATCCGGCAAACCAACGTCGATATATTTTTCTGTATCTGACTGCGTCACATCTTTGTGAGCCTCACTCTGATGTGGGCACCAGTTGGGATTAAAGCTGTGCAGTGGACCAGACTGATAGTGTTGCCTGCTAAATGGTTGCAAAGGAGCTTGCAGGTAGATTTGCTTACTGGGTTGCAGTGCGTCATCCTGATAACAAAAAGCACGATCCAGATACTCACATAACTCACTGACCAGAATTGATGGCATCTGCAGCTCATTATTGTAGCAGGAGCGTCCCAAATAGCTGATGTACAAATGCTGGCGCGCGCTGAGCAGCGCTTCGAGAAACAGATAACGATCATCTAATTTACGCGACCGATCCCCTTTTCGACGTCGTGAATACGGCACCAGATCAAAACCAATTGGCTGCACCTGTCGTGGATAGTCGGTGTCATTCATTCCCAGCAAGCACACCACCTTAAACGGCACTGCTCGCATCGGCATCAGGGTACAAAAATTCACCGCGCCCGCTAAGAAGCGCTGACCGACTCCTTTATCTTTGATCCCCTGACGCACCTGATGCAACACAATTCTGGCATCCACAGGGCCGGTAAAGTCACCGTTATCATGGTGCTTTTCCAGCTCATCGATGACCTTGTGTAATTGCAGTAGATCCCAACTTTGGTCCATTTCCTGATCATAAAAATCAGCCAGTACTTTTCTCAATACCACACTTTTTTCATTCAGCGGTGTCGCAAGCATCAACTGATTGCGGGTATGCTCTAGCGCTTCAATAAAGGCAATCAGTTTGCTCAGCGTATTGACCGCCATGCCTTCTACGGCATCAGCTGGGTAAATCTCATCATAGGCCGTTAGCTCATCGGCGCTGGCAATGCCTAACAAGAGCCGCTGCAACCCATGCCGCCAGGTATTCAAGGAAATTTCTGGTAACCCATAATCACGCTTATGCTGCCCATTTAACCCCCACTTAACCGCGACCTGCTCAAGCCAGGTTTGGATCTGGACAAACTCACTTGCCTCAACACCAAAGCGCCTGCTAATTGGCTCCACACCCAACAGATCCATCATGTCTGACACACTAAAGCGGTTAAACGGCAATCCAACTAATGTCACAAAGGAATTTAATACTGGCTTTTCCTGTTCTATGCTCATATCCGCCAGGGCAAACGGAATACTTCTTGGCCCCGAGGCACTTCCAAATACCGCTTCGATATAGGGGCTGTAATTACCCACATCTGGCATCATGACAATGATATCCTTGGGTGTCAGTGTCGGGTCTTCATGAAATAAACTCAGCAGGTGATCATGCAGTAACTCAACCTCACGCAAAGGTGTATGACAATCACTGAGCAGCACCGATCTGTCATTTTCTTCAATGATCTGTCGCCCTTCAGAGCAGACATACCAGTTAGGGTCGGCAACTAGAGACTCACCTTTAAAAGCCAACTGATAGATCTCCTGCTGCAACTGAGCCAGTAAACTACTACCAAAATGATCATCAAAGCCGTCCAGCCAGCGGGCATCGGTTTGCAGTAACTGCTCAAGATAATCTCGGCCTAACTTGCCCCAGGAAGATAGTAAAGGGTTACCGGTATTATAGTAACCGCCCTCTCCCGCCTGCTTTTGTAACTGAGCATCCAGTGTGGGTTTAATCTTATATTTCGCAAGGATCTTTGCCTGAGTTTTCTCATCGACCAGATCTCCCCAGTAATGCTCACTGGGATTGAAGAAAAACAGCAGCACATCAATCTTCTGTGCCAAGGCATTAAATATTTCTAACTGGTTCGTTGCCATCGCAGAAAGACCAAAAATACTGATCCGCTCTGGCAATGTTGAAGGGTCTGCATCTGCCAGCTTTGCCAGCAGCTGTTGGTGCATATTCGCCCGGTTGTAAGGGCTTTGTCCCAAACTGTGTGTATGCGAGACCAGTGCCCGCCACAAATCAGGCTGCCAGGGCGCGATACCAACATCTACATCTTCCAGGGGATCTACCCCCTGTTCCCATTGTTCAAGCCAGTTGGGGCGGTACATAAGGTATTGGTCGTAGACATCCGCAATTTTTTCACACAATGCAAAGCGCTTAAGCTCAGCCTGAGGGCTATCAATTGTGTCTTCCAGGTACGCTCTGAGTGGTTCATAGACAGGGGTTGAGAGCTTCTCAGGTAATAGCGTAAAGAGCTTCCAGCTCATATTATTTTTATTGAAAGGTGACTCTTTTGGCACATCGGGCAAAAACTGTTGATAGAGGCACCAGATGAAGCTCAGTGGCAGCGGGAACTCCACCTGCGCCGCATAACCAATATCGCGGCTCAAGCCATTTTTAAGCCACTGAGACATACCCGGAGACTGAACCAGCACAACTTCGTTGGCAAAGGGGTCCCGCAGGGGCGCTTGTTTCAGCACAGTCGTAAACTGAGATTGAAGGGCTTCCATTCGATTTGATTGGATTATGTGCAACATAATGATGTCTCGGGCTTTTTAAGCAGGTTTCGGACTTAGGACAGTGTAAGAGATTTCACAGGTGAATAGCAATGAGCCAGGACAAGCCCGCTATCTGACGGATATGTGGAATTAGAGTACGGTAACTGAGTACAGTTACCGTCAATTGCTTCTTTTGCTCAGAACAAGTCGATCCCTGAGCCTTCGTCGTGGCGCTCAAGCTTATTGGTATTGAGCAGGGTTTCGAAAAATGCGACCTGATCACGGCCATTTTCTTTTGCGTAATATAACGCTCTGTCTGCATTTTCCAACACATTGATTGGGAAGTCATAGGGGCTGATCCGAGCAAGTCCGGCGCTCACTGTGAGCTTTTTGACAAACGGAAAGTGCGTGCTTCGAATAAGTGCTAAGAACTTTTCCAGTTTTGCCTCTATAGACGCTTGGTCTGTCGGCTCAAACACCAATACAAACTCTTCGCCGCCAAATCGAAATAACAGATCCGTGGAACGGAAAAACTGTTGCATTTTCTGTGCAACCAGCAACAACACTTCGTCCCCACAAACATGACCGTAGTTATCGTTAACCTGTTTGAAATGATCTATGTCTATCATCGCAAGCCAGGATGTGGCCCCCTGATGGAAAGTACGGGGATCCTGATCATCGCGAATATGGCGATTTTGTTTAATGACTTGCTTTTCAAGCAGCTGCTTCAGCTTTTTCTCAAATGTTTGACGATTTAATAAGCCAGTGAGTTTATCCCGCTCATTTTCATGCAATATGGTCAGATAGTTTTCGTAGATACGGACAAAGGCATTGAGCAGTACCTGTTCATTACTGTCGAGGCCACCAGAGTGCACTTCAATCGCACCAACCGGTGTTTCATGGATATTGATAGGTAACCAGCGCTTTTCTATGCCATCTGCACTTTGCACCGTAATAATGCAGGAAGACTGCAAACAAGAAATCAATTCAGACTGAGGCTGTTCAATGACTTGCCTGTCAAGCCATTCAAACTCTCGCTCGCCGTGCATGGTCAGGCCAATACTGCGCTCAACAGCAAGATCTTCTTGGGTATTAAAGTTTTTATAGACACATAAGTGCTTACACCCTACCAGCTCCTGAATTGTAGATAGCAGGCTGTATTCGAGTGAATCAATGTCTCTTGTTTTAGTTATTTTAATTACTGAATTGAGTAGCTCTTCTTGCATTCGAAACTCACAGACTCGATTTATGCCAGATATAGTAACGGCTTTTTACCAAAGTGTGTACTACCAAGTTTAGCAACAACCAGTGATCATGAAGTCTAATTAAGACGTGGTACAAAGCAAAAAGGCGTCCAACTGGACGCCTTTTCAAAATAAGGAATGGCGGAGAGAGAGGGAGTCGAACCCTCGATACGCTATAAACGTATACACGAGTTCCAGTCGTGCGCCTTAAGCCACTCAGCCATCTCTCCGCGCTGTAGCACCGCTTGGGTGCGGCGCTAATACTATGAAAAGCGTCGCAATTTAGCAAGTATTTTTTGTAAAAACACAGCTAAATGCTTAGTAACTAAGCAACTTAGTCTATTTTTGTAAGCTTGCAGAGAAATCCAACATACGGTTAAGCGAGCGTAGTGCACCTTCGCGTAACTCCATGTCAACGAAGACTTCTTTTCCGCTTGGGTCTAGTAGCGCTTCTTCAATGGCTTTAAGGCCGTTCATTGCCATCCACGGACAGTGAGCACAACTCTTACAGGTTGCCCCTTCACCCGCCGTTGGCGCCTCGAAGAACTCTTTTTCAGGGCATAACTGCTGCATTTTGTAAAAGATACCGCGATCAGTCGCTACGATGAACTTCTGATTAGGCATTTCCTGCGCCGCTTTAATCAGCTGGCTTGTTGAACCCACAGCATCTGCCAGATCAACGATCTCGGCTGGCGACTCTGGATGCACCAATACTGCCGCATCGGGGTGCAGGGCTTTCATGTCTTTAAGCGCTTTGGTTTTAAACTCATCGTGAACGATACAGGCACCGTTCCACATGATCATATCGGCACCGGTTTTCTTTTGGATGTAAGAACCCAAGTGTTTATCTGGTCCCCAGATGATCTTCTCGCCTTCTGAGTCCAGATGCTCAACAATCTCAAGTGCACAAGACGAAGTCACAATCCAGTCAGCGCGCGCTTTCACTGCGGTTGAGGTATTAGCGTATACAACCACTTTTCTGTCCGGATGTTGATCACAAAACGCAGAAAACGCGTCGATAGGACAGCCTACATCCAGAGAACAGGTTGCTGCCAAAGTGGGCATAACAACGGTTTTTTCTGGTGTTAAGATCTTGGCGGTTTCACCCATAAAGCGTACACCGGCAACGATGATCATATCGGCATCTTGTTGCTTAGCACCAAAGCGAGCCATTTCCAGCGAATCCGCTACGCATCCACCTGTTTCCTCGGCCAAAGCTTGGATCTCAGGATCAGTGTAATAATGGGCAACCAGGACAGCGTTCTTTTCTTTGAGCAACGCTTTAATTCTGGTTTTATATTCGGCTTGTTCCTGCTTAGTTAAAGGCGCAGGTTTTGGAGGAAAAATATAATCCTCCGGCATAATTTGTTCTGCTAGACTCATTCTCTCGACCACTAGTCCACATGACGGAATATCCGCGAATTATACGAAAATCGGGGCAATAATCCTAGTTGAAGACGGTATTTTGAAGGAATATTTAAGAGAATATGAAAGGATAGGGATTCAGCAAGAATGGTGGGTCATGATGGACTCGAACCATCGACCAATGGATTAAAAGTCCACTGCTCTACCAACTGAGCTAATGACCCGCTCGGTGTTAAAGTGCCATTAAGTCGTCCTGACGCTTGGAGCCGGCTACCGGTTAGCGTCGTCGTCCTGACTCGCGTTCGAAAACTGCGAAGCGATGCTTCGTTTTTCTCACCCAACTGAGCTAATGACCCGCTCGAAAGTTACTTAAGTAATACACCAAATGTGAATGGTGGGTCATGATGGACTCGAACCATCGACCAATGGATTAAAAGTCCACTGCTCTACCAACTGAGCTAATGACCCGCTCGGTGTTAAAGTGCCATTAAGTCGTCCTGACGCTTGGAGCCGGCTTGTCGTCCTGACTCGCGTTCGAAAACTGCGAAGCGATGCTTCGTTTTTCTCACCCAACTGAGCTAATGACCCGCTCGAAAGTTACTTAAGTATCACACCAAATTTGAATGGTGGGTCATGATGGACTCGAACCATCGACCAATGGATTAAAAGTCCACTGCTCTACCAACTGAGCTAATGACCCGCTCGGTGTTAAAATGCCATTAAGTCGTCCTGACGCTTGGTGCCGGCTACCGGTTAGCGTCGTCGTCCTGACTCGCGTTCGAAAACTGCGAAGCGATGCTTCGTTTTTCTCACCCAACTGAGCTAATGACCCGCTCGAAATTTACTTAAGTATTACACCAAATGTGAATGGTGG
>NZ_PNCI01000004.1 GCF_005887095.1 Pseudoalteromonas rubra | reverse complement strand
GCATGGCCGTGGTCATGACTGTCGTTGTGTCCATGTTCATCAGCATGGCCGTGGTCATGACTGTCATTGTGCCCATGTTCATCTGCATGGTTGTGATCATGCTCGTCAGCATCACTATGAGTATGTGCAGTCGGTTGCTTTGGTTTACCTGTTATGCGGGGCGCTGATTTAGGCTGGCTATGCATGGCCTCGATGGCGGCCAGTGGCACGTGTACGGTTTTATCGACTGGCGTGCCGGTAGGTGCCAGGATCCCGACTATGGTCATCGGGTTATCATCGTGATGGTGAAAGCTGGTATTGCCCATGCCGTGTGAGATCACAATTTGCTGACCAAGCTGGTAATGCATTTTACTGGCAACCTCGCTGCCCAGCACCACTTCCTGTGCATTAACAAATGCGCGGCCGGCGGCAAAGGCCAGGTTTTGCTTTTTGCCATAGCGAAAGTGTTCAAAGTAAGCGCTGTCGGTGCCCAGTACTGCATGGCCTTTATGGCTGTCGCCTAAGCTGATGGGAATGGCCCAGCTTACACCGCGCTGCGATTTGATATCCTGATAGCTGCCCCAGCTGACGCTGTTGTTGGCATGACCGATGCGAAATACGCTGGAAAGCAAAAGCTGAATATCCCCGCTGCGTGCGCCGACGATCAGATCGGTGCCCGACACGGTATTGCTGAAACTGCTTTTGGCTTCCTGGCGCACTCGCTCAATGGTCAGCAGCAGCATCACACTGATGGCTATGGTAAACAGGGTCAGCAGCACACTGGCCTTGCGATTGAGCATACTTTTGGTTGCTAACGTGACTAACCTCATTGATTCACCTCGTTTATTTCAACCAGACTCAATTGGTTATCAAATAAAGGCGCCAGGCTATTGTCATGGCTGACAAATAGGATAGTGGCACCATACTGGCTGGCTTGTTGGAACAGCAGCTCAATAAAGGTATTGCGATTGTCGGCATCCAGTGCCGAGGTCGGTTCATCCGCGATGATCAGTTCTGGCTGACCGATAAACGCCCGGGCAGCTGCGACCCGCTGTTGCTGGCCTATACTCAGCTGTGATACTGAACGTGACATAATCTCGGGGCTCAGGCCGAGCGTTTGCAGTAACTGTTGGGCCTGCTGGGTCAGTGTGTTACCAGAAGCACTGACTCGCTGAGTGCGGAGTTTAGAAAAATTGCACCCCAGCATCACATTCTCAATTGGGCTGAGATAGGGCAGTAAATTAAAATTCTGAAATATGGTGCCGATGTGATCGGCTCTGAATTTATCTCTGGCGGCATCGCTGAGGTTTGCCAGGTCGGTATCCAGTAATCGGATATGTCCAGACTCGGGCTTGCTTATACCGCTGAGCAGCCCCAGTAAAGTGGATTTTCCGCTGCCACTTGGGCCATGTAAAAACACCCGCTCACCAGCGGCTACCTCAAGTTTAGGTATGTTGAGTGTGGCGTCTGTCTGGCCTGGCCAGCGAAATATCAGGTTATTAATTTCTAGCATAGTCTCACATCAATGGCGGATCACGCCTGCATCATAAAATACTTGTGCCTCAAGCTAAACCTGCCTGCGGCATATTGCCGAACAGTGCGGTAAAGCAATTGTGATTTAGCGGCTGCTCGACTATCATACACCGCTCTAACCCCCTCTGTATTTTGCGTCCTTTAGCAAGACGCAGCCGTTCTCTATGGAGATACAATGAGTAGCTACAAAGTTCTAGACGTCAACGACGATCTACCCATTCGCACCAAAGGTGCTGTGCACAGTGGTAAAGTACGTTCAGTTTATTGGTTAACCGACCAGGACAGCGCCCGTTTAATCGAAGAAAAAGGCTATGATGTTCCCACCGGAACTGAGCTGGCAATCATGGTGATCTCGGATCGCATTTCCGCATTTGATTGCATCTGGCAGGGCGAAAACGGCCTCAATGGTGTGCCGGGTAAAGGTATCGCACTAAACAGTGTGGCCGCCCATTGGTTTAAACTATTCGATGAAGCGGGTCTCGCTGGCAATCACATTGTGGATATTCCGCATCCATACGTGTGGATCGTGCGTAAAGCCAGCACAGTGCGCGTCGAAGCCATCGCCCGCCAATATATCACTGGCAGCATGTGGCGCGATTACAGCAAAGGTGTACGCGAGTTCTGTGGCATTGGTCTGCCTGAGGGCCTTACGGCCCATCAAAAGCTGGATGATGTCCTGATCACTCCGTCAACGAAAGGGATCATTCGTGGTTTACCAGATGTACCGGAAGTGGACGATGTGAACATCACCCGTCGCAATATCACAGATAATCTGGATGCGTTCAACTTTAAGTCTGAAGCCGATGTTGCACTCTATGAAAAGCTGCTGAGCGAAGGCTTTGCGCTAATCTCTAATGAGTTGGCCCAGTTGGACCAGATTTTTGTTGATACCAAATTTGAATTTGGCTACGTGGAAGACAAAAATGGCACCGAGCGCCTGATCTACATTGATGAAGTAGGGACACCGGATTCATCGCGGATCTGGGATGGCCCGGCCTACCGCGACGGTAAAATTGTTGAGAACTCAAAAGAGGGCTTCCGCCAGCTGTTGATCAACAATGTACCGGACAGCGATGTTCTGCTGAACAAAGACCGCATGAATGAGCGTGAGCAGCTCGCTGCCAGTTACAAACTGCCAGAGCAGGTAATGATGTCTGTATCTGATACCTATGTCGGCATTGCCAGCAAAATCGTTGGTCGGCAGTTAAGCATTCCTCAAAGCCCGCGTGACGAAGTGATTGCGGTGCTGGATAAAGAGTATGGTCTGATCGACGCCTGAGTCATCTGATACGACTCTTCTGAAAAAGCGGCTTGGTGCCGCTTTTTTCATTTTGATGTACCAAGCTTTCTCAAGCCTTGCCTTAAAAACAAATCTTTAGCGCTGATTTTCCTTCGTGTTTACGTATTATCTGAACGTGAATTTGTGTTAGTCCTTGCTTTTCTTTTCAGCGTCACTTTTACTTAAGAGTATGCAAGTGGCTCAGGCAAATATCCATGAACGTCAGCGGGCATAACCCGGTAAGGATCGCACAAGGGCGTCTGAACGTGATCAGACGAGCCGTGGGGGACGTATGGGCTGCATTTAGCGTGGTCTTATTTGGTTGCTGTGCAGTGGTTCTTATGACTGGCGTTGCCTATGGAGCCGAGAGTGGTACCGGTAATGCGTATGTCCTTCAATTACGCGACCAGCATGGTGCTCCATTGCCAGATGCAGTAGTCGAGGTTATCGCTCCTCTGCGTGCAGGCTCTGTGCAGCAGGTGGCGGTAATGGATCAGATTGATAAACAGTTTCAGCCTCGGCTGCTCACCATTATGCAAGGCCAGGCGGTCAGCTTTCCAAACAGCGATGATATTCGCCATCATGTATATTCCTTCTCTGATACTAAACGGTTTGAACTCAAATTATATGCCGGCACCCCCATTCAACCGATACGATTTGAACAATCAGGTGTCGTTGTTTTAGGATGTAATATCCATGATTCAATGGTGGGCTATATCTATGTTTCTAAATCAAAAGATGTGCTTACAACAGATCAGCAGGGGACTGTGCAAATACCAGCTTACGCCCAGCAAGTGGCCATCTGGCACGCACTGCAAATACAGGATATCGACACTCGCAGGATAGTGGCGGTGACAGAATTACAACAATCCGGGTCTGTTATTGTAGAGACACAGGCACCGGCACCCAGAAACACATTCTCGGAGATGTTTAAGGAGCATCATGGGCACTAGTTTTAAAAATCGCATTATCGCACTGTGCGTCGGGTTGGTGCTGTTAACAGCCATAGCCAGTTTAGCCAGCTTTTGGTGGTCTACCAGCCAGTTTAATGAACGCAAAGTGCAGCAGGATATTCAGGTAGCACAAAATGTCTATCAGCAGTATCTGAGTGCAAAAGAACGCTTACTGGTCACAGCCGCGACTGTGCTGACGCAGGATTTCGGCTTTAAACAGGCCGTTGCAACCCGGGATGCACCCACCATAGAAAGTGTGCTGTTTAATCACAGTCAGCGAATTGATGCTGACTTGATGCTGTTGCTGGATGTCAGAGGGCAGCTGATTTCCGCTAATCAGGCAGAAATCGAGTTGGCCGAAGACTTGCGCCCGCTGCTCAGAGAGCTGCTGAATCACACCGAACAGTCGGCCTTTGTGAGCCTCGACAAACAGTTGTATCAAGCCATTATTCTCCCAGTTAAGGCGCCCAGGACCATTGCCTTCGCCATCGTTGGCTTTGCGGTAGATACAGAGGTCGCAAGACAGCTGCGCGAACTGACCGGCATGGAGATGAGTTTTATCGGCCATGGTGAGCAGATCAAGGCCAGTTCTTTGAGTTTACCGGACTCTCAGGATCTGTTTGCGTATTTACATGAGCAAAAAATAACACGATGGTTGAGTGAGTTCCCGATTTATATCAATGCCGAAGTGGCCTTGCCAGCGCTCAGCTCTTCGCCGGTGAGCCTGGTACTGAGTGCCGATATGACCAAAGACTATCAGGAATTTGATCAACTTGTGCTGACCATCATACTGTCGTCGTGTGTGACTATGCTGTTTGGCTTTGTTGCCAGTGGCTTTTTGGCCCGTAACCTGGCAACCCCCTTGCAGCAGTTAACTGTGATGGCGCGCCGTTTTGCCCTGGGAGATTATGAAGCGACTGTACACGAGTCTCGGCCCACTAAAGAGATTTGCCAGCTGGTGGATGCCTTTCATGAAATGGGCGACGATATTCAGGCGCGGGAAAAGCAAATTCGTTATCAGGCCAGTCACGATGGCCTGACGCGTTTTTATAACCGGGCTGCGGCCATGGAGAAACTCACTCGGTTGTTACGGGATGGCAGAGTGTATTACCTGTTGGTAGTGGATATTAAAGGGCTCAGGCACATTAACGATAAACTGGGGCCACGCGTTGGTGATAGCTGTATTCAGGCCGTCGCACAACGCATTGAGCAGATAGGTGCCAGCTTTGAAGGGCTCAATGCCCGCCTGGGAGGCGATGAGTTTTTAACTGTGCTGGCAGCCAAAGAGGACAGCTCCATGGAAGGCTGTGTTGCGGGGTTTTTGAGTGCGCTGAACCAGCCATATCAGGTACAAAAACTGGAGATCAACCTGCGATTTAGCGTGGGCGTAGTGCATTACCCTGAGCAGGCAGACGATCCGGAAGATCTCGTGCGACGGGCACTGATAGCAGCCGATAATGCCGCACAGCAGGGCAATAACTCGGTCTATTTCTATCAGACAGGCGAAGACGAAGCGTATCTGGAGCGTCTGCTGATCATTGATGAACTAAAAGCCGCGTTGCAAAGTGATGACGGTCAGCTGTTTATGACTTATCAGCCCAAGCTGAACATGCACAGTCAACAGGTTGATAAGGTTGAATCACTGATCCGCTGGCAACGGCGCAACGGAGAATGGGTCTCGCCCGAATTCTTTATTGATCTGGCTGAGCAGTCCGGCTTGATTGTTGAGCTGACTCAGTGGGTGCTTAAAACCGTAGTGGCTCAGGTGGCCAACTGGGTTGAACAAGGGATCACCATGAAAGCGGCCATCAATGTGTCGGCGCAGGATATTGCCGATCCTGACTTTGTGCCGCACCTGGAAGCCATGCTAGATCGCTATCAGATATCTCCGTCATTGATCACCATAGAGCTGACGGAGCGGGACATGATAGAGAATGAGGAAAAAGGCATAGCGGCGCTTAAAGTTCTTAAAGAAATCGGTGTACATATATCTCTAGACGATTACGGGGTCGGACAAACTTCGCTGGGCCGATTAAAAATGCTGCCCATTGATGAGCTTAAGCTGGATAAAGTGTTTATTCTGAAACTTGCTGAAACCCATCAGGATCAATGTATTGTGCGCTCCACCATCAGTCTGGGTCATCAGCTGGGTTTCTCCGTGGTGGCCGAAGGCGTAGAAGACAAAGCCTCTTTGGAGCTGCTTAAAGAAATGGGCTGTGACTACGCGCAGGGTTACTATCTGAGTAAGCCATTAAAAGCGGATCTACTGACTCAATGGCTTGGCCAATATCATGAAGCGGGCTGAGTCTTGGCGGCTTTTGCTGACCAGTTGTGTGCTGTGTGTGAGTACACACAGTATCGCGGGATCAGGTAAGTTACTGGCCACACCGGGTGTTTCTCAGGTAGAAGGAAGCGCTGGGGGTGGGATCGTGCCCTGGGCACAACTTGCAGGTTATGCCAGCGAAGATCAGTGGAGTCTTGGGGGATTTTGCAGCCGTGCCAGCGTCGACGACTATCGCCTCGATGTGTGCGGTATTCAGGCTAACCTGTTTGATAGAGTCGAGCTGAGTTATGCCGAGCAAACCTTTGCGGTGCCAGCACTCAATACCGATATTGAACAGTCGGTAAGTGGTGTTAAAGTGCGCCTGTATGGGGATATCGTTTACAGTACCTGGCCACAATTGAGCCTGGGCCTGCAACACAAGTCGTTAAAAGACGATGCGGTTGCCGCTTTACTGGGCGCGGAAGATGACAGCGGCACTGACATCTATTTAGCTGCCAGCAAGCTGCATCTGGGGGCGCTTGGCGGCTATAACGCATTTTGGAATATCACGGCGCGCCATACCGAGGCCAATCAACTTGGTCTGCTGGGGTATGGTGGTCAGCAGGGCCGTGAACGCATTTATCTCGAAGCCAGTACGGCCATTTTTCTTAGCCAGCACCTGGCTTTGGGCTACGAATATCGTGAAAAGCCTGACAACCTCGGATTGGGCGAGCAACAGTGGCAGGATGTGTTTGTTGCCTGGTTTATCAATAAGCAGGTCAATCTTACTGCGGCCTGGCTGGAATTGGGCAGCATTGCCGGTCAGTCAGGTCAGAGCGGCTGGTATGTTTCCGTCACCGGATACTTTTAAGGAAGCGTGATGTTGAATGGAGTAAAGTGCTACGCTCGTCACTCTCTGTCTGGACTTGTTATCATATTGGCCAGCCTGTCTCTGGTGGGCTGTCAGACCAGTGTTAAGCCCACCCTGTATCAGCAGGTTGGCGGTCAAGCCGGGCTTGAACGCCTGGTAGATTTGTTCATTCAGCAGATAGGGCGTGATAAAGCCATTCTGCCCTATTTTGCCAAAGCCAATGTCAGTCATTTTCGCCAGGGTTTTATCACGCATTTGTGCGACACCCTCGATGGGCCCTGTGACTATCGGGGCGACTCTATGGTACAGATCCATACTGGCATGCAGATCACAGAAGCTGACTTTAACCGTGTGGTTGAGTTGTTGATCAACGCCATGAACGAAGCTGGGATCAGCCATACCACGCAAAACCAAATCCTGGCCAGGCTGGCGCCACTGCGTGGTGAAGTGATTAAGATCTGAGTGTACCTCTATTTGTGCTTACCATGATCTGGGGTCTCCGTAAAATTGCGCTAACAGTGCTATGTCAAACTTGTCTTAATTCGTTGCTATAACACGCACAGCGTAGATAAAAGCTGTTCATCATCCATCTAAGCACTTTAGCCATGAGTATGTTGTGAATTTTAGCTTTTACACTGCATCTTTCTCTATCTTGGTTTCGACGTTTAAACTGACTTTTTAATTGTTGTTATTTTTGATTTTCTATTCAAAAACAATATTATAATCCGGTTTTTTGGGGTTGTTTGGGAAGTCTAGCCCCTCTACCGGGTAGCTGTGTTGAGAAGGCGCAGGATCTGACATCAGGGTTTTATTGATAAAGGTGATTTCCACCGTTTCAGGAAAATCAATAGAGTCGACGTATTTTCCATAGTTGTTACCATGAATATGTACCACATGGAAATAGTCAGACATCGCTGTAATAAAATCATTGAACTGCGTTGTTTTTGTATCCAGATGATGAAATTCTGCCGCCACCACATTGATCCTGTTGGCATGTTTACACAGATCATCGATAACCTGATATTCTGCCCCCTCAATATCCATTTTAAGAAAAATAGTGTCATCCTGAGCCCCACAATACTCCCGGACCAGTTCATCCAGACTGATATCCAACTGGCCTGAATTCTTGCTAACGCGGCGTTGTAAATGGCAGTTTTTGCCACGGAAAAAGCTGTAAAAGAACACACAGTTTAATAAACGGATCCAGTATTTTTGGCGTTTATCATGGCGAAAAAGCAAGGTGTTGAGCAAAGACTTGATGCTATTTTGCAGGGTTTTACGAACAATAAAGCCAAGTCCGACGGTATAGTCTACCCCCACCACCCGGCAATCCGGGTTGAGTGCCTGAAACTCTTTATCAAACCGCCAGTCATCATTGATACCTAATGAGAGTAAAACCTGACTATTTTTAATATGTGATTGGGGAATAATATACCCACCGTCGAATTTATTCCCCATACGGATCAGGTCGGGGCAGTGATGAGGGCGAAGCGCGCGCTTGTTGATTGACATGTATGTGTTTCAGCCATTTCCTTGAATGTAGCCAGATAATAACGTTGCTCAATCTTGATTACAAGCGTTGGCCTGCCTACAGGTTTTCTTGTTTGTATTTCAAATTTTGTTGACAAATTTCATCAATGAGAACATTAAGTTTTTGCGATCGGTAAGAATTTTGTGAATTGTTTTAATTAAAATATTAATAAAGTGGTTTTGGGTTGTTTTTTTTCTGTGTTTTTGGTGTTATTTTTTTGTGCTTTATACAGAAAAGGAAATAGACATGAAAAAGCAAATTTTGGCATTGGTAGTGTCCTTAGCATCTGCGCAGAGCTTTGCAGGAGCGACAATATATGAACACAGTTACATGAAAGGTGAGCGTTCTTATATAAATGATGGAGAGCTAATTGATGCAATTGAAAAAAGAGGTGTTTTTAGAAATGACAGCATCTCATCGCTCAAGGTTGACTATGGCTCATGTGCTGTGCTTTATCGCGATGCAGGTTACAGCTCAACTGCAAAGTACTTCCAAGGCGGAACTTATGTTGATCTAGTTAATTATGGAATTAACGATACGACTAGCTCAATTCAGGTATTTAAAAGCAACCGCTGTGATAGCAGTATCATGACGCATTTTAGAGTTCACCGGGATTATAGAACCGGAGGTGGAGATTTCTCTCTACCACCTAACAGCTACCTCCGAGACCTTGAAGGTGGTAACTGGCATCGTGGCAATCATGCAAATGACAAAATTAGTTCCATTATTGTCGGTGATGGAGTTTGTGTAAAAATGTATGAACATTACCGCTATACCGGTATAAAGAAAGAGTTTAATCGAAATGTTGCGACACTAGATACTTATAGCTTCAATGATAAGGCTTCTTCTGTCAAAGTAACGACTGGTAGTTGTAGTCCCTCGACTCCTACTGGTGGCGGTGGTGTTATTAATCCACCTGATGACTGTGGTGGATTTGGGGAAATCTGTCCTTAGGCGTTATTAGAAAAAGCCTGGTTGCATACTGGGCTTTTCACAATTATCCATGCATTCATTTAAAAGTAACTTTCTTTAAATCTGCAGAACGTGATTGGCGCTGTATATACATTCGTACTCGATGCTTAATATTGCGCAAGAATGTACTCCTATTTGAATGCCGTCCTTGATTAATGTTTTCTATTGCACTTTCAAAACTGATGTCTTCGGATATAGGGTAAGGTTTGATACCAATTATACGTAGCCCGAGTTCCCCATGAAACTGAAAGTCAACATCGATAGGTCTGAAGAAAGGTCTGCGTTGTATCAATTTCTTGGCCCCACCTAGGCTGATTAAGTAGCCTTGAGTTCCATTTGGAACCTTCTTATAGTTTCCCATCGTGAATTTTTGATTTAAGACGGTTTGCTCAATAAAAGGGTTTGCTCGATTATCCGACAGTTTCACCATATCCCAGCCTTCTATATCTGAAAACAGTGACAACAATGGTGCCAAACTATCTTCTATATGAAGATCATCTTCCAGTACCAATGCATATGGAATATTCTCATTGACGACTTTTTCGTAGATACGATAGTGGCTTATATAACAGCCAATCTCACCCGGTGTTAAGTGCCTGTGATAGCGCTTGTGATTCTCAGAGGGGTTATACCAAGCTGTCACTTCGGATTCGGATAGCAGCTTGCCGTTGGTGGCGGGAAAACGGGTTGCATCAAGACCCACCTCTCTTAAACGAGTGTAAGTGGACTGCCATCTGTCTTCACAGCCATCCATATTGATTATAAAAATTGGAGGTTGTGTCATAGTATTCGCTACTTTATTTTTGGAGATGTTTTACATTATTCTTACATACTCAGCTAAACAAATCTAGGTATTGCTTAGCGACTTCTTGTGGAGCAATAGCGCAGATAATTTCCGCCTCATTAAGGCTTGTCGAGTGGCTGGTGATGGTATGGCACAGCGGTGTTAATGGCGTAACCAATGAAAAAGGCGAGGTGCCCAGGCCTGCCAGCGCCAGCGTGGGCACTTTGCATGCGGCAGCAATATGCATTGGACCGGAATCTATGGTGATCATGGCATCCATGGCTGCAATGGTGTCGACTAACTCGCCCACAGATGTTTTGCCCGCCAGGTTGGTTACCTGAACTCCCTCTGCGTCTAGCAGCTGTTTGAGTTCTTCCATATCTTGCCGCTCGGATGGATCCCCAAGCAAATAAAACCGGGTGCTGCTTTGCTGATGTATTCTTAGCAGTGCTTGTGCAGCTAATTCTGCGGGATAGTGGCGCGTGCCTTTGTTTTTACCACCAATATAAACCCCCGTTGCGCGCGATTGAGACTGTTTGAGCGGCAATGTTTTTGCTGTGAGCCGGGGCAGCGCAAATTTTTCGAATGGTTTGCCATGAATGTCGTTCACCAGACGGCAATAGCGAAATAGATAGTGGTGGCAGTGATTTACTTTGAGCGAATGTGACAACAGCGAGGTACGGCCGTTTTGGGCATATCCGGCTACATAGCGGATCCTGGCCAGTTTACAGAGTACAGCGTCCGTGAGCGAGCCGCGAAACAACACCGCCATGGAACAGCGAAGTGCCCTGAGTGTTTTGGCAAAACCAAGCAAACTTGCCTTTTCTTCTGCCTGATGCCTGGCATCATCCAGCAATTCAAAGTCATATCCGTGCGCCCTTTGCAGCACGTCTCGCATATAAGGACGCACCAGCAGATAGATCTTTTTCCCCGGGTACAATTCATTGAGCAGCGCGATGGCTGGCAATGTATTAATGGCGTCGCCAATATAGCGGGGCAAAACCACTAAGATGGGGCCGCTCAAATGGTGAGGATCTATGGCTTGTAAGGACATGGATATTCTTGTTATAGGCACTAAAGCAGCCTAGTATAACCAAAGCTTGTGAACAAAATCACCTTTGTACCTCAATTTCAGCAAAAGTTAACATTATGAAAAACATCAAAAGTTGTCACTGGTTACTGAACAACCTCGATCGTGTGGTCATACTCGATTGTGGCATGCTCAAAGCCGGGACAAAAGGACATTACGAGCCGCCGGGGATCATTGCCGGGGCAAAACGATTTAATATCAGCAAAACGTTTAGTGACCCCGATGGCAGGTTTCCCAGTACTATGTGCAGTGCCGAGCAGTTTCAGCAAGGTGTCAGAGAGTTGGGGATCAGCCAACAAGATACCGTGATTGTTTACGACAACTTTGGCTTGTTCAGTGCCGCCCGTGGCTGGTGGATGTTTAAGTCCATGGGGTTTGAGCAGGTTTATGTGCTGGATGGGGGCCTGGTCAAATGGCTAGAGCTGGGTTTACCCCTGGCGTCGCAATATGCCCAGAGCGCCCAGCCTGGAGATTTTATTGCTCGGCCCCGGGCAGGCTATTTTATCGATAAACAGGCGGTACTGGCAGCAATAGACGACCCCAGTGTTTTATTGCTCGATGCCCGCAGCCCGGCCAGATTTAGCGGTCAGGAAAGTGAACCCAGAGAGGGGATGCGTAGCGGGCATATTCCAGGCAGTGCCAATGTGCATTATGCCAGCGTACTTGATGACAGCGGTCTGTTAAAGCCTAAGGCGCAGTTACGGGCGCTATTGAGCGATGCGGGTGTCACCAATCAGGCCTTGCAGTTTAGTTGTGGCTCCGGGATCACTGCCTGTATTTTGGCCATGATTGCCGATGAATGCGGGTTCTATCCTTTGTCTGTTTATGACGCGTCCTGGAGCGAATGGGGGCAAGACTCGGAGGTACCGGTTGCGACACTTGCCCCTGAGAGTTAGTAAACCAGTTCCTGAAGCTCACTGGGTGGGCACAGGGCTGGAAAATACAAGGTTTGCATATTTTTGGCGCTGAGTGCGCTGTGTAGTGGCAGGGTCGCTACCCCTTTAAGCGCAATATTTGCCACATCTGGGGTTTTGACCAAGCGTACTACCTGCCGCTCACCAAACTGCGCAATGGATGGAATAAACGGGCGCAGTTCTGACGTCAGTTTATCCAGCAGCCAGTCATTAATGTCACCCCCTAAAATAATAGTCTGAGTATTCAGTAACGACTCTATGCTGTGAATGGCGATCCGCATCGGCTCCGCAGCTTGCTCAAGCCAGCGGTCGATCACCGGGTGCTCCTGTAGCTGGTGATGCAGCTCTTCGGTAGAGCAACCCGGGCGTCCAAGGTGCTGTTTCAGTGCATTCAGTGACGCAAAATCGTTCAGCCGGCCTAATTCTGCGGTATCATCATCGGTTTCGGGTGTCACAAACAAGTCACCTAAGGCGCCTGTAAGGCCATTTTGTCCGAGCAGTATCCGACGGTCATAGACCACCGCAGATTCAACCTGATTACCCAAATGTACGTATACAAAGCTATCGAGCAGCCGGGCTTCGCCAAACAGCATCTGAAAGCTGGCACAGGCGGATGCGGTGGTTTCGAGCGCAACCGGGACCGCCAGTGTATCGGCAAGCTGTTGCTGCAATTGTCGATTGTGAGCAAAGATCTCGACGCCTTTAAGGTGGCTCAGTTGTACCGACAGTCCGCAACCCAGCACCTGAGACACGGTCAGGTTGGCCACCGTCAGCAGGGTATCAATCAGATATTTGACTTTGTCGAGTGGTGTATCGTTTGTGTCTAGTCGGGTATGCAGCCGGTTTAGCAATTCACCGTTGAGGTAAAACAAGCCAACTTCCAGCTCGCTATCGACAATCCTTACGGCCAGGGTATACGCCGCCCTCTTATTCAGAACCAGCATTTTTGAGGGTTTACCAGCCCCTTCTGATTTTTTTATGCCGGTTTCTTCAACAAGCTGAACGCTCAGTAATTCTTCGACCATATTGGTAATGGTTTGTTTGGTCAATTGTGTATTGCGGGCAATCTCTACACGGGAGATCGGCCCCTGCGTGACAATCTGAGCGAGTACAAGACGCAAATTTATCGATTTATTCTGTTTTGCGTTGGAGCCTTTCAATGTGTTCGCCTTACTATTTGAATCTGATTACGGGGTTCTAAACATCATACAACCCCTGTTAATGCGTCGTATGTACCTGCTTATACAACACATTCTCCTTGAACTAAGCCGATCATCTTACTCGATCATGATGCTAAACCGAATAAAAAATAATTAGTCAAACTATTTGACATAAGCGATTTGTTGGCTGAATATGACTATAAATACAACAAAACAGATCCTAAATGCCAGTATTAAAAAGGCAGTTAGGGTGTTCGCGAGTGCGAATTTTAATAATCAACAGCAGGATCTACCTATGTCTACAGGAACTCAGATAAAGGGCCATCGTAGCCGGGCGTGGTTGAGCGGAATGTTTGCCGCTGCTGCACTGTGCGCAACGTCGATGAGCTGGGCAACGCAAAACATCGACTGGAGCAAAGCGGCAAAATCCAGTGATATTCACCTCACTGAACAGCAGAGCCAGGCAATTAAATCAAAAGATTTGACTGCTGCACTAGTATGGCATGGCGCCAGCCCCTGGGTGGCTGCGGTATCACGTGGTGCACGTGCTGAATTTGAAAAGTTAGGCATTAAAGTGGTGGCAGCAACCGACGCCCAGTTTGATCCCGCCAAGCAAGTGGCCGATTTGGAAAATATTGCGGCATTAAACCCCGACATCATTTTGTCACTAAGTGTAGATGGCGTAAGTACGAAACAAAGCTATGCGAAAGCCATTGAGCGGGGCGCCAAACTGGTATTGCTCAGCAACCCCATCCCCGGATTTGAGCAGGGCAAAGATTTTGTCGGTATTGTAACTGATGACATGTTTGGTATGGGTAAGGCGGCAGCTGACCTGACGGCCAGTGCGCTGAATAACAAAGGTAAAATTGGCATGATCTATCATGATGCCAGCTATTTTATCACCAACAACCGCGATAATGCCTACCGTACCGGGCTCAAAGCCTACCCTGAACTCGATGTGATCATCGAGAAGGGGTTTATCAAAGAGCATGAGACAAGCAATGTGGCTGCGGCCATGGTGTTACAACATCCTGAACTGGAAGCGATTTATGTTTCCTGGGATGCTGCCGCTGAAGGCGTTGTCGAAGCACTGCGCTCTTTGGGTCGGCGCGATATAAAAGTGATCACCCATGACTTGGGGGTCAATAATCTGCTGGATATGGCTATGAATGGCAACGTGCACGGCACCATTTCGGATCGCCCATTTGATATCGGCCAGACCATGGCCAGACTGGGTGCGGCTGCAACGCTGGGTTTACCGGCACCGCACTTTACTCTGGTGCCGTTTGATACGGTTAAGCGAGACAATATTGCTGAGATCTGGCAGCGCGCGTTCCAGTCGCCTCTGCCCAGACTCCTGAATTTAGCGTTAAAACAATAAGGAATACCATGAGCGTTAATCAACTACCTTTGCAGCAGCTGAAGTTGCTGGCAGTAAAACGAGAGTTTTTTATCTACTATATATTCCTTGCAGTGATGCTGATTTTTGCAGTTGCACTGCATGATACGGGCTTTTTTAGCCTGACCAATTTTATGAACATTGTTCGCCAGACTGCGCCCATTACTGTGATGGCGGTGGGCTTGACCTTTGCACTGGCGGTGGGTCATATCGATCTGTCCATAGGCTCGGTTGTAGCCTTATCAGCCCTGGTTGGCGCTCTGTTATTACAACATGTGGGAATTCCGCTTGCGGTCCTTGGGGCGCTCAGTGTGGGCCTGATCGTGGGCCTGATCAACGGATTGTTGATTGAGCGGTTACAGGTATCTTCTTTGTTGATCACCCTGGGCACTATGGGCGTGATTACGGGCCTGTCGCGTCAACTGACCAATCTTGAATCGGTACCTATCATAGATCAGACGTTCTCTGCGTTTTTTGGTGCTGGTGAGCTGTTTGGTATTCCATCGCTATTTATCTGGACACTGGTGATCGCGGCTCTGGGTTATGTGGTGCTCACTAAATTAGCCTTTGGTAAGCACTTACTTGCAGTAGGTGGTAGCCCTAAAGCGGCACTGGCGATGGGTATCAAGGTGACTCAGGTGCGTATTTATGCTCTGGTTATCTCATCTATGGCCGCTGCGCTGGCGGGGCTCTTGTATGCCGGCCGCCTGCATGGTGCCCGTTACACTTTAGGTGAGGCAGATCTGTTGACCGTTATCGCCGCGGTGGCGATTGGCGGGACCAGCCTGTTTGGTGGCCGGGCCTGTATTATCGGTGCCATTCTGGGCTCCTGGTTGATGGGCATGATCAACAACGGCCTGATCTTGTCTGGCTTTTCTACAAATGAACAAATGATAGCCCGCGGCGCTATCCTGATTGTGGCAGTGGCAATTGGTGTCAAGGAGTTGAAAAATGGTTAGAAGTGCATTGGATCAAATCGCCCTCGAAGTCAGGGATGTACATAAGCGCTTTGGCGGCGTTCACGCCCTTAAAGGGGTCAGCTTTACCATCAATAAAGGCGAAGTAGTTGGCTTGCTGGGTGACAATGGTGCCGGTAAATCGACTCTGGTGCGCTGTATCTCCGGGATCCACCCACCAGATGAAGGTGCGATTTTGGTCAACGGCCAGCCGGTACATATCGACTCTCCTCTGGCTGCGCGTGAGGCAGGGATAGAAACGGTATTTCAGGATCTGGCCATGGTGCCCGAGTTCGATATCACAGAGAATCTTTTTCTTAATCGCGAGATCCTGCACAAGAACCCGATCCTGCGCCGATTGGGCTGGCTGGACAAAAAAGCCATGGAAAAACGGGCGAAAAAAGCCCTGAATCGATTGAACAGCCGCATTCCAAGTTATCAGGAGCAGATCCACCGCTTGTCTGGTGGTCAACGTCAGGCTGTGGCCATTGCCCGTGCCGTGAACTGGGGCGCTGACATCGTGATTATGGATGAGCCAACTGCCGCGCTGGGTGTTGAGCAAAGTGCCCAGGTCAATGAGCTGATCAATGTGATCAGCTCGCAGGGCGTGGCGGTGTTGCTGATCAGCCACAACATGCAGCATGTTGTAGAAACCTGCGACCGTGCAGTTGTGCTTTATCAGGGTCAATCGGTGGCGGATGTGTCTGTCAGTGATGTGACCAAAGAAGATCTGGTCGGGTTGATCACAGGTGCCAAATCTGCGGCTTAACTTTTATCGGTCCTGGACAAGTTTTATCAATTAAATGGCAGTGACAGCCGCTTTGTGCGCACTGAAAAATTGATGAATTAATAACCGGATTGATACAACCTCGGGGTGCGACTATGCACTCCTTTACCTGAACATTTTTTAAATCGGCGCGCTAGCGCTGAGGGCTTTGCTTTGCCGAAAATCAGAGGGCAGTATGGATATTGAAAAGAAAGTTGCACAACTCATAGACACGCTTTGCATCGAAGAAAAAGTCGGACAGTTGTTTGTACTGGCATTTTCCGGAGAGGACCGGGACTACGCAAAGGCGCTGGTCAAGGAGCGTCATATCGGCGGGTTTTATATTACCGACGACAATGCAGCCAACCCCACAAGTGCAGCGCAGTTGGCGCAGGACTTACAACACGAGGCATCACTGAGAGCCTGCGATGCGCCTTTGTTGTTAGCCGTCGATCAGGAGGGCTCCTGGGGGATCCTCACTCAGTACACCGATCTGGGACCCGGTAATCTGGGTCTGGGTAAGGCCGACAACACAGCACTCACCGCAGATATGTATCAGGTCTTTGCGGAGCAAATGCGGGAAGTGGGATACAACACACTGCTTTCACCTTGTGCGGATGTGAATGCGGATCCCGACAATCCCATCATCGGGCTGCGTGCCTTTGGTGAGCAAAGTCATCATGTAGCCCGGCATGTTGCCGCTGCTGTGCGCGGTGTAGAGCGTAGCGGCAGTCTGAGTTGCGCTAAGCATTTTCCGGGACACGGAGATACTCACAGCGATTCACATCAGACGTTACCTGTGGTGGATAAATCATTGCAGCAGCTGATGCGCGAAGATCTCTTGCCTTTTAAGGCGGCCATTGAATCGGGCGTGCCGCTGATCATGACCAGTCATATCAGTTATCCGCAAATTGATGCCGACCACCCTGCAACCTTATCATCGACGATTTTGCAAGGGGTGTTACGTCAGCAATTAGGCTTTGAAGGCCTGATCATTACGGACAGCATGAATATGTGGTCGATGCGCAAAAACTATGCCCCGGAAGAAGCAGCCATTCAAGCCTTGCAGGCTGGTGCCAATCTGGTGATGCTGAGTGAAGAGCACTACGAGAACAGCACCACACCGTATAAAGCAATTCAGGCGCAAACCATTGATGGCGTCATTGCGGCTGTTAAGCAAGGTCGCTTGCCAGAATCTGTCGTCGATGCACGTTTGCAGCAGGTACTGGCATTTAAGTATCAACATTTTGCGGCATCACCTAAGCCGACCGCCAGTGTTCTGGAAGGGGCCAATCAACTCGCTCGTGAAGCGGCTGAGGCCGCCATTCGGGTCGTTCGTAATTGTCATCAGCAGTGGCCGCTGGCTGGCCGCCCGTTTACCCTGGCATTTGCCGCAGATCCCAAAGGCTATGACAGCATAGTGAATAGCCGGGGAATAGGGCCGAACGATTCTAATTCAGCACGGGATGTGATCCTCGAAACATTAGCTGAGCGGGGGCGTGAGTACCGACTCTGGCAGCACGATCAGCTGCTGGCTGCACTTCAGGCACCGACTGAACCAATGGCTGAACCTTTGGTGCTCATCACAGAAGACTACCCGCTGCCGGGGGAGAGTTTTGACGTAGCTGCGCAACAACAGCGTGTAAAACAGGCGCTGCAAAAATGGTCTGATAACGTCATTGTGATTGCTATGCGATCTGATTATGAGATGACGCAATATACTGATTTATCGACTTATGTTTGTGCATATTCGAGCCGAGCCGTCAGTGCCCGGGCAATGGCTGAGCTGCTTTAAAAAGAACTGCAAAACGAAATAATAAGTGCTTGACAATTAGTCAAAATGATTTAATAAATACTTAGTATATCAATTTTACTAATAAAAAATGACAGTTTGATAATAATACAAGCCCGTCGACTCACTGGGAATGAACGGCTTGGGAAAAAGGCAAAGGGGAGAAGAGCATGAAAAATCAGGGCTCAAAGGTAAATACCAGTTATCTGAAATCTAGTTATCTGGCGGTATGTGTAGCAACGGCGTTGTCAGGTATGTCGTTTGGTGCAATGGCTGAACAACAGGAAGGCGCGAATAAGGAAATTGAAACAATTGAAGTCAGAGGGATCCGACGCAGTCTGACCGAGGCGCTGAATACTAAGCGTTTTGCGAATTCTGTCGTTGACTCGATTTCGGCTGAAGACATAGGAAAGTTTCCGGATAAAAACATCGGTGATGCAATGCAGCGGATCCCGGGTGTGACTGTGGTCAGAACCTTTGGTGAAGTGAGCGGTGTAACGGTTCGTGGTACTGCGCCGGAGCACAGTATGGTACTGCTTAATGGTCAGAACGTAGCCAGTGTTGGCTGGTTTGACTTAGGCGGAATGAACCGTAGCTTTAACTTTGAGATGCTCGCATCGGAGCAGATCTCGGGAATGGATGTCTACAAATCCGTTGAGTCAGATATCAACGAAGGGGCGATGGGGGGAACGGTTAACCTGAAGACCCGTAAGCCGCTTGATATGGACTCAGGGACTGTTTTTGCTTCGGTAGAAAATGCCTATCATAGCAATGCTGAAGACTGGTCTCCTGCCTACTCAGGTCTGGCGAGCTGGAAAAATGAGCAAGAAAACTTTGGTATTCTGGTAGCTTACTCAAATGAAGAATCGAAAGTATACCGTGAAACCTTGTCGACATTCGGGCCTCCTGGTGCATCTGAGCTGGAAGACAGCGCAGGTATTTTAAGAAAAACCTCATGCTGTGCTTCGTCGATTATCTTTGACGAAGACAGGGAGCGTAGCAGCAGCCAGATCAGTGTTCAGTACGCGCCCAGCGAGACATTGACATTAGGCCTGGACTACAATTTATTTGAACTGGAAAACGACCACATTAACTCGGCCATGTTTGCCATCATGAGTTCGGGTACGTTGCAAAGTGACACTGTCAGCGTCAATGAGCAGGGCATAGTGACCGGTGCGACGGTGACGGCCTCAGGCCCGGGTGGTGCGCCATTATTTAATAACAGCGTATTGCGCACGCCCAAGATGCAATCGGATGTGCTCAACTTTACCGCCAATTATCAGGCTGAAGCCTGGTCGGCAGACTTTGTACTGGGTAAGTCAACCGCTGAAGGTCGTATCGGCCAGACAAGTACCTGGTGGGGTGACATTACCGAGCGTGCTAACTCAGGCTTTTCTTACAATGTGGATGGGCCGCTGGAATTACAACCGGTTAACTCAGACTACCTGAGCAGCCACGATAATTTGGAGCTGTTCCATGAATACACTTACATCAACTATGAACGCGACAATGAAATAGATTATATTCAGGCCGACTTCACTTTTGAGCTGGACTCGCCGGTGATTACCTCTATTCAGGCGGGGATTAAGTTTCAGGAGCAGGTTTTCTCTTATCAGGAAAACAACCAGGACCTGAGTGTTGATGCTATTCGTGCGGGTGGCGAGCGATTGACGTTGGGCGACTTTAACGGCGGGTTTGTCTCTGGCCTGCACAGTGCGCAAGGACGTGCTGGCAGTTTGTCCTCTTTCCCGATTGCGACACGTGCCCTGTGGGATTACGCACGTAGCAATGCGCCTGGTACTGTCACGGTCAAAGATGCTTTCTCCATTGAAGAAGACATTGCCGCCGCTTATGTGAAGGCCAATTTCTCGGGCGAAGGCTTCCGCGGTAACTTGGGCCTGCGTGTAGTGGACACCGACATTCTCTCTAAAGGCGCAATCAATGGCGTGAAAGGTGAAGTGGATAAAACCTACACCAACTATCTGCCAAGCCTGAACTTAGCCATCGACCTGAGTGAGGACATGATATTCCGTTTTGCCGCCGGTTCAACGGTATCGCGCCCTGATTATGATGACATGAAAGTGGCAGACATCATCTCCGAGAGCTTTAAAACGGCGAATGTCGGTAGCCCGGACTTGGACCCGTATAAGTCAGATCAATACGACATGGGCGTTGAATGGTACTTTAATCCGTCATCCGTCCTTGGGGCGACTTTATTTGTGAAGAACATCAGCGACTATATTGAGCAAACAACTGCCGCTGAGTTTTATCCGGGATGTGGTGAAGGCTGTCTGGTAACGCGTTCACGTAACGTTGGCACGGCCGATGTACGCGGTATTGAGTTGCAATATCAGCATGCATTTGAAAATGGTTTTGGGGTGCAGGCAAACTACACCTATACCGACAGCAGCCGCACTGACTCGACGGGTAAGGAAACGCCGATTGAGGAAGTATCGAGAAACTCCTACAACCTGTCTGGTTACTACGAAAATGACCTGTTCAGCGTGCGCCTGGCGTATAACTACCGCGATAACTGGGTCAGACAGCTCAACGGCAGTGGCCTGGACAGCTCGAACGATGCTTATGATCAGCTTGATGCTTCTGTAGTCTGGCATGTAACAGACAACATAGACGTGTCACTGGAAGCGGTTAACCTGCTCAATGAAGCCCTGGTACTAAGGCAGCCTACAGCAGGCAATATCGTTCATGCTGTGGATGAATTTGGTACCCGTTACTTTGTCGGTGCCAGCATTCGCTTCTAATACCGACAGCCCGCATGGTCGCCCGTGCCGTGCGGCAACCTAATAAAGGAAGCGCCCGCTTCCTTTAGGCCAGTTTGGTTTTAACTGGTCAACCCGCGCGTGGCCTGGCAAGGAAGATTGCAAAGGTGCGCGGATAAGGGTGCAAACCTGATATTTCCGGCATCTTTGCCGAACAGGTTCTGTGGACCCACACTTCTACTCGGTTAAGGCAGGTTTGCCCGGCTTGCCTTATTTCTCGCCTTTTTATAATTGATTTTATACGTGAAACTTTATTGCAATAAATTTTGTAAAAACAATTGACTTATTATTTTGTGAGCGCTAGCTTGTATATTAGTTGAGCAAATAGAAATGCCCATTTTGCATATTAAGCAAGATAGGCTTGCTCACTGCCTCAGTGATATTAGCCCATAATAGATAATTAATGCGGGTTTATTGGTAGGCGGCTTGGGTTGGGTCGCGGTTGTTCATTAAAATTGTTGCTCTAAACGGGTTGGTATTGCTGGGTTTGTTTCGATTAAAAAAATAATGAGGAAACACCTAATGAAATTGAAAATGACAGGATGTGCAGCCGCCGTGCTCTTAAGTTGTTCCGCGTCAGCGGGAACGGGCGTACAGGATTTTTTGGACAGCTTAAGAAACTTCGAATCGGGTATTAACCCTGCGCTTGCAGATTTTTACCTGGAGAACCTGAATAACCCAGTTTACAAGTATGCCAAAGTCTCTGCACCCGGTCGTATGGTGCGTGACTGCTCGACCGGGAGCATGATCCCAGAAGATACCACCATCAATCAGTTTTTTAACAAGCTGGGTATTGACGGAATCTATAATTCACAAACCCCGTATAGTGCCGAGATGTTTAAAACTATGCAGTATAACTCCATGAACGCCTGGGGATTCGTGGGTTATCAGCTGGGTGAAGCCGTTCTGATTGATGCTGGTTACTATAGCCCGAAAGTGGTGACGATTGATGGCAAAGAGTACGACAGCTTCTATGTGTTTGTGGAAGACAGCACCTGGATTGGCTGTAAAACCGAGGCCCTGGTTGAGATTGTCGGCTCTGGTGGTAACCAGATCCAGGCAACAGATGTGAACCGCTGGGAAGGCACCTTTGTCGGTAAGAATGGCGTCAACTCATTCGCTGATCTGCTGATCCCAGATAATCAGGAACTGGTGATGCGCGATGCCATGCGGTTTAACTATGGCGTGATGACGCAGTTGCTGACTGATGCCAACATGACCTGGGAGCAGGCACTGGCGAAGAGCTGGCCGGGCACAGACGACAATGGTAATCCAATCACAGTGCAGGCGACTATGTCTGGCTTGTTGGCTGCGGCTCACTTACGTGGCGCGTGGGGCACAGCACGACTGCTGACCAAGGACGAAATCACCTGTGATGAGCTGGGCACCTGTATCACTAAGTATGTACACAAGTTTGGTGGCTACAATACTATCTTTGACACGCCAGCAGATGATGTGATTGAAGGGTCAAAATACGATGAAAAGCTGTCTGCGGGCTGGGGTAACGACTTAGTGCTACCCGGTGGCGGTGTGGATGTTATCGAGCTGCATGAGCAAAGCGGCTCTGTGACCACTGTGCGCGATTTCACCGTGGGCGAAGACCGTATTATTCTGCGCGACTGGCAAACCGCTGCACCACTGAGTAACCTGTCAGTCTCTGATGTGGCTGCCGGTGCTGAGCTGGCATTTGCTGGTCAGCGTGTGGTACTCGAAGGCGTGTCGGCTGCGGCTGTGAACGTCAATACCGAAGCGGTGATTGCCCAGTCGGATATCTATGAAATTGCCTGGTCAGGCAAGCAAACTGTGACCGGCTTTAATCCTCAGTTGGATAAGATCCGTGGCACGGCGGGCATTGGCTTTAAGCATCTAAAAGCGTATGAAACCGATACGGCGTTGGTTATTGGCGTTCAGGCCAAAGATGGTGGTATTTACAGCTCGGTTGAGCTGGTCGGTCTGACGATTGCTGACCTGACACCAGACATGTTCGATAACGTCACCGGTGGTTACGACCGTCTGGGCTTCATCGTGCCGCTGAACAGCCAGAACTGGGGCTGGAATATGGCACTGACCGTGAACAGTTTTGACCCGGCCAAAACCGTGATCAGCATGCCGCTGTTCAACTACAGCTTCTCAATGCTTATCCTGACGCAGGAAGGGGCGGATACGGTGATCACACTGGATGAGACGGCATCAAAAGGCGACCAGAAACGCCTGGTACTGAAAAACACCGATGTGAACAGCCTCAGCGCGGCCAACTTTGATTTTGTCTCGGGTAACTTTACCGATGCAACCATTGATGTACCGGTATTCTATGACATCACGGCCACAGTGGTGGGTACGGGCGGCAGCATTTCGCCGACACCAGATGCAAACGGGGTGATCAGCGCTAAAGGCAACACCGACTTTACGCTGACCTTTGTGCCAGACAGCGGCTACCGTGTTGCCACACTGAAAATTGATGGCGTGAGCGTGACAGCGCAGTCAAGCTACACCTTCCCGGCACTTGCTGCGGCACACAGTGTACAGGTGACCTTTGAGCCAGGCAATGCCTGCCCGGCTCCCTGGAATGCAGCAGACGTCTATACGACGGGCGATCAGGTAACCTTTGAAGGTAAAACCTATGAAGCCAAATGGTGGACGCAGGGCAACAACCCGGCCTCACTGGGCCCTTGGAAAGAAATTGCCAACTGTCAGTAATGACACGATTTGATTAAATTCAAGCCATGGTCTGCGCAAGCGGCCATGGCTTTTTTGATCTGTGTGGTGTCAGATTACAGCGAATCTGGTTGGGATGGTAATGCCATTTCGTGAAGCACTGCGGTGATCCTCCACTTCTGCAAGCGGCAATATAAGAGGGTGGTGAGATAAAAAAGAGGGAGATAAAAACGCCATGGCGAACTCACCATGGCGTATATAGCGTGCGGCTAAATCAGGGTATTACTTATGATACCCAAGACACGCTTCGACTTCGTTTTTCGAGCCCAAGATCACCGCTACGCGCTGGTGGATATGTTCCGGGTCGATATCCAGAATGCGTTGCTCTCCGGTGTGAGCCAGGCCGCCGGCTTGTTCTACCAGCATGGCCATCGGGTTGGCTTCGTACATCAGGCGCAGTTTGTATGGCTTTTCCGGGTTTTTGGTGTCTGCCGGGTAAGTAAACAGGCCACCGCGACATAGTACGCGGTGTACGTCACCTACCATGGCGGCAATCCAGCGCATGTTGAAGTTTTTACCGCGCGGGCCGGTGTCCCCTGCCAGCAGGTCGTTGATGTAGTTTTGCATAGCCGGTTGCCAGTGACGCTGATTTGAGGCGTTGATGGCAAACTCTTTGGTGTCGGCCGGGATTTTGGCAAATTCTTCCGTCAGCAGGAAACTGCCGTGGGTTTTGTCCAGCGTGAAGATACGGGTGCCTTTACCTGTGGTCAGTGCCAGCGTGGTGCAAGGGCCGTACAGTACGTAGCCTGCGGCAACTTGCTTGTGGCCGGGTTGCATAAAGATAGTCGGATCGGCCGGATCGCCGTCTTCCGGTGCTTCCATAATAGAGAAGATGGTGCCAACCAGTGAATTGATATCGGTATTCGATGAGCCGTCCAGCGGGTCGAATGCCACAATAAACTTGGCATCCGGGCTACCTGCTACCGTGCCTTCTTCTTCTTCCGAGGCAATGGCTTTCACATAGCCAGATTCCAGCAGAATGTCTTTAAGTAGCTGATTAGACAGTACGTCGAGTTTCTTCTGAGTTTCGCCCTGAATGTTTTCATCCAGCGTTGAACCCAGTACGCCTGACAGTGCGCCCTGACCGACGCGGAAAGAGATTTCTTTACAGGCAGCCAGAATGGTTCTGATCAGTGAAACCAGTTCACGGGAACAGCCGTCTTCAATTAACACCGGTGGAAGTCTACGCATAAATATTTGTCCTGATAACGGTTATGTTGCAGCCCTGACAGAGTGAGAGAGCAGGCCACAAACAGCGCTGAATTTTGTCCTAAATAACTGTATTTTGTATACGATTTAATATACAAAAGAGGTACCAGTCATCTAACCTCAAACAACAAAGATAAGAAAATGCGAAAAACACGCTTTGCACCTCACATGTTCTCGGCTTTGCTATTGGCTATGATACCCCAAGCGCACGCCGCAATTAAGTCTATTGATGAATTTACTGACAACTTCAACCATTTTCCCGGGTTCTATGCGTTTTACAGTGACCCATCCAGTGGCAAGATTTATCTCGATGTCGACAAGCTCTCACAGCCATTTTTGTTGCAGCACAGCTTGCCGTATGGCGTCGGCTCTAACGACATTGGCCTGGACCGTGGTCAGCTGGGTAGTACTTATCTGGTGCAGTTCGAGCGCTTTGGTGACAAGGTGATGCTACGTGCGCTGAACACTTACTTTCGTGCCAGTGCCGACAATCCTGCGGAGCAGCAAAGCGTGAAAGAGGCCTTTGCCTCGAGCATTTTAAACGGCTTTAAGGTGGTGGCTGAAGATGACGACAGCGTACTGATTGACTACACGCCTTATCTGTTATCGGATGTGCATGGCGTATCTCGAACCCTGGCGGCGCGCAAGCAGGGCAGTTACAGCCTGGACGCCAGCCGCAGCGCGACCTATATGCCGCGCTCCAAAGCTTTTATGAAAAATACCGAACTGGAAGCAGTCCTGACTTTTAAGGGCAGCAAGCCCGGTGAGTATGTGAAGCAGGCGACGGCGAACCCTTATGCGGTCACTGTCCACCAGCACCACTCGTTGATCGAACTGCCGGATGATAACTATCAGCCCCGCGCATTTCATCCTCAGTCGGGCTACTGGAGCATAGAGCATAAAGACTACTCGGCACCGCTGAGCGAGTCTATGTATGTACGCTATATCCCGCGCCACCGTTTAAACAAAAAAGACCCGACGGCAAAAGTATCTGAGCCGGTTGAGCCGATTGTATATTACCTGGATCCGGGCGTACCTGAGCCGGTGAAAACCGCGTTGCTCGATGGCGCGCGCTGGTGGGATCAGGCTTTTGAAGCGGCGGGTTACAAAAATGCTTTCCAGGTCAAAGTACTGCCGGAAAATGCTGACCCTATGGATATTCGGTACAACGTGATCCAGTGGGTTCACCGTGCTACCCGCGGCTGGTCGTATGGTGCATCGGTGATCGATCCGCGCACCGGTGAGATCATCAAAGGTCATGTGACGCTTGGCTCATTGCGGGTACGCCAGGATATTCTGATTGCCGAAGCCTTAGCCGCGCCATTTGTTAAAGGCGATGAAGTGACGGAGCGTCTGCATGCCATGGCGCTGGACCGCATTCGCCAGCTCAGTGCCCATGAAATTGGTCATACTCTGGGGATTGCCCATAATTTCTCGGCGTCGGTAAAAGATCGCGCCTCGGTAATGGATTATCCGCATCCGCTGGTGGGCATGAACGATCAGGGTGAGCTGGATATCAGTAAAGGCTATGCCACCGGCATGGGCGAATGGGATACCCAAGTGATCAAATACGGATACAGTGACTTTACCGCACAAGACGAAGCCCAGGCACTGGCCGCCATTCTTGCTGAGAACAAGAGCAAGGGCCTGGAGTTTATCTCGGATGCCGATGCCCGTCCGAAAGGTGGCGCCCACCCGACCGCCCACCTGTGGGATAATGGTAACGACCCGGCTGCTGAGCTGACTCGGGTACTGGATATTCGTCAAAAGGCGCTGGCCCGTTTTGGCCTGAATAACATCAAAACCGGCGAGGCCCTGTCCCAGCTGGAAGAAAAGCTGGTGCCGCTGTACTTGTTCCATCGCTATCAGGTGGAGTCGGCAGTAAAGCTGATTGGTGGTGTAGACTATGACTACGAAGTACGAGGGGCGAACACGCCAAAAGGGGCACAGGTGGTTGGCAAAGCCAAGCAGCAGGCTGCTCTGGCCGCTTTACTGGATACCTTGACACCTGAACAGTTGATGGTCCCTGAGTCGGTGTTGGCACTGATCCCGCCCAAAGCCTATGGCGAGTATAAGACCCGGGAGAGCGTGAAAGGTCGCACGGGTCTGACGCTGGATGCCATGGCGTTACCGGAAGTGGCGGCGCAGCATACTTTGAGCTTATTGCTGAACCCGGAGCGACTGAATCGCCTGGCACAACAGGGGGCGCGCAATGATGGCAACCTCAGTAGTGACGATCTGCTGAACACGGTGTATCAGCATGTTTTTCAGCCGAAAGCGGAGTCGGGTATGGCAACTAAGCTTGCGCAGCGAGTGCAGTTTCTAACGGCTTATCACCTGGCAACGCTTAGCAGCAGCGATAAGCTGGCACCAGAAGTTCAGGCGAAGTCGCGTTTTTACCTTAACCAGCTGGTGGAGCAATACAGCAACGACTCTTTGTTTGGTGGCGCCAGTAAAGCGGATGCGTTTGAAACCTATCTGGCTGATCAGGTGGCACAGTATCTGAAAAGCGGCAAATGGCCAGCGGGCTTTAAAGCCTTGCCGATGCCGCCGGGCTCGCCCATCTAAGCGAGTTTAGAGAAAAACCGGACTGAGTGCAGTCCGGTTTTTTTATGCCTGCTTAGTTTAGACTTTTTTAACTAAGGTATTGGTAGTGATGTGCGGGAAGGTGACAGTCTGCCCCTGAATGGGGATCTCCATGGTGATATTTTGCGAGTACTGCAACTGGGTAAAGTTATCACTGCCATCGAGTGATTCCAGCCAGTAGCTGATGGCGTAACGGCTGACGTTGGCGTGCTGTTGTTCAAAGCCAATGTTGGTGACCGGAATGCCTGAGTGGGCGGTATCGACTTCCAGCAGAATGAACTTCTTCGGCGGCGAAACTTCCAGTGCATTGGTCAGCGGCTGATTGGGGTTCAGGGTAAAGTCCGGATTCAGATTACCGACACTTTTGGTGCTGTATTGATCTGTGCTGACATCATGGGGCAGACCCATAGGGAGTACGTCGCTCTTGCTCAGCACAGGAATGGTCGGCACACCTGTGCCAGATTGGAAATGGCCGCTGGCAAGAATGGAGTTACCATGAGGCACCGACATTTGCTTGATAAAGTCATAGGCTTGTGTGGGCGGCACACTGTTAGGTACGGTTTCAGTTCCGATCCCCGGCTTGTCGCCATTGCCATAAGGCCCCAGCAGTTGTTTTCGATCGGTCAGGAACAGTAATGAGCCATTTTCGGCATGCACCAGCTGATCTTTAGCCGGGCCATCGGCAAAGTACACGCGCTGCTCGTAAAACAGGGTGTTGGCAACCTGCGTGCCTAAGCCTCCGCGGTTGGGTGCCGTACCATGAATGGCTGAAAAGGTCAGCTCCTCATAATACGAAAAGTTTTTCAGAATATAGCTGGCTTCCTGGGGCAGTGGCATCAGGCAGTAAGAAAATGGCTTGTCTGTGCCACCCATGCCAGAGTTACCTAAAGGCTGATTGGTCCATGTGCCTATCAAATATTGCAGCGGACCAAGCTCAGTGGTCGGCGCCGGTGGGTTATCCTGTGCCGGATCGATCAGTAAGGGCTTAGAAAGATCCGGGGGCGTTACATCAGTCATGGTGGTCTCCTCATTGATTGCTACTGGCATCTGGGGGCTTGTCCCGAGTGCCATAGGCTGATCCCTTCAGTGACTGCACGAAGGCAACGGGATCCCTGGCCGCCTTCGCCTGTACTCAGTAATTCATCGTGTTCATGCTTTGTCGTATGTTAGCCTCACTCCACCGTTGTGTGTCTTTGCGTCGACCGGTAAGTTGCCATATGCGCTCGCAGCCGCTGGTCTCGGCTGCTTTGATAAAAGCACCACAGCTGGTCGCGATAACGCGTGGCGCACAGTGGCGTGTCCGGTTGTCTGTGGACATTGTTGAGCGGCTGCTGTTCACTCCAGCCCGCTTCGGCCATGGTGCCATAGCCGTTGCTGGTGGTATCGGCTTTGGCCGGGTCGTAAGACACGGGCAACTGGCTGGTGAGTACACCGGGAATAGAGAAGTTGGCGCTCAAAAGTTGCTGACTGTTCGGCGCGTTGTGGAACAAGTGCAGCACACCATCGAGCGTGGCGGCGGCCAGCTGACCGTCACTTTGGTAACTGTGCTCTTGTGGCTCCGGCTCATCGGGCGTGAGTTTACTCGGTGCTTGCGAAAAATGGCCAATACCAAAGCCGTTGGCCGACCACTGATGGCTTACGGCATTGTCCTGAGGACCGGCATAGGCGCTGTTACTGACATCGGTGACATTAAACTCGGCACTGTTGTAGCTCAGGCAAGCCAGTGCATTGGCGTTGCCTTCACGGTAAATCAGCAAAGTATTGCTGCCCAGTGAGGCCAGAGTAAAAGTTCCTTCAGGCCTGCACACCAGCGTTTGTGGCTGGCTTTGCCACTGTTGCTGAGCATAGCGTTGTGCCAGCATAGAGCCTTGCTGGTCGCGATAAACCAAAAGCAGCTCCTGACTTTGCGGCAACACCTGAAGTGCAAGAGCAGATACACAGCTATCGCTGGGTGCAGCCAGGGATTGCCAGCCTTGGTTAGCCCTCAGCGTTTGCAAAGTGACCCGCAGGTCCTGGTCGCGATAGCCCAGCACCAGGGTATCGTCCTGCGCACTCAGTTGTAGCTGGTCTTTGCAATCTTCCTGCATCAGTAAAGGTTCAGACCAGACATGGCCATCAAAGCTGGTGCAATACAGATGGCCGGGTCTGTCGTCCCGAGTGTAAAATAGATAGAGTAGCTCACCGAGGCTGGCGGCTTGCAGCTCACTGGTATGCTCAATGTGGGGCACACCAGCAGCGGGTTGCCAGTGCAGTGCCTCATCCCACAAAAAGCGGAAATAGTTGGCATGCTCGTCGTTTTTACCCAGCGTGCCGAGCGAGAAATTTTCCTCTATGGTACGCAGCAAGGAGTAATGATTGTAGCCCTCGTGTTGCTGCGACGGCGTCAGGGTATCGCCCAGCAACACCGTATAAATCTGATTGGGGCCGTCGTAGTAATATTTGTACTTCTGGCTGGTATCGTAGTCCGATTCAAAATCGGCTTCGTCATAGGTGACGACCACCAGCGTATTGTCGGGCAGCTTGCTGTTGGGGCCGGGGAAGTTAATCGACGCAAAAAACGCCTTCAGCCAGTCGGCCTGCTGGTCCACCAATACCGGTGCGCGCTCACCCTTGAGGTCATTGTCTTTGCTGCCAAGTAAATAATGCCCGTCGTGCCACATATTGGGGGTAAACCAGGCAAACTCGGGCAGGGTATCATTGAGCAGGTCCTGATAAAACTGTGCTTCGTTGCCAATTTTTTGCCAGCGGGTTTCGCTGTCGAGAATGCGGGAAAACGATGAAAAAGGGTCGTGCTTAAGCACATAGGGATAACTGTTCACGGGCTTGAAATTGGTTGCTGTCCAGGGCGTCCAGCCCGCCACATAGCTTTCCATGTAAGCACGCCAGTCCAGGTTTTGAGCCGAATCTTCAATCAGGTCAACCAGAGTGCGCTGGGGCAAACGTGGCGGCACTTCATCGTCGGTTACATTGCACAGCTCGCCTGCCAGAGACGCAATATAGTTGGTCTGCGACGGGTGCATTACGCCAAAACTGTTGGTCAGCTCAATCCCCTGCGCAGCCAGGTTGCGCATGTACGGATTATTCATCACATAGCCGCGATACTGGTTTTCAAACATGATCACAATAATATGATCGAAGCGTCTTGTGGCCATATCAGCACCCTCCCGGACGGTCTTCTGCAGGGATATAACGCCAGGTTGGCGTAGCGTAATGTCCGCTGTCATCGGGCAGGGGGACCCGCATCATGCTTTGGGCCTTTTCTTTGAGTCCGAACATAGTGCCAACGGCGGCAACCAGTAAGTCTGGCTGGCCATTAAAAGCCAGGTGAAGCTGATCCAGCAGCAGGCTCAGGGTCAGGTTAAACTCAGTGTCCAGCCGGGCAATGGCGGGATAAGGCTGGTAGTGTTGTGGTTGAGGGTTTTTCACCACGTTATAAACCTGATGATAATCAATCGGAATAGCCGGTCCAGTCGGTCCTGAGTTGGGCGTGTCACCCTGGACATAGCGATAACCCAGCAGCAGTTCGTTAAAGCGGTAGTAATGGGACAATTCTCTGGGTTGCATAAACAACTGGTGGTCGCCGCTGTCTATGCCCGTGGTATCACCCAATGGAAATGGCTGATCCGGGTTCCAGCACGCATCCGGAACCCCTTCGCCCTGCGCTATGATGGCATTGAGGGTAAAGTTGGCGGAGGCCAAGTCTGTTACTGGGGTGATCTCTCCGCCGCCGCCATAATAATACTTATGCGCGATTTGCTTGTCATGGCAGTCGGCGGGGAACAGCGCGGGGCCATAGCGGTTATGCAGGGTTTGCAAGCCGTTTTCAATGCCGACATAGAACTCGCCTATGGTGATATCCCCCTTTTTTGCCAAAGCGGCGGGCATTTCAATGTTGAGGAAGTTTTGCAGTGCCTCAGGGCTGAACTTTTGCAGATCTGCTTCAAACCAGGTTTCGCCGTCAGGCAGCTTAGTCGGAAAGGCAGGTAGAAACTCCGGACTGTTAATGGCCGGACTGCCTCCGGTGGCAATCAGCAGATTCGCAGCATTGGTTAGATGGAACATCTCCTCCATCACAACTGAGCGGATCACTGTGTAGGCACACTGGTTGGTGCCTTCCTCAATGGAATACAAGGCGGTGAGATAGACTGGTAATGTCGAGAACTCCAGTTCAATGGCCAGTTGCAGGTCATGGTGCAGCTGTTCAAGTGTTTCTATCGGACGTTTTTGCAGTTTGTGGTACATGGCAGGTCCCTCATTCATACTGGTCGAGTGCGTTTAACACGTTGTCAGCAGCCCAGAAGGTCAGTGCTGCCATGGTTAAAGTCGGATTACTGGTCGCAATGGTGGGCATATTGCCGCAGCCAACCAGGTAGAGGTTGGGGTGATCCCAGCTGCGTTGCTCACGGTTTACCACCGAGGTTTTAGGATCATCGCCCATCAGATGCGTGCCGACCAGGTGTCCGGCGCCATTGTAGACATAGCCTTTGCCCTGATACTGTACATAGCCCGGATCGTTGGCTTTGTATTTGGTAAAAGGCTCTACACCCAGGCGCTGGAAAATAGCATCCGACACTTCTTTAGCCTGTGCCATACCGGCACGGGTATAGACGGTGACCTTGTAGTGGATCACCGGTCGGTAGTTGCCCAGCTGGTCCCGGTATTGATCGTCTATGGTGACGCGATTATCGGGGTCGGGGAGTTGCTCTACTAAAAAGCCAAAGCGGAACATGCGCGGGTACTCTTCGGCGATTTTGTGACGCAGGGCCGGGCCAAATAAGTTTTGCTCATCGATAAGCTCTGGCACAGTGGCGATAGGTGCGCCTTCTGGCCAGCTCCAGCCCCAGTTACCTATCTCAATACGAAAAGCGGCTTGCTCGGCGCGAAATGCCCCGCCGCGCAGTGAGGGGATCCCCGAGGTGGAACCCGGACCACGGAATGCGCCGATTTTGCAGGGCATCAGGCCCCAGGTCAGCATAGTCGGGTGGTCCATTAGATTGCGACCGACCTGATCGCTGGAATTCGCCACATTAGAAGCCAGCATTAGCTTGGCGTTTTCGACGGCATGGGCGGCCAGCACCACGACTTTACCTTTGACCGCTTTATCGTCATAAGCCGCGGATTGGGTAGAGTGGTAGCGTTTGTAGTGGACCTTAGAGATATTCTGCGTTTTGTGGTCCACTTCGAGGTTGTAGGCCACCGCCTGAGTCTCTATGGTCACGTTACCCGTGTTTTTGGCTTGCTCCAGCGTTTTTAAAGCTGAGTACTTAGCCTGGATAGGACAGATAGGCACACAGTTAGAATTACCCGCACAGCGTTGACCCAGATCCGGGTTTCCTACTGCCCCCACAGGGCGATAATCACCCCGCGGCATGCCGTTGCGCCCTTGTGGGGTTGCCACCACATCAATGGGGTAGGGCTGGTTGTCAATTTCAACTTGCATGCCCTGAAGCCCTTTGGCCAGATACTGATCCAAAAAGCTCTGCGGAATTTGCTCCATCGGATAATCGTAATTTTCTTCAAACGGTAGCTGTACGCTGGGGTTATCAATCTGCTGATAGCTCTGCACATCGGCATTGGCCGAGACCCCAATATGTTGTTCCGCGATTTCGTACCAGGGTTGCAAATCCTGATAGCTGATGGGCCAGTCCCGGCCACGGCCAAAGCGCGTTTTGAGCTCAAAGTCTTCGGGCAGCATACGCAGGCAGGTGCCCAGCCAGTGTAAAGTGGTGCCGCCTTCACTACGAGTGTAGGTACTGGCAAACGGATCCGGGCCATACTGAACAAAATAGCCGTGATCACTGACGGGCTTATCCAGCGGTGGCTTTTGAATATCGGTGACCAAAGGTTGCGGGGCATTGGGGTTGTTGGGATACGGGGCGTTGGGGATCTTGGCCATGGCAGTGAAAAAACGCGCCATGTAAGACTCATAGCCTTTCTCTTTACCCTGGTCGAAGAAACGTCCGTCGGTGCCCGTGCCCGCTTCCAGGATCAGCACTTTCTTGCCTTGCTCACCCAGCTGTTTAGCCATAATGGCGCCTGCAATGCCGGCCCCGACGATGACCACGTCGTATTCTGTATGATGATGTGTCATGCTGCTTTCCTAATCCAGGTTAAGAGGTTTCACTGATTGGCCGGGAAAGGCCCAGGTGCCATACCCAGGTTGTTTTGCTCCCATGGGGTGACTGCCCAGGGCATTCCACACCAGGCCCTGGATATAGGCATTGCTGGAGATGACATAGTCTTCAACAGGCTTCTTATCGGCGCTGAAATCATCCACCCCATAGAGGGCATTCCAGTCGGCAGGCAGCTGATACCAAATGGAGAGATACCACATCTTGATGATGTTTCTGGCAACCGGGCCAAGTTTGGCGCAGTTCCAGATTCGGTCGTAAAATTGTACCTGATTGGAATCACACTCGAGCGAACCAATCTCCTCAGCCCGGTGATAAAGTTCCTGTATCACGTCCTGACGAACCCATTGACTGAGTGTTTTGCAGTAAGTGGGACCCACGCCCGTGCCTTGTAACTCGACTAGATCGTAGCCAGTCAGAGTGGCACTGACGCGATAAAAATCGGTCAGTCTGTACATAAGTTTGCCCCTGATTAAGTGATAAGAGAAATGTACGAGCGGCACACATCAGAGGAAGGAAAACAGCACAGCAAGCGACAGTCCGCATGCTGTGTGACCAGCGGCTTAGATCATGACAGCACAAGCCATGGTAACTGGTATGACAGAGTGGTCTGTACATCTTTTGCCCCTTCCTTGCCAGTAGACAGATACTGCGGCGTCCTATGCTGACAGTCGATGGCCCCGAACGGCCAGAATGCACCGCAGCTATAAAGCAACGGCACATCTTTAACAGGTAAAAACCTGCTCTGCGCTGTGATTGACGGATCGCATGCTGGCAGGTTGATACCGACTATGTGTTACATCTGTTCAGGTATAGTTGCTGAGGGGGCGTCTTGCAATTACATGTTATTACACTGCGCTAAGCAAAACATTGTTGCCTGATCAACTCAGTCAGGATCTGCTGGCTGGGTTTGATTTTTTCCATTGCCAGGTATTCATCTGGTTGATGTGCCTGCGCAATGGAGCCGGGTCCCATTACGATCGTCTCGCAACCAAGCTGCTGTAAAAAGGGCGCTTCTGTACAATAATTCACGGCCACAGCCTGCTGACCTGAAATTTTTTCAGCCAGTTTAACTAAGGAGCAATCTCGTGTGCCATGAAAGGCGGGAATGGGGTCGTGCAAGTCAATCACTGACACGCTGTCGGGATAACGCGCATTGATCGGAGCAACGGCCTGTAATAACAAGGCCTGGAGCTCTGCGATGCTGAGTCCGGGCAGGGGGCGAAGGTCAATATGTAGCTCGCAGCAGCCACAAATTCGGTTGGCATTGTCGCCTCCGTGAATATGACCTAAATTCAAGGTCGGGTAAGGAATTGCAAAATCCTCAAGTGAATATTTATTCTTTAAATCTTCTTTTAGCTGTAACAGATTGGTCATTACTTGCTGCATTATCTCGATGGCATTTAAGCCTCGATCCGGATCGGAACTGTGCCCCGAACGACCCGTTACCCGAATCGCCGAAGACATGTGTCCCTTGTGAGTGTACACAGGAACCATGTCGGTCGGCTCACCAATGATACAGCGCTCAGGCTTGAGGTTGCTGTGGCGTGCAATCTCCTGCGCGCCTGCCATGGTGATCTCCTCATCTGCGGTGGCCAGGATCATAATCGGGGCGCTTTGTGGCATGTCTTGAAGATCTTCCAGCGCTTTCAATACAAAGGCAAAAAAGCCTTTCATGTCAATGCTCCCTAAGCCATACAGACGATTGTCCCGCTCGCTGAGGGTGAAGGGGTCAAAGTTCCAGCGGCTGTCATCAAAGGGCACAGTGTCTGTGTGTCCGGCGAGCATCAGGCCACCGGTTTGGTCTGCCTGTCCCGGCGGACATTTTCTGGCGAGTAAGTTGAACTTGCCCGGCGCGGCGTAGAGCTCGGTAATTTCGGTACTGAAACCCAGTTTTTCACACCACTGAGCAAGCAGTTCAATGACCGCCCGGTTGCTTTGGTTGAGCGTCTGATCGAGTGCACTGATAGAGGGCCGGGCAATTAGCTCGCGGTACATAGTTTTAAAGTCGGGTAATGACATTGCAGTATCCTAAAAATATTTATTCAAACCTGTTGCATAAAAATCTATATGTATGTAAGGTGAATATCAATTCATTTTTTTAGCATAAATATAGAGGGTGCAACAATGCGACGATAACATCATCAATAGCAGATATATGGTTTTTGTGTTTACTAATTTATAAGAGTTATCGATGTTTAACGTAGCAATTGTTGGCGCCAGTGGATATAGCGGCGCAGAGCTGGCCAGTTTGGTGGCCCGCCACCCGGGTTTGAAACTGAGTGGCTGTTATGTGTCAGCAAATAGCCTGGATAAAGGGAAATATCTGAGTGAGCTATATCCTGAACACACAGGTTTACTTGATGTCTCCCTGCTCCCTTTGACGGATGAGACGTTTGCAGACATAGCCGACAGTGATGTCGACTATGTCTGCCTTTGTACTGACCATAAAGTCAGCGTAGAGCTGGCTCAAACCTTTCTAAAGATGGGCAAGAAAGTCTTTGATTTGTCAGGGGCTTACCGGCTCAAAAGCAGCAAAGATTATGAACAATACTATGGCTTCAGCCACCCTTACTCACAATGGCTGGACAAAGCGCGTTACGGCCTGGTGGAGTGGTATGGCGGATCACTGAGCGAAGCTCAGCTGGTGGCGGTGCCCGGCTGTTATCCAACCGCTGCGCTGAACGCACTTAAACCGCTTAAGCATGCTGATTTACTTAGTGACAGCACCATTATTATCAATGCCGTATCGGGTGTGACCGGCGCGGGCCGCAAAGCCAGCCTCACTACCCATTTTTGTGAGGTATCTTTGGCGCCTTATGGTCTGTTTAATCATCGGCATACTCCGGAAATTGAGCGTTACCTTGATCACCCCGTGTTGTTTACACCGCATTTGGGGAATTTCCCACGGGGTATTCTGGAAACCATTTATGTCTCACTTAAGCCGGGCGTTTCAGAGCGTCAGGTTGCACAAGCCTATCAGGTGCTGGCAGACGAGCCGCTGATCCGCCTCAAAGGTGCAAACATGCCTTCAATCAAAGGGGTGGCAAACCGTGCATTTGTCGATATTGGCTGGCAGCAGCAGGGGCAGCAACTGATTGTCACAGTGGCCATAGATAATCTATTGAAAGGCGCGGCAGGACAGGCACTGCAGTGTATGAATCTGGCCAGTCAGTATCCGCATGAACAAGGGTTGATGGGGTAACTTATGACAGATAAAAAAACCTGGGTGATTAAACTGGGTGGCGCAGTGCTTAACTCAGAACACGCCGCCCATGACTTATTCAAAGCACTTCATTTATTAGCGCAACAAGACAGTACGCAAGACTTTGTGGTGGTCCACGGTGGTGGTGCTTTGGTAGACAGCTGGTTGAGTGATGCCGGGTTTGCCACTGCTAAACATCAGGGGTTACGGATCAGCCCCAAAGAGCAAATGCCGTATATTGTTGGTGCGCTTGCCGGGTGTGCAAACAAGCAGTTAATGGCCCAGGCAATCACGGCGGGTTTAAATCCCGTTGGGATCAGCTTATATGAAGCGGGCCTGATGACTTCGCAAAAGCTTAAGGCGTTGGGACAAGTTGGCACGTGTGAGCCGCATCATGACAGCTTGGTCCCCGAGCTGCTGGCAACCGGCAGAGTGCCGTTGGTGAGTTCAATTGGCATAGGTGCAGATGGTGCGCTGTTTAATGTAAACGCGGATGAAGCGGCGGCTGCGCTGGCACATCAGCTGGGTGGCGAACTGATCTTTATGACCGATGTAGAAGCGGTACTGGACGGGGCTGGCCAACCTCTGGCGCAGCTAAATAGTGAGCAGATAGAACAACTGATAGCACAGAAGGTGATTGTGGGCGGGATGGAGGTCAAAGTTAAGACCAGTCTTCACGCTGCCCGACATTTACGACGTGGGGTGTACATCTCCAGCTGGCAAAAGCCAGATAACTTGGTTGCCCTGATAGCCGGGCAGCACGTCGGTACTCACATTTTACCTTAGGAAGCCTTATGTCGACTCACTTTATTACCGGTCTGGAATTTGATAAAAGCCAGGCTCTGAAACTCCTTGCGCTGGCAAGTGATATCAAACAGCAGCCACAGGAATTTGCGCATGCTTTGGCAGGCAAATCTGTGGTCACTTTATTCGAAAAACCCAGTCTCAGAACCCGCTTGTCGTTCGACATTGGTATCAACAAGCTGGGCGGCCATGCGGTCTATCTGGATCAACAAAACGGCGCAATGGGCAGCCGTGAATCCGTGCAGGACTTTGCGCTGAACATTGCCACCTGGGCCGATGCATTGGTGGCGCGTGTTTCTTCCCATCATACCCTTGAGGTGCTGGCTGAGCATTCTGATATTCCGGTGGTGAACAGCTTGTGTGACTTATACCACCCATGTCAGGCGCTTGCAGACTTTCTGACTTTGCAGGAAGTATTTGGCGATGTCAGCCAGATCAAACTGGCATATCTGGGTGAGGGAAACAATGTTTGCCAATCTTTATTGCTGCTGGGGGCAACGCTGGGGGCAGATTTTGTCGCTGTGTGCCCCAAAGGACATTCGCCTGATGCGCAAATAGTAAAACAGGCAGAGCAAATTGCTGCGGTAAATGGCGCGTCTGTGATGATCAGTGATCGTATTGAAGCCGCAGCCGGTGCCAACGCTTTGTACACAGATACCTGGGTCTCAATGGGTAGCGACACGTCACTGGAGCAGGCAAAAACCACCTTTATGCCGTATCAGCTTAATCAAACACTACTCGAACAAACCGGGGCCAGTACAGTGCTGCATTGCCAGCCTGCGCACCGGGGCTATGAGATCACCTCAGAGGTGATGGACGGTCCTAAAGCGCGGATCCTGCAACAGGCAGAAAACCGCATGCATGCACAAAATGCTCTGTTACTGGCGCTGATGAATAAGCAGCTCGTCTGAGCCAATAAGATTCAAGAATTAAGGTAAAAATATCATGAAAAATATCAAAAAAGTCGTTCTGGCATACTCAGGTGGTCTGGATACGTCGGCCATTGTGCCCTGGTTAAAAGAAAACTACGGCTGCGACGTTGTCGCGTTTGTGGCCGATGTCGGCCAGGGGGATGAAGAGCTTCAGGGCGTTGAAGAAAAAGCGCTTGCATCTGGTGCCAGTGAGTGTCACATCGTCGATTTGAAGGCCGAGCTGGTCAGTGAGTACATTTACCCGACTTTGCAAAGCGGTGCGGTATACGAAGGCACTTATCTGCTGGGCACTTCCATGGCGCGGCCAATTATCGCCAAAGCACAGGTTGAGATCGCTCGCAAAGTGGGTGCGGATGCGCTGTCTCATGGCTGTACCGGCAAAGGCAATGATCAGGTGCGTTTTGAATCTTGCTTTGCCGCGCTTGCGCCTGATCTGGAGGTGATCGCGCCATGGCGTGAGTGGTCACTAGCTAGTCGGGAGTCCTTGCTGGATTATCTGGCCGAGCGCAATATCCCCTGTGCAGCATCCGCAACCAAAATCTACAGCCGTGATGCCAACGCCTGGCATATTTCTCATGAAGGTGGCGAACTGGAAGATCCATGGAATCAGCCCAGCGATCAGGTCTGGACCTGGACGGCTTCGCCTGAGCAGGCACCCGATGAGGCTGAACTGGTCAGTGTACAGATTGAGGCCGGTCAGGTAACGGCGGTCAATGGCCAGCCGCTGACACCTTATCAATGTTTGCTGACGCTCAACGAAATTGCCGCCAAACATGGTGTGGGCCGCATTGATATTGTTGAAAATCGCCTGGTGGGTATGAAGTCACGGGGCTGTTACGAAACCCCGGGAGGCACGGTGATGGTGGCGGCGCTTCAGGCCATTGATGAGTTGGTTTTGGACAAAGCCTGTCGTAAATGGAAAGAAACGGTGGCCAGTGAGTTTGCTCACTTAGTGTATGACGGACGTTGGTTTACACCGTTAAAAGACTCTTTACTGGCGGCGGCTCAGTCACTGGCTCAGGTGGCTACCGGTGAGGTGGTTCTGAAGCTGTATAAAGGTCAGGTCAGCGCGGTACAAAAGCGCTCGCAAAACAGCCTGTACAGCGAAGATTTTGCGACTTTCGGTGAAGACGATGTGTATGACCAGTCTCATGCCGAAGGCTTTATCCGCTTGTTCTCGTTGTCGAGTCGCATTGCGGCATTGAACAAGCAAAAGTCGGTTAAATAACGGTGATCAGAGGAGTAAAGTAACATGGCACTGTGGGGTGGACGCTTTTCGTCTGGGCCGGATGCGGCCTTTAAACAATTTAATGATTCCTTACCGTTTGACTATCAGCTGGCGGAGCAGGATATTGTTGGTTCGATTGCCTGGGCGGGCGCGCTCAAACAGGTTCAGGTCCTGACTGGCGATGAGCATGCTCTACTGGTCGCGGCATTGCAAGCGTTACTGGAAGAAGCCAATGCGGATCCGCACGCCATAGCGACGGCTGGGTATGAAGACATTCACTCTTACGTTGAGGCGCGCCTGATTAACAAAGTTGGCGATCTGGGCAAAAAGCTGCACACAGGTCGTAGTCGTAATGATCAGGTGGCCACCGATTTTCGTTTATGGTGTCGTGACAGCGCTTACAAAATCCTCGAAGCACTGGACATGTTAAAAGCGGCATTTGTTGCGCTGGCAGAGCGGGAGCTTGGCACGGTTTTACCTGGCTATACCCACTTGCAACGGGCGCAACCTGTGTTATTTAGTCACTGGTGCATGGCGTATGTGGAAATGCTGGAGCGTGATACATCGCGTCTTCAGGATGCCGTAACACGCCTGAACGAATGCCCGCTTGGCAGCGGCGCACTGGCCGGTACCGCCTATGATATCGACAGAGAGCAGCTGGCGGCTGAGCTGAAGTTTAGCTGTGCTACGCGCAATAGTCTGGATGCGGTATCTGACAGAGATTTTGTGCTGGAGTTACTCAGTTGTGCGTCTATTTCTATGTTGCATTTATCACGACTTGCCGAGGACATGATTTTTTATAACTCTGGTGAGGCAGGCTTTATTGAGCTGGGAGATAATGTGACATCTGGCTCCTCTTTGATGCCGCAAAAGAAAAACCCCGATGCCCTGGAGTTGCTCCGGGGTAAAACCGGCCGTGTGTTTGGGGCCTTCAGCGCCATGATGATGACGCTAAAAGCACTGCCGCTGGCCTACAACAAAGACATGCAGGAAGACAAAGAAGGCGTCTTTGATGCCATGCCAACCTGGCTGGCCGCTTTACACATGGCACAGTCCTGTATTGAAAGCGTGAAGGTCAATGGAGACAAGACCAAACAGGCTGCGCAGGGCGGACATGCAAATGCCACAGAGCTGGCTGATTACCTAGTGGCAAAAGGGATCCCGTTCCGTGAGGGACACCATATTGTTGGTCAGCTGGTACAACTGGCGCTGAGCGAACGTAAAAACCTCGAAGATTTGAGTCTGGCTCAATTTCAGTCTGTGTGCGTGCAGATCGATCAGGATGTCTACCCGGTACTGCAACTGGATGCCTGTATTGCGGCACGCAACGCCAAAGGGGGAACCTCTTTACAGCAAGTGTCAGCAGCCATCAGTGCAGTGAAAAAAAAACAGCAAATCACGGTTCGTGATGCCACGTTAAACGATGTAGAAGCCATTGCCGGACTGATCCAATACTGGGCTAAGGTAGGTGAAAACCTGCCCCGGGCCAAAAGCGATATGATCCACAGTATCAATGAGTTTGCTGTGACCGAGGTCGATGGCAAAGTGACCGGCTGTGCATCGCTGTATATTTATGACACGGGTCTGGCCGAGATCCGTTCACTCGGGGTCGACCCGTCGGTGCAGGTGAAAGGTCAGGGGCAGTTGCTGGTATCGCATTTGCTGGATAAGGCCAGGCGTCTGGCGCTGAAGCGCGTTATTGTGTTGACTCGGGTCCCAGGCTTTTTCGATAAACAAGGCTTTAGTGGGTGCAATAAGGACAGCCTTCCTGAAAAAGTAATGAAAGACTGTGAGCTGTGTTTGCGTAAAAACAATTGTGATGAAGTGGCGATGGAGTTTATGTTGCAGGTTGCAGAGCCTGCGCGTATTCCCTGCCAGTTTGTGGCCTGAACCCACTGTTATTAGCGAAAGCGCCCGTTCGGGCGCTTTAGCGGATTTTAGAAGCGGTATTCCCAGCTAACTGAGGCAGATGTTTCGTTATTTGAGTCAGTTGTTCCTTTATCGCGCCAGTACGCTAAGTCGACTTTCAATAAACCATTAAACAGCCCCTGCTGATAACCCACCTGTAATAAATCTCTGTCTACATCAAGTGCACTAAACTCAAGCCGCTTCAGTTTGGCATAACCGCCATAGCCACCCACACCGTAATAATCAGCGCCCAGACTGACTGATTTGGCCTGTGGACCCATATGAGCACCCAACCAGCGGTCTCGTTCAAAATAATCACTCCCTTTACCTGCAGTCGCAAAATGACACTGGAAGCTGGCTTGCTGCGGTTGGCAATCGGTCTCAGTATCGCTGTACTCAAGGTAAGACTTAATACGGTATTCCTGTGTGCCCCAGAATGCTTCTGCGCCTAAGGTAAACAAGCGATGTTCAGGTAAGACACCTCTGTCGTTGTCTCCGCTCATCTCGCCATATGCGGCCACAGGCAACCCTGCTATGCGCGACGAGTATTTAAAATCTACACTGCTCAGGCGCTGCTGATTTTCAGACTCATCATCTGGGGTCGTCTGATAGACAAAATCACTGGCGGTGGTTGAATACGCAATTTCAAGCCCGGGTAATGGGTAAGCTGACACGCGAACCCCCCAGAAATCTTTTTCTTCATCCACCGCTAAACGGGGGTGTTGTTTGGCTGCAATGGCTGTGATCTGCCAGGGACCGACAAAGGATAAAAAGCTTGGCCCACTGTAATTGGTGTTTGCTCTGCTAATGCGCAGCGCTTTCATGGGCGCGGCATTGTTAGACAGCTGCAGCGCATTTTCATTGCCCGGACCCCACCAGTAATCTAGCCGTTCGGCACTGAATGCCCAGTCCCCCAGTAAGACAGCCAGGTGACTGCCATGATGGTTAAACTGCTTACCATCCTGCGCATTGTCCGCATAGTTCACCTGTACCCGCGCACTGACATTATTTCCCTTGATTTGCCCATAACTGCTCACGCCGCTGCGTGAACGAGTTTGTCGTCCAAATCCCGCTGGCATTGACTGCTCATCGCTGTAATGGGTTAAAAAGCCAGAGCTTTTGCTTTGTTTTGCCAGACGCAATGCATGATTGAGATGTTGCAGGGCAAACTGTGCGTCCGCCGGTAATTGTTCGCTGTCTACGCCCGAGAGATCATCCACCAGACCATTCCACATCAGTGGGTACTGATTGACCGGTCGTTGAATCACACCTGCACTGACCAGCAGGTCGATGGAGTGCTTGAGGTGACTCTGCTGTGCATCAATCCAGGGGGAAGATACGGCCTGTGCTGAAGCCAGTGCAAGGCCACTGATGACTAAATAGTTGAGTTTCATCCGTGTAATTTTTCCTCAAGGGCTTTGGCCACCAGTGGGCTGACAAATTCACTGACATTACCATGATGCAAGGCCACTTCTTTAACTAAAGTGGAGGAGATAAACGAGTTTTTCTCGGATGGAGTCAAAAACACGCTTTCCAGCTCAGGGAACAGGCGGCGATTCATGTTGGCCAGCTGGAACTCATAATCAAAATCGGAAACAGCCCGGATCCCACGGATCAGCACATTGGCCTGTTGTTGTTTAGCCAAATCGACCAGCAACCCGGTGAAGCCAATGACTTGAACATTGTTATGTGCCGCCAGGACCTCTTTGGCCAAAGCGACACGTTCTTCCAAAGTAAAGCAGGGTTTTTTGTTGGGGTTGTGTGCGATGGCTAAAATGACAGTATCGAACATTTTGGCCGCGCGTTTGATTAAATCGGCATGTCCATTAGTGAGTGGATCAAAGGTGCCCGGATATAAAGCGGTAACTTGCATGTTTAGGTCATAACAATTCAAATTTGGTTTATATTATCAAGCTTGCGGCACAATATCACTGGTCTGATTTCAAAATGAAAATTTAATGTTATTCCCATTTAGTGCTATTTTCACTGTGCGTTATAACCGAACGGTCATTATTGCCTCATTAATTACGTGTTATCAGAGAACCGAATATGAACACCAAGGAAAAAATTATACGTACCAGTATCGCCTTATTTAACTTACATGGCGAGCGAACAATCACTACTAATCACATCGCTTCTAACATGGGGATCAGTCCTGGTAATCTGTATTACCATTTTAAAAACAAAGAAGACATTATTCGCAATATTTTTGCCTTGTACAGTGAACACCTGAGTACCCATTTTAAGCCGTTGGCAGCCCATGACGAGCCGGTTGAGCAGCTGACTCAGTATCTGGATTCGCTGTTTGAACTGATGTGGCGTTACCATTTTTTCTACGACAACCTGAACGATATCCTGGCGCGTGATGATGTGCTGAAAAAAGACTATATCGCCTTTCAGGCACGGCTATTCGAGCAAGTGAAAGCGGTCGTTCTGGGTTTGCGCGAGGTGGATGTGATTGCCATCAGTAACGAAGATGCCAATGAGTTAGCACATATGCTAAAAATGGTAGTGAGCTTTTGGACGCCCTATGTGAAAGCGCGCAGAATGACTGGCGTGTTAGAACAACAGGATATCTATAACGGCATTGTGAAGGTATTAATGTTGTTTAAACCTTATGCCACTGCGCTCAGCCGGGACAAAATAGAACATCTACAACAGCACTACCAGGCAATGGCAGATGCCGCGCTCCCCAGTATTGCCTGAGCCCGTACCAGAAAAAGCTGGTTATCCTCTGTATATTTCCTAGTCTTTAATAAGTCTGCTATAATCGCGCGCCCGTTGTCGGCGCGCCAATTGCGCATTCATGTCCAAACCAAGAGTGACTTCTATGTTTAAATTTATCGTCAAACTGCACCCCGAAATCGTGATCAAAAGTAAATCGGTTCGCAAACGTTTTACTATGGTACTCGAGCGAAACATCAAACTGGTGCTATGCCGCTTTGATGAAAAAGTGACGGTAAAGAACAACTGGGACAATATTACGGTGGTGACGCAGAGTGAAGACCCTGCAATCCGCAAAGCCTTCATCAGTGGCCTTGGTCGTATCCCCGGCATTGTTCAGTTTCTGGAAGTACAGGAAACCACTTTTGAAACCCTGGACGACATTTATCAAAAAGCCTTACCTCTGGTTGGCCCGCAGATCGAAAACAAGACCTTTTGTGTGCGAGTTAAGCGTCAGGGCGATCATGACTTTACCTCCAGTGATGTTGAAAGATATGTTGGCGGCGGTCTGAACCAGCATGTGCCGGGTGCACGCGTGCAGCTACGCAAACCGGATGTGACGGTTAAAATTGAGGTAAAAGGCGACCGTGCTTATATCGTAACGACTAAACATCTGGGCATGGGTGGTTTCCCATTGCCAACGCAGGAAGATGTCTTATCCCTGATGTCAGGTGGCTTTGATTCGGGTGTGGCCAGCTACCAGATGATCCGCAAAGGTGCGAGAACCCACTTCCTGTTTTTTAACTTAGGGGGCGCGGCGCACGAGATTGGGGTGAAACAGGTCAGCCACTATCTGTGGAAGCAATACAGCTCAACCCATAAAGTACGCTTTATTACCGTGGACTTCGAGCCCGTGGTTGCCGAGATCCTGGAAAACATTGAAAGTAGTCAGATGGGCGTGGTGCTCAAGCGCATGATGATGCGAGCGGGGTCGGCTGTGGCGGAGCGTTTTGGTATTCAGGCTTTGGTAACCGGTGAGTGTATTGGTCAGGTGTCCAGTCAGACACTGGCAAACCTGAATGTGATTGACCGCGTCACCGAGACACTGATTTTACGTCCGCTTATCCAATATGATAAAGAAGAGATCATTCGTATTGCGCGCCAGATTGGGACTTGTGAAATGGCTGAGTCGATGCCGGAGTACTGTGGTGTAATCTCGAAAAAGCCAACAGTAAAAGCCAAGCTGGAAAAAATCGAGGCCGAAGAAAGCAAGTTTGATTTTGATGTGCTGGACACTGTGGTAGAAAATGCCGTTGTGAAAGACATTCGTGAGATTGAAGCCGAAGCGAAAGAAGAAGTTAAAGAAGCTGAGAATGTCAGCGAGTTACCGGCAGGTGCCGTGGTGGTGGATATCCGCTCACCGGAAGAAGAAGATGCCGAGCCGCTTGAGCTCGATGGGATTGAAGTGATCCATTTGCCGTTTTTCCGCCTGGCCACTAAGTTTGGTGACCTGCCTCAGGACAAAGACTACTACCTGTACTGTAATAAGGGCGTGATGAGCCAGTTACAGGCCTTGATCCTGCACGAAAACGGCTTTGCAAACGTCAGAGTGTATCGCCCATAGCCCAACTCTCACTTCTACCCTGGCTGAGCAAAGCCTTGATGCTCAGCCTGACTCTGTTTTATTTTCAGCCGGATGCAACGCTCGCACTCTGTTTAATAACGTCATATTGTGTGGCACCGATAGTCCATATTGCTTTGCCAGCTCAACAATATAGCCACACATCGCGTCTATCTCAGTACGTCTTTGATGTTTCACATCCTGTGCCATCGACGAAAAGTTGTCAGCGGTGAGCGTCATAACCTGATATGCCCGTTGCAGCTCTTCATGTAATTTCAGAGGCACACCAATATGGTTGGCAACGGCACACGCTTCACTGAGTACTCCCAAAACGTCCGACGCATAACAGGGCGCGCGCAGGCGACCATTTCTCTGTCCGGCGAGGGCACTGAGTGGGTTAATGGCCAGGTTAACGCACAGCTTTTGCCAGCGTAGTAGCTGAATATTGTCGGACAACTGTGCGGGGGTAAAGTGAGGCTTTATCAAGGTATCAAACAGCGACGAAACTCGCTGTTGAGCCACCGGATTACAGGGACCAAAGACACTTAAACCCGGGCCGGTGAACGCGACGGTGTTAGCGTTAGGTTTCCAGCCCCCCATACTGGTGGACAGAAAAAACAGCCCCTGCTGCGCTGATAATTCAGCGGTAACTGGCTCAAGTGCCTGTATCCCGTTATGACTGAAAATGACGTTGGCATCCGGGCTCAGGTGCGGTTTGAGCGTCGCAAACGCCGCGCTGAGTTGATACGATTTGACGGGCACGATACACAAAGCAATGCGAACATTCCGCTTTGCCAGCTCCTGCCAGCTCAAGCAGTTGACTGCGAGAGGACGAGTGCATTCGGCATGTTGAGCAAAAACGGTCTGTGTTGGCGACCTTGTGATCAGGGTAACGGAATGGGTTTTTGCCAGTCGCTCGGCCAGTAGTAAACCGACTGCCCCTTTGCCGACAATGAATACTTCAGGCATAGGGCTTTCCGGTTTTGCGGCAGTAAACCCAGTAAGCAAAGAAGTAACTTATGGCACCTGCAACATCAGCGATAAAATCCCCCCACGAAGCTTGCCGGTAGGGCAAGGAATCTTGCATCCACTCGATCCCTGCTCCGTAAAATGTAAGAAGCATCAGGTGAAACCAGATCCGAAAACGAAACGCATGATGAGAGAAAAACGCCAGGACAAAAAACACGCCAAAGTGTGCCACCTTATCTGCATGAGCGAATCTCACAATTTGAGTGGCCTGAATTTCTTTAGCGAACAGAAACGTGCATACAGCCAGAGAGAGTAATAACAGGCATTGGTAGAGTCGGCGTGCCACAAATACTTCCAAATCATCAGGGGTTAAAACGCCAGTATATCATCGAAATCTGAAAATAGGATGAAGCTGGGGCTGTCAGTTCCAAATTTGAAAACGAGCGATGAGAGTGTGGTCGCGTCGCAGCCTTTGGGTTGCTATAATCCGGAAAAACATTATCCAGGAGCTAGATATGCCTTCTTTTGACATTGTGTCTGAAATTGATATGACTGAAGCGAGAAACACGGTTGATAACGCGGATCGTGAACTGAGCACGCGTTTTGACTTTCGTGGTGTAGAAGCGTCGTTTGACCTGAAAGACGAAGTGATCACGTTAAAAAGTGAATCTGAGCAGCAAGTGATGCAATTATTCGACATGCTGGTAGGCAAAGCCGCAAAGCGTGGCCTGGACGTGGCCAGCTTTGAGCTGAAAGACGTTGAAAAGTCGGGTAAATATGTGTCACGTAAAGTGATGCTGAAACAGGGGATCGACAAAGAGATGGCGAAGAAAGTGGTTAAGGCCATCAAAGATTCTAAGATTAAGGTACAGGCTTCTATACAGGGTGAAACTGTTCGTGTGACCGGCAAGAAGCGTGATGATCTACAGGAAACCATGCAGCTGATCCGCGGTGCTGATCTTGGTCAGCCTTTCCAGTTTAAAAACTTCCGAGACTAATCTCTGCGCTTACCTTCTTATATCTGGCATGCTAAACGTCATCTGCACTTTGGCATGCTAGACGTCCATTGATTTTTGTTCTCAAATCTCCGACAATAGCGCCAACTTTTCAGGGTGTCAGATCAGGAGCCTGGAGTCTCTCTAAGATCTGAATAATCGGGAAGCTGGTGACTGCCTATGGAGCAGGTTTTAGTCCAGCACTGCCCCCGCAACGGTGAGCCCAAAGCAACCCTTTCGGTTGTTACGGGTAAGTCCGGAAACCGGCCCTGAAACACACTCAATAGTTGTAGTTCACGCGGTGGGCGTGGATCAGGGGAACTCATGTTTAAAAAATCTGCTTTAACCACAGCCCTGCTGGCTGTGCTACCTTTTTCTGCGCTTTGCGCACAAGACATTGAACATATTACGATTACGGCGAACAAGTTCGAGCAAGCCAGCGTAGATACGCTGACGTCGGTGGCAGTGGTTGAGCGTGCTGAAATTGAACGAGCCAATGTGCGAGATCTGCCGACGCTGTTAAACAACCTCGCGGGTATCGATGTTGTACGCAGTGGCGGTTACGGTCAGAAAGCGAGCGTGTTTGTGCGCGGCGCTGCTACTAAGTACACTTTGGTGCTGGTTGATGGCGTACGTATTAGTGATGCAAATTCGGGTGACGTGTCTTTTACCAATATTCCGGTCAACAGCATTGAACGTGTCGAAGTCCTCAAGGGCGCGCGTGCCGCTATTCATGGTTCAGATGCGGTTGCTGGGGTGATTAACATTATTACCCGGGAGCAGAAGGGACATCAACTGGCATTGACCTCTGGCAGCCGCAACTATGGTGGCGCTCAATTGGCTGGCCAGTTTGAGGCAGATAAACTGACGGTCAATTATCATTTTGGCTATGAAACCACAGATGGTTACGACGTGACGGCCAAAGATCCGGCACTGCCGCGTACCAAAGAGCATGACCGAGATGGGTATGAAAATACCAATATGGGGTTAAAGCTGAGCTATGATCTGGCACAGTATGGCCAGCTTGCTTTGCATGCTCAGCGCAGTAAAGGGGAAGCAGATTATGACTCCTCATATGGCAACGATGCCTACGAGTTTGACAATTACACCACGAAACTTGTTTGGCAAAAGCAATCTGATGTATTGAGTCAGGAAGCCTCGGTTAGTTTGGCACAGGAGGAAAATACACAGTTCCTGTCTGTATTGCCTGATGACGGTACACCGCCCCCGCCAAATGACATTTACAGCACTAAGCGCGATGAAATTGAGTATCGCGCCCGGTATAAAATGACACCATCTCTGCAGCTGATGGGGGGCGTGAGCCGTCTGAATGAAGACTTGTCTTCATCGAGCGCTCAGTTCTCGATTGCTGAGCGTGATAACACGGCTGTGTTTGCGGCTGCGTTTTACGATCAAAATCGCTGGTTGCTGAACGCCGTAGTACGCAGTGATGATTATGAGCACCATGGTCGCGCAAACACGTATACTGCTGACCTTGGCTTCAGAGCGTCCGACATCGTCACCTTTCGGGTTAATCATGGTACGGCATTTCGTGCGCCAAGCCTGACCAATGCGTTTGTCAAAGACAGTCCCTGGTATTTGCCCAATACCGAAATCAAACCCGAAGAAGGGACCTACAATGAGCTCGGCGTAACGGTAGATACGGCTAATGTACGGTATGATGTTGCTATTTTCGACAATCGCATCGATAACCTGATCAGCAATGAGTTTGATCCCCAGACCAGTAAGTATATTCCAGCCAATGTAGGGCGTGCGCAAATGAAAGGGGTTGAGCTGAGTGCTCAGTTCTCGGCTTTAGGCCTGGAGCATGCTGCAAACCTGACATTGCTGGATGCCAAAGACAAAGAAAAGCGCGTAGAATTGCCACGTCGCCCAAGCAAAGCGTTCAACTATGTGGTGTCTAAGCAGTGGGACAAGCTAGACGTGAGACTGGCCATGCAATATCGTGATAAACGCCCGTCTATTAGCTTCTTTGATACGGATCTACCGTCTTATACTGTTTTTAATCTGAGTGCGAATTATCAGTTGCTGGAACCGGTTGCCCTGACAATGAGGGTGGAAAATCTAACCGATAAAGACTATTTCAACTCAGTAGCCAGTAAAACGCCAGAGGGAACCTTGCTGCCTTATCAGCCGCCGGGCCGCCAGGTTTACGTGGGTGCTCGCGTGACTTTCTAAAGGTCAGTCAAAAGGAGGCATTAGCCTCCTTTTTTGATCTAAAGGGCGGGTTTCATTCGTCCAGGTATGTGGCAAACTTCTCAGCGAATGCGGCTAATTTGGGCGCTATCATCACGCTACAGTACCCCTGGTTAGGGTTGTTGGTATAGTAATCCTGATGATACTGTTCAGCAGGATAGAAGTGCGTTTGGGGCGATACTTCGGTCACTATGGGTGCGCTCAGTGTGGGCGCTAACCCATCAATATACTGCTGAGTTAACGCTTGCTGCTCTTGAGAGTGATAAAACACTACGCTGCGGTATTGAGTACCTATGTCATTGCCCTGGCGATTTAGCTGGGTGGGATCATGCAACGCAAAGAACATTTCCAGCAGCACAGAAAAGTCTACCTGCTGGGGATCAAAGGTGAGCTGAACGACTTCAGCATGGCCGCTTTGACCGGTACAGATCTGCTCATAAGTCGGGTTGTCGGTATGACCGCCGGCATAACCAGACGCCACTTGCGTGACCCCCCGGACTCTGCGAAAGGCGGCATCAATACACCAAAAACAGCCGCCACCAAAGGTGGCAATTTGCTGGCTCATCATTAAATCTCCCGTTCCTGTTGTGTTTGCGGGTGGGCGTCATGCTGCTCTAACAGCTTGTCGCTGGTTGCCTGTGGTGACTGAGTGCGGCGTGCCAGCATGCTGTACGCACAGGGGATCACAAACAGCGTTAAGATGGTCGCAACGCTCACCCCGGCAAATACCACCACCCCGATCACCATACGGCTTTCAGAGCCCGGGCCTGAAGCCAGCACCAGCGGAATGGCACTCATCACTGTGGTCAGTGAGGTCATGATAATGGGTCTGAGTCGTTGCACCGCCGCATCGATAATCGCCTGCTCAAAGGCCACACCTTTGTCTCTGAGCTGGTTGGCAAACTCAACGATCAGAATACCATTTTTAGCACTGAGTCCAATCAGCATCACGATCCCGATTTGGCTATAGATGTTCAGCGAGCTGTCGGTGGCGTACAGGCCAAACATGGCACCGACCAGGCCCAGAGGCACCGTCAGCATGATCACCAGTGGGTGAACAAAGCTTTCAAATTGTGCGGCCAGTACCAAGAAGGTCACGGTCAGAGCCAAAATAAAGACGTAGGTCATGGCCGACGCGCCTTCATAAAACAGCTGAGATTCGCCTTTGTAGTCGACGGCCCCGTCAATGTCATTTTCTTCCGCTGCAACCTGGTTCAGGAAATCCAGTGCCTGCTCCAGTGTATAACCTGGCGCCAGGTTTGCAGTAATTGTAATGGCTCGCATTCGATTGTAGCGATTTAACCGTGAAGCCGTGGCCTCTTCGCGAATGGTGATCAGGCTGTCCAGCGGCACCAGTTGATCGCTGCGCGAGGTGACATAAATGTCGGCGATATCGTTTGGTGCACTGAAATCGGCCTTGGTGCCTTTGAGGATCACGTCGTACTCTTCACCCCGGTCAATGAAGGTCGTAACACGACGCTGGCCCAGCATGGTTTCAAGTGTACGGCCAATATCACTGACCGAGACGCCCAGATCGGCTGCCTTGAGTTTGTCTATGCTGATTAAAAACTGTGGGAAAGTTTCTTTATAGTCGTGGTCGAGTCTCACCAGCCCCTGATTGGTGCGGGCACGGTTGAGAATACGATCACGCCAGTCTACCAGTTCGTCATAGTCATTCCCCTGCAGGACGAACTCGATAGGGCGGGACTGACCCCCACCACCTATGCCTCGACGCATAATGGCAAAGGCACGCACATCGGTGACTTCACGCATCTGGCCACTGATCTCACCCATCACTTCCCAGGTTGAGCGTTTACGTTCGTCCCAGTCTGGCATGCCGACAATGGCCACACCACCGCGGCCTCCCCAGCCAGGTACACGCACCAGAACGCGGCTCAGTTCTTCTTTTTCGACATACGGCAGCAGACGTTGTTCAATCTCGGCCATATTGGCGGCGTTATTTTCATAGCTGGCGCCTTCAGGGCCATTCATCATGATGAAAAAAGTTCCCCGGTCTTCTTTGGGGGTCAGTTCTGACGGGATCTGCTGGAACAAGGCGTAGCTTGCAAAGCCAGCCAGTGCGAGCGTCAGCAGCAAGCTGTAACGTCGAGTGATGTTGTCGCTGATCACATTACGGTAGGCAGACTCCAGACGACCAAATTGGCTGTCCATCCACTGAGAAAACTTACTTTCTTTATTGCTGGCTTTGAGTACTTTAGAGCACAAAGCGGGCGACAGGGTAAGTGCCGTAATGCTGGAGAAGATCACGGCCGCACTGACTGCCAAAGCAAACTCGGTAAATAAGGCACCGATGCGTCCTTCCATAAACACCAGAGGGACGAAAACGGCAACCAGCACTAAGGTGGTGGCGATGATGGCAAACCCCACTTCTCGTGCTCCGCGATAGGCCGCAAGCAACCTGGGTTCACCCAGTTCGATACGACGATGGATATTTTCCAGCATCACAATGGCGTCATCCACTACCAAGCCGATGGCGAGCACCAGCGCCAGTAACGTCAGGAGGTTGATGGAGTAACCCATAGCAAATAAGAAGGTAAAAGTGGCAATTAGCGCGATGGGTACCGTGATTGCGGGTATCAAGGTGGCACGGATGTTACCTAAAAACAGGAATATCACTAAAACCACCAGTCCCATGGCGATAGCGAGTGTGCGATACACCTCGATAATAGACTCGCGAATAAACACGGACGAATCGTAACTGTCCTGAATGGTGGTGCCCTCAGGCAGGTTACGCTTGATTTTTTCTAGTTCTTTGCGGGCATTGTCGACGACATCCAGTGTATTGGCTTTGGCTTGCTTAACAATCCCCAGGCCTATCATGTTTTTACCGTTACCGCGGAAAGTACTTTCAACATCTGCTGCTTCCAGGCGAACATCAGCCACTTCGCCAAGCCGCACCAGATAACCCTGAGCACCGCGTTTGATCACCAGGTTATTAAAGTCTTCCTGGGTTTTGTAGCTTCGGGCAATACGCACCGCAAAGTCTCTGTCGATAGACTCGATTTCTCCGGCAGGCAGTTCGACATTCTCGTTACGTAACACTCGCTCTATGTCGCTGGCGGTAATATCTCGGGCTGCCATTGCGCGACGATCCAGCCAGATCTTCATGGCGTATTTGCGCTCTCCGCCAATCCGGACATTAGAAACACCATCCACCACAGCCAGTCTGTCGACAATAAATCGTTGGGCATAGTCGGATAGTTGCAGCGTATCCATGGTTTCGCTGTTAAGCACGAACCAGGCGATAGGGCTTTCATCACTGTTAGACTTGGAGACCTCGGGAGGACGAACCTGCTCGGGTAAACGGTCCAGTGCCCGGGATACACGCTCCCTTACATCATTGGCGGCAGCATCGATATTACGGTCTATGTTGAACTCAATGGTGATGTTTGAACGACCATTGCGGCTGGATGAGGTGATGCTTTTGATCCCCTCAATACCCGAGATACGGTTTTCCAGCACCTGAGTTATCTTGGTTTCGACTACCTCTGCTGATGCACCGGTATAATCGGTGCTGACACTGACAATCGGTGTTTCGATGTCTGGGTACTCGCGCAGTGGCAGCATGGTGAAAGCAACCAAACCAAAGGTCAGCAGTAATAAGTTAATGACGATGGCAAAAACCGGCCGTTTTACGGCTGTATCTGTGATCCGCACGTTTTACCCCTTAACCACAACGGTGCTGCCATTACGAATCTTGGTGGTGCCTTCAGTGATGATCTGCTGACCAGCAGATAATCCATCAACAGCAACCCAGCCCTGGAAGCGAGACAGGACATTAACCTGTTGTTGTTTTGCCTTACCCTCGTTGATGGTGAAGACAAAGTGTTTATCCTGTCTCGGGATCAGGCTTTTTTCCGGCACCATCAGGGCGTTTAACTCGCCCAAAAAGAGTGAAACATGCAATAACATACCGGGTCTGAGTAAATCTTTTGGATTATCGAAGCTGGCCGTCACGCGAATACTGCGGGTTGCATCATCAATGCGTGGGTCGATATGCGTAATGATGCCCTCGAATGTGCTCTCTGGGTAGGCATCACTGGATACAGCTGCGCGCATGTTAAGTTGAAGCTGAGCAAGGTACTTTTCTGGCACCTGGAAGTCAACTTTGATGATGCTGATATCGTCAAGTGTGGTCAGCACACTGTTATTATTGACGAAGCTGCCGACTGATACCTGACGCTTGCCCAGTATGCCGTCAAAGGGCGCATAGATAGCCATTTCTGCCAGCTTTGTTCGGGCCGTTTGTAATTGAATTTCCAGTGCATCAACAACCGCATGCTGACTGTCCAGCTGAGAACGTGCTGCGGACTGAGTTTTTGATAATTCGGTTAGGCGTTTCAGCTGACGGAGTTCTTCTTTAAGGTTGACCTCTAACTCTTGCACTGCTAATTGTTCTTTTAAATCTTGCAGCTGGGCAAGTTTATCACCCTGTTTTACCCGGTTCCCATCATCGAAGTACAGCGCACTGATGTAATCGCTTTGTGCACTGGTGATGTTCAGCGCATGATTGGCACGAGCTGAGCCAATCGCGTTAATGGTAATGTCTCGGCTTTGCTGATCGACCGTCACCGCAGCAACCTGAGTCGGAGCGCCGGAAAAGGATTTGCTTTTACCATTGCTGGCAGGCAAATAGAGATAGCCGCAAAGTGCAATAAGCACTAAAATTATAAAAGGAAAGAGGGCTTTACCCGATTGACTGGCGCGCATAATTGATTCTCGTTGACTGCGGGGCTTTAGTGTACAAAAATTCCAAATAGAGCATATTGTCGAACGTCCTGTATATTTGTGCGTTAAACGAAAAGCGAGCAAAATGGCTCACACCGTGTTGAATTTTGTACCCAAAAATTAAGGCATTATGAAAAAATCGAAACCATGCCCAAGGTGTTTGAAAATACGTAAAATGGTGTTCTGGGGGATCATTATGTACGGTTTTTATTTGTGGTTTTATAGTTATGGTTGAACCAGTTAAATTACGCGCGCTGGCTAATCGCCACAGCATTGAGTTTATGCTGGTTGGTGCAATAGCACTGGTTATTATCATGGTCTTTGTCACCTTACGGGCAACGCCAATCAGTTTACTTGAAATTGCACTGGCAAGTGCCGCGATAGTTGCGATTATGCTTGGCTTTTTAAAAAGCCAGCAGCCTTATTATAGTATTGAAATGAGTCCACAGCGGCTTGTCTATTATCATAAGTTTGGTGAATTCTTGCTTGAGCATCATAATTTTCACTCGTGTGGCGTGCCAAGTGTCACTCAAGGAGTTGAAACGCTTGAGTTAAATGTTGTAGGTATTAAACTAAAAGATATCGACGTATTTTTATCCGACCTGACACCCAGGTTGGCTGGAAAATTGCTGATAGAACAGCGGAATATTTTTTTACAAGCTGTTAAAATACATTGCAGTAATGGCAATTGCCCATCAGAATGGCTGATTGAAGAGGCGAATTATACCTCCCCCAGTGGTCAAGCATATTCTGGATTAATGGCGATGTTCGCAAATCGGATGCAGAACTTTAAAACGCTGACAGGCTACGACTTGATGTTGCCTGCTAACGTACTCGACAGGGATATCTGGCAATTTGCCACTGTCATGAATCGTTGGAAGTTATCACCCGAAGAGGTGGTCAAAAACTTGCATAGTGAGTTGGCTACCTCAGCAATGAAGTAACAGGATAAATACATGAGCTTTGATAAAGCTTTTATTAAAAGTGGTCGCAACACCATTATCCACAAAGAGAAAAAGCTCGATTTAGTTGTCGTGAATGGAGAAAATCACCCAAAAATCAAGGTGACTCCGACCGGATTAGTGCCGTTCAAAGAAGAACTGCCAAGAAACCGTCGCGAAGCCAAAGAGCGTTACTTAGAGGTAGTTCACGTGGCCAGCGTGGATGTGTTTGGTGAAGTAAAGAGACTGTTGTTTATTCAGGCGCTTGACGGGCGTGAGTATAAGGTAGATTACAGCAAAGTAGGCACTAAGTTATTTGTTCGGATCCACCAGGATAGTTACCTCTAAGCTTTTCAATGTACACCACACTTGCGTGCAGAGCAGGGGATAACCTTGCCTGCGGTGCACTATTCCATGGTTTAGGTACAATCGTCCGTTGGCAGTAATAGCATGCTGTGCAATGGAACAGTCACGTTTTAGGGAGTTACCATGCTGAAGAAGTCAGTATTGGCTCTGGGGTTGGCGAGTATGTTAAGCGCATGCGGTGGCGGCTCCGGTGGTGATGAAAGTCCGAATATCAGCGTCAGTGTGAACGCGGGTTCAGATGTCACCGTCAATGAAAAAATCGAATTTACACTCAAAGCCCTAGGGTCACCTTCTGGTGGTGTGTTTAGCTGGCAGGTAATTTCAGGCCCCGACATGGAGGGCTTTCCTCAAGAAGGTGAGGAACTGACAGTAACCGCGCCGGATGTAAAGGGAAACAGCCCGGTTGAGCTAGAAGTCAGTTACACGGCTCCCGATGGCACCTCAGCCCGTGATACTTTGATAGTCAATGTCGTGTCAGTCAATTTGTTTCCGCAGGCTAAAATAACGCAAACCGCGCCAGAAAGCGGGACCTCCAAATACGCCGATACCATCACCCTGTCAGGTGTGGACTCTAGCGACCGGGATGAAAATGGTAGCATAGTGGCTTACCAGTGGAAGATGCTGGACGGACCCAGTACCATTACCACCGAGCGTACAGATCAGGCTACCCTGAGTTTTGTCCATCCCTTACTGGCCTCACCGAGCTCGGTTGTATGGCAGCTCACCGTGACCGACGACGAAGGGGGAACTGGTACAACTACGGAGCGGCTATCTTTGTTGGCGAACGATCAATTGGTACTGGCCAATGCCGGGAACGATCAACAAGTTCAGGAGCTGGACACGGTTACTCTGGATGCCAGCAGCAGTGTCACGGTTGATGGTCAGTTTTCCTGTATGTGGGAGCAGGTGAGTAATGGCAGTTCCGTCACGCTGGCAGATGAGCGGGCATGTAAAACCACCTTTATGGCGCCGCTCAAAAGCGGTAATCAGGCCACCTCGATAGACTTTAAAGTCACCTTGACCGACAGCGCGCAACGCACCGGTACGGACACAGTAAACATAGAGATCCTGCCTAAGCCGCTTGGCAACCTAAATGATACCGGCACCACTTTGTGCTACAACAACACAGCGCAGATCAGCTGTGGCAATAGTGATTTTCCGGGACAAGATGCTGAACTTGGGCGGGATGCCGTGGTGCAGTTTATTCCTAAAAGTGGTCAGGGAAACCAGGCTTTTGACTTTACGAAGTTTAGTGAGGAGTTTGAACCACTACCAAATAGTGAAGATAACTTTGCTTGTGTATTGGACAATGTCACGGGGTTAATCTGGGAGGTCAAAGAAGCGACCGCGGGCGTATTACCTAACACCAGCACACGCAACGCACAAAATCACTACACCTGGTTCCTGGCAGGCAAAGCGAATGTCACACCAGGCGCGCCTAACTCGACTTGCCCACAGGATGATTATTGTGGTGTACAAGCCCTGATCGACGCGGTGAATGAAGCCAGTTTCTGTGGGGGGAATAACTGGCGTCTGCCGACCTATATGGAGCTGGCGAATCTACTCGATCACAATAGCAGTGGCGACTACTTGCTTGACCCCACTTACTTCCCCCATGTGCCGGATCAGGCATTGCTGGGGCACCAGTACTACTGGACCACGCAGACGAGTGTGGACGGGACTGACGGAAAAGATGCAAACCTGGTTCGGGCTTTGGTTATCGACATGAAAACCGGCAACGATGTGACACGCAATAAGTCGCAAACCGCTTATGTCAGACTAGTGCGTCGCTACGGGGAGGAAGACTAATGAGAGCATTGATCTTAACTGCAATCGCGTCTGCCAGCTTTAGCTACAGCGCGTTTGCTTCACAAATTTGTGCGTCAGCATCTTTGGTACCTGACACCACGCCAAAGGCGCAGTTTGAAATAAAAGATGATGGTACTGTCTGTGATAAGCAAACTAACCTGATGTGGCAGCGCTGTTCATTTGGTCAGATTTATAATAATGATAGTGGCAGCTGCGATAATGTTGCACAAGAGCTGAGCTGGCAACAGGCACTACAAACCGCCAACGCCCAGGAATTTGCTGGTTACAGCGATTGGCACCTGCCCAATGTGAAGGAGTTGGCCAGCATTGTTGAGCATCGCTGCGTCAAGCCCGCCATTAACGAGGAAGTCTTTCTCGCAACCCTGGAGAAAAACTACTGGTCCAGTACCACAGTGGAAGGTACGCCAAGCAATGCCTGGCTGTTCTCTTTTGGCGATGGCAAAGTGAGCAATGTGTTTAGTAAGAACTCCACCGCTTATGTCAGGCTGGTTCGCTATGCATTTTGCGAGTAGCCTCAGACGCTCATTAAGGCACATGTGTTGCCATTAGGCGCAAAAATTGGCCAGTCCCGCCGCAAACGGGTGGGTTGGCCCCACTAAATTTGCTACGCTCACATTATCTTAAGGTGGAGGTAGCACGTGTTCTGTGTACGCATTTTACAATTCTTATTTATATCCGCTTTATGGCTAATGCCGGCGCTTTCTCAGGCGGCGGGTAAATGTGATGTTGAACTGGGCCATGGCTTGATCATCACAGATTCGGTCATCCGCATCGTCGATAAAAATCAGACCCGGGTGCAGATCAACAATGATAATCAGCTGCTGATCAAAGGAAAATGGATCCAGCTTAGCGATCAGGACACACTGTTACTGAATGAATATGCGCTTGGGATCCGCGACACTGTCCCTGAGCTGGTGAATCTGGCAACTGATGGCGTAAACCTGGGCCTGAGTGCCATAGAGCAGGTCGTCGAGGGCATGTCTGATAACGATCCGGAAGTGCTGAAAACCCAACTGCAATATGTTGAGCGCGCACTGATGGACAAGTTTAAGCGTGGTGAAGACTTCTATTTTATCGCGCCGCAGTCACTCTCTAAAATTGATGACTTTTTTACCAAGGAGATCAGCGAGCGGATCCATTCCGCTGTACATGGCTCTTTGGGGGCGATACTGGTGTCTGTCGGGGACGCGTTTAAAGCCAGAGAAGGCAATATTGAAGATCGTTTCAGCGACATGGGCCAGCGCATGGAAATTATATCCAGTGAAATCGACAAGTCACTTAAGAAGAAGGCCTATCAACTGGAAGAAAAGGCAGATGAATACTGTGAATGCCTTAACGCTTTGGACAAAACAGAGACCCGGCTACAAAGCATAGTTCCGAGTCTGGCCGAATACGATCTCGTTAAGATCCGTTAAACCCATACCAATTTTTGGCATTGGCGTAGCTGAGTCGATGCCAGAGCGCATTGTCTTGCTGGCACAAGGCCAAATATTGATGCCAGACACCCAGGTAATCATGTCGGATCAGGCACACCGGATGGTTAGAGGCAAACATGACTCGCTCAGTGCCAAATAAGTCCAGTAAGCGGGTGAGTTGGTCCTGTAAAGGCAAAGGGGTTGCCAGCAATTCATGCCCTGAAAACTTGATAGCGCAATGCGGGAGTGCTGCCAGTAAGGCCGCATTTTCCAGCCAGCTGTCTGCTTGACCCACCAGCCCGCTATGATTGAGCATAATACGTAAATTTGGCACCTGGCGTGCAATGTTACACAGCTGCGTCACCACATTATGCTGATTGAGCTCAAACTGGGCCTCAAAGTGCAAGCCATTTTCACTCAGGCAGGCAAGATTATCGGCAACCTGGGGAGTGAGCAGGCGTGTTGCATCCTGGCCCTCAGTGATGTCGCGTATGGCAACCAGACTGGGATGTTTTAGTGCTTCCAGCTGGCGACGAAACTGTGCCGCTGGGGCGTCGATCTGTGCATAGCTAACCGCTTTATAACGCGAGGCTGGTAGTAGCTGTGCCAGCCAGTCCAGCTCGCGCCGGGGTTGCTCGTTGTCAAAGCCCGCCTCAATGTGGACACACCCTTCAAGAGAAAAGTCGCTCAGACTGAAGAGCGCATCGGGCAGGTGGTCCTGCCTGATCCGGTCGAGATTAGGCCAGCCAGGCGGGTTATGTTTCAGCCAGTGATATTGACCCTGCTGCAGTGAGAAAAAGTGAAGGTGAGGGTCAATAATTTTGTTCATCGTGCTGTATATCCGCCGTCTATGGTTTGCAAACTGCCGGTAATAAAGCTGGCATCGGGACTCAGTAAAAATACCACCAATGCTGCTACTTCATCCGCCTGACCTAATCGGCCCAGAGGCTGGAGTGCCGCTTCTTCAGCGACAATGGCCTGCTTATCGGCACCGCTTTTTTCACAGTATCGATCGATAGCCTGATGAAACAGAGGTGTTTCTATGGTGCCGGGGCACACCGCATTTGCGCGAATATTATAGCCCGCATAATCCAGTGCTGTGGTCTTGGCCATTGAGGCCAGTGCAGCCTTGGTCAGGTTATAAGCAAACGAGTTAGGCTTGCCTACTAAAGCCTGATCAGAGGAGATCAGGACAATACTACCATCATTTTGCGCTTTCATGGTTGGCAGCACAGCCTGAATGGCGCTATAGGCACCTTTGACATTGAGGGCAAAAAGCTGATCCAGGGTGTGTTCATCGGTGTCTTCTATGGTGGCGCTGAGGTGTTTACCTGCGTTAGACACCAGTGCATCAACACGTCCTGTAGTGGCGATGATGTCTGCGATGGTATCGTGCACTGCGCTTACATCACTGACGTCACAGTGGCGATACTCTCCATGTGACGCAGCTTGAATGTCCAAATTGAACACCTGATAGCCCTGATTTAGCAGACGTTCGACAATGGCTTTACCAATGCCGACGCTGCCACCGGTTACAATGGCAACTTTTTGCATGTGTTTTCCTTAATGGTTGTGACCGCAGCCGCCTTCAGCGTGCACGTGGCCATGTGCCACTTCTTCCGCTGTGGCTTCGCGCACAGACAAGATCTCGATGTCAAAGGTCAGTGTTTTACCTGCAAAAGGGTGGTTAAGATCGCAATCTGCGTTGAAACGGCCTACTTTAATGATCTGTACCTGGTGGCGACCTTGGTTAGATTCTACAATAGCTGTCATACCTGGTTTCCAGACTTTGGCGTTGCCCAGACCCTGCAGGTGCTTAATAGGGATGCGCTGAGTCAGGCCTTCCTGATACTCACCGTAGGCATCCTTTGGTTCCAGCGTCAGGGTCACTTTATCGCCTGCCGCTTTGCCTTCTAACCCAGCTTCCAGGCCTGGCAACATGCCTTCGGCGCCGTGCAGGTATACCAGTGCGTCCTGATTGGTGCTGGTTTCCAGCTGCTCACCGGCTTCGCTCAGGGTGTAGTGGAACTCAACCACAGTATTGTTTGCGATCTGCATAGTAATCTCTTCATTTTCGTAGTGTTGTAGTGTCAGGCATTCTACGGATCGCTTTTCGGCTTGACCAGTGTTTTTAGTTCATCGAGGTAATCTTTGCCGCTCCCTGTACCTACGCTCGGCTGAGGGGTTGCAGGGGCTTCTACTGGCAAGTGAAGGATCAGTGTATCGCCAGGAGATAGCAGACTTTGTGTTGTGAGTTGATTCCAGTCGAGCAAATCTTTCATCGGCACCTGATATTGGCGGCTGAGGGCCCAAAGAGAATCACCGTCCTGAATCACATGATGCTTTTCATAGGTCGCGACTTTAGCTGGCCGTTGTTGCTGTAAATAGGGACTGATCTCATAATCTACTGTGAGGTCGTCTTTGGCATGAGCGCGGTGGATAAGCAATGTTTCGCCAACCCGAATAAGGTCCCGGGTTTTATTGTTGAGCTGTTTTAACTGCGCAACGCTGGTGTTATGTCGTCTTGCGATACCGTAAAGAGTGTCATTGAGCTTCACCTGATAGTGCGTGCTGAACTGACGGCGGTAAAAGTCGGTGGCGAACAACTGCTGTTGATCCATAGGTAGCAGCACCTTAAATGGCCCGTCAGCCGGACTCTGATGACGTAAATACCCCGGGTTGAGCTGATGTAATCGCTGCTTATCAATGTCGAGTAATGCAGCCAAAATGCCAAAATTAAACGCTTGCCCAACATCTAACACGGTCGTTTGTGCTTCATTTGGCAAACTGGGGCGTCGCAGGCCTGTCTCTGGATGCTGTAACAGGTAGCTCAAAGCCAGTAGCTTAGGCACATAGTCAGCGGTCTCCCTGGGTAGTTTCAGATGCCAGAAATGGCTACTACGCTTGTGCTTTTGGTTGTATCTTATCGCCGCTTTAACTCGCCCTTCACCGGAATTATAAGCTGCCAGTGCATGTAACCAGTTACCATTAAACCGCTGCCGCAGATAGTGTAAATAATCGAGTGCCGCATCGGTTGCGGCCAGCACATCCTGACGGCCGTCATACCAGTCATTGCTTTGCAGGCCAAAATGGTAGGCGGTTGCATCAACCAGCTGCCACACTCCGACAGCACCCTGAGAAGAGCGTGCCGTGGGCCGGAAATCACTTTCAACAAAAGGCAACAATGCCAATTCCATAGGCAGCTTTCGTTGTTCTACTTTTTTCACTATGTGATAGAGGTAGGGGGCAGCGCGCTCGTTCACGCTCAATAAGTAATTAGGCTGTGACAGGTACCATTGCACCCGTTTCTGCAGGCGTGCATTGGGTGTAATATCAAAGCTGAGGTTTGCGGCGATATATTGCCAGAGCTCTTGATATTGCTGCGGCTGTTCTGTGATCACCGGCAAAGGGGCGGTGGTGTCTGGTTGCTCAGCTTCCGGGGTTGGTAATTCCTCGCCGGCGAGGTTCAACGCCAGGTTGATATCCGCAGGGGTAGCATGACGTTCCGGGGAGCTGAGACATGCTGTCAGCACCAATGAACACAAGACGATGACACCGCAGCGTAACGAATTAAGTACGCGCCACCAAGACATAAAAAAACGGCCTGAATCTCTCATAAGGTTCACTATACTTGCTGGCGATTATTTATTCAAAGCCTTCTTGTGGGCGAGCACTTTGACAGCCTGAGAGAAATGCTGAGTCAATTGCATCTGGTTGTAGGGTAGACCCTGATAAAGGGGAGTCAGAGCTGCTGGGAAACGGGTATCTGCCTGCGCAGCCTGTTGCTGTGCCAGCGTTAAAAATGTGATTGGTACACTGAGCTGTTCAGCTTTATAGGGTTTACCAAAAGCTGGCAGGATCCAGTCGAGTTGAGGAGTTTGCTGCAAGGCATGCAAAGCAGAGTGCCAACTTGTGTTGCGGACATAGGGCAGCAAGTTTGCGCTCTGTCCGGCGAACAAAGCGCCCTGCTGCACACTGAGCACACTCAGGTCGTAACCGCTTTGGCCGTGAAACTGACTGAGTTTTAGTGTGACTCCGCCCAGTTCCAACTGGGATGGTAGTATGGCCTCGTTCGTGACAGCCGTACTTTGCAACGTTTGCCAGCGGGTCAGCCGCTGCTTGGCCAGCGCCAGCCGTTGTCGCCACGAACCTTGTTGCTCAGCTGGTAGTTTACTTACTCTTTGCTCACTGAGCTCAATACTTTTGGCAAAGTTGCTGAGCTGTGTATCCAGTGCTTTTCGCAGCGTATGGTCGGTGAGCTGTGGCGCCTTTGGCAGGTGTACGCTGGCATTCGGAAAAGCTTGCTTTAACAGCGCCAGCCCGGTGAGCTGGTGCGCTTCGCTGGTAGTGGCGATTAAATGACACAGCGGGGTGTTCAGGCGTTCTTTGAGTTGATTAATCACCTGTTCCAGTGCCACAAAGTCCCCGTGGCTGTCTATCAAGGCGCTACAGGCTTTGCCCTGAATCAGCGCCATATTCGGTAAGATAAAACGGGCTTTTGCTTGGGGTTCTATCAGGGTTATCTGAGCAGAAACCGTATGCCAGTTGGCAGCATGCGCTGTTGGTGCCAGCATCAGTGTGGTGAAGACAGCACAAAGCAGGCGCAGCACTTAAGCGCGCTCTATCTGATTGCTGATACGTTGGGTCAGCTGTTGCAGCGTTTGCTCCGCTTGCTGGGTATCACTTTGCAATGCCAGCAATTCATGACACAGATGCAGCGCAGCGAGCAACAGGGCATTGTGATCGCTGCGCACCGTATCGCGCTGACGCATTTCGTCGACCCGACCATTAAGTAAGTCGACGGCATCAATTAGTGCTTGTTGTTGTCCTGGCGTGCAGGAAAACTGGTGACTCTTTCCCAGCAGGGTGACGGTGACCTGTTCGGGCGATTCTGACATTAGCCTGCCTGACTAGCACTCTGCAGTTTTTCTAACAGTCCACTCAGTGTAGAGCTGGTTTCTTTCTGTTTTTCTTCGCTTTCCAGTACTTCAAGCTGAAGTGTCTCATTTTCATCAATTAATTTGCTGTTTTGCTCTTTGAGCGTGTTTACCTGCTCAGTCAGAGTATTGTTTTGTGCAATAAGTTGATCAATCAGTTGCTCGAGTTGAGGGAGAATTTCTTTCATTTTAAATGCGCTCATTATCACTGTGATTATGTCATGCAAATGTAAAGCAAAGTGCGCTGCAAAGCTAGTGATTAGGGCAGGTTATGCTGATTTTTGTCTCGTTTTAAGCGATAATACCCAATACTAACAATTTTGTTCATTTATGGTTCAGCCGAAGCGCTTAAAAAGCGCGGCTTTATGCGCCAAAGGGATGGACAATGCCCACCTCAATTAGGAGCGGATAATGCTCAGTTATCGACATTCATTTCATGCAGGTAACCCTGCCGATGTCATTAAACATTTGGTACTGGCTCAAGTGCTGGAATATATGACACGTAAAGATAAGCCTTTTGATTATATCGATACGCACTCTGGTGCCGGATTGTTCGAATTGGCTGCCAAAGATGCGCAAAAGACACAAGAGTATCAGCTGGGCATTGCGAAATTGTGGCAGTATTGCGGCCAGGTGGGTGCCATTCAAGATTATGTTGAGCTGGTTAAATCACTAAATCGCGACACACTGGCTTATTATCCCGGCTCGCCCAAAGTGGCTGAACAGTTTTTGCGTAAACAGGACAAAGGCTGGTTTTTTGAATTACACCCGCAAGATCTCAAACTGCTGGAAAAAAACACCGCACATAAGCGCTCTTTACGCGTGAAAGGGGAAGACGGATTTAAAGGCCTGATGGGACTGGTGCCGCCACACTCTCGTCGCGCTTGTGTACTGATGGACCCACCCTATGAAATCAAGTCTGATTACGAGGTTGCGGCTCGCTCTATTATCAAGGCACACAAACGTTTTGCATCGGGCACTTATATGATCTGGTATCCGGTAGTGGAACGTGCGCGGATCGATCAGATGGAACAGACTCTGATTGAGTCCGGTGTGCGCAATATCCAGTTGTTCGAACTGGCTACCGAGGCGGATACCGAAGAACGTGGTATGACGGCATCGGGTATGATTGTCATCAACCCGCCGTGGACACTCAAAGCCACCATGGATGAAGTCTTGCCTGAACTGGTGACGTGCTTATCCTCAGACTCCGGGTTTTTCCGCAGTGAACAGTTGGTGGCCGAGTAAGCTGACTGTGAGTCAGCCTACTCGCTCTGATCCCTGCCCGCGAAGGCATGCTCCAGATAGTAGGTTTCTATCCGGGCGATTTGACCCGATTGCTGGAGTGTCAGAATCGCCTGGTTGAGTCGGGGCAACAGGTGGGCATGCTCGGCTCGCAGACGAATATGCAGCAGGCCCTGTGAATGTAACTGGTTGAAGTGCAAATTTACCTTGTCCTGCTCTGACCAATACTTTGCGGGCAAGTCGCCAACGATGGCCAGCTCCACCCGCCCTTTATCCAGCGCCTGTAACAACGCTCGCTCCGACTCAAAGTCTACTCGGGTAAAAACATCATCGTCATGATAATAGTAACCACGCACTGTACCGACCATTTGACCTGACAAACTGGTGAGAGGCTCCAAGGGCGTGCGTGTTACAACGTACTCGCGAATAGGCAGAATTGCTTCTGAAAAAACAAATCGCGGATCGGTGCGTTGGGATGAGTTTAGCCAGGCGGGGCTGATAAGGTCGAAGTCGATTTTACCGCTCGCGAGATAACGGTTGGTGCGTTTTGCAGGCAGCACGATATTCTCGCCTTGCAGAGATGCCTGCGTCAGTATGCGCACCACTAAATCGGGCAGGATACCCGGATGATGGGGGTCGTTAGTAAAATAGGGATAAAACGTGCCAGAGCCGCTGATGCTGTATTTTAGAGTATGTTGCGCTTGAGTCGCGCTGTGATGCTCAGACAAAGCCGCAACCCCCTGACTGCTAAAAAGCAACGGGATAAGAAAAAGCAGGATGCAAAAATGCGAAATAAGTGTAACACTCATAAGACCTATAATAGTAAAAGAGTGACAGTCTCGGCAACTACCTGAGGTAACTTTGTCGTTACCACAGGGGTGAGAAAATAGATTGCTCAAGGGCGTGAGTTTTCATATGCTGGGACACTGGAAGCCTTTAAAGTACAAGAGTTAAGGATGTTAATGAGCGGTCATATTGCCAAGTCAAAAAAAGACACGGTGCAATATATAGCACGCCAGGCCATATTCAATCGAGAACAGAGCGTGGCTGCCTATGAATTGTTGTATCGGGACTCACACAATAACGCCTTTCCTATCGGGGTCAGCGATGGCCAGGCGACAGGCAGGCTGTTTTTTAATTCTCTGCTCTTTATTGGTGTCGAGCGGCTGGCTGCCGGTGCGCCTGCCTTTATCAATCTGTCAGATGAAACTTTACTGCAAGAACTCCCCAAATTACTCCGGCCACAAGGGCTGGTAATCGAAATTGTCGAGCGTTCCACGAATTTGCCAGAGCTGGTCACCACTGTGACTAAACTAAAAAAGCTGGGATATCGTTTTGCCCTGGATGACTACGATGGCGACGAGCGCTGGGAAGTGCTGTTGCCACTGATGGATTACATTAAAATAGAAGTCCTTGATCCGGTGATCAAAACCACCATGATGCTGAAAAAGCTCAAACGCCGCTTTCCTGATGCAAAAGTGATTGTCGAGCGGATTGAAACCATGGAGCACTATAGCTTTATCAAAAGTGCCGGGGCAGATTACTTCCAGGGCTTTTTCTTCGCAGTACCGGAAATGCTGAACCATGGCAATGTCGAGCCGTCGAAACTGGTGGTACTGGACTTGCTACGTTGCACCGCCAAACAGTCTTTGTGTTTTAAAGAAATTCAGCAAAGGATCGCCAAAGATCTGAGCCTGACGGCGCGGGTGCTCAAGCTGGCCAATGCCAAGGCGGGTGAAGATAAAATCGAGATCCGTTCCATTGCTCAGGCAGTGGTGTATCTTGGTGAAGATGCTATTCGCCAGTTTGTTAAAGTACTGGCGTTAAGTGAACTGGGCGCAGACAAACCCAGTGAGCTGACCAAGCTAGGTCTGGCGCGGGCCAAGTTTTTAGAACAGTTTCTGCTTCCTGGTGGCGATGAAATGGCGCAGCAGGGTTATCTGATTGGTCTGATGTCGGTCCTGGATGCTGTACTGGATGTCGAGCTCTCCGTTATTGTCGATGAATTTTCCCTGGATCCGGACCTCAGCAGCGCGCTGTTAAGCTACAAAGGCTTGATCGGTGGGGCGCTGCGTCTGGCGATAGAAGTTGAGCGCAATAATATTCAGGAAGCCGAACTTATCCTCAATGCCATTCGCCCGGCATCCAGTATTGAATTACTTTTCTCACTGGCGCTGGACAGCCGTGTCTATGCCGATGAAATCTACGCCGTTGTAAAAGAAAAAGTCGCCTAGGCCCGCATACGGGCCTGAGTGCTTAGTGTTCCAGATGAGAAATACTTAATACTGTTAGCGTCCTGTTTGTTCCTTCAAATTGAACAGATATTGAGTGAAATGAATGGTATTAACTCATTGCGGGGAACATAAGTGTCATATTCAGCGTTTTCCAGTATGCCTGCTCTTGTTGCAGGTCGGCTACAAACAATGAGTGCTGAGCCAGCCAGTCGGGCTCGAACGTCAGCAGCAGGCTGTTATCCAGCGCTTCTATTGTGAACTTAGCAACCTGATCAATTTGTCGTTTCTGATGTACCAGAATGGCCAGGCGCAATAAGGTGAGCAGGCGAGCAAAGTGTGTCAGATCGGCTTCTACTAAGGCCGACAGTTCTGCGCGTTTGATTTTTTTGCGATGAAATCGGATCAAGGTGCCCAGCAGCTGTTGTTGCTCCTGAGTAAATCCCGGCAGCTGGGCATTTAATACTATGTAGGCACTGTGCTTGTGGATCCCCGATGAGTTTATTGCCAGCCCCACTTCGTGTAATCGCGCGGCCCAGCGCAGCATCTGCAGATCGACTTCATTGAGTGCCCAGTGCGCTCGCACCATGTCAAACATTTGGTTAAGGGTCTCGCAAATATGCTCCGCATGTTGCTTATCAACGGCATAATGATCGCCGACCGCGCTGATGGTACGGGCACGAATATCAAACTCGTCATTTTGCGCCATTTCCTGCAACAGGCCTTCGCGCAATGAGTTATCGCAATAACTCAGCTCGTCAATATTGAGTTGCCTGAATACCCCGATCAGAATGGCCAGGCCGCCCGCAATGCTGGCATACCGCTCTTCGGGCAGCGCTTTAAGATTCAGCGCACTCAGGGAGTCGGCTTCAATCAGGCGTTGTCTGATCTGTTCCAGCACTGTGAGGGTCAGGGTATCCTGGTTAAATAGTTCCTGAGCGATGGCACATAAGGTTTTAATGGTGCCCGACGTACCGATACAGGTTTGCCAGCCGGCCTTACGGTAGCTGGCGGAAATAGCCTCGATGTTCTGCTCGGCCTTTATTTCGGCTTTGGCAAAGCGTTTGGCCGTCAGTTTAAGCTCCTTGAAATGACTGTTACTGAGCGTCACGCAGCCAATATTGCGGCTGGTGAGTAATTTGTGATCCAGATGTTTGCCAATGATCAGCTCGGTACTGCCACCACCGATATCGATCACCAGGCGGTTGTCGTCGCTGTGAATGTGGTTTGCCACACCCTGATAGATGAGGCGAGCCTCTTCTTGCCCGGAAATAACATTGATCTTAAAAGGAAAAACTTGTTTTGCTTTGGCCAGGAAATAGCGAATATTGCGACAGTTACGCAGTGTATAAGTGGCCACCACTTGCACACTGTGTTTATCAAAGTCCTGTAACGTGGCTGCAAACTGTTGCAGCACATGCAGCGCGCGCTCTATGGCTTCTTCGCTCAGGTTGAACTGCTCATCCAGACCGGCGGCCAGAAACACCCGCTGCTTTTCTTTGTGCAGTAATTGCAGACGACCATCGACCTCCCGCGCGACGACTAAATGAAAACTGTTCGAGCCTAAATCAACGGCCGCGATGGAAGGGTATGTGGTCATAGAGCTGCCCTTATGTGTTGGATTGGTTGCTTTCCCACTTTTTCAGATGGTCATAGATGGCTATCTGGGAGCGGATCTTCTTCTTATTACCGCGACGAACATAGAGATTCTTCTGTTCACTGTCAATGATCCGTGCTTTTGCTCTGTCTTTAAATTGCAGTTCAAGAATATCAATGATCAACTGTTTGAGTGACTCGTCGTAAATGGGAGTGCCAACTTCAACCCGGTGATCCAGGTTACGGGTCATCCAGTCTGCTGAGGAAATATAGACCTGAGGGTCGCCATCGTTTTCAAATACCATGACCCTTGGGTGTTCCAAAAAGCGGTCGACGACACTGATCACTTTGATGTTCTCACTAAAGCGTTGCAGGCCGGGTACCAGAGCACACATGCCTCGAATGATCATGCGGATCTTCACGCCAGCCATAGAAGCATTGTACAAGGCGTCAATCAGCTCTTTGTCTACCAGGTTGTTGACCTTAACAGTGATCTTGGCTGTTTTGCCTGCCTGGGCATTTTGACTTTCCTGATCAATCAAAGCGAGAATTTTTTCTCGTGCATTGATTGGCGAAATCATCAGGTGCTTGAAGTTAAACGGCCTGTAGCTGCTCTCAATGAACTTAAACACATCATCACATTCATCACAGATCTCAGGGTGCTTAGTGAATAGGCTAAAGTCGGTATATATACGGGCGGTTTTTTCATGGAAGTTACCGGTGCCAATGTGGGCATATTTCACAATTTGGCCTTTTTCCCGGCGGTGAACCACACATAGTTTACTATGTACTTTCAGTGCCGGGATCCCGACCATGACTTTGATGCCGTAATCGCTGAGCATTTTCGCCCACTCAATGTTGTTTTGCTCATCAAAGCGGGCTTTGAGTTCGACCATCACGGTGACTTTTTTACCATTTTTGGCGGCATTGATCAGCGAAGCCATCAGTCGGGAGCGTGACGCAACGCGATAAATATTGACCTTGATCTGGGTGACTCTGGGGTCAAACGCTGCCTGGCGTACATATTCCAGCATGTGGTTAAAGGTATGGTAAGGGTAGTAAAGCAGGATGTCCCGCTTGGAAATCGCTCTGAAAATGCTGCGATAGGCGTTAAATGCTTCACTTTGCAGGGGTGGCAGGGGTTTGTTTTCCAGGTAGCCGCGACCGACATTCGGAAAACCAATAAAGTCGCGGAAATTACGATACGGGCCACCGGGGATCAAGGCATCCTGACTGGTGACGCCAAGGCGCTTTTTCATGACTTTGAGGATCTCTTCTGGCATCGCTTCATCGTAAGTCAGTCGCACCGGCTCAGCATATAAACGCTGTTTAAGGCCCTTTGACATTTTATCCAGCAGGCCTTCTTCAATTTCGTCATCCAGGTTGTACTCGGCATCCCGGGTTAGTTTGATTTCATACCCTTCGATGCTGTCAAAGCTGAGGAAGTTTCTGAACACGTCGTGGAGATAAAAACGTACCACTTCGTCGAGCATCACTATGGTTTTGTGGCGTCGGGTTTTTTCCGGTGGCAGCAGAATAAAACGCTCTAAGCGATCGGTTGGCAGTTCCAGCAATGCATGGTGTTGCTTGTCGCCACGCATTTCAACAAACAGGTAGGTCAGGGCATCGTTGATGTGATCTGAGTAGTCTTTACTTTCGCTCAGTAAAATAGGGCACATGTGCTGCAGCACCTGATCCTGAAAGTACTTGGCCAGCCACTGTTGGTGAAAGTCTGACAGCTCTGCCGGCTTTTTAATATGAATATTGTGCTCATTCAGGTCCACCAGGATCTGATCATAAATATGCGAGAACTTTTTGCCCAGCTCCAGCACTTTCTTGTTCATCTGGTTAAGCAGGGCTTCGTCTTCGTCGAAGTCAGTATCAGGCAGGTTACTTAATAAGATGCGACGTTTTACATCGGCAACACGAACCCGGAAAAATTCATCTAAATTATTGGAAAATATGCCTAAGAATCGGATCCGCTCAATAATGGGGTTACTTTTGTCTTTGGCTTCCTGAAGTACACGCTCGTTAAAGGACAGCCAGCTCAGCTCTTTGGCAAAGTAGCTGATGGTAATGGGATCGTTAGATAATGCTTGCATCTTTCTTTCCATGGTAATTAAAGCTGCGGGTAGAATATGTCTGTAGTGTGACACTTATATGACATGTGCTGTCATGTCACCGAATTATCAACAAAGTATAGACCAGCCTCCTTGATCTGGCTTGTTTGACATCAAAGTGCGTGTACAAAAAAGCTAATTGGTGGAATACCCGGTAAGGTAACTTGCAACCTTACCGGTCAGTGCGATCAGGACTGTTCGACATCCACGATCAGATCGCTGGTGATGGCTTCAAGGGCTTCGATAACGTTGTCTTTGATCATACCAGCGGGCAAGCTAACGGTAGCAAATGCACTAAAAATCGGGACTCCCCAATTAGGCGCACTCTGCTGTTTGGAGTTGAGGTGGGTAATGTTAGCGCCTTTGTGACGGATCACTGTTGCCAGCTCCTGGACAATGCCTGGACGATCATTCCCCGTTATCACTAAGTTTAAGGTTTCTGGTTCTGTGCTCTGGTCTTGTTCGCCATTGGCGATGCGTACCTCTAGCCCAGATATATCAAGTACGGCGTTTTGCAGCTCTTGTAAGTGCTCCTCTGCTACCTCAACCTGCACTATCCCTGCAAATTGTCCGGCAAGGTGACTTAAATTACTGGTTAGCCAGTTGCCGTGGTGGTTAAGAATGGTTGAGGAAACTCGTTCTACGAGACCTGGTTGGTCCTTGCCTATAAGTGTTAGTACTAACTGCTTCATATCACATGTCTCTTATTATTGGTGGCTCGGTATCTAAGCCCTGAATGAAAGCGAATAATCGCTCTATAAGCCTAGTAAATGAAACTTATTTGTCTACTTCCGATAATGGATACAATGTAAAAAAATGCAAAAATCACATTGCGTACTGTAATTCGAACCTTACTCCAAGTGTTAAGTTCCTTGGACAGCGAGATATTTTGCGTCTACTGACGCAGTCAAATTGTCATCAGAACGCTGTATTTATGGGGATTGAACACATTTTTTGTCGGGCAATCTGAGAACGGTGGTGTAAAGTTGGGAACTAACATATCCTCTCTGGATCAGAATTCAGCAGGAAAAAACAAGTAATGAGAGTAACTAATGAAAACCTATTCCAGAAAGAGGGCAGACTAGGAACTGGGTGTAACACAACTGTCATCTTGATGAAATATAATGCGCCGCAGTTTGATTATGAAAGGGTATTTTGATGACTTCCAATCCGCAAAAACCATCCTTTAAAACGGATAGAAGCCGTCTCTTTAAGGACCGCTTTGCCCAGTTTGGCATTACCTCAGGTGGGGTAATGGTATTGGTCGCTTTGCTATTGATATTCTTCTATTTGCTTTACGTTGTACAGCCTATTTTCGAATCTGCTAAGGTCGAAAAACGGGTTGATATCGCGTTATCTGCCGAGAAGCGTTATTTCGCTTTGGGTGTGGAAGAGCAAACAGAGATTGCGTACCTGCTGGATAATACCGGTCAGGTTGATTTTTATCAGGTGAAAGGCGATGGCGCAGGGGAGCTTGTCAGCACCTTGCAAACCAAGCTGGACGGCCAGATCACCAGCTTTGCGAAAAGTGCACCATTTTTGGGCCAGTATGCATACGGCCTGGATAATGGCCAGGTACAGATCCTCAAGCCCAACTTTGTGGTCACCTTTCCGGGTAACCAGCGTGTAATGAAACCTCGCCTGGGTTACCCACTTGCAGGTCAGCAGTTGCTGGTCGATGAGCAGCAACAGGCACTGAAAAAATTTGCCTTTAGCCATTACGAAGATAAAACGGCGGTGGTTGCTTTGACTGCCGACAAGCGGGTGATCTTTGCGTCGTTTGCTGCCGAAGAGAACATGTTTACCGGTGAGCTGGAGTGGCAGGTAACACGCACTGAGCTGCCAATCGACGGTCGCATTGACGACTTACTGATTTCACCGGATACCACCCGTACTTTTGTGCGCTCTGCGAATCAGATTTATATTTTTGATACCCGCTTTGCGGATGATGTTAAACAGTTTCAGCTGTTAGCGGCCAACGAAGAAAATGCCAATCTGGTCAGTATGGCGCTGCTGGCCGGTGCCAACTCGCTGATGCTGGCCAATGACAATGGTGAAGTATCACAGTGGTTTGAAGTAAACACGGACGCTGGTCGTGAGTTTGCCAAAATTCGTGCCTTCGATAGCGATAAGAGCAAACACATGAAAGTGCACAGTGAGTTCTATCGTCGTACTTTCTTCACCACCACGGAAAAGGGTGAGCTGGGCGTGTACTACACCACCAGCGAAGCCGAGTTATGGCGCGGTAAAGTTGCAGATCAGGCCATTGATGCCTTCGCGATTTCACCGCGTGCCAATGCAGCGTTATTGCTAACCGGCAATCAGGTGAGTGTGTTTGAGATCCACAATGAGCACCCGGAAGTAACCTGGTCGGCATTGTGGCAGGAAGTGTGGTATGAAGGCTATCCAGAGCCGGCTTACACTTGGCAGTCAACGTCAGCCAGTGATGACTTTGAATCTAAATTCTCGTTAGTGCCGATTTCGTTCGGTACGATTAAAGCCGCTTTCTATGCCATGCTGTTTGCGGTACCGATTGCGCTTTCAGCGGCCATTTACACCGCTTACTTTATGTCGAGCGAGTTACGTCGTGTGGTGAAGCCAACGGTTGAAATCATGGAAGCATTGCCTACCGTAATTTTGGGTTTCCTGGCAGGTCTGTGGTTAGCGCCGCTGATCGAAAGCCACTTACCCGCGATTGTCGCGCTGCTGTTACTATTGCCTCTGGCTATTTTGGGCACGGCACTGGGCTGGACCAAGCTACCTAAAGCCATTCGTCATCTGGTTCCGGATGGCTGGCACTCAATCTTGCTGATCCCTGTGGTATTGCTGGTTGGCTGGGTGTCTTTTGCCATGAGCGATGTCATTGAAGGGTGGATGTTCGGTGGTAACGTACGTCAGTATCTGACTAATGAACTGGGCCTGACTTTCGACCAGCGTAACTCTTTGGTCGTGGGTATTGCGATGGGCTTTGCGGTTATTCCAACGATTTTCTCGATTGCCGAAGACGCAGTATTCAGTGTACCCAGACACCTGTCAAACGGGTCGCTGGCATTGGGTGCAACGCAATGGCAAACACTGGTGCGTGTTGTGCTACTGACAGCCAGCCCGGGTATCTTCTCGGCGGTCATGATGGGCCTGGGTCGTGCCGTGGGTGAAACCATGATTGTACTGATGGCGACGGGTAATACACCGATTATGGACTGGAGTATCTTCCAGGGTATGCGTACCTTGGCGGCGAACATTGCGGTAGAAATGCCAGAATCAGAAGTGGGCAGCTCGCATTACCGGATCCTGTTCCTTGCGGCCTTTGTATTGTTTATTTTTACTTTCGTATTTAACACGATGGCTGAGTTTGTACGTCAGCAGCTACGTGAAAAATACAGCTCAATGTAACTGGAGTGAGATGACATGGTAAGACAGTGGTTTAAGTCAGGATCTCCGTGGATCTGGATGACAGGCGGTGCGGTCAGCATCAGTTTGATCTCTGTACTGGGCCTGCTTGCAATGATAGCGTGGAAGGGCCTGAGCTTTTTCTGGCCTTCTGAAGTGGTTGAAATGCACCTGCAGGGTTCTGTGCAAAAGCAAACCGTGATTGGTGAAATCTACGACCGTGAGCTAGTGCCCAAGTCGCGACTGGAGGCAACGGGCCTGGACTTTTCAAACCATCCGGGCGAGTACATTGAACGTCTGCTGGTTAAGACGGGTAACCGTGAGTATGTTGAGCTGGACTTCCGTTGGATCTTGTCCACCGACATCCAGAGCCAGTCTAAGCCGGCACAAATAGCGGTCTTTGAGCGGACTAAAAATGGTAACTTTTATGGTTATGTTGAGCGTGTTATTCGCGACGGCCAGGTGGTTACAGACAACCCGGTAGAAGCACTGGAAGAAATGGTTGAGCGTGCCGTAGAGCTGAATGACGAAGCACTTGACCTGCAAAACGGTGAGATTGGTCACATTAACTATGAGCTGGAGCGTTTGCGTCTTAAAGAGCGTGCTTATCAGCTGGATGATGAACTGACGCCTGAAATCATCGCTGATCTGGAAGCACAGCGTGCTGCCCTGCGCGAAGAATATAAGGTATTAGAGAAAACGCTGTTTGAACTGCGTAATGGTGCCAAACGCGACGAAGTGGTTGTGCGCGACATGCGTGGTGAAGAAGTGACCTTGCCTTTATACCAGGTTTTAGACTTTTGGTTCCCGAACGACATGGGCTTCTTTGCAAAAGTAGGCCATTATATGTCGCAGATTGGCAAGTTTATTAGTGATGACCCGCGTGAAGCGAATACCGAGGGCGGGGTATTCCCGGCTATCTTTGGTACTGTGTTTATGGTTATGCTGATGGCGGTGATTGTGACGCCATTTGGTGTGGTTGCTGCGATTTACCTGCACGAGTATGCAGCTAAAAATGCCGTGACTAAGATGATCCGTATCGCGGTGATCAACCTGGCAGGTGTTCCGTCTATCGTATACGGCGTATTCGGCTTAGGTTTCTTCGTCTATATGCTGGGTGGTTCTATCGATGCATTGTTTTACCCAGAAGCGTCACCAAGCCCGGTATTTGGTACACCTGGTGTGATCTGGTCAGCACTGACACTGGCAATTCTGACACTGCCCGTCGTGATTGTTTCGACTGAAGAAGGCCTGTCACGTATCCCAAGCACAGTGCGCCATGGTTCACTGGCACTGGGGGCGACCAAAGCGGAGACCTTATGGCGGATCATTATCCCAATGGCCAGTCCGGCAATTATGACCGGCCTCATTCTGGCGGTTGCCCGTGCTGCTGGTGAGGTAGCACCGCTGATGCTGGTGGGTGTAGTGAAAATGGCACCGACCTTGCCGCTGGATGGTAACTTCCCGTATATTCACCTGGATCGGAAGTTTATGCACCTGGGTTTCCATATTTATGATGTGGGCTTCCAAAGCCCGAACGTAGAAGCGGCACGTCCTTTGGTTTATGCGACCGCCTTCTTACTGGTGACCGTGATCATTGCACTGAACATCACTGCAATTGGGATCCGTAACCACCTACGTGAAAAGTTCAGAGCTTTAGAGAACTAATAGTAAAGTATTTAAATAGGTAAAAATTTATGATTACAGTAGCGCCACAGGTAAATAATGCAGATACCAGCAAGAAGTTGGATCTGGAAAACTTGAGCCCGGAACTTACCGCGTTAGAGATCAAAAACCTTGACCTTTACTATGGTGATAAGCAGGCTCTGAGCGATATCAACATGTTGATCCCGCGTGGTCAGGTAACAGCGTTTATCGGTCCGTCTGGTTGTGGTAAATCGACGCTATTGCGTTGTATCAACCGCATGAACGACCTGGTAGATATCTGTCGTATTGAAGGTGAGATTAATCTTAACGGTACCAACATTTATGATAAAAGCGTCGATGTCGCTGCGTTGCGTCGTAATGTTGGTATGGTATTCCAGCGTCCAAACCCATTCCCTAAGTCTATTTACGAGAACGTGGTTTACGGTCTACGCTTACAAGGTGTAAAAGACAAACGTAAGCTGGATGAAGTGGTTGAGCGCTCGCTGCGCGGTGCTGCTTTATGGGATGAAGTAAAAGATCGCTTGCACGACAGTGCGTTTGGTCTGTCGGGTGGTCAGCAGCAGCGTCTGGTTATTGCACGTTCAATTGCGATTGAGCCAGAGGTATTATTGCTGGATGAGCCAACCTCGGCGCTGGACCCTATCTCGACCCTGGTTATTGAAGAGTTGATCAACGACCTGAAAGAAAAGTACACCGTGGTGATCGTAACCCACAACATGCAGCAGGCGGCGCGGGTATCCGATCAGACAGCCTTTATGTACATGGGTGAGCTGATCGAATATTCAGATACTAATACTCTGTTTACAACACCGACTAAGAAGAAAACCGAAGATTATATTACCGGTCGTTACGGTTAATTCATCAGGCTCAGAAAAGCGCTGAGCCAGCGCCTCCACAAGGAGGCGCCTATGCTGTGTTGAAACAAATTAGGAACTGACTATGGAACATAATATTAATAAGCATATCTCTGGCCGCTTTAACGAAGAGCTGGAAAACGTTCGCAACCATGTCTTGAGTATGGGCGGACTGGTTGAACAACAGTTGAACCTGGCACTGGATGCGGTGAGTCATTGTGATGAAAACAAGGCCCGCAAAGTCAGCGAGAACGACTATCAGGTTAATGCCATGGAAGTGAGCATTGACGAAGAATGCACTCGCATTATTGCTAAGCGTCAGCCGGCGGCCAGTGACTTGCGATTGGTTGTTGCCATTGCAAAAACCATTGCCGATCTGGAGCGTATTGGTGATGAAGCGGAACGCATTGCCAAAGTAGCGCTGGATTCTTTCACCAAAGACCAGCAAGACTTACTGGTCAATGTTGAAAATATGGGCCGTCTGGTTTCTCAGATGCTACATGACGTACTGGATGCGTTTGCCCGTATGGATGCCCAGCGGGCATTTGAGGTACATAAAGAAGACGCCAAAGTTGACCGTGAATATGAAGCACTCACGCGTCAGATCATGACCTATATGATGGAAGACCCACGCTCTATTCCTAAGATTATGGACCTGATCTGGTCAGTACGCTCGCTGGAGCGTATCGGTGACCGCTGTCAGAATATTGCAGAATATGTGATTTATTTCGTAAATGGCAAAGATATTCGCCATACTTCTCAGGAAGATATCGAAAAATCACTGTGATCTGTAACAAATAACGGTGCCTTTTAGGTACCGTTAATCAGAACTTCACACGAAAAAGCGTTCACAAACTGGCTTAATGCTGTAAAATTGCGCCCTGCACATGCATATTAATATGATTTAAGGGTCAGTTATGCCTAGTAATGCATTTTTAGGAGTATTCGCAAAGTCTCCTATTAAGCCAATTGAAGAGCACATTAAGATCGTCCATCAAGCCAGTGAAACCTTGATCCCGTTCTTTCACCATGCCTTCAAAGGGGAGTGGACCGAGGCCGATGCGCTTCGTGTGCAGATCCGTAACCTGGAAAGAGAAGCAGATACTTTAAAGCGTGAAGTGCGCCTGCACTTGCCACGTGGTCTGTTTATGCCGGTAGAACGTACCGACTTACTGGAACTCATTACCCACCAAGACAAGATCGCCAATAAAGCCAAAGACATCGCGGGACGCGTAATTGGTCGTGAACTGGAGATCCCTGAATCAATTCAAGCCGACTTTTTGGCGTATCTGACACGCTGTGTTGATGCGACCAAACAAGCCTCAGAAGCCATTAACGAATTCGACGAACTACTGGAAACGGGTTTCCGTGGTCGCGAAGTTGCTCTGGTCGAAAAAATGCTCGTTGAACTGGATGCCATCGAGGAAGACACCGATGAGATGCAGATCCGTATTCGTAGAGGTTTACGCAACATTGAAAGTGAACTTAACCCGATTGATGTGATGTTCTTATACAAGATCATCGAATGGGTCGGTGAGTTGGCTGACATTGCAGAACGCGTAGGTTCACGACTGGAGCTGATGCTGGCGCGCTAAGCGTACACCATCTGCCTTCACACAATTAGTTAAGAATTAAAGGTTTTACAATGGATATCATTGCATCCTATGGCACGCTATTGATTATAATTGCGGCCGCAGTTGGTTTCTTTATGGCCTATGGCATTGGCGCGAACGACGTAGCCAATGCGATGGGTACATCGGTTGGCTCAAAAGCGCTGACCATCAAACAGGCGATCATCATCGCGATGATTTTTGAATTTGCCGGTGCTTACCTGGCCGGTGGTGAGGTAACCTCGACGATCCGTAAAGGGATCATCGATGCTACGCCATTTGTGGACATTCCGGAGCTGATGGTGCTGGGTATGATCTCGGCGTTATTTGCCGCGGGTACCTGGTTGTTGTTGGCGTCTATGCTTGGCTGGCCTGTGTCTACTACGCACTCTATCATTGGTGCCATCATAGGCTTTGCTTTAGTTGCTGTGGGCAGCGAAGCAATCCAATGGGGTAAGGTTGCTGGTATCGTCGGTAGCTGGATTGTGACCCCGGCGATTTCGGGCTTTATCGCATACCTTATCTTTATGAGTGCGCAAAAGCTGATCTTTGACACCGACAAGCCACTGGAAAACGCCAAGCGCTTCGTCCCGGTATACATGGGTCTGGCAGGTTTTGTGATGTCTTTGGTAACCATCAAAAAAGGTCTGAAGCACATTGGTGTTAACCTGGGCACTGTTGAAGGGTATGCGCTGGCTATTGGTATTGCTGTGTTGGTAGGCTTGATTGGTAAAATGGCCATCAACCGCCTGAAGATAGACCCGAATGCGGATAAGCAAATGCACTTCAATAACGTTGAGAAAGTGTTTGCGATTCTGATGGTACTGACAGCCTGTTGTATGGCGTTCGCACACGGTTCGAACGACGTGGCTAACGCGATTGGTCCTCTGGCTGCGGTTGTGAACATTGTTGAACACAATGGTGAAATAGCCAAGAAAGCGGCGCTGGCGTGGTGGATTTTGCCACTGGGTGGTTTAGGTATCGTCGTCGGTCTGGCTGTACTGGGTAAAAAAGTAATCAAGACTATCGGTGAAGGTATTACTCACCTGACACCAAGCCGTGGCTTTGCTGCTGAGCTTGCAGCCGCGTCTACAGTTGTTATTGCATCAGGTACAGGTTTGCCAATCTCAACCACACAGACCTTAGTGGGTGCGGTATTGGGTGTCGGTATGGCCCGCGGTATTGCTGCACTGAACATGGGTGTGATCAGAAACATTGTGGTTTCATGGGTGATCACATTGCCAGTTGGCGCTGCCCTTGCTATTGTTATATTCTACATTCTGAGAAGCGCATTCGGCGTTTAACAGAAAGGACAGACTTTTAGCTTGAAAAGATCTCAATGCCTTTGGTGTTGGGGTCTTTTTATTTGTGGGTATAAAAAGTGAATAACTTACCAAGCATTAAACAGTTACAGTATTTAATTGCGGTGCACCAGCACCAGCATTTTGGCCGCGCTGCGGAAGCTTGTTTTATTGGCCAGTCAACACTGAGCAGTGCCATTCAGAACCTCGAAGAAACGCTGGGATGCCAACTGATAGAGCGTGAAAACCGCAGTTTAATGTTCACAGATGTGGGCGAAGAAGTGGTGGAGCGTGCCAAACGCATTATCGGCGATACCATTAGCGTGGTAGAGCTGACCAAGAGCTTTAAGCACCCCTTATCGGGCAAATTGGTGCTGGGTATCATTCCTACCATCGCCAGCTTTATTGCGGCGCCTTTATACCGATTTTGTAAAGACGCTTTTCCTGAACTTCAGCTGGTACTGGTGGAGGACACCAGTGATCGTTTGCTCGATAAACTGGAGCAGGGCCATATTGATATGGGTATGCTGGCGTTACCCTACAGAACCGAAAAGTTTCACACTCAGGTGATTGCCCGGGATCATTTTTCCTTGGTTCGCCATCAGGAGTATCAGGTACCCGAGCAGCTGGATGACTTTAATGTGCTGCCGGAGCAAAGCGTATTTTTGCTGGAGCGGGAACACTGTATGACAGATCATGCGCTCAGTGCCTGTCACCTTAACCGCAGTGCCTGTATTAATCCCTTCGAGGCCGCTAACCTGCACACCTTGCTCAGCATGGTGGAATATCAAAACGGGGTTACTTTCTTGCCACAGATGGCGCTGAACGCTGGTATTCTGGATGGCAAGCCTATGGTCGCCACCGCGCCGCAGCCTGATGCTTACCGTGAGATAGGTTTGTTATGGCGTAAAACCACCGGACGGATCAGGGACTTCCGCTTATTCAGCGATAAAGCGGGGGAGTTTGTTGCGCAGCACTGCAACGAGGCGAACACCCGAAAATAAAACCATGAAGGGCGGCTGCCCTTCATGTCAGACTATTAATTCTGAAATGGGCTCTGAGGCGCGGTTACGACTCCAGAGACCCCAGTTGACGGCTTGACTTTAGGTCGGGTAAAAATAATAAGTAAACCCACACCACCAAATTAAAGTAAGGGACTAAGCCGAGTAAGGTAAAAAACAGTTTTGGGTAGCCTTTGTGGCTTGCGCTTCGGTAACATTGTACGGCAATAACAACGTATATGAGCAACAATATAATAGACAGCTGTACCATTGCAATTCCTCCATTTCCATAGCCAGACGTGTCCAAATCCGTTGAATGTCTTGTAAATACCTGTGTTTCATGTATTTAAAGTGACACGTCAAAATGTAAGCTTAATTATAGATGAGAATTGCCCAACAGGCAGCTAATTTTTAGTCGAAATTTGTACAAAAATACTAGCAGGCTGTTTTCTCAGATAAAATAGTTTTCAGTACGGCACTGAGTTGTTCAACGGGGAGTGGGCGTGAAATATAGTAGCCCTGACCGTAATCAATCCCTATCTCTTTGAGTGCGTCAAAAATCTCTTTGCTCTCCACATACTCAGCCACAGAGCGCTTATCCAGTGAGTGACTGATGTCATTCACCGCTTTCACCAGCGCCAGATCGATTGGGTCATTAAGCATGTCACGTACAAATGAGCCATCGATTTTAACGTGTTGAGCTGGCAGCTGTTTTAAGTAGCTAAAGGTACTGAATCCGGTGCCAAAGTCATCGATAGAGAAATGACAGCCGAGTTCATTGAGCTTGGCAATCATAGCCTGAGTCGCGCTGAGGTTGTTGATACTGGCCGATTCTGTGATCTCAAAAATAATCGCACTGGCCGCCACCTGAAACTCCGCCAGACAGGATTGAATATGCGGCAGCAAACGCTCGTCCAGAAATGACTGGGCCGACAGGTTGACCGAGACCTGGTGCAGTTCCGGGTGGCAGGCAATAGCGCGAATACATTCGCGGATCACGCACTGGTCCATCAGGTAGGTATCATTGAGTAATTCCAGTGCAGGAATAAATTGATTCGGATAAACCAGGTTGTCGTCAACACGCAGCCGCAACAGAGCTTCGAAGTAGGCTACCTGATTGCGCTTAAAATCCCAGATGGGCTGATAATGCAGCTCAATATGGTTATTCTGTAACGCCTGACGAACATTGTGCCCCCATTCTAACCCTGTCTGTAAGGTGCTGTTCTGCGCATCTTCTTTGCTGTAACAGTGGACCAGGTTGCGGCCCAGGTTCTTGGCAATATACAGGGCAATGTCGGCCTGTTTGAGGCACTCGCTCGGATCGCTGTTTTGCTGTGTCACTTGTGTTAAACCAATGGAACAACTGATGGTATAGCTGGCTTCCTCGGAATGGAACTGATGATGTTCAATGGCACTGCAGACACTTTCAGCCAGCATGTGGGCATCCAGCAGCGGAGTATGTTTCAGCAAAATCGCAAACTCATCGCCACCGATGCGGAAAATAAGATGCTCATCGGCGATGTGCTCTCCAAACAGCTGAGCCACTTCTTTGAGGACAATGTCTCCCTGCTGGTGACCTTTACTGTCATTGATGATCTTAAAATGATCCAGATCGATATAGATCAATGCGTGTTCAAGGTTCGGGTCATGCTTAGCCTGTTCACAGAAGAGATTCAATTGCTGGTCAAAGTAGTAGCGGTTATGCAGTCCCGTCAGGGTGTCATGCAGTGCAAGGTGGCGTAGCTGCAATTCGGCTTGCTTGCGTTCATGGATATTGTCTATGGTCGCTGTAATAGTCGCAGTGCTGGTGACATTTTTAATCAGCTGAAAGCGACACTCAACCCAGATAGGGCATTGATTGCTCTGCATCACTTGCAGTTCAAGCAGCGCTGATTGCTGCTCGCCTTGTTGTACTTTTGTCAGCACCGATGCCAGTTTGTCACGGTGCTCTGCCAGCACGTAGTCGAACATACTGGTGTGCAGGCTGGCTTTTAATTTGTGGCCTACCAACTGCTCCCATGCAGGGTTTAAAAAGCGGATCACACCCGCGGTGTCCAGCTCCATTACCACGGTATTAAGGTGCAGTAAAATGCGCTGGTGCGCCGAGAACAGGTCTTTGTAGCGTCGTTCGCTGCGGCTCAGCTGCTCGACCTTTTCTGCAAACTCGGCATAGCTGACCATAAAGTCTTCACGACGCGCGGCATGGTCGCACACTTTACTCAGCAAAGATAAATCATAGGGAGCACGCACAAAATCGGTGACGCCGAGTAACAAAAGCTGTTCAGCATAGTCTGCATCGCGGTTGTCTATAATAGTCACGATAGCCTGGCTGGGCTTATGCTGAAGAATGTTCGCCACCAGCTCTTTACCTGCATCGCTGTGTGTTGCCGTCGCATCCAGCAGCACAATGGCAAACTCACTTTGCAGGAACTGCGACAGCGCCCCATTGGTGGTGGTGACGTGTGTGGTGGTGAAGTTCAGCGATAAATGCTGGCAAATTTCATCGGCACGGACTTGGTCTGGTTCGAGCAGCAGCAGGTTTAAGCGACTGCTTTTTTCTAAATGCGTCGACAGTACATTCGCCAATACCTGAGGCAATACATCCTGGCGCTCCAGAGGTAGCACGGCATCTATGCTATAACTGCGGGCAGTGGTTTCCGCAATGCGTTCACAGTAGGTGGGCGGCGTCAGTACAATGGGTGTATTTTTGGGCGTTTTTAATAGCCCGGAGCGCACCATTCGCGAGAATCGCCAGCCATCAATCTTGCCAACATTAAGCCCGGTAATGATCAAATCAACAGCCTGGCGCTTTAATACACCCAACGCGGTTTGTGTGTCACTGTGCTCAACAATGTGAAACACATTCAGTGAAGACAAGGTTTTGACGATCAACTGTCGCTCTTGTTGATCTGCATTGACCAGCAATAATGTGAGTTGCTTTGCCATGGTGTTACTGCCTTAAACCCATGAAATAAGTAAACAAGTTTATGCCCTTTTTATCGGTGAAGTGTCTCGCTGCCTGTACCTTAGAGGATCCCAGGGCTGGGTCGTTCGCTGTGTGGCACGTTTTAGCTGCGAAATTTCGTACAATAGCGACTAGATTAAAGCTATTTTACTACACTGACAAGCGTTACATAGTTTTACCTCAGCACTTGATTTAGCGTAGGCGGATCACTAGACTTGGCGCCTATTTGCATTAATTTGAGGTCTTCTATGCGCGTTGCTGACTTTAGTTTTGAACTCCCTGATGAGCTGATCGCTCGCCACCCTAAAAAAGAACGCTCCAGCAGTCGTTTGTTAACGCTCGATGGCAACACGGGTGAATTACAGCATAAAGTGTTTAAGGATATTGTCGATCTGATCAATCCGGAAGATCTCATAATTTTCAATAATACCAAAGTGATCCCGGCCCGTATGTTTGGTCAAAAGGCCACCGGCGGTAAGCTGGAAGTACTGGTTGAGCGGGTACTGGATGAGCACAGCGTATTGGCCCATGTGCGTGCCAGTAAATCGCCAAAAGAAGGCGCTGAGATCATACTTGAAGGCAAAGCAACAGCCACTATGGTCGCCCGTCACGGTGAGCTGTTTGAACTCAAGTTTCATGGTGATTCATCGGTGTTGTCTATTCTCGACGAAATCGGTCATATGCCTTTGCCTCCCTATATTGATCGCCCTGATGATGAGCAAGACAAAGAGCGCTATCAGACCGTGTACGGTGAAAAGCCAGGTGCCGTTGCTGCGCCCACCGCAGGCCTGCATTTTGATGACGTGCTTATGGCACAATTGAAAGATAAGGGCGTTGAGATGGCGTTTGTCACTTTACACGTCGGTGCGGGTACTTTTCAGCCTGTACGGGTAGATAATGTGAACGACCACCATATGCATTCTGAGTACATCGAAGTGCCTCAGGATGTGGTTGATGCGATTGCCGCTGCGCGCCAGCGTGGTGGACGAGTGATCGCAATTGGTACAACGTCAGTACGCTCACTGGAGTCGGCTGCAAAAGCGCATCCGGAGGAATTAAAACCCTTTTATGGCGATACTGATATCTTTATCTACCCGGGCTACGAGTTCCAGCTGGTAGATGCCATGGTCACCAATTTCCACTTGCCCGAATCAACCCTGATCATGCTGGTCAGTGCCTTTGCGGGCCAGTCGCATATTATGCATGCCTATGAGACGGCGATTGCCGAGCAATATCGCTTCTTTAGTTACGGTGATGCCATGTTCCTGACTAAACAGGACAATGCATAAGCCTTGCAAACCCAGCCAAACGGCTGGGTTTTTCTGTTTTAAACCGCGAATTCTGTGGCCTGGCGCTTTAAAGTGCTATTTTAGACCCAATATTAATGCCGTTATGGTAGAATCTGGCGGTTTTCAAAGTTGTCGGGTTTGGTGCCCGATCTGGAATAAGTTGGACTGTTTTTCCGACCAGAGGTAAGTATGAAATTTGAATTAGATTGTACACAGGGCAAAGCGCGCCGCGGTCGCCTTATCTTTGACCGAGGCGTGGTTGAAACGCCTGCTTTTATGCCGGTAGGCACCTATGGCACCGTAAAAGGCATGACACCGGATGAATTAAAAGACACCGGTGCGCATATTTGTCTGGGCAACACTTTTCATCTGATGTTACGTCCGGGTACAGAGATCATCAAACAGCACGGTGATCTGCACGATTTTATGAACTGGGATAAACCAATCTTAACCGATTCAGGCGGTTTCCAGGTATTTAGTCTGGGCGCAATGCGTAAGATCAGCGAGGAAGGTGTGTTGTTCCAGTCACCGGTCAACGGTGAGCGGATCATGTTATCTCCGGAAAAAGCGATGGAAGTACAGCGTGATCTGGGCTCTGACATCGTGATGATCTTCGACGAATGTACGCCTTATCCTGCGACGGAAAAAGAAGCGCGTGATTCAATGGAGCTGTCTTTGCGCTGGGCAAAGCGCTCTAAAGAAGCCCATGGCGATAACCCGTCTGCACTCTTTGGCATTATTCAGGGCGGTATGTACCCTGAGCTGCGCGCCGAATCTCAGGCTGGACTGGAAGACATTGGTTTTGATGGTTATGCCCTGGGCGGCCTGTCAGTGGGTGAGCCGAAAGAAGACATGATCAACATCCTTGATCACTGTGCCTATAAAATGCCGGAGCAAAAACCGCGTTACCTGATGGGCGTGGGCAAGCCGGAAGACTTAGTAGAAGCTGTACGTCGTGGTATCGACATGTTTGACTGTGTGATGCCAACCCGTAACGCGCGAAATGGTCACCTGTTTATTACCGGTGGCGTGATTAAGATCCGCAACGCGGTGCATAAAACGGATACAGGTCCATTGGATCCTGAGTGTGATTGCCACACGTGTAAAAATTACTCGCGCGCTTATTTGCATCACCTGGATAAGTGTAACGAGATCTTAGGTGCGCGTCTTAATACTATCCATAACCTGCGCTATTATCAGCGCCTGATGGAAGGGATGCGTGAGGCTATTGCGGCCGGTACGTTTGATCAGTTTGTGGCTGACTTTTATGCCCGACGTGACAGACCGGTTCCGCCATTGGCCGATACCGAATAACAGTTTGCAATAAAAATTAAATGAGGAAGAGCTATGAGCTTATTTATGTCTAGCGCGCATGCCAGCACGGCAGCCGCAGCACCAGCCGGTGGCGAGTGGAGCATGTTAATCATGCTGGGTATTTTTGGTCTGGTATTTTATTTCCTGATCTACCGCCCACAAGCAAAGCGTGTAAAAGAGCATAAAGATCTGATGGGTGCGCTGACCAAAGGTGACGAAGTACTGACTCAGGGTGGCCTGGTCGGAAAAATCTCTAAGGTTGCAGAAGACAAAGATTTTATCGTTATTGCCCTGAATGATCAGGCAGAAGTAACGGTACAAAAATCAGCGGTATCAGCTGTGCTACCAAAAGGCACAATGAAGTCGCTATAAACCAGCAATAAGGATGATCCAGTGTTAAACAAGTATCCAATGTGGAAATATTTACTTGTGCTCGCTGTATTGGCCGTAGGTATTTTATACGCTACACCTAACCTGTATGGTCGTGATCCGGCCATACAGGTTTCTGGTACTAAAGGTACCAATGCCGATCTCAGTGTGCTCGACCAGGTAAATAAAACACTTAAAGACAACAACCTCACCGTAAAATCAACTGCCCTTGAAGATGGCCAGGTGCTCGTCCGTTTCACTAACGTTGAAGACCAGCTTAAAGCGCAGGATTTGCTGCGTAATACCCTGAGTGAAGATTATATCTCTGCCATTAACATGTCCCCGGCACAGCCTGAGTGGTTAAAGAATTTGGGTGCTAATCCAATGAAATTGGGTCTGGACTTGAGCGGTGGTGTTCACTTCACGATGGAAGTTGACATGGCGACGGCCATGGACAAAGCATTTGAGCAGATGGAGCAGGATTATAAGAGCGATCTAAGAGAAGAAAAACTACGTTATCGTTCGATTCGTCGTGTTGCTAATAGTGACCGTATTCAAGTAGTTATGCGCTCTGACGAAGACAGAGATGCGGCTGAGCGGTTCCTGAAAAAGCGTTACCCGGGCAACCTGTTTATCAACGACAGCAGCAATGGCCTGGCATTTTTCTCAACGCTGAGTGAGCCAAAGATTAAAGAGCTACGCGACTACGCCATCAAGCAAAATGAGACCATCATTCGTAACCGGATCAACCAGCTAGGCGTGGCAGAGCCGAATGTACAGCGTCAGGGCGCTGAGCGAATTATTGTTCAGCTACCAGGTGTCCAAGATACCGCGCGTGCGAAAGAGATCTTAGGGGCAACGGCCACGCTTGAGTTCCGCGAAGTGGATCAAAATGCTGATGCGCGTGCCGCTGCGCAAGGTCGCGTGCCGCCGGGTTCAGAAGTGATCATGCATCAGGCTGGTTATCCGGTTGTAGTGAAAAAGCGTGTTGTGCTGGAAGGGTCACACATCACAGGTGCTCAGTCAGGCCTGGATGAATATCAGCGTCCTAAAGTAAGCATCAACCTTGACTCCAAAGGTGGCGCGAAAATGAGTGCCTTTACCAAGCGTGCGATTGGTAAACCGATGGCTACGGTATTCATTGAATACAAGCCGTCAGGTAAAGTCGACAAAAATGGTAAAGCCCTGCCACCTATCAAAGTGGAAGAAGTGATCAACGTGGCTACCATTCAGGCCCGTCTGAACAGCTCATTCCAGATCACCGGGATTAATACCCCGGCTGAAGCGCACAATCTGAGCTTGTTGCTGCGTGCTGGTGCGCTGGTTGCGCCTATTCAAATTGTTGAAGAACGTACGGTTGGTCCCAGCCTGGGTCAGGAGAACATCCAGGCAGGTATGACTGCGGTTGTGCTGGGTTTTGCGTTTGTACTGGCATTTATGTTGATGTACTACAAAGGTTTTGGTCTGGTTGCCAACATGGCACTGGCTGCCAACCTGGTGATGATTGTGGGCGTTATGTCAATGATCCCAGGAGCAACGCTGACCTTACCGGGTATTGCCGGTATTGTACTGACCGTCGGTATGGCGGTAGATGCTAACGTGCTTATCTTTGAGCGTATTCGTGAAGAGCTGGCGGAAGGGCGCAGTCCTCAGCAAGCGGTTCACCACGGCTACGACAGTGCCTTCAGCACCATTTTCGACGCTAACATTACCACGCTTATCGCTGCCGTGATCCTATTCTCTGTCGGTACGGGTCCGATTGCAGGCTTCGCCGTGACGCTGGCCATTGGTATCTTAACGTCGATGTTTACGGCTATCGTCGGTACTCGTGCGGTGATCAATGCGGTCATCGGTGGCAAGCGTATTAATTCGCTTTCAATCTAGGAGACGAAGATGCAGTTATTAAGAATCAAAGACACTATCCGCTTTATGGCGGCGCGCAAAGTGTCGATGGCGTTTTCTGCGCTACTGATCCTGGCGTCGATTTTCAGCCTGACTTACAAAGGCATGAACATGGGTCTGGATTTCACCGGTGGTACCGCGGTTGAAGTGGGTTTTTCACAGCCTGCTGACTTACCGAAAGTGCGTAGTACACTGGCAGAAAGTGGCTTCCCTGATGCGTCTGTGACCTTGTTTGGTTCAAGCCAGGACGTGTTGGTGCGCCTTGCCCCTCGTGATGACGTGAAAGCTGAGATCCTGGGTAACCAGCTGGTCGATGCGTTGAAGCAGGTCGACAGCAATGTTGAAATGCGCCGTATTGAGTTTGTTGGTCCAAGCGTCGGTGAAGACCTCAAAGAGCAGGGGGGGCTGGCAATGCTGACCGCACTGCTGTGTATCCTTATCTACGTTGCGTTTCGCTTTGAGTGGCGCTTTGCCGTTGGTGCCGTCGCGGCTTTATTCCACGACGTGATCCTGACGATGGGCCTGTTCTCACTACTGGGTTTAGAGTTTGACCTGACTATTCTGGCCGCGATCCTGGCCGTAATTGGTTACTCTCTCAACGATACCATAGTTGTATCTGACCGGATCCGTGAGAACTTCCGTAAGGTCCGTATCGACGATACGCTGGAGATCATTGATATTTCACTAACTCAGACACTGAACCGTACTTTGGTGACGTCAATCACCACGATTCTGGTACTGGTTGCACTGTTTGTCTGGGGCGGTCAGACTATCCATGGTTTTGCAACTGCACTGTTATTCGGTGTATTCATCGGTACTTACTCATCGGTCTACGTGGCCAGCTCGGTAGCCGTTGCTATGGGTGTGAGCAAAGAGGACCTGATCCCGGTTGAAGTGGAAAAAGAAGGCGCCGACCTGGATGCCATGCCATAATCAACCTGCAATGTAATAGAAAGCCGCGATTGTATCGCGGCTTTTTTGTCATCACCGGAGGAAATACAATGCGTAAGGAATTAGCGACCGTGTTATTGGGCCTGGCTTTGGCCGGCTGCTCAGAACCGTCAGAGCAGGTGGCCAATGCCCAGACTGCCACATCAGTAGAACCTGATTCTGAGATCGAAACCTATCAATTACTCGCCAGCGAACTGCTTAAGGACATCCGGATTCAAAGTGATGCCGAACTGGTTCGCAGCCATGCTGATAACCTGATAAAGCAGGGCAGTAAGGTGCTGGACGCGTTTAACCTCGCGTATCCGCAGTGCCAGCCTTACTTCAACGCTGTACAGACAATCGGGGGGTCTCTGAGCGGCTTGTCTCTGGATGAACTGGAACAAGGTTATCATGATGGTAATAAATTACCTGAGCTGCCCGATCCGGTTTGTTATCATGGCAAAGAGCTGATGCTGCACCCTGCCAGAGTCTTAGTCATCGTTAAAGATGGCTTAGGTGACGACGAAAGCTATCTGGAAGCTGAGCTGGAAATGGTCGAAGCCATGGCACATGCTGAGCAGGTTAAACAGGCAATTAAGCGCTCTGAAGCAGCGGCAGAGGAACAGGCAATTGCAAATGATTCAACATCAAATTAGGTACAATTTTCTTTTTGACATATAACTGTCATGTAAAATTGATAATTTGCTCGATTATCAATCAAACCTCATCTTGGTCATCGAGCAGTGGACTCAACGCAGATCCTTTTGGATGAAATCATCGCAAATAAGGCCGTTTATACGGCATTCCAGCCAATCTATGACTTGGCGAAGGAGCAGGTGCTGGGCTTTGAAGCGCTGAGCAGAGGCAAGCGCGGCTCTGCGCTGGAGCAACCTGACAGCTTGTTTGCTGCAGCCAGTCGCTACGATCGACTCTCTGAGCTGGAATTACTGTGCCGTCAAAGGGCGATCACGCAATTTGTGGCGCTGCAATTACCCGGTAAGCTGTTTCTCAATGTCAGCCCAAAGGCGTTACTGGATCCGCGCCATCCCAAAGGCGAAACCTTGCATCTGGTTGAGCAGGCTGGGTTGGCTGCCAATCGTATTGTGATTGAAGTGACTGAACAGGATAAGGTGGATGACGGCTTCTTACTGTTAAAAACCATTGCCCATTACCGCCAACTGGGGTTTACCATTGCCATCGATGACTTGGGTGCGGGTTACTCGGGGCTTAAGCAATGGTCAGAGCTATGCCCCGACTTCGTCAAAGTGGACCGCTATTTTATCGATTATTGCGATCAGAGTATTGTCAAACGTGAGTTTCTTAAGTCCATTATTGAACTTGCCAAAGCGACCAATACGGCGGTCATCGCCGAGGGCATCGAACGCATGGAAGAGCTCGCTTTGCTGGAGCAGTTGGGTATTGTCAATGCGCAGGGGTATCTGCTGGCCAAGCCCAGTGAACGCCCGGACCGTGAGATGATTAATCTGGCCCAGCATCGCCACAATGACAACAAAGACAATCCCTTTGAGCAGTCTATTGCCATTGGCTGGCTGGCAAAAGATGTGGCTGCCATTCACACCTGTACACAATGTCTCGATGCTCACCGGCACTTTGAACGTGATAAACGGCTGATGAGTCTGACGGTGGTCAATGACGCCAGAGAGCCGGTGGGATTGTTACACCGGGATCAGCTCACCGAAGTCTTTGCTGCGCCCTATGGTCATGCCTTGTTCGACAAAAAACCTGTGACAGAGTTGATGGACAAGCAGCCCCTGATTGTCGATGAGCAGGAACAACTTGATAGTGTCAGTCAGCTTATTACAGAACACGAATTCGATATACGACGGCATATTATCATTACCCGGGAAGGGCGCTATCTGGGGCTGGCACCACTGCGTGACATCCTCAAGCACATTACCGACGAGAAAATTCGTCATGCACAACATGCAAACCCACTCACCATGTTGCCGGGCAATGTGGCTATTAATGAGGCCATTGAACAGCGTCTGCGTGCCATGCACGGGTTTTCGCTGGCCTATATCGACCTTAACCACTTTAAGCAGTTTAATGACCTGTATGGCTATGCCAGTGGCGACAGTGTGATCAAGTTGCTGGCAGAAGTGACGGTTGCAGTATGTAAGCACAGTCATTGCTTCGTGGGTCACATTGGTGGCGATGACTTTATGGTGGTGTTTGATGAGGACGATGCAGAAACCTTGTGCCATGAGATAATCCAACGTTTCGAAGCTCAGTCTAAGGCCTTTTTCACCCCTGAGCATGTGGCTGCAGGTGGTTACTGGGCCAGCAATCGGGAAGGGCAGAAGCAATTTGTTCCTTTGCTGACTTTATCGATTGGACTGGTTTCGCCGGACGTAGAATCTTGTAGTAACAGCCATCAGGTTGCTGCACTGGCAACGGATGCAAAAAAAGAAGCTAAGAGATACCGCAATAGTTATTTGTTTGTTTGCAATCGCCGCAAACCCAGTGCCCCTGTGGTACGTTTAGACGCGGTCAGCAGCGTCTAATACCAACTTCACTCGAGTATTGTTGCAGTTAAGCACGCTAGGGTGTAGTTTGAAAGTCACCAACGTTAGCGCCTGAGATGCAATGTGCAGGGCGGACAATTCAATGTGAATTAGGTGGTGTATGGTAAAATGGTATGTTTATCTGATGCTATTCCTGCTTGGGGTCGTTGCCGAAGCTAAGTCAACCATATATGTTGCAAAAGAGATGCGGCCGCTGTACGACCGCGACTTGTTCCTCTACGAACTGCTCGACTTATCTTTAAAAGCCGCTGAATACCCGGTGGATATTCAACACGTCAAGGTCCATCCTCATCAGCAAAGAACGCTTCTGGCGCTGAGCAAAGGGGAAGTTGATTTACACTGGAGTATGTCCAGCCCGGCACGGGAAAAGCTGGCCATCGCGGTCAAGTTTCCACTCTTTGACGGTTTGATAGGGAAACGGGCATTGCTGGTTAATCGGGCACAGTTAGCACGATTTCAAGCCCTGAAGGACAAAGCTGAGCTGGCTAAATTGGTGGCTGTGCAAGGCCATGACTGGCCAGACACTAAGATACTGGCGGCCAATGGCTTAAAAGTCAGGCCGATTGTAAATTATCAGGCTATGTTCGATTTAATTACGGCTCAGAAGGCCGACTATTTTCCTCGCTCAGTGATAGAAATCGACTCTGAGCTGGCGGCACAAGCCTCTGATGACTTGATAAAGCTACCGCAGTTTTACTTGTCTTACCCGGCACATTTCTATTTTTTTGTGAACAAGCAAAAGCCTGAGCTGGCGGAGAAGCTGGCGCTGGGGTTATCGCGCCTGAAAGAAAGTGGCCAGTATGAAACGCTTTTGGCGCACTATTTTGATCTGTCCTTTTTGAGCACAGCGCGCCCTATTTATCTGGATAACCCATATTTTTACAGCGACTGAAGACCGCCTGCAAAGGTGTATTGAGGTGACGAAAACGCACGGTAAAGGCCATACATCAATACACTGACAGTTTTTAAGACAAACCGGCGCTGAACCAGGCAGGCTTGTCTATAGAATGCTAACCCCGCTTTTTAATGGTCGGTACTTTCAATTCATAGGCTTCTTTATACGAGATCACGGTCAGTGCAACCAGCATCGCACATATGGTTGAAAATATTAGGTAGCCAGTAATTTCAAATGCATAGAAGAAAAAGGTAATGTCGTAGCCTTTCGCGTTTCGGAAATAGTTTTCTATCAGCGCGAAGAAGCTGATAGCTGCGCCTATCAGATAGAGCCAGGGCATCATACTGTCAGCAAATGTGGCACGGATTTGGTGTTTAGGAAAAAGCGACTTGGTGATTTCAATACGGTAAGTCAGTAGCACCAAAATTAATAACTCTCTGACCATCGAGAGGCCGAATATAATACTGTTTTGCAGCAGGCGGTTTTCTTCGTCTGAATATAGGCTAATTAAGCCAGTGGAAAACAGCAGGTTTTCGATAAGAATGGATGACAAGTTCATCATTGCGAGTACGCAAATATTAATGTCTTTGATCCGCAGTCCAATCAAAAAAACCAGAGAGATGATCGCAATACAGGAGAGGATGAACACATAAGTGGCATCCTGCATAATAAAAATGACTACTACCATCACGACGTATGGTAGTAGTAGGTCTTTAATCGATAAATCCTTTGTCATGTCGAACTACGTGTAGCTTCAGATTTGAGAGTATATTGTTGGGCATCGGGTCTAACAGGGTGTAACACACTGGAACCGGCAGCGACTTTTTGGCAATCAGTAAATGAAAGAGTTTTCATATTGATGTTCCTTATGTCATTGTTGTTTGCCTAACCAAAACGACTACAATAACTGGCTAGTCAGGTTATTGAGTATAGGCACAGCTTCCGCCTTTGCTCATTCATCGGGAGATTACGTGTTGGCTTGGCAAACGTAATTCAGATGAACAGGGTGTGCTTTAAGACCTATCATATATGATTTATTTCATATAGCACAACATAAGGTCTATTAAGCTCTGGTTAATAAATTTACCACCTAGTCCAGAAAAGTGAAATGAAATTTTTCATATAATTTTAATTATTTGTTAATTTTGTTGTTTGTTTCACTTTTTCTTCTTGAAAATCTGAACATTAACTAGTCCAACTAAACTTTGAATTTTGCCATTTCTTTTTCCAGTTGGTGTGTCAATGCCGTAATACTGTCGGTTGCCTGGTGTGCGTGGTGAGACACCTGGGCTGTCTGACTGGCAGTATCAGATATGGTTACTACTCGGTGGGCTGTGTCTTCCCCAGCAGCAAGCTGCTCTTTGGCTGCCTGTGCAATCTGAAAGCTCATATGAGATATTGCACTGAGCGATTCGGCAACACGTTTGAGCGCTTCACTTGCTTCGCCGGACATTGTGACGGTTTTTTCACTGGTGGCAATACTGAGTGTGACCGACGCCTTTGCTTCTTGTGTCGCCGACTGAAGGTTGCCGATCATGGTATGAATTTCCTCTGTGCTGCTCTGTGTCCGTTGAGCCAGTTGTCTTACCTCGTCAGCAACAACCGCGAAGCCGCGACCTTGTTCGCCTGCACGCGCAGCTTCAATGGCCGCATTGAGTGCCAGCAAGTTGGTTTGCTCGGCAATGCTTTGGATCACACTCAGTACGTTCGCAATGTTTTTCACTTCTTCATCAAGCACCTGAATGTTGTTGCCTGCACTGTCAATCTGTTGCTCCAGCAGTGCAATGGCCTCTGATGCTTTGGTGGTCAGCTTGTCAGCACTTTGTCCCTGGCTTTCCGCTTGTTGCACAGAGTCAGCCGCCTGCTCGGCATGTTCCACAACGGTTTGTGCAGAAGCGGTGAGCTCGGTAATGGCTGATGCGACCATTTGGGTTTCTTCACTCAGGCTGCGGGTGAGAGATTCTAATTCGTTAGAGCGTTTCTCGCCATTATGGCTTTGCTCATTCAGTGAATCACTGACCGATTTAAGCCCGCCAACCACGCCTTTTAGTCCTTCTTGCATATATTCCATACCGGCCAGAATGCTGTCTGGTTTGGCGTTGTCGCTGCGTATCTCTGAAGTCAGGTTACCACGAGAGACTTCCTGAACAATATCCAGTACATCGTCCAGCTCGGCGCCCAATTTATTGGACAGTGACAACCCGAACCGCGTCAAAGCAAAAGTGAGCACAACGGCTATCAAAAGTGACAGGGAGGCAAGCCAGCTGGCGGTATCCCAATAGCGTTCGTCGACTTCCTGGTAGCTGATCCCGGTGCCAACATACCAACCAAACAAAGGCGTTTTTTGCACCACTGAGGTCATGGCTGCAATGGTGCCGTTGCGCTCAGATGTCCAGTTATAGGTAATGATACGATTGGTTTGTGAGCCAACCAGACGTTCAACCATGCGGCCAATACTGTTGCCATTGGCGTCCTTGAAATCGTTAAAGCTGGTGTCATGTAAATGTGGGTCGTGGGGGGCAGCGATAAAGTTGAGCTTATTATCTACCACGTAGACATATTCAGAATCGTGGTATTTATTTTCCCTCAGGATTTGCGATGCCAGGGTTTTGGCTTGTTCTTCAGTTAATGCTCCGCTGCGTACAAACCCTTCGAACTGTTGCACAATGTTTGCCGTGCTTTTCATCAGCTGGTTGATACGAGCAATATTATCCGTTTCGCTCGCATGCCTGAGAGATTGCAGCCCTACGATTGCCACCAAAATGAGCGCGACAAAGATTGAGGCTGCAAATAAAATGATTTTTGTTCTTAACGTAAGTGATGAAAACACGTGATGCCCCTGTAGCAGAACCTGACTTTATGATTTAACACGAATTCCGTATTGTGAAAAGCTGAAAAACATCATTGTTCGCTGTTTTTTAGATGATTTTTCCTCATTATGGGGCATGATAGCGTTTTACCTTGCATTAATTATGTTAATCTCATCATCGTCAAGTAAGCGATACTCTCCTGGGGCCAGGTGTGGATCCAGCTCGATACCAGCTACATTTTCCCGGTGTAGCTCAACAACCTTATTACCCACCGCAGCCAGCATGCGTTTTACCTGGTGATACTTCCCCTCGCAGATCGATAAGCGTAGCGCATACTTATCCAGCTGCTCCGCTATGGCGGGCTGGGTGAGGTTTTTTTCGTTGTGCAGTGCGACACCCTGACGTAATTGCTCGAGTGCATCTTCTGTGAGTTGCTCCTGTGTCTCAACCAGGTAAGTTTTGTACTTTTGCTTTTTGGGCGAGGTAATTTGATGTGACCAGTCGCCGTCATTGGTGATTAAAACAAGCCCTGTGGTATCCAGGTCCAGTCTGCCTGCAACATGAAAATCTTTTAAGTTGGGCTCGTCCAAAAGTTCAAAAACGGTTGGGTGCAGGTCGTCCTGATTGGCACATACATAACCACTGGGTTTATTCAGCATAAAGTAGCGTTTACCCAAATAAGCAAGTGGTGTGTTGTCCCATTCTACATGATCATCCTGGGCAATAGCATGATCTGCTTTGCTAATCACTTCGCCGTTGACGACGACGAGGCCTTTCTTGATCCCTATTTTGACTTGACTGCGTGGCAATTCACGAATGTGACTGACAAACTTATCTAAACGGCAGGGGAATTTCATAATAATGGCTCTGTTAAGTAAATGTGGCCCGCACGGTCAGTGCGGGTAAACTGAAGTCAGCTCTGAGTCTGGTTTTATTATACGTCAGTTCTTGCGGTAGATCTCAGGGTCCAAATCATAGGGGTGTACACTGAGGTTTATCTGCTGGTCTTGTATCAGTAAGCGCAGGGCGCTGAGTAATGCATCACTCAGCTGCTGTTTTTGTGTCAGGGTTCTTCCTGAAATAATGTGCGCCTGGACATGAATAAAGCCCTGACGCTCCCCACCAAGTTGATACTCACTGTAGGCAATTGCCCGTGTCTTTATCGATGAAGGATCAAATAGTTGAGTACCTTCGGCGCCTTGATGGACGGCCTTAACGAGTTGACTGACAGGTATATCTAAGTTTGCAGAATGTTCAATGATCAGATGGGGCATGGTATCACAGGGTATTTATCGCTAATATGGCGATATGATAAAAACCTTTTCTTACAATGCCAAGTGATTCATGGCGCAGATAGGCGCCCTTGATCGGACAGGCTTGTATAGGGATAACAGGATAGAATGCTGGCGATATTTAAATCTAAACCACTACTGGAAGAGGCACAGGCTCAGCAGTTGATTACATTGTTTGGCTGGGCAGTGGAGCACTTTGATGTTGATTTTTTTCTAACTCATACGCGAATTGTTGAGCCTACAGTGAAAGATTTCCCTGATCAGGTTAACAGTGTTGAGCAGATGGCACAGACCGTGTTTAATCGGGTGCGAGACTATGCCGGGTTGCAGCATTGGCCAATTTCCTTGCTGTCACCGCAGCAAATGCCGATGCAGCAAGCTTTTCCACAGTTTAGCTTAACGGGTGGACTTCGTGGTGAGCAGGTTTGCGTATCTCAGCCACCGGCTGTGCCGATTGCAATGTCGTATAACCCTAATCAAATTAATCAGCCTCAGGATATGGTTGCGAGCCTGGCTGGCACTTTGGCTATGATCTTAATCCACCGGGTTGGCAAGTTACCGCCTGGCGGCGAGGCGCATCTGCCTGTTGCTGCAGATGTGTTGGCTATTTATATGGGGTTTGGGGTCATGCTGAGCAACAGTGCTTATCATTTCAGGGGAGGGTGTGGCTCTTGTTACAACGCCTATGCGAATCGTCAGGCTGCGCTCAGTGAAGCCGAAACCATATTTGTCCACGCGCTCGTGTGCTACTTTAAACCAGAATATAATGGGGCCAAACACCTGAAGCCGCATTTAAGAAGCCTCTATAAGAAAGCCCGGAAACAGTTGCAGGGGATCATAAAATCATCTCCTGATCCGGTTTTACTGGCACTCGAGGAGCGCAGTCGTGTCGCCTTACCTGGATGAATTTATTTTGATTGCGCTGGCCCATTTTTTTGCGGTGGCCAGCCCCGGACCCGATTTTGCGATAGTGTTGAAACAGAGCATCAGCTTTGGTCGCCGTAATGCATTAATGACCAGTGCGGGTGTAGGCCTTGGGATCCTGGTACATGTCACCTATTGTTTGCTGGGCGTTGCGCTGTTGCTCTCCCAGTCTCCCGAGTTATTTAATGCTTTCAAATATATAGCAGGCGCATACCTAGCCTACATGGGAGTTCAAGCATTGCGAGCAACTGCTGCGCCGGTTTCGCCGCACAGTGATGCCGCTCAGCTTGTGCAGGAAAGCACGTTTTCGGCACTTCGTCGCGGATTTTTGGTTAACGCCTTGAACCCCAAAGCCACCTTATTTTTTCTCTCCTTGTTTACCCTGGTGATAGATCCCGACACGCCACAGTCCGTACAACTTTTCTACGGATTATATATGGCTGTTGCAACCTGGTTATGGTTTTCATCGCTGTCGCTGGTGTTGAGTAAAGCCGCGGTCCGTGGTTTTTTTCAGCGTGCCGGACACTGGTTTGATCGCGCAATAGGGGTGGTTTTACTTTTGCTGGCACTTAGATTGGTTATTTAACGCCGGGAGTTCGTATGGCAGCAAGAGAAATACTAAATTTTGCTTTTGGTTCAAACTTAACACCTGCGCGCCTGCAAGCGCGTTTGCCCCACGCCAGGTTACTCGGCACAGCCTGGTTACCTGGTTATACCTTAGGTTTTCGTCATCGGGGTCAGGACGGCTCTGCAAAGTGCTCCATTGAACCGGATAACAGCGGTGACGCTTGTGTCCATGGTGTACTGTATGCGCTGACCGAACAAGAAGTGTCGATGCTTGATAGCATAGAAGGAGCGGGTTATGTGCGTCAGTGTGTTGATGTGATCCGTCAATGTGGCACTCAGACCACCGCGCACTGCTACCTTACTCAACAATTTCACAACGACCTGTTGCCGTTTTCCTGGTATCTGGAACATGTGCTTCGGGGTGTTCAATATCATCAGTTTCCCGCATCATATCAGCAGCTGTTATCCAGACAGCCTTGTATCCTGGATTTGGACTATCACAGGGCCCAGCGGGAGTTGTCTATTTATCAATAAGGAAGAAAAATAAAAATGAAGTACCAATTTGGCAGAGGCCTTATCGCCGCAGCACTATTGACTGTTATGCAAACCCCGGCATTGGCCGGGCAGGTCAATTCTAAAGTCAATGTCGCAGAGGTGGAACGAGCGGTCGTCGAAGCGATGGAGACATTTAACATTCCGGGTATCGCACTGGCAGTGGTTGAGCGTTCAGAGGTGGTACTGGCTAAGGGGTTTGGAGTGCGCCATGTTGCACATCGGGATAAGGTAGACGCGGATACCTTGTTCGGCATTGCCTCGAACAGTAAGGCTTTTACTGCTGCGGCTTTGGCTATGCTGGTGGATGAGGGCAAGCTGAACTGGGATGACAGAGTGATTAATCATATCCCGGAGTTTCGTCTGGCTGACCCCTATGCAACGCGTGAGATGACCATCCGCGACTTACTGAGTCATCGCAGCGGGTTGGGGAAAGGATCCGGCGATTTGATGATTTGGCCGGACACAGACAAATCCATGTCAGATCTGCTTAATGGTATTGCGCATTTACCGACAAGCAGCAGTTTTCGCAGTGAATATGCCTACAATAACCTGATGTTTGTCGTAGCGGGTGAGGTTGTGCATCGGGTGAGCGGCCAGGATTGGCGTACATTTGTTGAACAGCGACTGTTTAAGCCTTTGGGCATGAATACCTCTAAAGCCGGATTTTCACGGATACCGGCACAAAACACCAACTGGGCCACGGGCAGCATTTACTGGGATGACCAACTTACGCCATTCTTCATCGATTATCTGGAGGACTTCCGTGGTGCAGGCGCCATTGCCTCCAGCGCAAATGACATGAGCCGCTGGTTACTGACCCAGTTATCACAAGGACAAACACCTGAAGGTAAACGCTTGTTCAGTAGTGAACAGCAAACCCAGATGTGGTTGCCTCATATTATGCGTAAGCCCAGTAAAGAGGGTAAAAAATACTACCAGCAACAATTCAGAGGCTATGGCCTGGGCTGGGCCATTGAAGATTATTTTGGCCATAAGAAAGTGGGTCATGGCGGCGGGATCCTGGGCATGGTTTCCCAGGTAGCGATGATACCGGGCAAAGAGCTGGGTGTGGTGGTGTTATCAAATCAGCAGGTTTACCCGGCCCTGACCGCCATCATCAATGAGGTATTTGAAGACGCACTCGGCTTGCCAGACAGAGACTGGGTAAAAGAAACCGCAGAGCGTTATTACGCAAAGCGCGAGGAAGCTTATAGTGAGGCGGGTGTAGTAAAAGTTGACAACCCGCAACCGGCACTGGCCAATCAGGTGTATACAGGCACCCTGAGCAGTCCCTGGTATGGTGATGTCATTGTTGAAGAGCTGGATGGTCAGTTGTATATCGATTTTACCCACACTGCGATGCTCAAAGGAAAGTTGGTCCATCATACGGGGAATACCTTTGTTGTTAAGTGGCAACAACCTATGCTGGAGGCAGATGCCTATATTCACTTTACCTTGTCCCCATCGCAACAGGTTGAGGCGGCAAGTATGTCCTGGGTAAACCCGGATATCACGGATTTCAGTTTTGATTTCCATAATTTGCGGCTTACAGCTAAATCGTTACCAGAACAGTAAGTAGGCAGGTTACACCAAAGTATCAGGGTCCGCCCTAGTCGGCTCTGATACACTTAGTCTATTACTTTACGAAGGACTGGCTTTGCTATGCGTACGGCGTTGATCATTCACCCACTTTGCCGCAAACATAAGATGATTGCGGACCATCCGGAATGTCCGGAGCGTCTGGATGCCATCTCTGATCGTATTCTGGCCTCCGGGTTGGATGTCGCCATTGAATATAAAACAGCACCCAGGGCGACATTAGAAGATATTGCACGAGTGCATGACCAGGAACATATCACTCGGGTATATGAGGCATTACCAGAGTCTGGTCTGGCAGAGCTCGATGGCGATACCTGGTTGTGTCCGGATTCTATGAAAGCCATCGAGCGGGCTGTGGGCGCCGGGATCCTGGCCGTCGATGAGGTGTTAGCAGGTAAGCTGGATGCGGCATTTTGCGCTGTTCGTCCTCCTGGCCATCATGCCAACCAACATAGCTCCTCGGGGTTCTGTGTATTCAATAATCTGGCCATTGCGGTGGCTTATGCAAAGCAACAAGGAGTAGAGCGCATTGCGGTGCTGGACATCGATGTGCACCATGGCAATGGCACGCAAGACATAGTGCGGGATGATCCTCAGGTGTTGTTCTGCTCTTTGTTTCAATATCCGTTCTACCCAAACACAGCGATTGAAAATACTGACTCAGTGTTAAATTCGCCGCTGCCGGCTGGCAGTGATGGGCGTGACTTTCGGGCGCTGGTTGAGCAGCAATGGCTGCCCAGACTCAAGACGTTTTCCCCTCAGCTGATTTTCATCAGTGCTGGATTTGATGGTCACCTGGAGGACGATATGGGCGGCCTGAGCTTTGTCGAGCAGGACTATATCTGGTTTACCGAACAAGTGATTGCTTTTGCCAAAGCCCAGTCATGTCTGGGGATCATTTCCTACCTTGAAGGCGGCTATGATCTGTCATCGCTGGGGCGCAGTGTCGAGTGTCATGTTCGGGCACTGGCAGAAGCCTGAGGTCTCCCCTGTTAACGAATATCCTCTATCAGGGTAAAGGCATCCTCTACGCTACATTCACTGAGTTTAGAGACGCAGCACTGGCCTTCCTGTACTAAGGTTTGTTGCACTAATCGGGTGAGTGCATCGGCCGACAGGGGCGCTATCACCTCCCCGGAACGAGTCATATACTGGCCATCACGATAGATACAGATCCCCTCCTCAGGGCCCGAATAATGGCACATTTCCGTCAATTCAGTCTCATTGCTGACATAAGCTAGACTTTGGTCTAACCATAATAGGAACGGGTAAGACTTTATTGTCATTATTTGTTCTTGGTCAAGGTTGTTTAAATTCTCTTCATTATACTCGATTAGATTGGCTGAAAGCGAGACTGTGCTTATGATGGGCGATACACGTCAACTGCAAATTAAAGATGTTTATTCAAATAACCTGCTGTGTTGTGACTACACCACGTGTCTGTATGATGCGCTGAGCCTGATGCGAGAGCGGCGGGTCAGTTCAATATTCATTACGCAGGACGATAGAATCGTCGGAATTTGGACGGAGTCAGACTGTGTCAGCCTGGATTTCGAACACAGTGGTCTGGCACAGACCGCCATAGGCAACATAATGAACTCTCCGGTTCATGATATCCTGATCAGCCAAACGCTGAGTGAAGCGACCATCAAGTTTCATCAACTGGGTATTCGCCACTTACTGGTGAAGGATGCCCATAACCGGCCACTGGGCGTGGTTTCTCTGTCTGACATTGTACGCAACCAGGGACTAGACCACTATCTGCACTTTCGCCCCATAGAAGATCATTTCGAGTCACAGATCAGCACCTTGGATGCTCAGGCTTGTATTTCTGAAGCCATTCAGGCGATGCGCCGGGACAAGACCACGGCCGTTTTAGTCTATCATCAGACCTTGGCAGAATATGGCATTATCACACAACGGGATGTGGCCTATGTGATCCTTAATCAGGACTGGCGTATGCCTTGCTGGGAGCTGGCCAGTTACCCCATGGAGTCCATGACACCCAAAGATAGCTTGTTTGATGCTTATCGCCTGATGACTGCCCGCTCTATCCGCCATCTGGTGATCCGTGAGCCAGAGTCTAACCAGGTGATGGGTTTACTGGCACTGAAAAATGTACTGACAGAAATAGAAACTGCCTACTGTAGTGAACTGGAAAAAGTGCTGGCTCAGCGTGACTTGGCACTGCAAAAGTCGGAGAAAAACCTCTATCTGGCCAATCGCATTATCGATGCATCGCTCGACGGTATTATGATCACCCGGGCCAACGGTGAGATCATCCAGATAAATCCGGCGTTTAGCGCATTAACCGGGTATCAGGACTACGAAGTGCTGGGTAAAAACCCCAGTATTCTCAGCTCCGGAGTACATGGTCAGGATTACTATGAACGGATGTGGAAGGAGTTACGAAATAAGGGCGTCTGGCAGGGAGAGATCTGCAATAAACGTAAAAGTGGTGAAGTCTACGTTGAATGGCTGACTATTATTGAGATCAATGAACCCTACAGCGATGATGTCCTGTATGCGGCTATTTTCAGTGACATTACTGAACGTAAAAATGCTGAGGAAAAAATTGCCCGGCTGGCCTATTTTGACGAATTAACCGGATTACCTAACCGGCGCTTATTTTACGATAGACTGTCGATGGCTCTGGCCTCAGCACAGCGCGATAAACATAAACTCAGCGTAATGTTCATCGATTTGGATCGCTTTAAAGAAGTCAATGACACGCTAGGCCACAGCGCCGGAGATAAGCTGCTCAGCCAGGTGAGTGAGCGGATCAAAGCCATTCTGAAACAAGGGGACACACTTGCCCGTCTCGGTGGCGATGAGTTCGTGGTGTTACTCACGGAAGTAGAGCACATGGAAGATGTCGTTAATTTTGCTGATCAGATCCTAAGTGAGCTCAGCTTGCCCTTTGCACTTGGAGAACTTAACGTCACTGCCACGGCCTCTTTGGGCGCGGCAATCTATCCCGAAGACGGCCTGGACAGCGAGAGTCTGCTCAAACATGCGGACGTAGCAATGTATCGCTCCAAAGAGCTGGGACGCAATTCGTTTCAGTTATACAAAGCGTCAATGAATGCGCGTTCGCTGGAACGTTTGTCGATGTTAAGCCGTTTTCAAAGTGCACTGGAAGGAGGGGAGTTTGAACTGCATTATCAACCACTGCGCTGTCTGACCAGCGGTCGGATCATGAGTGTGGAGTGCCTGCTGCGCTGGCAGGATCCAAACCTGGGCACTATCTCGCCTGCTCAGTTTATTCCACTGGCTGAAGAGCTGGGCTTAATTGTCAAGCTGGACCAATGGGTGATTAACGAAGCTTGCCGGCAAATGGCGCTATGGTTGAATGAAGGGCTGGATATACGTCGCATTGCAATCAACATCTCCGCCAGCCACCTCAGCCAGGGCGATTTGGTGATGACCATGGCCAAAGCACTGGAACAGCATAATCTGGATGGTCGCTATGTGGAGTTAGAACTGACCGAAACCAGCTTTGTCAGCAATCTGCACGATGCCAAGGTCATGCTGAAGAAGCTCAAAACTCTGGGTGTCTCGATTGCATTGGATGATTTTGGCACCGGCTATTCGGCGCTGAGCTATCTGACCAAACTGCCGATCGACATACTGAAAATTGATGCCAGTTTTATTGCCAAAATTCCCGATGAATATGGGAATAGCGAAATAGTAACGGCGATTGTCGCGATGGCCAAAGCACTGAACTTACATGTGGTGGCAGAAGGAGTTGAAAAATCGGTGCAGCAGAAGTTTTTGCAAAAGCTAGGGTGTCACACCATGCAGGGGTATCACTACTGTCGCCCGTTGCCGCAGTCAGACTGGCTTAACTTTTATCGCTCAGAGCGGGGGATAAGCGAGCTTGTGCCCCCGCAGCGCCTGGTAAACGGACGTTAAACTATGATTAATCCAGGCTCACCGAGACTTCGTATGAAGTGAACTTACGAATATTGATAACGCCTGTGTCAAAGATTAGGTACTGACCTTTAATACCTTGTAGGGTGCCACTGACAATCGGCTCTTTATCAAAGTTAAAGGAACTGATTTTACTAGGGTAACTGGTAACCGGGAAGTTCAGGTCTACCACGTCTTCATCCAGCCGCTCAATCGCCGTGGCGCCAAACAGTTCGGCCAGCTCGTCCAGCTTGGCCTGGATCTGAGGGATCAGCTCTGCTGCGGATGCTTTGAGGTCCAGCTCAGGATTAATGCCCTTAAGCATGTTGCGCCAGTTGGTTTTATCGGCAATGAATTCGGCCAATGCCACTTCCACCAAGCCGGATTGTAATCGGGTCTGGACTTTAAATATGGGCACAGCCTGTGTGGCCCCCTGATCTATCCAGCGGGTTGGGATCTGGGTATGACGAGTGATACCGACTTTAAGACCGGACGTATTTGCCAGATAGACGTAGTGGGGGATCATACAGTGGGTTTCACCCCACTCAGGCTCGCGGCAGGTACCCTGATCGTAGTGACAGGTTTCAGGCTTCATGATGCACATGTCACAGCTGGCCAGTTTTTTCATGCACACAAAACAGTGGCCCTGAGAGTAGCTCTTCTTGGTTTTTTTGCCACAGTTACAGCAGAAGATATTACCGCTGAAGGTGAGCGTCAGACGCTTGCCAATCAGGTCATTCAGTGGCAACAGCTCGTCGCCCACGGGTAGCTGATAGTTTATGGTTGGTGCTGATGCACAATTCAATTGTGCCTGCATCTTACGTAGAGTACCTTGCATCTTTACGCCCCTAAAGATGGTTGAAATAGGCGATCCTAGCAAAGCGCGACTCAGAGGTGAAGGAAGGGAGAGAAATAAAAAACCGGGTCAGCGACCCGGTATAGTATAACTTATTGCTCGCGAGCAATGGCGCGATAGGCGATATCAGTACGGTATTCAACACCGTCCCAGTTAATCTCCTGAACCAGTGCATACGCGCGTTTTTGCGCTTCTGTCACTGTATGGCCTAAAGCTGTGGCACACAGTACACGTCCGCCCGCAGTAACCACAGCGTCACCGTCTTGCTTGGTGCCAGCGTGGAAGACTTTCTCACCTTCCGGGTAAGCAACACGCAGACCAGAGATTGCGTCGCCTTTCGGATAGCTGCCTGGATAGCCTTTAGCCGCCAGGACAACGCCCACTGCAGCACGAGGATCAAACTGGATCTCAGTCTGATCAAGCTCCTGACGGTTAGCCGCTTCAATCAGTGTGACCAAATCCGATTGCAAACGCAGCATGATAGGCTGCGTTTCAGGGTCACCAAAGCGACAGTTGTACTCAATCACTTTAGGGGTACCGTCTGCAGCAATCATCAGGCCCGCATACAGGAAGCCAGTGTAAGGGTAGCCTTCCGCCGCCATGCCTTCAACGGTTGGTGTTATCACTTCATCCATAATACGCTGGTGGATCTCTGCAGTTACAACCGGAGCAGGAGAGTATGCGCCCATGCCGCCCGTGTTCGGACCTTCATCGCCATTATAAGCGCGCTTGTGGTCCTGACTGGTGGCGAATGGCAAAACGTTTTTACCATCGACCATCACGATGAACGAGGCTTCCTCACCTTCAAGGAATTCCTCGATCACCACGCGGCTACCGGCTTCACCAAAGGCATTACCCGCCAGCATATCGCGAATGGCGTCTTCCGCTTCCGCTTCGGTCATTGCCACGATCACACCTTTACCGGCAGCCAGGCCATCTGCTTTGACAACAATGGGGGCGCCTTGCGCTTTGACATAGGCCAGAGCAGGTTCGATCTCTTCAAAGGTCTGATAGGCCGCTGTCGGGATCTGATGGCGTGCCAAAAAGTCCTTAGTAAATGACTTAGAGCCTTCCAGCTGAGCGGCGCCCTGAGTCGGACCGAAAATAGCCAGACCGGCTTCTCGGAAGCGGTCTACCACGCCGATCACCAGTGGCGCTTCAGGGCCAACAATGGTCAGCTCGACCTTATTCTCTGTGGCAAAAGCCAGTAGTGCGTCGATGTCTTCCACACCAATGGCGACATTTTGCAGTTTTGGCTCAAGTGCCGTGCCTGCGTTGCCTGGCGCAACAAAGACCGTTTTTACAGATGGGTTTTGTGCAGCCTTGAACGCCAGAGCGTGTTCACGGCCACCGCTGCCAATGACGAGTATATTCATGGCAATTGATTCCTATTAAAGCTTTTTGAATTTCAGGGTCATTCGATCGCTTTCCCCGATGGCCTTGTACTGCTCGGCCTTTTCATCACCCAAAGCTAAACGTGGTGGTAAAGTCCACACGCCTTTCGGGTGGTTGGCACTGTCCAACGGGTTGGCGTTGATTTCACTGCTTGCAACTAATTCGAATCCAGCTTGCTTCGCGAGACTGATGACATGGTTTTGCTTCATATAACCAGAATTTTGCTGATCTTTATCATCACGGTGTTCAGGTAAGCGGTGTGCAACAACGCCCAAAGTGCCACCTGGTTTCAATGCTTTATTGAAAGCCTGAAAGGCAGACAACACACCTTCGTCACCCTGACGCATATACCAGTTATGTACACTGCGGAAGATGAGCACCATATCGGCGCTGCCCGCAGGCGCTATATTGGTGTGCGTGCCAGGTGCAAACTCGGTGACTTTGACTTCACTGAAACGCGCATCTTCTGCGATTTTTTTCTTGAAGCCATCCAGTGAACGTTTGAAGTAGCCTTCACTATTCTCTGGGAAGTGCGCCGCATAGTAGGTACCTTGGCCTTTAACAATCGGGGCCAGAATTTCGCTATACCAGCCGCCACCTGGGGCAATTTCAACTACCGTCATATTTGGCTGTACGCCAAAAAATGCCAGGGTTTGCTCCGGATTACGATACTGGTCACGGGCGCGGTTTTCCGCTTTACGCTCTGCGCTTGCAACGGCAGAGGTGATCTCACTGGATGCACCGCTGTCCGTGGTGCTGTTACAGCCGCTCAGAGCGGTCAGAATGCCTGCTGCGATGATAGATTTAATGGCAAATTTCATAGTCAGTTCCTTCACTGTCATTATTGTGATTGTCTTTACCCACAATACTGGAAATTAGCGCAAACAAAAAGCGCGAAACGGTGAAGGTTTCGCGCTCATCGATTAGTGACGGAAGTGACGCATGCCAGTGAAGACCATGGCCATGCCCGCTTCGTCGGCTGCGGCAATGACTTCTTCATCGCGCATTGAGCCACCAGGCTGGATAACCGCCGTGATACCGGCTTCGGCTGCTGCATCGATGCCATCGCGGAATGGGAAGAAGGCATCAGAGGCCATCACAGAGCCTTTGACTTCCAGATTTTCATCTGCGGCTTTGATACCAGCGATTTTCGCAGAGTAAACACGGCTCATCTGGCCGGCACCCACACCTATGGTCATGCCATCGCGTGCATAAACGATTGCATTCGACTTAACGAATTTAGCTACTTTCCAGCAGAACATCAGATCTTTCAGCTCTTGCTCGGTTGGCTGGCGCTTAGACACGACTTTCAGATCGCTCGCCTGAACCATGCCCTGGTCGCGGTCTTGAATCAGCACACCACCATTAACCCGTTTAATGTCGACACCGGTTGTTGCCGTTTGCCATTCACCACACTCCAGCAAACGCACGTTCTTCTTCGCTGCAACAATCTGTGCTGCCGCGTCAGAAATCTTAGGTGCGATGATCACTTCAACGAACTGACGTGAGATGATGGCTTCTGCCGTGTCAGCATCCAGTTCACGGTTGAAAGCAATGATGCCACCAAATGCAGACGTTGGATCGGTTTTAAAGGCGCGGTCATAGGCGCTCAGGATGTCTTTATCTTCTGCCACGCCACAGGGGTTGGCGTGTTTAACGATCACACAGGCAGGTTCTGAAAAGCTCTTCACACACTCAAGGGCGGCATCGGTATCCGCGATGTTGTTGTAAGACAGTGCTTTACCCTGAATCTGTTTCGCAGTTGCCACTGACGCTTCTTCAATGTCGTTTTCAACATAGAAGGCCGCATCCTGATGCGAGTTTTCACCGTAGCGCATATCCTGCTTCTTGGTGAACTGCATATTGATGGTGCGCGGGAACTTAGAGTCTTCAGCAGCCTCTTCGGTATAGTCTGGGACCATTTTACCAAAGTAGTTCGCGATCATACCGTCATACTGCGCTGTGTGCTCATAAGCTGCAATCGCCAGGTCAAAGCGCGTCTTGTACTCAGTTGAGCCATTATTCGCTTTCATCTCGTTGATAACACGGTCATAGTCAGCTGCATTCACAACAATGGTCACATCTTTGTGGTTCTTCGCAGCAGCGCGAACCATAGTTGGACCGCCGATGTCGATGTTCTCAATGGCATCTTCCAGTGAGCAGTCAGCTTTTGCAACGGTTTGTGCAAAGGGGTATAAGTTGACTACGACCATATCAATGGCTGAGATGTTGTTGTCTGCCATCACGCCTTCGTCCTGGCCGCGACGAGCCAAAATACCACCGTGGATTTTCGGGTGTAGGGTTTTGACCCGGCCGTCCATGATTTCCGGGTGACCAGTGTGGTCAGATACTTCAGTAACAGGAATGCCGTTCTCGGCAATGAGTTTACAGGTGCCGCCAGTTGATAGCAGTTCAACGCCTTGCTCGCTCAGAGCTCGGGCAAATTCAACGATACCGGTTTTGTCAGACACGCTCAGCAGCGCGCGACGAATTGGACGATGTATATCCATGATGGTTCAGGTTTCCTCAATGATAAGTTAAGGGCTAGCTTAGAAGTGCTGTATTTTAGCCTAACTTGGCTCAGAAAACGATTGAAAATGCGTGAGTGAGATTGAGAAAAACAGAGTTGCTTTTCGCTGTGTGTCTTTAATTGCTGGTAAGTGTTTTGTTTACAGCAACAATATGCCAGAGAGTAGGGGAAACAAAAAAAGCACCCGCAGGTGCTTTTTTCAATTTTAACAGGAACAGATTAGTTCATGCCGTACTTTTTCAGTTTCTTACGCAGTGTACCACGGTTGATACCCAGTAAGATGGCAGCACGAGTTTGGTTACCACGTGTGTAAGTCATTACTTCTTCAAGTAGTGGTGCTTCAAGCTCAGAAAGAACCAACTCATAAACGTCTTGTACGTCCTGACCGTTAAGCTGTTTCAGGTAGTGGTGTACAGCTTTTTTCACTGCATCGCGAAGTGGTTGCGGTTTCTCTTGTGACTGAACATGAGCGTTAGTGATAAATGGAGAAGTCACATTTTGTTCGAACATCTTTATGTCTCTTTCTTAGTTAGCTGCTAGTGTTTCAAAATAGTGTTCTAATGTCTCGACCTGCTCAGTGGCATCGTCCAGCGCATTGAATACTCGCCTAAATTGACCTTCTTGGTCATGGGCCTGCAAATACCAGGACACATGTTTGCGTGCGATGCGTACACCCATTGGCATACCGTAGAATTGATGAAGGTTCACTAAGTGCTCCATCAAAATGCTGCGAACCTCGGATAACTCCGGGGCTGCAAGCGTTTCTCCAGTACGCAAGTAATGGTCTATCTCCCGGAAAATCCAGGGACGACCTTGGGCTGCTCGACCAATCATGATGGCATCTGCGCCCGTAAATTCCAGCACCTGTTTGGCTTTTTGTGGAGAATCTATATCCCCATTAGCCACAACAGGAATGCCAACCGCCGCCTTGATCGCTTTGATCGTGGCATACTCGGCTTCGCCTTTATACATACATGCACGGGTGCGTCCATGTACGGCTAAAGAAGCAATGCCATTACGTTCGGCAATACGGGCAATCTCAATACCATTGCGATTTTCCGGATCCCATCCTGTACGGATCTTTAGCGTGACCGGGACATCGACTGCGTTGACCACAGCCTGAACTATCTCTTCCACTAGTTCCGGATATTGCAATAGTGCTGAGCCTGCCAGCTTTTTATTCACTTTCTTAGCGGGGCAGCCCATATTGATATCTATGATCTGCGCGCCATTGCTGACATTGAACTGTGCGGCCTGTGCCATCAACTCGGGATCTGCTCCGGCAATTTGCACAGAACGGATACCCGATTCACCACTGTGATCCATGCGGTTCATCGACTTATCGGTTTTCCATACCTTAGGATTTGAAGACAACATTTCTGACACCGCCAGTCCTGCACCTAAGCGCCGACACAATTGTCTGAAAGGTCTGTCGGTGATCCCCGCCATTGGCGCGACCATTAAGTTGTTTTCAAGTTGGTAAGGACCAATACGCACTGCAGTTCAATCCGCCTCTTTTCAAGGGGCGCTAAGTTTACGGTTTTTTTTGCAAAAATCAAAGGCTATAAATTGAACATAAGTGCTTTTTTTTTGAGCTTGACGGGTTGACTTTTCATAACAAACTGACTGAAGGTCAGAATTGTTTTAAAATTAACCGCTTTTCATTTTGATGAGGTAAAGGGAGCACTGTAAAAAATGCGTAAAGCCTGTTAACTAAGGGCTTTACGCGTGATAAGGCACTAACCTTTTTTTCCGCTCACTCGGGTCCATTCGCCTTCCTGAGCAATGGCGTCAAGTGCAAGGAAAGGGGCATAGACATCGGCAACCGATTGCGCCTGTTCTTCCAGAATGCCTGACATGGCAATTTCGCCGCCAGGTTTAAGGAATCCGAGGATCACTTCATGGAGCTCTCTGAGCGGCTGTGCCAGGATATTTGCGACTACAATATCCGCAGAGAAATCAGGTTGGTTCTCAGGTAAATACACTTCCAGCTGATCGGCTACGCCATTGCGTGCAGCATTGTCTCGGCTGGCAACCAAAGCCTGTGGATCGATGTCGATGCCGATCACCCGCTCTGCGCCCAGTTTGATCGCTGCGATCCCCAGGATCCCTGAACCACAACCAAAGTCGACCACAGTTTTACCACTGAGGTCCTGTTGCTCCAGCCATTTCAGACATAACGCTGTGGTGGCATGGGTACCTGTACCGAAGGCGAGGCCTGGGTCGAGTAGTACATTGACGGCATCCGGATCCGGCACGTCGCGCCAGCTCGGGCAGATCCACAAACGCTCACCAAATTTGATCGGGTGGAAGTTATCCATCCACTCGCGTTCCCAGTCTTTGTCTTCGAGCTGCTCCAGCTTGTATTTAAGTGGGGCATCACTGGCGGTCTTCAGGTAGTCGACAACCGCCTGCATATCGTGGTTGGCCTCAAACAAGCCAATCACTATGGTTTGCGGCCAAAGCAGCACTTCACCGGGCTTAGGCTCATAGATGGGGTTGTTTTGTCCGTCAATATAGGTGACGGACGGGCAGCCGATCTCCATCAGCAGATCGCTGTAATGGTCGGCGCTGTTTTTGTCGGCATCAATGCGGATCTGGATCCAAGCCATAGTTGTTACCTATTTATAAATCGGGTCTATCGATCCCAGAGTAAACTAAAAAGGCCGCAAATGCGGCCTTTGATGATTTTGAATGGGCGCTTAGCCTTTCACATCCAGGAAGCTCTTCAGTAAGTCAGAGCGTGAAGGGTGGCGAAGCTTACGCAAAGCCTTCGCTTCAATCTGACGGATACGTTCACGTGTCACGTCAAATTGCTTACCTACTTCTTCCAGAGTATGGTCGGTGTTCATGTCGATACCGAAACGCATGCGTAGTACCTTGGCCTCACGTGCCGTCAGGCCAGCAAGTACTTCATTGGTGGCACCACGTAAGCTCTCCATAGTGGCTGAATCCACTGGCGACTCAATTGTCGTGTCTTCAATGAAATCACCCAGATGCGAATCTTCATCATCACCGATTGGGGTTTCCATGGAGATAGGCTCTTTGGCAATTTTCAGCACTTTACGGATCTTGTCTTCTGGCATCATCATGCGCTCTGCCAGCTCTTCCGGGCTGGGCTCACGACCCATTTCCTGTAGCATTTGACGAGAGATACGATTCAATTTGTTGATCGTTTCTATCATGTGTACCGGAATACGAATAGTACGCGCCTGATCCGCAATAGAGCGGGTAATTGCCTGACGGATCCACCAGGTTGCATAAGTCGAGAACTTGTAACCACGGCGGTATTCGAATTTATCAACCGCTTTCATCAGACCTATGTTACCTTCCTGGATTAGATCCAAAAATTGCAGGCCACGGTTGGTGTACTTTTTGGCAATTGAGATAACCAGACGTAAGTTGGCTTCAACCATCTCTTTTTTCGCACGGCGGGCTTTGGCCTCACCAATGCTCATGCGGCGGTTGATGTCTTTAATACGCTCAATGCTCAGGCCAGTGCTTTCTTCAATGGCAGTTAACTTGTTCACACAGCGTTCGATTTCTGGCTTAACGTCTGCCAGTTTAGCTGAGTGTTTGTCACCTGCGGCAATTTCTGCATCCACCCAGGCCATGTCTGTTTCATTATTAGCAAAGTGCTTGATGAAAGTTTTCTTCGGCAGCTTTGCAATCTGAACAGCTTGCTTCATGATGATACGTTCTTGTACACGAACGCGATCCATCATGTCGCGCATGTTATTTACCATGCGGTCAAACTGTTTTGGAACCAGCTTGAACTTACGGAACAGCTCGCCAATCTCGGCGATGGCCGCTTGAGAGTCCGGGTGTGCACGACCTTTTACTTCAAAGCACTTACGTGCGTTGTTGTACAGGGTTCTTAATTCTTCGAAGTGCTCGCGTGCAATTTCAGGATCCGGGCCTGTGTCTGCATCTTCTGAATCGTCGTCGTCTTCATCACCATCATCGTCTTCATCGTCTAAGTCTTCTTCGCTTAGCTCTGAACCGATGTGTGTTGCTGAAATCGGGGCTTCATCGTCTTCTAACGAGTCAAAGAAACCAGAAACGATGTCGCTTAAGCGCATCTCTTCGGCTTCGTATTTGTCCCATTGTTCAAGCAGGTAGGTAATTGCTTCGGGATATTCGGCAACAGAGATCTGTACCTGATTAATCCCCTCTTCAATTCGCTTAGCGATTTGGATTTCGCCCTCACGAGTCAGCAGTTCAACCGTGCCCATTTCGCGCATGTACATACGCACGGGATCTGTGGTTCTGCCGATTTCTTTTTCTACCGTTGCCAATGCGGCAGCCGCTGCTTCGGCTGCATCCTCGTCGGTCGTGGTTTCCTGCATCATCAGTTCATCGGCGTCCGGTGCAGATTCTGCTACCTGGATACCCATATCATTGATCATGCTAATGATATCTTCTACTTGATCCGAATCTATGATGTCTTGTGGAAGATGATCGTTAACTTCTGCAAAAGTTAAGTAACCTTGCTCTTTACCTTTCTGAATCAGAAGTTTGAGTTGTGACTGAGGAGATTGATCCATAGAGATTATTGCTTCCACTCTGATAAAGTTGTTACAACGGGCGTCAGCTAAAAACCACACTATTTTGGTTGACGCAGTGAATAGAACATTATAACAGCAAAAATTATTTTTGACCAGTTCTTCGCGCACCTAACGCTTGGGTCAGGAGCGCGCATTCCAGTCGTTCATCGCTATTTAAGCCTTCGGTTTTGTCTTTTATTAATAAGGTCTCAAGGCGCAAATTTAAACACTGATCTTCAATAAACTGAAAAGTATTTTTAAATTCATCAACCAGCTTTTCTTCATCGATATTATGCTGCCAGGTAGCCAGCTTGTTCAGCGCTGAGTATTCCGGTGTGTCCCTAAAAGCTTCAAGAATATGCGCAGTGGTATAATCGGGTCGCGATAAGCAAGTCGCCTGCAACGTCAGGAACAGACGCATACCGGGTAAGGGCAATTCTGCCAGCTCAGGTAAATGCTCAACGACAGATGCCAAACTCGGATGTTGCAACAACAGGCCAATGGCCCGACGCATGGGTGTCACTTTAAATTTACGCTCTATGGCGTGCTGTTTGCGCGGTGTCGCCAGTTTGGCACTAAGCTGCTCACGGGTGCGGCCGATTAAGCGTGCCAGAGTGGTCAACAAAGACTCCTGGTAATACTCACTGGGCACTTTTTCCACCAATGGCAGGGCTTCACTGAGTAGCTTGGCCTTGCCGGCATCTGTGGTTAAATCACATTGTTCTGATAAACGAGCGAACAGTACTTTGCTGTAATCTTCAGCCTCTGCCAGGCGTTGCTCAAAGGCGTCTTTGCCCTCTTTTTGCACTAAGGAATCCGGGTCTTCGCCATCCGGGAGGAACACAAAGCGCAGTGACTTACCGTCTTTCAGGTTGGGCAGGGCATGCTCAAGTGCCCGCCAGGCGGCATCCTTACCAGCGCGGTCACCATCGTAACAACAGATCACCTGATCGGTATTGCGAAATAAGGTTTGCATGTGTTCTGCTGTCGTCGCTGTGCCCAATGCTGCCACCGCATAGTCGATACCATATTCCGACAAGGCGACGACATCCATATACCCTTCGACAATCAGCACTTGTGCAAGCTGGCGATGAGCCTGTTTTGCTTCGTAAAAGCCGTATAGCTCAAAGCTTTTATGGAAAATTCGGGTTTCCGGCGAGTTGAGATATTTGGGTCCCTGATCTTGCCCCATAACACGACCACCGAAGGCGATCACCCGACCACGTTTGTCACGAATGGGGAACATCAGTCGGTCGCGGAAAAAGTCAAACTGACGGCCCGGTGACTTTTCTGTCGCGAGTTTCAATTCAACCAGCTGCTGACGCTGAGCCGGGTTGCGTGCCAGCGTGCGAATAAGTTGATCCCACTCGGGCGGTGCAAAACCCATCTGAAACTTATCTATGGTTTGCTGGGATAAGCCACGTCCAGAAATATAGGCTTTAACCTCTGCGGATTTCTGATGCTGATTAAGTTGCTGCTGATAAAAGCGCGCAGTTTGCTGCATCAGATCGTAGTCGGACTTTTTCTCTTCGAAGCTACGTTGTGGCCCACCCAGACCTTGTTCTCTGGGGATCTCCAGGCTGAATTGTCCCGCCAGTTCTTCGATGGCATCGACAAACTCCAGCTTGTCGTATTCCATTAAAAATGAAATCGCGTTGCCGTTAGCACCGCAGCCAAAGCAGTGATAAAACTGCTTGTCACGAGAGACGGTGAAAGAGGGAGATTTCTCGTTATGAAAAGGGCAGCAGGCCTGATAATCTTTGCCGGCTTTTTTCAGACCGATGCGGTTATCGATTAATTCAACGATGTCGGTTCTGGCCAACAGGTCGTCAATAAATTGTCTTGGAATTTTTCCTGCCATTTTTACCCTATCGCTTAGACGAAGAAACCGAGCGCTAGGCTCGGTTTACTTATAATCATACTTGATGCGGGGCTTATGCGCTAAGCTTCTGTTTAATTAAACCTGAAACTTTGCCCATATCAGCGCGACCTTCAGCTTTTGCTTTAATCACGCCCATTACTTTGCCCATGTCCTGCATGCCAGCGGCGCCGGTATCGGCGATTGCAGAATCGATCAATGTTGCTATCTCTTCTTCACTCAAAGGTTGAGGTAAGAAGGACTCCAGCACAGTGATCTCACCAGCTTCTACGTCGGCTAAGTCTTCGCGGCCAGCGTCTTTATACTGAGTATAAGAATCGCGGCGTTGCTTTACCAGCTTCACTAAAACAGAGGTAATACCTGCGTCGTCCAGTGTCGTTTGGTTATCGATTTCTCGTTGCTTAACTTCAGCAAGGGCAGCACGAATAGCAGTAAGACGAGGTTTGTCTTTGGCTTTCATGGCTGCTTTTTGCGCGTCTTTTAACGTAGCTAACAGGCTCATATGCAAGACTCGCAGCGATTAGTATAATTTAACGCGACGTGCGTTTTCGCGAGAAAGCTTTTTCATGTGACGCTTTACAGCAGCTGCTTTCTTGCGCTTACGCTCAGCTGTTGGCTTTTCATAGTGCTCGCGACGACGAACTTCTGAAAGGATACCTGCTTTTTCACATGAACGCTTGAAACGACGAAGTGCTACGTCAAACGGTTCGTTCTCTCTTACTTTAATTACTGGCATTAAAAATTCACCTACCTAATTAGTGAGCTTTGCTCTAACCGACCAAAAAAGGGTCAATTGGTTCAAAAATGGTGCGGTATTGTAAGCCGAAGCATCACCGCATGTAAAGATCAAATTATAGTTAAAATTGCAGCAGCTGTCATGCCCGAAGCCCGACACGAGATTGGGTACGAGCATTTATACTAAACTGCCTATTATTTCAGCTATTTAGTCTTGTTATTGCTGAGTAATTAAGTGCGCTGGAAGAGTCGGCAACAAACCTGACCCGCCAACTTTTCCTTTAAAATGGTCCAATTTTCAGGGAATGAAGGGGTACTTTCGCGTTCAAACTCGACATAAATCAGAGCATCTTCGCTCAGCCAGTGATTGGTTTCGAGCAAAGCACAGCTGGTTTGCACCATATCGCGCCTGAATGGCGGATCGACAAAAACCAGATCATAAGCGTGTGGCGCCTCTGTGGCCAGTCTGGCCAAGGTGTCACCGTGCTCGACCTGGGCATTATCCAGCTTGAGGGTAACAATATTCTGTTGCAGCTGCTGGGCAACTTGTTTGTCGAATTCGAAAAAGCTGGCGCTGTGCGCAAATCGTGATAAAGCCTCAAATCCGAGGCTACCAGAACCGGCAAAGCAATCTAATACTTTGGCATCTCTGACATCCTGCATTAGCCAATTGAACAGGGTTTCTTTGACTCTGTCGGTGGTTGGCCTGAGCCCTTCAACGTCTTTGACCGGTAATTTACGACCCCGAAATCGACCACTGATCACACGAATATGCCCTGACACTGGCTTTTTGGATTGTTGCTTTCTCATTTTTTACCAACTGCGTGCAAAAGATAGCAGTCAGTATACCGCATCGGGGCAGGTGTATAGCAAGATTTATTGCTGCCTGGTGCCGTTATCAGACAGATATCATTAAGCTGTGATTTTTCATCCTATTGGAACATGGTACACTGTCGCCCCAGTAATGACAGAGCTTGTTATCAGCCATGTACATGGCCTGTCAGGTCTTCCACCAGAGCGCTCATGCGCATGGATTATCTGCGTCAATAAGTTCTCACTAATTTGATTGCACACTAAAACGGTATTTAGCGAGTTATGGGTAAAAAGAGCAAAATTCTATCCTGGTTAGGGTTCGGAAAATCAGACAAAAAACAGCAAGAAGCTGAACGAGAAGCCGCTCGCTTAGCCGAAGAGCAGGCTGCGCGAGAAGAAGCGGAGCGTTTGGCCAAAGAACAG